>DATMQI010000242.1:0-3850 GCA_035567135.1 Terriglobales bacterium
GGCCCGGTGGAACCAGTGCGGGAGTGTAAAGGATGTCCCGGGACACTTTGTAAAGGATGTCATGAGACTGGACACGCACTCTGCGATTGAGTGGGGTAGGCAGGCGGCCTGCGCTATCCGATTGTCAATGTCCGCCCGTCACGGACTTCATCCTACTTTTCCAATCCCCTGCCCAAGTGCCCTCCATTGTGCCGCCTTCGATCGTGTGAACAGCACCTCCCTCACCTCTCCATCGTGGATCCGTCAGGGAGCAACCCCCCGGACAAGAACTGTTGCCAGAAGTGGGTCACCTGCCCCCGACATGCACTTTCGTGTCTCGCTAAAGGTTACTCCCAAGTGTAAGAATCCCTACGTTGTCGGCCATGCAAGGTGAGGCAGGCATAGTTGTCCCCTTGCGATCCCCCCTGGAGGGCAACATGCGAGACATCCAGCAATTGCTGCGAGAAAAAGAAGAGGCCATCGAGCAGCTCCGTCGAGAAGTGGAGGCCCTTCGCTCTGTGACTCCGCTGCTGTCTGAGACTGGAGTCTTTATTCCACGAGCTTTCGTCAACCAAAAAGCTGGAATTGAGACCGACGCCGCCATTGGGGCGGCTCTTGTCACGGTAGGGCCCCTGCTTGCTGACGAAAAAGATGAGTTCGATCCTGGAATTCGGGCGCGCTTAGCGGAAGCTGCTGAAAACGATCTCAAGCTGAGCAGTACCAAGGGAATTTCACGTCAACTCCGGCGGATCGCGGCGCCCTTGCTTCGTCAGATGTGAGCTGGAAGACGGCTGGCCCACACCCCCATCCTTCTTCCATTCTTGTCATTCCGAGAAGCGCCAGCGACGAGGAATCTGCCTCGTGCACTGACCGCGAGAGGTTCAGATCCAGGGCGTTCGCTTCAGTGATCCGCCGCTCAAGCACGCGCTGGGTGTTCGGCCTAACCGAGCCATGGAGCCTGGCTCTTGGTAAGAAACACACGTGATGCGCGTCACAGTGGATCCCAGACTCCGCGGCTAGGATGAATGGATCATCGTGACCTTACCCAGGCCATCACAGAACCTCCGGTGAAGGCCCCGATGATTCCCAGCGGGGGTGCCAGATGAAGCTGTTTACAAGACTGCGCCTATTCCTGCATGTTCTGGCGCACGGATGCCGGATTGTGGATTTCGCAAATCTCAAGTGCGAAGGCTGCAAGCACGAGCCGATTTGCAACCTCGGTCACTACGACCCAAAGTGAATACCCCGGCCACTGGCTCGCCTCTGCGTGGCATCCAAACGTGGGCAGTTTAATTCGCCTGTCATCCTGACCGAAGTGAGGCGCCAGCCGAAACGAAGCGGAAGGACCCAACCACCGTCGCGGCCGTTAAGAATGTCTCGAACTTTCTCTTGTCGGCTGTCTCTAACGCCATTCCGAGGAGCAGTGAGGAGGGATCTGTTGCGTGGCTGGATAGCGTCAGAAACGCTTTGCTCGAGTCTCCAGAGATGTAGCGTGCATTCGTAAGCGACCCTGTTGCGGTCCTTGCCTCACAAGCCTTGCGTAAATCGCCGGGTGCGCGCTAGGCTTGCCTACCTTCCGGGGTGTTCAATTCGATAGTGAGGAGATCTCAGTGAGGAGCCACCTCGATGGCGGGATTCACAGGTCAAACATGCGGTTCCAACTCTGCGTGGCGACGGCCATTACTGCCGTCTTCCTGATAGCGGCGCACGGCTCTTCCGCACAAGCTGCCGGCAATCAGGATGGTTATCCTGCGCTGGTGAAGCTCTTTCAGCAATGGCGGGAATTTGAGCATCCGGTGATGAAGAACAACGTCCCCGACTACAGCGCGAGCGCGATGGCGGCCAAGGCTGCAGCCCTGCCCCAATGGCGTAAGCGGCTGGATGCGATTGATCCCAGATCGTGGCCGATTGAACAGCAGAACGACTACAAGCTGGTGAAGGCCGAGATGAACGGGCTCGACTTCAACCTGAGAGTGCTTCGTCCTTGGGCTCGCGATCCTGCTTTCTATGTGAACGTGTTTTCATCCCGGAGTGATATTCCCTGGCGTGAAGGTCCTGTCCCGTATCCCGAAATCGAACTCTACAAGTATCACTTCCCCCTGGATGCCGAAGCCCAGAGAGATTTGACCGCGAAGATCGGCATGATTCCCTCTTTTCTTTCCGAGGCGAAGGAGAACCTCAAGGCAAGCAATGCGCGCGATCTCTGGGTCTATGGCGCGCAGGAGCTTCGCAATCAGTCTCACCTCCTGCAGTCGCTCGAAGCTGGCACGCTCACCGTCCGCACGTTGGCCGAACACCAACAGGCCGATTTAACCGGAACCAGCCCGGAGCTGCGCGCCGCCGTGACCGCTGCCCGCAACGCGACTGACGAATTCGTTGCCTGGCTGGAGAAGCTGGCGCCCACCAAGACCGGGCCATCTGGATTGGGCAAGGAGAACTACACCTGGTATCAGCAGAATGTGCACTTCGTTCCCTACAACTGGGACGAGGAGGTCGTTCTGCTACGCCGCGAGCTGGAGCGCGCGCAGTCCGCCTTGCGCCTTGAGGAGCACCACAATCGCAACCTGCCTCCGCTTGAGCCCGCCGCTGATGCCGCCGCGTTCGACAAAATGACGCATGATCGGCTGGATAAGTTCGTCGGCTCTCTCATCAAACAGGAGATCATCCCCGATAAGCCTTACATTAAGCCGGCGCTCGCGGAAGAACTCGGCCATTTCATTCCGGAGGACCAGCGGGTGTTCTTCGACCGTGTCACACACCGCGAGCCGATGCTGCTTCTTTCCCACGATTATCACTGGATTGATCTCGGGCGGATGCGGGACGAGCCGAACCCAAGTCCGATTCGCCGCCAGGCCCTGCTCTCCAACATCTGGGACAACCGCGCGGAAGGCTTTGCCACCGCCTTCGAAGAGTTAATGATGCACGTGGGCCTGTACGACGACAATCCACGGGCTCGTGAGCTGGTCTGGATCATGCTGGCGAATCGGGCCGCGCGCGGCCTCGCCTCGCTCTACGTGCAGGCCAATGAATTTACTCTCGAGCAGGCAGGGCGATTCCATGCCGAATGGACGCCCCGCGGCTGGGCCAAGTCCGGCGATTCGCTCACTGCATTTGAGCAGTTGCTTTACCTGCGCCAGCCGGGCTATGGCAGCTGCTACATCACCGGCAAGCTGCTCGCTGACCGGCTAATAATGGAATACGGCCATCAGCAGGATCTAGCGGGCAAGCCGTTGGTGCTGCGCGATTTTCTTGACCGCTTTAACAACGAGGGCATGATTCCAATTCTGTTGATGGAGCCGGAGATGGTCCCAAACAGCAGCGCAAGGCCCCTCGAGCCTCAACATCCCTAGCTGCGCGGTCTGTTTCGGTGAACCCTTCGCTCCGAAAAGATCGCCAGAGAGCAGTGTAAGGAACTCAGATTACGTCGGGAGAGTCTCATTCCAGACAATTAGAAAACGGTCGCTCCGCGCACGTCTTGCGCTTTCGAGATACTTCCAACGGCCTGCTCAAACCATTTGAGCCGACCACTCTACTGAGCCTACAATTCCGTATGGACTTCGAACGCCTGGAAGTCGAGCGCCCGTTCCGCGACGTGGGTGGCAAGGGCGTGCTCCTCCTCAAAGGGCCTCTCGTGAACGAGAACCTTCCCGACTTTCAAAATGCCATTCGCCGCGAAAACGTCCCCACCATGATCCTGGACTTCAGCGGCGTCCCTTACATCGATTCCGCCGGGCTCGGCTCACTGGTGAGCGCCTATGTTTCGCGACACAAGTCGGGCCAGCGCACCGTGCTCACGGGCGTGAATCCGCGCATCGTGTCCATGCTGGAGATTACCCGGATGGCGCAGCTGTTCCCCATTTTCCCCAGCCTC
>DATMQI010000243.1:0-7584 GCA_035567135.1 Terriglobales bacterium
CACGGCAAATTCTCGTAGGCTAACTTCGAACGGAAGCAACTCTCTTCGGACGGCGATGGTTTACAGCATCGGAGTCTCGCTGTGAAAACCCCATCGCGACCGAAATGGCGCGGGCCGCGGACGTAACCGCTCCCGCAAGAGCAGCGACCTGATTCGGACTAACTCTGGTCACAGGTCCGGAGACACTTACGGCAGCAATCGGTTCGCCGTCGGAGTTGAGGATCGGGGCGCTCACGCAACGCGCGCCCTGGACGGCCTCTTCGTCGTCGACCGCATATCCCTGCCGCCGAATTTTCTCAAGCTCCTGGCGAAACTGCACCAGGTTCCCAATGGTTCTCGGCGTCGCGGGCTGGAAAGCGATCGATCCCAAAATACTTTCTCGCAGCTCGGCAGGCAGAAAGGCCGCCAGTGCCTTGCCCAGCGCCGTCACGTGAACCGAGCGGCGCGTGCCGACACGCGATGAAAGCCGGAACTCGTGAGGGCTCTCGATAACATCCACGTAGAGCACGGTGCCCTGATCGAGCACAGCCAGGTTGACGGTCTCCTGAGTGGACTTCCACAATTCCCAGAGAATTGGCCGGGCCACTGCCTGCAGCGTCGCTTCCTGGTTTCCGCGTGGCGATAATTGCGACAGGCGCGGACCGATCAGGTATGCGCCTGCTTCCGTGCGGATGAGATAACGTTCGTGCTCCAGATGCTTCAGGAAGCGGTGCGCCGTGCTTTTGTGTATGCCGGTCCGATCGCAGATTGCTTTCAGCGGCAACCCGCCGGAAGAACCCTGGAGAGCTTCGAGAATCCGCAAGACTTTCGAGATTACCCCGACAGGCGCTGCACCCGGGCTTGATTTCGCGACTCGTGGCATTGCATTTCTCCTGCGACTGCACGCCCCACTTGAGGTTTCGAGACCCGGGTAGCAGCATCCCTGGAACGAAATGCTGTTTCAATAGGCAGAACATTAACACGATTCTGCTAGACACACTAGCAGATTGTTTCAATAGATGAAACGACATTCGCAATGATGAAAGTTTTTGATTGACAACATTTGAGAGGCAATGCTAGAAGCTTGTGCAGCGTGGGGTTTCTTAGCGGACCAAATTGTGTGGGCCCGCTGTCCATCGAGTACAAACCGACCGCTGAAAGCTGCGGCACGATGCCGCAGAGGCCCGAGCGCGACCTCGTGTGAGGAGGATCTACCATGACACGCCAGGTTTTTTCCGACACGTATAAGCGGTGGATTGTGGTGCTGACGTTGTTCGCGGCGGCATTGGTGTTTACACTCTCGGCATCGCCCGCCTGGGCCCAGGCGACGGCAGCCATCAACGGAACAGTGCGTGATTCGGCGGGCGCGGTTATCGTGGACGCGACGGTCGTGTTGCATAACCGCGACACGAGCCTGGATCGCTCAGCGTCCACCAACAGCGTCGGGTCTTACGTCATGACCAACGTGCTACCGGGGAATTACGATTTAAAAGTAACCATGAGCGGCTTCGGTCCCGCGGTGAAGACGGGCCTCATTCTGTTGGTGAACCAAACCGCCACCTATGACTTCACGCTAAAGGCCGGAGCGGTCAACGAAGTCGTCGAGGTGCAAGACAATCCGGTCACATTGGAAACATCGACTTCGGAACTGGGCGTCGCCGTAGTGAAGGAACAGGTAAACGACCTTCCCTTGAACGGCCGCAATTTTACCCAGCTGCTGAATCTGACACCAGGGGTGAGCACAGTCAACGTGTCGCAGAACTCGGCGACCAGTGGCGGCGTGTGGTCGAACCCCATTGGCACGTTCTCTTACCCGTCGGTGAACGGGCAATCGAACCGCAGCAATTTGTTTTTGCTGGACGGTGTCAACAACGAGGGGTCGTTCGGCAGCACGTATGCCGTCCCACCGATCGTCGACGACATTCAGGAGTTCAAGGTTCAATCGCACAACGATGACGCTTCGTTTGGCGGCGTGCTGGGCGGAGTTGTCAATGTAGTTACAAAATCCGGCACCTCGCATTTTCATGGGTCCGCGTGGGAATTTCTGAGGAACAAGGCTTTGGATGCCAACCTCATTTATCCGCTCCTTCCAACGGCCGCGCAACGGGATCCAAACAATCAGCCTGGATTCCAGCAGAATCAATTTGGTGCGACGTTTGGTGGTCCACTTCCAATCCCGGGTGAGCATCAAAAGAAAACATTCTTCTTTCTCAGCTACGAAGGATTTCGAAATCACACCGCAGCGTCGAATCAGTACAACACGCCGACTACCGCTCAACTCGCCGGCGACCTGACTGGAATCGCCGGGCAAATCTACAACCCGTACAGCGGGCGAGCGTTCATGTGCGACGCCGGCGGAAACCCACTGCCGGCACCCGGCAACGTTCAAGCGGCGGGTACGCCCTGCAACAAAATTCCGTCCACCATGCTTGACAAGAGCATGGTGAACTATGCCATGAAGATATTTCCCGCTCCAAATGTGACAGGCCAAAGCTTCAATGGCCTCGACACAACCAAGGTGATCACACGTCAGGACGAGGGTGGTGTTCGTCTCGACCACCAGTTCAGCCAGCACGACTACGTTTGGGCTCGTTACACCAGTTTCCGGCAGCCAGTGACGGGTTCAGGCGGTTTTGTTGGAATCCTGCACGACCAGGTAACCAATGGCTACAACGTGGCTGCTACCTACACCCATTTGTTCTCAGGAAGCACGCTGGCCGAATTCCATTTCGGGCGCACCGACGTGAACATCAACCAGGGTTCCCAGTTCAAAAACGCGCCGCCTTCCTTTGGCACGGAAGTTGGCTTCTCGCCAAATTTTGCCGGGAATTTTAGGAACGGGGTCGTCATGATCCCCGATGTGGTAATCCAAGGCTACATCGGGAATCCTAATCCCAGCGCTCACGGTGCAGCGCAGGTCGACAACACAAAGGTATCCGATATCTGGGAGTACGGCGGCGATTTCACGAAGACAATGGGGCGTCACACGTTCAAAGCCGGTGCAAACCTGGCCAGCAACAACGCGAATGCACTCTACTTGAACTCCAATGTGCAGTTCGCAGCGGCCAATACGGCCAACCCCGTCGATCTATCAGGTGGCAATGCTCTGGCTTCCTTCGTTCTAGGAATTCCGACGAGTGCCGGACGTCGCAATGTGATCGAGACTGAACACGGCGGATGGGTCGATGGATTCTATGCCATGGATCAATGGAAGGTGACTAACAAGCTGAGTGTGAATCTGGGCTTGAGGTACGACCTCACTTTGATTCCCATCTACGGAGATAATAAGAACGGTAATAACTTTGTGGGAGACATGAACTTCCGCGATGGCACTTACATCCTGGCTCGCAACGCCCCGAATTGTGCTACCACCAATGCCGCTCCGTGCATCCCTGGTGGCACTCTACCGGCTCACGTGATTGTGACTCCTCTCGGGGGCACTGCGATCTACCACACCGACAAGAGCAATATCCAGCCCAGAATCGGAGTTGCTTATCAATTGCTGCCCACGACCGTACTGCGCGCGGGTTATGGAAGGTTCTATGACAATTGGGCAGCGATCACCCAAACTGCACAAAATTACGAAGGCACTTGGCCGAGCTTGGACCAGCTTGGAGCCAGCAATATGAACTCGGTCAAGGCTGGAGCGCCGAACCGCACCGCCGAGGATCCTTTCGGTCTCGGGAGCGGCAACCCGGTAACCGGTGCGACGCCCTTCACGCAATCAACATGGTTCGCCGATCCCTATCTCAAGCGGCCGTACTCCGACCAGTGGAACGTCGGGGTGCAGCAACAAGTGACCTCGAATTCCGTGCTCACAGCGAATTATGTCGGCTCGGTGGGAAGGCGCCTGGACATTGGAGGTGCCTACAACGTGGCCATGGTGGCGGGCGGAAACGCCAACACGTCTTGCACCCCGTTCGACCCTACAAGTGCAACTGCAACGAACTGCGGCGCCCCCTTCCCCTACATCGGGCCCACCGCATATGACCGCAGCGTAGGCAAGAGCAACTACAATGCTCTGCAGGTTTCGTTAAACGGCAAGCAGCAACACGGTCTCACGTACCTCGTCTCCTACACTTGGTCCAAGAGCCTCGATTTAGGCTGTACGGGCTGGTACGGTGTGGAGGGTTGCTCGATTCAAAATCCGTATAACCTGCAAGCCGACAAAGGTCCGGCCGCGACCGACCTACCGCACATTTTTTCGGCAGCCTGGGTGTATGAACTGCCATTCGGCAAGGGTGGGTCGCTTTCGTCCGACAATCGCGTTGTGAATGCCGTGATCGGAGGCTGGAATCTGAATGGCGTTTTGTCACTCAGCTCAGGCGCGCCCTTCGACGTGGGCAGCGGCAAGGACATCGCGGAAACCGGCAATTACAACTACGGCAACGGATATGGTTACGAACGAGCGAACCTCGTGGGCAGCCGCTATCCCAGCAGCAAAGGACCAGACGGATGGATCAACACGGCCTCCTTCGTGGTACCAGCTACAGGGACGTTCGGGAACCTCGGCCGCGACTCGCTCCGCTCCGATTGGAATAAGAATCTGGACCTTTCCATCTTTCGCCAATTTGTGTTTACCGAGCGCTTCCGAATGGAGTTCCGGTTCGAGATGTTCAATGCAACGAACACACCTGTGTGGGCAGTTCCGGTGACCAGTCTCGAGAATTCTAATTTTGGCAAGGTCACCCACGCGGCCAACATACCCAGGCAGCTACAGTTTGGACTCAAGCTTTATTTCTGAGTGCCAGCCATAGCATTCGAACGACCGTGGGGTTGGCGCGGGCGCGTCTTTCCCCGACAAAAAGGGCAGGCGCCCGACGCTTCGGCAGAACATCGGATAGACTCTGTCGTGACGACTGGCCGCTAACCCCGACGCTACATTCGGTGTCTGGGCTTACCCGGGGGTCAAGCGTTCAGGCCGTAACGAATTGGTGCCGATGGGGATGATTGCAAGCTTAAAGGCCACTCGAGATGTTGGCGGCTAGCACAGGACGGGCTGGAAGGTGTTGGCTTCTGCAGTCGAGTGTCTTGATGGCATTCGCAAGCACACTCTGCGTGGCAGCACAAACTGCTGCGCCGGCTCACGCCGACTCCGCATCGCGTCCACCGGTTTTGCCCAGGACGTGTCTCGTCCAACACCAGCCTTCGGAGAAAATCAAAGCGCTTCTCGATACCGTCCGGGACCATCCTACTGCTGGCGCTTACAACACCTTAGGGGTCTTATACGCGCAGGAGGATCGCGTTCCCTGCGCCATCGCGGCATTTGAAAGCGCCCTTCATCTGGATAGCAAATCTTGGGAAGTTCACCACAACCTCGCTCTTGCGCTGCTCAGAAAGGGAGATCGATCGGAGGCCACGCGCGAGCTGCAGACCGCAATTCAACAGAAACCGGACTCGGTCAGCTCCCATTTCGCTCTCGCAACCCTGTACGAGGAGGAAAAGAAATTCGGGCTCGCCGAAGAACAACTTCGTGAGACCCTGAAAATCGATCCGCACTTCGCTCCCGGAGCCGTCAAACTCAGTCAGGTCTTGATCGCCGAGGGCAAGCCGCAGATGGCAGTCGAGTCCTTGCAGGATGCGATCAAGCAAGCGCCTCCCGCCGATCAAGCGCAATTGCTGCAGGTCGCTTTGGCCAACGCTTATGAAGCTGACGGCGAGACGGAGAACGCCTTGGCGACCCTGAAAGAACTCGTGGCGGCTCAACCTGCTTCTGCTGATGCGCATCTTAACCTTGCATTGCTCCTCGTAAGGAAGGGACAGGCCGCCGATCAGGAAGCTGCCGTCGCGGAGTTCCAGGAAACGCTGCGGCTGGATGAAGGCAGGGATGTCGCCAGACTTTCTCTGGGCCAGCTGCTGATTTCTATGCAGAAATATTCCGACGCGACACCCGTTCTTGTGGATTACACGCGCCACCACCCCAAGGATGCGCAAGGGTTCAATGCCTTGGGCCTGGCATACCAGGGACTCTCAAAATTGGATGCGGCCATGACTTCCTTTCAGCACGCCGTTGTCCTTGATCCAAAGGACGCGGCAATTCGATTAAATCTGGCAAAACTGTTAGCGGACCGGGGGCAAGCACATGCGGCAATCGCGCAGTTGCAAGCCGCCGAGCGCAGCCATCCATCTGACCCCGAGATTCACGATGCATTGGGGACCCTGCTCGAAAAAACTGGCAACAAAGAAGCCGCTCAAGCAGAACGAGCTAAGCTGTCGTCACTGAAATCCGCGGTGGACAAAGACAGCACCATCGCCAGACTCAACGCAGATGCGAGCCAGTACCTCTCGACAGGAAATCCCAAAGAAGCAGTCCAAAGTTATCGCAAAGCCGTCCAGCTCAATCCTCGCGACGCGAAGCTTCACTACAATCTCTCGCTCGCTCTGGACAGGCTGGGAGACGTCGCGTCGGAGCGGCGGGAGTTGCAGAAGACCATCGAGTTGGATCCGAATATCGCGGTGGCCCAGAATCAGTTGGGGCTGATCGCCTTGGGCAATGGGAATCAAGACGAAGCCGAGCAGCGTTTCAAGAAAACACTGACCATCGATCCCACGTTTGCCGAAGCGCAAAGCAACCTCGGCGTCGTCTACAGCCAGCAAGGCAAGAACGAAGAGGCGGCAGTGCTTTTTCAGCGAGCTATCAAGAACGATCCCAAGTACAGCAAGTCATACGTCAACTTCGGCCTTCTCCTGGCGCAGCAAGGAAGGCTCACTGAGGCAGAGCAGCAATTTCGCACGGCCATTCAAGTGGCTCCCGACGATGCCGATGCCTACGCTGCCCTGGGAATGCTCCAAGCTAAAACCGAGCGCGGACCTGACGCCGTGAAGAGCTTCCAGAAAGCCGTAACCCTCGCGCCGAATTCCGCTCAAGCTCACCTCAATCTGGGCATCGCTCTGGTCGATCAGTTCGATCGACCCGGCGGATTCAAGGAGTTTTCCGAGGCGGCGCGACTTGATCCCAAGCTCGCCGCGGCTCATTACAACCTGGGACGCTTCTACTTCGAAACCGGCAAGTATGACGATGCGCGGCAGGAACTGGAAACCGCCATTCGACTCCAGCCGAATGATGCGGCTTCGCTCTACTTCTTGGCTCTGACGGCAAAACAGGAAAACCAGCCAGAACGGTCCACCGAACTACTGCAGAGAGTAGTCGCATTGCAACCCGACAATGCTGACGCTCAATATCTGCTCGGCCAGAGCCTGGAGCACGCAGGCGACAATGCTGCCGCCATTCAGCATTGGAAAGCGGCGGTTCAGGCTGACCCCAATCACTCACAAGCCCTGTTCAATCTGGCCAAGGCTCTGAACAAGATTCATGATCCCGAGGCGAAGCAGTATCAGGATCGCTTCGACGCGCTCCAGAAAAATCAGCAGATCGCTGATCGGGTTTCGGAACTGGGCAACTTTGCTCTCGAAGCGGCAAACGCACAAAATTGGCCTCAGGCCCTGGAGCAGATGAACGAGGCTATTCAGCTTTGCGGTAATTGTCCACAAAGCGCTCACCTGCACAAGAATCTCGGATTGTTTTATGGTCGCACCGGTAATCTCGGTGAGGCGAAGAAGGAATTGCGCACTGCGTTGCAATTGGCGCCCAACGACGCCGATGCG
>DATMQI010000244.1:0-7631 GCA_035567135.1 Terriglobales bacterium
GTCATCGCGTAGAAGTCGCCACCGCACGCGTCCAGCATGCCTGCGCGTACCAACTCATCAACGGCATCGAGCACGCGTAGCCGTTGTTCAGGATCGTTGCCCGCTGCCTCGAAGAGCACATGCAGGTCCAAGCGATCCTCCCCCATTGCTCCGAACAGTCTCAGAACACCCAAGGAGAGTGGCTTCACTGTGCACCTCGCAAAGTTGAATGAGATATTAAGACTTTTCTCGACGAATTTGTGATCAACGCGTTCTAGTCTAATGCTGCCTCGTGACTAGTGCCTGGTAAACGCCGTAATCGTACAAGTGAAATCGGGCCAGATCCCATTGTCCGGTAAGGCGACTTACCAGGAGTTGGCTACGACAAGACATCTGAACCGCAGAACAGTTTGCCGACAAGGTCAGGCAGGTTGGATTACTTCCTGTTTGCCCGCGATACAACAAATCACGAGACCTCTCCCCATCGTCTCCGCTTCGCTTTTCGCCACACGAGCCAAGCGAGATAGAACAGCGTTCCGCCTATTAAGACTTCGGCAACGGCGTAGTAATTCACGGTTGGCGAGTGGCCAACTATCGTAGGGGGAGAGGTGTTGTCCGTCCGAATCCAATGGACTTTTGCATCCCAAAGACTTAGCTGTAGCGTGACGAGGTTGTGATTGTTTTGATAGAACGTGTCCATGTCCACAGGTTGTGGCAGTCGAACATTGTCGAGATAACCTCTGTTGGTCGAGAGGGTCGCAATATCGCAGGGCTGATTGTATGCGCAACGGAAAGTGATGATTTCAGCAGTCATCACGGACTTCGGGCCAAAAGAAGCAGCACCAGTAATGAAGATTCCGTGGATAAGGACTGCAAGCGCCAGAAGAAACACTCCTACTGCTCTTTTCTTGGACATCCAAGACTTTCGCGGTGTCCCAACGAAGCACACGAGAGTGCCTATAATGAGCAGAGGGAGAGCCAAATAGGCGTAGGCGGCAATTGGTAATGGATATCCCATTGTCGGTAGCGGAGGCGATTCTAGCATCGGCTACGGGGTCAACTCCCGATTAACGCGCTTACCGGAGATGTGGAGTCCTAGGACTGGACTTGTCCGGTAAGGCGACTTACCAGGAGTTAGCGCAATCCATTTCTGAGGGCGATAGCCGCTTTGATCATGCAAAAGGAGAAAAGCCAGTTCCCTAGAAAAACTCCGACATAAAAGGCGGATTCAGAACCTATCAAGCGTATTGTGAGACCGCCAACCATCAGTCCCGGACTTCCGATAAACGCCGCCCAAATTCCCGGAGTGGAGTGCAATCCATAAAAGTGGTCTATCGCCTTCACGGCACAGGCCCATATGCTCACGGGCACTAGAGCCCAAAGCAGCAGCCTTGAAGTTTGACTTCTGGTTTCGATGGCTGAGGCTCCTCACCCACTGGCTTCCATGCGAGCCAGTAGACCGCCTATTGTACAAGTGAAATCGGCCCAGATCTCAATGTCCGGTAATGCGACTTATCAGAAGTTAGCCCGCCTCTACGAGAGCCACTGCCACTTTTTCTCAAATTGAACCATTCCGCAACCACAAGATTCAGAATCCAGCTCCAAAACATGCGCGAAGCCAATGCGCGGCTTTACCGCGAAATCATTCGATTGCGACGCTTCGGCTGTAAGTGCCGGTGTAGTTCTTGCCGCCTTTGCCGCGCGCGCCGGGGATCAAGAACTGATTGTAATTCTCCGGCGTGCCGGCGTGGTCGTGGTTGGTAGCTTGGTTGTCGTGGTCGGTGTCCATTGGCTTCACGCCGAGAGTGGTGTTGTCGCCGCTGAAGCTGGAGTACGCCGCGGCCGCCCAGCGCCAGCCAATGTCTACGCTGGCAACGTCGCTGGCAAAGGTGCCGCACACGGTGACCGGCTCGACGTCAGCCGGGAGTCCCGCAGACGGAACGCGCCAGGGCATTCCGGTCAGGAAGGAATTGTCGTCGAGATCCCACGGGATGGTCGTAATCCAGGCGTTATTAATGGGGTCAAAAGACGTGGATGCTATGGTGGCGTTCGGGTTAATAGTAATCTTGGCGTCCGGCAGCGCTTGATTCACAGTGAGGGTGTTCCCGGCGGAATCCGTGTATTGGAACTGTAAGTTGGATTGGAAGAAGGAAATGTGGATGAGCTGCTTGGTGACGTCACGAACCTTGAAGATGCTGTTGAACCAGAGGTAGCTCCCACCGGGCACGGTGACGTTGCGGAAGTCGGACGCGATGCAGGCCTGCTGGCTCTGCAATGCGGCGGTCACGATCAAATCGGCGATGCCGGTGCTGGCGTTCAGGTCCGCGTTTCCCGCAAAACTGGCGTTGAGCGTGCGACCGTTGGGCTCCACTGAAGTCACTGTAATCGTGCAACTCGCAACACCGGGCGTCGCACTTGGCACCGGTGTACATGCGCCGTTGTTCGATAAGATGTCGCTGGTCACCGGCGAACTGACTGCGATAGGTGCGAGCACGCCCGGACTGATAGGAATCACCATGTCCGGCGCGGTCAATGTAATGGTGGCCGTTGTGGACTGGCCAACCATGATGGAGAGCGGTGAGAAGGCCAGGGCAACGGAAGTTCTTTCGGGGACGACACTAAGCATTCCATTGATGAAGCTGATCGCGTAGTTGGGCGAACTCAAGCCTGCGCACATAATCGGGAACATGCCGACTGGGCTGTTCGGAACAGCATTTGTCGTGCAACCTAGTATTCCCACCAGGACCGAACTGGTATCGCTACTAACAAAGCCACTGAAGTTTGCGGAAAACGCTGGATTGTTTGCGCCATACGGACGCATCGCGTTATTCGCGGTAATCGCCAGCGACGCCTGTGCAACGGATAGCGAACTCGCCGTGGAGGAGGGTAGGAAATTTCCTTGCGCTGCGAAGTTTGCCGAGAGCGAATGAGGTCCTGCGTTCAAGACGCCGAAGTTGAACACAGCCGAGCCGTTGGAAAGGGTCATGAAAGATGCGGTCCCGCCGTCCACGCTGAGCGTCACATTACCGCTCACAGCCCCGCCCGGAGAGTTAACGGAAACCGTCGCGCTTACCGGAGTCCCATAGGTGGTATTGGCGGCATTGACCACGATTGAGGTTGAAAAATTACCATTTACGAGCTGACTGACTGGAGACGATGTGCTTGCTCCCCAGTCCGCATCGCCGCTGTATTGCGCGGTAATTGTGTGCGTTCCCGCCGCCAGCGTGCTAGTCGTAAACGCAGACGACCCATCACTTGCAACCGGGACTGCTGGACCCAAGGCTGTGGCACCGTCTAGAAAGGTTACCGAGCCAGTTGGGGTTGGTACGCCGGGTGGCGGTGTAACGCCCGCAACTGACGAGCTAAACGTGACCAACTGACCAGCCGTGGACGGATTGGGGGAACTGTTTAGAGCGATGGCTGTCCCATTCTTATTGACAATCTGTACAACAGCAGAAGAAGTGCTCGAAGTGTAGTTCGTGTCTCCGCTGTACTGCGCGGTGATCGAGTGTGTTCCCGCAGTCAAAGCGCTGCTCGAGAACGTAGCCGTAATGCCACCGGCAAGAGTGACCGCTGGACCCAAGGGCGTGTCGCCGTCCAGGAACGTCACCGCCCCGCTGGGAGTAGGGCTCCCAGAGGC
Source organism: Terriglobales bacterium (assembly GCA_035567135.1). GTDB lineage: Bacteria > Acidobacteriota > Terriglobia > Terriglobales > Acidobacteriaceae > JABDBE01. The sequence continues at coordinate 3,620 of DATMQI010000244.1, forward strand.
CGTCAGGCTGGCGGTGAAAGTTACGTTCTGTCCAAAAGTGGAGGGGTTGACGGAACTGGACAGCCCGATCGACGTCGGGCTCTGGGTCACGGTCTGGGACTCAAACGCCGCGAATGGCGAGAGGGAACTTACACTGGCGCAAACAATATGGCGCACGATGTCATTGGATACGGTACGGTTCTGCCAAGCGCCGTTTTCAAAGTGCATCAACACAACACCGGAAGGATTGCTGACGTTACCGTAGGGAATGCAGATCTGAATAGGCGCGGTGAATCCCGCGGTGGTGGAGAAATCGTAGTAGACGGGTGGATTCCCAAGCTGGAAGTTCGCTGGAGGGGCGGGGCCGGTGGTGGTGTCGTCGAGGGTCACGCTCGTGAGTCCGTTTTGAGTAACTTGCGTGAAGGTTACGGTGATGGGGCTGCCGGAACCGGCCGGATCGCCCAGATTGACGATGTTGCTCGTTGTGAGCGTGTTGGCCGTAGCAATTCGCTCGTAAACTAAAGCATCGTTGCAGAGACTGCCCGGAGGACAATTGTTCACTATGTAAAGCACGTGCGCTATGTCCGAGGAATCCATTACCAGAGCAATGGCTTGAGAATCCAACGAGAGCAGATCTTTGTCCAACGGTTCAATATTCCAGGACAAGCCGTCTAGGCGCGCAAGGGCCACCCCACCGTCCGTACTGCTGTGTTCGAAGCCATAGATGATTCTAGGAGTGCCAAGCGGAGAAACCCCCAAGGATGTCATCTGATAGTCCCAGGGAAACGTGATGCAGCACGGAATGATTGAGGAATCCACCAGCTGCAGCGGCCACGATCCAAAAGACTGTTTAGCGGCGTAAACGACCCGGCTTGTGAGAGCGGTGGTGTCTGTCCAGCCCCAATAACTGACACTGGGCACATCGTTCGCGTCAACTGCCAGCGAAACCCAGTACGCTTTATCGCCGCTGATCACTTCAAAATTCCCGGAAGTCCAGGGAATGGCGCCTGTTCCCCTGCGCGCATAAACCACCTCATTAAACGTGGAACGGTTATCGGCCCAGACGACTTGAGGAGTACCTTGCGAGTCCACGGCGAGAGAGAGGCCCGCCATTCCAGTGGATGGACCAATGATGGAATCGGTAGTCCAGACGCCGTTGGTTTTCGTTGCGTAACCTATCCCGCTCGGGGAAATAGGGCCGTCCGCAACGTGTATGGTACCGCTCGCGTCGATGGCCATCGAGCTGTAAAGTCCCGCAGCAAGCGGCACAGTTTCATGCACCCAGCCGGCAATGGGATCGATTGTGGCGTGGCGCATTCCGCCCTGGCCGTCCTGATAGAAAATGTGCGGGATTCCTTGCGGGTCGAGTGCGAGGCTGATGGTGTAAGCGTACAGACTCGATCCCGGGGTTGGAGTCAACACGTCAATAGCTTGCGGCGTAGGTGGTGTGAAGCCGCAAAGAACATGCGCAGGACAGCTAATCGCCAGCGGAAAAGCTTCGTACATCACTTCCGGGCCCCTCGCTCCACTGGGTTGGTCGCCTATGTAGTAATAAGCAAAATAGACGTTCTTGGAGTCGACCGCAATTGCCGCGCCTCTGCGAATCCCGGTTCCATGATCCACGACGAAACCAGGCTGCGTGGTTCCGGCAAGTGTTTGTGCCGATGCTATGCCCGGCAACAGCAGAAGGGCCCCAGCGGCAAGCAGGGCGGCGAGCACGATTGTCTTTGGCTGGATCATGGTAATTCTCCTTAGAAACCTTCGCTACCCTATTAATCGGAAAAACAAACCAAACTGGCTCTCACGCCTCAAAGATTTTTTGCTGGCCAGGTTCCGGGCTCTAGCGGCTCCGTGAACCCATGTGTTTTCAGCGTGTTTAAGCAGTTGAACTTTGGCTGGCTTTTGATTATTCTCCCCGCATCGTCCCCGTGGTCGTGTCCGCACCCGGAGGCCCCAACGTGGGTCCATCTCCTTCCAGGGAAGTCAGCGAACTGCTCCGCCACTGGGGAAATGGGGACCGTAAGGCGCTGGAAGCGGTTTTGCCTCTCGTTTACAACGAGTTGCGACGCTTGGCTCGCGCGAATCTCCGCCAACAGCGTCCCAATCACACCTTGCAGACCACCGCCCTCGTGCATGAGGCTTACCTTCGGCTGGCCGGGGAAAAATCCGTCCACGTTGAGAATCGCGCACACTTCCTGGGCATCGCCGCTCAACTGATGCGCTGGATTCTGGTGGACTACGAACGCAACCGGCGCGCGGCCAAGCGCGGCGCCGGCGTCACCCGTTTGATTTTGCACGAGAGCATCGCTTCGCCGCAGCGCGATTTGGACCTTCTCGCTCTCGACGAGGCGCTGGACCGCCTTGCTGAACTCGATTCCCAGCAGAGCCAGATCATCGAGCTGCGCTATTTCGGCGGACTTTCGATTGAAGATACGTCCGACTTCCTGGGAATCTCTCCCGCCACGGTGAAGCGCAGTTGGGCTTCCGCCCGGGCCTGGCTGCTGCGAGAAATGAGCCGGAGAGAATTGCGCGCATGACCCCCGAACAATGGCAACAGCTCCGGCCGATTCTGGAATCTGCATTGGAGCTGGATCCAGCCAGCCGCGCATCCTTTCTGGATGGCGCGTGTGCGGACTCCTTTCTGCGCCGCGAAGTGGAGTCGCTGATTGCTTCTCATGAGCAAGCAGGTACAGATGTGCTGAGTCCAAGTACCTCGCCGAGTCTTGACCCTAATGAACAAACTCAATTCCGCTTGCCGCCGGGCAAGCGCATTGGTGTGTATGAGATTCTCGAGGAAATTGCCGCGGGTGGCATGGGCGCGGTCTATCGCGCCATTCGCGCGGACGGGCAATACTACCAGCAGGTCGCGCTGAAGATCGTGCGCTCCGAGCTGGGCGCGGAATTTACCGCAACGCGCTTCAAGAACGAGCGCCAGATCCTGGCGAGCCTCAATCACCCCAACATCGGGAAAATCCTGGATGGAGGCACGACTGCCGAGGGCGTGCCCTATTTCGTGATGGAGTTCGTCGAAGGCCGGCGCATCGATGAGTACAGCGACGCGAACAAGCTGGCCACGACCGAGCGGCTGAAGCTTTTTCTTCAGATTTGCTCCGCAGTCCAATACGCGCACCAGCACTTGATTATTCATCGCGACATCAAGCCCGGCAATATCCTGGTCAACGCGGAAGGCGTTCCCAAGTTGCTGGATTTCGGCATCGCAAAAATTCTGGAATCTAGCTCGGTCAACGATCAATACGAACAAACCATCAGCCTGTTGCGATTGCTCACTCCGGAGTACGCCAGCCCGGAGCAAGTCAAGGGCGAGCCCATCACCACCGCCAGCGATGTTTATTCTCTGGGAGTCGTTTTGTATGAGTTGCTCACCGGACGCACGCCCTACAATGTTCCAACCCGCACGCCCCACGAGATTTCTCGCGCCGTCTGTGAAGCCGATCCGGAAAAACCGAGCTCCGCTGTCCGTAGGAAGCCTATTCGAATCGATGACCGCGAAATTGCTGACGATTCCACTCTCAACGCAACGCCCGAAGGCTCCGCCGAAAAACTAAGCAAGCGTTTGGACGGCGACCTCGATAATATTTTGCTAATGGCATTGCGCAAGGAACCGCAACGCCGCTACGCCTCGGTCGAGCAGTTCGCGCAGGACATTCGCCGCCACCTCGAACATCTTCCGGTCATCGCGCGCCAGGATACCTTTCGCTATCGGGCGTCCAAGTTTATCACGCGCCACAAAGCCGCTGTGGCTGTCGCCGCGTTGGTTACCGTTGCCCTCTTGTCGGCCACGGCGATAACAGTTCGCCAGGCCCGCATAGCCCGCGCCGAACGTGCCCGCGCCGAACGCCGCTTCAACGATGTCCGCAAACTGGCCAATTCGCTGATCTTTGAAGTCCACGATTCGATCCAGGAACTGCCTGGGGCGACGGCGGCAAGAAAACTGATCATCCAGCGCGCACAGGAATACCTGGATGGGCTCGCGCAAGAGTCTCAATCTGACCCGGCGCTGCTGCGAGAGTTG
>DATMQI010000245.1:0-197862 GCA_035567135.1 Terriglobales bacterium
CGAGAAGCTCGCCGAAGGTATCCGCAAATTCAACAGCGACGCGCAGAAACTTGAAGAGTACGCGCTTTCCCAGGTTGCGAAAAAGGCAGTTGCGTAAACAGTAGGGTGAGTAAGTCCCCAGCGAAGCGTGCGGCTCGTTTAGGTCGAGCCGCATCGCATCGTGTGCCGTCGGATCGGTCACGATTATCAGATCAGTTCCGACTTAACTTCCGAGCAGCCCGTCACTCGGCCCGTAGTTGTGAGGTGCCCGGCATGACCAAGACCCATGGCCTTCCTTTTTTAGATTCTTTAGTGCCGGTGGGACCAACGGGACCATAGAGCCCTGTCTCAGTCCATGGGACGGGCGAATGGGAATCGAAGATTAAGTAGCCATACGGCATCTGCGTCCCAGGTCGCGAAATCGTCCAAAATCGCAAATGGGAAAGCCGGTCCAGAAAATACGTTCGCTTCCACCCAATGCCAGCTATATCGCGTCGTAACGTCAAAGCAACTTTGTTTGCGGTGATGATTTCCTGCCCAAGCGCAATTATGCGATAAATTGTTGATGCATGCAGGAGGTGTTCTTGAAGGCCTATAGTCCGATTGTGATGCTGTTGGTTTTCGGCGTGGCGAATGCTTTAGCGCAGTCCGCGGCCGGCAACGTAGTGAAGTATCACGCGACGATCAACGACGTGAAGTATGTTTACGCCTCGGCGGCGCCCGTGGCGCGGCTGAAACCCGGAGATATTCTTGACACCAATACGCTCGACTGCTTCGGCAATGCCATCAAGAAGCCGGGGGACACACTCAGCATGACCAAGGGTGACAATCCGCTTACCGGGCCTTTTTATATTGAGGGCGCGGAGCCGGGCGACACTTTGGCGGTGAAGATTCTCGATCTTGAAGTCGACGGTGACCAGGGCGTGGGAGCATTCGCGCCGGGCTTTGGGGCGCTGAACGAGACGAATTACACACCCATGCTGCATCCGCCGTTGCCGGAGAAGATTTGGTTTTATCCCATCGACCACGCGGCTAACACAGCGACGTTTCAGGCGCTGGATTCGAAGTTCTCGGTGAAGATTCCGCTCCATCCATTTTTCGGCTGCATTGGGGTTGCGCCTTCCGGAGGCGAGGCTCGCAGCTCGATTGTCCCTGCGGAATTTGGCGGGAACATGGATTCTCCCGAAGCCAGCGTTGGTAACACGGTTTATTTCCCGGTGAATGTGCCCGGAGGCTTGTTGTACATGGGTGACGGGCACGCCGCTATGGGCGATGGTGAAGTGGCGGGTACGGCGATTGAAGTTCCGCTGCGGGCGCGGGTGCAACTTAATCTCATCAAGGGCCAGAAGATCAACTGGCCGCGCTTCGAGAATGATGACGCGATTATGACGGTTGGGGCGTACCGGCCGTTGGATGATTGCGTGCGCATCGCTTTCACGGAACTCGTTGGCTGGATTCATCAGGATTATGGTTTGTCCGAATTGGATGCGTATGAGTTGCTGTCGAAGGTTGCGAAGATCCATCTGAATGAAATGGTTGATCCGAATTATGTGGTTGTCGCCTCGATCGAGAAGAAGTTCTTGCCAGCGAAAAAGAAATGAGCCGCCCGCACGACCGCGGTGCGATATGGCTAAGGCCAATATCCTGATACGAATCGCGGGCTTGTGCGGCCTGCCACTGGCAGTCGCGGGATGATCTTCATCGGCAGTCTCTTTTGCAAAACTCTATTTGCATGAGAGCGAACTCCGGCGATAATACCTGAAGGCCCTTGGACCGCTACTCTATTCTCGATCAAACTCCTTCCGGCGCTGCCGGAGGCGTTCACGCACACGACTCCACTTCCAAGGAAATATCCGTCTCACCCTTGACGCCGCGTTCTCCCGCGGATGACAAAAACAGTTCTTTGGCCGAAATGGCGCAGCGCGACCTCGAAGCTGCACTGCAGTTATTGGCGGAGCGGGCACAATACATTACCGGTGCATCGGGTGCCGCGATCGCGCTGATCGAGGAGAGTGGAATGATTTGCCGTGCCAGCGCAGGTCCCTCAGCTCCGGCGCTGGGAGCGGAAGTTCAGGTGAAGTCGAGTTTGACCGGTGAAAGCGTTCGCACCCGGCAGGTCTTGCGCTGCGATGATGCGGAGTCCGATCCGCGGGTCAATCGCGAAAGCTGCCGCGCTCTCGGCATCAAGTCGGTTATGGTGGTGCCCTTAATTCGCGAAGAAGAAGTGATCGGCGTATTCGAACTACTCGCCGACCGGGCCAATGCTTTTGAGCAACGGGATATTACCGCATTAGAGCGGCTGGCGGAAATGGTGCGGACGGGACTGGAGCACGCCGACGCAGCCAAGCGCGCGCTCCAAGAGATTGCCGCAAAGAACGAGGCGGTGGCTGCGCAACAGCAAGAACAGAAGCTACCTGAACCGGCACCCGAACTGGCAGAGGCAAAGAAGGATATTTCCGAACCGGTTGCGCCCGCCTCTGAAACCCCAGACACGACAACGCCCAAACTCGATCCACCTGAGCCGGTCCGTCCAAAAGAGATCGAGATCCGAATGTGTGAGGCCTGCGGATTCCCCGTTTCAGAAGGTCGAACTCTGTGTGTGGATTGCGAAGCGGCAAGACTTTCGGGAGAAAGCCCTGCACCCCTGGCCAGCAACGAGACCCCAGCCTTCCTTTCACACTTAGGGTCTCGGAAAAAACAAGGTTGGCTGGGATCTCACATTTACACCATAGGAACAGTCCTGATCGCCATCCTTACTGTTGTGCTGCTGGTGCTTCGACTCCGGTAAACCTCAGGCCTTCTCCGGTTCTGGCACGAAGCGGTATCCTACCCCGCGGGCAGTCAGCAGATGCCTGGGCTTGGCGGGATCGTCTTCGATGTAGCGTCGCAGCCGGACAATGAAGTTATCGATCGCCCGCGTATCGGTGTCTTCGTGCAGGCCCCAGACTTCTTCGAGGATAGCTTTGCGCGAGACGATGCGGCCGCTGTTGCGGACTAGGTGACGCAACAGATCTGCCTCCATCAAAGTCAGCTGGATGGTGTTCCGGTTGACGCGCAGTTCCAGTTTTGCAAAATCAATCGTTCGCCCGTCAAACGAGAAAGCGTCGGTAGCGGGCGGCTGGCTGACTCCCATCCACTCTCGGCGGCGGAGCAAGCCTTGCAGCCGGGCGAGCAAAATGGGGAGTTCGAAGGGTTTGGGAAGATAGTCATCGGCGCCCGAGGCAAATCCCTTGAGGACGTCTTCCGGACGGCCGCGGGCGGTCAGCATAAGGACGGGGACGAAATTCTTCGCGGCCCGCAGCTCGGTAGCGACGGCGAAACCATCCTTGCCTGGAAGCATTACATCGAGCACCACGGCATCGAACTCCTCGCGCTGGCTCCGTTCGCGCTTGCTGGTTCCGCGTTTTCCATTTTCCTTATTCCCACTTTCCTCGCGACCGTTTTCTTTGTCGCCAAGGAGCAACTCAATCGCCCTCTCGCCGTCGCCGGCAACTTCGACTCTGTGGCCTTCGGCTTCGAGATTAAATCGCAGCCCCTGTGCCAGATGAGCTTCGTCTTCGACGATCAGCACACGGCTCATGCGCGATGCCCCGGAACTGCGTTCTCGGCAGCGTGCTTTTGCCGACTCTGGTCTACCCGAGAAACGTTACGCGGCAGTTCGACGACCACCGTCGTGCCGTGCCCTTCTCCCTGACTCTGCGCAAAAACTCGCCCCCCGTGCTTTTTGGCGATGGCTCGAACGATAAACAAACCCAAACCCGTCCCTTTGATGTGGGCCAGCGAGCGGTTAGAAACGCGATAGAAGCGCTTGAATACGCTCTTCAGCTCGCCCGGCGGAATGCCGACTCCGTGGTCGCGGATGCTCAATCTCACGTGCTTTTCATCGGGCGTGTCAATGCGAACGGAGATATCTACTTTCTCCCCGGAATACTTGATTGCATTGTCCAGCACGTTAGCGATCGCCGTACGCAACTCCTCCGGATCGCCGATGACATTGGCTTCTACACCGTTGCCGGCCACGGGCTCGAAGCGCAAGGAGTGAGACTGCAGATGGTGACCGGTGCGGGCAACTTCGACGCACTCACGAACCAGGCGCTCGAAGTCAATGGCGACACGCTCGCGGCTGCTCTTTCTGTGGCCAGCTACTCCGGCTTTTAGAACCTGCTCAACCGTGCCCAGAAGACGATCCGTATCGTCGAGCATACGGCGGTAAAACTCGCCGCGCTGTGCTTCGTCTACGTCCCGATGTTGCAGAGTTTGCAGGTAGAGGCGTATCGAGGCAATGGGCGTCTTGAGTTCGTGAGTGACCGCGTTGATGAAACTGTCGTGCTGCTCATTGCGGCGAATCTCGCGTAACAGGAAAATCGTGTTGAGGACCAACCCAGTGGTGATGGCTCCGAAGAAGATTACGCCCAGGAAAACTTTGATTCCCTCGCGCCAGTTGAGGATGATCCAGCCGAATCCAACGGCCACAGCGACGCCCGCCAGGCCGACGCCTAGAACCAGGAATGTGATGGTGGCTTTGCGCCGGCTGGTAATGCGCATGGCACGATTCTACCGCGAAAGGAAAGGAACTAGAGATTGGGGATGAGATTCGCCTTCTTGTCCTTTGTGGTTATGGCTTTTTAAAGGCATCAACCACAGAGGACACGAAGGTGCACAAAGGAAGTCGGAGATTACTAAACTGAAACCAACTCGGGCGTTGGAGTTGCCGCCTTGGCTTCTTCGTTGCGGCTTAGTTCATCGAGCTTTACGCGGTACACATGCCGCGCCAGGCCCAATTTCTTGAGCGTCCAGATGCCGTACCAGTTCATATCAATTTCATACCACCGCAAACCGTGCCGGGCGGAAACCGGGTGCGCGTGATGATTGTTGTGCCAGCCCTCGCCGAAGGTCAAGATCGCCACCCACCAACTGTTGGTCGAAAGGTCCTTCGTGACAAAACGGCGTGAGCCCCAACTATGGGTTGCGGAGTTCACCAGCCAAGTCGTATGCAGGCCGACCACCGTGCGCATGAAAACTCCCCATAGCAAGAAAGGCAGGCCGCCGATCGCCAGCAGGATCAAGCCCAGGACGATCATAGGAACGTAATGGTATTTTGTGATCCAAACATGGAATTTGTCTTTCGCGAGATCAGGCACGTAACGTGCCAACGTGGTGGTGTCGTGATGCATAGACTTTCCGGTCAGGATCCAGCCCATGTGCGCCCACCACTTGCCGTCGACCGGCGAATGCGGATCGCCTTCGTGATCGGAAAACTGATGATGAATGCGATGCGTAGCCACCCAGAAAATCGGTCCGCCTTCGAGCGCCAGGGTCGCGCAGGTGGTGAGGAAATATTCGACCCACTTCGGAGTCTTGTAACCGCGATGCGTGAGCAACCGGTGGTACCCCATGCCGATGCCCAAGCTTCCCGAAACCCACCAGAGAAACATCGACACGAGAAGTGCTTTCCAGGTAAAGAAAAAGAGCGCGGCAACGGCCCCCACATGAAAGAGGCCCATAAAGGTTGCGGTTACCCAGTTGATTTCGTTGTCGGCTGCTGGCTCGCGGTGCAGTGCTTCGAGTTCCATTGTTTTCGGGTCCCTTTATTAGTGCTGGGTGCTATGGGATTAGGCTAGCAGGGACTGTCGGTGTGGAGTGTAATAGTTCTGTAATAAGCAGACAGGATTCAGATTACCGAAGTACTAGCAGGTAGGTTTGGTCTTAGGGAATGACAGTCACCGTGATCGCGTCGGACTTCGCGCCTCCGCAGAGCACCTGAACTGAATACTTTCCTGGTCGGGTCAGGTCGTATAGATCATTAATTACCAACTCATTTTTCCAGGTTTTTCCCGGCTCTAGTGGATTAATTGGGCCAGAATACACTGGGAATGGAGGTTCGAACGATCGCCGCACCTCTTTGCCATGCTCGGTGTCTGGTGCCATATTGCCGTGGGCGTCACGCACAATCGCCTCATAGACGTATTCAGCACTTGGCGCGGTGTCAAAGATAATCGCGCGGCCCGACAAATTGGTCATCGCGATTTGGATCGTTGCCTTCGACCCCGACCGAACCCTTCTTGGTCCGGTGATGGCTATTGCGAGCGCCTGCTTGTCTGGAGGCGCAGAGGCCGTTTGCGCAGCGGCGCGAGTCACTATGGCAGAGGTAAGCACGAACGCCAAAACAGCAGCTAGGATCCTCATTGCTTCCTCCGCGAGGCTTAGGCCGATGCGCCTTTCACTTCTACGCCGGCCCATTTTTCCAGCAAAGTCAGCGTCGCGGCGTAATCGAGGTCGCCGTGTCCGTCTTCGTCGGCCACGTCGTAGATTTCTTCGACCGTCTCCAGTCCTGGCAACCTGACCCGGAGTTCTTTGGCTGCTTCGAGCGCGAGGCGGAGGTCTTTGTGCATCAGGCGGAGGGGGAAATTCGGGGAAAAGTCACGTTTCAGGACAAACGGAGCCTTGTATTCGACCACGCCCGAGTTGACCATGGAGGCCTGGATCAACGGCACCAGCGCATTGACATCGACTCCGAGTTTTGTGGCCAGGGTAAGAGCTTCGGCAAAGCCTTCGTAGATGAGCGCGATTTGAAGATTCATTACCAGCTTTGTGGCTTGTCCTTTGCTGGTATCGCCCATCCGGAAGAACTTCTTACCCATTGCGGCCAAGAGCGGCTTCAGTTTTTCAACTGTGGCTTCCTCCCCACCAATCATGAAAATCAGGGTGCCATTGGCGGCTCCGGCCTTGGATCCGGTCATGGGCGCATCCACATATTCCACCCCTTTTGCCCGCACCCGGTCTGCAAACTGGCGCGTCGCCGAAGGCGAGATGGTGCTGGAATCCGCAATGATCATGCCCTCGGTCAACGATTCGTGCACGCCTTGCGGTCCGAATAGAACGCTTTCGACCGCTTTAGTGTCGGAGACGCAGATCCAGACCACCTCGGCTCCGCGCGCTGCTTCCGCGGCAGACGTTGCACTTCGCGCGCCTTCTACGTCCGTGCCCGGAGTGCGATTCCACACCGTGACCTCGTGACCAGCCTTGGCCAGATTGGCCGCCATCGACCGTCCCATGATTCCCAAACCTAAAAAAGCAACCCGCATGTCCGCTCCTGTGAATTCGTTCTTTAGGAAAAGTTCGAATTACGACGGCTGTTGTCCCCTGCTGTAGAGACGTTCCTTGCAACGTTTCGGCAGTTCGCAGTTTCGCGGAGAAACCGCTCCTCGAATGATTAGAACTGACCGGCTGCATTACGGTCAAGCAATCGAGGCAGAAATGTCTTAGAATGAAGCAACCTCTCGCATCTCAAAAAGGAAGAGACGATCTCTTCCCGCTCTTTGCGCGTCTAACAGGTTATCACTGGATCTGAGCCGTTACTTGGCCAGGAGCAGATGTTAAAGCCAACGCTGACGAATCCCGTTCTTCGCAAACGCGCGCGTGCCTTTGGCAGCCTCGTGCGGCACTCCGCGGTTACTCCTCGTACCGGCCAAGCCTATAAACCGAAATTGGTCAGCAATGGGGAGTTGGGGTTAACCTTCATCGGCCACTCCAGCTTTTTCGTTCAGATTGGCAGCCAGAACGTTGTTATCGATCCCAATTTTGCCCGCTGGTTATTTGTGCTGAAACGGCTGCGCAAACCGGGAGTACAACTCCGCGACCTTCCTGCCATCGACCTAGTGCTGGTGACGCATGCCCACTTTGACCATCTTCACCGGCCGTCGCTGCGGGCCATCGTTCAGCAGGCACGGATTCGACGCGCGACGCCGCCCATCATTGTGGTGCCGCATCACGTTATGGATTTGGTCTCCGACCTGGGTTTCGGCGACGTAGTGGAATTGGATTGGTGGAACAGTTACCGTCATCGTGATCTGACCGTCACCCACGTGCCTGCGCGCCATTGGGGCGCGCGTATCATCAAGGATTCTCATCGCGGATATGGCGGTTATGTCCTGCGCGACAGCAAACACTCTCTCTATCACGCGGGCGATACCGCTTACTTTTCCGGTTTCCGCGAAATTGGGCGGCGTCTGGCGCCTGAGCTCGCGTTATTGCCGATCGGGGCTTACAACCCTCCGTCGTTCCGCAATGTTCACGCCAATCCCGCCGACGCCACCCGCGCCTTCCTTGATTTGAATGCCCGCTGGATGGTCCCCATGCACTACGGAACCTTCAAACTCTCGCACGAACCCATGGATGAGCCCTTGCAGCTACTGGAGCAGGAAGCGAAAGCGGCTGGCATTGAGGATCGAGTACTGGTGCTGGAAGAAGGCGTCACGCGGTTTTTCTAACGAAACTCTAGAGCTGCCGGCTGCAGGAAGTGTCCTCTGGTCGCTTCCAGGCAGGGCACGAACGGGAAGGCACGACTTCGGAGGCTGCGGAAGAAGTATGACTCACGCAGGTTCTGGGAAGGGCCCGACTTCAGTCGGGCCGCAAGAACACTAAGAACGATCCGGGCTTTAGCACCCGAGGGACTAGCCTACGCGGCCGGGCCGATTTCGTCTTCTCTTGGTCCATCGAGCCTTAGTTTTGTAAGATTTTCTGTGTTACACTTTTTCTCCGCTGTAAACTTCCTCCTAGTCGTAGTCCCTCCTCAAGGAGGCACAATGCGGACGCTGCGAGTGAAGTCGTTGAATCTTGCCAAGAGTTTGTCCCTCCTAGCCATAGCTCTACTGTTGGTTGATGGCGCTTGGGGGGGCAGCAAGTTTAGGGTGGTATACAACTTTAAGGGCGGGACTGATGGTGGAGGTTCTTGGGCGGGCGTTACTTTCGATAAAAACGGCAACCTGTTCGGGACTACGCTGGGCGGTGGTGGTGGGCGATGCAACGGCGGTTGTGGGACTGTCTACAAACTGAAGCCGAATAACAATGGCAGATGGACGGAAACTGTTGTCCACAGCTTCAATTATCCCGTCACAGGCCCTTACGGCGGACTAGTGGCTGACCCGCAGGGAAATCTGTACGGCACGATAGATAGCAACGACGGTGGCTTTCTCTTCGAGATAACCTCTATCGGGGGCTGGAACCAGTATGTGCTACCGGATGGCGGCTCAGGGGCGAGTTTGCTCATGGATAACACTCGCAATCTCTATGGGCCCGGAGGAGGCGGTGTCTATGATCTAGTCCCGCATTCCCGCGGATGGCAGCAGAACGTCATCTACACTTTTCATCCCCAGTCCGGCAAGAACGGTACAGATGGGGCTGACGCCGTAGGCACCCTGATCGCAGATGGGAGGGGCAATCTTTACGGCGCAACCGAGTTTGGGGGCAATTACCCTCCCACGTGCTCGGGCGGTGGTGGATGCGGCACGGTTTTTGAATTGTCGCCGACCACAGACGGGAAGTGGAAAGAGCATGTGCTGCACCGATTCGCCAAGTATACGAATGATGGTCAGCTTCCAATGGCGGGCCTAGTAATGGACGCCACGGGAATTCTTTACGGCACAACCTACGAAGGAGGGAGGTATCAGACTGGTACGATTTACAAGCTGACCCCAGACAAGGCAGGCCGCTGGAAAGAAACGATCCTGTTCGACTTTCCGAAAGCTGCGGATGGAGGAGGTCCTACCTCTAGTCTAGTGTTTGACTCGAAAGGTAACGTTTACGGTACTGCGGGAGGCGGTGGAGGTACATGCAGTTGCGGCGTAGTGTTCAAATTGACTCCCGGCACCGACGGGACATGGATGTACAGTGTTCTGCACCGCTTCACCGGGAGAGACGGCGGAGTTGTCGAATCTGGTTTAACCCCAGACGGGAGGGGCAATTTTTATGGCACTACACTCTGGGGAGGCACGTACTTATATGGCGTCGTGTATGAGATAACTCCGTAAAGCGATGTCAGGTTCCGGAGCATCCTCGGGGGCTGGCCCACGCTTTCCTTATGTATGCACAAAACGCGGACGCCCCGTCCTTCTCGCGTTCTCTGCGAGAGGCCGGTCTTTTAGAAGCCTTTCCGTCAGCAGGACCAATGGATTCTGTGTTTCACGCTGGCAGCGGGCCTTTTCACGCGGTCGGTGCCAGAATTCCCAAAACGGGAATCGCTCGCTGAGTCACCCACTTTCTCCTTGCTCTCATCCCCTCGCTTGCGATAATATAGATACACGCATGTTATCTAAAAGATAATCTGATCATTGAAACACCGGATCTTTGACAACCTGACCGTCGGCGCAGCTTTGGACCGTCTTAACTGCGAATCCGCCCAATTACGGCGATGGCGAAATCCTTCGCGCGTGCTCCGTTTTCCTCTGTTCCGAAACGGAACCGCAGGCAGCCATTACACGGCGATAACCCTCATGTTATCTAGATTTTGCCTGTAACCACCTTAAGAACCATAGATCTAGAAGGCAAAAAAAATCCCGTCCCTTTGTTTTCTAGATTTTGCGCCGAAATGAGAGTTTTTTTTGAGCGAACTTCTGCACCAAAATATGTGCATGTGAGAATGCCACTCGCGCGTGCTGGTGCTCGAAGAAGGCGTGACCCGCTTTTTCTAAAGAGACATCACCAAATCGTTTCATGCCACACGTGGTAGGTGACCACCTCAATCTGAATCTCACGCTTCCTTCGCTTGGCTCATCTACGAAGCGGAAGATTCGATAATAAGGCGCACCAAAAGAGACACCCTCATTCTTGTGGGCAATCGGCCTATGATCCTAAGAACAATCAGTAGGAGGTAAGCGCATGGCGGCGAATCAGGTGATTCTCTACTTCGACAAGCAGGAGGATGCTCTCCTTTTCACCCTGGCTGCCAGTTCGGTGATGTCAGCAGAAGGGCCGGTTCACAGCAGCAATGCGGTCACCAAGGTTGCGGAGAACATTTGCAAAGCCAGTCGAATCACGACTGCAGGGGTTCTGAGCATTACGTAAAGGATGGCACAATGAAGACGATTCGAAAAGCTGCGCTGCAAGTTGGGGCCTCCGCGCTACTGGCTTTCATGGCATGGAATGCGTATCTGGCTGTCAACCATCTAAAAGAAACGCAGAAGATTGCCGCGCTCACGCTGGAAAGCACCGTGATCCAGGCGAACATCTCCGCTGTCCTAAAAGACCTCACCGATATGGAAACAGGTCAGCGTGGCTACCTTTTAACCGGTGACACTTCGTACCTGCAGCCTTACACCGACGCCAAGGGCAAGATCACCGCCGATTTTGCTGGCCTTCGTGCGGGCCTTGCAAGTCGAACGGAGCGCGAAGAATCCCTGGAGTCGGAACTGGAGTCGCTGGCTAACGCGAAGCAAGCCGAGATGGAGCGCTCTATTACTTTGCGCCAAAAGGGATATCGCCGTCGTGCATTCGTGCTGGTGAATTCGAATGAAGGTATGGAGTACATGAGTAAAGCTCGCGAGCTTCTGTCCTCGCTGTCTGTGGCGGAGACTGACAATTATGCGAGATTCGACCGAGTGAGGAAGGCTAGCTTAAGCAAAGCTTTGAAAGACACCATTATTGCCAATTTATGTCTGCTGCTATTGACCGGCTGTCTGTTTGGACTCATGCGCTACCACGGACGGGTGCTTGAACAGGAATCTGTCCGGAGCCGCCAAGAGCTAGCCGTGCGCGATTTCCAACTGGGAAAACTAACGTCTGCTCTTTCCAACCAAGCCCGCTTTAAGACCTCGGCCATCGAGGCAAATGCCCGTCTGCTATTACAGAACTACGGAGGATTCTTGCCGCGACAGGGCCACGAATACGCTGAGCTGATACAGGAAGCATCGGCACAGATGGAGCGGCTGCGACAGGATTTAGTCGGAGTCCCCGGCTCTAACGGCACGGAAAAGGCAGCTTAACGCTCTAGTAAAACTATTCAGCGATTTTTTAACAACTTTTAACATTGTTTGGTCTACACTCTTCTGCCTGAGGAGGCGTTATGACCAACCAAGTGAAAGCCGTACCTGAGGGATTCCACACGGTTACACCCCATCTGACGGTTCGCGATGCGAATCGCGCTATAGAGTTTTACAAGAACGCATTCGGTGCCGAGGTTCTTCATGTCATGCCGGCCCCTGGCGGCAAGGTGATGCATGCGGCGATCAAAATAGGAGATTCTATTGTGATGTTGGCTGATGAGTTTCCAGAGTATGGCGGAGCATCCGCGTCCGCGGGAGACTCCACGAGTTGCGGCGGCGACGTTCTCCACATTTACATCGAGAACGTGGACGCCGCATTCGAGCGCGCGGTCTCGGCTGGCGGGACGGTGAAGATGCCGGTAATGGATATGTTCTGGGGCGACCGCTATGGCCAACTGCAGGATCCATTCGGACACAGATGGTCGCTGGCAACTCACACCCGCGATATGTCTCCCGAGGAAATGGCAAAGGAACAGGAAAAGGCATTTGGCCAGATGCCGAAATCGGCCTAGGCAATAGAGAAACCCGTCGATGGTCGTTGGTTGTTGGTAGTTTCGCGGAGCCAACGACCAACGACTCGAAGTGGCTTAACTTCCCCCGCTCACTTCCCTTGCCCATTGCATCGCATGCCAGTAAGACTCCGCAACGTCGCTTTCCTTGAGGTGCAGCTGGTTGGTAAGTTCGCTCGCAGTCTTCCACTCCCCCGATTCTTGCGCCAACATAAGTTGATAGAACGTCCGCAGGCGGCTGGCTCCGCCGAGCAGCACTGACTTGGTTTCCTGATCGATGGGAACGTTGTCGAGCACCTGGGACATGGGAATTTCAAGAATCGTATCCATTAGTGAGAGCAGTCCCATCAGGAACAAGTCAGAGTCACCGTGCGGAATTTTAGGTGAAAGCAGTTCGCAGAAGCGGGCGCGAACCAGCGCAGAGAGCACCAGGTCGTTGCTCTTTCCCTGTCCGGCGCCGAGTGTGGCAACCAAGCGAATCCAGCGGCGGACTTCCCGCTCGCCCAAAATTGCCAACGCATGCCGCACCGAATGAATTTCATTGGCGAATCCGAAGGCGGCGGAGTTCAAGTAGCGCAGCAGGCGGTAGCACAGCGAGGCCTCGCCTTTCACCACATTCTCAATTGCGCGCACATCCAACTCGGGCTTCGAGACCTCCGTCAGCATGCGCAGATAGTTGACTCGGTTGGCGGGGATCTCGTGGGCGGTGAGTATTTCCGGCCGGCGGAAGAAATACCCCTGGAAATAGACGAACCCCGCTTTCTTGGCGATGGCGAACTCCTCGCGCGTCTCCACCTTTTCGGCCAGCATGCGGCAGCGCCAGGGTCCATAACGTTTCACCATAGCGGCGGCGTCCGCGGCTGAGGTGGCTCTAAGATCCACTTTGATGATGTCGGCAAAATCGGTCAGGGTTTCGCGCGGGTCGCTCACCGCGAAGTCGTCGAGCGCAATCATGTATCCGGCCGCTTTCAGCCGCTGACATGCTGCCATCACCAGATCATCCGCGGGGACGGTCTCCAGAATTTCGACGACGGCCTGGCCTGAGGGTAGCAAAGTGATATATTCCTTCAGCAGAATGTCGCGGGTGCAGTTGATAAAAGCTCGCCGCCCGTCACAGAGGACATCGAGGCCAAGCAGCATGGATGTGTTCAAGGTACTGCGCGAAGCCGCATCCAGGTCAGAGCAGCTAAAAAAATCTTCGACGCCATTACGAAACAAGAGTTCGTAACCAAAGACTTTTTCGTCCGCCGTCAGAATGGGTTGGCGGGCGACAAATTGGGTACCAGGTTTGGGCGCCGGTTTACCTTCGCCGGGGTTGAGTGCAGAAGATGGGGCGGTCACTGTTTATTTATCGGCGGAAGTCTGCAAAAGATTACACCGTGATCCGTGGGCACAACTGGCCTCCTAAGCTTCGCCCATCAAAGCATCGCGCGGCAGCTCGCATTCCGCTGCTTCAGCAAGCGAAAGAAAGGACGATCTGCTTCGAGGACGTGAGAATTATCACAGCTCGATGGATGGAATATTCGTCGTCGGGAAG
The DNA here is from genome assembly GCA_035567135.1 of Terriglobales bacterium. Taxonomy (GTDB): domain Bacteria; phylum Acidobacteriota; class Terriglobia; order Terriglobales; family Acidobacteriaceae; genus JABDBE01. The sequence goes on from DATMQI010000245.1 coordinate 13,845, forward strand.
ACTTTCTGCGTCGACAGAAAATAGGAATGGATAGTTAGACGAGGACACTACGAGCGTCCCGACGAACTAACTCTTGATTTCAGTACTCTTCACTTCAGGACTTTTCGCTGGCTCCGAAGTCGCGTCCTTCATTCCCTCTTTCAAGGCGCGAATGCCCTCTCCAATGCCTTTACCGAGCTCTGGAAGTTTCTTCGGGCCGAACACTAGCAGCGCAATAAAAAAGATCACCAAAAGATGCATGGGTTGAAAAAGACCTTCAAACATAAAAGACCCTCCCGCAGACACACCTGCTCTCTTTAACCTTACTCAACCCGGATTCTCCCGTCAACCTCGACTAATTTTTCTTGAGCCGCCGAAACCCGCAGGATGCGGCGCCGCCAGAGTAGACAGTCGTTAGAGCAAAGTGGATCCAGTCTCAGTTTGAAGGTAAGGCAAACCGATTGTCGCGAAAAAAGACTGGCTTTTAATCCTAAGTTGCTGATTCCATGTGTTCCTGTTTGGCTGAGCAACTGCATGTAGGGATCGGACGACTATTCAGACATGACCTTCCGTGCTGTCGAAAGGTAGGGCTGACCGTCCTAGAATTGCGGAGTCTTAAGTTTTTGCGCGGACTTTGAGCCGCATGGAGTCTTCATATGAATTCGTCACCCACACCGCCGGTCGGAATAAAGAAACCACTCTCCCCGGCAGTTCTCCCCTCTAATGGCGACATTCAAACCACGGAGCGAGCCGCAAAAGTTAATCCCCCAACCGCGCAACCTCAGATCGTTCCCAAGATAGCCGGTTACGGCATGCCTTGTGCAAATTGCAAAACCTACTACGCGGCTGATCTGAAAGCGTGCCCGGTGTGCAAAGGAGGGGAGCGCGTTTCGCCGACGGCAGTACCCGCGCGTTCCACGGTGTCCGCTGCCGAATTGTGCCCTGATCCCATCGCGCTGGAAGAAGAGCGCGAACGTTTCTTGCGCGAATTCAAGAGCCAGGTTTTCGCCTCCCAGTTGCCGGTCAATGGGAACCCGAGCATGCGTTGCGTCCTCGAAGAAGAACATCTCAGCGGACCCGAACCCGCAGCCATTTGCCAAGGCTGCTACGACCACCTCCAGGAACGCGTAGATGTGTTGGAAGCGGCCATGCACATGGATTTGAAGGAAGCCGCCCAGATCGTGTACGACGCCGTGTGGGCCGATCCGTCGGATCCAACCAAGACCTACGAGAATGCCGCGCACGCATTGCTGGCTGAATTACGTAAGCGCTCGGGCGTCGCTCAAGTATTCGGATTGCTGCAGCCCTTGTCGGATTAAGTCTTACTTCTGCGCAAAGCGGGACTATTGTGGCTTAAGGCCGACCCATTTTTTGCCGGCATAGAGCCGGTACGAGCCTTGGTCGACGACGATCTTCAAAGGGACGGCGCGCTGCAGGTTCTGGTCGACGCGAGCAGGCACGCTGAGCAGGTCGTTGTTTCCTACATCCATCACCGTGAACTTATCCTGCTTGCTGAATCCAAAACCATATTGTCCTGGCGGCAAATCCGATCCTTCAATGCTGAGTTTTATCTCCGTAATCAGGAACCCCTGATACTTTTCCGCCACATCGCTTGAATAACCGGACGTGTCCACCAAACCTGCCAGCACCAACTTACCGTCCGATGCGCGGAATCCCGCCGTATTCCGAAGCTGCACCGATGCACTCTGACCACGAAAGAAATAGCTCGCCGGCACGACGCGCTTGAGATCTTCCACGCCGAGCACGCCGGGACTCGACTCCGTAGCTGAAAGCAACAGAGAAGCCAGGAGACAGACTGAAAAAACTATTGTGTAAACACGTTTGCGTCGCACGATCCCTCCATTGGTTTCAAACCAAGTCGTGCATAACTTTACGGTGGTATGAGGAATCGCGCAACTGGCGAAGAATCAGGGTGCGGACGCTGCGGCAAACCGCAATCTGCCGAATGCCTCAGGGACATGAAAATTCGGCTGGGGAGTGCTCGTGGGCTGCCAGGCCAAATAAGCTCGCGGTTCTCTCGTGCCTTCGACTCGATAAAAGTTCGCCCGCCAAATCGCGGATGGATCAAAGTTCGTAGTCAGGGACTTCATGGGGATCGCCAACTCGGCGACCCACGTGCGCGATTTATCACCCACCGCGACCGAGCGCTGCAAACTGCTTTTCAGGTCCGCTAATCCGCCGGGAAAAATGTCGAGATCCACCCACATCCCATTCGGACTGACTTCAAATTCCTTGTAGAAGCGTTCACGCGAAGGATCGGGCTGCAGAAACGCCTCGGCTACATCCCGGTCCCATAGATGGTCGCGGCGTCCATTGGGATCGGAGTCCTCGAACGTGAACAGTTCGCGGTAGCGACACTCAAATCTCAAATACAGGCGCTGTGCCGACCACAGCACCCGCACCTGGGTTTCGCGTTTGGGATCGGCATTCTTCCCTTGCCAGTCAGTGCAAAAGACAATTGGATTTGCGGCCTGCCATTCCGTCGCGGGCTGCGCGGCACACAGGGTGATATGGCGGGTGGCGTGCGCTGCAATGATTTCCATTTCGTAAACTCGAAGACCTTATCGTCTCGCCCCTGCCAAATGCCGAAACTCCGGGCCATGGCTCGTCGCCATTCTGCCTTGACCAGGCCGTCTGAAGGCAACCAGCGCGGCTTTCGCGCGATCTAAAGTGTCGCGTTTCACCAATGCAGCCCTTTTCCCGGAGCAAAACTGTATGCCTAATATTCTACAGCCGGATTGCGAAGAGACGCCCGTGTGGCGCAGCCAAGCCGTAAACCGGCTTCTCGTGCTCGCTATCGTGCTCGTGCTGCTGAGCGTCGCACCGCCCGTTAAAGCCCAGACCTTCAAGGTACTCTATGACTTTACAAACGGAACTGACGGCGGCGTCGCCAATACAACTTTAGTCCGCGACCCAGCCGGAAACCTGTATGGCACAACCGAGGAGGGAGGCGATATCAATTCCTCCAACTGTAACCCGCCACAAGGCTGTGGAACGATTTTCAAGATAGATACGCACGGCAAAGAAACCGTATTGTACGATTTTGAAAATAGCCCCGACGCGGCTTTCCCTTCGGCTGGTCTGGTCAGGGATCAAAAGGGCAACCTGTACGGGACAACCTTTCTTGGCGGCACATCAAATAATGGAGCCATATTCAGACTGGGTACAACCGGCAAAGAGACAGTCCTCTACAGCTTTACTGGTGGTAGAGATGGCGGAGATCCCATGGCGAGTCTGATTCTCGACTCGAATGGGAATCTCTACGGAACGACATATACCGGCGGTGACTTGTCTTGTCGAGTGGGAGAAATGAACGGTTGCGGCGTCGTGTTCAAGCTGTCGAAGGCCGGCAAGCTGACCGTGCTACACCGCTTTCACGGAACTGACGGAGCAGATCCATTAGCAGGCGTGGTAAGGGATGAGGCCGGCAACCTCTACGGCACAACAACCGCCGGCGGTTCCGCGACATGCAATGGCGGCTGCGGAACTGTATTTAAACTCAATCAAGCCGGCAAGGAGACTGTACTCCATACGTTCACACTTGGTGACGGAGCGACGCCGATGCGGGGTTCCCTGATCCGCGACCGAGCCGGCAATCTCTACGGAACCACTCAGTGGGGTGGAGATCTTTCTTGCGGTGGCGGCGGGATCGGCTGCGGCACCGTGTTCAAGTTAGATAAGACCGGAAAGGAAACTGTGCTCTACAAGTTCAAGCTTGGGACCGACGGCGGTCTCCCCGCTGGCGGCTTGGTGCGGGATCCGGCTGGCAACTTCTATGGCACTACCTCTTTGGGAGGACAGCTCTCGTGTAATGGTGGGGATGGCTGCGGTACTGTGTTTAAGCTGGACAAAGCTGGCAAGGAGACCGCACTCTACGACTTCACCAATGGATCGGACGGAGCCTTTCCAGAGGCAACATTGGTCCGGGATCCATTCGGTAATCTATACGGCACGACCGAAGGGAATCTCCAGAATACCTGGGGATCTGTGTTCGAGGTTATCCCGTAAATCCGATTGATGTCTCAACCTACTAAAACTGGCCCGCTCCCAAGCACGGACGTCGGATTAGTGTTTCGAACTGAACTTTAGTCTTCGTCGGAATCCAGTGCCACTGGCTCTGCATCTCCTAACAATCTTGCTTTGACCGCAAGAACCGGATGGTCCGCCTGACGTTGCGGGCCTAAGCTTTCAACATTATGACTACCAATGCGATACTCAACTTGACGGAAGCGACCGAGATGGCCGGAAGCAATCAGCCCCGCAACGACGAAAACAATCAAAGCCTGTACTGGCAGGCAGTTGTCGCCCGCGATTCCAGCCAGGACGGAAGCTTTGTTTTTGCTGTGTCTTCGACCGGCGTGTATTGCCGGCCATCCTGCCCCGCCCGGCGTCCCCGGCGCGAGAATGTTACGTTTTTCCGCAAGCCCGACCAGGCGGAGAAGGCAGGCTACCGCGCGTGCTTGCGCTGCCGGCCCAAAGCGACGGGCGGCAACGGCACCGCTGAAATGGTGAAGGCGATGTGCCGCTACATCGAGCAGCACCTGGACGAACCGCTCACCTTGGCGCGTCTCGGATCAGAATTTCACCAGAGCCCGTTCCATCTACAAAGAACCTTCAAAAGCGTGCTCGGAATTACGCCGCGAGCCTATGCTGACTCCTGCCGCATGAACCAACTCAAGGACAATCTTCGCGCCGGACATTCGGTAACTCGATCGATGTACGACGCGGGTTACAGTTCCAGCAGCCGTCTTTACGAGCGAACTGCGTCGCAACTCGGCATGACGCCGGATAAATATCGCCGCGGTGCGATTGCTGCGCCCATCCGATACACCTTCGCCGACTCTCCCTTGGGACGAATGTTAATCGCAGCCACCGACAAGGGAATCTGCGCCATCCAGTTCGCCAACTCGGATGAAGAACTGGAGCAAGGGCTGAGACACGAATTCCCCTTCGCCAACCGCCGGCGCGACGACGTGGCGATGGAGTCATGGAAAAAAGATTTGCTTCGCCAGATGCATGGCCAGCGCTTGAATTCCGCTCTTCCCCTCGACATTCAGGCGACCGCGTTTCAACGGCGCGTGTGGGCACATTTGCAATCGATTCCCTTTGGAGCCACGCGCTCTTATGCGGCCGTAGCGAAAGCCATCGGTCAACCGGCGGCAACACGAGCCGTCGCCAGAGCCTGCGCGGCCAATCCCGTAGCAATCGCGATTCCTTGCCATCGCGTTGTCAGGAAGAGTGGAGACATGGGAGGTTATCGCTGGGGCATGGATAGAAAAAAGGCTCTGCTCCAATTGGAGTTGGAGCACGCTTGATGCAATGGCGGACGGGCGTTCGCGCCCGTCCCATCGCAACGATCCGCCGAGCAATCGCCGAGTTCGAATGCAATCCCTCCAAAAGTGTGGCATGGTTGAGAATGAATCCGGGCCAACTCCTAAGCAGCAGTATCTTTTAATTGTTCTACCGCCTGAAGGCTTTCCTTGATGGGGTGCCACCAGCTATTTCCTGAAAACGCGGATTTGTGCGATACGCTAGTGCAAATAATCCATTTTTTAGACTGGTACGTCTTGGGCACGAAGCTGTGCCCGGTGACTTTGGTGTCGTTTACCTCACCTCCAGGATGGCCATTGGGTTCGGGCGCATCTACGATGGCGGTGGAAGCACTTCGCGGCATCCATTGCGGGCCTCGAGGGTATTGACTCATTCGGGAAGGAGCACCGGAAGGTTTTTTATGAAGCTCAGATTTCTCGCGTCGGCGTTGGCAACTTTTGTTCTGGCTTTGGAAGCGTCCGGTACTTCAGCGACGCTGGCAGTGGAGAAACCGTTTCCGGGGCGCATCGACGGTCGCGAGATTCGCGATGAAGTGGATCCCGCAGATCAGCAAGCATGCTATTCGATGGGGCAGATTAGCCTGACTTACAAAAGTGGAGAAGTTGGGCCGCCGAGCGTTGGATTGCGGATTACCGATCCCCGTGGGCGGAGAATTGGATACGACCTGCGGAGCGACAAAGGATGGCAGGAACTGCCGCTCGCCCAGGGATTTTTCGATTGCGATGAGAATGTAGATACGAGTGAGCGCAGGCACTGTGCGGGGCACATCCAGATCTGCGGCCCAATCAGCGGCACGTATCGAGTCGAGTTGCTGCCTGCGAAGAGGGGCAAATATTCAATCAGCGTGTCGAGCACGAGCCAGGAGACCCGGAGTGAGCTCGGTTTTCGCTCAACCGATTCACGGCTCCAGTTGAAGGGTGAAATAAAAAAGACACCCGAGATCCTGTTGCTGAAGTACTCCCGGGAAGCGGGGGCGCAGCTTAAGTTAGCCCGAAGTAATCGACGGGTGTCCTCATGGAGAAGGGTCAAAACGAAGAGCCTTCGCGTCAGAGACGTGGCGACGACCGGGAACAGAGGCCCCAGTTCAGAGTAGGTGAGCGCGAGACTCGCCTTTTTCTACCCTCGATTGTCGAAATCCCAATAGAACGACAGATTCCGTGTGAACATAAGCGCGGCTCTCCGCATCAGATTTGGTCGCGGCTTTCTTACTTTGGATGCGGGACTTGCTCATCCTCGAACCAACGCACTATTTGGAGCGACCTTGACCGCACCCGGACGGACCGTGTCAACCGGTTGTCACTACTCGCCTCGGTGCCATCGAAACAACGGTGAGGCGTCATTCATACCCAGCCACAGTGCCGCCGATTAGTTCACATCGATTCCTCCTGCGAGTGGAACCGGACTTGCTCTGACAGTGGGAAGAAACCTGGTCAATTGGTCCTCGTGTTTTCGTAAGTGACATAGAACACCCTGAAGGCTGCGATCAACATCTAACCTTGTGGCGAAATACTTGCGAGCAGTTTGGAGGAATCTTAGCTGTGAGTCGCGGGCAGCAATGTTGGGCCGCAATTGCGGTTAGTTTAGTTTGCCTGTGGTCGTGCGCTGGCTGGTGCGAATACAGCCCCGTTCCAGGGCCGTACAAGGTCCTTACGGTCGAGAATGTTGCGTTACACGATCCAGCACGCAATAAGAACATCCCAATCAAAATCTATTATCCCGCTGGCGTAGGGCGGTTTCCGGTCATCATCTTCTCGCACGGTGCATTGGCATCGAAAGATAATTACTCGGGGCTAGGCCAATACTGGGCCAGCTACGGATATGTAAGCATTCATCCTTCTCACGCCGACTCTGTTGCCGATTCCGGCTTCCGCGGTACTTTGCGCCAGGCGATCAGCGACCCCCACGCATGGGAGAACCGCCCGGAGGATGTTTCCTTCATCATCGATTCGCTTGCGCATGTCGAAACCTTTGCTCCGCAACTTGTGGGCAAACTCGATCTGCGTCATCTCGGGGTGGGTGGACACTCGTTTGGCGCTTATACGGCTGGTCTAATTGGGGGCACGACGATCCTTCTGCCAGGAAAATCAGCGCCGCAGAGTTTTGCAGATAAGCGGGTCTCAGCCGTTGTGCTGTTATCGCCTCAAGGAGAAGGAATTCTGGGGCTGAGCGCGCACTCGTGGGATGAGGTTCATGTGCCCATGCTGCTTATGTACGGTTCGCGCGATTTCGGCCCATTCGGCCAGGAGCCGGTCTGGCGAAGTGAGGCATTCGCCAAGGGGCCCGCGGGCAACAAATACGAGGTTGAACTCGAAGGTGGAACGCATATGGGATTCGCCGGTCTTGTGCCGGGCGGAGGCCATCGTGTTGAGGTATTCCAATGCGCGAAACTCGAAACGCTTGCGTTCTGGGATGCCTACTTGAAACAAGACCCGAAAGCCTTGCAATACGTAGAGTCGCATGGCTTGCAGAAGTTCAGCGGAGACCTTGCGCGGTTTGCGAACAAGTGATCACGGGAAACCGATGCCACAGCGAATAGAAGAACTCGATGCCCTTCGCGGCCTGATGCTGGTGTGGATCACATGCACGCATTTGCCGACAATCCTGAGCACATACGTCAATCAGCCGTTTGGGTTTTTCGCCGCAACCGAAGGGTTCATCTTTCTTTCCGCCCTGTTTACGGGCCGCATTTATTTCCGCATCGCCGAGCGCGATGGCTACGGCGCGATGTCGCGGAAGTTATGGACGCGAACAGGAAAACTATACGGGTATCAATTGTTGCTGCTGGCGTTTGCCTTCGTGATAGAAGCCCCGATTGCCGCGCACGGTAACAGACCTGCGGTACATAATCTTCTCGACTTTTACTTTTCCGCGAGTCACACGCGCGCTTTTATCGACGCGGCGTTGATGATCTACCGGCCGCCGCTGCTGGATATCCTGCCGATTTATATCATCCTCATGGCCCTAACTCCTTTCGCAGTTGTGCTGGGGGAGCGATTTGGATGGAAGTATCCCCTCACTGGAGGCTTCACGCTTTGGCTGCTGGCACAATTCGGATTACGGAGCTTCGTATATCACGTGCAGAGTCGCATTTTCGGCATGCACATCCCGTTGAACGAGATGGGCGCGTTCGATCTGTGGGCATGGCAACTGTGGTGGTTAGTCGGCGTCTGGCTGGGTGTGCGTTGGGCTAGGGGCGACTTGCATTTCGACTGGGTAAAGCGAATGACGATTCCGGCGGCGATAGTGGCGATTTTTTTCCTGGTGCTGCGCTACGCGCAACTACACGGCGTCCTCGCATTCGGGAAGTTCGGCTTGCTCCTCGATAAGTGGGATTTTGGAGTCGGCCGGCTAATCGATTTCACTGCGGTCGCAGTCCTGGCAATCAGATTTCGATCGGCTCTGAGGCCTCTTGCGATCCGCCCCCTGGTGATGCTCGGCCAGGCCTCGCTCCCGGTATTCTGCGTGCATCTGTTATGTGTCTTCTTCGCACTCACCATCATGAAGAACGATCCGATCCTAGGGGGTTGGAAAGCGATCGTAATAATCCTCGCAAGCTTGGCAGCTCTCTTGCTCACCGCCAAAGTTGCCACAGACCGACGCGCCAAAGCCGGGGGAAATCGCGCTACCGGCTCCAAGCTCCCGACTCCACCGCTCCTGGTTACGAACCGTGGCTAGCGACGGAGAAGGTGGCCGTATGTCCATAGCTACGAGACAAAAGATTACAAACTCTTTCTAACTCTTTACGTTCGATACATCTCCCTTGCTGTTAAATGAAATTTGCGACCTCCTTCGCTCGAAGCCTGTTCAAAGAAGTGGCGAAGGTTTCTCTTATCTCTTTCCAGTTGGCAAGCAATGTCGGTTAGATCATTCTTCGCGCAGTGGTGGCAATACTCTGAGAGTTCGGGGTTGTTTTCATGATCGCTTCGAACTCATCGACTCGCGCTCTCCTTCGCCGCGCTATTTTTGCTGCCGTGGTGGTCACTCTCTGCCCACTTCTAACATTAGGCTTGGAACGCTCTGACGGAGTGGCCGACGATCTCGCGTCTCTGGTTCGACAGAAGCAATACATCGAGTTCGTGCGTCAGTTAGACGACGCCCAAAGCCTTCCTCCGTCCGACCGAAATCTTTTTGAAGGAATATTGGCCAATCGCAGAAATCAGGTTCCGGAATCCATTCGTCTTTTGGAGCCATTAACGCACACGCTTACCGGGGGGCCTGTAGATCGAGCAGAACTAGCCCTCTGCAGCCTGGCTGACGATTATGCAAAAAGCTTCCGATATGCTGATGCGGCGGACACCTACGCGCTGCTCAGCCACCTGCCCGGCTACAAAGAATCCAAAGAAGACGATACCGGATGTCAAGCAGGGCTGGAGGCCGAACGCTGGGGTTTGCTGCGACAGGCGCCAGCACAAAGTACCACTATCGCTGGTCCTTTCACGCTCGATGAAAATCGCACTGCTTCCGGACTGCTTGAGGTACCGGTTCGAGCACCAAATTTCTCCGACCATTGGATCCTTGATACCGGAGCTAATCTTTCTGCAGTCACACGAACCGTAGCAATGCAACTAGGTCTAACATTGTCAGCGGGTACCTCGACTGCGCAAGGCAGCGGCGGATTCTCTGTGCGGGTTCACACGGCAATAGTGCCCAAACTTCAAATAGGTCGCGCCACAATACGCAACCTGCCGGTCTTGGTCTTCGAAGACTATGACCTATCCTTTCCGCAACTGCCCTATCAAATTCGTGGCAGCATCGGATTTCCGGTTTTGCAATCGCTGGGAAAGATCACATTTCACGCAGATGGGCGATTTGCTGTCCACGAGCGCCTTTCCCACGCACAATCAGTTCCCGCAAAGCTTTACCTCGACGGATTCACTGTGCTGGTTGAAACAGAAATCGGAGGCAAACAACACCTGCTGACGTTAGATACGGGCGCAACCGGAACATTCTTATCAAGAGAGTATTACGAAGCACACAAACACGAGTTCGGTGCGCAAGAGCCGCGCGAGTTGGAACTCATAGGGGCGGGCGGTTCGACAATTATACGTTCTTACATCCTGCCCGACGTGACTCTTAACATCGGGGGCAGAGGTGTCGAACTGCACGATGTCTGCGTGCTGACTGAACCGACCGGAGTGCCCGCGGAATTCTCCGGCAATTTGGGACAAAGCGCCGTCGGCCTGTTCTCCAGTTACACGCTCGACTTCCGCAACATGACAGTAAGTGTCGATGCTCGAGCGGCTACAACGGGGAGCCAGAAGAGTCGTGGAACCGCCGCTATCAGATGAACACCTGCCTTTGGAGTCCGTAGTAAGCCGACGAACCGCTTTATCGGCTTCCGCACTTAAATGCGCGTTTCGTCATTGTTGCTCGAGCCGTCCCCGATTTGTCAGCGGACGTCAGTATTTCGACGCCCCTGTCAATGAAGGGTCACCCACCGACTGACCTCTCTCGCTCCATGAGCGCCAACTCCAGTGAATACCCGATCAGTCCCGATGGCCTCAAAAATGCTTCGCGGTCAATGGGAGATGAACTTTGTGGATACGAGAATCGCAGATAGAGCTGTCGCCGCAATCCAAGTCATTAGTTGTGTCGCAACAGTCATCGTTACAGCGCTGATCTTGACGATGGTAGGGACAAGCATTTACGGAATTCTTGTGCGCTGAATGAATTATCGAATTGGTTTATGAATTCGATAACTTCCCCAACCCGTGTTCCTGGCGAAAACCCGGTGTTTCTCGCATCTACCATTAACGTTCGCGTTAATTAACGTTTCTGTTATCGGGTAAATACCGTATTGTGCCCGCCTGATGTTTCGAATAAAACTATCGCGTTTTCTCTTCCTCGGGTGTGGGTAGCGACACCAAGCTATTTGCCACTTCCCGCAAAGTGTTCTCCAGGTGATCCTGATTTTGCGGACGCACCTAGGCGTTACGCGGATCGCCCTCTTCCCGGCCTAAATGTTCAGAGCCGTGACTCCATCGCCCTGTGTTAAAGCCGTGGTACTTGGCTTGCTAGTTAGCTGAGCACCGCGAAACACCGCGGATATGAAGGTTTTAAGGAGGAAGAATGAGTCGCATGAAACTTTCCGAAACATTCTCATTGCTTTCGACAGCGGGCTTAACTGCGCTCGCCATTCTGACGGTAGCCCAAAGTCTGTCAGCACAGGCTATTCCGCCACCGCCAATAGTTGATTTTCCACTTCCAGCTGGCTTCCAGATTCCACCGTCCGATGCAAAATGCATTCTGTCAGGCCACAGACTTAACCTTCAATGCATCCTTGCAAATGATCCAGACGTAGCGAGGATTGTCGCTGAAGAGGCCATGCTCGAAGCCCAGGCTCTGAAAGCGGCGAAGTCAGGGAAACTGGATCCATACCACCAAGTCGAGACTCTGGGCGAGCTTGAGATCTTCGACCCCAACCTGTCGGTGAACAAGAACATCGCCTGCAGCTATTGCCATGACCCAATGGCGGGTTATGCAAACGGGGTTTCGATCTTGAGCGTATTCACGGGAGGATCGAGCATCGGATCGGTTCCCATCACCGTACACGGAGCTTATCCGAATTACCGGATCGCGAAGCGGAACCCGCAGGGTTACAGTTACGCAACTTACTTTCCGCCTCTCCATTACAACCTAAGCCAGGCCGATTTCTACGGAGGGAACTTCTGGGACGGCCGCGCTACCGGATACAGATTGCAGAATTCCGCAGCTGAGCAGGCACAAGATCCGCCCTCGGATCCCGAAGAAATGGCCAACCCCGATCCTGCTTGCGTTGTGTGGAAGCTCTCTCTCAGCAACTACAAATTCTTCTTTGAGAAGGTCTTCGGCGTGGGCTCGCTGGAGATTCACTGGCCTTCCGATGTTGCGAAGATATGCAGCACTCCGAAAGGCGCTGCTGTGCTGGGCGGAAACCCAACTCCGCTTAAGCTCAGCCCCACGGACCGTACTCTCGCTACCAAAGACTTCGACGAGTTCGCCCAGGCGATTGCCGCTTATGAGTCGTCCGACAGCGTCAGTTCCTTCACGTCGAAGTTCGATTACTTTCTCGCTGGGAAAGCAACTCTCACTACCCAGGAGAAGAACGGTTATGACCTGTTCCGCGGCAAGGGCAGTTGCAATACTTGCCACCTGGATGGAAGGTCGAGTACCCAAATGGGCGGAACCGATACAGGCCAGGCGGCAAGCGTTCAGCCTTTGTTCACCGACACCACGTACAACAACCTTGGGCTTCCCAAGAACGTAATGCTTCCCTGGTATTCGGAGGACACTCCGGACCAGTGGGGATTTACCGGCAATCCACTGGGCTTCGGATTCACCGATGAGGGAATGGGATTATTTCTGGACGGCTACTATGGCCCTCCTCCCAATTTGAACTGGGGAGTTTTGCTGCCGCAATTCGAGGGCAAATTCCAAACCTCGACGGCGCGCAACGCGGCCCAGGTGCCACGTCCAGACTTCGTGAAAGCTTACATGCACAACGGCTATCTCACGAGCTTGAAGGAGGTTGTCCACTTCTACAACACCCGTGATGTTTACCCTTATCACGTGATGTCTGGGCATTGTCCCAAGGGAACCAAAGAGAAGGTGACCTGTTGGCCGGAACCGGAGGATCCCAACAACGAAAACATGACGATCGGTAAACTTGGCTTGACATCGGAGGAAGAAGACGACATCGTCGCCTTCTTGAAGACTCTCGTCGATGGCTTCAAGCCGTAACGCTTCGTTTGGCAAATGCCGTGTGGGGCGGACGGCTGTTGGTTCGCCCCAACTTTCATTCCTTTTATTCATGAAACAGGAGATTCGCATATGACCAGAGCAAATGGATTACGCCTCACGATCACGATCAGCGTTATGGCCATGGGCCTATCATTCTTACTACCGCGACTAGCATCCGCGCGTGAGGGTCCAAGCCCGTCCCAGGGCGACGTCAGCCCGATGGTGGAATCCGTTGCGGACACGTTCGCCTTTATCAGTTGGACTACGCGCAATCCGGGCGGCACCATCCTGCACTACGCCATCGTGCACTACGGCAGTGATCCCAATCACCTTGACCTGAAGGCAGTGTCTCCCACGAGAATCAACCCAGATCACCCCCATATGGTGTTTCGGGTGCGCATGAACGATCTGCAGCCTGAGACCAGGTATTACTATAAGGTGAGCTCAACCCAGGCTAATGGCATTCCTGATCCAGTGACGAGCACGGTGCAACAGTTCAATACACGATCGGCCAATGAGAGGAGTGCGGAGAAATAGGCCGCAGACGCCCAGTGGTTCGGCACAGCATTCTTCTCCTTATCATCCACCGGTACGAATCGGCTCGGCAACGGGCACGGGAGTTGGCGAACACGCCAGAGTTTTCCCATGCAAGCGGCAAAGAAAGAAGGTGGAGGCCTTATTCGCGGAACTGAAAAATCAGATCGGGCTGGGTCGGGTGCGCCTGCGGAGATTGAAGTTCGTGCGCGAGCAGTTCTTCTTAGCGGCGACTGCGCAGAACCTCAAGCGGCTGGTGCGCTTCCTCAGCCAACCGGCAACACCCGCTATGGAAGCCGCCACTTAGCTGAGGGGAGAACAAAGAACTCGGCCGCACCAATCATCGCAGCCGAAAGGCATTCCGATCGCGGACTTTTCAACACCCACGCGATATAGCGCTCAAAACCCCTCAATGAGCGTTATCGCGATTTATCGCCAGTTGAGACGATCGGTGGCGGCTTGGATTACTTCCGGTTCGCCGACAATCTGTGCAGAACCGGCTCAGGGAGATATGCTTTTGCTGATTCAACCCCGTTTGGGCACTTATTCTCGAGGATAACCCGTATAGCTTCAGTGCCACAGCCAAATCCCAAACACAAACCGATGTTCACCGGTTGGCTGACCGGCCTGACGGCTGAATGTAGCAGTTTGCCCAAATGCGCCAGTGTAGGTGTACCCGACGTAGGGAGCGAACTTGCGCGAAAACTGATAGCCGAGACGCACGCCGCCGTCGAGCTCCGATAGGCCGGTTCCAATCCCGCGCGCAGGATCTGCCTGGCTGTAGAAATTCATTTCGACTTGAGGTTGCAATATCAGGCGTTGCGTGAGGTTCAGGTCATAATAGCCTTCGAGCCTGCCCGCGACGTGTCCTCCGTCGCGAACATAAAAGGTTGGTGCAAAATTGAAGAAGTACGGAGAGAGTCCCTCAATTCCGAGTGCGACCCATGCTCGCTTTGGACCGGAATCCATATCGACGCGCACACCGGCCTGCCAATCAAGGTATCGCAGATGTGGAATCGGCCTGTCGTACAGAAATTCCTGGTCTCCATCGCTTGCGACACCGTTTGTCACAAAGCCCTCGGACTTGAACCAAAATTTATTGAAGTCGGTTCCAATCCAGCCTTCGCCATCCCATCGGAAGCTAGTGTTCGGCCCATTCGTTCTACCTTCCAGTTCATCGAAGGTCACATAGGTCAAGACGCGGTCATCTTCCACTGGCTTCGGCCAATTCGCTGCCGGAGTTGGCATATCGGGCGGATTGGCCGGAGTCGGCGCGTTGACCTGAGGCGCTCCGTCTTGGGCGCTCACGGGCGTTACCGCGAAGCTCAACAGAACTCCTGCGACGACAAGTTGAAGAGCACACGCAAATCTCATGACACGATTACCGTACGAAACATTCCGGCGTCCATGTGGTAGAGCAGGTGACAATGGAAAGCCCAGCGCCCCGGTGTGTCTGCGCTGACTAGGTAAGTCAACCGCTCGGCAGGCTTGACGATGAGCGTGTGCTTGTATGGAGCAAACTCGCCGCTGCCATTCTCCAACTCACTCCAAAGGCCGTGCAGATGAATCGGGTGCTCCATCATGGTGTCGTTGATCAGCACGAAGCGCACGCGTTCACCGAGTTTCAGATGAATGGGCTCAGCTTCGGAAAATTTGCGCCCGTCGAAGCCCCAGATGAAGCGCTCCATATTGCCCGTGAGGTGAAGGACGATTTCGCGCGTCGGCTGCCGACCATCTACGCCTTTGTAGAGGGCGCGGAGGTCGGCATACGTCAGCACGCGACGACCAGTTCCATTCAGCCCGTCTCCGGGATCGCTCAGCTTGGGAGACGTCTTCATGACAGTGACCACTTCGGGCCCAATCCGAAAAGGCACTTTTCCTTCAAGCGTTTGGGTTGGGCGAACCGTCATCTGTGATAGCGGCGGAATGAGCTGCGTCGTGCCTGGCCCAGGCTGTGGAAACGGAGTTTTTCCGGCCAACGGGTCGCTGAATCGTCCTGTAGGCTCGGCCATGTGCATATCGGTCATGGCAGACGTGTCGCTATCCTTCATCCCGCTCGTGCTCATGTCCTTCATTCCCGGCATTTGATCCGAAGACATGCTGCTCCCCTTTATGCCTTTCATGCCGGCCATCCCCATGTCCGCCATCGTTCGAAGGGGATATGAATCCATGGGTGGAATCTCCGCGGTCATGCCCATGCGCGGAGCCAATGTACCGCGTGCATAACGACCGCGGGCTTCCGGCTGCGCAAAAACGGTGTACGCCTTGTTTTCATGCGGCTGAACGATGATGTCGTAAGTCTCGGCAACGCCGATTCGGAATTCATCTACCGTCACTGGCTGTAGGCAGTTTCCGTCGGCCTGCACAACAGTCATCGGCAGGGCCGGGATGCGCACGTCAAAGATCGTCATCGACGACCCATTGACGAAACGAAGGCGAACACGCTCTCCCGCGTTGAATAGCGCGGTCCAGTTCGCCCCAGGGGGGTTGCCGTTCATCAAGTAAATGTAGGTGGAGCTGTTTACATCGGCGATGTCGGCCGGAGTCATATCGTTGCGTCCCCACCTCAGGCGGTCCGCTACGGTGGGGCGGAAGCCCTTACTTCTTGCGTCGTAAATAAATGTGCCGGCCGTCCGCTTGTGGAAGTTGTAATAGTCGCTTTGCTTCTTGAGGTTGCCGTAGAGCGTGCAGGGGGCCGTGTCCGTCCAGTCGTTCAGCAGTACCACGTAGTCGCGATCATATGCGATGGGATCTTCGTCCCGCGGCTCAATGATGAGACCGCCGTACAACCCTACTTGCTCCTGACCACCGTAGTGACTGTGATACCAATACGTCCCGTTCTGCACTACAGGAATTCGATAGACAAATGTCTTGCCCGGTGCGATGCCTGCAAAACTCAACCCGGGTACGCCATCCATGTCCGAAGGAACACGAACACCGTGCCAGTGAATAGAGGCGGGCTCAGAAAGATGGTTTGTCACCGCGATTGTGACGGTGTCTCCCTCGCGCCACTTCAATGTGGGACCCGGCAGCAATCCATTGATCTTGATCGCCTTCCTGCGCTTCCCGGTAAAATCAACTTCATGAGGCTCGATAGCCAAATCGAAGTGATTGCCCGTCAGAATAGGGGGTGTTTGAGCAATCGCCTCCGCGTCGGCTCGGGTGAAGTTTCCTCCCACGAACGCCGCGACGCCTGCTGCGGCAACTCCTTGGACAAAGCGCCGCCGAGTCAGTGTCAAATCTCTTCCCGGCATATCCACTCCGTTGATAAGCGTCGTAATTTCCAGCCTGAAACTTGGTTCCTAGTCCTCTATACCGGCACGGTATTCTTCTCGGTCCGTTTCACACCGTGATGTAGCTGTAATGACCGTCGGTCTGCAGCAGGGCGATTGCTGCCACCATCGCCGCCACAACCAGCACTTCCGGCAGCGTGTGCGCCAGCATGTCCTTCACGATCTCTTCTGGTTGCTGCGTCAGGTTATTGTGTGCGATCAACGCCCGCGCCTGTTCCTCGGTCGCTGTATGGCAAGCCAGCAGCTTCACTCCCCGGTGCTGCAGCGCCTGGATGCTCGTGTCTTGATACAGCGATTCGGGACTGTCGGGGTTCTCGGAGCTGTAGTGAAGGGATGTTCCGGCCTTGCTTGGATAGAAGAAGTTCTTCGCCGCTGGCTGGCCCGTGGACGGATCAGTGACCTTCAGCCATTCTCCGATCTGGTACTTGTTCCATATGAAATCGTCATAGTTCAGCATGTTCGCGGGTCCATGTAGCGCGGCAACAATCTTGATCTGTTCTTCCGGTATGCCGAAACCGAAGTGAAGTCCGTTGAGTGAGTTCTTGATATTGTTCAGGAACCCGCCTTCCGCAATCTTGGTAACGTCGTACAACTGCTTCACCTGTGCCGGGTTCTTCGCCAGTTGGTCGAACTCGCTAACCTTCCAGTCGGATTTTGTGTACACCAACTGGCCCTCGGCGCTGTTCACGGTTCCTATCGCAGCCAGTGCTGCGCCCGTAGCGGCGGCGCTTACAAATGATCTTCGACTCATGCTGCTCATATTTCCCTCTCGGAGCGTCACGTGGGTTTCGAAGACAGAGAGGTAAAATGCCACAGCACCGCACGTCCGACCGGACATCGGCTGCCGGCGTTGATTCTATGGCATCCTAAGCAGTTCTTGCCTCTACCGTGCGCCGGCAGCGTATTCACGTACTAGCTTCCCTGGTGGCGCGCCGGCACATGTTCCTGGGCTTGCGCAGTCGCCTTGTCGATCCTCTTTTCGTAGCGCGACTCGACCACCGCGCTACCGTCCCGGTTGCTTTCGTCAAACAGCTTCGCAAGGAAGTAGCGATTCCCGTATTTGTTGAAGACCAATTCGTTCCTCGCCGGTGCAGAGTTGGCCTCTGCCTCGCGGACATCGAAGAGAGCAGACATTTTTCCATCCGCGCTGCTTATTTCCATGATCGTCAGATCGGAGTTGTCCAGCGCGTGGATGATGTATTTACCGGGCGGAAGCTGGCTGTTCCCCGCGTGGAACTGAAATGGGATGTCGACTTCAAGATTGCCGACAATCTGCGCCTCTGCTTTGCTCGAATACGTCGTTAGAGCAAAAACCAAAGCGATGAACAACGCGAGCAATTGGTAGTGTCCTTTTATTTCCTGCAGTTTCATGGTTCCTCCTTTTACGATTCTGAAATAATGTTGTCGTGCCGCTCGGTGTGGAAGCCTTGCGCTAACCTTTTGCGGAGTCGGGTGGGAACTTTTTGAACATTTTCGCCACACCCTTGTCCAGGTTCTTTTCGTTTTTATCGGCCTTGTTGGACAGCGTGTCCTCGGCGCTGCCACGCCAGATCAGCTGCTTGGTTTTTGTGTCGTACATGTCGAGAACCAGGGTTCCCTCTTTGTAGTCCTGTTCGGTTGTCGTTGATTCGCCGAAGCCTCCGCCTCCGAATCTTCGCCAACCCCATCCCCCACCGAAGCCGTCATAGAACGTCTGAAGTGATCTCTGGGTCTGAGTGGTCTTGATCGCGACGATCGCGACATCGCCACCGCTGGGCACCTGAGTCCAGCCCTTGGCGGCCAGTTGCGTATCCACGGCATTCTTGATTCGGGAATCCCAGAGAGAATCCGGTGGTTTGATTTCCTGCCACGAATAGGTTTTGTACTGAGAGAAATTAGCTTGATGATCAAAGTCGGTTTGGACCTGCTGCGCGGACGCGGTTCCAAGCGCAGCCAGGAAAAGCACGGTGCAAACTGCTGTACGGATTATGGGCTTCATATGAGCCTCCTTTTCGGATGTAAGGAATGCATCTGCATTTCCAAACAACCTTCGCAGTCAGAACAACCCGTTTCAACGTTCTGTTGCACAACTTTGTGAGTTCCTCCGGCTGAGGATTCGCGAAGTAACGAAGGCCTGGCCGTCAACAAGCGGACTCAATGTCCGCATGTCGACGCTGCGGGGTTCATTCTCCCGCGCAGTAAAGATCTTGAGCTAGGAAACCTCGTGCCCGTTATCGCGGTGATGTTTGGAGATATGGATGCATATCAACAAGTTCTAGCGGCTACGCCTAGCGCAACTCGGCTCCATTCAGCGCCTCTCCTGGTACCCTCTGCCGCCCGACCCCTATTGGTCCCAAAGATTGCACGTGCCGGGGCGATAATATCTGCACAGTGACGGCGACCGCAGGAATCAGATATGCGAACGTTACCCAAACCCACATCAGTGCGCCTGCACACTCCTGGTCCTGGAGCGCGGTGCGACTAAAGAGGTGAGGTGTGGACAGATAAAAGGGGTACACAAGCCGGTTAGAGAACACGAGGAATGCGGAAAGAATGTCACAAGGTAACGTCGCAAGGAAGAGGTACAAAGCCATGGACCACCGCGGGGACCTCGTCGAACTTGGCGAAGACTGCACGATCGGCCACCAGAACAACAGGCCAGCCACGAAAAAACACATGCCCTCCAAGTCATGCACCGAATCGGAACGCATGCCCAACTGAAATGCAACGGGAAGATGCCAGCCAATTACGGCAGCCGAGCCTGCCAGCCAACACCACACAGGATTCTTAAGCCAATGTTCGAGCCATCGTGCAGGCGCACTCGAAAGGGGAGAATCTTTTGTGATGAAGAGCTTCGGTAACCCGCACACGAAAGGAAACGCGGGCGCCCCCGCTAGAACTAGTGGAGCAGCAACTGTCATCAACAGAAGGTGCTTCATCATGTGAATCGTGAGCGACTGATGATCGAGTGCGGCGACTGGAGACCCGATAGCAGTCCACACCAGGATGAGACCACTCATGAACGCTGCGAGGTGCCAGCCGCGGATCAGGTTTGGGAAAGCAGTTCGAAGCGAAAGCCATCCGCGGAAATAAACCGATGCCGTAACCACCAGCGCGGATGTGACGGCGAACTGGATTGACCATGACTGCATGTGTGCATGGGGCCCAGACATGGCGAGGCCTATCATGGCGAGACCTCGCTTGCGCCGAGTGCCAACGCTTGAGAAGCATTGCGTGCCGGTTTTTGATTTGCCGGATGCAGTGTTTTCAGAAATGCCACAAGCGCAGTCGTTTCTGCCGGACTAAGGTTTTTCCCGTAAGCCGGCATATTTCCGCCACCCTGGATCACCTGACGAATAAGTTGGTCTTCGGTGAGGCGCAGAGCAACACTGTCCAGCGCCGGCCCGCGCTGACCTCCTTTGTCATCCAGTGAATGACAGTTGTGACACTGCTTGACTTGAAACACGAGCGCACCATGGCGCTCCAATGCCGTCCGACCGTGCAGGTATTCAGCCGGAATCGGCTGGCTGCTCCAGGCATCCATCACAGGACTCCAGGGTGCGTGCTGAGCTAAGTGAGTCAGAGTGCCGAGGGCCACTGCGACTAGAAGAATGGTGAGCACCGCAATTGGCCTGCGCTTCCAACTCTTCTCACCTTCGCCTGCAACAAAGGGAAGCGCCAGCAGCACAATGATTCCAATGGCAGGACCAATCAACAGGATGGGCGTCTCGGCCGATGGTGGCAAGAACGAGAGTAGAGCGTACAGCCACAAAAAGAAAAAGTCGGGACGTGGCGCGGTCTGAATAATCGTCGGATCCGGCTGGCCACTTGGACCAAAGGGGCCAAACTGAACCGCGCAAACAGCAATCGCAAAAAGAATAAAGCCGGAGAAGAAAATGTCCTTCCACACCGCGTTCGGTACAAACGGCACACCTTCCTTGTGTGTCAGTTCGTGGTACTCCTGCAAGTACGTGGCGCGGCGAACAATGCGACCCGGCATGGGCCACTCGTTGATTCCCAGTTTCAGCACCATCAGCAAGTGCACGCCGACAAAGGCAATCAGGAGTCCGGGGACAACAAAAACGTGCAGCGCGAAGAATCGCGAAAGCGTTGCGCCAGCTATAATCGGGCCGCCAAGCATGAGATTGACAGCCCACGGCCCAATCACTGGAACGCGGCTTGCGATCGAGGCGCCAATTCCCAATCCCCAGTAGGCATCCTGGTCAAAGCGCAAAACCTGGCCGGTAAATGCCATGCCGAGCGTCACCAGTAAGAGAAAGACGCCAACGATCCACGTGAGTTCTCTCGGGAACTTGTAGGCTCCGAAGAGGAATACTTGCACCATGTGGATCAGCACAATCGCAACCATGAAATTCGAACCCCAGCCGTGCAAGGCTCGGATGAACCAACCGAGAGAGATGCCATGATTGAGCGTCTGCAAGCTGTTCCACGCTTCCCCCGCGGAAGGTACGTAGATCAGCGCAAGCAATATGCCGGTAACAATCTGGAGCATGAAACACGTCAGCGCAGCGCTGCCAAACACGTAGAACCAGCTGGCAGTGTCGCGCGGAACCGGGTGCTGGGCAGTCTCGCGAATCGGTGTGCCAAGCTGCAACCGCAGATCGAACCACTCGCCGACTTTTTGGATCAGGCGCATGTCGTTTTTCCTATCGCCTTCCTTGCAACGGGCTGACCAGGCGTCGGCATTTCGCCAGCCTTGATGAGAAGTTTTCCATCCTCGATTTTGTAGTGGTACTGGAATAATCCGCGTTCGGGAGGGCCAGAGGCCCGCGAACCATCCTGGTAGTAAGCGCCGCCATGGCAGGGACACATGAAAAGATTCGACTGGGCGAACCAGCGAACCGGGCATCCAAGGTGCGCGCAATTGATGGCAAAGACCTGGTACGTTTGATTGTCAACGTTGCGAACCCAACACGCGACGTCTCCGGTTTCACCATCCCAAGAATTGACGACGGGATTCTTGTAGGTGGCGAGACGAGTCTGGCCAGCGGGAAACTGTTCCAGCCCGCCGAGAGAAAGCCACGACTCATAACCGATCTTCCTTTCGCGAATCACGGGAGAAAGGAGATAGCGCACGATCGGCACGGCCAAGAAAATCCCAACGATGCTGTTAAGAAGCACTCCCAACTTCACAAGAGCCGCGCGTCTTGATATTCCATTTTCGGCGCTCATCGAGATCCTCCGCCGCTAATCGAGTTCGAAGCAATGGGGTACGGCTGGCCGGGGAACTTTGGCCGTTGATTGGCGAGCCAGGCCACGACGTCAGAAATGTCTTGGGCCGACATGGGTCGGCCCTCGACGTCACCGCGCCAGTCGGGTGCACCCAGTTCAGGGCGACCTGCAATCACGATGGTGCGAAGCTGTTGATCGCTTACCAGTGCGAGGTATGACGAATTCACAATCGAGCTCGCTTTGCTTCCACCGCGACCGTCGACTCCATGACACGAAGAGCAGTATGTCCGATATGAGTCGGCGCCACGTTGCGGATCGCCGGGAGCCGCCGCCGTGTAAGGCGGTGGAGTTTGATCGCCGAGAGCGTTGGGTTTCGCCCACGACCGGATCCCGCTTACTAGCGCGTCGATCTGTTTGTTCGTGAGCATTCCACCTGCGCTCTGCGCAAAGGCGGGCATCGGAGTGCCGGTCACTCCGTTCGCTGCTATACGACGAATTACGTTATTGTCGGCAATGGCGAGAAAAACGGGATTGGCCAGTGCGATGGCTGCTCCACCCTTGCCATCCACGCCGTGGCATCCTGCGCAGTTCTGTTCATAGAGTAGTTTGAAGTCGACAACTTCACTCGGCGGCACTACCTCTGATTCGGCTCCAGGTACGCCGCGTGAACTGCTGCACGCCGCACAAGCCAGGATCGTACCGATCACGAGGGTAACGAGAATAACTCGATGCTTCACTGCCGATTACTGTCTCCGTTCTTTTGATGAATTGCTCCGGGCGCTTCAATGCCGGCGCGGACGGCGAAGGGCAGGTGTTGCCAGGTACGCACGCGATCTTGTCCGGAAACAACCAACCCGGCGACGATGCCGAATCCGATCTGGGAAATGACAAACCAGAGCCAGTCAATCCATTGGTTGAGCACGGGATCCACCGCATCGAGAATGCTGTGGATCAGACCAGACCACAGGACGGGGGCAATCACACCTCCAAGTAGAATCGGACGGCGCGGGAACATCGGAAGCGCTGCACCATAGAGAAGTCCCACGAGCACAGAACAGATCAGGTGGAGGATGGTAGCAATGATCAACGCGTCCCAATGGAAAAGGGCGAGTTGAGCGATCGTAGATCGAGCCGGAAAGAATCCCGCCGACAAAAGATTGATCGGATACCAGACGCCGTGGCCGCTGATAATTCCATAAAGCACTGCGAGAACCGCCATGGCTACGCTTCCGGCCAATCCACCTTTGACACCGGCCGAAATGGGATAGATCTCAAGCGGCAGCCGCGCTCGATGCAGTTCCTCGGTCATCCATTCGACGCGAGCGACTTTCGGGCGGCTGGTGGTCACGCTTGGCGCTGTCTCAAGCACTGGCACGGATTCGTGTTTTTCGTGCGGCAGCACGTCACCAAACCAGCCGACACAACCAGCAATCGTCAAGATTGCGCCCAAAATGCTGATTGAAGCGCTGGTGACCAATCCCGCAAAGATCAATGTAAGACCGAACGCCAGGATGATCGGCCATGCCGTCGGAGCGGGCAGTTCGATCGTGCCCCGTAATCGGTGTTGTATCTCTGTGGGCAGTTTAAGTATTTCCGATCCCATTGTTCAGTCCTTCCTTCATCGCCCAATCACGTAAACCACTGTGAAGACGACAACCCACACCGTATCCACGAAATGCCAGTAGAGCGACAAGACCTCAACATGTTCAGCGTGCTCCGCTCTCACCTTTCCCAGAAGCGTGAACACCATAACCATCGAGAGAGCAGCAAGCCCTACGACGACGTGAAATCCGTGCAACCCGACCAACGAGTAATAAGTTGTTCCGAACAGGTTCGTGCTGATGGTTAATCCCTCTTGGTAGATCAGGCGGTGCCACTCGGTGGCGGTCCCATACAAGAAAGCGGCACCCAGTGCGATGGTCGCAAGCCACAGGATTCCGAAACTTCGAACGTTACTGCGGCGAAGCGATTTTGCAGCCAGGTGAATCGTCAGACTGCTCGAAAGCAAACAGATCGTGTACAAAATCGGGACACTGAGAACGTCTTTCGGCATTGGACCCGTTAGACTCTTGCCGACGTAGAAGAGGTACGCCACCACGAAGATCGTGAAAATCGCAGACTCGGCGGCGATCAGACCGAACATTCCCACGCGTCCGCGGGGGGGATGATCCCAGTCAGTTCTCTGATCAGATACGGTTATTGAGGTCGCGCTCATCGCACTCTCTCCGCTATTCGTAAATCCAGTCGGGATCGTCCGGATGTTTAAGGTCCCAAAGCGGACGGCGGCTCCGGACGCTTGGGATGGTGGAGAAGTTGTACGCAGGCGGCGGCGAATTCGTGGACCATTCGAGAGTCCACCCATCCCACGGATCGTTTCCAGCAGGCTTGCCACGGTAGTAGGACCACACCAGGTTTGCCAAGAAGACCAGTATCCCCGCGGCCTGGAAGAAAACGCCGATGGTTACGATGAGGTTCCAGGTGTCCCAACCGCGTCCCGGTTCGTAGGTGTAGATTCTTCGCGGCATGCCCAACAATCCCGGGATATGCATGAAGTCAAACGTCAGATGGAAGCCGATTATGAAAAGCCAGAAATGCAACCTGCCCAGCGTCTCGCTGTACATCTTCCCCGTCATTTTGGGGAACCAGTAGTAAAAGGCTCCGAAAAGACAGAAGAGAATGCCGCCGACTATTACGTAGTGAAAATGCGCGACCACGAAATATGAATTTCCCAAGTGCCAGTCGAAGGGGGCCGCACCCTGCATAATCCCTGTGAGACCGGCGATCAAGAACTGGAAAAGAAAAGCAATGCAGAACAGCATCGGCGCCTTGAACTCAATCTTTCCTCCCCACATGGTTCCCAGCCAGTTGAAGATCTTGATGCCGGTCGGAACGGCGATGGCCATGGTCGAGATCACGAAAAAGTTATTGGCAGCTGAGCTCATACCGACGGTAAACATGTGATGCGCCCATACACTCATGCTGATGAACCCGATCGCTATCGTGGCGCCCACCATCACCGGGTAACCAAAGATGGGCTTGCGAGAAAACACCGGAATGATTTCTGAGGCGAAAGCGAAGGCCGGCAAGACCAGGACATAAACTTCGGGATGTCCGAAAACCCAGAAGAAATGCATCCAGATCACGGCGGAGCCACCGGCCTGGGTGTCGAAGAAATGTCCGCCAAGGTAGCGATCAATAACCAGCATGATTTGCGCCGCTGTCAGCGGACTGACGGCGAGGATCACCAGGCCGGCCATTATGAGGTTCAGCCAGGCGAATAATGGCATTTTGGCCAACGTCATTCCGGGGCAGCGCATGCAGAGAACGGTAGCTATAATGTTGATCGCCGTTCCGATGCTGCCAAAGCCGGAAACCAGCAGAGCCAGAGTCCAAAAGTCTGTACTGTGGCCAACCGAAAACGTCCGTGAAGTCAATGGTGCGTAGGCGAACCATCCTACGTCGGGCGCGTTACCCGCTCCATACAGCCCGTTGGCGCCCACCACGCTGAAGTAGAGCAGCAGGCCGCCGAACGCAGTCATCCAGAAACTGAAAGCATTCAAACGCGGGAAAGCCATGTCTCGCGCGCCAATCATGAGCGGGATCAGATAATTTGCGAACCCAAACAGAACAGGCATGATCACGAAGAAAATCATGGTGGTTCCATGCATGGTGAACAGCCGGTTGAAGACCTGGGGCGAAACAAAGTCATTATGTGGACGGATAAGCTGGATGCGGATTACTGTCGCTTCAATCCCGGCAACCACGAGGAAGAACAACGCGTAGGCGATATATAAGATGCCCAGTCGCTTATGATCGACCGTTGTTATCCATTCGTGGAGTTGATCGACAAATGATCGAGATTCCGCGGCCATACTCGGCCATGCGATGGACTCAGTCGACATTGAAGGTTCTCCTCATGGCTTTAACGAAGCGTCTCCAGGTAAGCGGTTAGCGCGTCCAGATCCTGATCGCTCAACTGCATTGCTGGCATCAGCGAGCCGGGTTTAATGGCGTTGGGATTTAGAATCCATTGCCGGAGGTTTTCCGGCGTGTTACTTGCCGCGCCTGCTGCGATTGTGTCCCGGCTCATCAGGTGCGTGAGGTCCGGGCCAAAGTGCCCGTTGGCCACGGTTCCCGCTACCGTGTGACAGTTGATGCAGGCAGTGGTTTCGAATATTCGTTGCCCTTGGGAGGCAGCATTACTTACGGTGGCCGGTTGGCGTTGCTCCTGAATCCAGCGATCGAAATCCGCAAGAGGCTGAACGTAGACGCGCAGCAGCATCTTCGCGTGCTGTGTCCCGCAATACTGCGCGCACTGGCCCAGATAAATTCCCGCTTCGTGGGGATCAATCCACATGCTATTCGGGTGATTGGGAATCAAATCGGTCTTGCCCGCGAGGCGCGGAACCCAGAAACTGTGGTCTGTGTCCGCCGACAGCAACTTGATGAAAGTTGGCGCCAGGTGATTGTCGTCACTAGCCGGCACATGCAGTTCATTCGCAGTGACGACTCCGAGCGCCGGATAACGGTATTCCCACCAGAACTGGTGTCCGATGGCAACGACTTCGATCGTAGTATCGAGTCGTTTCTGCTTCTGCACAATTGCGATCACCCGCGCTGTCGCCATGAACAACGCAACGACGATGAGAATCGGAATAATAGTCCACGCCAATTCCACCTGATTGCTCCCATACACCTGCGGAGGCTCACGCCCGTCGTCACTTGGTCGCTTTCTGAACTTGACAACCGAGTAAAGCAGTAAGGTGAAGACGACTAGAAAAATGGCGCCTGTGACTGCCAGTACAAACAAAGACAGCCCAAAGATCGATTTGGCTGGTGTCGATGCAGGAGCGAAAATATTCGTCGGGCTTAAGGGTGCGGCGGGATCCGCAAATGCCGCCCCTGAACCGTAGACACAAATGAGAATCTGCGAACCGAGGACACGCCATTTGTTTGAGCCTTGTGATCGCAATTGGTGCTCCTGGCTTTGAACAGTAGCGGGCTGAATTTCACAATCTGAGTTTCCTCGTCAATTCCTTACACACCAGACACCGCACCCTATGACCCCAACATGCTTCTCCCCGGGTCAGGACTTATGTTTTGGAGTCTTGGAATCTAGTGTCGCAATCAATCTCTTGGCTGCGGCCGGAGCGGCCACATCTCCAGACAGCACGATCTGCTTTGCTGGAACATTTCGTCCGTAAATCTTCTCGTTGGCGCCGTTGTCAGGACGAACGGTCGATCCCTCGAGTGCGATACCTGCAAACGCGCCCCGGGCGCGCGAATAGCTCAAAATGTCCGCACGCAGGGTGGCGTCTGTTTCTGCCGAGGCATCGCGTCCGACCGGGCCCGCAGCGACCGATGCGTCTGCACCAAGCTTCACCTTGCTGGTGAGAATTCCGCTTGCACCCCGCTCATTCATTACCAGCAGAACAAAATCTGTCGCCTCGCCACCGATTTGGAAGCCAAAGCTGCCGCCCTCGAGAGCCATCATGGTTGGTGCGCCCCACGATCCTCTGAAATCCTCACCCCTGCGACAGGACATCGCACCCCGCCCATAGCTGCCGCCAACAATGAATGCAGCTTTCAAAACGGACGGAAAGACAACCACACAATCGGCCTTGTCGAGCAGGTCCTGGGGGATGTCGTCGGGAACGTCGAGAATCTCTTTCAGTACGGTGCCACTGTTTTCTAATCGATCCTGGTCTTTTTCCCGATCCGCTGCGAAAGCGGATGAGGAGACAACGGGCAGAACTACGAGCAATACGCTCATCAGAGACGTAAGTGGTTTCTTCATGATGTTTCTCCTTGTGCGGGTTCGAGCGAATTTCTAGAGCGTTTAGTGAAACCGTGGCTGGGCGGTGAGCCGCGCCCGAGTGTCAGGTTTCTCCACGACAACCTCTCCATCCTGACAAGAAGCATTTGGCATGCCAAATTGTGCCGGGGGGAAATTAGCAACAGGAAACAGGCGATTGTTGCCGCAACACCGACCTCACTGAGAGGAGGTGTCCGCATTTCGACAGCGAGGCAGGATTACTGACACTACGATAAGGCTGAGAACAGCAGTAGAATCTTGCACGCAATCGGGCCAATAAAAAGCAAGGGCTTGCGTTTGTAATGCCTTACATTCCAGCAAAGTTACATTTCACTACCAGGATAGTGACATCGTCGTTGAAGCCAGTTTCCCGACAGAAATCGGTCGCGCTCTCGAGGATATTGTTCATCAGTCCGTCCGCCGAAAGCATATAACCGCTTTGAATCAGTGTTGACAAACGTTCTACCCCAAATTCTTCCCCCTGTGGATTCTCTGCTTCGGTGATGCCGTCAGTATATAAAACCAGAACGTCACCGGCAGCGAGGTCGGTTCGGTTGATTTCACAGCCCATACTGTCGAACATTCCGACCGGGAAGCAGGAAGAGTTCATGGGAACAACATCGTGAGTTTTCGCTTGAAACAGCAGGGCGGGATTGTGCCCGCAGTTGACGTAGCGAAGGGAGTGGCTGCGTGCATCAATGTTCGCGAGGAGCAGTGTCACATAGCGGTCGCCTTCAGATACGGAATGAATCCCGTTGTTCAAGCGATCCACGACCTCCAGCATATCTCGTTTATCAGTCGCTTCCAGTTGCACCGCAGCCGCCGTCGCTGACATCAGAAGCGCAGCGGAAACTCCCTTTCCGGCGACATCAGCGATGACTACCTGGATCGTGTGTTCATCGATAGGTATGTAGTCGTAGTAATCGCCGCCTACGCCTCTCACCGGCTGCATCATCCCGGCGATCTCCAGTCCGGCGATGGACGGTCGACTAATTGGCAGAAACATCCTCTGAACCCGGGCGGCTAGTTCAACGTCGTGCAGGAGTTGATCGCGCTGCTGCCGCACTTGCTTATCAAGCTGTTCTTTCTGTTCCACGTATCTGTGGATGACGTAAATGACAAAAGTAAATCCGACAAGAGCGCTGAGATTGTGTGTAATCCGGGCCGCCGAATTTGGATACGAAGGGCCGAAAAGGTCGTGCAGAAAGACGCAAACCGCCGCCAGTGGATAACTGACCTGGCTGCGCCACACAATGGCGCTAATCCCTAGCGGCAAGAAATAGAGGAATCCCAACGAGACCGAGGTGGCGATGGAGTCAGCATAAGCAACCGCACCAATAGATCCGAAGACCAGCGCCGCGGGCAGCCATCGAAGGCCGTCGGCCGCCACATCCCCTCGCAATAGCGATCGCGAAGCTATCGACGGTAGAATTCCAGTCTGCATCCCCACGATCACTCCAATCCGTAGTCAGGTCTTGTCAAGGTTGCGAGTTCGACTCTCTAATGAGTGGAGGTGGCGTCCAAAGGCCTGCAAGAAGTCAACGGCTGCGACCAGTCCACGAAAACTGTCTTGCTAGTGATCCGCCACAGCAGGCTGAAGAGCCTAACCGGTTCCACGCGTTCCCCTGTTGCCTGGGCTGACCCGCCCGCACGGTTAGTCAAATCGATGAGTAGTCCGTCGGGTTTGGCTAATTGCACAATTTATTCCTGCGTCTTACCATCGGGTTCCGGCCTGCTGGCCCTTCCGATCAACTCGTCATCGAACCCTCGTGACTGGCTGCGATGCCTGCAACTTCTTCCATACGTCGCAGGACAGCCGAGAAGTCCTCTTCGTTATGGGTTGCCAGTTCATCTGAATTAACGCGGAATGCCGCCTCGGTCGCGGGCATAGAGACGTGCCCTTGTTTCGCCGCCTTCAGTATCAGCTGAAAATCTTTATTCATCAGGCGCAGCGGAAACTGCGGGCTGTAATCGTTGACCGCTGTCCTCGCCAGCTTTCCTATGTGAGCCGGTGCGATCACCGCTGTCTTTGATAAAACCTCAAGCAACCGTTCGCGATCTAGACCAGATTTCTCCCCTAGGCACACAGCCTCAGCAATCGCCTGCATGCCAACTCCCAGCAGCGTGTTGACGACTAATTTCATCGCCGTTCCAGAGCCCGAACCACCCAGAAGGAAGTATTGTTTTGCCACCGCCTGAAATATCGGCTCAGCTGCGCGGAACACTTCTCGGTCGCCGCCCACCAGCAGCGTCAGGACACCTTGTTCGGCGGCAGGAGTGCTGCCTGAAATGGCAACGTCGAGTACTTCGACGCCAGATTTGGCGCCCAATCGATGCAGTTCGCGTGAACATTCGGGAGAGATTGTGCTCATCTCTAGTACGACCGCTCCTGGTCGCGCACCCGCGAAAAATCCCTTTGTTCCCGTGTAAACGCTCAGAACGGCTTCGTCGTTCGTCAAGCAGGACAAAAGCACATCGGCGGTTGCCAGTTCAAGAATGTTTTTCGCAACGACACCGCCCAGAGCAGTGATGGCCTCCGCCTTGGATGGATCCAAGTCGTATGCCGAGAGTTGGTATCCGTGATCCAGTAATCGCTGGGCGATTCGGCTTCCCATGTTCCCCAAGCCAATGAATCCGATCTTCACTTGATCTGCGGTAAGACGTTTCATATTTCTCCGTTGTTTGTTAATACCGAAGTTGTGATAGCTGTTCGACATCCGTCCGTCCATTTATGTCAGTGTCCGGACGAAAGCATTGCCTCCCAAATCTGACGCCAATCCCTCGAACACTCACCCTGACACTTGAATTCTTTGCCACGTTCCCCCATTCTTCCGCCGCACTCCGGACACACACAATTCAAAATGCCGGAGATCACGTCCGCACCCGACTTATCTATGCTGCATCTCATGAACGTCATACGCACCTCACGAATAAACAATGGATTTGTCACCTACCGGCACCCATGTTGTGGCCGAGACACGGAGTGTGTCTGTCCGAAACCGTTTCGGTCGTCAAACAATCCGCATCGCAAATTTGTAATGCATTTCCTATTCCAAAACTGCGCCTGGAGAGTTTAGTAGTGATTCAACTGCGTGAAAAACGCAACTGGGTTTTGAACCGCAGCACCCCTAGATTCGCTATTCCGTTGTAAAAAGGCGATGGGTAGTCCCTGGGTATAAGGCACAAGGGTCACCGGCGGGCGAAAATATCGACGGGGTTGTCCCCGCCCCTAGTCAACGTCCAACCGGTGTTTGAGTGATTTGTTCACTGTGTGCGCGTCCCAGTCGAAGTAGGAAGGCTGTCGAAATCCGGACGGTGTGTCGATCGCAGGACTGTTGTTCGATAGACATTCGCGCTTCCATCCGCGCGAACCCCGGGGGCGTCAAAAATGGACACCTAAATCACAGCTAGCGGATTCGAAAGCAAGCGTGCATTTTCATTTTCGCGTATGAATGGGAGGACATAGACTTGCAGATAACACTGCGCTTACACCGACCGCGTAAATTCGTGCTGAGCGCATGGGATGTGCAGTTGATCCCAATCAGGCGTAGGTATTTCTCCACAACAAAAGGCCTCAGCGCCCTCCCGGGTGGTGCATCCGCTAACCAAGATCGACGGTGTAGCCAAGAGGTCTCGCAATGCCTCTTCGGATGTGTATGAGATTACAAAACACTCCGTGGGTCCATCGGGACAACGGGCCTGGATGGCGGCGTAAAGCGTGCGAGATTCGTCAATCAGCGCTTTCATAATCTCACAACTCGGAAAAGTTGATGCACGCCTCTAAGGAGCAAGTTGCGTACCAAACTTACTTCTAGTGGGTTCATCCGCACCGCACGTTCTTGTGGAAATCGAGGCTCGATTCGGCGATGGCTGTCCCAATACTGCCGCTCTGTCAATCCGCGGACAAAGCTCAGATCAGCGAAAAATATCTGCGAGTAGGAGGAGATACCTGACGACGGGAACTTATAGGACGTCGCCTAATCACCTGCCAAAGATGGCATAAGCGCGAGGACGGATTGAGTGACGCTAATCGGCGTTACTGCGATAGAAGACCTCCGCCCTGCTGGGGCCCAATGCATCCGCGCCGCGTTGCGCGTCAGGCCGAAAAATCCCCAGCTTCTGCATCTTGTGGATTAGCGTTGTCCGTTTTAATCCAAGTTTGGCGGCTGCGCCTTTGGGGCCGCCGATCACCCAGCCGACTCCTTCGAGGGTTTTCAGAATCAATGTGCGCTCGGAGTCCCTTAAAGTGGTTCCGGGCGGAGAAGTGGCGACATCTCGACTCCCTGCATTCAGCAAAGGGTTCGGAAGCACGCCATCGTTGGAAAGGATCACGGCGCGTTCGATCAGATTCTGCAGCTCGCGGATGTTGCCCGGCCACGGGTACGACGTGAGCGCAGACATCGTTGTCAGTGGAATGTGCTCGATCTGGCGGCTCATCCGGCGGCCATAAATGCCGACAAAATGGGCCACGAGGTCCGGAATGTCTTCGCGACGTTCGCGCAAAGGCGGCAAAAAGACCGGAAATACATTCAAACGGTAGTAGAGATCGCTGCGAAACTCACCCCGGTTCGCCAACTCCATCAGATTACGATTTGTGGCAGCCACCAGCCGAACGTCTACCTGATGAGTGCGAGTGCTGCCCAGGCGCTCGAACTCCTGTTCCTGCAGAACGCGGAGCAACTTCGGCTGCAACGCTAGGGGAATATCCCCTACTTCATCCAGGAAAAGCGTGCCTTTGTCGGCTAGTTCGAAACGGCCAACCTTTTGTGCGATGGCTCCGGTGAACGCGCCTTTCTCGTGGCCAAAGAGTTCACTTTCCAGCAAATCCAGCGGAATGGCGGCGCAATTCAGCCTGATGAAGGGTCGTCCGCAGCGCGAGCTGAGGTTATGAATCGCGTGCGCGATCAGCTCCTTGCCGGTGCCGGTTTCTCCCTGGATGAGAACCGTGGAATCCGTGGGCGCAACTCGTTCGACCTGTTCGAGCACCGATTCCAGAGCAGGACTATTACCGATGACCTGCTCGAATCTGCGCTCATAAGACGGTTGCTCAGTACTCCCGAATTTTTGGAAAGCTCCCACAGAGACCCTCCTGGCGCGCACGTGCTGGTTATCGGGCTCAATTCTCCAGAGCCGCTCGAACGCTTTCGAGCAGGACCTCGTCATCAAACGGTTTGGCCAGGAACTCCACCGCCCCTGCTCTTAGTGCTTGCATACGCAATTTTGTATCGCCATGTGCCGTAATGAAGATAGTTGGAATTCTGCAGTGTTCAGCGTTCAGTTTGGCCTGCAGTTCCAAACCGGACATTCCCGGCATCCGAATATCCGCGATCAGGCATCCAGTCTGCTGGTGTTGTCCAGACTTCAGAAATTCTTCCGCCGACGCAAACGCTTGTGACGGCAATCCGACGGATTTCAGCATGCCTTCCAGTGCACTGCGCATCAACTCATCGTCATCTACAATCGCGACCAGTTTTGGCTTCATCTGAATAGCCATGGTTGCAAAGCTATCGCTCCGTCAATGAAGGCGCAATCATGCTTTGGTATGAGTTCTATAATACCGGCCACAGCACAGCAGATGCGCCGACTTGGTTTCCTTTGTGTACCTTCGTGTCCTTTGTGGTTAACGCCTTCAAAAAGCTTTAACCACAAAGGACACGAAGGTACACAAAGGAATACCGCAGCAAATCGTCGACAGACTGTAACGTTCGGACCGGGAGCCCTCTTCATTCGCGACGGCCGGGCGGAAGCTGAAGCTTCGCCGCCATTCTCACCAACTCCGCCAGTGACTCAGCCCGCATCTTCCGCATCACGTGCCCACGTTGGATCTTCACCGTGACTTCACTGGTTCCCAGCTCAAAAGCCACC
The DNA here is from genome assembly GCA_035567135.1 of Terriglobales bacterium. Lineage (GTDB taxonomy): Bacteria > Acidobacteriota > Terriglobia > Terriglobales > Acidobacteriaceae > JABDBE01. Next base: position 47,574 of record DATMQI010000245.1, read on the forward strand.
TGTTTATTGAGCATGCCTGAAACCACAAGGCTCATGACCTCGCGCTCCCGCGTGGTTAGCGACTCGTAGCGCGTTCGCAACTCGGTAAGCTCACTCTCCTGTTGGCGCGTTATCCGGTCGCGGTCCAAAGCCTGGTGGATCGCATCGAGCAGGTCCTGGTCGCGGAACGGTTTCGTAAGGAACTCCACCGCCCCGGATTTCATAGCCTTCACCGACATTGGAATATCGCCATGACCGGTTATGAAGATGATGGGAATCCGGATGCCCGCATCCGCCAACTCGCGCTGAAACTCCAGCCCGTTGACACCTGGAAGTCTGACGTCCAGAATCAGGCAACTTGGTCCGTCCGATTGCTTTTTTCGCAGGAACTCTTGCGGCGTCGCGAAGGTCTCGGAACGTAGGCCAACCGACTTCAGCATGCCTTGGATGGCCGCACGCACCAAGTCATCGTCATCAATGACGAATACTGTGGAAGCCACTGCAGGTGTCATTCTTGCGCCTCGGCTTGGGTGGGCAGGCTAAGGTGGAAGCTAGCCCCGCGCGGTGAGTTGTCACCGGCCCACAGATGCCCGCCATGCGATTCAACGATAGATCGGCTGATGCGAAGTCCCATGCCCGTGCCATGAGGTTTGGTGGTAAAGAACGCGTTAAAAATCTTATCCGCCTGCTGCGGCGGAAGCCCCGCCCCCGTATCGCTGACCGAGATGACAAGCTGGCCATCTTCGGCTTGCTGCGAGCAGATGCTGAGCTCGCGCGTTCCGTCTACATCCTTCATCGCATCCATGCTGTTGATCATCAGGTTCATCAGCACCTGCTGCAGTTGGACGCGATCGGCAATGACCTGCGGAAGATTCGCCAGTTCTGTTCTAACCGAAATCGAGTGCCGCGCTGCCTCGCTGTCTAAGAGAGTGACCATCTCCCGAATGACTTCGTTTACATCCACTAACGTCCGTTGCGGAGTGCCTTTCTTGAAGACTTGACGGATCCGACTGATGATTTGCCCAGCGCGGGTTGCATCTTTGACAATTCTCGATGCAGCGTGGCGAGCCTCCTCAAGGTCAGGTTGCTCGCGTGCAAGCCATCGCAAACACGTATTGGCGTCGGTAGCGGCCGCAGCAATCGGTTGATTCACCTCGTGAGCCAGGGAGGCAGTCAACTCGCCCATCGTGGTCACCCGGTTCATGTGGGCGAGATCTGCCTGGGCCTGACGCAATCGTTCGCGCTCTTCACGCGCCAGCTTGCGTTCAATCGCAATGCCGGCGAGGTGAGTGGCCATTTCCAGCGCCCGGGTCTCGGCCGGGCTCGGGCTGCGCGGTTCGCGGTAATACATGGCAAACGACCCCAGCACGTTACCCGAAGGCGCGAGTATGGGAGTGGACCAGCAAGCGCGCAACCCATGGGGCTGCACCACGTCTCGATACGGCTCCCAGAGAGGATCTTGGAGAATGTCAGTGACCACAACACGTTCTCGGCGATACATAGCTGTGCCGCATGATCCCGCCTTCGGTCCGATGCAAAGACCGTTGATGGCCTTGGTGTAGGCCGCGGGAAGACTGGGGGCGGCGCCGTGCCGCACATGTTGCCCGTCCTCATCAAGCAGCAGGACAGAGCAAAGCAAGCCCACAAATTGGGCTTCCATAACCCGCACCAGCTTTTCCAGTATTTCATCGAGCGGAGCATCGCGGGCGATCATTTCCAAAACACGGCTCTCGCCGTCACGCAGCGCCTCTGCCCGCTTGCGTTCCGTTACATCCATCACGGTACCCACGAACTCGACGAAATCGCCGGATGGGTTGAGAACGGGATGGCCTACCACGTGGATGTCTCTGACCTCCCCGCCGGGATGAAGGATCCGGTAATCCTGCTCGAAATCTGATTTCTCCTGCATTACTGCCTTGGCCATCTCTTTATTTTTGGCTTGGTCATCCGGATGGATGCGTTGAAAGAATGTCTCGAATCGCGGTTGTCCACCGTGCGGGTCGAAACCCAGCACGCTGTAGCATTCCTCGGACCAATATCGGATGTCGCCTGCAGGGTTCCATGCCCAACTGCCCGTATGGCTGAGCCTCTGCGCTTCCGCCAGATAACTCTCGCTCCGCCGCAACGCTTCTTCCGCCCGCTTTGCTACGGTGACGTCCATCACCGCTCCAACAAACTCGACACCGCCCGATTCATCGCTTGAGGCACGCGCTACAACATGGACATGTTTGACAGAACCATCCGGAATCAGCAAGCGATATTCATGTTCGAAATCGTTTCCATCCTGCGACGCGCGCTCAATTGTCCGTTTTACGAGCCCCACATCTTCCGGATGAACCCGTTGGAGAACGAGTTCCGCAGTCGGTATTGTGATTCGGTCGTATTGGAAGATTCGAAAGGTTTCCTCCGACCACACGATTTCTCCAGTGGAGGGCCTCCAGCCGAAGCTGCCGGTGCGGCTTAGGCTCTGCGCTTCAGCCAGGAAGGCCTCGCTGCGGCGGAGCTTCGCCTCTGCTTTCTTGCGCTCATCAATGTCCGTATTAGTTCCATACCATTTGACGATTTTCCCCAACTCGTCTCGGAGGGGCACGGCACGGCTCAAGCACCAGCGATATGAGCCGCCCGCAGTTCGCGTTCGGACCTCACATTCATATGGTTGTCCAGTCGCCAAGGCCGCCTGCCACTTCGCAGCTGTCCTATCGAGGTCCTCAGGATGCGCCACCTCTTTCCAGCCCCTGCCGAGCAACCCCTGCAGGGAACAACCCGTATACTCGAGCCACGATCGACTAACGAAGTCAACCAAGCCATCGGGCAGAGCGGTCCAAACCATCGTCGGAATCGTATCGATGACAAGGCGCAGACGATCTTCGCTGCTCTGCAAAGTCGCGTAGAGATCGCGCAAGCGGCGGGCGGTATCGTTGAAGACCTGCCCGAGGTGAGCGAGTTCATCTTTTCCCGTAACCGGCACTTGATGCTGAAACTCGCCTCTCGACAGGGCCTTAGAGCCTTCCACTAATCGCGCCAGTGGCTGGGTGATGCTGCGGGTGATGGCCAGGCCGAGGGAAGCGGCAATCAGCAACGTGAAGCAGGCGGTCAGCGGAACAATCCAGAAAACTAGACGGTGCACACGCCTGATGTTCAGTACGGTTTGGGCCTGCTGTTCGCTGGCTTCCTGATCGACCTTCTCAACGAGTCCCGAGGTCAGGGATTCCAGTGGCCGTACTTGGTTCGCCAGGCGTAAGTGCACCGCCCGCCAGTCGCCGGATGCTGCAAGAGTGGTGATGGCGTCAAGTTGTGACGGCAGCGCGCTTTGAATGACATGCAGCGTTGGCAGGATGGTCGGATCTTGCCGAAAGTCGAAAGATGGGAGACTGAGGGCGCTGGTTGCCCGACGGATGTCCTCCAGAACCATGGTACGAAGCGATCCAACTTCTATGGCTAACCGATTGGCATCTTCGGCATCGGCGAGCGCATCCAGCCGATCATGAAACTCCAACATGCTGTTATGCACGCGTAAAACCGCAACTAGCTTCCGATCGACATCGTTCAGGTGCCCTGCCTGAGTACGGACCACATGGAATTGCCAAAGGATAATGGCATCCGCGGCTAACATTGCAAGGATGATGAACACAAAACCGAGTATCAAACGGGGGCCAATGTTGAGCCGACCGGCATGAAGGGTCTTCACTTCAGCACTTTTAAGCCAGTTCAATCGTGTTGCGTTGAGAAGCCCCATGGGTTGTACCTATCGAGCTCTTGCTAGCCTTGAATGCACGTGACGCCTCCGACCGTTAGCCCAGAAAGCTGAGCCCGGCCGGACGTTAATGGACCGATTCAGAGTTCTATTCACGGGTGCGTTGAGTTCCCTACCGGCGGCCCCGTCCTGAAACCAGTGGTGCGAACCAATTCCTTCTCCAGGACTGCCGCAGCTTCCGGAGCATGTTTCTCGCCAGTCAGCACGGAGTGCACTGCCTGGATGTAAGCCTCGCTCACGTCCTGGTATTTTTTTCCAGTGACGTTCGAAGGACGCGAAACCAAGCCAGTCCGGAACGCTTGCCCCAAAAGCTCAGTATGCGGACTTGATTCAAGTACCTCAGGCAGTGTGTAGAGTTCGGGTAGGGTAGGGGGCTGCGAGAGCACGCGGGCGCGCTTCACCTGCACATCTTTAGCGGTGAGATACCGAACCAGTTCCAAAGCCTCGCGGGGATGAGGTGAGAACCGGGAAACTGCCAACCCCCATCCTCCCAGGGTACCGACTCGGTCTGCTTCACCACCGGGGAGCAGGCCTACGTCGAACTTATTTCGGATTGGCGAGCCTGCGGCTTGGCTGTCAACATAGGCTGACGGCCAATTCCGCATAAATGCCGCGTCGCCTGCTACCCAAACATTGAGCGAATCCCACTCCCTGTAACCGACAACGCCTGGAGGTGAGATCGTACCCACCCAGCGCGCCGCCCTTTGCCACGCGCTGATGGCCTGCGGATTATTTACGCTGATCGTCTGGTCATTTTCAATGATGCGACCGCCGCCTTCGGCTGCCTGCCATTCCAGCGCGTTGCAGGTCAGCCCTTCGTCAGCCGCCCCTTGCCATACAAAGCCCCAAAACTCTTTCTTGCCTTTGGCCCGTTCGCCTGCCTGTATTCGAACGGCCATAGTCTCCAGCTCATCCCAAGTCCTGGGTGGCTCACTATATCCATACTGACGCAGAAGGTCGGTCCGATAAAAAAAAAGTCCAATATCAGGCCGATAGGGAATGGCTACCACCTTGTCATTTACAGTAAAACCGGCAGCCATGCCGGGAAATTGAAGCGAAATCTCTTTGGCGAAATATGGCTTGAGATCTATGAAGGACTCGCTCAGCATCCCCGTCCAGATCACATCGATGCCGTACACATCAGGATCCGATGCGCGTCCTCCGAGCAACTCCTTCCATAAGACCAGCTTTAACCGAGCAGACTCGGGAGAAGGGAGGAGATTGACTTGGATTCCTGTTCCCCGGGTGAATTGCTGCAACTCCTGCTGGCGCGCGTCGCTGAATGCCTTGTTCGTCCACTCCTCTAGAAGAGTCAAGGTGACCGGTTGATGAGCGGGTTGCGTCGCACAACCTTCGAGAAGCAAAGAGAGCAATACAAAGCAAATAGGCCGTACTATTTTGCCGTAATTTGACCAGCCCGCGTAAACACTACGGGTTCTCTCTGCGAACCCTTTCTGAATTTTCGTCAACATTCCGAAAGGTTCCCTATCAACGAAGTCTCTTTGCGATTACGAAAAAAGACGCAGACGCGGCGCTGACAAGCATCGAGTTTGCGAACTGAATAGGTTGGCTGACACCTTTGTGGCATTGCTGCACTGGACCTCACAAGATCACGAGTGGGATCCATAGGGTCCTCCTTCGCCATGTGGCCCCACGCTGCAGCCGCTCGTTTCACCGAAGGGTCGCTGGGAACTTGTGCCTGCACCCAGCACGCCAAATACCATGCCAACGGCGCATCATGTGACTCGGCCGCTGTGGTTTCTCCAAAAGATTTTACGCTCACTACGCGCTTAGAAGCGCAGGATTTCGGCGCAAGGAATTCGGTTTAGACTACCAGCCATCAGCCCACAGACGGGCACTTGAACCTTTTAGATCAAGATCCGTGCGCTGTGCACCGGAGATTCGCTGCTATCAGGAGACAGGCTCCGCCTCCAGCAAATACTGTAACGTCGAGGCAAGTTGATCTGTACCCACGCACTTGTTCGTTCGCGAGGGTGAGCAGTCAATCGGATCACCGCCCAGCACTATTACGGGAACCTGTGGGCGAATTTGACTTAGGCTTTGCGCCAGGTCAAAGCCGGCCTCTTCTCTCGTCCGTTTGTCGAGCACGACGGCGGCGAGTGAATGCGCAGCATAAGACAGCGCGACCCCTACCGTTGGACTGTCAGTGCTCACCACCTCGCAGCCTGTTTCCTTGAGTGCAGCTAACACCGAATCACTACTGATCGTTCGGTCGGAGATATAGAGAATTGTTTCGTGCTCTCTCATTTTTCGGCTTGCTCTTAGATAGCGAATTGTGTTGTGCTCCATCATTTCTCGGGTACCTCTTTCGACATATACCGACCGGCGTTGTCGCCCTACTGTCGCTTCTTTGCTGCGCTTTCTGTCTCAAGGTCTTCAACCAAGTGCTTCATGCGAATGCCGCTGGCCAGGAACTCTGCTCCTTCGGTCTTCATCAACGCGAGCGCATCTTCACCAGCGCTATCGATGCCCATGATTCCCCTGAGATCAACCACAAACTTGCGCTCCGGATGAGCGTGGCGGATTCCCTCCCAGTGAGATCTAATGTCCGCGATCCAAGGCTGAGTAAGGCGTCCCTCGAGAATGAGGGTTTGTTCAGTCTCAGTGTCGACTTTCGTGATCCTCAGCATGATGTTCTACCTTTCGGGTACTGCTTCTAAAACTCGCTTACCATTCTAAGAAGCAGCCTTCGCGAGCGGACCCGGATTCCTCGATTCCGGGCCCTAACGCGATTGCCAGTATCATGCTCAATTGCCAGCCCCGGCAGTGCCGGAGTAGGACATACGTGCTTGATTGACCACGACGGTTTGCAGTCTGTCTTGTGCTAATTCCTTCTCTGCCTGCTTGGAATACACGAATTCGTTCCCGGTATTTTGTCCCGGATAGAACCATTTCAAAAGGACGGGCACTCCTCCGGATTCCGGCTCGGCGAATGTGAACTCGGTATCGCCGGCTGGCTCCTGGAGCTCGGCAGCACTGGTCAGAAACGTTCCGTAAAGAACACTACGGTCAGAACTGAGGATCTGAACCACATGTTCAGTTGATTCAGTATCGGTCAACAGGAATAAGTAGCTGCCCGCGGGTAATACCTGCCCCGGGACCTGGACGGGTTGCCTGAAAGTGATTTTAGTGGCGTGGTCGATCTCGTCAGCGTGAGCGGCGAGTTCGAAGAACATGGTAAAAGCAATGATCAAACCTACGATGATGTAACCTGTGTTGATTTTCATTTTGTTGATCTCCTTTAAACAGTAGTGGTATTGCGATTTCATATTGCTGCTTTCTTTCACACTTGGTTAAGGCACGGAACGTGCCACAAGGCGGTGGGACACAGGTTTGCGTTGAAGGGACTTATTCTGAAGAAGTTATGCCAATCGGCAGGTTTTGCAGAGTTGAGTTGTCGGAACTGTCGGAAGCGTCGGTGCTGTCCACTTTGCGTTCCGACACTTGGTTGGGATCGATACCAAGCTTCTTCATTCGCGTGATGAACGTAGTCCTTTTGAGCCCAAGGCGGGCAGCAGCGCCGCCTGGTCCGCCAACGCGGCCATTGGCTTCTCTGAGGGCGCGAAAGATTTGATTGCGATCAACTTCCGCGAGAATACTCCGGACGGGGGTGCGTCTTGTCGATTTCGCTTGTGTCGCGTCATTGGCTGGCGCCGGCATCGTGGGAGATTGCAGTTCCGCAACAGGCACGTTCAAGGTTGGGCCCGACGACAGGATGACAGATCGCTCGATTACATTCTGTAGCTCCCGAATGTTACCTGGCCAGCGATATTGGCACAGAGCGTTCATCGTCTCCGAAGATACAGTTTCAACTGTTTTGTTCATGCGGCGAGAGAACTCGTCCGCGAAATGTCGCACCAAAAGCGGGATATCTTCAGGACGCTCGCGCAACGGGGGGAGTTCAACCGGAAATACGTTTAAGCGAAAGAAAAGATCGGAACGAAATTTCTGCTCTTGCACCATCGCAGCCAGGTCCCGATTTGTCGCCGCGATCAGACGCACATCGGTCCGAATGGTTCGTGTGCCTCCCAAGCGCTCAAACTCCCGCTCCTGGAGAACACGAAGCAGCTTCGGCTGGAGCTCAAGTGGAATCTCCCCGACCTCATCGAGGAATAGAGTGCCTTGATTGGCGAGTTCCAACCGGCCGATGTGCTGGGCAATAGCGCCTGTGAACGCGCCTTTTTCGTGGCCAAATAATTCACTTTCGAGCAATCCGGCCGGCAGAGCGGCGCAGTTCAGCCTCACGAAAGTTTTCGAGTTGCGCGAACTTAGATCATGGATGGCGCGGGCAATTAACTCCTTTCCCGTGCCGGTCTCGCCGTAAATAAGTACGGTCGAGTCTGTCGGTGCCACAGTTTCCACCAACTTCAGGACACGGTGCAGCGCCGGGCTGGTGCCCACGATCTCCTCAAAGTTCTCGTCGCTGCGAATCTCGTCTTCCAGATAGAGCTTTTCTTGGGCAAGCTTATCTTTAAGCGCAGCGATCTGGCCGTAGGCCAGCGCGTTTTCTACAGCAATCGCTACCTGACTCGTAACTTGCGTCAGAAAGTGGACATCATCCCCGGAGAAAGGAACCGCTTCCAGCCGGGAGAGCCCCAATACGCCCAGCACGCGAGTGCGGCTAATTAAGGGCAGCCAACAGAAAGATCGCAAACCTTCCCTCTCGAAGTTTGCGTCTTCGACGGGGAGAGCTGCATCTCCGACCATGAAGGTCACAGGTTCCCTGGTGCTGAATGCCCTGCGAGCAAGCGAACCCGGCGGACGCAACATTTCTTCCCGCAGGAATCCCCTCGCACCCGGAAAATTCAGAGCGAACAGTTTTAGTTCCCCGGTTTCTGGATCCGGCAGGTTGACACCCACCGAGTCACACTGCATCAGGCGTCGCACGCTCGCGGAAACGTCACGAAGAAGCTCGCGGAGGTCCAAATTCGAGACGATATTATTGTTCAGGTCCAAAAGCAGCTTGAGCCGATCCTTCTCATGCTGCAGTTCTGACTGGATGGCATTCAACTCCTTGTTCGTCTCTGTAAGTTCGCTTGTTCGTTCCGCCACTCGCAGTTCCAGATGGTCGCGGGCTTCTGTCAGCAATCTTTCTGCTCGGCGGCGAGAAGCACTGAACCGGCTCACGGCGGCACCAAATATTGCGTAAATGACAAGGTACGATTCCGAAGAAGAGCCGAAGATTTTAACCGGAACAAAGAGATCGCTCAGCGCGAAATAAGAAAGTAAGAGCGCGAGCAGACCCGGCCCGGTTCCGGCACACCAAAAAGTCACCGCAATTGCGGTAAAGGAAAAAGAAATAAACGGATGTGGCAAATTGCCGTGGCGCAGGATCAGGGCCATTCCGAGCGCCGCCGCGACCAGAATGACAGCAGCTCCATAACGCAGCACCACAACCGATTCCGGCCGAGCAACTAGCTTCGAAATGCGCAAGAGACCATCCTGCATCGTGTGATTTCTAGACCCAGGCTTTGGCGCCCAACGCCAAATCCACTGTCATAGCGTAGGTGCAGTACATCAGCCACATGCCAGTAATGAGTTGGAACAGCCCTACCAGGCGGCCGCCTGGATTCCAGGACAGTAAGCGCGTAGGAATTTCAATCGCATAGATCAAGGTCAGGCCGATAAAGATAAGCATTACCGGAATGTCTCCGGCACGCCGAAAAACGTCGACTCCAAGAATGCTGAGAAATAGAAATGCTATGGCCATCCAGCCATCCGGCTGGGCGCTGGAATCGATATATCGCCGGTAAGCCATGGCAAACCAGTGAATGCCGTACGCGGTGAAGGCCAGGCCCGCCATGTATAAGGGAGCCGCTTTGCCGAACACGTTGAACCAGGTCAGTCCAGTTAGAAGATAAAGGCCGGTTAAAAACTGCATGAACCCTGGCATCCAGAAGCCCCATATGCCAAGTGTCCGGTTGACTTCAGGACTGCTCTTCGGAAAACCAAATAAGGCCTGACCACCCCAGATGAAGTAGCCGGTTCCCAAGCCGAAAAACCCGATGGCGACCGGCACGAAAGGCGAACTTGCAAATGTGAATACTTGTGCTTGCATTGTGTCCCCACTTTCTGACATCGAGAGTGCACGTTGGATTCCAGTCAAGAGAAATTAATCGGGGAGCAAACAGGACAATAAACCGTTCAATTACATCGGGATACTTGGGCATCCACTTCCGTCAGGAGGATGGCGGCTTCCAGACCGTCCAAATACTGACGCACTATCAGCCTGCCGACACTTGAGACGCATTGTGTTGCTCTGCGGAACCATAAGACGTTGGAAAGCGTCGCGGTGGCGCGAGCGTGGTTTGGAGATTTGCATGCAATCAGTCGAGACGGCAGACGAAACTGAACACTAGACTGCGTCATAGCAGACGGCCGACGTTAAGAAACCTGAAAAGGACGAAATCGTAATGGCGAATCAAAGGACGAAAAAGTGCGCGCACATAACATGTCTGTGCGACGTGCCGCACTGGGAAGAATACTGCGGAGAAGCATGCAGGGATGCGGGCCGGGACGACGTGGAAATTGCATGCCAATGTGATCACCCGGCGTGTCCACTCACATTTCGGTGGTTCGCAACGCACACTCCCGCTGACTTAGTCAGTTGATAACCATAGATCGAGCGGGCTGTGATGCGGCCCCCGCGGGAACAACGCGCAGCGAACGGCTGAAGCTTAGTCGAAAATTAGCATGACGAACACAAAGCTACCTTTCTTTACCGCTGTAATGTTTTTCTCAGCTCTCGGCTGCGCACAGACTCCTTCGTTGCCGGAACCTCCCCAGGTGCAAGCGACGAATCATGCCGTGTCCCTTACGCTGCATGCGGTGAACCAAAATGGACGGGATGCCTTCGCATTCGATGGTCAGCAGGTTGCTCCCGTGATCCGTGCATCTCCAGGGGACGTTCTCAAGATTGCATACAGCAATGATCTTCCCACGAGGTCCCCGGAAACATGTGCGATCAATCCCTGCATGGATATGACGAACCTGCATTTTCATGGGCTCACCGTTTCGCCAAACTCTCCGCAGGATGACGTGATTGGAATGATGGCTAGGCCGGGGGAAACTTTGAATTACTCTGTTGAGATTCCACGCGATCATCCGCCGGGCCTTTTCTGGTATCACACTCATCCCCATGGCGAGAGTCATCGGCAAGTGTTGGACGGAATGTCAGGAGCCATCGTGATCGAGGGAATAGAACGTTATGTTCCTGAAGTAGCGCGGCTTCGCGAGCGGGTGATGGTTGTTCGCGGCCGATCCATTGAGCATGATCCGAATGCCGTAGCGCTGAAGCGTGATGTTGAAATTCCAGCTAAGGGATGTGGCGGAGAAGCCGAGAAGGTCGAGGAAATCTTTACGGTGAATGCAGTGGTTCGTCCGCAAATCGAGATCGCGCCCAACGAGCGGCAGTTCTGGCGCGTAGTGAACGCTTCAGCAGATCGCTATTTGGACCTGCAGTTGGATGGACAGACATTTGAAATCGTGGCGCTTGACGGGATGCCGCTCGCCTACCACGATCCCAAGACTCCAACCAGGGTCACAGATCACTTGCTGCTTGCACCTGCGGGCCGGCTCGAAGCAATCGTAACCGGTCCGTCGGCGGGCACACATCGTGCCCTGCGTACGCTTTGCGTGAATACGGGTCCCGCAGGGGATCCCAATCCAGAAATGGTGTTGGCGGATCTGGTGCAACCTAGTTCACCTCAGCCAACTGCGAGTGCAAACTCGACTCAGCAATTTCATGCTATCGACGACCGGCCGCCACTCTATAAGCCGATCGATGTAGAGCCGCTGAAGAAAGCTGCCGTGGACTTCACTGCCATCTTTACAGAAGACACGAATGGCTTCTACATCAATGGCCGCAAGTACGAGCCGAACGCAACTCCGATGACCAGTGCCCGTGTAGGTACTTATCAGCATTGGCGCATTCTCAATGCAACCGCCGAACTGCATCCTTTCCACATACACCAGGTGCACTTTCTCGCCTATGCAGAAAATGGTGTCCCGCTCGCGCATGCCGAGTGGCTCGACACAGTGAATGTTCCGGTTGGCGCCTCGGTTGACGTCATTCTGGACTTCACCAACCCCGTCATCAAAGGCATGTCCGTATTTCATTGTCATCTGCTAAATCACGAGGACAAGGGAATGATGGCGAAAATTCTGTTCAAGTAAGCAGACTGGCAGTATCACCTCCAACTGACATCGAACTGAGTTCAGGAAAACCTGTGACGGCGCGAGATCGCGATCGCCGAAAGAGTGTCGATATTTAGACGTGCCATTAGACAAGTTCGGGTGCAGCAGGCTTTTTAGACGAACTGGCCTTGGCATTCGGATTGCACTTGAAAGTTGTACCAAGCGAGTGCAATTGACGCTCTCGAACGTTGATTGGGAGGAGACCAGAATGGACAGCAACTATGTGTTTCTTTGCGGAGTGATGTGGTGCAGGTTCGGACTGCAAGACGCAGGCAAGGAATTACTCAGGGCTGCCGATTCTCGCGATCCGGATACGAAAGCACTTGCCTGTGCGATGTTTGTGAAAGGTGTGCGCCGACTCAGAGAGTTGGGAAAACGGGCGCAGCCCTAATTCCCGCACAATTCGTGGGAGAGAACTATGGGGATAAGACTTTTCGCTGTCCTTAAGGCACGGTTGCACAATGTGGGGTTGTTCGATTCCGTGAGTTGTCGGTGCGAAAGGATTGCTCGGGCTATTGGAGTTCGAGAGATTAAGGAGACTGTCATGGCAAAGGTGATCGAGTTTTACATACCGACGTGCTTCCGGAGACGCTTTAGAGTGGCGTCCCAGGTGCAGTGTGGAAAAGTTATCGAGTTTTGTCTGGCGACGAAGAAATCAGCCTAGCGTCAAAGCAATAGCTACAGCGCTCAATTACCATGTAAGCATTGTGAGGTTGTATTTTCTCTTGTTTGTTCCCAGTCAGAGAGCACAATTTCGTGCAAGTCCATCGCCTGGGGGAACAGCGTTCCGATGAATGCACAAGCGATCACGTCGTATTACGTTTCATGGAAGGATTCACGCGCCACTCGCGGCGAGAATGTCGAGAGAGGTGACACCCGTGCGCTGCGGTTGAACGCGCATTATGACCAAATTGCACCGAAGGTCGATCAATGGGTAGATTGCGCGGTGCAGGTCGAGAGAATCGGCCTCGCTGGATACGGAATGATGGTTGCCGAAGTCGGACTCCCGCTTGGAGTCGAGGTTGATCGGGCGATGCTCAAGGAAACCGAGATGGAGTACGAAGTCCAGCCATATCGAGTTCTCTTTTATGTTTGGCCGCCAGCGGGTGGAACCGAATTCACCTTTAGGTTCCGGGCCCGCTACCGGATGAGTGCCACTACATCGCCGTCAACGCTGTTCGACTACTACAACCCAGAAGCCAATGCGACTGTAGCTCCAGTGCGATTCACGGTAACGTGACGACCGTTTAGGCGCTGTTAGTTAAAATCGAGCGGCAGGGGGACATCGAAACATTTGTCCCCCGACGTCGAATAATCTACTTAACCCCCGCCAGATGTTCCTCTTCCTGTGTCTCCTTGCGGGCGGCCTGCGCCAATGCTGCTGTCAGCGCCAACCCCTCCGCTTTGGCGATAGCGCGGGCGGCCACGGGCTTCAGCCAGAACAGGGCCATGAACGCGGCGGTGATGTCGCAAGCAATCATGACGTAGAACACCGGTACCCATGAACCCGTCCGGAGCATCACGTACGCAGCGACCGGAGCAGAGAAAATGGCTGCGGTACCTTTCGCCGTGTAGACAATGCCGTAGTTGGTGGTGGCCCATGTTCTGCCGTACAGGTCCGCTGTCAGCGAGGGGAACAGCGAGAAAATTTCGCCCCAGGCAAAGAACACCAGGCTGGACAACAGTACGAACATTACCGGCCGATGGATGGTCTGCAACCATGCATACACCGCGACTCCTTCGATCAGGAAAGCCGCGAACATGGCGTTCTCTCTGCCGATGTGATCGGAGATCCATCCCCACAGAGGACGAGTCACGCCATTGACGATGCGGTTTAACTGAATCGCAAGAATTGCTGCGGACAAGCCCCAGGCAATGATGATCTTGTCCACTTTGTAAAACCCGGCGATCTCTTTCAGTTGCGAAGTGACCACCAGGCCACCGAACGCCACCAATGTCATCATGATGTAGATAAGGTAGAAGGATGGCTGCCTCACCATCTCGGTCCAAGTCATATCCTTGGTAGTTTGATGGAGTCTGGCTACAGGTTTCCAGGCTTTTGGCAGCCATTTTTTCGGTGGCGCAACGATGAACATGGCCGCCACCGTTACGATGATTCCCTGCACGATGCCCCAGAAGATGAAAGCGTGCTGATAGCCGGAAGTGTGGATCATCTTCTCGATCGGAGCGACGGTCACTGCGGTGCCGATGCCATAGGCGCCGGACACAATGCCAGCACAGAGTCCGCGGTGGTCGGGAAACCACTTCAGCACGTTGCCGGTGCAGCCACCATAAACGGCGCCAGCGCCGATGCCACCAATTGCGTACCAGATGTAGAGTCCGGTTGTCGTTAAGGCGTAGCCGGATCCGATCCAGCCCGCGCCCACGAGCAGGCCGCCGATGCCGATGACCAATCGCGGCCCGAGACTATCAATGAGGTAACCTTCGAATGGGACCAGCCAGGTTTCACAAAAGATGAATGCAGCAAATGCGATTTGTACTGCGGCTAAAGTCGCGTGCAGATTTGAGGTTAGGGGTTTAGTGAAAAGCGTCCAGGCATATTGCAGATTCGCGATAGCCATCATCGCGATTATGCAGGCGCACATTTGAACCCAGCGGTTGACGATTTTGGGTTCAGTACCAGCTACGGAGGTCACATTCGTGGCCATAGGAATCCTCCATGGAAATGTCAGTCTTTTTTCTCGGTAAACACTCCTCGCCGGAAGCATCCGGGAAAATGAAAAACCCGCCCCCCATTCAGGAGGGCGGGCGGGTTATTCGGTTTCGATTTCTTTCTGGAGCGGAATAATTCCCGGCACCAGCCACTTGGTCCACATTTCGTCAATCTTGCTCTGGAAGTAATCGACATCGTCATCGATAAAATGCGCGAACCTTCCCTGCTTGAGCAAGTAATCGCGAACCGGCAGACGCTTGAATCTGCCACTGGCAATCTGTTCAGTTTTGCCGTAGAGCTTCAGCTTGCCGTTCTCGATCTCGTACAGCGGCCAAATGCCGGTGTTCACGGCCAATTCGCCCAGCTCGACAGAAAGGACAGGATCGAAATCCCAGCCCTTCGGACAGGGGTTGAGGCAGTGAATGAAAGTAGGACCGCCGATGGACAGCGCCTTGCGAACGTTGTTCATCGCCTGTAGTGGATAGGACGTAGAAATTGTTCCTACGTACTTCACTGTGGGATGGCCGGCCATTATCAGCGGCGCCATGTTCTTCTTCCAGCGGTGATTCATGATGCGCTTCACTTTTCCTGGTGTGCTGAACGAGGTGTTGACGCCATAGGGCGATGTCCCCGAAATCTGAATATCGGTATTGGCGTACGATTCGTTGTCGTACATCAGGATCAGGAGGTTGTAATCGGGATGGCACATGGTGGCTGAGATCGCTCCCAGGCCCATGTCCGCGCCGCCGCCGTCGCCGCAGAAAGCGATGACGTTGATCGGCTCATCCTTCATGAAGCCTTTGCGCATCTGGACGCGGAATGCCGCAGCCGCTCCCAGCGCGCTCGAGCCCGAGCTCCCCAGTTGCGTGTGCATCCAGGGAACGCCCCAGGGCGTCGCGTAATAAGAAGTATTAGCCACGTACATGCAGCCGGTGCTGCCCAGAACGATGGTTCTGGGACCTGCAGCCTTCGCCATCAGTTTCATGATTTGCGCAGACTCGCAGCCCTGGCAGGTGCGGTGGCCGGATGTGTAGTACTCCTCGTGTGGAACCTTCTTCACTCCTTTGAAGGGCTCCAGGTTTTGCGTCGGTTTTTCATCTACGAATGTGCTCATTTGTTTTTATCCTTTCCGGCTATGAATAACGCCACGCGTCGAGCTGGCGTTATCCCCGCAGCCCAATCCATTGCGTCAGAGGTTGCGCGTTGCCCTTTGCGGCGTCGAAGGTGATCTCCACCGTCTTTTCCACGTCCGGCACTGTGATTTCGCGGCCACCCAGTCCACCGATGAAGCCAATGACCGGCGGCCTGGTGCTGCTGCCGGTGTACATCGCGGACCGAACTTCCGTCGCCACCACGCCACTCAGGTTTGGTGAACCGAACGAGAAGTCGCGATCGATTACGCCAATGGCCTTGAAGCGCTCCAGGCAGTTGGCAATCTCCGGACCAGCAAACGGCCGGAACCAGCGCAGGCGAACGAAACCAACTTTCTTGCCTTCTTCGCGCAGCTTCCGAATTGCAACGCGTACGGGAGTGGACATCGTTCCCATTCCCAGCAGCACGACATCCGCATCCTCGGTCATATATTCTTCGAAGAACGGATTGCCGTACTTGCGTCCGAAAGTTTTTTCGAAGTCGGCATAGACCTCGCGAATCACGTCGCAGGCAATTTCGGTGACTGCGTAGTTCTGCCGCCGAATCTCCGTCACCCAGTCCTCGTTAGCCTGTGGGGCTACCGAAATGACGTTGTCGGGGTGGAGCAGCAGATCGCCGCGGCTGTAGCGAGGCAGGAATTTGTTTACTTGCTCCTGTGACGGGATCTGAACCAGGGCTTGCGAGTGGGTTAGGAAGGCGCCATCGCAACTGATCGCCAGAGGAACAAACATGCGGCGATCTTCCGCCACACGATAGGCGATCAAAGCAGTGTCTAACGCTTCCTGTGCGCTATCGACCCAGGTCAACATCCAACCCAAGTCGCGAACGGCCAAAGCGTCGTTGTGTTCCACGCCGAAGGCGCCAGGATCGTCGAGCGCCCGGTTGCCCACCATTGCGATCATCGGAATGCGCAGAGCCGGGGTTACGGTCAGCGCTTCCATGGCATACATCCATCCCACGCCGCTCGAACCGCAGAACACGCGCGCCCCACAAGCTGACGCATGCTTCACGATTTCAAATTGTGAATGTTCACCTTCTGCCACGATATATTCGCAATCCATTTCGCCGTCTGCTACCAACTGGCTGATGTATTGCATAACCGTGTCGTAAGGCCGGATCGGGTAAGCCGTAACTACGTCGACGTTGGCCAATTTGCAGGCAATCGCAATGGCCTCGGCGCCGGTAATCAGGGCTTCCTGCTCCAAGGGTTTCTTTTTTTCTTCAACCGGTATTGTCAGTGTCGCCATTTCAATCTCCTTAGTATTCAGGTTGCTCCCCTTCGGGGCATTAGCCTTTCTTTGCGACTTCCAGGGCCTCGGGGACCTGTTCTTGATATTGACCGCGATAACGGAAACCGTGTGATCGCTTTTCGATCGGCTCGGCTTTCTCAATCGTGGCTTCCAGCCATTTCAGGTATGCATCCTTATCTTTTTCGAACGCCGCCCACTGGCTGTCGTTGCCGTGGAACTCGGACTCGTTCACCATGGTGACGCATTCTTTCACCGGGCAAACTTCCTCGCAGATGCCGCAACCGCAGCAGGCTTCGAGATTGACGTCGTAAGTTCCCGTGATCGTGACGTCGAACGCGGCATCGGGACAGTTCAGCCAGCACAGCGTGCACTTGGTGCAGGTGGAAAAATTCACCACCGGCCGCTGGGTGCGCGTCGAGTACTTTTTGAACAGTTCGTTGCGAGCCGGACGGAAACCGCCAACTTGTCCGGTCACTGGATCGGCAAAAACGCCGCCCTGGGGCTGACCCTTGATCGATACGCCGCAACGCATGTCCTCCCAGCGGGGCAGATCGAACTTGAATAATTCGTCGGGATTGCCCACGCCCGCTTTCACATCAATGCTGGAAAAGCGATCGAAGGCGTTGCGAGCCGACGTTACCTTCAGTGAGCTCTTGAGCTTCTCGTTGATGAATTTCTCCACCGACTCGAAGGTCATCACTTCGGGCAGCACTTTCGCGATGGCGCCCAGGACACGCACATCCGTGTGATCATCTTTAAAAACCCACATGCCGGAGAAACTGGTAATGCCTTTGATGACTCCCAGCTTGTAAGGCTCTTCCCGTCGATGAATGTTCTCGAGCAGAGCAGGTGCGTCCTCTCGGGAAATCACTATGAGCGTGTGTCCCGGTTTGAGCGCGTGATGCACCGGCTGCAACCCGTACCATGCCCACGATTCGGCGCCCTTGCAGAGCGTGTCATCAAGAACCACGGTCAGGTCGACTTGTTTCGGTTCGTATTGCGCCATTCCGGCTTCGAGGGTCTGTTCATCGTCGGCGACGATGGCAAAACTCTTGGCGGGAATGCCGTTTCTTTCCGGAGCATCTCCATAACGACCGAAGGAAATGCCCAGTTTGCCTTGGTTGTGCGCGGCGAGAACGATGTCGCGCGTGATATTTTTCGCCAGGGTCTTTTGAAAGACCCCACGGTAAATGACTTCGACCGCGAATAATTGGCCCATGTGGCAACCTCCATTCTTTAGTAAAGCTTTTTCAGTACGATTTCTTCGATCTCCTGCAAGTGCCGGCGCATAGCAGCCTCGGCGGCTGCGGCGTCGCGCCCTTTCATAGCGGAAAGAATTCGGCGGTGACCGGCGAGCGATTTTTCTTGCCGTCCACCCACCTGTAACGAGCGTTCCCGCGTTTCACGCAACAAATCCATCAACACATCCACTACTTTCAAAACCACACTGTTGTCTGACGCCAAGGCAATGCTGTAATGAAACTCGGAGTCCTCTTCGATTCCGAGTTCGCCCTGGCGGACTTTCGCTTCCTGGCGAACAAGAATGGCCTCCATGTCAGCGAGTTCATCGGGCGAGGCGTGTAGAGTGGCGCGCCGGGCTAACGGCGGCTCGATCATGGTGCGCACGTCGAGGAGTTCCGCGATCATCTTCCGCTTCTCAAGGAGTGCGCTAGCTAGCGGATTCGCTGTTACTGAGGTCGGACAGCAAACCACCGTGCCGATGCCCTGTCGCGGTTCGAGCAGGCCCATCAGTTCCAAACTGCGGATGGCATCGCGCACCGAGCCGCGGCTGACTCCAAGCATCTGCACCAGTTCGCGTTCCGGGGGAAGCAGATCGCCTGGCTTCAGATCTTCTGTAATGTGCCGTTCGAGCTGTCTGGCGACTTCCTGATAGACCTTATTTCTTGGAATTACCTCAAACTCAACTCTCGCCGGTGGATGTGTGCTCATGACGGCAGTGGTCTGATGACTGTTGACTTACCTATCTCAATCCTCAAGTAGGAGAGGCGCAATGACTCAGATCACCGTTCCCTGTGACAACCAATCAAGGATGCCTCTCGGGAGTGTGTCTGGATCACGTCACAAGGGGCAGATTCCTTGCGGAATAAAAACATGATTCATTGCTCACACCGATGAGTGACTGCAATCACTGACTCAAAGCACGCATTCAAGCGATAACCAATTTCGCACATCCCCGGGTTGCCGGCGGGAAGGGACGTTGGAGCCATAAGGAGATAGGTGGAGATGAGAGGCACCAGTTATTGCGCACGAATGCATTGATCCTTATTATTTTTACTTTTATCAGTTAGGGCGCAACTGTCAGCTTCGTTCTCAGATCCTCTAGCAATCCTCCTCCTCATGATTCCGCAGATCTAAGTCCGTGAGAGCACTTCCGGGCAGTATTCCCGGGTAATGCCGATACGCAGGAAGGCGTTTCATGTCCAAACATCCAACCATTGCTGAACATTTGAAGGCTAGTGGAGTCTCGCGGAGAAGCTTCATCCAGTTATGCAGCATGCTGATGGTCAGCGCCCCAGTGGGATTAGCGCTTACCGGTAAGGGCTCGGTCTTGCAGATGGCGGAGGCAATCGGCAAGACGAAGCGGCCATCTGTGATCTGGCTGCATTTCCAGGATTGCACAGGATGCACCGAAACTTTGTTGCGCGCCTCCGCGCCCGATGTTGCTCACCTCATCCTCGACGTGATCTCCCTCGATTACCACGAGACCTTGATGGCAGCCTCGGGCGCGCAGGCCGAAGCAGCCCTGCGCTCAGCCATCGCCGACAACGCTGGCAAATATGTGCTGGTGGTGGAAGGCGCCATTCCGGTGAAAGATGACGGCGTCTACATGCAAATGGGCGGCAGGCCCGCAGTTCAGGTCGTGCGGGAAGTTGCAGCTCAAGCGGCTGCCGTGATCGCTATTGGTTCGTGCGCGTCGTGGGGCGGCGTGCCGTCGGCAGATCCAAACCCCACCGGTGCGGTCGGGGTAGATTCTGTCGTATCGGGCAAACCGATTGTGAACCTCCCAGGGTGCCCGCCCAATCCTTACAACCTGCTGGCGGTTGTTCTGGAGTACGTCACCATGGGCAAGCTGCCGGAGCTGGATGAGTATAGCCGTCCGAAGTTCGCCTATGACCGCGTGATCCACGAAAATTGCCCGCGCCGCGCGCACTTCGACGCTGGGCGGTTTGCGACTGCGTTCGGCGACGAGGGACACCGCAAAGGTTGGTGTCTCTACAAGCTCGGCTGCAAAGGTCCGGTCACTCACGCTGCCTGCGCCACGCGGCACTTCAATGAAATTCCCGGCGTGTGGCCGATTGGAATCGGAGCCCCCTGCCTGGGCTGTACGGAAAAAAATGTGGTTTGGCAAATGGGGACATTCGAAACCGTTCCGATTCATCTGGCCACGCCGCCCGAGACTTACCCTCCAATTTACAGTGCCGTGGGAGGAATCAAGGTGGGCGCGGCGGCATTAGTAGGTGTGATCGCAGGCGTAGCCGGCGGCGCTACCTGGGTTGCAACGCAGCGCTTCCAGAGCAGTCAAGAGGCGGGCGCTGAGCGAGTCGAGGTCGACCGCGCACACGCAGAGAAACTCAAAGGGTCAGACGGAAAGCAGTTCGAAAAGAAAGAGGATTGACGTGGGCATCACTCGGCGAGAATTGTTTACTACCATCGCCAAGGCGGGAGTGCCGGCTGCCGTAGCCATCACCGTCGGCACCAAATCGCTGCAGGCGGAAAACATTCCCGTTCCCAATGCCGCAGTTGGATTGCTTTATGACGCGAGCAAGTGCATCGGTTGCAAGGCCTGCGTGGCCGCCTGCGCGGAGGCGAATAATACGCCGCCCGATACGCGTGGAGATAACCTGCATCAGGCGCCGTCCGACCTCAACGATCTCACCCGCAACGTTATCAAGGTCTACAAGCCCGAAGATGGCTCTGCCTTCTCTTACGTGAAACGCCAGTGCATGCATTGCCTGGATCCCGCTTGCGCCGCCGGCTGTCCTTTCCAGGCTCTATATAAGGATCCGGAAAGCGGAATCGTCAAATGGGATGCAAAGAAATGTATTGGCTGCCGGTACTGCACCATTACTTGTCCGTATCACGTGCCGCGTTTTCAGTGGCAGGGATTCAATCCACGGGTGACCAAGTGCGAGTTGTGCTATGAGCGGCTGGAGAAAGGCCTGAAACCAGGATGCACGAGCGTTTGTCCGACTGGCGCCGTGATTTTTGGTCCGCGCACAGTATTGCTGTCGGAAGCCAAACAGCGCGTTAAGAATAATCCCGGCCGCTACTATCAAAAGCGCGTTTACGGGGAAACTGACAATGGCGGCACGCAATGTCTGTATCTCTCTCGCGTCCCCTTCGAAAAACTTGGGCTGCCGGAACTAGGACCAGAATCAGTGCCCTCCAGAACTCTGCGCTGGCAGAGGCGGCTTTATCAGTACTTCGCGCTGCCCGCGGTGGTGTATGTCGGCCTGGTGCAGATAATTCGCAAGAGCCTGAAAGGTCATGAACAGGAAGCCCACGAACGCGAAAAAGAGACCGGATTGAGGGCGCAACTATGAGCACGGCAACGATGAACACGAACATCACAAGCAAGGCGCCGGTCAAAATCAATAAGGCTCGCTGGGAGCGGGCCGTTCCCGTGTACGGATTCCCCGTGGTGAACGGATTTTTTCTCTTCCTGTGTGGCATGACTCTGCTGGCCTTTGTGTTGACCGCATACCGGGAACTAGCTGGCCTGGGCCCGGTCAGCGGCATGAACGACGCATTCGGGTGGGGTATCTGGAAAACGTTCAACGTAATGGTGCTGACAGGCCTGGGATCTGGCGCCTTCGCGGTGGGAATTGCGGCCTGGGTTTTTCGTCGCAAGCGTCTGCATGCGCTTATGCGGATGGCCCTGCTCACTAGTTTTCTGGCTTACGGATGCGGTCTTCTTTTGTTGGGCATCGATGCAGGGCGCCCGTGGAACTTCTATTGGATCGTCTTTCCGTGGAAATGGAACATGCACTCGCCGCTGGCCGAAGTTGCGATCTGCATGTCGATCTACGCCATGATTCCCCTGGCCATCGAAAACATTCCGCCGGTGCTGGAGCGGCTCTGGTACTTTGATTCGCGTCTGCGTCCGGGAGTGGAGCGAATGGAACGCCGGCTGCACTTCTTTTTTCCCTGGATCATTGCGGCCGCCTATCTGTTGCCCGGCATGCACCAGTCATCATTGGGCGCATTGATGCTGCTGGCGGGAGAACGAGTCCATCCCTTGTGGCAGTCGCCGTGGCTGCCCTTTTTGTACCTGGGCGCGTCTACGTTCATGTCCTTCGGGTGCGTCGCCGGAACCACTATGTTGTGTTGCCTTGTGTGGAAGCGGGCGATGGACATGGAGGTTCTTGACGAAGCCGCCCGCATCACTGCGTGGCTGATTTTCGGTTGGCTCGCACTGCGCCTGCTGGACATCCTCTTCCGGGGGGCGCTGGGCACGGCATTCCACGCCGACCGCTTTGCTGGCGTGTTCTGGCTGGAGATATTGCTGATTTCCATCGGCGGCTTCATGCTTCGTCGTTCGGTGCGGACTCACGAGACGCGATTTATGTTTTTGGGCTACGTCCTGAGCTCGTTCGGCGGCATGATCTACCGGTTCAGCCCCACGACATTGGCCTTTCGGCCCAATCCCGAATCGCTGTATTTTCCCTCCACCATCGAAGTTCTGGTAGCGCTTGGTTTCATTTGTATGGGTGTCGCGGGATTTCTCTTGGTGGTGAAGCGGTTTGGCATTCTTCCGGCGCCGCTCCAGGAATGGCACAACATGGCAAGCTACTTCCGGTTCCGCAGGCCGTATATCCGCTGGACCGGATATTTCAAACATGGATTTTTCAGCGAAAACGAACTTGAACTAACCGACTCTGACTAACAGCAGGCACTATGGCAAAACGAATCACCATTGATCCCATCACCAGAATCGAAGGCCACCTTCGCATCGACGTCGAAGTGGACAACAACGCGGTCAGCAATGCATGGGCTTCGTGCACCATGTGGCGCGGTATCGAGAAAATTCTACGCGGCCGCGACCCCCGCGATGCCTGGCTCTTCACCCAGCGGTTCTGCGGCGTTTGCACCACCGTACACGCCATGGCGAGCGTGCGCGCGGTGGAGGATGCTTTGAAGCTCGAAATACCGCTCAATGCCCAGTACATCCGCAATCTCATTCTGATTGCGCACGCATTGCACGATCACATCGTGCACTTCTATCAACTGTCCGCATTGGATTGGGTCGACATTCTGCAGATTCCCAAAGCCGATCCGACGGCGACGGCAAAATTGGCCGAGAGTCTTTCGCCCTGGACACGCAATTCTCGCAACGAATTCAAGGCTGCGCAGGACCGCGTGAAAGCCGTTGCCAGCAGCGGACAGCTCGGCATTTTCATGAACGGTTACTGGGGTCATCCCGCGATGCGGCTCTCGCCTGAAGTGAATCTGCTGGCCTTCACCCACTACATGCAAGCGCTGGAATATCAGCGCAAAGCTTTGCAAGTGGTCGGAATTCTCGGGTCAAAGACGCCGCATATCCAGAACCTCACAGTCGGAGGCGTGGCCAACGCCATCGATTTAGACAGTCCGAGCGCGCTTGGTATGGCCGGACTGGAAAATATCCGCGTGCTGCTGGACGAAGTCGTGCGCTTCATCAACGAAGTCTACGTCGTCGATGTCTGCGCCGTCGCCGCTATGTATCCCGACTGGTTCAAGATCGGCAGCGGTGTGAAGAATTACCTCGCAGTTCCCGATCTGCCTCTGGACAGTGCAGGCACGAGCTACGATCTGCCCGGCGGCTACATCATGAACGGAAATATCGCCGGCGTGCATCCCTTCAAAGCGGCGGCGGACAAGGAGTTTCGTGATTCGGTCAGCGAGGATGTGACCCATGCCTACTACCAAGGCGCAAAACCACTGCATCCTTGGGCTGGAGAGACCGAGCCCGACTTCACCGGCTGGAACGCTGATCAGAAATATTCCTGGGTGAAAGCGCCACGCTTCAAGAGTGAACCCATGCAGGTCGGTCCGCTGGCGCAGGTGCTGGTTGGTTTCGCGCAAGGGCATCCTCTGACCCTGAAGCATGCGACTCTCGCGATCAACAAGATCGAAACTATCGGCGGCATTCACGTTACGCCGGACATGTTGCACTCGACGCTCGGCCGCCATGGCGCGCGTGCGATTCGCGCCTCCATGCTGGCGGAACTGGCGCAGAAACATTTGCAGCTTCTCATCGACAATATTTCCAAAGGTGATTACACGGTTCACAACCAACCGGTATTTCCTGGACATGAAGTGGAAGGCGTAGGAACCCATGAAGCGCCGCGGGGCACGTTGTCCCACTGGGTCGTCATTAAAGATGAGAAGATCAAGAACTACCAGGCGGTTGTGCCTTCGACGTGGAATGCGAGCCCGCGCGATCATTCCGGCGCCCATGGTCCGTATGAAGCTTCGCTGCTGCACACGCCGCTTGCCCGGCCCGAGGAACCACTCGAAGTTCTGCGCACGGTGCACTCTTTCGATCCGTGTATGGCGTGCGCCTGCCACACATTCGATCCATCGGGCCGCCAGATTGCCAAAGTGAAAGTGCTATGAAGAAAGTTCTGATTGGCGGCATCGGAAACGTCTTGCTGGGAGATGACGGCGTCGGGCCGTACGTCGCGCGGCTCATCACCGCCCGCTATGAGTTCGACGAGGGCGTCGAAGTCGCCGACTTGGGGACCCCGGCCTTAGACCTGATCGATCAGATCTCCACAAAGGATGCCGTCATTCTGATCGATTCCATCGAAACTGAGGCGGCTCCGGGGACAGTCGTGCTTTATCGCAAAGCTGATATTGTGCGTCATTGTCCGACTGTGCGCATGGATCCTCACTCGCCTGCGCTGGTCGACACGCTGCTCGGCGCCGAGTTTTTCGGAATCGCGCCTCCGGAGGTGCTCCTCGTGGGAATTCAAGCTCGATCGTACGAGGTGGGGTGCAGCTTGAGCGAGCCCGTCCGAGAGTCGTTAGATCAGGCAATCGCGGAAGCCTTGAAAGAGTTGGATCGCTTGGGGGTCAGGTACCGATGCCAGCACCATCCCCATGAACCTAGCCTCTGGTGGACCAACGACGAGACGATGAAATCTTCGCTTACCACCTAGACGCACCTCTACACGTGAAGTTTCCTGGCAGCTACCAGCGCCTGTCCCAGGCTCAAGCCACCATCGCCAGCCGGGACTTCTTTCTGAGTAAACACTTGGAATCCAGCCTCGGACAAACGTGTTTCGAGCCGGCGCGAGAGATAGGCGTTGTGAAAGGTCCCGCCGCTCAGGCAAACGCGGTTGAGCGCGGTTTTCGTTCGCAAGATCGTTGCCAGCTTGACGAGTCCCTCAACCAGCCCATTGTGAAAACGCCGGCTAATCGCTGAAATGGGAACGCTGCGACGGAGATTCTCGATCAGCGCTTCAAATAGCGGGCGAGTGCTCATGATCCAGCTATCACCATCCGGCATGAATTCCAGGGGATATGCAGTTTCGTCTTCTGACGATGCCATCGCCATCTCCAATTCGATCGCGGCTTGGGCTTCGTAGTTGACCTGTTGGCGGATTCCGATCAACGCGGCCACGGCATCGAACAAACGACCGCAACTGGAGGTGAGAGGTGAATTCACGCCTTGTTCCATCATGCGCAGGAGAAAGTCCGTTTTCTGCCGATTTAGCTGGCGTACGAACGGAATATCCAACTTCAGAAAATCACGGCCGAAATGATGGGACAGGTAACTTACCGCCATCCGCCAAGGCTCGCGGATCGCCATTTCTCCCCCCGGCAATGGCACATAAGCAAAGTGAGCGGCGCGTTCGAAGCCTTCATAGCTGGCGATAAGCACTTCTCCGCCCCAGATGTGGCCATCGGTGCCGTAACCCGTGCCGTCCAGTGCAAAGCCGATCACACGACCTTTGAGGTGGTTCTCCGCCATACAACTCGCAATGTGTGCGTGGTGGTGCTGCACGCCAACCAACTGCGCTCCACTCTGTTGCAACGCCCATTTTGTCGAGAAGTAATCGGGGTGCAGATCGTAGGCGATGATCTGCGGTTTGATTTCGACGATCCGCTCAAGATGCCGGATGGCCTCGTGGAAAAAACTATAACTTTCGACATTCTCCAAATCTCCGACGTGTTGGCTCAGGAAAGCGTGTTTGCCTTTTGTGAGGCAAATGGTGTTTTTCAGTTCGCCCCCAACGGCCAGCACTGAAGGCTGATCGTCTTTCAGAAAAACTGGCACCGGAACGAAACCGCGGGAACGGCGCAACTGGCGCGTCACGCCGCCTGAAACTCGCACAACGGAGTCGTCGCAGCGGAGCAGGATGTCACGATTGTGCACGAGGAAATAGTCGGCTAGGCCGTTTAAGCGATTGATGGCTTCTCGATTGTCGATGGCGATCGGCTCCTCGCTGAGGTTGCCGCTGGTCATCACCAGAGCTTTGAACCCTCCCTCAGCAAGCAGCAAGTAATGAAGCGGCGTGTATGGAAGAAAAATTCCCAGATAGTGGTTGAAAGGCGAAACTGCATCGGGAATCGGGTTAGCTGTTTTCTTCGCGAGCAAAACAATGGGCCGCTGGATCGACTGCAGAACCGTCGTAGCCGCGTCATCCAATTCGCAGATTTCTTCTGCAGCCTGCAAATCCGGAACCATCACGGCGAACGGCTTTTCTACGCGGCGTTTGCGTTGACGCAGCAGAGCCACAGCCGCTGAGTTCGTCGCATCCACGGCCAGATGAAATCCACCTAGCCCCTTTACGGCTACGACCAGTCCCGCATGCAATCCGGAGACCGCTTCGGCAATCGGATCGCGGCATTCGATGCGGCGTCCAGTTTTATCCCAAAGTTCTACGCGAGGTCCACACTTCCAGCAGGCGTTGGGCTGAGCATGAAAGCGGCGGTTCAGCGGATTTTCATATTCCGCAAGACATGCCGGGCACATGGAAAACACGGCCATCGATGTGCTCGGACGATCGTAAGGAATATCCCGAATGATGGTGAAGCGCGGCCCGCAATTGGTGCAATTAATGAACGGATAGCGATAACGCCGGTCCTTCGGGTCAAACAGTTCGCGCAGGCAGTCGGGACATATCGCCACGTCTGGTGAAATGAGCGTGCGAACTTCTTCTCCCTCGTGGCTGTGAACAATGCGGAAGTCCTGATCGCCATTGCATGGCAGGTTATGAACGGAAAAGCTCGTAATCCGCGCCAGCGGCGGTGCTTCGGCCGGCAAGTGCTCAACGAAATCCCGGACGGTTTCTGCCGGTCCCTGAATTTCGATGGTTACTCCGGCGGATGTATTGTGAATCGTGCCTTTAAGCTGCCGGCTGATAGCAAGACGATAGATGTAAGGGCGGAATCCGACTCCTTGCACGATCCCTGAAACTTCGATCTGTTGCCGCACTTCCATACGTCATCAGCTCACGGCCTGCGCCACAGATTTATTCGTCGTGCGTCGCTGCCCCAGCCAGTTCATCCATTCGCGCAAGCCGTCGCCCATCAGGCAAGACACTTTCACAATCTCCATGTCGGGATGGACCTTGTGGGCATTGTCCGCTGCCGCCTCGATGTCAAACGGAACGTAGGGAAGCAAATCAATCTTGTTCAGCACGAGCAAATCGGACTTGAAGAATATGGAAGGATATTTCAGCGGCTTGTCTTCGCCTTCGGTGACGCTGAGCACGACGATCTTGGCCGCCTCGCCGAGATCGTAACTAGCGGGACAAACCAGATTGCCGACGTTTTCAATCAGCAGAAGATCGAGGTCTTCAAGGCGCCAGTCGGCCAAATGCCGCTCGATCATGCGGGCATCCAGGTGGCAAGTTCCGCCAGTCGTGATTTGTTTCACGGGGAAGCCTAATCGCTTCAGCCGGTTGGCATCGTTTTCCGTCTGAATATCACCCGTCAATACAGCGACACGATCATGCCGCGGCAGGGATTCAAGGGTGCGCTCCAACAGACTGGTCTTGCCGGAGCCAGGCGAACTGATAAGGTTCAGGCACAAAACACCGTGCTCTTGAAATCGGGCACGCAGTTCAGCCGCAATGCGGTCGTTCTCACTGAGTACTTTTCGCTCCAGCGGTACCCGCTGCATACTCTTCCACCTCCAGATAAGCCAACTCCAATTCGTCTCCACTAATACATGTGGTTTCAAGGCTCGCGCATTGCGGACAGCGTGAATCGTAATCGCGCACGACGAACTCGCGTGCGCAGAATTGACAACGATGGCGTCGGGGACAAACTTCGATCTCCAACTCAAGCGATTCCAGATCGGTCTCGAGAATGATCGCTTCAAAACAGAAGCGCAATGCGTCCTGATCGATGGCTGCCATTTCGCCAATCCGCACGCCGACTTTGCACGGATAGGTTCCGGGATGGAGCCCTACCTCAGTTCTGACTGCCTCCAGCACCGAGTTCGCGATTCCCATCTCGTGCATATTTCCCTAGCAGATGCGTGGCAACTGATCGCCAGAAAGCATGTCCACGATGCGAGTCGTGCCTAACGGCGTTCGCATGGTTACCATCCCCGGGTTCTCTTTCTTGATCGTGCCAATGATCTGCGCCTCCACTCCTAGCGAATGGCGTCTCATCACCTGCAGCACCACATCGGCACACTCGGGTGCCACGATTGCGATGAGCTTACCTTCGTTAGCCACGTAGAGAGGATCGAGGCCGAGCAACTCGCATGCGCCTCGAACTTGTTCGTGGATTGGAAGGGAAAGTTCCTCGATTTCAATTCCAACCCGCGACCGGTCCGCGATTTCGTTGAGGGTGCTGGAAACGCCACCTCGCGTGGGATCGCGCATGCAGCGAATATCGCGCGATGCGCCAAGCATCTCGGTCACCAGCGTGTGCAAGGAGGCACTATCACTTTGAATCTGAGTCTCGAATTCCAGCCCCTCGCGTTGCGCCAGAATCGTAATGCCGTGATCGCCAATCGAACCGCTAAGAATTACTTTGTCACCGGGGCGGGCACGATCAGCGGAAAGGTCGACTCCGTCTGGCACGAGTCCAATTCCTGTCGTGTTGATGAACAGTCCGTCGCCCTTACCTTTCTCGACGACTTTAGTATCGCCAGTGACGACCTGCACGCCCGCTTCTTTTGCAGCCTGGCGCAGCGAATTCACCACGCGGCGGAGTTCGTCCATGGAGAAACCTTCTTCGATGATGAAGGCTGCGCTCAAGAACAGCGGCGTTGCGCCGCCCATTGCCAAATCGTTTACCGTGCCATGAACCGCAAGGGAGCCGATGTCGCCGCCAGGAAAGAACAGCGGCTTTACCACGAAAGAATCTGTGGTGATAGCCAGACGCTGGCCGTTCA
The DNA here is from genome assembly GCA_035567135.1 of Terriglobales bacterium. Taxonomy (GTDB): domain Bacteria; phylum Acidobacteriota; class Terriglobia; order Terriglobales; family Acidobacteriaceae; genus JABDBE01. Next base: position 76,964 of record DATMQI010000245.1, read on the forward strand.
CGTTCACGATTGCCTGGTCATCGAGACGTGACAGCACTGGATTTTTCAAAGCAGGCAGGAAGACGTCGCGAATCAATTCGGCGCTCAGCTTGCCGCCACTACCGTGCCCGAGAAGAATTGTATCTTCGGCTCGGAGTGGCGCCGGGCAACTTAGTTCCACGATAGTTCTTGTCGACAAATACCCTCCTAACTCGCGGCCGTATGGCGCCGATAGTGATAGTAAGCCGCGCATGCACCTTCCGTAGAGACCATCGGCGCTCCCAATGGATTTTCCGGCCTGCAGCGCATGCCAAACGCTGGACAGTCCGTCGGCTTCTTCAATCCCTGCAAAACCTGGGCGCTAATGCATTCAGCGGGCTCGTCCACCGACAGGTCGCCTAAATCAAAGATTCTGTCGGCGTCGTAAGCGGCATATTCCTCGCGCAAACGCAAACCACTCCGTGGAATCGGTCCGATGCCGCGCCACTTCTGATCTGCGACTTCAAACACCTCGGACATGATTTGCTGTGCCGGCAAGTTGCCTTGGTAGCTCACTGATCGCACATACTGGTTTTCCAGCTTGGCCTCTTCTGCCTCGAGTTGACGGACCAGCATGAGAACTGCTTCCAAAATATCTACTGGCTCGAATCCTCCAACCACGATGGGTACGCGAAAATCACGAACCAGATCCTCATAGTCTCTGCAACCCACAACGGTGCACACGTGTCCGGGAGCGATGAAAGCCTGCACGCGGTTAGTCTGAGAAACCATCAATGCACGGATCGCCGGTGGGACCAGCACGTGCGAAACCAGCATGGAAAAGTTGGTGAGACCTTCCCGTTTGGCTTGCCACGCAGCCATCGCATTCGCCGGAGCCGTAGTCTCGAACCCGATCGCCAGAAACACGACTTTACGACCGGGATTGGAGCGGGCGATTTTGACCGCCTCAGTGGAGGAATATGCAATGCGAACGTCTGCGCCTTGGGCTTTGGCGCGAAGCAAATCCGAGCGAGATCCGGGCACACGCAACATGTCTCCATAGGAAACCAAGATGACGTCCGGGCGCAGCGCTAACTCAATCGCTTTGTCCACGGTTTCAAGCGGTGTGACGCATACGGGACATCCCGGACCATGCACGAGTTCGATACCTTGCGGCAGCAGTTCGTCAATGCCGTAGCGCATGATGGTGTGGGTCTGGCCGCCACAAATCTCCATCAGTACCCACGGATGGCTTGTAATCTGGCCGATCTCAGCCGCCAAGGCCAGTGCAATGCGCTGGTCGCGATATTCATCAAGATATTTCATGTCGAGAAACCCAACTCGCACCCCACAACAGGCGAGCCGATGTAAGCAAAACTACAACTCCGCCTCCAGCGCTCCCATCTCCTGCAGAAGCTTGTATGTGCGCTCGGCTTCGACCGAGTCCACGCGGCTTATGGCGAAGCCAACGTGGACCATCACGTAGTCGCCCAAGCCTGCCTCAGGTACAAAGTCAAGGGAGACCTGACGCACAATGCCCCCGAACTGCACGCGGGCCGCGCGCATCTGGCTCAGTTCTTGAATTTCGAGAATTTTTCCTGGTATAGCAAGGCACACGGTAGCTCTCCCCATAGTCAGTACATCGCGGTTGGCTGGCGCAATCTGTGACAAAGGACACAATTGAGAGTGACGAGCAACACACTGCAGAATGAACCGCCAACCCGCGGGGGTTGGGTTCGTGAAGCAGGGTTCAGATGTAATAGTTTCGTAATGTGTATCAAAGATCACCGCGAACAACTCCCCCAAGGATTAGGCTCGAAACACAATCACATGAAAATTCATCCTAAGGGCACTCGCGCTCGCATTTTATTGAGTTCCGTCTTCGGGCCTTATGCGCAGGACGACGAATTTGGCAGCCGCTCCATCAATCCCATGGAGCTCTATCACAACCAGGTCACTCGCGTGCAAGGCAGTTTCTCGCTACGCATGTTCCATCGCTCGTGGGGCATCATGCTGATCCAGGAAAATATTTCGGCGCCCTGCAGCGTGCTGGATTTTCCTACGCGCGAAGCCTTTGCCCGTGAATTGACCACGAACCACTACGATATCGTTGGCATCTCTTCGATCATCGTGAATGTTTTGAAGGTCCGGGAGATGTGCCGCATGGTGCGAGAACTATCACCGGATTCGGTGATCGTAGTGGGCGGACACGTAGCTGCCATTCCAGGTGTGGAAGCCACGATCGACGCGGACCACATTGTGCGGGGAGAAGGTATTTCCTGGATGCGGCGGTATCTGGGCGAGGATGACGGCGCGCCTATCCGCCATCCTGCCATTGTTTCGGGTTTGCAGACACGTATTCTGGGAGTGCGCCTGCCACAGCGCAAGGGCGGGACGGCCGCAACTATCATCCCGTCGGTGGGATGCCCGATGGGGTGCAACTTCTGCACCACATCGGCTTTTTTTGGCGGTAAAGGAAAGTTCGTCAACTTCTTCGAAAGCGGCGATGAACTGTTCGATGTGATGTGCGGGATCGAGGCTGAGCTTAAAGTGCATTCCTTCTTTGTCATGGACGAGAACTTCTTGCTGCACCGTACGCGCGCCATGCGCTTGCTGGAGCGCATGAAAGAAGCAGGCAAGAGTTGGGAGCTCGCAGTCTTTGCTTCCGCCAATGCACTTCGTAAATACACGATGCTGGAACTGGTCGAGCTCGGTGTGTCCTGGGTCTGGATGGGGTTGGAATCTCCCAAGTCAAACTATAACAAGCTGCAGGGTGCGGACATCAGGCAACTCACGGGTGAGCTTCGCGAGCATGGCATACGAGTGCAGGGCTCGACGATTATCGGACTGGAACATCACACGCCTGACAACATCGTCGAGGAAATTGAATCGGCCGTGGACTATGAGACTGACTTTCACCAGTTCATGCTCTACACGCCGGTTCCGGGCACGCCGCTTCACCAGGAAATGGCCGAGCAGGGTCGCATGTTGACCGACGTTGATTTCGCCGATGTGCATGGGCAGTACAAATTCAACTTCCGGCACCGCACAATCTCCCGCGAAGATTCAAAGCGGTTCCTGGATTGGGCGTTTTGGCGCGATTTCGAGCGCAACGGGCCGAGTCTTTATCGCATGTGCCAGACCATGCTGCTGGGCTGGCAACGCTACAAGGACCATCCGGATGCACGCATCCGCGAACGCTTTGCCAGAGAAGCGAAGAAACTGAGCAGCGCTTACAATGCAGCGCTGTGGGTGATGGAGCGAGAATTCAGGAAAGTCAATCGCAGCGTGAGTGAGAAGATTCACAGACTGCGCCGTGAGGTTGAGAAGGAGTTCCCGGTCATCGCCCGCCTCACAGCCGCATCGCTGGGCCCTATCTTACTGTGGTCCGCCCGCCGAGAGGAGAATCGACTGGCGGCAGGACGCACCTACGAACCCCCTACCTTTGTCGAGCGACGCAATTGGGTTTCGGCTTCGTAGCTCTCATCAGCCACAAACTGGGCCAAGCGTGATTTCGGTCAGCAACTCAGCCAGACGGCATCGCAACCTATCCAACGCAAGCAGGCTCCTCAACGTTCTTTTCTACTGCCGGATCTGATGGTGGTGCATCCTGGCCTTTCGGTATTTCTAATTTCGGACCAAGGAACAGGGCAACGTCAGAGCTTCCAAGGTGTGGGAGGGGACGTTTGGGCGGATGTTCCATGGTTGAATGCTCCATCACCACCGCGACCACCAGCAGGATTCCGATCGTACCAAATACCATCAGAGCGAGCACTGCCATCACTAATATCGGCATAACTTCACCTCGCTACCGGATTTTCTCTCCGGAAGGCGATTGACGCCGTGACTACAGTCACCAATGGACGTGACCAAGAACCACCGCAGAACACACGACCTGTCCACAGCAATCACGATTGAGGGTGAGCCGGATCACTGCGCTTGTTACGTCAGAACGTTGAAACTCTCAACTAGGCAGCGACACGGCTGCTGAGTTCTCTTACATCCAGTGTTTGAGGTCGCACCAGTGGTTACTTACGCAACACGCGCAAGACTGCAAGGAGAACTGCTAATGCCGTCGGGTAATAAAACTTTAATAAGGAGATGAAACGAAATCATGAAGACAACAAAGCTGGTAATGCTGGTGATGACAATTGCGGTAGGGCTTTTCATTTTGATTCCCAATCTGTCCTGGGCCGCCGAGGACGGAGCGACGATTTACAAAGCGAAATGCGCGGCCTGCCATGGGGCGGATGCAGCAGGCAAGCCCGCAGCCAAGATTCCAAGCCTGGTTTCGGACGATGTAAAAAAGCTGTCAGATGATGATCTGGCCAAAGCCGTTACAGAAAAGCCGAAGCATGCCGGCGTGGCGAAGAGCCTGACAGCTGACCAGGTCAAGGCGGTCGTGTCATACGTTCGTAGCCTGCAGAAGTAATCATTGGCTGTTCCTCTTAGCCATCGCCGCTATCGCGCGCGACAGTGTCAGATAGCGGCGATGTGAGGCGAAGGTGAATATGAAGATCTCCGGCTCAATTCGGCGGACGAATCGGACATTCGGCCGATCCGTAGCCAGCCGCGAATCTCCTCCTCTGTTCACTTTCCAGGATGGAACGGCCCGCCCGGGTCCGGGTGCTCACCTCTCCGGACCCGGTTATTTTTTGGCAATCGGTCCGCCAAAGATGTTCTGTGCGGTTCCCAAGTCTGTTCCGCGACGGTGTACGTTTGCCTCGTACTTCATTCCGGTGGAACGGAAGTCCCGATTGGGAGCCACGAGGAGCAATTTCCATGAGTAAGGCATTGCTGTATGACGCGACGATGTGCATTGGTTGCAAGCAGTGTGAAGGCGCCTGCGCGCAACAGAACAAGTTGCCTTATGACGACACAGTAGCAGCAGAGTCGGTGCAATCGGAGCACAAATACACCGTCGTTCTGACCAAGGACGACAAATTCATGCGCCGGCTCTGCATGCATTGCGAGCATCCCGCGTGCGCTTCGGCTTGTCCCGTTGGCGCCTTTCATAAAACAAAGGAAGGCCCCGTCGTGTACGACGTCTGGAAGTGCATTGGCTGCCGCTATTGCATGGTCGCCTGCGCCTTCGCCCAGCCGAAGTATGAATGGCACTCGCTGAATCCCAGGGTTCGCAAATGCATTATGTGCCCGGACCGCGTGCTTGCCGGCAAGCAAACGGCATGTGCCGAGATTTGTCCGACGGGAGCTACAAAATTTGGAGAACGCGACGACCTTATTAAGGAAGCGCAGGATCGCATCCGTCAGAATCCATCCACCTACCAGCCCCGTATTTATGGCCTCAATGAAGTGGGTGGGACATCGGTCTTTATTCTTTCGAGCGTGAACGTTGAAGAATACGGCTATCCCTCGTCGGCAAAAATCGGGGACACCCCCATGCCTGAATACACTGGGCGAGTGATGGAGAGAGTTCCAGATTTCATCCCAGTCTGGTCATTAGTGCTGGGAGGCATTTATTGGATTTCGCATCGCCGTGCAGAAGTCGCCGAAGCTGAAGCACAAGAAAAGAAGAACGGGGGTGCGCAATGAAGATCAAGCTTACTTTCTGGAGAGGCGTATTCCTCGTCATCATGTGCCTCGGACTGTACTCCTCGTTTATTCGTTATTTTCGCGGCCTTGGGGCGGTTTCCAATATGACCGACCAGTTTCCCTGGGGCCTCTGGATCGGCTTCGACTGTCTCTGCGGCGTCATGCTGGCAGCTGGCGGCTTCTGCATGGTTGGCGCAGTCTATTTATTCAATGTCGAGCGTCTGCACAGCGTTGTCCGCCCGGCGGTGTTAACGGCATTTTTAGGCTACATTCTATTCATCGTGGGATTGTTGTTCGACCTGGGACGTCCCTGGTACATCTGGCATCAACTCATCTACATGAATTTCCACTCGGTTATGTTCGAGGTGGGCATGTGCGTGATGACCTATACGACGGTGCTCTTTTTCGAATTCCTTCCGAACATATTCGAGCGCTTTAATTTGCAGACTCCTATCAAGTGGATTAACAAAATTTATCCCGTTCTGATCGTGTTGGGCATCCTGCTCTCCACGCTGCACCAGAGTTCCCTCGGCTCCCTCTACTTGATCATGCCGAGCAAGCTGCATCCCTTCTGGTATACGCCCGCGCTGCCGTTCCTGTTCTTTGGCTCGGCGATTGCCGTTGGTCTGGCCATGACGATTTTCGAGTCCACACAAAGTGCGAAGGTTTTCGGGAGGCACCTTGAACTCCCAGTTCTCGTCACTTTGGGTGGGGCTTTGTTGGTTGCCCTCTGGGTCAATGCCCTGCTGCGCTTCGAGGACTTCTTTCATCGTGGCCTGCTCAGGCAGATCATTCGGCCAAGCTACGAAGCGTACTTCCTATGGCTTGAACTGACGCTGACATTTCTGATTCCGATCACCATGCTCAGCTTTAAGAAGGTCAGGCTATCGCCCTCGCTGTTGTATCTGGCTTCCATTTCTACGGTGCTTGGATTCATCACGAATCGGCTCAACATTGCGCTTATCGGATTCGAGACATACGTTGGACATCACTACATTCCCAAATGGACTGAGTTCTCCATCACCCTCATGATCATCGCGATGGGCTTCGCCTTGTTTGGCGTGGCCGTAAAGTATCTGCCGATCTTTCCCGGCGAAGGGCATGCGGTGGAGCGGCGTCCCCGAACCGAACCTGGGCCAATGGTGCCTACAGCGGTATTAGGCCATGCGGGAGACTGATCCAAATCGCCGATGGAAGCGGTTGACGAATAGCATCAGCGCAAAGTTGATCGGGTCTCTCCTGGCGGTCATGGTCGTGATTTTCGCGCTGCTCGGATACTTGAATATCCGGTTGCATCGCCAACACCTGGAAGCCGCCAGGCTAGCCAGTGCCGAGCGGGTCAGCGACATAATTAAACGCAGTACCACGTATTACATGCTGCGCAACGATCGCGAGGGACTCTACCACTCGATTCAAACTATCGCGGACGAGCCCGGCATGATCAAGGTCCGCATCTTTGATCAGGAGGGCCGGGTCAGTTTCTCAACCGATTCCACGGAAGTCAGCCATGTGCTCGACAAGTCTGCAGAGGCCTGCTATGGCTGCCACACGCAATCGCAGCCGCTAACGCGCCTCAACCGCCCCGACCGCTTTCGCATCTATCGCAACGGCAACGGGCAGCGGGTCCTCGGAATTATTACACCGATCGAAAATCAACCTGCTTGCTCGAACGCTGCGTGCCACGCTCATCCTGCCAGCCAGCAGGTTCTGGGCGTGCTCGACACAAATCTTTCTCTTGCGAAAGCCGATCTGCAACTCGCCGACAGCAGCGCCCGCATGATCTTCTACACAGCTGGCGCAATGCTGATTGTGGCCGTACTAAGCTTCGTGTTTGTGTGGCAAGTGGTCGACAAGCCCATCAAGGCTCTAAAGAGTGGCACGGAGCACCTTTCAAAGGGAGAACTCGGTTACCAGATCGAGGTGCGATCTCAGGACGAAGTAGGGAATCTGGCTCAATCCTTCAATAGCATGAGCCTGCAACTGCGTGCGGCCAACGAAGAAATCGTTACCTGGACGAAGACGCTCGAAGATCGTGTCGAACAAAAGACCAACGAACTTAAGCGCGCCCACGATCACGTTCTGCACGTGGAAAAAATGGCCTCCATCGGAAAGATGGCGGCTGTGGTGGCCCATGAGGTGAACAACCCGCTTTCCGGAATTCTTACTTATGCAAAGCTTCTGCAGAAGTGGGTGGCCTCTGGCCGAGTCGAACATGACAAACAAGAGGAGGCGATGCAATGTCTGGATCTGATCGCCTCCGAAAGCCGGCGCTGCGGCGACCTCATCAAGAACCTGCTTAGCCTTTCACGCACTGCGCCCATGAACGTGCAGCCCACGAACCTGCGCGCAGTGATTGATCGTTGCCTGCTGCTGGTGCGCCATCAATTGGAATTGGTCGGCATTGAGTGGCAACTCAACCTTGCGGAAGACCTGCCGAGCGTGCTTTGCGACCCCGCCCAGATGGAACAGGTCTTGCTGGCTTTGATCATGAACGCAATCGACGCCATGCCTCGGGGCGGAAATCTCTGGATCGACACTCGGCTGAGTAATGACGAAACAGAAATCAAGATCCAAGTACGCGACGACGGAGCGGGCATCGCTCCCGACCTCCTGGCTCAGATTTTTGAACCTTTCTGGACTACCAAAGAAACTGGCCGCGGAGTGGGCCTGGGCCTGGCGATAAGTCGCGGGATCGTGGAACGGCATAAGGGACACATCGAAGTCGAATCGGAGTTAGGACGGGGCACGACATTCACTATAACCCTGCCAGCTCAAAGTAAAGACGCAGCGCTAGTGGGCGTCGGCGACAGGACTGCCGCGATGAACCTGAGGTAACTGAAATGAGCACACAGGGAAAACTGCTAATTGTGGACGACGAACTGAGCGTTCGCGACTCTCTGGGCAAATGGTTTCGCGAAGAAGGCTACGACATAACCACGGTAGAAAATGCGGCTGACGCGCTTACCCGGCTGGCGGAACAGCGCTGGGATGCGGCACTCGTTGACATAAAAATGCACGGCACCGATGGCATCGAACTGCAGCGGCGCATGCACGAAGTCGATCCCGAACTGATCGTGATTATGATGACCGGCTACGCTTCGGTCGAGACCGCGGTAGCCGCCCTCAAGAACGGCGCCTATGACTACGTGACCAAGCCGCTCGATCCGGACGAAATCGCTCACCTGGTGAAGAATGCTCTGTCGCATAAAAAGGTAGCGCAGGAGAACGTTCTCTTGCGCGAAACCGTCGCCGAAGTCGCGCGTCCGGGGGAGTTGATCGGCCAGAGCAGTCCCATGCGGAAGATCTTCGACGCCATTGAGACGGTGGGACCGACGGATGCTACGGTGCTGGTCACCGGGGAGAGTGGCACTGGAAAAGAACTGGTGGCACGGGCTATTCATCAGGCCAGCCCGCGACGATTTCATCCGCTGGTCGTTATTCACTGCGGGGCTTTGACTGAGACGCTGCTCGAAAGCGAACTCTTCGGACATGAAAAAGGCGCGTTCACCGGCGCGCAGTACCGCAAGAAAGGCAAATTCGAAATCGCCGAAGGTGGAACAGTGTTCCTCGACGAAATCGGCGACATCACCCTGAAAACACAAACTGACTTATTGCGTGTGTTGCAGGAGCGCGAAATCACCCGAGTGGGCGGCAACCAGATCATCACGGTAGATTTCCGCTGCGTCGCGGCTACCAACAAGGACCTGGAAAAATTGATCGAGGAAGGTAAGTTCCGTCCCGATCTTTTTTACCGGCTCAATGTCTTCCGCATCGAACTGCCGCCACTGCGCGAACGTCGCGAGGACATCCCTCCGCTCGTCGACCACTTCGTCCGCAAGTTCTCGCTGGCCATGAACAAACGCATCATTCGAGTTTCACCTCCGGCAATGAATCAATTGCAGCAGCAGCCGTGGCTGGGCAATGTTCGCGAACTGGAGAATGCGGTGGAGCGCGCCATGGTTGTGGGGCAGGAGCCCGAACTTCGCGAACAGGACTTCATCTTCAAGCCGCAAAGCGTCTCTAATGGATCGGGCAAGAAACTGGAGGAAATGGAGCGCGCCCACATCCTGCGAGTGGTCGAGGAATGTAGAGGCAATCAGAGCCATGCGGCAGAGATACTCGATATCGACCGGGTCACGCTCTATCACAAGCTGAAGAAATACGGATGGAGCCGCACTCCCGTCGAGACACGTTGAAGCTGGCGCGATGAAGTTCCTGCACATCTTGCCGATCGGAAATGTAGACGACGCGCTGTTGAAGGATTTGCGGCCCGCCCTTGAAGAAGCTTTTCGGGTTCCCTGCAAAGTGCTACCAGTCCGGCTGGACCCTGAATTCGCCTTCCACGGAGAACGGCAGCAGTACCATTCTTCAGAAATTTTACAGCGCATGCAAAATGTTATTGCCGCGGACTCGTGGCGGATGCTGGGGATCAGCAGCGTCGACCTCTACATCCCAATTCTCACTTTCGTTTTCGGCGAGGCGCAAATGGGTGGCCCATGCGCCGTGCTGTCAGCTCACCGGTTGTACGAGGAGTTCTATGGCCTTCCGCCTGACCGTGAATTGTTTCGCCAGCGCCTAATGAAGGAAGCGGTTCATGAAGTGGGACACACTCTGAACTTAACTCACTGTGATGATTACCGCTGCGTCATGGCCTCCTCTCACGCCGTGGAGTGGATCGACCTCAAAGAAAGCAAGCTGTGCCCTGCCTGCGGGGCTGCCACGGTGCCGATGACCCGGTCAGCACGAAACTACTAAAAGCCACGAACGTTCCTTACGATTTTGAACTCCTGCTTGAGGATGCAAAACGCCGGCCACCCGGGTCCTGGCTGTTTTGCCATGGAACCGGGCGGTCGGTGTCTCGGTGGCCGTAGGAGAGGCTCCCCCTGCCTCGGAGGCCCGCCGAGGTCCTATGACAGGAAGAACTCTTTGGCCAGCGGCAGCCAGTCTTGGTCTGGGATCTGGGCTGAGACGTTGTCCATGGCCACTCCACCGTCCTGGGCGAGCGCGCCGAGCGCCATTGGTATTCGGCGCTGCAGGCGGCTTGCGGACTCCTCGGTCCACCAGCGAGCGAGTGCGCCTCCCAGCAAGTTACGGAAGCTGGTCTTGGCGTCGGGAGCTTGCACCGTCAGTAGCCAGCCTTCGCCGTAGGGATCACGAAGAGCGACCTTGGGATCCTGCATGACCGCTGGGTTAATGTCGGAGATGGTGCCCTCGATTGGCGAAACCATATCAACCGCACAGCCGTCGCGGTGAACGGTGCACATTTTCTGGCCTTGCCGAATCCACTGGCCGCGTTGCGGCAGCGTGATGCTCTCGATCTTGCCGGTCAGTTTGGAGGCGAAATCATCCATGCCGACCCGCACTAGGTTAGGGCTCTCGCTCAATGCCCAAGTGTGACCAGGGTGATAGCGCAGGTTCTCGGGAACCTCGAAGCCCCGGACAAAGGCGGGCTTCAGGCGCGGCACTGAATCTTGTTTTTCCGCGGCAACCTGCATTGCGGGTTGCACAATCGCGCGGCGGCTGCGGAAATGGTCAATCAGGAGGAAGGTTACGAATGTGAAGAGAACCAGTAGGACTGTCATAAGTCACCTCGTCGGAGGGCCATCTTGCGAGCCACTCACACTTTTCTAAAGGCAATCGCCGTGCCAGGATCAGGCGCAGTGCGGGTAGACGCGCTGCACGCAGATACCTCAAATGAAACAAGAGGTTAGCGGAAGGCAACTTTACGATGACGGATGGTGCTATGAAATCGTAAACAGGGCTGTGATGAAATGTGCAACGGGTCAAATCGCCCGTTGGTACAGTTTTGGCGTAGATAAGAGAATGACGGTTTCCAATCAGCAGCTTAGGGACGCACGAGCGTAGGTGAATTTTGCAACGCCATAGATTGAAGAACGCAACACCAGCTCGTTCCGCGTATTCGATCTGCTGAAAGCTCTCTTCCTTCTTGATTCGCTAAGAACTGCGCATGGGACAGACGCTAGGACGCCTTCTAGAGCGGATTCGCGGTCTTGTACTTGAAACTGTCCATCAAAAGGGCGTGGCGTAGCTGTGATAGTGGTCGTGGAAGACCCGCGCCAAGTCCTTCCCGGTCCTACCTTCCGTAGGCCTGGGCGACCTGGCCCACGAGCTTAGCCCAACCCATATCCATGGCCGCGTAGACCTCGCTGGCCTCGGGTCGCGCATTGTCTTTGAGGATTTCCACCATCAAGGTCGCGTAGTCCGAGACAATGACGCCCGCCTGTAGCATCCGCAGGAGCCCAACTTGCCGCTTGGTCTCGCTGAATGTTCCTGAAGCATCAACCGCCACATAGGCGTCGAGTCCCTTACCCACGGCTGTGATCGCCGGAAATGCCGCACAGACTTCGAGCGAGATGCCGGCAAATATCAGCTTCTTGCGCTTAGTCGCCTCGATTGCGCGGGCCACGCGCGCGTCGTCGAACGCGTTGACCGACGAACGGTCGATGATCTCGATGCCGGGAAGCGCCTCCACTAGTTCGGGGAATGTCGGACCCTACATGCTTTCGCGCGCCGTCGTGGTAACGACGATGGGCAGCTTCAGCGACTTCGCCGCTTTGGCCAGGGCCACTACATTGTGTTTCAACTCGCCCGTCGAATAGTCGCGGACGCCCGTCATGAGGCCCACTTGATGATCGACGAGGACGAGCGCCGCGTTTTGGGAAGTCAGCGGTTCGTAGAGTCGGGGTTGATTAGTCATTCTGTTGACTCCTTAGGGGACAGTTCCTCGATTTTGAAGCGAGATTTCCAGTCATTACCCAGACGGCCCATCCACGGGCCTTGCTAGGCGGCGGCGGAGACCTTCACACTCTCGGCGGCCTGTTCGATAAGGGCTGCGACCACTTTAGGTTGCGACACGTAGATGGCGTGGCTGCCCTTGACTTCGACAACCTTCGAGCCCGCCCGCTTAGACATGGCACGCTGCGCGTCAGGAGGTATCATCTTGTCCTCCGTGACCACCAGATACCAGCTCGGCTTGGTCTTCCATGCGGGTTCGCTGATCGCACCACCGAGAGCTTCTACTCCCCAGGGGACTTGGGAATCGGCCATGAACGCAGCTTTTTCCGGGTCCACGTCAGCCGCAAAGGACGCGGCGAATGCCTTCCTGTCCAGGAACAAAAATCCGTCCTGCGGCGGCTGAATCGGCGGCGCGGGCGCGCCGGGCGGCGGATCTTTGATGAGTGTGGCCACAGACTCGCCTTTGTCCGGAGCGAAAGCCGTAACATAGACGAGCCCTGCAACCTTGGGATCGTTGCCCGCTTCAGTGATCACCGCCCCGCCGTAAGAGTGACCAACCAGGATCGCCGGGCCATCCTGGGCGGCAAGGATGCGTTTGGTAGCCTTTACGTCGTCCGCCAGCGAGAGCGTTGGTTCTAGACGATGCTGACGTTGTAACCCTGCTTCTTGAGGATCTTGTAGACGCCTTCCCATCCGGCGCCATCCACAAAACCACCGTGCACAAGAACGATATTCTTCATAGTCGTCATCTCCTTATTTTGAAAAGTGCGTTAAGGTAAGAACCTATAGGCTGCGGTGCTCACGTCCAGAATGATTGGCGTCTCCTTGCGCTCCGCGAGCTACTTCGCTTCGGTTGCGAAGTTTGGTTGTTGCGGCTGTGCCACGGTCTGCTCAACAGGAGCGAGCAGTCGCGATTCAACCGGCGCGGGTGCAAAGGCTTCATCGCACAAAACCTCGAGAAAAATCCTGACGCAAGGACTGAGCGATCCTGGGAAATCCCCGTTTTGCATCACGGTATCTCTCGTGCCTGGCAATTGGGTCCACATCTGTCTAGGTTGAAATAATGTGCCACCCGGCATTGAGGAACGCATCACCAGATACAGGGGTTTTTTGCTACCACTGAAGGCTGGGCAACACATACCCTTTTTGTGGTAGTCAGGCTCCTTCCCAGTGACAAATGACGACTGTAACGTCGAATGCAGGGAATACCTCGAAAGTGGTACCTAAACAACACGAAATCAGGGGATTCGCCCGCGCCTTGTCGGCTCATAGCCTTGGATGTGCGTCTGCTTGAGCCGGGATGTTGCAGCTGCCACTAAAGTCGGTCTCGCAAAATGTGACCTTGCCCTTACGCATCCAGCTAAGATTGCTTTACATCTTTCTTGTGTGTGCCGTTCCTTGTGCTGAATCCTGTGCACAGCAGGTGGCGCCTCACGTAGCCCCCCACTCCAGTTGGCTTCTTACCTGGAGCGACGAATTCGACGGACCCGACGGCTCCGCACCCGATCCGGCCAAGTGGATTGTTGAAAGCGGCGGAGATGGCTGGGGAAATAACGAACTGGAATACTACACTCCGCGAAGTAAGAACATTCGCGTGGAGAATGGCAATCTTGTAATCGAGGCAATCAAAGAGAGATTTGTTGGCCCGGACGGGGTCCGGAGCGATTACACATCGGCACGTCTAAAGACTGAAGGACATTTTAGTCAACGCTATGGCAGATTCGAGGCGCGAATCCAAATTCCATCCGGGCAAGGCGCGTGGCCCGCGTTTTGGATGCTCGGCGACGACCATTCAGTGAAGGGCTGGCCAGCATGCGGCGAGATTGATGTCATGGAAAGTGTCGGCTCCGGAACAGACACTATCGAAGGCAGCCTGCACGGCCCGGGATACTCTGGTTCGAAGCCGTTGATCTCCGCTTACCGGCTGCCGAGGGGACGGTTCAGTGACGCCTTCCACGTTTTCGCCGTAGAGTGGGAACCGCGGGTGGTGCGTTTTTATGTGGACGATGAACTTTATGCGACGCGAACGCCGGCAGATCTGCCGGATGGTAAACCCTGGGTCTTCGACCACTCATTTTTTGTTTTGTTAAACCTTGCAGTCGGGGGAGATTTGCCTGGCCGTCCAGGCGACTCCACCATCTTCCCCCAGCGCATGCTGGTGGACTATGTTCGCGTGTACAAGCGCAAGTAATTGTTGTGTCTGGTTAGTTGGGTCATAGGATGAGGTGCAAATCTGACAGCAATCCGGTAAGCTTTATTGTCCATCCGAGCAGGAACGGCGGCGGAGCCTTCCGACGCTTACATTGTCTATCCACAGCAGCGGGATTGCGGGGGTCAGATGAAATTCTGGTTCGCACTTTTGCTGGTGTTTTTCTTCAATGCCTGGAAAGTGCTTGCGCAATCCGACCGTGCCACAATCAGCGGAACTGTCAAAGATGTAAGCGGCGCGCTCGTCGCAGGTGCGCAGGTCGTCGTGACCAATGTGAACAATAATCTCCAGTCCTCTACCACAACAAACGCGGCCGGTCGCTTTGCGTTGCTGAACTTGCCGATCGGAAAGTACACCATGGTCTGCTCAAAGGACGGCTTCGAGAAATACCGACATTCTGATCTTGATCTTGCAATCAGCCAGGAAATTGACCTTGATATCGCGCTTGCCATCGGCTCCAAGAGTGAGACGCTCACAGTTCTCGGAGAGCAACCGCAGCTTCAAACGCTGACCTCCTCGATCTCAACCAACCTGGGCAATACAGCTGTCACTGAGTTACCGCTGAACGTGCAAGGGGGAAGAAACCTCGCAACTTTTATGTTCGACTATGTGCCAGGTGTTGAAGGCAACGGCCCGAACCCTTCGGACAAGGATTTCGCCTCGCATATAAATGGTAGTTTGAGCGATACCAAGGAAGTCATGATCGATGGCACATCGGCCGTATCGCAGATTGGCGGATATCTCAGTGAATCCAGCCCTCCGATGGAAGCAGTGCAGGAATTTCAAGTCACCAGCGCGGGCATTAGTGCCGACGATGGGCGCACTGGCGGCGGCGTGTTCCGTTATGAAATGAAGTCGGGAACAAACGACTGGCACGGCAGTGGCCTTTTCTACATGCACAACCAAGCTTTTGATGCTAGATCGTGGGGAGATATTTATAACGAGGCAATTTGCTTGAACACCGCAGACGGCGATCCGGCGCAGACGGCAAGTTGTCAGCGAGGTTTCGGAAAGCCAGTCGACAGCCTGTACGACTATGGCGCGAGCTTTGGTGGTCCGATTAAAAAAGACAAGCTTTTTTTCTACGCGGCATGGGAACGATACACGTTTGCGAACAACGGAGTCGGTGCGCTCTCTTCCACCGTTCCCACGACCGCTTTCTTGAACGGCGATTTCAGCGCGCTATTGGATAAGTCGACCGTGCTCGGGACCGACAGCGCAGGCCAGACTGTCTACAAAGGCACAATTTTTAATCCAGAGACCGGGGATGCGTTTCCGGGAAATATCATTCCTGCGTCCCGCATCAGCACAGTTTCTCAGAGGGCCGTGAGCTTGTACGAAAAGTATTATTCACCGCTGGCACCGACTCTCACGAACAACAATGCGCTGCCGCTTTTCAATCCGGCGACTTGGTACGAAAGCAATGAGTACAGCATAAAGCTTGATTACAACGCGACGGTAAAGCATCGACTCGATGGATCCCTGATTTATGCGTATATTCCGCGATTGCTCTCGAACCAGGGCGGAATCTGGTCGGCCGGCTCTTCCGATGGCGGGCCCATGGCCAACGCCTATGACCACAACACGACAGCACCGTCGCTGCGTGCACGTGATTCCTGGACCATCTCAAGGACGCTGCTAAATGTCTTCAGCGTGACGTTCAATCGCTTTCGCAATCCTAGCGATGCGCGGTCACGGGAGGGAGATTGGCCGACAACGTTAGGATTGGGTGATTTCGACGCCGGGAATTTCCCGATCATCAAGTTTCAGGGGATTAACGGCACGGACCACACCTACGTCGACGGCCTCCCTATTGACGAGACCCAACTGGGCAGCCAGTTCAACGACTTTTATGCCGCTAATACCTTCATCTATGACGACACTCTGTCATGGATTCGTGGCCGCCACACGTACAAATTCGGCGCCGAGTTTCGAGTGCAGCAATTTAATTCACACGGCGACAACGGAGTGCCCACGTTCATTTTCGATCCGGGACAAACCGCAGGGACCTTCGGGCCCAATGCCGGGTTCGGATTTGCCAGTTTCTTATTAGGCGATGTGAACCAGGCATCGGTCAGTGAACCCAACAATACTTATGGAAGACGTAAGTCTGTATCGTTGTTTGCGCAGGACAATATTAAAGTCACTTCCCGATTTACTTTGAACGCGGACCTGCGCTGGGATGTCAACGGACGCTATCACGAGAAATACGGACACTGGTCAAACTTCGACACAACTGCGATCAATCCCGTCACCGGGCAGCCGGGTGCCTTGGAATTCGCCACCGCCGGCAGTGACTCGTTCGAGAAAAAGCAGTACTACCACAATTTCTCTGGATACCTTGGGGGAGCTTTCCAAATTACTCCGAGGACGGTGGCGCGGGCATCGTTCGGAGTCTTTTACGTCCCGCTAAATTTGAATACCTACAGCGGAATTCCCTACGGCTTCGACCCAGGTTTCGTGCTGAACAACCAAGTGCTAACTCCGTTCGATTGGGACAATGGTTATCCAGGCAAGGCGGTGAACATCGGCAAGAATCCCAATTTCACTGAATATGGGATGGTCTCAATCGATCCACGCATGTTGGAGTTGGGCAATGTCCAAGCATGGAACGCCGGGGTGCAGCGCGAAATCGGTCGTGGAGTGATAATTGAGGCCGACGTCCTTCAAAACCACGGCTACCACCTTGAAAGCGGATTTGCGGACGCGAACCAGCCTGTTCTGTCGACTTACACAGCGTTGGTTCAGTCGGGACAGCAATATGCGACCGTAACGAAACCTGGCTTCACTGGACCCGGGTGGGCTTCCGTGGCGCCATTCCCGAACGTTGCTGCGACCTTCGGCCCGCTGTATTACGTCGGCTCACCCCGCGGCAATACGGATTATCAATCGCTGCAATTCAGCGTAAGGAAACAGACGAGCCATGGCCTCTCTTTGCTGGCCAGCTACAACCTGTCTTCTTCGCATGGGGACACCGATACAGCCTTTGAAGATCTTTACTACGCGGGACCACTGCAGGACGTCTACAACCTCCAGCGGGAGCGGCACACGATTTCCGATTTCGATCAAACTAACATTGTGAAGGGTTACGCCCTGTACGAACTACCGTTTGGCCGCGGAAAAACCTTGCTTGCCAACGGAAGCCCTGCAGTGAACGGTTTAGTGGGGGGATGGACAGTCAGCGGGGATTTTCGCTACGCGACTGGAATGCCCATCCGGATTCCGGCCAATGTCTTTTATCCTGGCATTAATAATGTCTATTCCGATATCGTGCTGGGCTGTAATGTTCACGAGCACTACAACGGTCAAGTCGGAGGGTTGTACTTCAACCCTGCGTGCTTTGTAAACCCGCCGAACGGAGAGTTCGGCGACGCCCCGGGATATCTTGCTGATCTGCGCAATCCGGGGTTCGCCGTAGAAGACCTGGGTGTGAGCAAGGCACAACGGCTCGGCGAACGATATCAGCTACGTGTGTATTTTCAGATGTTCAACGTGCTCAATCGCCACGGATTTAGCGGTCCGAATACTCAAATCGGCACGGCGGGTTTTGGCGCGATTCTTCCGCAAGATCTGAATGGCCTTCCGGGCCCTCGCGTTGGCCAGTTCGGAGCGCGTTTCAGTTTCTAGGTAAGGAGGGCAGTCCGCCAAGTTCGGGTTACTTCGAACCATGGTGAATTTGAAAACAATCGACGATTGGGTCCGTCACCGGACGCGCATTGATACCGCGCGTCTATGCTTGTGCGGAAGTATCGCGGTTTTGTTGTACCTCTGCTCTTTGCTTGGCGGTTGCCAGGCTTCACCAACGGAGAACCTGGCAACCGGCCCGACCGTCGAATTCACCCATGTTCCCACGGCCGCCCGCCGCGATGTCATGGGCGACCCGGGCAGGGTGAGCACGATCAAGGGGAAGGTCATCGGCGCCCGGCCCGGTCAACAAATCGTTCTCTACGCCCACGCGCTCGATGAGAACGGGCAGATGACCTGGTTCGTGCAGCCTCTGGCGTTGGAGCCATTCACAAGAATTCGCGCCAATTCAACGTGGCGCAATACAACTCACCCGGGGTCCGAGTATGCCGCGCTGCTGGTAAACTCGGGATTCAAGCCGCCACTGCGAGCACTCTCGCTGCCAACGGACGGGGTAGTTGTCCTTGCGCGCACGCAAGCATGGCCTCCAGTCTGGCAGAGTTGGTGGTTCCCATTAGTCTGTGTTGCCATTGCGGCGACGTTAACCTTTGCCTTGTACCACGTATGGGCTTTTCAAGTCACCAGAAAACTTAATCTGCGATTCGAAGAGCGCTTGGCCGAACGCACTCGAGTTGCTCAAGAACTGCATGACACCTTGCTGCAGGGTGTGCTGAGTGCATCCATGCAACTTCACGTGGCTGTTGACCAGTTGCCTGAAAGCTCGCCCGTTCGTCCGGCCCTTAACCGAGTTCTTGAATTGATGGGGCACGTGGTCGACGAAGGGCGGAATACGCTTCGAGGTCTGCGGCCCTCAATAGACAAGCCACAGGACCTCAAGAATTCGCTTTCCCGCGTTCCCGAAGAGTTGGGAATGCAAGAAGGAGTTGATTTTCGCGTGGTTGTGGAAGGGTCGTCCATGCCATTGCGGTCAGTTGTACGCGATGACGTTTACAGCATCGGACGGGAAGCTCTGGTCAATGCATTCCGCCATTCCCAAGCCAAGAGGATTGACGTCGAACTGGATTACGCCCCGGGCCAGTTGCGAGTCCTTGTCCGCGACGACGGGTGCGGGATTGATACCCAAGTTCTCGAATCCGGCCGTGATGGGCATTGGGGGCTGTCAGGCATGCGCGAGCGAGCCATAAGAATTGGCGCGAGACTCAAAGTCATGAGCCGCGCTGGCGCAGGAACTGAAGTTGAGCTTCGCGTTCCTGGCGACATTGCTTTCGGATCGGCCTCTCCGGTTTCGGCGTCAAAGTGGCTCACCGGTCCCTATCACTGGCACGGTCGGAGAAACGATCGTGCATCTGAGCGGCAAGAGGGTTGAATCTCATAGCAACGCCAGATGACCGACGCGGCAAAAATTCGGGTCTTCAGCGTGGATGATCACCCTCTTTTGCACGAGGGGCTTGCCATCGTGATAAAGAATCAGCCGGATTTGCTCCTGGTGGCCGAAGCATCCAATGGCCGCGATGCCATCCTGCGGTTTCGGGAACATCAGCCGGACGTGACTCTGATGGACCTTCGGCTCCCTGATATGAGCGGCATCGATGCGATGATTGCGATTCGCTCCGAGTTTCCCGAAGCACACATCATCATGCTTTCTACCTTTGGCGGCGACGTGGAAATCCAGCGAGCGCTCCAAGCCGGAGCTCGGGCCTATGTGCTCAAAAGCATGCCTCCAAAAGAACTCGTGGAAATCATTCGTCAGGTGCATGCGGGGAAAAAGCGAATCCCGCCGGAGATCGCCGCGAATCTGGCTGAGCACTACAGCGACGAGGCTCTCACTGGACGCGAAGTAGAGGTTCTCGCACAAATCGCTGGCGGAAACCGGAACCGTGACATCGCAGAAAAGCTCTTCATCACCGAGGAGACTGTCAAAGTGCACATCAAGCACATTATGGAAAAGCTCGGCGCGGCTGACCGCACCCAGGCAGTCGCCATCGCGGTTCGCCGCGGAATTATCCAGCTTTAAGACACCCACTTTCATTCAGATACCACAAAAGTGGTATGAAAAATCTCCGAACAGGTGGGATTCGTTAAACCCGCGAAATCTTTAGACTAAATGCAGATAAAGGGCGGGTTGCATTGCACATGTTCTCTACATTTTTCGACGGATGGCCCGGGGCAGGTATTCTGCTCTTGCGGGCGGCCGTCGCCTCAGGGCTTATCGTACAAAGCATCTCTTACTTCGCTCGTAACCCTGCGCCAGGTTTGCTGAGCCTGGTTCTTGCTGTCATCGGCGCCTTACTGTTGATTGGCTGTCTGACTCGATTCGTAGCGGTCGTCGCGGCGCTGCTCTGCCTGGCCAGCATGTTTGCGTGGTTTCCGGGTCCGTGCGTCGGCATTTTTGAGAGCCGTACGACGACCGCTTTTGCCATCGTGACCGCAATGGCTTTGAGTTGCCTTGGGGCGGGTGCTTTCTCCGTCGATGCAAGGCTGTTCGGGCGGCGCGAGGTCATCATCCCCAAAAATCCGCCCTACTCCAAATGAGGTACATCCTCACGAGCTAGTTGTGGTAGGAAAAATCCTACACCCATTCGGACACTCATCGCCCCGTGAAAAGGGCTTTCATCTGAAAACGAAATCGGCAGGCGCTCGATGCCAGACAGCCAGTATGTTGTTCTCATTCCCCTCCGATTCTGAATCGCATCCCCGCCCTGACGTTCGCACCCAGTGCGGGGTATCCGACTACTTCCTGGTATTGCTTGTCGAGGACATTTTGTAGGGTTGCATAAGCTGTGACGCGAGAAGTAAGGGCGTACCAGCCGCCCAGATCCACGCGCACGTATCCGGCAGCGTGAGTGATGCCGAAGCCAAAGAAATCAGAGTCTGCACGCCTGCCAACAAAGCTTGCTGCCAGATCTCCTCCCCATCGCCTTCCGAGATAGGTGAGCAACGCCGTGGCCGAGTGCTTGGGACGGCGTATAAACGGTTGTCCCGTCGCCAGCAGAGGATCACAAAAGTTCGCCGCCGTACACAGAGGAGCCTGCAAAATTTGCGTCGAGGTGTAGGTGTACGCCGTATTCAAAGACAATCTCGATACGATCCTCGCCTGCAGCTCAACTTCAGCCCCATGGGCGAAGGACTCATTGACGTTCACGTATTGGCCAACGAAGGTTGTGGGGCTGGACGCAAATTCAATCTGATCGCGAAACAGATTGTTGTAGTAGGTCGCAGTCAGTGAATATCGACCGCCAAATAGATTCTGCTGAATCCCCGCTTCGAAGGCGCGATTCGTCTCCGGCTTCAGGTTCGGATTGGGGATCGTAAACGGTCCGCTAGCGAAGGACTCTTCGAGCAGGGGCTCTTTGATTCCGGTTGCGTAGGAGAAGCGTAAGCGAGTGCCCGAGAATATCTGGCTTCCCCGCAAAGCTTGCAACGTCAGCGCAACCCGCGGCACTCCTTTATTCCCAAAGCTGCCATTGTGCACGAAGCGCGCACCCGCGACCACGGACAGCCGACCCAGGGTGAGCTGTTGCTGGCCATAGATCTCATGATTCAAACGCAAACCGTGATCTAGGGGAGGCGACGTTAGATCGCCTACGAATCCATTTTCGTCTTCGAAGCGGTATCCGATGGTGGTCTGTGCCCAGCTCCGTTCCACATATTGGCCCTGATATTCGAATCCGGCGCGATTGAGGTCCGCGATGCTGTGAAAGGGAAGATCAATATTGCCGAAGCTCGGCGAAATCCTCCCAGGATCAATCACGTTGTCCACGTTCGTGCGCTGCTGGTGGTACTCGAATCCGGTGAAACGGTGCTGCCAACGCGAGGGCCCGCTGACATTCAGTTCGACGCTGCCTAACGAGTCATTCAGCCGCGCGAACTGATCCAGATCCGGCTGCATGAGCGGATCTCCGTTGAAATTCCACTCCCCTTGCACGCCGGTCAGGCTGTTCGAATGGCGTCCGCGTATGCGAAGAGAGATGCGGTCGTTAATCGCGAATCCGAGATTCGCACCCTGCAATGAATTCGAGTAATCATCATTCGGGCCTTGTCCGCTAGTGTTGAACTGGTCTCCAAAGATGTTGTAGTCGAAGGGGCCGCGCGCTCCGGCGAAGTTCAGATAGCCATGGGCGGTTCCTAAATTTCCACCATCGGCGCCGAAGCGCAGTTCCGGAACCGTTGTGCTGCCGGTGCTCGTCCAAACTTGCACCACGCTGGTCATGGCGTCGGAGCCATACAACGCGCTCTCGGCGCCACGCACAAATTCCAGCCGGTCCGCCTGCGCTAGGGTGAGCGTTCCGAAATCGAATCTTCCGCCGGGCTCGTTGACAGTGACACCGTCCACGATCACTTTGTTGTAGCGAGAGTCACCGCCGCGGACAAACAGCGACGACAGACCGCCCCGCTGGCCTTGTGTATCTACGACTGCGCCCGGAAGAAATCGTATGGCGTCATCGGCCGCGACCGGTTGCATGGTTTCGAGTTGTTCGCTGCTCAGGGTTTCGACATCTGCGCCCGCCGCTTCCGTTGGGACCGGAGTCCGCGTTGCAGTCACCACGACGGTCTCGGCCGCTCCCGCCAGCCGAAGCTTTACCGTGACTTCTGCAGCATCCGCGGAGAGCTCGGTGGTTGCCGTGGCAAATCCGGGGGCCAGCACTTGCACTTGATAGGGAGCCGACGCAGCCTCGCGAAATACCATCAGCCCTTCGGCGGACGTAGTCGCAACCGCCGCAGGAACCGTACTGCCCCGCGGAGTCAGCACTACCTGCGCCCCGGCCACCACCGCCGATTGTGGATCCACAACTTTGATTTTGATTTCGGCGGCTGAAGCTGCCGTCAACAGGCAAATCACACTCGCAAACATTCGAAAGAACCGCATGCACTCCTCCTTTGTCTCGCGAAAGGGGTTGGTGTGGACGGTTC
Organism: Terriglobales bacterium; assembly: GCA_035567135.1. Lineage (GTDB taxonomy): Bacteria > Acidobacteriota > Terriglobia > Terriglobales > Acidobacteriaceae > JABDBE01. The sequence continues at coordinate 99,996 of DATMQI010000245.1, forward strand.
GCGCCAGTCTCCTGGCTTTGCGAGTCAGGACAGTTCCACTGTCCGACGAATGCAACCGGCCTTCCCAGGGTTACCCAGTGACCGGCTACGAATTTCCTCGCTTACAGTTGCGCGGCAGCGCGGGATTCTCACCCGCTTCCCTCCTCACCTCAATGAGGACGCGCGAACCAAAGAAGTTGAGAAAGAACGAAAAACCACTTCCCGGATTCTGAACCAAGTTCTGAGCCAGAATCAAGGAAGTGGCATTGTAAATCAACCGCAACCATTTCTCTAATTTACCGTCACGCTGACTGGAGCCGATGGGATGCCGTTGGCGACAACCACCAGACTGCTGGCGCCGGTCTCCATGCCGGACGGGACATCGAAATTGGTCGACACAGTTTTCGTGCCCGTCGCAATCGCCATGGTGCTGGGATTGTGCGTGCGCGCATAGAAGACGTGCTTGGTCGAGTTGTTGGTGATGCGCACCAGCGCGTAGCTGCTGTTCATCTGGGCATCGTCCCCGTAAGCCGCGCCGTGCGTCAGGCCGTTGAACTGAGTGCCTGAGATCTTGTAGGTGCTGCCGCGAGTCACGCTGCTCGGTGCGGTTGTGATCTTTGGCGCCCATGAGCTTTGGAAGGTTCCTTTGGCGGTGTAAATCTCGGCATCGATAGTCGCGCCGTCCGCCAACGTGTAGAGGATTTGCCCAGTCGGAAGCACGAGCAAACGGCCAAGATACGAAGTGTTAAGGTTGCCTGTCTGCTTCGGCAACGGAGCTGAGTGGAATTTGGTTCCATCGAACTCGTAGAAGGAAACCGGGGATTGGAAAACCAGCGGGCTGGTCTCGCAGAGAATATTTCCATCGGGCAGGACGGCGGCGGGAGCATCGGCCATGTCGTCATTGTTCGGGAAATCAGGGCCAGCTTTCCATTTGCCTGTTTTCGGATCAAAGATCGCCGTGTGCCCCGCCCCGGTGCCGTTAGCTCCCATCGCAAAAACCGTGCCTTCGGGCCGCAACAAGGCAGGTCCAGTTTCTTCGCCAGCGCTTATTGACAGATCCACAATCGTGCTTCCCGCGCTGGTCCAGGTGCTGGTTTTCGGATCGAAGATTTCCGAGTTTGGCGTGTTCTGGGTGTCGACCAGCAGAACCTTGCCGCTGGGCAGTAACTCCATGCCCTCCTCCGCGAAGGAGTCCGACTTGCCCGAGCCTTTGAGAGTCCAAGTCAACTTCTTGGCATTGAAGAACGCCATTGCCTCGTCAAAGTTCTGACCCAACATGAAAGTTCCGTTGGGCAAAATGACTGCTGGAGAATCCCCAATCTCGCTCCATCCCGTGGGCGGCTGCACGTTCGTCCATTTGTCTTTCAACGGGTCATAGATGGCGCCCAGATTGGTTTCGTCGCCCTGCAGGAAGTTGTATTCTCCACCCTCAACCAGCACTCGGCCGTCGGGCAGCACTTGCGACGCGAAGTATAACGGCGCGTAGTCGGACGGCATCGATCCCAGTTGCTTCCATGTTCCCTTTAGATAGCTGCCGCTCGGGTCAGGCGTCAGCGACCACCAGTTCGGAGAGTTGTATTCGTGCACCATCGCCCGGCCATCGGTGAGCAGTAGCGCCGTATCGGTTTGGAAGGTCGGTGGATGTTTCAAGCTTTGCCATTTCTGTGCGCTGGCAATACCAGGCAAAGCCAGGCAAGCTGCGAGTGTGATTCCCAGTATTCTTGAGATCTTCATAATTTTGTCCTCGGTGATCATTTCCTCGGAGGCGGGTAGGAATGCAGGAGCCACACACACGTCGCCGCCACAGATGGGATGGGTAAAAGCGAACGAACAATTCGCCGCGAAACGTTAGCCTGAGCTGAGATCAAAGTCAATGCCGGAATTGTAAAAACTGAAACTCAGCTGTGAACATTTTTGTCAGTAAGCTCGGGTCAAATAATCTGGAGATGAGAAAATCCACTCGTCTTTCTCCCAGCACCAAGCCGGAAGAAAGACGAGCGGATTGAAGTGTTACTGACCGCTTTGTCGATACTAGTTTACCGTCACCTGCTTGGGAGCCGACGGAATGCCATTGGTTACGACCTCGAGAGTGCTGGCGCCCGTCTCCGTGCTTGCCGACACGGTGAAATGAGTCGATTCTGCCTTGGTGCCGGTCTGAACCGCGTACGTGCTCGGGTTGGTTGTCCTGGCGTAGAACACGTGGCCGCTCGCAGTGTTGGTGATACGCACCAAAGCGTAGTTGGTGGAATCCTGGAAGTCATCCCCATACGCAGCTCCGTTCGAGAGCCCGCTGAACTGCGTGCCCTTGATTACATAGGTTTTGCCGCGAGATACCGAGGACGGTGCGGAAGTGATCTTTGGTTGCCAGGCTGATTTGTAGGTCCCCTTCGGGGTAAAGATCTCCATATCCCCGCTCCAATCGGTGAAGAGCAATTGGCCAGTCGGCAGTTCCAGGAAGTGTCCGTAGAAGGCAGCGTCGCTAGCTGCGTTCGGCGGTCCCGCGATCTTCGTCAGTTTCTTCCCGTCCCATTCAAAGAAGACGGCACCGGTGTTGAAAACAGGCGGGCCGGTCATGACGAGAACGTTGCCATTAATTTCTAGGGCTGAAGGAGCATCGTCACAGGCCAACGCTACCCCGTTTACCTTGGGGATATCCGGGCCCGCCTTCCACGTCTTCGTCTTTGTGCTGTAGATCGCGGTATGGCCGGGATTCCCTGGAGGCGCGGCTCCAGCTGCGAAGACCGTCCCATCAGGCCGCAACACGAACGGTCCAACTTCTTGGGAGCTCGGATCTTCCAACCGAACTGGAATGACCCCAGGGGTAGTCCATTTCTTTGTTGCCGGATTGAATATCTCGTAGTGCGGCGCGTTGATCGCATCCACGGTCAGGATAGTTCCGTCGGGTAGGAGGCCCCAGCCCTCTTCGTCAAAGCGATCAGTTTTGCCCGTGTTTACGAGGTTCGTCCAGCTAAGTGTCTTAGGATTGAAGTAGGCCTGCTGAGTGTCACAGCAATTGGCCTGGGTGTAGGTGCCGTCGGCCAGCAGAATGGCCTGAGCGTCGCCGATGGTAGTCCAACCTGGGGGAGGGTTCACAGCCGTCCATTTGTTTTTCACCGGATCGTAGATTGCGCCTAAGTTGGTCCAGCATCCGCCGCTGCAGTTATTGTTGTATTCCCCCCCTTCAACGATATATCGGCCATCCGGTAACACCACCGAACCGAAGAATAACGGACCATAGGAACTGGAAGTCTTGGCGATCGGTGTAACGGTCCCGTTGAGGTAGCTGCCGGTTTTGTCTGGTGTCAGCTTGTACCAGTTCTGCGGATTGTTGTCCTGCTCGTCATGGAGCAGCACCGTGCCGTCCGTTAGCAGTGTCATCGCACCGGGTTGGAAATTGACACGCTTTAATGCTTGCCACTTCTGTGCGCTGGCAAGACCAGCCAACGCGAGCAGAGCGAGTAGGGAAATCCCGAGCTTTTTCAACATCTCCATATTTGGTCCTCTCCTGGGTTTGGGGTCCTCTATCGGCGGGTTCGGACGGGGGAGCTTCAGCACGTTGCCGCCACAGATGAGACTTGCGAACGATGAAAACAATCGCCGCAAGAATCTACCCTCAGAGCGCAGTGAAGTCAATGTGGCCTTTCTTCTCCTAACTACCGCACCCATCAAAAGCCCACCTGGGCGGGCATTCGCGCCCGGGCGCTCGGTAGCGGATCAAGCCGATTCTGTTAAGGTCAGCAGCGCCTGCCTCGAATCCCCAGCGATTGTCACTGTCCGTGCCACGATAATGTACGCATCCCCTCACAAGGGCGTAGAATGCTCCCATGATTCCTCAGGATCTGCTCAACATCCTGGTCTGCCCTGTGTGCAAGAAACCGCTGCTGCTCAAGGAAAACGGGGAAAGCCTGAAATGTACCGAGTGCCACCGTGTCTACCCGGTTCGGGACAATATCCCGATTCTCCTGGTGGACGAAGCGGTCACCGACCCTTCATGAGCTCTCCCTCGTAACCTTGAAGTCGAGCCAACTTGTCCCATTGTGGCTAGACCGCGCCCTTTTTCGTGCCAGAACGACATCTTGTGTCAACCTCCCCAAGGCGAGACTTGGTCGTTCTCCGGACTTCCCGATAGAGGAAAATTCGTCGCATTTACCGCAACTTATTGCACCGACATGGGTTTGACTAATTAAGACTTTCAGGCTCGAGCATTTACAGAGCCCGTGGGGACGCGGCATTAAAATTGCAAGCAACGTACGTGGCACCAAGGGACTCTAATAGGTAAGTGCAGGGCAGGGTCGGAGGTGAGACGGCCATGAACGATAGATATAAAGAGAGATTTTCGGTTACTGAACTGACAGCCTTGCGAAACGATCTGTTGCAGGGTGGCTTGATCGATTCGCGCGAGGCCGCCGAACTCTTACAAGTATTTCTGATGGGGAGAGGATACGGCGTTTCGCCGCAAGCGGCTTTCGATGCCGCCGGCCGCGTGGAAATGTCCGGCTGCTCAATCCCCGTATTACAAACCGAACTCGAGAACCTCGCATTGGTCATGTAATTCTGACCATGCAACTTTTTGCCTCTCCTCTGAGTCATATCAGGAGAGAGTGAAGTGAAAGTAGGAATCAAGATCTGAGGGGAGTCTCACAACCAAGTTAGTCCCCAAAGGGTGATGAAAGAGAAAAGCCGGGCTAACCAGCCCGGCTTTACTTTTTGGGACAAGGCCTTCCTTTGTGTACCTTCGTGTCCTTTGTGGTTAAGGAAGTTCAAAGGCGTCAACCACAAAGGACACGAAGGTACACAAAGGAAAAGCTAGAAGCAAAAACAGCAGACTTTTTCACTCGTAGCGCAGGCTCTCCACCGGATCGAGCTTGGCTGCCCGTGCGGCGGGAACGGTGCCAAATAAAATGCCCACCAGCGATGACACAACGATGGCCACAATCGCCGATAGCCCCGAGATCGGAATGCGGTACGCGGTAAAAAAGCGCACCGAAAAGGGCAATGCCAGCCCGATGATAACTCCCGCGAAACCTCCGATTAAAGAGATCAGAATGGCCTCTGACAGGAACTGAAAACGGATTTCGCGATTGGTCGCGCCCATGGCTTTGCGAATGCCAATCTCGCGGATTCGAGCGCTGACCGTCGCCAGCATAATATTCATAATCCCGATTCCGCTCACCAGCAGAGTCACGGTCGCAACCAGCAATAACACCATCGTGAGCGCGTTCGCTGTCCGATCCGCTACCGCGACCAACTCGGTGAGGTTGGCTACGTCGTAAACTGACTCTGCCCGGTGACGCGATTGAAGGACTTTGCGGATCTGTTCGGTCACCGGAATAACCATGGAGGGTTCGGCGGCGGAGAAGTAAATCTGTTTCACTTCCGGTGTATCGGTGAAATAGCGGCTGACGGTGTAGGGAATCACCATCGTATTGGAAGTCACTTCCGACTGCCCGAAGGTGTCCACCCGCTCTTTAAACGTGCCGATCACCGTGAAGGGCAACCCGCTGAGCTTCAGAATTTTTCCGACCGCTTCGTCGGTCGATCCGTATAGCTGTTCCGCGAGTTTTTGCGTGATCACTCCCACCTTGTTGTGCGCCTGCTCATCCTCAGCGTCGAAGAACCTTCCGGAGAGCACCACGAGATTGCGCACCGCGCTGTACTCCGGCAAGACACCGAGGACGCGAACGTCGCGTTCCTTGCCGTTCCCAACCGGAACGCGTTCATCCAACGCGACCACCGGAGACGCGGCAGCGATCCCCGACACCTCCTGCAATACGGCTCGCATGTCATCGATGGTCAGCAAGTCGGGACTCGTGTTCCCCGCCCCGCCCTGGTACTCGGCGTACACCATGTTAGCGCCGATCGCCTGGATCTGATTCAAGACATACTGCTTCCCTGTCATTCCGATGGTGACAACCAGAATGAGTGAGGCCGTGCCAATCACCATGCCCAGCGCGGTCAGCGCAAAACGTACCTTATTGCTACAGAAAGTATCGTAGGCAAAGCTGACAATCTCGCCCAGAACGACCTTGGGAGGATGACTGGCCGTCGCAGCGGCAGTAATGGGCATGTAGCTTAGATGGTACGCGGTGCCAGTTAGAGGCGCAATTGACGCCCGGGCTGCGTGTCTAATCTCAAATTGCAGACTCTGAGGAGTGCACACGTAGCCCCGGACGCCTCGTCCTGGCAGCCGAGCGAGAAACCAGTGGCGGGTTTACGAAGTAGAGCTGGCCAGCAAAAATTCGCCCTCTCCCCTCGGAGTAAGGAGGATTTATCAGACGGTCTGAGCCGCAGCAATAAAGCTGCGGCTTGACCTAAGTCTTACGGCTGGTTATCGCCGGCGGCGCGCGGACTTCTTTTTGCCGGCTTTCTTCGGCGCTTTCTTTTTGCTGCTGGATTTTTTCTTCGCAGCTTTGCGAGCCGGCTTTTTCTTAGCCGCCTTCTTGGGTGCCTTCTTCTTAGCCGGCTTTTTTGCAGCCGCCTTCTTGGGAGCCGACCGTTTCGCAGCTGGTTTGGACGACCCGCCTCCACCGCCACCGGTAGGGACCGGCATCGTGGGCATGGGCTTTTCGGCTCCGCCTTCGGAACCGGTTACACCCGGCAGTTCGGCTTCTTCTTCCTCTTCTTCTTCTTCAAAATCTTCTTCCAGCGATTCGCCGTATGCGCCGCTGTCGCCAAATTCGTCTATTTCATCGTCGCGTAAATAGAGGGTTTCGTGGTCGTTCATTGCTCCTCCTGTGAATTTTCCGGCTTCGCTCCGTGCCGGATGCCGTGCTCGCACTGCATGCGCTAAGAGTTAAAAAGACTACTGGAAATCTGTTTTGTCAGACTGAACGGGCCGCGATTATAGCACACTAGTTTTTCGCGTCGCAGTGACGCAAAACCGTTTGCGGCCCATCTGCAAAATGCATATTACACCGAAGTTGAATTCCTATTTCCGGTTTCGTATCCGGCATGCAAAAAAAATGAGAGTTGAATCTCACCTTTGAATTTTCCGATCGAAATAAACCTGGAAGCGCGCGCGACTACCTGCTGGGACTGATCACCAAAACCATCCCTGGCCTGAGATTGGCCAGATTTCGGTTGTTTTCTTTCAGAGCGTCCACCGTAGTGTTGTGCGACTTGGCGATGGAAGACAGGGTTTCCCCCCGCTGCACTTTGTGATGCACGACCGGCTTAGCGGACGTCGTGTGTAAGCTGCTCTTGGATTTCGACTTAGACGCAGCGACGTGTTGAGCCTCGCTGGTATCGGGCGCGACCGGCAGGTGGACATACAAAACACGCCGTCCGCGGACGCTGTCACCTTTCAGGTGATTCCAGCGGCGGACCATAGACGGCGGCACGCCGAAGTTGTCAGCCACGCTTTGAACCGTATCTCCCTTCCGAACTTTGTAGCTCGTCGCGCGGCGCGAATAGCCTGCGATTTCGTCAGCGGGATGTTTGCCTGGGGCCACTGGAATGATGAGTTCGCTTTCGGCGCGAAGAGTCTCAATTCCATCAAGATTATTCGCCTGCACGATAGCTTGACGGCTGGTGTGAAAAGTACCGGCAACCGAACTCAAGGTATCGCCCGGGGCGACTTTGTGATAGCGCCACCACACTCGCATGTCCGGAGGAATGGCGGTAATCGCGGTGAGATAGCGATCCTTCGTCCCTGCCGGAAGATGCAGTTCAAATTCGCGATCCTTAGGCGTTGTCAACCGCAACAAACTCGGATTCAGATCCTGCAAAGTAGTCGCTGAAGCATCGACGCACTCCGCTACCAAGCGAAGGTCTACGGGGTAATCGATCTTTACGGCGTCGTACGGAACCGGCTTCTCCGTAACCACTTTGTCCAGCCCATATTGCTCCGGGTTCTTGGCCATAATGGTCACTGCGAGAATGATGGGCACATAATTCCGCGTTTCCTTGGGCAATACATTCCGCTTGTACAGTTGCCAGTAATCCGCGTAGCCCGTGCGCTTCACGGCGTTCTGGACCGTGCCCGGACCCGAGTTGTAGGCAGCCATGGCTAGATACCAGTCGCCAAACTCGTTGTACAGGTCCTTCAAGTGGTGAGCCGCAGCTCGCGTGGACTTTTCGGGATCCTGGCGTTCGTCGACCCACCAGTCGCGCTCTAAACCATATCCCTTGGCGCGGCTGGCCATGAATTGCCACATTCCGCGGGCTCCAGCACGGGATAGCGCCAGAGGATGGAATCCGGATTCGGCCTGTGCCAGATAGATCAAGTCCTGCGGAACGCCCTCTTCCTTCAGAACCCGCTGAATCATCTCCTGATAGCGCCCGCTGCGAGCCAGCGCATGCTCCAGGGTTCCGCGTCCGCGACTCGAGAAGTAGCTGATGTAGCCGGCGACTGGATCCGTCATCATCAGAGGCAGGTCGGAATGCGTAGCTTGAACTTCGGCCTCGGCCTTGGCTTTGAGGTTCGGATCAACCGGGTACGTGACCTCGTTGGCTTCGTCAATCGGCGCGGGCTCCGATTTCTGTTGACCGAAACCGTCGCCCTCCTGCAAAGCTTGTAGCTCCAGGCCGTTGGCGCCATCGAGGACGCGGTCGAATTCCTGCTGCAACCGCTCGTCGGTACGCACATCCAAAGAACTCCCCAGCAACAGATTGAAGGCCTGATCGAAATTCTCTTTGGCAGATTCCAGATGTCCGGCTTTGTAGTTGTCCTGCCCGAGCTTGTATTCCTTCTCGACCTGCGCAATCAACTCAGCGACAGCATCAGGTTTAACCTCGATCTGAGGTTTTGCAGAAGGAGCAGTTTTGCCATCGGAGTTGGACTGCGGCGTGGGCGCAGTATTCGCGTTCAAAGCCGGCGGGGTGGATTTCCCTGCAGGCAGCAGGGTCGCCGGCCGCTGCGCCGTCTGACAGGCCGTGCCGCCCAAAATCAGCGCGGTAGTCAGAAGATATAGTTTCCGAATCCTCATATTTCTCTATAAGTTACTGTGAGGAACCCCGGCCTGCGAAAGACCATTTCATGCTACTACCCACATTTTGATGGGTCAATCAGCAACTCGGTTGGTCCGAGTTACTTTAGGAACAGCCCGAAATATTACTTCAGCGCCCCGCGCCGCGGCAACCATTGTGTGGGGAGGGTCATCGGGAGCGGGCTGGGTCACCTGTGTGGGACCGGGTCTTCGACCCGGTCAGGCCGAAGGCCGCAGTTTTCCCCGGAACCCGATACCGAATACTCGACGTGTGATTTTCTCGTAGGGCTGCCTTGCAGGCCGCGCCCGGTCGAAGACCCGGCGCCACGCAGTCAGCGGTCGCCAACCTCTCCGTCCTGAGCAGAACTGAGCAGCCTCCCATTCCATTCTGAATCTCCCGCGGCGCTGCAAGAATCGAAGTGCAGATGAAAGCGATCCAAGTAAAGCAAACCGGTGGCCCGGAAGTTTTGCAACTCACGGATTTGCCGATCCCGCAGCCCAAGCCCAACGAAGCCGTCGTGAAGATCGCGGCTTCGGGTGTGAACTTTATTGATGTGTACCAACGCGAGGGCAGATAGAACGTGCCGTTGCCATTTGTGCTCGGCCAGGAGGGCGCGGGCACAGTCACCGCCATCGGCCCAGAAGTGAAATCGGTGGAGCCGGGAGACCGCGTCGCCTGGACCAGCATCCTGGGCTCCTACGCCGAGTATGCGGCCGTCCTCGGCGAGCGACTGGTGCAGGTTCCGCAGGGCGTAAGCGATCAACAAGCGGCCGCAGTCATGCTGCAAGGCATGACCGCGCACTATTTGAGCCACGACACTTTCCCCCTCAAGCGCGGCCAAACCACTCTGGTGCATGCCGCCGCGGGCGGCGTAGGGCTGTTGCTGGTACAGATGGCGCACAACATCGGAGCCCGCGTGATTGCCACAGTTTCAACCGAAGAAAAAGCTAAGCTCGCGCGGCAAGCTGGCGCGGACGAGGTAATCCTGTACACGCAGGTGGACTTCGAGGCCGAAACTAAGCGCCTGACCGAAGGCAAAGGTCTGGATGTTGTCTATGACAGCGTGGGCAAGACGACTTTCGAGAAAGGTTTAAACGTGCTGCGGCCGCGGGGAATGATGGTTCTGTTCGGCGGATCAAGCGGACCAGTACCGCCGTTCGATCCGATTCAACTCGCGAAGGGTTCTCTCTACCTGACCCGCCCCACTTTACACCAGTACACGGCCACGACTGAGGAGCTGCGCGACCGGTCAAGCGCTTTGTTCAACATGATCGCCGAAGGCAAACTCAAACTCCGGATTGAACATACGTATCCGCTGGCCGACGTCGCCAAGGCACACCGGGATTTAGAAGGACGCAAGACAACGGGGAAGTTGCTGCTGATACCGTAACCGCGCTGAAGGGATTTTGTATATCCGACTTTCCGCCTCTGCGGCGGCTAAGCAAACCTGCGGCCATCAGCGGTATCGGATCCTTCATCACGTTGCGTCTGTTGCAGGGGTTCACCCTCGTTCACTTGCCAGACTCCATCAAACTTCACGAAGTACGGCTCGACCACAACGTTTAGGAAGTTTTCGGTCAGAAGGTCCCTAGCTCTGAGGAGTTCGCCACGGTGGTGTTCAGCCTCGGCATCACGATCTCCCTTGAAATGGGCCAGGCCCCCATAGGTGGCGCAGTCGGAATGGCTCGTGACCAGGATCCGTTTGGTCCCGTGTAAGCGGATTGACATTCTGACCTGCTCGAGAATGAAATCCTGTTCGAAATCATTGCGCGGCGAAGCCAGCGTCTTGGCTCCTCCGGCGACGACAATCATATCGACGCGCTCGATTCCCTGCTTCTTCAGAAACTTTCGTACTACCAAGCTGATGCGGTGATCAAAGCAGCAGAGCACGGCAGCATCCGCCACGTACTGCCCAGTTGGAGAATCGAAATGGAAGATCTTGCGCATCAAGCTTTTGATTCTAGCGGCTTCAGCGAGGAGAACGCTATCAATTGATTGTACGACCGGTTCCACCAAATGGCGGGTCTAAGACGAACGTTCCCCAACTAACTCTGCCAGGCGAAGTTTGATTAGCATTGCGCATCTATATGATGCGCAACTTCGGAAAGTCCTGCCGATAACGGGACGCGTCCAGCGTTATTAGCCGATCCGCCCGAAGAAGAGCATGAGCCGCCACCACGAAATCGACTATCATCCGCTTGGGCGTCCCCCCTCCTGAGCGGCGACGGCGTTGGGCATAAGCAACAAACCCGTTGGCCGCCCTTTGCCAAATCTCTTCATCGAGGAGGAACTCCACGAAGATGCCGGTGTCCCCGAGGAATTCCTGAACAAAACCTTGAGTCGCAGATGGGTATGCCAGCAGCTCGCAGTAAACGGGCGCACAAATGACCAGGCCACCCTCTCCTCGCGCCTTGAACAACACCGATTCGATGCCTCGCGCAGATGATTCGCCGGACCAGAGCGCGGATAGAACATTTGTATCCAGTGCCGTTCTCAATCCTGGCGCTTCTCCTCGTCCCGGAGCTCACTGATCCAGGCGTTGATCTCCTTCCGGCTACGAAAAGACTTCAACGCCCCCTTGTATTTCTCGAATGGATTGATCTCGCTGCGGAGCGGTCGGATTAGAGTTTGACCGTTTTCCACCACAAACTCCACGCGGTCGCCGGGGGAGAGGCCGATACGATTGCGGATCTCCTGGGGTACGGTCACTTGGCCTTTGCTGCTAATAGTGCTGGACTTCTTCATCTTTACTCGCTATCCTTACAGTAAAGAATATCAGACTTACCCACATCGTCAAGTTACCACGCTGTATCTAATATGCGCCTCAGCGCTTGCGAGTATAGGCTCGCACGTATTCAGGCGCGGTTCGACCGGGCATGAGTCTCGCGTCGTCAATTGGCTCCCCTGGAACCACGGTCAGTGGTATCACCCCTGCCCACGTAGAAAACGCGTAATCCGCTTCGTCGTCTATGGGAGGGCCTTGCCGCACTTTCGCTGAGAACTCCTCGATCGGCAACCGCATCACCAAAGTCGCTTTCAGTTCCTTCTCATTGGGCTGGCGGGACTCCGTCCAGCGGCCTGGAAGGATGTGCTCAGACAGCAGACGCAAAGCTTCCAACTTCTCCGTAGGATCGTTCACCGGCCGCGCGGTTCCCAGGATCACCACCGAGCGGTAGTTCATCGAGTGGTTGAAAATCGAGCGCGCCAGCACCAGTCCATCCAGCAGCGTAACCGTGACGCAAACAGCGACACCCTCATCGACGCGGCGCAGCATGCGGCTCGCAGCCGAGCCGTGGATGTACAGGCTGTCGCCCGCACGCCCGTAGCCGGTCGGAATCACGAAGGGTTGGCCATCCACCACGAATCCAACGTGGCAAATAAAGCCTTCATCCAAAATTTTGTAAGCGGCGGCGCGATCGTACACCGCCCGATCAGGCTCGCGGACCAGACGTGTCCGCGCACTCGGAGCAGAAGGTTGTGCCATGCAAGAGAAACTCCCAGCAATCGCGAAGGATGAAAGGATGAGAAGAGTGTAGCAGGAGAGCAGCACTCAACATTTCAGCACTGAGCATTTAGCATCCGGTTCTTTGGTTTGGCTGAGTGCTGATTCCTTGACTGCTAAGTGCTCCTCTTACCAATTCACCTTCATCGCAAACTGAAACTGCCTGGGATCATAAGCCGCCGTAGGCTGTCCAGCATTGGTCCAGAGCTGGTTCACCGACGCTACGTTGAACTTGTTCGCGATGTTGAAAATGTCCGTGATCAGATCAAGATTAATCCGTTCGCCAAAATAAACCCGTCGCGCGATCCGAAGATCGTTGAACACGGTCCAAGGTTGCACGCCGGCGTTGCGCGAGAGGTTGCCATCGAGCGAAAGCAGTGTGGTGTTCGAGGTCGCAGTAAAGCAGGGCTCCTGGAACAATCCTGTGGGTGAAAACTTGGACGCTACGATGGGCCCGCAAGCCGGATCGCCGGCGCCAGTCACCACGTTCGGGCGCGCCGCCGTGGGCGCGAACTGCAAGTTCGTGTTGTCGCCGGTGATCAGTAAGAATGGACGTCCCGATCCAACCTCGACAATGGGCGCAACCGTCCAGTTGCTGAGCAATTTCTTGGAAAAACCGTCTCCACCAAGCTTTCCCGATTGGAACACGCCGCTGAACACAAAACGGTGGCGCTGGTCGAACAAAGAGTTCGATCGCTCCAGCTGAGGGAAGTAACTGTCCTGCGGCGCCAGCGGTGATTGCAAATCAGTCGAGTCGTCAGTCGCGTGCGAATAGCTGTACGAAGCGAGAAATTCGTAATGATTCGAAAAGCGCTTGCGCAGGTTGCTGGTAAAGCCGTTATAAACCGAGCTCCCGTTGGAATAGTTCGCATCCATATCGCCGAAGGGGACGCAGTTGGCCAACGTGGCGGGATTACAAGCGGTGCTGAGTCCCTCAACCCCTAAAATCTGCTGTGCCAATCCCACACAGGGCGCGGCGGCAGGGACGGCGAGCAATGCCGCTGCAATCGCAGGATTCAGTCCCGAAGGCCGAAAGAAATTCGTCAGTGCTGCCGAAACCCAGGGCGCCCCGCTGGGATTGACGCCACACGGAGCCACGCCAGCTCCAACACTCAGCGGCCCCGCCGCCGCATTGGAAGTCGGGTCGCTCAAGGCCACCTGCCAGTTTTTTACCAGCAAGTCTCCGCGCACCGTGTTGGCGTTGATCGGCCGGTTAAGGTGCCGTCCGCCGTTAAAGATGTAGGCCAGACTCAAAGCGAAACCACCGCCCAAATCCTGTTCGAAGGTCAGGTTCGCTTGTTGGGAGTAAGCGTAAACAAAGTTCTTGGCCTGCGGATAGCCAAACGGCTGAAATGCCAATGGGAAAAACGTCGAAGGATTCAGGTAGTTCTGGTTCACGAAGAGAAAGGGATTGGCGGGGGAATTGCCGGTGAAGGGCGCAGGATTAAACCGCTGTCCGCTGGCTTGATATCCGGGAACGGTAGGCAGGCAGTTCGGCGCGTTCAGAATTCCCTGAAAAATATTGGTTCCGTTCAAACTGCCGGCGCCGGGCACCACGCTCGGGTTACACGGGCTTCCCCCGGGAAATAACAACTGCCCGCTCTTGGATCCGTCCGAAGCATCGCCCAGGAAATAAAGTCCGAGCAAAGGATGATCGTAGAAAATGCCGTAGGAAGCCCGCAGCACCGACTTGCCATTTCCTTTGGGATCCCAAGCCAATCCGATGCGCGGTTGCACATTGTTGGTATCGGTTTGAATCCCCTTTTGCAAGCCCAGCGAATTGTAGGCGGCCAGCGCCAACGGATCTGGCGGCGCAAACTGCGGCGGGAATTCCACGTCATAGCGCACGCCCAGGTTCAATGTAAGAGTGGGCGATGCTCGCCACGAGTCCTCGAAGAAAACGCCCAGGGGCTTATTGGAGAATGTGTCATTCGGATTGCCAATGCCTTGAATAAAGTCCTGCGGAACCCCCAAGCCATAGGATTGCAGCCCGGAAAGCCCAGGGATAATTTGCTGCAAGCTCGGCGGCAACAAATTGAAACTTGCACTCGGGATCACCTGGCTTGCAGTGAGCGCGCCAAAGTCATACACGCCGCCGTAATTCACGGTGAACGTCGCCGTGGTTGGAATGTAGTTGAAGTCCACGCCGAACTTCATGCCGTGCCGTCCTCGGGTCCAGGAGAAGTTGTCGGTGAACTGGTACCGCTGTTCTGTGCGTTGAATGTAGGAATAGGGCTCGCGACCGAAGTACGCGAAGCCAGGAATGTTCACCGCCACATCTGAACCGCCAGGCGCGTTCGAGAAGAAGTAGGACAACCCGCGCCGCGCATACTGAAAACGAAACTCGTTGACCTTATTATTGCCAATGGTCCATGTGTCCTGAAAAACTCCAGCGACGTCGCGATAAGTCTGTTGGGAAGTCCTCGAGAACGAGTTCTGCCCAAAGGTCTGATTCTCGCCATTCACCTCTATGCCGGTCACGGTGCTGGGGCTGACATTCGCCCGCAATGTGATCCGATGGTTGGTGCTGAGGTTGTGGTCGATTCGTAGTGAATACAGACTCGTACCCTCAAAGATGGGGAAGTTCCCGACCTGTGCATTCAGCGTCTGGAACGACGCAGGCAAACCGTTGCATTGCGTATTGCCCGAATTGCATGAACTGGGGAACTGAGTCAGCGGACTGGTTCCATTCGCCGGAATCGGAATTGCGTGCAGTTGCGCCAGCAATCCAAACGACTGCGGATATGTTCCGTTCAAAGCAATCGCAGAAGAACCTCCTGCCAGAAAAGCGTATTGCTGCAGGAACGGCTGGAGTTGCGCCGGAAGCGGTGCACTCAAAAAAGCAGCCTGTTGCGGCGTAACTTGGATATTGAAAGTTCCCGGAGGCGCAAGGCCCGGAGCGAAAATGTTGGTCGCGTCAAACGGGACAAGTCCAAAGTTGTCCTGACCAATACTAGCGAAGCCCGTTTCATGCCGCCGCGTGACTTCATAAGCAAAGTAATAGAAAGTCTTGTCTTTCTTGATCGGCCCACCGAATGCCGTCCCTGCCTGCACGCGCGTGTAAGGTGGCTGGGACACATTGCTGAATGGGTTCGTAGCTTGGATGTACCGATTTCGCAAGTAGCCGTAAACATCACCGTGGAATTCATTCGATCCCGAGCGCGTAATGATGTTGATCACGCCCCCGGAAGCCCGCCCGTACTCGGCCGCGTAACCGTTAGTAATAATCTGAAATTCCTGCACTGCTTCTTGCGAGACCGTGGAGCGGACCCCGTTGGTCGCGTTGTCGATGGCATCCGCTCCATCCACATTCACCAGATTCGAGCGCGCCCGCTGCCCGCTGATATTGAGCCCAGACGTGGGCGCCGCTCCAATGCTCGGAGCGTTATCTCGCAGCACCTGCGAATCCGTCAGCGCGAAGTTGATGTAGTTGCGCCCATTGATTGGAAGGTTGTCGATGGCCTTCTGCTCAATCGTGTCCGTGGTCGAAGTGCGGCTGGTCTCAACCAACTCAGCCGCGGCGCTCACATTGACTACTTCCGCGGTACCCGCGAGCGAAAGCATCATGGGCAAATCCGCCACCTGTCCCACCGTGATACCCACATTCGCAACCGTGCTTTTCGCAAAACCCGTCGCTTCCGCCGTAACCTGGTAAGTGCCCGGCGGCAGCAACAGGATGCTGTACTCACCTTGGCCGTTCCCGGTTCCAGAACGCTCGAGCCCTTTCGCTTGGTCTCGCGCTGTCACCGTGGCATTGGTCACTAGGCTACCCTTGGGATCCTTCACTGTGACGTGCAGGTCGCCGGTAGCCGCGCCCTGAGCGAATCCGAATAAAGTCAGCCCCAGCATCAGGACGATCAGCGAGACAAACTTCCGCATGGTCATAAAATTTTCTCCAAAAGATGACGGACAAGAAAAATGCCCGCCTTTTTGCGGGCAGAAGGCAACAGCCAATCCGAATTTGTCGGCAGGCTTCAGAACAAACATTCTTGAGAAGGCGCGCTCGGCTGCTTTGTACATCAAGCCACAAGCAGAAGCAAGCGAGATTACTGAGCAGTATCGGGTTGGTTAAATGCAGGCGCGAGCGTCATCGCTCGTGCGGCGGACGCCGACCATCTTCCCTCCGAAATCGACGTCAGCCATTACGACTAATACCTAAACTTTCTTCCGCCACCGTCTTCAACGCCCAAGCCATGCGGGGCGTATTGTGAGCGATGCCAAAACGCCCGCGCGCGTCCAGCAAAATCATTCCGCCATGTCCATTCAACCGCGCCTGCAGATAATTGATCGCCTCGGCCGCCACCCACTCCGGCAAACTGCCCGAGGCCACGCGGTCCGCCGCCCATTTCGCCAGAACCAGTTTCATGATGGGCTCGCCCCACCCTGTAGTCGATGCTGCCGCAGTCTTGTTGTCGGCGTAGCATCCACATCCGATCAAAGATGAATCTCCGAGACGGCCAGGAGCCTTGTTGAGCGTCCCTCCAGTGGAGGTTGCAGCCGCGATGTTTCCGTTTCGATCAAGCGCGACCGCGCCTACAGTGTCGTGAGCCAAAGTCGGCGCGAACAGATCCGGCTTGTCCGCCGCAGTCTGCGCCTGGAATTCGCGCAAGCGCTCGACCTCGCGCGGAATGATGAGGTCTTCGTTCTTGCACAGAGGAATGCCATGCTCGGCCGCAAACTGCTCGGCGCCCTCCGCGACGAAGTATACATGCGGGCTCTCGCTCAGGATTTTTCGAGCCGCGCGCACCGGGTTGCGCAAATGCTCCACGCAGCCAACGCCTCCGGCGCGCAAAGTAGCGCCCTCCATAATCAAAGCATCGAGTTGTACTTTTCCATCGCGGTTGAGAAAGCTGCCGCGCCCGGCATCAAAGGTCTCATCGTCCTCCATGACCACGACGGCTTCCTCGACCGCGTCGGGCGACGAGCCGCCACGCTGCAGCACTTGCCAGCCCGCGGCCATAGCGTTTCGAACTCCGTTAAGATGCGCCTCGACCATATCATCCGGAATCGCCCAAGCGCCTCCATGGACAACCAAAACAGGATCAGTCGACAAGAAAAATCCTCCCTGGAAAATGACCGATCAGTCTAACACCGTGGGCAAAGGAGGCGCCGCGCGAGCTGCGTGACAGCGAAGGCAAAAGCTGTAACTACGAAGGACACAACGGTACACAAACGAGGGCATTCGCAAAAACGCAAACCGGGACGTCCATATCGACATTGCTACATTTTGTGTGACACTAGCATTTGCTCGATGATCTCGATGAGCATTCGACTGGCGTCTGCGTCAATCGGCCCTTGCATCGCTTGCTGAAATTTGCTGGCCCGTTCCTTTTGATCAAGGTAATAAACGACGGCAGGTAGGACCCGGCGCACTTCAGCGCAGAGGGCGCGTAAATGCATCAGACCCTCGACATCCAGATCTTCGGATTGCAATTTGGATATCTCTCCGACCAACTGTTGGATCTCGCTCTTCCAGCGATCGAATTCGGTTTCATACTTCAGGAAGTACTCGGCGTCTCCCACGATCAGCAGTTCCAGCGTTTTCAAATCAGCCGGCATCAGCGGCTTTCCGGCTTTCAGTTTGGACAACAACGACGCGAAGTTCATCTTCGCCTGAAAAGCTTCCCGTGCTTGCCCTTCGAGTTCTTCGACCTGATCGCCCAAAGCACCATAATTATCGGTGCTTTCAGCCTGGCTACAGCGGGACGCGAGTTCGAGCGTTTTCCGAATCGTCGTGTTGAGTTCCGGGACTTCACCCATAGAAGCGCCTCTCCGATGACCGAATAGTCTAGCACTTGGACATTGCGCGCCATCACCGCGTCCGCGCTGTGCAGCCACCACAGCGAACATTCTGCGGCAGATCTGTTCGCCGCCGAATAGAAAGTGCATACGCAAGCATTTTTTTATTGACTCTCATTTGGAGCCGTACTAATCTCGGCGGCACTTCGGACTGACAGTTTCTGCGCCATCTTCGCTGGGCTGTGAGCATTGTGTCTTCCGACGTGGCGATACACTTCGCTCCCACCCAGAAAATTTGCGTTGGGTGAACTTCCGCGTCGACCGTCAAGACGACTTCACTGGAGCATGCTCCATGACTGGATGCAGCTTCGCGCGCTATTCGTGTGCCTGAAGCTGTCCACCCAAAGAGCCTTCACCCGCCACATTTTCGCGGACTCAACAGTAGCCCGCGTGGCGGAAATCCCCGGGGGTACTTCATGGGGCGCAGATCAAAGGTGAAAGCGATCAAAAATTCGCCAGACACTTAGAAGGAGGAATTGTGATCAAGACGAAGCTCGCATCAGTTTCGACTTTGGCAGTGCTGTTCCTCGCCGGAATAGCATTCGCTCAAACCGACCCAGGAGTTCAGAGCGCCAACCGCGGCACCGGCGCGACCATCATTACCAGTGACCCAAACGGATTCTTGCCGTTTTTCCAGGACGGTCAAATTCGCTTCCAGGACGTGGAGGCGGTTTCCGGCGGCAACAATATCGGTCTGGGACCGCGATTCAACTCGAACAGCTGCGTTTCGTGTCACGCGCAACCTGCAATTGGTGGGACCGGTCCTGCCAGCAATCCCCAATTCGCCTTTGCGGGCAGCCCCGTCGCCCCTAAAGACCAGACCCCCTACTTCATTACTGCCAACGGCCCCGCTCGCGAAGCCCGGTTCCCGTTCTTCTTTAACGCGAACGGCACCGTCAACTACAACGCTCCCAACGGCGGAGTGGAAGACCTCTTTACGGTCAGCGGCCGCACCGATGCCGGCAACTGCAACCTGCCGCAGCCCAGTTTCAGTTATGCCGGGCAAGTGGGCAACATCATCTTCCGTATTCCCACGCCAACCTTTGGCGCGGGCCTGATCGAGAACCTCGACGACTCAACCTTGTTAAAAAATCAGGCGAACAACAATAACAACAACCTTGGCATTTCCGGCACCTTCAACCACAACGGCAACGATGGTACCATCAGCCGTTTTGGCTGGAAGGCACAGAACAAGTCGCTGCACATCTTTACCGGCGAAGCCTACAACGTGGAAATGGGCATCAGCAATGAACTCTTCCCCCAGGACCGTCCACTGCCTGGGGAGGACCAGCAACTACTCGGCCTTCCGTCGAGCTGCCTGAATCTCTCCCAAAAGGGTTATCCGGAAGACACGTCGAACCCAAACTCTACGCCGCAAGCAGCAGTTCTGGACGACGTCTCCGCCTTCGCCAATTTCATGCGCTTTCTGGCTCCGCCGCTACCCGGTGGAGTGATACTGAATGGACAGCAGGTTTCCGCCAGTACTATCACCGCTGGCGGCCAGTTGTTCAACGCCATCGGCTGCGCGGTCTGCCACAATACGTCGCCCGGTTCGACGCAGGCGTCGAGCTTCGTTCCAGCGTTGAGCAACGCCCCAGTGAATGCGTTCTCAGATATCGAGATCCATCACATGGGCGGCGGCCTGGCAGACAACGTCTCCCAGGGCGGCGCCGGCGGCGACCAGTTCCGCACTGCTCCTCTGTGGGGCCTGGGACAGCGAATCTTTCTCCTGCACGATGGCCGCACTACCAACCTGAATGCCGCCATCGAAGCCCACGCCAGCAACGGCAGCGAAGCCACTCCTGTCGAGGACAATTTCGACAGCTTAAGTCCCACGCAGCAGCAGGAAATTTTGGACTTCCTGCGCTCCCTATAACTAACAATAGCCACGGATTTACCCAGATGGACACGGATTCAAGTAAGAATGATGTCCGTGAATATCGGTGGAAATCCGTGGCCCAGTTCCTGGCGAAGGAGAAATATGCAGCGTCGATTGTTCTATCCTTCGGTCGTTCTCGCCGCTTCGTTGCTTGCCTCGGGTCAAAGCGCCCCCAAGAACGGCGGCGACTTTTTCAACGGCACACCGCCCCCGACGAAAGTTCCCACCGGAGTCATTCTGGTCAAGGGAGCATGGCCAAGTGCCAGCGACTCCGAAACGCCCATCCCCGAAGGCGGAAGCGTAACCAACAACGTCTTCCGCGACCAGTATTTCGGAATGACCTACGCTCTGCCCAAGGACTGGACCGAGAAATACAAAGGTCCGCCTCCATCCGACAGCGGCCGCTACGTGCTGGCGCAACTTAGCCCTGCGGACACATTCAAAGGCCCAGCCCGAGGCAGCATCCTGATCACCGCCGAGGACATGTTCTTCACCACCCTCCCCGCCGCCAACGCCCTCGAGTTAGTCAATTACTCGAAGGACAATCTACAGTCCGACTACAAGTTGGAGCTGTCACCGACGCCAACCAAGATCGGCGGCCGTCCCTTCACGTTCTTCGCCTATCGGTCTCCCATAGCCCAGCTGCATTGGTATGTGCTGGCAACCGAAATCCGCTGCCACGCGGTGCAATTCGTGCTGACCAGCCGGGATACGAAACTACTGGAAAACCTAATGCTGGACCTGAACAAGATGGAACTCCCTGCCGAAGCCAATCCCACAGCCGGCACCGGAGGCGGCGATGTCCCCGTCTGCATTAAAGACTACGCAAGGGATGAAAACGTGCTTGCCCGCGTCGATCCAATCTTCAGTGAACACAAATTCAACGCTGTTCCCGTCCGGATCATCATCGACAAAGAAGGTAGAGTAAAACACATCCACTTTCTAAGCGCCTTCCCCGACCAGGAAAAGGCCATAACGGATGCCTTCAAACAATGGAAATTCAAACCGTACCTGCGGGATCGCCATCCGGTGGAAGTAGAAACCGGAATCATGTTTGGACGCGCCCCGCATCCGGCAACAAATTCAAACCTAGCGACGGAATGATCAAAGCAAGGCGAGATCGTATCTACGGCGCGATCAGTCCAACGACGGTCGCGCCGAACCCCCTAGCAGCGACGTGTTCAAATTGAAGATATTGTGGTTGCCTTCGGGTCCACCCCAGGCAAACATCATAGAGACCATCGGGAACGCGCCCGCCCGCAGTGTCAGCCCGGCGGCAAAGCTGTGCCTTAGATGGCTGAACCCCAGATCGCCTCGCGTGAGCGCGACCCTGCCCTGATCTGCCATGAACTTCAAACCAAACGGCCCCCAGATCGAATGCTCAAAGCTTTCCTGCAAGAGCAGAAGATTGGGTGCCCGGAACCGGTAGTCCTGATAGCTGCCGAGCGCCAACTGGCTGTTGATGTCCTGCCCGCCCAAGGTCTGCTGAAGATAGAAAGGCACAATGCTGCTTCCCGAAGTGATCGACTCCGAGAGCAGCAGCCGCACTCCAATTGAGCCGTTCAAATTCCGCGTGTGCGGAATCTCCGGGCATGGGTCGTCCCCATGCGCGCAGGAATCAGGGCCGAGTTCCCCGCTGGGCGCCAACTGCGACGTTCCATACAAAGAGTAAGTGTGATCGAGGTCCACCGTCCACCGCAGAAAAGAGTCGTGCGAACTCGACGGCGCAAAGAACTGTTGAAATTTCCCCATGTAGTTCAGCTGCAGATTTCCAATCGCCGGCTTGATGCGCAGGCCTTCGCCAAGCTGAGCGAATCCCGGCTGACTGTTCAAGCCCGGCGCCGTCGCATCCGTATACATGGTTTCAATCGACGGCGCGGACTGCCCGTGCTCTCCCCGGATATTAATAAAGCGCCCATTCAACTCTCCCAGCAATGCGAGATTCAGCCAATGGATCGCTTTCAACTCAAACACCGGTTTGATCGCGCTCACCCCGACAATAGTCTGGCTCATCCCGAACAGAGACTTTCCGGCCAGCGTGCTGTTATTGCCCAGGCCAAAGAAGTTGACCTTGTTCAGAGAAATTGACTGCGCGTAGAGATCAAAGACGGTATAGGGATGGGTGGCGCGAAGCTTCTCCTTTGCCGGCGTGTGCACCATCTTCATATAACCGCCCGCACGCCACGCACCGCTGGTGGCGCCGACCGCATCGAAGTCCCAACTCATCCGCCAATTTCGCGTATTCTTCGACCAGACGAATGCTCCGCCGAGTCCAAACCCATTCTGCGGAGGCATACTCCCAGCCGCGATGTGAAGCGGGTGATCGGTAAAGAGCGCATAGGGGCAGTTAAAGCTGAAGCTGCTGCATGACTCAGACACGCGCGTTTCCTCGCCCCGCAACTCAGCGTGAAACTTGCTTTCCTGTGACCATGCCGCCGTGCATGCACTCAGCACCAACAACGCCACGCGCCACTGCATACGCATTGCCAAGAGAATCTCCTCTACTTCTTTGCCCGCTTGCTGCTTTTCGTTTTGCTCTTCCGTTTCGGTTGTTCCGCCGCAGCGGCAATTTCCAGCCCGCGCCTGGGTGCGCGTTTTGTCCGTCGCTTCGCAGCATCGGCATGGGCCTGGTGAATTGCTTCGGTCACTTCGCGAATGTACTCAGCCGCCTCGCCTTCGGTCTTGATGGCGTGAATATAAATCTCACTCCGATAGCGAAGCGGGAGCCGGCTCTCCGCCTGCTGTAGATGCGAGACCTGCGCCAGTATCAGCGCATTGGCCGGACGGTTCGGATTCATCGCCTTCGGCGATGGCCTGGGAACATGGATGACGTTCATTCTGGTCACTCCGCTCTAAATATCAAACGTTGGACAATCGTCCCGCATCGTCGCCAGCGAAAGCAGATTGCGGTTCGGATCAACCGGCTGCACATTCGGCTCGATAAAAACATCGGCATTCGTTTCTCGGGGAGAGCACGGTGCGGACACTTGAAAGAATTTGGCCACCGTCCCCGGAATCGAAGCGTGATCGAAGACCCGGTCCACCACCGTGTTCGGTGGGATCCACGGCGAGATCAGGACTGCGGGCACGCGCACGCCCAGGCGATCGAACTTGAACTCCATCCCAGTTCCCGTGTTATTCGCCGCCGCCGTGAATTGGTCCGGAGCGCACGCTGGCGGCACCACGTGGTCGTAGATGCCTCCGTGCTCGTCATACACCACCAGTAGTGCGGTGTTCGGCCACAGGTTCGGGTTTTTCCGAATGTGCATGTACACTTCAGCAATCAAGAACTCTCCCGCCTGCACGTCATGATCAGGATGCTGGTCGCTGGCCACTTCCTCGCCGCTGTCGGTGTCGTGGTCGTTATAGTTCGGCTCGACGAACGAATACTCCGGCAGCAAATTCTTGTCGCAGTCGCTCAGGAATTGCTTGTAGGTTCCGAATAACTCCGGCTGGTTCTGCAGCAGGTTTGCGACCTCCATGGTCGAGCTGGTCGTATCGTAGTAGTACACCTTGGCCGTGTGCTTCGGAGTCGCGTTGATGAGCCGCGTGTAAATGCTCTTGAAAGGCTCGATGATGTCGAACGGATTCATATCCACCCGGCCGAACGACGTCCCATAGTGCGCAAATGCCCGGTTGCAGATCGTCGGCCCCGGAATCGAAGCGAACCAGCGGTTGAACACCGCAAACTGCAAGGCCAGTTGGGTCAGCACCGGCAAGTCGCTTTGCTTGAAGTAGTACATGATTTTCTGCGAGTGCTTTACATCCTGCTGCTGGTTGAAATAGCTCTTGACGAAACCCTGCATGTTGGCCACGCGGGACGCGCTCGTGTCCCCGCCAAAGATTTGCAGATCGACCGCCGGAAAGTGGTGGTCCGGATCAGGATCAAGCTGCCCCTGAAATTCCGCCAAGGGTTGCGGATTGACAGGCGCGCCGGTTGTATCCGGATTGCTGAGCGAGCCAGTAATTCCGTCGATCTTCGGATTCACCGCAGTCAGCGATCCCAGTATGTGATCGAACGATCGGTTTTCCATCATCAGCACCACGATGTGTTTGAGGCTGTCCAGTCCTGGCGGCATAGGCTAAATGTACTCCGGAGTGTCAAACATGCGATCCCTTCAGTTAGTGACCCCCACAACCGAAACGTTACAGGTCGTTGTCACCGCAGAGCGGATCAGGGGATGCCAGCACCCGACCGAGCGCTGTCCACCCCAGCACTGTCCCCCCGAACGCTCTCATCCCGACCGCTGTCATCCTGAGGCCCACGCCCTTTGTGGGCCGAAGGATCTATGCAATCCTCGGCCCGAGCGACACTGATGCCGGAGTCCGCAGATCCTTCGTTGGGAGTTTTTCAGCGATGCCGCGACTGCTACATAATCAGTAGCGCCTTCAGGCGCTGCCGGTCGCATTCACGCTGTCATCCTGAGGCCCGCGCCCTTTGTGGGCCGAAGGATCTATGCAATTGGCCCTAGCGACACTGCCGCCGGAGTCCGCAGATCCTTCGTTGGGAGTCCTCAGCTTCGCCAAGCACTCCGCTGCCACGTTCGCTCTCCAGCATTTACTGAAACCAGCGAAATAGGACAAAACAGTGAATCACAAAAATCTTGTCAATAGGCAAAATTTACGCGATCGACCTTAACTCATTGCATCTAACCCAAATATAATTTCGGCAAACATGTCACATCTCCCTATTTCACATTGATATAATAGAAGCAGACAGTCAAAGAAAGGGACGCGGCCTCTCTAGGCCGCGTTTTTTATTGCCCTATGAAATTCAAGAACACGATCGAACATTGCAAACGTCGCGGCGAGTGGGCCGAGCTGCAGTTTATGGCGAAAGCTTCAAAACAGGGCTACCACGTCTTCCGCCCCTGGGGAGACTCCGCCCGCTACGACGTGGTCGTCGAAACCCGCGGCCGCTTCATCCGCGTCCAGGTTAAATCCACCACCTGCCAAAGATTCCAGGGATCCCAAGGCTTCTACGTCTGTAACGCCAGGCCAAGCACCAGCCGCAAGGTCTACAGAAGAGGCGAGTTCGACTTCCTCGCAATCTACGTAATCCCCGAAGACCTGTGGTACATCCTCCCCGCAAAACTAATCGTAGGCGGCAAACGCAGCACGGTTCACATCTTCACCACCAGCCCCCAAAGCCGCTACCTCCCCTACAAAGAAGCCTGGGACCAACTAAGCAAACACCGCCGCCGCACCACGGCACAATCCGACCCGGATCAACCCGAAGACAACGTCTAAATTCTGACGCCGCGATCTGCAGCTGTCGCCTACAGTTTGGCGCGGGCTAGGTTTTGGGAGGGCATGACTTCAATCATGCCACCACGGCCCCAATTCCGTGCACGCCCCACACGGGCGCCAATCGGCCGGTTTTTAGGAAGGAAGACCTTTCCCAGGCTGCTGAAAAACGTCGATTCTTATCAGGGCGTCGCTTCAGCGATGCCGCAACCGCTGCAAAATCACCAGCGCCTTCAGGCGCTGCGGGTCGCATTAACGCTGTCATCCTGAGGCCCACGTTCTTTGTGGGCCGAAGGATCTATGCAATTGACCCTAAGCGACACTGCCGCCGGAGTGCACATATCCTTCGTTGGGAGCCCTCAGCTTCGCCAAGGACTCCGCTGGGCCGCTACAGAGAAGCCTGGCACCTACTTCGCAAACACCACCGCCATATAGCGCAAAACCCAAACCGGATCAGCCGGAATAAGCGCCCCAAAGTTTGGACAACGTTACTAAGCCCCGCGAGCCATTTAGCCGCGAAGCGGCGCAAGAATGCAGCCCACGGGCGCAAGCCGTGGGTAGAGTTTTAGAGACCATCAAGCCCCAGAGGGGCGAAAGAACCTAGTCTCAGAGATGTCTCTCATCATATGGAACATTGTTCTGCGCTTATAATTAGGGACCCAAGGGATACCGGGCTGTGTCAAACCGTCACATCCCCCACGGCCTCGCTGGGTCCTGGACCTCAGCCATGCACTTCCCTCCCTTGCGCTGCAAGCTATAATGTCGTGTCGGCCTGAGGCACCATCGGTATTTCCGGTATCCGCCACCTGGTTCGCAATGGGGGAACTTTTGTCTGGGGAGAGCCGTATCTAATGAAGTGGGCGATGCAATGGCCATGAACCGCAAGCACTTTCCTACCGACCGTTCAAGAAACTGACAGAGGATTGATGAGCGCCTGATCTATGAAGACATGGAAAAAAATTGCGATCGGTGCCGGATCGGTGGTCGTATTGGCTGCCATCGCCGGTTTCGCCGTCTATCAGAGCCACAAGGGCGTGGTTACGGTGCAGACCGGCAAAGCGCAACGCATGGATCTGGTTGCGGTGGTGAGCGCATCCGGCGAAATTAAGCCTAAGACGTATGTAAATATCGGCGCCAACGCCTTCGGCAAAATCACCAAACTGTACGTCCGGGAAGGCGACCGGGTGAAGCGCGGACAGATGCTGGCCCAACTCGAGAACGTCCAACCCTCGGCCGATATGGATGCGACCCAAGCCTCACTCGAAGCGGCACGCACGGACGCAGTCGCAGCCGAGGCCGCGTTGAATACCTCGATGGCCGATCTCAATCGGGCCAAGTCGGATGCCGAGCGTTCGGACCTCGATTGGAGCCGCGCTCAGGGTCTGTACAAAGACGCGCTCATTTCGAAATCGGACTTCGACATGCAAAAGGCGGCTCACCAAACCGCCGTCGCTGGACTCGCGCAAGCTGAAGCCCGGGTGGCGCAGGCCAAGGCGCAGAAGGACTCGGCCGACCGCCGCATTCGACAGGCCGATGCGAATCTGACCCACGCCAATGATGTTTTAAAAAAGACCACCTATCAGGCTCCGTTTGACGGCGTGATCACGAATTTGCCGGTGCGCGAAGGCGAAACGGTGGTTATCGGAATTCAGAATTCGCCAGGCAGCACCTTGATGACGCTGGCCGATATGTCCGTAATCACCGCCGAAGTCAAGGTGGATGAGACCGACATCATCAACGTGCAGATGGGCCAGTTAGCGCAGGTGACGATTGATGCGATCCCGAAAAAAACCTTCAAGGCGGTAGTGACCGAGATCGGGGATAACGCCATCGTGCGTTCGACCGGCGTGTCCACCTCGCAACAGATCAGCACCAGCCAGGAGGCCAAAGATTTTAAAGTAGTCGTGACCTTGCAGGATCGGCCGGAAGACCTGCGCCCCGGCCTGTCGGCCACTGCCAAGATAACGACCGCGACCAAGGGAAATGTGCTGACCATTCCGATCCAGGCTTTAACCGTACGGCGTCAAGCCGACCTCGTTCCCAAAGATGAAAAAGGCTCGGTGCAGGCCGCCGCGCCCCAGACCGAGGCCTCGAAAGAAAAAGACAAGCAGGAGATTCAGGGCGTATTCATCCTGCGCAACCGCAAAGCCGAATTCGTCGCGGTCGATACCGGGATCGCCGGTACCACCGATATCGAAGTAATAAAAGGACTGCAACCCGGCGATGAAATCGTAACTGGCAGCTACAAAGTGTTGCGCACGCTGCGTCCAGGCAGCAGCATAAAAGTAGATAACGCAGCCCCCAAGAAGGAAGAAGAAGAAACTAGTTAGCGGTTCGGCTCTAACCTTCGCGGGGATGGTTCGTCCAACCGAAAGCCGGCGAAGGGAGCAGCAAGCATCAGGATCGGAGCGCGGGCAAGTGTCCGACGACGAAATGGAGAAAAGAATGGCAACCGCAGAAGTAATCAACATCGCGCAACCCGCAGTGTCCTTCTCCCCCGAAACCTTCATGATTTCCACTTTGGATTTATGGAAAACGTACGACATGGGTTCGGAGCAGCAGGTGCACGCGTTGCGAGGCATAAATCTAAACATCCGCCGCAACGAATACGTTGCGATCATGGGCCCGAGCGGATCCGGGAAGTCGACGTTGATGAACTTGATTGGGTGCCTGGACACACCCAGCAAAGGCCAGTACTGGCTGAACAATCAGCAGGTCAGCGAATTAGATGACGACGAACTCGCCCGCATTCGCAACAAAGAAATTGGTTTCGTCTTTCAGACTTTCAACCTGCTCGCGCGCGCAACTGCATTGCACAACGTGGAACTGCCCTTGATCTACGCCGGCGTCCCAGCGGAAGAACGCGTAGAGCGCGCCAAAGCAGCGTTGGCCTCGGTGGGCATGGCAGAGCGCATGATGCACAAGCCCAACGAACTCTCCGGCGGCCAGCGCCAAAGAGTAGCAATTGCGCGAGCCCTGGTGAATCGCCCCTCAATCATCCTGGCCGACGAACCCACAGGAAATTTGGACTCGCAAACCGGCAACGAAATCATGGCCCTGATGGACCGCCTGCAAGCTCAAGGCAACACAATAGTCCTGGTAACCCACGAGCATGACATTGCTGAATACGCGCACCGTGTTGTTTACATTAAGGACGGAGTGGTGGAGCGGGACGAAGTGAAGAGTTAGCACTCAGCTTATTGCTTCAATCATCCTGCGGCATATCCTCGCCACAGTTCAAGCCCTCTAGTATTCGCGCGGCCACTGTTATTTCTTTCCAACTTCGTTCGACATCGTACATCTGGCTTTCCTTCGCGCTGCGCGACTTTTGGGAGAGCAGGGGGTTTGAAGCGCCAGGAGTCCCCATTATGAGGCAATTTGGAATCGCACTGGTTATGGCGGTGGGTTTGGTCCTGGTGGCTTGTGGAGGCGGGAGTTCGAGCAATGACACGGTTACTGGCAATTGGACCGCGACGTTGACCGGAACTCAAGATTTGACGTTTACAACCTCTTTGCAGAGCAATGGCAGCTCGGTGACTGGTACGAATCTCACGTTCACGACTTCAACTCCCTGTTTTACTTCGGGAGGATCGCAAACGGGATCTTTCATCCTAAGCGGGAATTTGAATGGCAATGTTACCGGCACCTTCCAACTGACGATTACATCTGGAACGCCTCCCGGTAATACGCTGGTTCTTCAGGGTACGGTGAACAACAATACGATCACCGGCACGTGGACCTTAACCGGGTTGACTTCGGGATGCACGGGGTCCGGAAACTTCACCTTGACCAAGATGTAAGGGTTTCAGTATTGGAACGTCTTGCGCCGCGCTACCGCTGCGGCGCTTACTCTCCGCGAGGAGTTTCGTCGCAGCCCCGCTGGGGCTCATTCGTTTTCCCGATTTTTCCCAGGCTTATGACGTTGCGGAAAAGCCCGCAATCAGCGGCTGGACGCCTGGAAGGGGCGCGGCTTGTAAGCCGCGCCACAAATCGTTTTCAAAGACTAACAGCGCGGCTAGAAAGCCCTGCCCCTTCAAGACTTCCAATGCCAAGAGGTTTTTCCGCAGCCTCTTACGCCGTGGGCTGCATTCTGTCGCCCCTTCGCGCCTTTGAGGCGATCGCGTTCCACCTTTTTCTTCGGTAGTTCAGCCGCCTCACAGGCCCTTTCTCATCTCGCGCCGATTTTCCGATAGTAGCTATGAACAATTTTGTATGCGGCCGGCCAGAGAAACGGCTCTAGACTGGGCGCGAAGTTCGATGCCCAGCAAGCGTGCTGGAGGATTCGAGGCTGTCCCCCAGCCTTAGATTCATAACAACACAACAAGATCGAGTGTTGACTGCGAAGGCGCTTCTAGCTTGCTTTGTGCCTAGCATGCGATACAATACGGGCTTCAAAAAAAGGGGGCTTGGCTTGGCCATCTTTTACGGTAGCGATGAACTCCGTAGATCGGCGCGGGCGGGAGTGCAGTTGCAGTTCGGTTGGTGAATCGGCGGGTACTGAAGTGCAAATCCGATGGTTTCAGAAAATCAACTCACGAGCAAACGATGGAGGTAGCAAGATGCGACGGTTATTGGGAGCCCTGGTGGTACTGGTACTGGTTGGAGCGACTGGATACGCGCAGACGTTCCGAGGTGCGATTAACGGCACTGTTAGCGACCCTTCGGGGGCAGTGGTAGCGGGAGCCGACGTAAAAGCCACGGAGATCGCGACTGGGATTGTGCACAGCACGATCACGACTTCGGGCGGCGAGTTCGCCTTCCAGGATCTCTCGTTGGGCGCGTACCGAGTCACTGTAACGGTCAAGGGATTCCAGCAGACTAATGTCGAGAACGTCAACGTGACGGCTGGCAGTGTCTTCACGGTGCCGGTCAAGCTCACCATGGGTCGGGAAACGACAGCTGTGGAAGTCTCGGCCGCGGCGCTCGAAGTGGATACAACCACGACCACGCAAAGCGACACCATTACGACCCGGGCTCTTCAGGACATGCCATTGAATGGGCGTGATTTCTCACAGCTGATCGCGGTTACCCCTGGCTACGGAGGCTACGCCGTGGGCGGCTTCGGCTCGCTCAACGGGACGCGTGCCAACCAGATGAACTGGCAGATAGACGGAACCGACAATAACGACTTCTGGCACAACATCCCTGCGGTAAATCAAGGCGGCGTTTCAGGAATCGCGGGCGTGGTGATGCCGGTTGATGCCATCGACGAATTCTCGGCGCAGACGCAGTCCAATGCAGAGAGCGGACGCAACGCAGGCGGGACGGTCAATCTGGCGATCAAATCGGGGACCAATTCCTTCCACGGCACAGGCTACTACTACAATCGCAACGAGTTCTACGCGGCGTCTTCGCCATTTTTTGTGGCCACGCCGGACTTCCCGAAGCCGCCGAGACTACGCAATTACAACACCGGCTTCACCGTGGGCGGGCCAATCATCAAGGACAAGACGTTCTTTTTCTTCGGCTTCGAGAAGCAAAACTACATTTTTGGATTGACGGGATTGTCCACGGAACCATCGGCAGCGTGGGCGACGAACGCGCAGGCTTTACTGACGGCAAACGGGATTACTCCAAGCCCCCTGTCGGCTACGTTGCTCTCAACCCTTTGGCCCAGTTCAATCCGCGGTCTTCCGGCCACGCTGAACAATTATTTCGCAACTGTGCCAGGAACAGGCTACAGCCAGAATGGCGTGGTTAAACTGGACCACAACTTTACGCCTAACGAGCATCTCTCGTTCCATTTCTTCGTAGGACAAGGCAGTCAAACTCAACCACCGGGCGCCAGCCTGGCTTTGGCCACGGCGAGCTCCAACCTGGGGGATTATTTCGAGGTCGCCCCAATTCACGTGCAGAATTATTCGCTGATATTGAATTCGGTCCTCACGCCAAAGTTGACCAATCAAGTGCTATTTGGCGTCAGCTACTTTAACCAGGTTTTCCATGATGCGAACAACAGCTTCGATGAGAGAGCGTTAGGCTTGTTCACCAGTCCCGACGCGTTGATTAATGGAAAACCGATTCTGGGCGCGCCCAACATTGCCATCAGCGGCTTCGATCAGGTAGGGATCACGCCTCCTGAAGGCCGCAATGACATTACGGGACACTTGACTGATATCGTTTCCTACACCACCGGCAGGCACCAGTTCCGCTTCGGGGGTGAGGTCCGGCAAGGTCGCGTGGACGAGTTTTACTTCCGCCGCTCCCTGGGAGCGTTTAACTTCGACGGAAGCCAAGGACCATGGGCGGGCACGTGCGCAAGTGGCGATCCCACGTGCGCTTTGGCCGACTTCCTCGCGGGCGACGTGGTCTCCTCGTCGATCGCAGTGGGAAACGCAGAACGGTTTGTCCGAGTTAACGGCTTTGACTTTTTCGGGCAGGACAACTGGCAGATTACCCCGAAGCTGAACCTGAATTACGGGTTGCGTTACGAGTATATCGGGCCGCTCCACAGCCTCAACAAAGACCTTCCGGTCTTTGTCCAAGGACGTGGACTGCTGGTTCAGGGGAACGGCATCGATTCGATTTTCCCGCCTGACAAGAATAACTTCGCACCGCGATTCGGCTTTGCCTATCAGCCCACGGGCAAGAATGACCTGGTAGTGCGCGGCGGAATTGGGGTGTTCTACGATCAGATCAACATGAATCCATTTCTGGATTTCAGACCCCCAATCGGTGGAGCAGATGGTTTACAAGACAACCCAATCGGTCCGCATCCGGTTGACAACTACGGAGCCAACCGGCTCGGGCAGACTTCGTATAATTGGGACGCGATCCAGGCTGGCGGCCAATCGATTTTCTCGCCTGCTACCACCTGCCCAACCCTCAACTGCGGCGGCACCAACATTTATAACGTGTATTCGGTAAACCAGAACTTCCGCACACCCTACTTCTATAACTACAACCTCAATATTGAAAAAGGACTGGGCAACGCCGCAGTCCTGCAGATTGGCTATGTAGGCAGCGCGGGACACAAAGCATCGGTGATGTTGAACATCAACCAAAACGGCAACTACAGCAATGTGGTCAGCTCACTGACCGGCCTGACTACCAATAACTGCCCCGGAGGAGTTTGCCCCTATCCAAACGTTGGCTCGATCTTGCAGCTCAACAGCATCGGCAACTCCAATTACAACTCCCTGCAAACCACTCTTCGTGTCAGGACCTGGCATGGGCTTTCGGCGCAGTTTGGCTATACCTGGGCGCATGCTCTGGACGACATGACGGAATATCGCGGCCAGATTCCGCTGGACAGTTTCAATCTGAAGCAGGAATGGGGGAGCGGGGATTTCGACACCCGCAACAACTTTACCGCTTTCTGGACCTACGATATTCCGGGTTCCTCACACGGACCCAAGATCCTGACTCATGGCTGGCAGGTCAGTAGCTTGTGGTCGTTCCACAGCGGACAGCCATTTAACTTCGGCGGGATCAACGCCTCCGGAACCCAACGTCCGGGCCTGAATTTGATTGCAGACCCGTTCGCGGGCGTCAATCACACCTTCAATGCGGCAAGCGGGGGCGAGCCGTGGGTCAACCCGGCAGCGTTCTGTATACCTGGCAAGGCGGGTTGCCCGGGGACAACCAACCCTGACGGCGATCTTGGACGGAATGCTTTCACCGGCCCCGGCTTTGCGGATGTCGACTTGTCGGTGATCAAGAACATCCCTGTGACGGAGCGACTCAGAGTGCAGCTCCGGGCAGAAATGTTCAACACGTTCAATCGCAAAAACCTGGCATCCGGAGCCGGATCCGTCAACGGCAAGGGTTTTGTGGGTGACACCATCGGCGACTTCAACGGCGCGCCTGGGCTTGGTCCTGGCGAACCCTTTAACATGCAACTCGTGGGCAAGATTATTTTCTAGCCGCACGAGGGGTTCATCGGGCTCCTTCCCGCGCGGGAGGAGCCTTTTTTGTTTTCGTCGCAGACGTCGACAAAAGGGCAGCGGCTGGAGCCGGAGTATTTTCCGGGCAATGTCGGCGCGACTGAAGTTGCGCCCCGATAGAAACTTGGCGAGCTTTCGCTCGGTCCCTGGACGAGGCGTCCGGGGCCACGTGTTCGTCGGGACAGGTCGAGCGCTGGACGTGCTGGAGATTGTTTTGGGAGTCAGGGTTGAGGCTGCGTTTCTCCGATGGGAACAATTTTCGTTCCAATGCGGAATTTCTTGTAGTCACGGTAGGTGATGTCGTCTTCGACGTTGAAGTTTTTCAGCAGGGCGAGGCGCACGTCAACTTTCAGGTTGATGTGTTGGGGCAACCAGACTTCGTCGTTGATGCGAGTCTGTTCGATGACGATGCGCGATCCCTTGTGGATGCGGGCTATAAACAGTCCCCAGGAAACCGTGTCGATGCACTGGATGTCGAGCTTCTTCCACTGCGATTCGTCTTTGTCAATCCAGGCGCGGAAGCGGAACTTGGGGAGGA
Organism: Terriglobales bacterium; assembly: GCA_035567135.1. Classification (GTDB taxonomy): domain Bacteria; phylum Acidobacteriota; class Terriglobia; order Terriglobales; family Acidobacteriaceae; genus JABDBE01. The sequence goes on from DATMQI010000245.1 coordinate 133,754, forward strand.
ATTTGGATTCTTTCAAGTGCCCCTGGTAACCGGGGCGGGGCTCGGCGTCGATGACGTAAGCGTCGCGTCCGGCCAGAGACTCGATACCGGCGAAGTGGAAGTTGTAGGCGTCGGCCACCTCGCGCACGAACTGGCGACCTTGCTCGCGGTCTTTTTCTTCTTTTTCTTCGCGCTTCTTACGGTCGTGTTCGGATTCGTTCTTGCGCTTCTCGATTACCTTCTGGATTTTTTCTTCTTCTTTTTTCGTGTCTTTGTCGGAGAGCGGTTTGTCGTCTTTCGAAATCAGGCGTTCGACCTGTTCGCCGTAAAGCTCCATGATCTCGGAGGTTTTAATCTCCGTGGATTTTACCTGGCCTTTGCCGTCGAGTTTATGTTGCTCCTCGCGCTGAATATAGGTGTAGTCGCGCTGGCGCTTGTCGTTCTCCATGTCGTTTTCCGCGGTGTGGCGGATGAGTTCGCGGATCTGGTCCTGGGAAAGATCGGGCTCGGGGCTGGCCTGTGGCTTTGACGAAGCAGCGTCCTGGGCAAGCGCAGGTACGAAGGCTAGAAAAATAAGCAGCGCGGCTCTGGCGTGCATGAACATGGGTACGGGATTTAAACCCAGATGGTTCCGCGATGTTGCAGGGGTTTCTCCGATTAAGTTGCCGGTCTTTTACGTGCAGTTCCGCGGCATTCTTCCTTTGTGTGCCTTTGTGTCCTTTGTGGTTGATGAAGTGCAAATGCTAGAACCACAAAGGACACAGAGGCACACCAAACTTTTCCCTAGCGCAATGCCTTGCCCAGGCACTCGGCCTGGAACAATCTTTCATCCACCCGGTGCAGGTTTTTGATCATCTTAGGACGCAGCAGCTTGTAGTGGCGAATGTCGAAGAGGTGGTTCACGATAAACCAGACGGGCTCCTCAGTGGTCATCCAGTTCAAGTGATCGAACCGGACGAGGTTTACCGGGCGGGAGAAAGTGCGAAGGGTGCGTTCGCGGCGCATGTTGAAATACAGGTTGAAGTAGCTCATGGCCAGCTCGCGCAGAGTGCGGTAAACGGGTTCGCGATAGCGGCAGCCGCTGTAGTTGGATTTGGCTAACGTGCCCCAGTGCCCGTTCACGCGATAGACGGCGAGAACGTGGTCGGTGTCGTGGTCGGCCTCGAAGTCGAGCAACAGGGGTGGGTAGCCGTTTACCCGCAAGGCTGCGGCCGCGAAAATGGCGCCCTCGCAGCAGTGGCTGGTGTTTTCTCGCAGCACGCGGCGAGGCGACCAGGCGGTGTCCTCGAGGTGGTACGGCATGTCGTCGAGGAGGCGCTGGATTCCGTAGGGGGTTTTCAGGCTGCGAAGTTTGCGCAGTTCGGCGGGGCTGAAGTTGTCCATTCTCGAATGCAGTTTAACGCGCGCTTCGGGCAAAAGACATTAACCACTAAGGACACGAAGGTTCACAGAGGACTGCCCTTTGAATCTGCAAATAGTTCTGCCAACTCCCGCGGGCTGTCGACTGTGACATCCGGCGGGGCCTCGCACAGCGTGTGGGGAGCGAAGCCGTAGGTTACGCCGCACGTCCAGAGGTGGGCGTTGTGTCCGGTGATGACGTCGACGGACGAGTCGCCAACCATCAATGTTTCGTCGGGACGGGTTTTCGTCTCGCGCAGGATAGTCTGGGCGCCTTTGGGATCGGGCTTCTTAGTGGAGAAGCTATTTCCTCCATAAACGTGAATAAAGAATTCAGCGAGGCCGAGCGCTTCGACGATGGCCCGTGATGGATTGACTGGCTTGTTGGAAAGCACGGCCATCTGCCTTGGTATGCCATTGGAGTGCCGAACCGCGGCAAGCATGTCTCTAACGCCATCGTAGAGGTGGGTGTGATCAAGTTTGTGAACACGGTAGTATCCGAGAAAGTGCTCCAGCCCCTCTTTGATCACGCCTTCATCGCGGGGATCGCCGAGGGCTCGACGCACCAGCATGGGGGCGCCGTCGCCTACGTAGGAAGCGATTACGTCGCCGGGCAACTCGGGGCGTCCGAAATGTTTGAGCATGGCGTTTACCGAGTGGATGAGGTCGAGGCGGGAGTCGATCAGAGTTCCATCGAGATCGAAGATCAAAAGCTTGATCTGGCGAGGATCGAATTGGCGATGGAATTTGATCATGCTGTTTTCAGGATAAATGATGATAAGCAATCGGCACTCAGGCAGATCAGCAATTACCACTTGGTCGGCGAGAGTGAGTTCTGCTGTGCCGTGGAAGGCCAAGTGCTGATCTGGCTGAGTGCTGAAATGCTGAGTGCTGTTCTCAACCGCTGGTCTGGATTTACAATGGAGAAGCGATGGCGACCAAAACAGATTCTAAACCGGCTGGTGTGTCCGACGAGAAAATCAGAAGCACGGGCAAGACTTACGAGGGGCTTTCGCGCCAGCAACTGATTGAGGCCTACCGGGTCATGTACACCTCCCGGCGTGTCGACGACCGGGAAATCCTGCTCAAGCGCCAACAGAAAATCTTCTTCCAGATTTCGGGAGCGGGTCATGAAGCCGTTGGTGTGGCGGCGGGCTTTGCCTTGAAGCCGGGTTATGACTGGTTCTATCCGTATTACCGCGATCGCGCTCTGTGTCTGGCTCTCGGAGCGACGCCTCTTGAGATGCTACTGATGGCTGTGGGTGCGGCCGCCGATCAGCAATCCGGCGGCCGGCAGATGCCTTCGCACTGGAGCTTTCCGAAACTGAATGTGGTCACGCAGTCTTCTCCGACTGGGTCTCAGATTCTGCAAGCCGTGGGTTGCGCGGAAGGTGGGCGCTACTTCGCGGCTCATCCGAGCGCTGCCAAGAAGGGCGAGGGAGATTACCGCCAATTTAAAGATGTGAAATTCCAGCGCGACGAGGTCACCTACGTTTCCCTCGGAGACGGCGCCACCAGCGAAGGCGAGTTCTGGGAGGCGATGAACACCGCTTCCAATCGCAAGTTGCCGGTGTTATTTGTGATCGAAGATAACGGATACGCCATTTCAGTCCCGGTCGAAGTACAGACCCCGGGGGGAAACATCTCCCGACTGGTCGCGGGTTTTCCGAATTTCCATTTTGAGGAGATTGACGGCACCGATCCGGTTGCGTCTTACGCCGCCTTTGCCCGCACCGTGGCTTACTGCCGGGCCGGGGAAGGGCCGGGGTTCATCCATGCGCATGTGATCCGGCCTTATTCGCATTCTCTCTCCGATGACGAGCGGCTTTACCGGCCGGATACCGAGCGCAATCTTGACGCCGCTCGCGACCCCATCACGCGCATGCAGATGTTTCTGATTCGTGAGGGCATCCTCGACGAAAACGGAATTAACAAACTGGAGAAGCAAGTAGAAGACGACCTGCAGGTCGCGGTCGATCAAGCATTGGCTGCACCTCCACCTACGCCCGACACCATTTTCCAGTACATTTACTCGCCGGATCTTGATCCTACATCTTCGGCGCTGCAGGCTGAGCCGGCGTTTGCTGCTCCGGCGGCGGACGGCAAGAAGCTTGCTCCCAAGACCATGGCCGATCTGATCAACGCCACGCTGCGTGACGAAATGCGGCGCGATGAGCGCATTGTGGTCTTCGGCGAAGATGTGGCCGATTGCAGTCGCGAACAGTATCTGAAAGAAAAACTGATCAAGGGCAAAGGCGGAGTCTTCAAGCTCACCTATGGCTTGCAGAACGACTTCGGCCCCGACCGCGTCTTCAATTCGCCGCTGGCGGAGGCGAACATCGTGGGCCGCGCGGTTGGCATGGCGACGCGTGGGATGAAGCCGGTCGTCGAGATTCAGTTCTTCGATTACATTTGGCCAGCAATGATGCAACTGCGGGATGAACTGCCGCTGATCCGCTGGCGTTCCAATAATGGATTCTCGTCGCCCTGCGTCATTCGGGTTGCCATCGGCGGATATTTGACTGGCGGCGCCATCTATCACTCGCAGTGTGGCGAGAGCATCTTTACGCACACACCCGGAATGCGGGTGCTGTTTCCCTCAAACGCATTAGATGCGGCTGGATTGCTCCGTACAGCAATTCGTTGCGACGATCCGGTTTTGTTCCTGGAACACAAGCGGCTTTATCGCGAGACCTTCGGCCGCGCGCCAGATCCGGGGCCGGATTACACAATTCCCTTCGGCAAGGCGAAGGTAGTACAGGCAGGGACGGACCTATCCGTGATCACCTACGGAGCGGTTGTTCCGCGGGCCTTGCAAGCCGCGCAGAAATTGGAACGCGAGCAGGGAGTAAAAGTCGAGTTGATCGACTTGCGCTGCCTGAATCCGTTTGACTGGGATACGATCGCCGCTTCGGTGAGCAAGACCAATCGGGCGCTGATCGCTTACGAAGATACTCTGAGCTGGGGTTACGGAGCGGAGATCGCGGCTCGAATTGCCGACCAACTGTTCGATCACCTGGACGCGCCCGTGCGTCGAGTGGCCGCAAAGGATGTGTTTGTCGCCTACCAACCGATTCTGGAAGATGCCATCCTGCCTCAGGCCGAAGATCTGTTGCGGGCTATGAAAGAGCTGACCGATTACTAAGAGGGCGACTCCACCTCACCCGAACGTAAGGCCCTCCGGCTCGCGCAGCAGGTGCCAGGCCTCGCGGTAGCAGGCGTAGGGGTCCGGTCGCGGGTATCCTTTGGGACGAAAAAACAACATCTGGCGTTCCAATACCTCGCGCACTGGCAGAATATACCAGGTATCTTGCGGAACAATGAGGACCGCTACAAAATCAATCTCAGCCACGGTGTAAGCATGCCCTGCCCGGTTCCCGCTGTTGTAAATGCACAGGCGATACAATCCGCGCTTCATGAAGCTGCTGGTTTTGACTTGCACCCGCCAAAGGTTTTTTCCACTTTCCACGATGAAGTCGTAGCGATGCAGCGATCACAAATTCCCGGACTGGCTCATGCTTTCCCGCGGCACCCAACGGGACAGCCCGCCCTACCCGGCCCCACTGAATTAAGGCGTCAATTTGAACACGGTTCCGCAGCCATTGCCCAGAAAGCCGCATCCAGCAGCGCCGCCCATCCCTAGCGTGCCGTAGAAATCGCCGGTCGGAGCCCGGATCGCACCGAACGGGGAAGCCCCGTCAGACGAACTTGTGATGGGGAAATCGTAGAGATCGGTGAAGTTCCCCTTTGCGTCCAACTTGAACAAGTAGCCCCCGGCGTGAGCGCCGCCTCCTTCGTTGGTGCCATAGAGGTTCCCCTGCGAATCCCGGAACAAATTGTTGTACATGATCAAGCCGGGAAACTGTGGATGGAACTCGTAGAGCACGCTGAATTTTCCCGTGTTGTCGATCTTGAAAATATTTCCGCAACCGCGGAGTTCTGGGGAACACTTAAGGTCTCCGCCCGAGTCGGTGATGCCATAGAGGTTGCCTGCACCATCGCCGACCACGCCGACAGGAAATGAACCGTCCGCCTTACCGTGAAAGACATGCAACAAAGAGAATTTACCGTCCTTGCCGATCTTAAAAACGGTTCCGCAGCCGAAGAAATTGTAACCTAAACCGCACGCGGCACTGCCGCCGTAGCCGCCGAAGACTGTGCTGCCATATAGGTTGCCGCTGGCATCCATGACCAGGTTCCCATTGGGATTTATCCCGGTCGTTTTGGACTTGAAGGTGTGGACAAGGGTGAAGGCCCCACTCTTGCTGAGTCGGAAGACGAGACCACACTCATATATTTTCCCTTTAAAGTGGCAATGGTCAATGAAGGCGGCGGGTGTCGTCCCGTAAAGGTTGCCTGCCGCGTCCAGAATCGGAGTGGAGTTTGCCGACCCCCCGACCCCAGCCTGGTTAAAATTGAAAAGCACGGTTTCATTTCCATTCTTGTCTACCTTGAACACCGTGGACGCCGCGCCAACGCCGCCTTGCCCTTGAGTCGTACCATAGAGATTGCCGCCGGCATCGCGAGCCAGGCCCGCCCTGGGAGCCGCGCCATCGCTGCCGCCAAGGAATCTGTAGAGCACAGTGTATTGGCCATTCTTGTCGATCTTGAACACCGTTCCGCAGCCTTGGTTTTCGCAGTTTACCCCGCCAAAAGCCGTGGTCCCGTAGAGATTGCCATCCGCATCTTGGATGACGCCCCCCTCGGGGTAGTTCCCGTCTGTACCCCCAGTAAACGTATGCAGCAGGTTGAAGGTGAATTGCGCACTCGCTGGCGGTGTGGCCATTGTCAGCGCGAGTGAGAGTACTGCGGCAACCAGCATTTGTGGTTTTCTCAAGGGTCCTCCTCCGGTGATTGCGGACACGTCAGAACGATGGTTGTGGCCGATTTGCGATGCCGACAATAACGCCACTGCGCTGTGAGTTTGTCATAGCAATGTAAAAAGTTAAGCATCGCTGGAGATCGCGGGGTGGCCGATTCAAGCCGTCCTTTGACTTGAGTGGGGCAGTTCGCCGTAACGGGGAGAGTAAGCGAGAACTTCCAGCACCGGGCTTAATGAGCCTCTTCTTGGCCCATTTCAGAAGGGAGTACCCGCGCCACGTAGCAGCCTTCATGGACGGACTTGCCGTCTTCGTCCGCGACAGTATCGGACGTTAGGCTGACGGGTTCGCCACAGATGTGGCAGAGTATCGGCGGGTTTACTTCGGTGTTCATGCCGCGCCTCCGATCCGCCATTGGGACGAAGGATTAGTTCGTTGCCGAATATGGTAAAAATAGTCACGATTAGTGTCAAGAAAAAAATCCAGCCTTCAAGATTCCCTGCGTCCAGGTAGATCGGCGGGGTGCTCATTGAATAGGCCATCCGCTCCGCCGAACATAGAAGCGTGAAACGTATCCTTCTGGCTCTCCACCCATCGCGCCAAGTTGTAAAAAGACTGTCAAAACCGCGCTGAGCGCGTGTTTCGCAGGGCGTTCCGTGGTATAGTCCGAGTCCGCTATCGATTCTCCGCGATCTTGATCTTCAAAGCAGAACCGATTCCGAGGGGGATGCGAAATGAAAAGCAGGCAGTTTTGGTATTCCGTGACCACTACTCTGGCGATCGTGGCAGTGACCGTGACTCTCGCGAACGGCGCTTGGGCGGCCAGCAAAGAGAAAGTCTTGTACAGCTTTACGGGCGGGAATGATGGAGGCGATCCTGCGGCGACTCTGGCCGCAGATGCGGCCGGCAACCTGTACGGAACCACAGTCAATGGCGGAACCGGTTCGCTCTGCACGAGCGGTTGCGGCACAGTGTTCGAACTCTCCCCGCTTGCCGGAGGCAAATGGCGAGAGACGGTGCTGTACAGTTTCACCGGCGGAAGCGACGGCAAGAACCCCTATGGCGGAGTCATATTGGACAGCAAGGGAGATCTCTACGGCACGACTGCGGCTGGAGGGTCAGGCGGGACTTGTAGTGGGGATGGTTGCGGCGTCGTTTTTCTCCTGTCGAAATCCGGCAAGAGTTGGGTCGAGACTGTGATGTACAACTTTACCGGTGGCAAGGACGGGTTTGGCCCCGGCGGCACTTTGGCCTTCGACAGCGTTGGCAATCTCTATGGAACCACACCCGACGGAGGCAATCTGCACAAGTGCAACGGCGGCGGTTGCGGAGTGGTCTATCAGATTTCGCCGGTCAGGGGCGGCGGCTGGAAGCAGACCGTGCTGCACACCTTCACTGGTGGAGCAGATGGCGCCGTCGGTTCGCTGGGACCGTTGCTCGTCGATAAAGCCGGGAACATATTTGGTGTCGCCGAACTCGGCGGCGATGCAACCTGCCAATGCGGTGTCGTATTCAAGCTCGCTCCTGTATCCGGCAAATGGAAATTCAAAACTCTCGACGCCTTCAAAGGAACCCCGAACGCGGGATTTCCGTTCGGCGGAGTAATTGCCGACTCCAAGGGAAATCTCTACGGCACAACTTACTTTGGCGGCGCAAACGGGCTGGGCTCGGTTTTCAAGCTGACCAAGTCGAATGGCAAATTCACGGAGAGCGTATTGTATAGCTTCAAAACTGGAACGGACGGAAACTCGCCGACTTCGACGCTTGCCTTTGATGCGCACGGTAGCCTGTATGGGACTACCTCCGCGGGTGGCGACACCAATAACGATGGCATCGTTTTCAAACTGACTCCTGGCTCCGGCGGCAAGTGGAAGGAGAGCATCGTCCATCGGTTCAGCGACAACCCGGACGGAGCTCAACCCTACTACGGCTTGTTGCGTAGTAAGGCGGGCAATTTTTACGGTACAACCGCGATTGGTGGGGTTGGTAGTGGCGTCGTGTTCGAGCTGACGCCCTAAATCCGGGAGCCTGGCTTTGATTTCAGCCTTCCGCCTCCACCGCCGTGGCGGATGCTGTCGAGTGCGATTGGGCCTGCGCCGAAAAATATGAGTGCGAAGGCGATCGCCGCGACCGAGAGCGGGAACTCGTATCCGCCCTGCGCCTTGAATCCGTTGTGCCAGTGAATCTTCCAGATGGCGACAGACATATCGATCAGCATGGCTACGGCGACGAAGCGGGTAAGCAAGCCGGCGATGATCAGTATGCCTCCGAAGAATTCCGTCCCTGCCAGGAGATAGGCCATCCACGCGGGAAATCCGATGTGTTGCACCATGTCGCGAACATGGGAAAATCCCCCGAACACTTTTCCGTATCCATGAGCGATCATGATGCTGCCGAGCACGACCCGCAAGACAAGCAGGGCCAGCGGTTGCAAGCGATCAAGGTAGCGCAATCTTTTCCTCCGGTAAGAGCTTCATAGATTACCTCATTGGTCCGTGGTCGCAGAAGTAAGCACCGATATCACCAGCAAACGCCCGCGCGGATGGTTTTTGACTCCGGGACCTTGGTGGCGATTCCCTGTAAAGTGGCGCTGGCTTGCGAGTTTACGTGTTGTAGCGCGATTGAGATGGTCATACTTCTGGATCATGGTTTCATTCGTCCGAGCCCTTGGCCCAAGCCCCAGTCTTCTCACGGTGCCCACCCCTTCGTACCGTCTCTAGTACTTTAGTTACGGTTCCCGCGAGGAGGGTCGAGCTTGTGAGTTGGCACTACATCCCATGGTATTTAGACTTGTCATGAACCCCATATGTTGAACTGACCTCCGGCCCTCGATTGGTTACTTTCCAGAAAACAGGCATAAAACACGGTAAATCTCGGAAATCCGCCTTTAGCTCAAGTGCTTTTCCGGCTGATATATGCTCGGGACACCTGAATCCTCTCGAAGAGGTTTTTTACGCGAGGGTTCTTCCCAGCTTAGGCCTGGGGCAGGGCAGTAAGCGGTAAAGGGCCTGAGTCTGAGGAAAAGGGTTTCAAGACTATGGCCGACTCGCGGGAAGTGATGAACATTCGCCAGGCTTCGCAGTACCTGGGAGTCAGTCCGGACACGCTTTACAAGTACGTGGGCGAGCAAAAGATTCCCGCTTTCAAGCTGGGCAACCGCTGGCGCTTCAAAAAATCGAAGCTCGACCAGTGGATGGAAGAGAAGTCCAGCCAGATGGAAGTGAAGAGCAGAAAGAAACCGAAGGCAGCTGCCAAGGCTGCCGGGCAACAGTAAAGGCGGGCACATGTTTGGATTCGGATCGAAAACGATTGTTGGTCTGGATGTGGGGTCCTCGAGCATTAAGGCAGTCGAGTTGAAGAAAGGGCGCAACGGCATTGAAGTCGTGCACCTCGGCCTCGAACCGCTGGCTCCGGATATCGTTGTGGATTCCATGATCGTGGACTCGGGCACAGTATCGAGCGCGATCTCCAAGCTGTTCACCGACAATCAGATCAAAACCAAGAGCGTCGCCACTGCGGTGAGCGGGCACTCGGTGATCGTGAAAAAGATCTCGCTGCCCTCGATGAGCGATCAGGAACTGGCCGAGACGATCCAGAAAGAAGCGGCGCAGCACATCCCTTTCGATCTCGCCGATGTGAACCTCGACTACCAGATCCTTTCTGAAGACGCCGGGAATCCGCAGATGGACGTTTTGCTGGTCGCCGTCAAGAAGGACAAGATCCTGAACTACACCAACGTACTCTCGATGGCGGGCAAGTCCCCGGCTATTGTGGACATTGATGCCCTCGCCCTGCAGAACTGCTACGAGTTCAACTATGAGCCCGCGCCTGGCCAGGTGGTGGCGCTTTTGAATTTGGGCGCGAGCGTCATGAACATCAACATCGTGAAAGGCACGACACCGCTGTTTCCCCGCGACGTCAGCGTGGGCGGGCATCAGTATACGGACTCGCTGCAGAAGGAACTGGACTTGAGTTTCGACGATGCGGAGTCGCTGAAGCTGGGGAACAAAGTGGGAACCGTGAGCGAAGACGCGAAAACGCCGATCCTGCAGCAGGTGACCGAGATCATCGTGCTCGAGATTCAGAAGACTTTCGACTTCTTCCGCGCCAGTTCGGCGGGAGAGCACATCGAGAAGATTTATCTGGCGGGCGGATCCTCAAAAGTTCCTGGGCTGATCGAGGCGTTGCGTCAGGAGTTTTCGTTGCCGGTGGAGATTTTCAATCCTTTCCAGAAGATCGCACCGCCAGTCGACGGACCGGGAGTGGACCTGATCGAGCAGAACGCTGGCCAATTGGCGGTTGCGGTGGGTTTGGCATTAAGGAGTTTTGAAAACCTATGATCCGAATCAACCTGCTGGGGCAACCCAGACCGAAGAACAAACGGGCCGCAGCCTCGGCCGCGGCGGTCATGGAGATGGGCGAGGTCGGCTCACCGAAGCTGAAAATCGTGTTAGTGGTGTTGTTAGCTGGTGCGCTCAATCTGGTGTATTGGTACCGCCTCGATAAAGAGAAACAGAGCATTGCTAACAAGATGCAGGTCGCGGAACAAAGAAACCGCGAACTGGCCGACGTCAAGGCTCGTTACCTCGAGCGGCAGAAGCAGGCCGACAGCTATAAGCGCCGCGTCGATGTGATCGACAAGCTTCGGGCCAGCCAATCGGGACCGGTGAACCTGCTCAATACCATCGGTGACACTATCAACGGCACCGAAGCAGTATGGCTTAACACCATGAAGGATCAGGGTAACAGCGTGGATATCGAAGGCATGGCGCTGAGCGCCGACGCAGTGGCCTCGCTGATTCAGAATCTGCAGAAGACTGGTTATTTCAAAAACATTGAAATCAAAGAGACCTTCCAGGACGAGACGTTCAAGGAAATGCAGGCGTTTCAATTCACACTGACCTGCGAAAAAGCAAAGTCCTAAAGGCGGGAGAATATGGGGAACTTTAGCGAATTACCGGGTCTCAAGCAGTGGGCAGCGCTGGTGTTAGGGGCGGCGCTGGTCACCGCCGCATTGCATTTCACATTGTTCAAGTCGCAGCGGGAAGCGAACGCGCAGGCGCAAGCGGCGCTGGAATTAAAACTTCGCGAGAATGCCGAACTGGAATCCTACGCTCCCAAGCTGAAGGACATGGACCGGCAACTGGCGAATCTGAAACAGCAGCTTGAGATCGAGCGGAAAATCGTGCCCGACGAGAAAGAAGTGGACGGCTTCATCAAGATGCTGGACGCAGAGGCCCTGAAGGCAGGAATCGAGATTCGACGCTTCACCGCCAAGCCGGTATCGACTCGCGAGTTCTATACCGAAATGCCCTTTGAAGTCGAACTGGATGGGCCGTACTACTCGGTGCTCAACTTTTTCGACCGAGTGGGAAAGCTGGAGCGGATCGTCAACATGTCCGGCTTGCTGATCGCAACCACCAAGAAGCCAAGCGATGCCAAAGCGAAGCATACCTATCAGTACGCGCCCAATGAGAGCATCGTGGCGACTTGCGACGCGACGACCTTCTTTAGTCATGACTTGGCGCCGCCCGCGGGCGCACCAGCCAAAGGTAAGGGGGGCATATGAAGCTGGCGACTGGACTCTTGATCCTGGGAATGGGGCTGGGAACTGCCGGCGCGCAAACCCCCAGCGTCATCGACAATACAAAGGCCAAACTGACTGCGGTGCAGCAGCAGAAGACGGCGGACTCCAATGCCGCGTTGGCGGGCATGCAGGGGCAAGCAGTAAATCAACCCGCAGCTCCGGCGGCAAAACCGTCTGCCGGCAAGCTCGTGAGCGCAGCCCAGCCGCAGGCGGCGCCACCGGCACAGCCGACCAAGCCGCAAGCTGCGAAGGTTTCCCCCACGATTGCACCTAAAACCCAAGCTAAGACTCAGACCAAGGCCAAGAAGACCACGTCGGTTGTGGTGAACAAGCCAAAGCAGCCGAAAGCGGCGGTGGCAGTCGAAGACAAGAAGAATCCAGTCGACCCAAAGAAGGATGCGCACAAGACGATCAGCATGGCCGGCGGGCGCCGCGATCCATTCTTAAGTCCGGTAGTAAACCGCGGCATGGGCGGTTCCGGATGCAGCACGGGGAAACGCTGTCTGGCAGTTGACCAGATCGCCCTGACCGGGATCGTGAAGTCGGATGCGGGCATGATTGCGGTGGTGGTCAATGCCATGAACAAAGCATATTTCCTGCGCGAAAACGATCCGGTCTTCAACGGATACGTGGTCAAGATCACGGGCGATTCGATCGTTTTCAAAGAGACGATGCAGGACAAGTTGGGCAAGTCGTTTACGCGGGAAGTGACGAAGAAGATTTCGACCCCGGCGGTTTAGAGCCGGGTATGAGCCGGCAGTCGATCCGGCATTAGGGCAGCAAACGAAATTTGAGAGACAGATCACGAGGCGAGCAAAACGCGCGCCCGTGGGGAGAAGGGAAATGCGAAAGCAACTGCTGGCTGTTTTGCTACCGCTGCTGATCTTGGCCCTGGTGGCGGGCGCCGAGACCCAGGGCACAAGCACAGGCGCGGACACGCGTGCCACCGTACAGAAGGTGGACGTGATGCACGCCGATGACGGGATTAGCGTGGAGATCACCTCCCGCGGACAGGTGACGCCCAAACTGAGCACGTTGGACTCGCCGGCTCGTGTGCTGGTAACTCTGCCGAACACCGTAGCAGCCACGGTGCAGAACCACATCAACGTGGGCAGCGATGGGGTGAAGGGCGTGCGCATCGGCTTCGATAGCCGCGTGCCTCCGACAACCAGCATCGTGATCGACCTGGTGCAGGCGTGCCCATACGAACTGCTGTCCGGCGGCGACAACCGAATCATCGTCAAGCTGCACCCGGCTACGATGAAGACCGATGCGAAGGCTGTGGCGCCCGCGAAGCCGCAGACTACAGCCTCCGCCGTCGCGCCAGCTTTGGCCAAGACCGCGCCAGCCGCGAGCAAGCCAGTTTCCGCTCCAGCGCCTTTGGCCACCGGTCCAGCTAAGGCCGGTAGCGATAAGAGCACGAAGCAAACTGCTTCGGCGACCGACTTTGTCTTCGTCGAGCCGACTTACCAACCGAAGAATGCGGCCGAGAACACTGCCGCAGATGAGACCTCTGTCTCAACCCGGGCGGCAGGTGCGGCCGCGAGATTCGTAGACAAACCAGAAGGCAATTTACTGCCGATGCCTAGCGCTGCCATGCAGCCTCAGGCCGCCCAAACTGCGGCTACCCAAGCCATCCAACCGGCGGTGAATCTGGCCGCAGAGCAAAAAGGTGAGAGCCACCTGGTCACCCCGATCAGTGCGGCCAAGTATACTGGCGAGCCGATTTCGGTGAACTTGAAAGATGTGGATCTGAAAGATTTCTTCCGCCTGATTCACGAGATCAGCGGACTGAACGTAGTACTCGATCCCACCGTGAAAGGTACTCTAACCATCGTGCTCGACGACGTGCCGTGGGATCAGGCGCTCGACATCGTGCTCAAAAACAACGACCTGGCTCGTCAACTTGATGGCAACGTGCTGCGCGTCGCGACGGTAGAAACGCTGCGCCATGAAGCCGAATCGCATCGAGCGGAGCAGGAAGCCGAAGCATTAGCCGTCGATAAGCAGACAGTCACGCGCTTCTTGAGCTATGCCCACTCCAAGGACGTAATTCTCACCGTAAAGAAATTCTTGTCGCAGCGCGGTGACGTGGTCGCCGATGAGCGCACCAACGCGGTGATTATCTCTGACATCCCCGCAGTGATGCCCAACATCGATCGGTTGCTCACTCAACTCGACCGCAAGACGCAGGAAGTAGAAATTGAAGCCCGTGTGGTGGCTGCAACCCGCAGCTTCGCGCGGGAGATTGGTACCCAACTTGGGTTTGGCTGGGGCAACAATACGACTGGTGTGGGTGGCGCAACCGCCGCAGGCACCTCGCCGCTTTCGACCTTTGGCATCACTCCACACTACCCGATCGTTGGGACCACCCAGCCGACAGGAACCACCGGAGTCCAGATACCGCTATTCTCCAACTTGCCCGCGACTGGCCCGACCACCGGTCTTTCGTTCATCAATGCCAGCTCAGCAGTGCGAATCGATGCCATCCTCACGATGGACGAATCTCGCGGATTGCTGAAGATACTCTCCCGTCCACGAGTAGTGACGCAGAACAATATCCAGGCTCTGGTTCGCCAGGGCGTGCGCGTGCCCATCGTGACCCAGGCGCAGTTGGGTGGGCCTCCGACCGTAACCTACGTCGATGCTTTCCTGCGGCTGACCGTGGTCCCGCAGATCACTTCCGAAGGCACCATCTTCCTGAATGTGGACGTCGAGAACACAACGCCTGACTTCGGCCGCACGGTCAACGGCAACCCGACGCTGATCACGCAACAGGCGACCACGCAGGTGCTGGTCACCGATGGCGGTACGGTGGTCATCGGCGGCGTCATTCAGACGAACAACTCAATCAACGTGGCTCAGGTTCCGCTGCTGGGCAGCATTCCATGGCTTGGCGAGCTGTTCAAGCACACAACCGTCAGCACCTCGAACCAGGAGCTGATTTTCTTCATCACTCCGCGAATCATTCAGACCTAGTGACGAGTTAGCAGTAAAGACAGCCGTCGGTTTCCTGAAGATGTGTCAGGGACCGGCGGTTTTGTTTTGGCTGGAATCGTGTAAGGACGTTGTCCGCCTTCTCTTGTTAGACTTTTCAGGATGGATCACAAAGGCCAGCTGAAGAAGTTGCGAACTGTCTTCGAGAGCAACTCTCTGGATGCGTTGCTGGTCACCCACCTTCCCAACATCCGATACCTTTGCGGGTTTACGGGAACATCCGGCGTTCTGGCAATCTTCGAGACGGGCAGCGTGTTCTTGACGGACGGACGCTACCGCGAACAGGCCCGCGCCGAGGTGCAGGGAGCACGAATCGTGATTGCTCACAAGCCGCCTCTGGCTGCCGCCGCCGAGTGGCTGATGGAGAACCGGAGCAAACTTGGCCGCAAGAAACCGCGCAGACTTGGGATCGAGAGCGAGCATTTAACCGTGGCCGGGCGTTCGCAGCTGGCGAGTCTTCTGCGTCCGGACTTCCGGTTGCGGGAGACGCGAGGCTTGGTGGAACGGTGTCGGATGGTGAAGGATGCGGAGGAAATCGCCCTTCTGCGAGCGGCGGCAGCTTTGGGGGCGAGTCTGTTTGACCGGGCGCTCGAGGTGATCCGTCCGGGCGTAAAGGAGACTGAAGTGGCGGCGGAGATGGAATACGCTGCCCGCCGGGCTGGGGCGGAGGAGATGTCTTTCCCGACAATCGTTGCGGCGGGGAAGCGATCGGCGCTTCCGCATGGTCGCGCATCGAGGGCTGCGATTCCTTCCCGGGGATTCGTGGTATGCGACTTCGGTGTTATACTTTCCGGCTACTGTTCCGACAGGACACGCACGGTGCACGTCGGCCGGCTTACCGTTGCTGCTCGCCGGATGTACGAGGCCGTCCGGGAGGCGCAAGCAGCTGCCATCGAGACAGTGAGGGCCGGCGTGAGCGTAAGCGAGGTCGATCGTGCTGCTCGTAACATACTGGCGAACAATGGCTTAGCGAGACATTTCACACACTCGACCGGGCATGGTGTAGGCTTAGAGATTCACGAAGCACCTCGCATCGCGATGGGGCAGACCGAAATCCTGCGGCCAGGAATGGTAATTACGGTCGAGCCGGGTGTGTACATCGCGGGCAGCGGGGGCGTGCGGATCGAAGACGTGGTTGTAGTTACAGAACAAGGGTGCGAAGTTCTGGCGCCCTCAAACAAGGAACTCATAACGATTTGAAAGCTGGCTATTCTTAGTTTTGATCCGGGCATCGAATACGCGTCCGGCCTCTCAAGTTGGCGCGAGAGAAGCAGGAAGCAGTCCCACCGCAAACCATGAACCAGAAAGAACTGAAGGAACTCATCGAGTTCTTAATTGAAAAGGATATTGCCGAGTTCGAGTTGGAACGCGGCGATGTGAAGGTGCGGATCAAGCGTGGGGTCGAACATGTGGCCGCGCCCGCCGCCCCGGTTACACATTTTGCCGTCCACACGGCTCCGGCGGCAGTGCCGGAGATCACCGCCGCTACACCCATTGCGGCCGTTGCGGCCTCGGTTCCTGAGGGCGCTGCTGCCGCACCCGCCGTCGAACAGGGATTGCACACAGTTCGTTCTCCAATCGTCGGGACGTTCTATGAGTGCCCTTCCCCGGGATCTCCACCCTTTGTGAAGCCTGGGGATACCGTCGAGGTTGGACAGGTACTGTGCATCGTCGAGGCCATGAAACTGATGAATGAGATCGAGGCGGACGTGGCTGGCGAGATTGTGAAGAAACTGGTGGCGAATGGCCAACCGATCGAATACGGGCAGGAGTTGTTTGTGATCCGGCCGCGAGCATGACCGTGCGGGGCGGACACTCCCTGTCCGCCGCCGTTGTTGTTAGGTTTATTTTTGAGAATCAAAGTTCAAGAAAGCGGCAAGAGATTCCGCTCTACACTCGTTTAATAGATGTTCAATAAAATCCTTATTGCGAACCGTGGCGAAATTGCCTTGCGGGTGATTTGCGCTTGCAAAGAATTGGGCATTCGCACGGTGGCGATTTACAGTGAGGCCGACCGGCATTCGTTGCATGTCAAGTTTGCTGACGAAGCCATCTGCATTGGTCCTCCGCAGCTGTCGCAAAGCTACCTCAACATTCCTGCTGTAATCAGCGCAGCTGAGATCACGAATGTAGACGCCATTCATCCGGGATATGGGTTACTGGCGGAGAATGCGAATTTCGCCGAAGTCACCGAGACCAGCAATATCAAATTCATTGGGCCGCCGCCCGAGATCACGCGGCTGATGGGTGAAAAAGAAAAAGCCCGCGCTGCGATGAAGAAAGCGGGCGTGCCTATTCTGCCGGGTTCCGAAGGGATTCTTGCCAGCGACGGCGAAGCCATGGAATGGGCGCGGCAAGTCGGCTTTCCGGTGATTATTAAAGCTTCCGCCGGAGGTGGTGGGCGCGGCATGCGCATTGTGCGCAGCGAAGAGGAACTCCCCGCCTTGTTCAAAGCGGCGCAATCGGAGGCGGCAGCGGCCTTCGGCAACGGCGATCTCTACATGGAGAAGTTCATCGAGCGCCCGCGCCACATCGAGTTTCAGATCCTGGCTGACCAATACGGTAAGGTCGTGAGTCTGGGCGAACGCGAGTGCTCGATCCAGCGCCGTCACCAGAAGTTGTTGGAGGAGTCTCCGTCCACGCAAGTAACGCCGGAACTTCGCGATGAGATCGGGAAAGTACTATCGAAGACCCTCTCAGAAATCGGCTATGTGAATGCCGGCACGATCGAGTTCCTGATGGACGAAGACCGGCGATTGTACTTCATCGAAATGAACACGCGCATCCAGGTGGAGCATCCGGTCACAGAGATGGTCACTGACGTAGACTTGGTCAAAAGTCAGATTCTGCTGGCCGCCGGCGAGCGAATGGAAAATGTGCTGCTCGGTCCTATCGTGCATCGCGGGCATGCCATTGAGTGCCGCATTAATGCCGAGCACCCAGAGAAGTTCACGCCGTCCGCGGGTAAGATCACGGCATTCAATCCGCCGGGTGGAACGGGAGTGCGCATCGATACCGCAGCGTATGCCGAAGGAGTGATTCCGCCTTATTATGACTCGCTCATCGCCAAACTGATCGTGCGCGGCAAAGATCGAGGCGAAGCGGTTTCTCGCATGGCGCGTGCGCTGGAGATGTTTATCATCGAAGGAATATTTACGACCATTCCATTGCATCGGCGCATCCTGGCTGATCCCGATTTTCGCGCTGGGAAGTTCGATACGACATTTATCGAGCGATTCCTGTCGAAGAATGGGAAGCCGGCGCATTAGGTTAAGGGTTGGCTATGGTTAATTATGGTTGGTCATCCTGAGCGGAGGGTCCGCTACGCGAAGCGCAGCGGCCACGCAGTCGAAGGACCCCTTCAAGGCGTTCACCACCGGAAGGCTGCAACGCATTCTCACGACGTCCTACTCGTCAGGCAGAATTCTCTGAGGCACCGGCCTCCTCGAGGTCCTTCGACTGCGTTGGCATCGCTTTGCGACACCAACTCCGCTCAGGATGACAGTTTGCCTTTGTCAATGTCCGGCGCAACTGAAGGCGCACCCCTTCAAATCGGATCTCGGGCATGAGTTCATGGCCTCGGCTTTACGCTATTCTTGATGCATCATGCTTTCCTGACAGCCACGCTATGTTTTCGATGGCGGAAGAACTTGTGGCTGGTGGCGTGACTCTGCTGCAATATCGCGACAAGAGCGGCAACGCTCGGCAGATGCTGGAGCAGGCCCAGGAGTTGAGGCGCCGGCTCGGCGGGTCCGTCAAACTGATCATGGATGATCGGGCAGACGTTTGTTTAGCGGCAGGGTTTGACGGCGTGCACCTGGGTCAGGAAGATTTGTCTCCGGCAGGCGCCAGAGAGGTGATTGGCGAGACACTTTGGATGGGAGTGTCCACGCATAATCCCGAGCAGGTCAAAGAGGCCGACCGGACCTCTGCCGACTATATTGCTATCGGGCCTGTGTTTTCGACTACGAGCAAGGCCAAGCCTGATCCGGTTATTGGCCTCGATGGAGTTCGAGACGCCAGGGCCTTGACGCGAAAGCCGTTAGTGGCGATTGGAGGCATCAATCGTGCCAATTGTCGTGCAGTTATCCAGGCGGGGGCCGACTCGGTTGCGGTAATATCCGATCTGATGCGGGACCCGCGAAAATCAGCAGAGGATTTTCTTCGCATCTTAGGATAGAGTAGCGGGCGGAACGCCGGCAGGAGTGTCCTGCGCCACACGGGAATTTCAGGAGCCCTTTGAGCATCGACACCAAAGCACCAGCACCCGTCGTCAGCGACTGGGAGATCCATAGCCATCAGGACCAGGAACTGGTAAAGGGCCTTGGTCTGACCAGCGCAACCATGCTGGTTATGGGCTCGATGATCGGCTCGGGCATCTTCATTGTGTCTGCTGAAATATCCCGCGAAGTAAATTCACCCGCACTGCTGATTGCCGCCTGGCTCGTCACTGGCTTCATGACCATCGTCGGGGCTCTGAGCTACGGCGAACTAGCGGCGATGATGCCGCGAGCCGGCGGCCAGTACGTTTACTTGCGCGAAGCGCTCGGCCCGCTCTGGGGATTTCTGTACGGCTGGACGCTGTTCCTGGTTATTCAGACCGGAACGATCGCCGCGGTAGGCGTGGCCTTCGGCAAGTTTCTCGGCATCTTCGTACCGTCGATTTCTTCTTCGAATTGGATTCTTCATTTCTGGAAAGTTCCGCCCATTCGGATCGGGCCCATGGTTCTGGGCAACATGGATGTGGGGCTAAACACGCAGAATCTGGTGGCAATTCTGGTCGTGGTCGCGCTTTCGGTGATCAACGTTTTCGGGCTCAAGACCGGCGCGCTGATTCAGAATGTTTTCACCTTTGCCAAAGTTTCCGCGCTCTTGGGGTTGGCCTTGCTGGGCTTATTCATCGGGCGCAACGCCCAAGCCATTGCCGCCAACTTCCACGGGAACTTCTGGAACAACGCCGGACTGGGCGCGCAACACGCGGTGCAGGTCGGAGTCGGTGGACCAATGGTCATGGTGGGCACGCTGACGATCCTGGCGGTGGCGCAAGTAGGTTCGCTGTTTTCGGCCGATGCCTGGAATAACGTAACCTTCACGGCTGGCGAGGTCAAGAATCCAAATCGCAATTTGCCGCTGTCTCTCGCCCTGGGCACGGGCGTGGTCATCACCCTCTACATCGTCTGCAATTTCATTTACCTGAACGTGCTTCCACTGGACGGCGTAGCCAATGGCGCAACCATCCTGCAACGCGGAATCAAATACGCGACCGAGGAGCGCGTTGCTACAGCCGTAATGACGCAGATGTTTGGCTCGGCGGGCGGCCTCTTAATGGCTGCGGCAATCATGCTTTCCGGTTTCGGCTGCGTCAACGGGCTGATACTGGCGGGTGCGCGCGTCTACTACGCGATGGCAAAGGATGGACTGTTCTTTCGCAGCGTCGCCAAATTGCATCCTACGTATAAGACGCCTGCGGTTTCCCTCATGGTGCAGATGGTCTGGACGTGTGTGCTGTGCGTATCCGGGAGCTATGGGCAATTGCTGGACTACATCGTTTTTGCGGTATTGGTGTTTTACATTCTGACGATCGTCGGATTATTCGTGCTGCGCTATAAGCGTCCCGATGCCGAGCGGCCTTACCGCGCCATCGGCTACCCGGTGCTGCCCGCAGTGTATATTGTGATGGCCTTATTCATTGATGTCGTACTATTGCGCTACAAACCGCAGTACACGTGGCCTGGACTCATCATAGTGTTGCTGGGAGTTCCGGTGTACTTCTTGTGGTCGCGACGTTCTGGGAAGGCAATCGCAGCCGAGTCTTAGAATCTTTAGATCAGAGGAGAAAGCAAAAGGATGGCAAATCTGCTGGCTACTAAGCCGCTGCATCTGCTGATGGAAGAATCTCGCGAGACGGGCGAGCACAGCCTGAAGCGAACGCTTGGCGTTTTCCAACTGACGGCGCTGGGCGTTGGCGCGATTATTGGTGCGGGCATTTTTGTCATGGTTGGGCTGGGAGCCCAGTACGCCGGTCCGGGACTCACTTTGTCATTCGTTCTGTCCGGGCTGGGGTGCACATTTGCAGGTCTCTGCTATGCCGAGTTCGCGGCCATGATTCCGCTGGCCGGCAGCGCCTACACGTACGCTTACGCCACTCTGGGCGAGTTGCTGGCTTGGATCATCGGATGGGATCTGACACTCGAATATGCCTTGGGCGCGAGCACGGTGTCTTCGGGCTGGTCAAACCATTTCATCGAATTGCTGAATATCTTCCACATTCAGATGCCGCTCTGGCTGGCCTATGATCACTGGACGGCGCTGAAGACCGCGGAGGATATCATTGCCCGCCAAATGGCCTCGGCTTCAGACGCTTCTCTGGTGCCAGGCACGCAGGCGTTCTTGGACAAGGTGACCGCCATCGTGAGCATGCAGTCTCCTGAGTTGTTGCAGCGGGGGCACGCTTTGCTGGGCGCACCACACTTGTTTGGCTATGAAATCGGGTTGAACCTGCCGGCTTTTCTCATTGCGTTGGTGATCACGGCGGTTCTGACGATCGGCATCAAAGAGAGCGCGAGGTTCAACACGGGAATCGTAGTGGTCAAAGTCTCCGTCGTATTGTTTGTGATCGGACTGGGTGCCCGCTACATCAACACCAGCAACTGGGGTACCGACTGGAGTTCGTTTGCGCCCCATGGCTTCGCGGGAATCGGTGCAGGGGCCGCTTACATATTCTTCGCCTACATTGGCTTTGATGCGGTATCGACGACGGCCCAGGAGGCCAAGAATCCGCAACGGGACTTACCCATCGGCATGATCGCTTCGCTGACGATCTGCACCATTTTGTATATAGCCGTGGCGGGTGTGCTGACCGGCATGGTGCACTGGCAACAGATCAATATCGAAGCTCCCGTAGCACGCGCATTTCTGGATCGGGGTCTAAGCACGGCCTCCCACATCATTACGTTGGGTGCGCTGGCCGGGCTGACGAGCGTGATGTTGGTGATGCTGCTCGGGCAGACGCGCGTACTCTATGCGATGGCCAATGACGGCCTTCTGCCAAAGAAGTTCTTCGCCGCGGTCCATCCCAAATTCCGCACGCCCTGGAAGAACACGATCCTCGTAGGCCTGCTTGCAGCCGTTGTCGGCAGCCTTACTCCTATCGAGGATCTCGGCAGGATGGTGAATATCGGCACATTGCTGGCCTTCGTGATTGTGTCGCTTTCCGTCATGGTCTTACGCTATACGAATCCCTCACAGCCGCGGCCGTTCCGCACCCCGTGGGTGCCGCTGGTGCCAATACTCGGAGTCGTCTCGAACGGCTACATGATGTACAAGCTGGGTTGGGTCAACTGGGCACGATTGATCATCTGGCTGGTGATCGGGCTGGTAGTGTACTTCGCGTATGGACAGAAGCACAGCCGGGTCCAAGCTCTGCAGGCTGCGCGGAACGGTGTTCCTGCCGCCGACTGAAGGGGTTTGCTTATTCTCGGCCTTTCGCTCACGCGAAAGGCCATTTTGTTTTATAGTCGTGGGCGAGTCGTTAGTCATTGGGTCGTTGGCCTTTGACTGACGGCTGACGACTGACGACAGCTCTCCACATATGAAGATTGTCACCACTGCCGAAATGCGCGAGATTGATCGCGACACCAGCCAGCGCTTCGGCGTGCCTTCGCTCACTCTCATGGAGAACGCAGGGACGGCGGTCGCCGAGTTTGTTGTCTCGAAATATCCGCGCGCAGAGCGCATTGGCGTGATTTGCGGCAAAGGCAACAATGGGGGCGACGGTTTTGTGGCAGCGCGAAAACTGCATGGGGCAGGAAAGGGAGTAAGAATTGTTCTGCTGGCCCAGCCGTCAGAGTTGCGGGGCGATGCGGCGGAAATGTTTGCGAGGCTGCCGGTTGCGCCCGTGATTGTGCCATCGACTGAAGAGTTGAAGCAGGAGCAGGCAGGTGCGGTATTCGAGTCCGAAATTCTACTCGATGCGATTCTGGGTACAGGTTTTAAGCCACCTGTCAGCGGATTGTACGCCGAAGCAATCAGGCGGCTGAATACGAGTTCCGCGCCAGTGGTTGCGGTCGATATTCCTTCGGGCGCTGATGCCGACGTAATGGGCGAACAGACGGGAACGGTTGCGCGCTCCGATGCGGTGGTGACATTCACAGCGCCACGTCCGGCGCACGTTTTCGGAAGGTTGACCGACGGGCCAACGCTCATTGCTCCGATCGGCTCGCCTGACGAAGCCATCGTTTCCTCGTCGCAGCTCAATTTAATCACTGCCCGCGAGATTGCTCCCTTGATTGGCCCACGACCGCTCGCGGCGAACAAAGGAAACTTTGGACATGTGCTGGTATTCGGCGGCTCCGTGGGGAAGGCTGGAGCGGCCGCCATGGCGGGGATGAGCGCACTGCGAACGGGAACTGGATTATCAACAGTGGCGACGGCGAAGTCTGTGCTCGCCACGGTCGCGGGGTTTCATCCGGAAGTCATGACCGAACCGCTCGACGAAACTGATGCCGGAAGCATCTCGAGTCGTGCTCTGGCAAGTGGCGCGGCGGAGGCATTGATTAAAGGTAAGACCGTTCTGGCGGTTGGGCCTGGAATTTCGCGCCATCCCGAAACGTCTGAGTTCGTTCGAAACCTGGTTATGAAATTCAAGACTCCCCTCGTCTTGGACGCCGACGGCCTCAATGCATTCGAAGGACAAGCCGCAGAACTTAATGGCAAGGGACGCAGCCTGGTGATCACACCTCATCCTGGGGAGATGGCGCGTCTCGTCGCTTCTACCGTGGCTGCGGTGCAGCGGGACCGCATCAACGTCGCCCGCACCTTCGCCCGCGAACACGAATTGATCGTGGTGCTGAAGGGCCATCGTACGCTGATTGCCGAGCCAGACGGTACGGTTTGGGTAAATACGACCGGAAATCCGGGCATGGCGACCGGAGGCACGGGAGATATCCTTACGGGCATGGTCGCCGGTTTGATCGCGCAAAATACCGAACACATCGCAGAAGCACTCATCGCGGCGGTTCATCTCCACGGCCTTGTCGGTGACGTGGCGTGCGAAAGTATGGGTGAGCATTCGCTGGTTGCCACCGACTTGATAAAGGCTTTGCCCGAAGCCTTCCGCCGGGTGCGAGAGTCAGCAGCCAGCCCGAAGGTGGAGATTCGCGGATGATGCGATCGGGGTAAGGCATGGCAAGCTATGTTTCTACCTGCACAGTGGAAGTCACAGTTTAAGCGGCTTCGATGAATACTGCGAGCACTTGTCCTGGATGTTGTCTTTGTTAAGGCGCAGGTAGTTTTCGTTGGTGACCTCAGTGGCGATCGTCATCATGATTTCGTCGACTAAATACGGTCGGCAGGCAGAAAGGTTCCAGCTTCCAGCCAGCCGGCACTATCCACGATGATGTAGCGATCTCAAAACAATCTATCTTGCTGCTTCTGCGGCAGTTAAGTCTGAGCTTTCGCTGGAATCTGGACAAGTGCTTCCGTAATCTGCCTTGCGGACGCTGGCCATGACATAGTGGTTGTGGCTATGACACACTTTCCCCAGACCCATCCCCAGCATCGCGCCCAACGAGTTCAGTTTGGCAGCACCATCGCTGTCGTTATTAAACTGAATGATGGGCGAAGCGCGCGAGCGAAGCTGCAAACCATTTCCGAAACCGGCGGCATGTTGCGATTGGCCGGTGCCCTGGAGCAGGGCAATCTGGTCGAGGTCACCATCGAGACGGAATCGGGCGCCGTGAAAGGCATGGCAGAGATCCTCGAGCCGACGCGCAAGTCGAAAAATGGAACCAAGGACGGAATTTTGCAGCCCTTTCGCTTCATCGCACTCGAGGACAACGATCACCGCACGCTACGCAACGCCCTGGATTCCCGAGTGGACAAGGACTTTCTCGGACTTCGTTCCAGCCAGTGGGTCGCGCCAAAAAGACAATGAAGGCGGGAGTGCCCTGTCGCGCGTTGCATAATTTTAGTGTCCTGTCGCGCTGCATAGTCTTGTGCCATTCAATTTTCCACTGTCATTTCGAGCGTCGATAGGATCGTCCGCAATACAGATGATCTTGCGGAGTCGAGAAACCTGCTTTTCTGCCCGTGCCGGCCAGACAAAAGGTTCCTCGACTGCGCGACAGGAATGCGGAGGCAATCGTGACCTCTCGTTATACTTGTTTCCAGAGCTCATGGAGACGCGAGAATTCATCACTCAATCACCCGAGGAAACGATCGCTCTGGGACGCACGCTGGCTGGGATTCTCACTCCCCCGAAAATCGTCGTACTTCGCGGCGACCTGGGAGCGGGTAAGACCACGTTAGTCAAAGGCATTGCGGAAGCCTTCCAGGCGGCGTCGGAAGAAGATGTCACCAGCCCTACCTTTACCTTAATCCACGAGTACCGCGGGCCAGAAGCTACTGTCTATCACATCGATCTATATCGGGTGGACACACCTCGCCAGCTTGAAACGCTGGGGCTCGACGACCTCATCGCGGAGAACAGTGTGCTGCTGATCGAGTGGGGAGAGAAATTCGTGCGCTTTGAGCGCGATCGGGATGTGGAGATCGGGTTAGAACGGATCGCAGAAAATGAGCGAAGGGTGCGGGTGACCTTTTGAATTTCCTAAACCGCGCCTATTCCCTCAGCGGCTTAAGTCTTCATTGATTCGAAGGCTACCGCAGGGCCGAAGGCGCTCCGCCACCCAAAACCAAATTCTCTCGATGGCCTCGTCAAAACCCCATGATGTTGTAGCCGCAATCGACGTAGATCACTTCGCCCGTGATGCCGGAACTAGCGTCTGAAGCCAGGAAGACTCCGGTAGAGCCGACTTCGTTGACATCCACATTGCGCCCCAGCGGCGCGCGTTCGGCGTGAGTCTTGTGCATATCGCTGAACCCAGCGATCCCGCGCGCAGCGAGGGTCTTGATCGGGCCTGCGGAAATGGCATTCACCCGAATATTTTTCTTGCCTAATTCAAAGGCCAAGTAGCGCACTGTGCATTCCAGGCCGGCTTTGGCCACGGCCATTACGTTATAACGAGGCACAACTTTTTCCGCGGCGTAGTAAGTCATGGTCATGATCGATCCGCCATCGTTCATCAGCGGCGCGGCAGCGCGGGCGACCGCAATGAGCGAATAGACGCTCACGTCAAGCGCGATGCGAAAACCCTCGCGCGTAGTGTTGACGAAATCTCCCTTGAGTTCGTCAGCGGGCGCAAAGGCCACGCTGTGAACCAGCACATGCAGCTTGTCATAGCGATCTTTAAGTTGAGTGAACAAACGGTCGATCTCAGCATCGTTGGAAACATCGCATTGGAACGCCTCCGCACCTGGGAGTGAAAGAATCAGGTCTTTGGCCTCCAGCGCCATGCGCTCGTTCTGGTACGTGATGGCAAGCTTCGCGCCGGCATTGTGCAGTCCTTGCGCAATCGACCAGGCAATGCTGCGCTTGTTTGCGACTCCGAACACAACGGCGACTCGACCTTCGAGGCTGGAGGACATGCATATCTCCTTCTGAATTTGAACGGAAAGCATAACAGCCGGAAAGCCCCATTTACCACAGAGACACAGAGTCACAGAGGAAAATTTGGGATTGCAATTCGAAGTGACCTCCGCTTGCTCCCTGTCTCTGTGACTCTGCGGTGAAGCTCTTATTCCACCGGCGTGACTTCATGAATGGGTACAGCAGCTCCCACCGGCCAGCTGGCGCTGACGAATGCGACCGCGTACACCAGCCCAATGACAGAAAATCCTGCGACCAGACTAACCTGCGCAACCGCTCCCACCAGCAGCGCCAGGCAAATCTGCAGGGCCGTGCCTACGAAATAAAATGTGTTCTGTACGCGTCCCATGAAGTGCGGCGGAACCTGCTCCATGATGCTGGTATTCATGGCTACGCCGCTGACGCCGCGAGCCGATCCCATTACGCCGTAGAGCAATACGGCAACGGCAAGCATCGGGGAGAGCGGCGCCAAAATCATGCTGATTGTCAGCAGACCCATGGAGATTGCTATCGAACGCCGGGAGCCCAATCCTGCGATGAGCCAGGGCGCATAAAGAGCGCTCACAAATGCCCCTGTACCCCATCCGGCGTTCAGCCAGCCGTAACCCACAGCACCAGCGTGAAATATTTTATCGCTCAACGGGGGCGTGACCACGACTCCCGTCATCATTGCGGCCAGAAACAGCGCCCAACTGATTCCCAGAAAGATCAGATTGCGCTTGCCACGAAGAAACTGAATTCCCTCGCGCATCTCGCGCACGAAGCGTTCGAAAGCCGTTTCTGCGGCCACGATGTCGGCTCGCAACTCTGCCGGCCGAGGCACCACGTGCCGTCCCTTGCGCACCGCGAAGTAGCAGAGAAACGAAACCAGGTAAGTGGAAAAGTCGATAAGCAACACGCCGCCCAGACCGATCCGGTTGTAAACGAATCCAACGATCGATCCTGCAATCAGCCAGCCTCCCTGAACTCCGGCGAGCAGAAACGTGTTCGCGTGCACAAATTCTTCGCCCGGGGTTAACTCCTGGATCAGCGCGGTGATGGTGGGCCAGAACATCCAGAAACCCGCCGCCACCAGCGTGTTCATCAGGTAGAGTTCCCAGATTTTCGCTTTACCCATGAAGGCGAGAATGGAAACTGTAAGAATAATGACTGCGCGCGCGGCGTCTAGCAGCATAACCAGCCGTCGGCGGTCTTCGCGGTCGATAATGACGCCGGTAAACGGCAGCATCAGCATGGCGGGAATAGTTTGCAGGACAGCAAACGTCCCCAGCGCGATTTCGGAATGAGTGGCCTGCAGGATGTACCAGGCAACCGCGGCGGCGTTCATCCCGCTGCCCAGCATCGAAATCACGTTGGCGGCGAAAACGAAGCGCAGCGCCGGTTTCTGCAGAATGGACCGCATGATCTAATTTAAATGAAGTGGGCGAACTCGCCAACCCCAGCATCACATCGTTGGTTTCCGGATCGGCCATTGGATCTGAATCTTGCGGGCTTCCCAAAATAGATAAACGATCAGCATGATCATTTCCGGCTCGATCGGGTGCTTGTAACGAACGAAAGGCATCACCAGGTAATAGGGGATCGGATAGATGAGCAGAAAACATGCCAGAAGGAATGCGCCGCGTTTTCGATTGCGAATCGTCAGCCACAAGCCTGCGAAGGCGAGTACGGCGGCCAATAAAAAATTGGTATGGCGCGAGATCATCAGATCGTAGCCGGCGACGATGGTCGCCTGCGGCGGAGCGATCCAGAAATAAGCGGCACGTTCGACAGTGAACCGCAAGAATCGTCCAGGATGTTCGCGGATGAACTGCCGCGCCTGTTGCCCCTTTTCTGTCATGAAGCCGAGTTCCCCTAATTCCTGAAATCTCCGCATGGCTTCGGGATTATTGCCGGGATGTTCGTTGCGGGTCCACAGGCCCGCGGATTGGTCGTTGTTGGCCTCATACATTTCCAGTGGAAGATTGTCACGAACCAAGATGAACTTGCCAAAAACCTGATAATTGCGCACCAGCCATGGGCTCACTACCAGGGCAGCAGTAAGCACGCACAAAGCGGCTCCAAGGAATGCAGCCTTGCGGGGGAGTTTATACAGAAGCCAAAACAAGCAGAACGGCATCATGCTCACGACGGCAGTATTAGTCAGCGCGATTATTCCCCAGAGCAATCCGAACAAAATCCACATGCGGGGCCGCGGTGGCTCGTCGGCCATGCGCAACGTCATCAGTAGCGCGAGGCTTAGCAAAAATGCAGTTAGGCTGGTTTCCCATACCACCCGCACCGGCCAGTAGATTGCGTAAGGAAAGACAGCCCAAGTCCAGGCCGTTGCGCGGCCAACGTCAATTCCGTAGATTCGCTCTGCGATGCGGTACAGCGTAAGACACGTCAAAGCGGCAAAGACACTATTGAAGGCGAGAATTATCCAGGCCGAGAGCCCGCTGTACACGCCGAACAATTTAAAAACACCTGCCAGAATGTAAGGATAAAGAGGCGGCGCCCATGCGCTGGGTCCGGTGGGTAGGTCCGTGGGCGAACTGAATCCATGTCCTTCGGCGATGGAGCGGGCGAGGCGGCCCATCTCCCAGCCATATTGAAAGTGATCACGGCGAGGCGTGATCCGGTAAGTGTGGCCCACGGTAATCACGGCGAGGCGGAGCAACAGAGCAATCAGAACGATGAAGAGGATGGAGCGATGAAAAGGCTGTCGCGCGGTCTGCTCCGGCGGATTTGTTCGAGCGGCCGTGAGCAAGTTCGTGGCGACGCGATCCTGATCCTGCATCGGCCCAGACTACAGCATTGAATCTTCCCATGCCACGGTGTCAGAGCTCAGATGGTGTCGCGATAGGCGGAACAGGTGAGACGCTCTTTCTCGATTGCGCAGACCGGACTTGCAAGCGGGGCCATTCGGCGCTACGATTCCGCGAATCTGGAGGCGACTATGAAGCGCACTCGTTGGCTGGTTGGGCTGGTGGCGGTCCTGTCTGTTCTCGGGCACGCGCAACTGGACCGGATCGTGATTCCTGCAGGCACTCCGGAAGACCAGGCGCTCGCGGCGATTTCGAACGAGCAGGACACGCAAAAGAAATTGGCAATGTATCAGGATTTTCTGCAGAAGTTTTCCGCGAATCAGGCGGCCGTTGCCTACGGCAACTGGCAGATCTCACAGTCATATCAGACGGCGGGAGATCTACAGAAAGCCCTAGAGTATGGCGACAAGGCTTTGGCCGGTTCGCCTCGCAACTTGGACATTCTTGTATCGCAAGCCGGCGTAGCTCAGCAGTCGAAAGACAACGCCAAGCTCTTTGATTATTCAGTGCGAGGCGGGGAACTTTACAACTCCATTGCGAAACAAGGGAAGCCCGAAGGAATGAGTGATCAGGAGTTTGCTCAGCGCGTCAATGAGGACAAGGCCGCGGCCAAGAGTTCCTACGAGTTCCTCGAAGCGGCGGCGTTCAATGCAATCGCGGAGGAACCTGACGCCAAGAAGCGTATGGCCTACATTGAACGGTTCACGCCAGCCTTTCCGAGTTCGCGTTTTCAGGAACAGATTGCATCGTACGCGATGATGTCACTGTCGGACCAGAAGGATACGACGCTGCTCATCGCCTACGCTGAAAAGACATTGGCTGCCGATCCGAACAATTTGACAGCTCTCCTTCTGCTCGCTGGCACCTACGCTGATGACCCCAAACCCGGCAGTGTGACGAAGGCTGTTACTTATTCGCAGAAGGCAATCGAAGCAGCCAAAGCGGACGCGCCCGATGCCGACCGCTCCCGCAAAGTCTCTGCCGGGCTGGCACACTCAACCCTGGGCTACGCCTATATGAAGCAAGACAAGACGGCAGCGGCCATTCCGGAATTGAAGTCGGGGTCGGCGCTGTTGAAAGGGCAGGACGATCAGCAATATGCGATTGCCATGTATCGTCTCGGATTTGCCTATGCCAAGTTGAGCAAGGTTTCCGAAGCACGAGACGTGTTGCAGGAAGTGGTGAAGATTTCTGGTCCAGTGCAACAACCGGCGCAAGATCTTTTGGCGAAGGTGAACGCGGCGCGCGCGAAGGGAAAATAGCCGGCCACGGATTACCTGCTTTTCAGTGTCCTGCCAGTTCAGCGGATAGCAGGTTAGCTTTGACAGCAAGGTTGTAGGCGCGTTGCGCGTCTCCGCTGTTCGCTGCCGTCTTGGCCTGCTCCATATAGCTCTTGATTTGGTTCACTGTATCCTGCTGGTTCGCGCTGAGCTGACGGCCCTCGAGTTTCTTCAGGTTTGTTTCACTGGTCGCCAGCAATTGATTGGTGCTCGTCATCTGGCGGGAAGCCTGTTGCGGACTCAGGCCTGGCGATAGATCCACCGTTTGGTCAGCGGCACTCCCTTCCGGCACAACGGTTATAGAGGGACCTGACCCGGCAGGCTTTCCTGCAGGAGCCACCGTTTTATGATGGTGCTTCGTGGTTTTGGTTCCTGTGGATTGCACCGGCTTACAGTCTGGTTTGACACTTGAACCGGGTTTAGAAGTCTCAGGGCAGGGAGCGGTACTTGCGGCTGGTGTTGATGTCGCACCTTGTTGCTTCGGAGTATTACTGGGTTGGCTGTCCTGCGACTGTGTTGCCTGCCTCATTGCTGGCACGGCAAGTGCGCTGCCCGTGCGCGGCCAAAACAACAGCAGACACATCCCGAGAATGGCGGCCAGAGCCATATTTAATTATTCGATGCTCGCACCTGGCGCCTAGATCTCCAGGTACTAGCGAATTCTAACGCCGAAACGGAAAAAATCATTCACCTCACACTCAGGAATTCGGAACAGACAAACTGGGCGCGACGGCCCGGCCATTCTCCGCATTGGTCTCGGCTCGAACTTCGGTTACGGGCAACCGCAGGCGGAAAGTCGTACCCTGCCCCTCCACGGTCTCGAAATCGATCGAGCCGTAGTGCCAGTGCAGAGCTTGATAAGTCTGTGCCAGCCCGATCCCGCTGCCGCCTTTTCTAGTGGTGAAGTACAGTTCGAAAATCTTCTCCTGCAGTTCGTGGGGTATGCCCATACCCTGGTCGCGAATCTCGGTGATGACGCTATTCTCATCCCGCCTAGCTGAGATGGTCAGCGTCCCCCCTTTTGGCATCGCTTGCATGCCGTTGATAATCACATTCAAGATGGCTTGCTTCATCACGTCGACATCCACCTTCACTCCCAATGGCTCGGTGCCGAGCCTGCGCTTAATGGTGACGCCGTGCTGATCGGTGTCCGGTGTGGCGAGCATGATCACATCCTCTAACAGCCGACGCAGGTCGATTTCCTCGACGTGCAAATCGCGCGGCCGAGTGAAGTCCACCAGGATCTGAACTACACGATCCAGACGGTGGATCTCGTTTCCGATAATGTCCATGTGGCGGCGCGTGTCGGGATCGATCTGCTGCAGCTTGCTTTGCAGTAACTGCAGATGGAGCACAATCGCATTGATAGGGTTCTTGACCTCGTGAGCGACGCCGCGGGTTGTGCGGCCGCTGGCTGACATCTGGCGCGACAATTCAATTTCATCCTGAATGCGCCGCACCGACTCGGCGTCTCGGAGGGTCAGGAGGGCACCGATCGGAGAACCGCGTTCCTGAATGAAATCGAGAGAAACCTGCACCCGTTTCGTGTTCGAGGATTCGACATCGCGCTGGGCGATCGGATGTCGTGATTGAAAACCGTCAAGCACCAGCACTCCGAGCGACGAGTCCCGGTTGAAAATCTCCTTCACCGTACGGCCGAGCAATTCCCTTCTAGGCCGGCCCAGAAAGCGCTCTACCGATGCGCTCACCAGAACCACACGCGAATCGCGCGTGAACAACATCAAGCCGTCCTGCAGGTTTCCCATGATCTGATCGACGTTGTCTTTCAGCGCGGAGAAGATTTCTTTGGCGTCGCGCATCTGTCGGCCCAAATGAGCAATCTTCAGACTGACCAGACCGTATTCGTCGTGGCCAGGCTCTTCCTCGCTGACCGCGTCAGCATCGCCAGCGGAAACGCTATCCAGACTACGGTTGATGCGTTCCAATGGGCCCAGAGCGATATGCGAAAGTCCCGCCGCCAGCAACAACGAAGCCAAAATAGAAATGCCAGAGAAAATCACCGCGTGCTCTAGCCGCGGACTGATTTCGTTCTTGAGGAATACGGTTGAGATGCCCAGCCGGATGCTGCCGAACGGTTGGCGGTTTAACTGCAAGGGCAAGCGGACTTCGTACGTGGTGGGCGGGTTATAAACCAGCCGGAGTTGCCGGCGGAACTTGGCATCTTGCACAATCTGGAAGTCCGGACGATCGGGAACCACTTTACCAACCAGGTCACGATTGGTATGAAGGAGAGCCCTCCCGTCCGCGTCGACGATGGCGGCGTCCTGAATCGGCCAGTTGCCTACCACCGAATCCAACATTGTGTTCAGATCGAGGTTGGTCCCCAGATATTCGCCAATCGCGCGCTGAACCTTAACCGGGTTAGTGGTATCAATCCGCGTGCTGGTCAAATCTGGGACGGCGTTGGCCGCGAGATACGCCAGTTGCGAATTCAGATAGTTCGCCGTATCCCGCGTGTATGCGATCCTCTGGCGTAGGATGTATGAAATATAGATATAGGAAAATGAGGACACCAGGGCCGCCACCATAAAGGTAATGGCGAGCACGATCTGGGTTTTTCGACGCATCCTCAGGAACAGCCCTTACGCGAAACGATGGCAGGTCGCGCCCAACAAGTCAATTGGTATCCCTCAACAGCAATTCTCTCCGTCCGGCTAGTCTTCCCTGGCCAGGGCGGCATCGGCAGCGGCGTTACCATATTCCTTCAGCTTATTATGCAAGGTTTTCAGGCTGATGCCGAGTATTTCTGCCGCCCGCGTCTTGTTATTGCTGGTGGATTCGATGGTCTTCAGAATCAACCGTCTCTCGGCCTCTTCCACGGTCGTACCCACCCCCAGGTGGATTGCATCGGGATCCTCGGACGAGGTGCGAATCGTGGCTTGCCCGAATCCGGGTGGAAGGTGCTTGGTTTCAATCACCGCCCCGTCGCAGACGATCACCGCTCGCTCCAGGGTGTTGCGCAACTCGCGGACATTTCCGGGCCACGAGTAGTTTTGGAACAAATTAAGGATAGCCTCGCTCACCACCGCCACCTTGCGTCCGTGTTTGGCGCTCATGTCCTTCAGAAGGGATTCCACAAGCGCGGGGACATCGTCCTTGTGCTCGCGCAGTGGAGGCATATGGATGTTGAACACATTTAAGCGATAGTAAAGATCGTTGCGCAACTCGCCCCGGGCTACAGCCTCTTCGGGAACCTTATTGGTTGCCGCAAGAACGCGGACGTCGACGGTGGTTTCCACCTTGCTCCCCAGGCGGCGAAGCTTACGATCTTCCAGGACGCGTAGGAGCTTAGCTTGGGTACCAACTGGCATTTCGCCGATCTCGTCTAACAGCAAGGTTCCACCTTCTGCCAGTTCAAAGCAGCCGGTGCGGCGCTCCAAAGCTCCGGTAAACGCTCCTCTTTCGTGGCCAAAGATTTCGCTCTCGATCAAGGTCTCTGGGATGGCCGCGCAATTGATTGGGACGAACGGCCGGTTGCGGCGAGGACTAAGCTCATGGATGGTTCGGGCCACTAATTCCTTGCCCGTTCCACTGGCGCCGGTGATCAATACCGAGGCGGTGCTTGGCGCCACCATTTCGATCAGCCGGAAAAGCTCCTGCATTTTCTTGGACGCCCCTACCAGGCTCCCGAGAGAACCGGCGTCCCGCAGTTTCCGGCGCGTGACCTCGAGTTCCACCCGGGTTCCCAGCAAGGCCGAAGCGTTCTGCAGAATGGTGCGCAGCCGTTCGGTGTCGATCGGCTTGGTAATGTAGTCGTAAGCCCCCATGCGCATGGCTTGCACCGCGCTATCGATTGTTCCCTGAGCCGTTACCACGATTACTCCGATAGTCTTGTCATCGGCAATCCGCTCCAGCAGTTCCAACCCCCCCATCCGTGGCATCTTGAGGTCGGTCACGACCAGGGAGGGCGTCCAACTGGAAACTTTTTCGAGGCCTTCGGCCCCGTCTTTGGCGGTCTCTGCAGTATAGCCCCAAGAAGAGACTAGCTCGGCAAGTCCGGTCCGCTCGTTCTCTTCGTCTTCGACAATCAGTACTTTTTCCTGGCTCATAAACCCTGGCTCATCGGAACAGAGGCCTCGCAATCATTATTCAGGCTCACGTCAATTGCTGCAAGCAGCTTCCTTCTAACGCGGGGAGAGAGCCTGAAGCGTAAACCAATTGCTGGACAACCGGCAGCCCGTTACCCCCATCCGATGGGATTGCAAAGAAGCAAGCTCGGGTGTTGAGAGTTTAACTTAATCTCAAATCAAGACACGCTCTGCGAGTACATTGCTAGACGTGCGAATAGCCTTCAAGTAGAATGTTGGCTCTGAATTTTCTTTCGATGAATGAATACCTGCACTTCTTCGGAATTGTCTAAAGATATTGCGAAGTAGAGCGTTCTAAACGGTTGCCATGCGGTGGATTCCCAGTCTTGTACGTGCATGGGTATATAAAGCGACTAAATAAGTTCGGAGGACGATATGTCGTTTCATCCCGGTTCAAGAAGCGCGCGGGTGCTGTGCGCTAGTCTCTTGCTGATGTTAACCATCGTTGTGCTTTCAGCCGTCACGCTGGCGCAGGATGTGGAAACCCCGAAGTACGAAATCTTCGCGGGCTATCAGTGGCTGCACCCCGGCGCCACTGTTCCAACCCCGTTTGGCGACTACAACGCTCCCACAGGAATGAAGCTTCCGGATATGCCTACGGGTTTCGGCACCGCCTTCACTTACAACTTCCAAAAGTACTTCGGATTGGAAGGCGACTTCGGGTACAACTGGGATAATTACGAAAGCACCCTTTCGGCCGGTCCTAAGTTGAACTTCCGTTCCGAAGAATCCAACTTCTTCTTGCACACCTTGCTGAGCTACAACCGGCTGAATGTGGACGGCCTGCCGAATGCGAATGGCATTGGTGCGATTCTCGGCGGCGGATGGGATCTGAAAGTGAATCGCATGTTCTCACTACGGCTCATCGAGGCCGATTACGTGTGGGCGCGGCAAAACTATGCCTCGGTCGTGTCTGCGGCGTTCCCGGATCTTCGGCGACCCTCGCTGGAGGGAGTTCGGCTGCGCGCCGGCCTGGTATTTAACTTT
Organism: Terriglobales bacterium; assembly: GCA_035567135.1. Classification (GTDB taxonomy): domain Bacteria; phylum Acidobacteriota; class Terriglobia; order Terriglobales; family Acidobacteriaceae; genus JABDBE01. Next base: position 169,206 of record DATMQI010000245.1, read on the forward strand.
GGATATCCCGAGTTAGTGACGCCGACTGCGAACTGCTCGGTTCAGCCGAGCGAAGTCATGGTGGGCGAGCCCATCACGGCGACTGCCACTACCTCAAACTTCAATCCCAAGCACCCCCTGAACTATTCTTGGAGCGCGACTGGTGGAAAAATAACCGGCAAGGACAATACCGCCAGCATCGACACTAACGGAATCGCCGGTGGGAGTTATACCGCCACCGCGCACATCGCCGATCCCAAAAAGAAGACAGGCGGAGAAGCTACTTGCAGCGCAAACTTTACAGTGAAGGAACCGCCAAAGAATCCGCCGACCATGTCTTGCTCAGCTAGTCCAAGCAGTCTGCAAGCAGGTGGAAGCTCGACCATCAGTTGCACCTGCACCAGTCCGGACAATGTTCCTGTCACGGTTAGCGGTTGGACCAGCAGCATGGGTACCGTCTCAGGCGCTGGCAGCACTGGAACGCTGAACACCACGGGTGCGTCGGCTGGCACAATCACCGTAAACGCCACTTGTACAGATTCGCGTGGCCTCAATACGCAAGCCTCCACTCAGGTGACGGTGGAGAATCCGCCTCCGCCACCTCCGCCCCAAGCCTCCAAGCTGGCCGAGTGCGACTTCGCGAACATGGCCAAGATCAAGAAGCCGTGGCGCGTGGATAACGAGTGCAAGGGCAAATTGGACGACGTTGCCAAGAACCTTCAGCAGAACGCAGATAACAAACTGGTTATCGTTGGCAACGCTGAGCCGACTGAGAAGCGCAAGAATCTGGCGGCCGAACGTGCCGTCAATTCGAAGGCGTATATCACGGGAGGCGAAGCCAAGCTGGGGATCGACCCCAGCCGTATCGAGACTCGCACTGGCAGCGCAGGAACGATGACCGCAGAATACTGGATCGTTCCAGCTGGCGGAACATTCTCGGAAGCGGGCACGCAGCCTGTGGATGAATCCGTCGTCAAGGCCGTCCCGGATCATCCCCACGCCGCTCCTCAGAAGAGGGCGAAGCCCGCGCCTAAGCAATAGGCGAGCTCAGGCAGAGTTCGTCGAAGACTAGACAATGGCCGGTCGAGCGCAACGCTCGACCGGCATTTTTCTTTTGGGCCAGATCAGCCGAGCTTTTTCTTTCGTGTGATGGAGATCACAATCCGGGCCCAGGTGCCTGACTTAGTATCGCATTGGGCCAACCATGTTCTCAGGGTTCTCGCTTTCGCGGTTCTCAGCTTGCGTTACGGAGGTTGCGGTTGGGGCACTGGACTGGGTGGCAGAGCGGACGCTTCCGCCTGACGATGCCCCCACACATCAGCGAACAGGGCGGCGCGGGGAGGAAGCTGCGTACTTCTACCTGCGGCGTCTGGGCTATGTGATGGTTGCGCGTAACTTTCGCTCAGCGCGGCGGCGTGGGGAAATTGACCTGATCGCCTGGGACAACGATGTCTTATGTTTTGTCGAAGTTAAAACACGGACAACGCACGACGTAAAGCCTGCCGAGGCGGCCGTGGATCGTGACAAGCAACGCGGGCTGACAGCGGTTGCCCATCAGTACCTCGGCCATTTGGCAACTCCTTGCCGATGGCGCTTTGACGTCGTGACCGTGTATTATGAACATCAGTCCAGCCAGCCGTTGATTGAGCTATTTCGAAATGCCTTCCCGCTAGCGTAGAATGCAAGTTTGGCTTTGATCCGGACTGGCTTCATACGCCTTTATTGAAAGGATTTAGTCCTTGCCCGAGCTTAGAAAAGACCCAATTGTAGGCCGGTGGGTCATTATTTCGACTGACCGCGCCAAGCGCCCAACCGACTTTGCACGTGATGGAGTGAAATTGAAAGGCGGCTTTTGCCCCTTCTGCTATGGCAACGAAAGCAAAACGCCGCCAGAGATTCAAGCTTATCGTCCGAACCCCAATGGAGGACCTCCACCGCAGCGCGATTCGCCTGGATGGACGGTTCGCGTGGTTCCCAACAAGTTCCCTGCGCTAGGGATAGAGGGCAGCCTCAGCCGGCAGGCTGAGGGCATGTTCGACCGGATGAATGGAGTGGGCGCCCACGAAGTCATTATTGAGACTCCCGACCACAGCGCCAGCCTCGCGACGCTGCCTCCAAAACGAATCGAAGATGTGCTTTGGACCTTCCGCGACCGAATTCTTGATTTGAAGAAGGACCGGCGGTTCAAGTACATCCTGATTTTCAAGAATCATGGAGAGGCTGCCGGAGCGTCGCTGGAACATGCGCACTCGCAGCTGATTGCGTTGCCGATTCTTCCCATCTACGTGGTCGAGGAGTTGGAAGGCGCCAAGCAATACTACATCTACAAAGAGCGTTGCGTGTTTTGCGATGTGATTCGGCAAGAGACGGAGACTGGCACTCGCGTGGTTGCAGAGAATCAAGATTTTCTCACGCTGGCTCCTTATGCTCCGCGGTTCCCGTTTGAAACCTGGATCCTCCCCAAGCAGCATGAGTCAGCGTTTGAGAATTCGTCTTCGCAACTTTTTGAGAACCTGGCGAAGGCGCTCAAGACGCTGCTGCTGAAGGCCGATCGGGTGTTGGACAACCCGCCGTACAACCTGGTGATTCACACTTCGCCGGTGCAAGACCCAACTAACGATCACTATCACTGGCACATTGAATTTATGCCCAAGCTGACGAAGACGGCAGGATTCGAGTGGGGAACGGGCTTCTATATTAATCCTACTCCGCCGGAGGAAGCAGCGAAGTTCTTGCGCGAGGCCAGCGTCGAAGAGCCGGTGCCCGCGATAGTAGGATAGACCCTGATCACAGAGCAAAAAAGGGGCACGGCGGGCGCCGTGCCCCTTTCACGTGAGAGAGAAGATGCTTCAAGTAATCTCTAACCCAGTGAACTCAGGAGGAAACCAGCATAGAGTTTGCGGCGTGAGATGTTGTCACAATGAAGTAAAAATAATGTCACGCGGAAGTCTCTTCGGATGGGATTGGGCGGATCAGGCTTGCGTTCTGTCCAGAAACTCATCGTGCCAGGCCATCTGGATGGCTTCGAGCTTGCCCTCGGTCGACTTCTTGGGATCGTCCTTGAACTCAGGTAGCGCGGTTACATAGCCATGCAGATCGGTGAAGCGGATGGAGAGCGGCTCCAACTCAGGATGTGCTTCTGAAAGAAGTATCCCGATGTCTTCTGCATCGTCCCAAGTTAAGTCTTTTGGCATGAGAGCTCCTTGATAGCAGCACTCGGCACTGAGCATTCAGTCTCCACGGTTTTGCGCCTTCGATGAGAAACTCTGCTGACCAAATGCTGCGTGCTAACTGCTGAATGCCGTTTTTCTAGTGTTCTTCGGATATGTAATTGCGATTCCACGCCGGGATCTCGACCACGACTTTGCCGGGCTTGGTGATGACGGCCTGACACCCGAGACGGGAGTTTAACTGTAAATCGGCTGCCATGTCCAGACGGTCGGCTTCGTCGTCGTCCATTTCGGAGAGATTTTCCGCGCCTTCCTTCACCCACACGTGGCAGGTAGTGCAGGCACAGTTGCCGCCGCAAGCATGGTCCAGGCGCACTCCGTAGTTCAAAGCCACGTCCAGGATGGACTGCTCTTTTCCGTGATCCTTGTAGGGTAACTTGTCGCGATCGAACTCGACGGTCTTGCCCTCGGGCAAGAAAGTTAGCTGGACAGTGTTTTCGCCGGGTGAGTCCACGGTTGCAGTGCCGGAACCTTTTGTTTTGTCGTCTGCCATGACTTCTCCTGACGCCTCGTCGTGTATCCCTGCCGAGTTTTGCGCGGCCCCCCGGACGAGGGGGTCCGGGACTACGTGGTTTTCTATTCGAAATCTGCTCTGGCCACCGGATGGCCGGTTTCTGTTCCCTCGCCCATATCCGCTTCATCCATGGTCTTGCCCTTGAGTGCGGTGCTGACGGCGGTGTCCATCATCAGTTCCGCGAGCCGCATCGTCCCCTGGTTCAAGACGTCGATCGCTTTCCGGATCGCCGCGTGGTCGTCTTCAGCTTTCACCTGGACTAGGCCTTTTTCCAACTTAGCGATTTTCTTCTTCTCGTCACTAGTGAGTTGACCCCAGGCCGGGCTCTTCCTGCCTTTTTCCAGTGCCGCCAGAATTGTCTCCGCTTCGTTGCGCGCCTCAATCACCTGCCGCTGACGAAAGTCTTCTTCGGCGAAATCGAAGGAATCGAGGATCATGCTTTCGACCTGATCATCGGTCAGCCCGTAGCTGGGCTGCACTTCGATCTCGGACTCTTTGCCGCTGCGTTGCTCACGCGCAGAAACGTGCAGGATGCCGTTAGCGTCGATCAAGAATTTGACTTCAATGCGCGCCATGCCAGCGGTCATGGGAGGAATTCCCTTGAGATCAAAGCGGGCGAGCGAGCGGCAATCCTTGGCCATTTCGCGCTCACCTTGCAGAACGTGGATGGCAACATTGGCCTGTCCATCGATTTGTGTGGTGTAGTACTGCGTGGCCGAGGCCGGAATGGTGGAGTTACGCAGAATGATCTTGTCGGTCACGCCGCCCGCGACTTCAATGCCTAGCGAAAGAGGCGTGACGTCAAGCAGTAGCATGTTCTCGGTGGCTTCGGAGCCGCCGCCGAGAATGTTGGCTTGCACCGCCGCGCCGAGAGCCACGACTTCATCGGGATTGAGATCCGTATGCGGCTTGCGCTGGAATAATTCCTCAACTAGCGCACGTACTTTGGGGATACGCGTCGATCCGCCTACCAGCACGACTTCGTCAATCTGCTGCGGTTTTAGTCCGGCGTCTTTCAGAGCCTGTTTGCAAGGTCCGACAGTGCGATCAATAATCGGCTGGATCAGTTGCTCGAACTGTGCTCGAGTGATTTCACGCTGGTAGCGTTTGCCTTGGGACAGTTCGATATCCAGAGTTGTTTCGAGCTGCGATGACAAAGCAATTTTAGCTTCGATGACCGCCTTGCGAATCGTAGCGACGACTTCGCTATTTCGCGAAACGTCAAGGTTCGCATCTCCGCGAATGTCGTCAATCGCAATCTTGATGAGAAGGTTATCGATATCATCGCCGCCGAGATGCGTATCCCCGTTGGTCGCGATGACCTCGAAAATCCCGTCGTGTAATTTCAGGATCGAAATGTCGAAGGTTCCGCCGCCCAGGTCGTACACCGCCACGACGCCATTCTGCTTCTTGTCCAGTCCATAGGCGAGTGAAGCGGCCGTAGGTTCGTTCACCAGGCGCAGCACTTCGAGGCCGGCGATGCGGCCTGCGTCTTTTGTGGCCTGCCGCTGGGCATCGTTGAAGTAGGCCGGCACCGTGATTACAGCCTTCGTGACCGGCGCATTAAAAAACCGCTCGGCGTTGCGTTTGAGCTGGCGCAGAATGAACACGGAGATTTCCGGCGGAGTGAAAGTCTTCTCTCCCAGCGTGATGCGCAGCACTTCTCCGGCTTGCAAATCTTCCGCCAGGCGAAAAGGAAATAGCTGGAGTTCTTCCTGAATGTCTTCAATGCCCCGCCCCATGAGGCGCTTGATGGAGTACACCGCCCGCTCCGGAGTCTCAATCAGATATTTGCGCGCTGCGTTGCCGACGATGATCTGATCACGCTCATCCAGTGCGACGACGGATGGGACAAGGTTCAGTCCGTCTTCGCCCGGAATCACGACAGGGCTTTCCCCCTGCATGAAAGCCACCAGAGAATTGGTGGTTCCGAGGTCGATACCGACGATGCGGTCAGAAGTCATTGAATCATTGAGTGATTGAACCATTGAGACATTGAATCATTGAGATCAATCTCTCAATGACTCAATCCCTCAATTCCCCAGCACTTCATTCACGTCCCGAACCAAATTCCTTATGTAGGACCGCCTGTTCAACAGGTCCACCATTTTGTCGCGAACCCTACGACGGCTTTCTTCACCAGCGCTGTCGGGCAGACTGTCCCAATCGTCCCAATATGCTTTTAGTTCCTCAGATAGTGCTTCGCGTTTGTTTTCCAGCTCCAGCTTTTGTTTGGCGATTTCCTCAATCAGGGCAGGATCGTCTTCACCGAGCTTTTTCTGCATACGAAGTTCTTCGAGTTGCATGTTCAATTCGAAAACTTCCTCCAACAGGTCCGGAGGCACAACCTGCTTCTTGACTTCGCCGGTGGCTCGCGCCTTTTCTGTCGCCGTCTTCGACTGCTCCTCAAGCTCCACACCTTCCAGGCGCAGCAAGTATTCCGTCCGCTTGATGGGATCCTTCAAGGTGCGGTAGGCGTCGTTCAGCAGGGAACTCTGCTCCAGGCTCCATTCCTGCTCGCGCTTATCAGCTCGGGCGACGAGATCGGGATGAAGCTTTCGGCTGAGTTCGTAAAACCCGCGCTCGAGAAGCGCAGTATCGAGGTTCAATTTGCGGAGCAGACCAAAAAACGTGAAGTAATCCACTGGCACCGGCGGTTGAACCTTGCCACAGGCGCTACAGAAATGGACTGCTCGCATTGTGCCGCAGGACCAGCACGTGGCCGTAGCTTCGCCCGGCATAATCAGAGAAGAACGCGTGTTGGATTCTGTCGCCATAAATGCGTTCACCGCGAACGCTCACCTTTTTGCGTGGGCTTGCGATGCCAGAACAGCGGCGTCGCGAAAAGACCTCGCGAGCGAGGGCGCCCGCGCCACACCATCAGCCCGAGAACGAAGTGCCGCAACCACAAGACTTCGTAGAGTTCGGGTTCACGAACACAAAGCCTTGCTGCATGAGCGTCTCCTGGTAATCCAGGGTCATGCCGTGCAGATAGATGAACGATTTCGGATCGACGAAGACGCGCACGTCGCCGAACTGGAAGATGCGGTCGCGCTCGCGCGGTTGCGTGTCGAATCGGATGTTGTAGCTCAAGCCAGAGCATCCGCCACCCTGCACTCCCAGACGCAATCCGCCCTGCTCCGGTGAAATGCCTTCCTTCACAATCGCAGTTCGGATCCTGGCCAAAGCTTTGTCCGTGACCTGGACGCCTTTGGCCGGAGCTTTCGCCGCCTCCGTTTTGGTTTCGGTTTCGATCATGATCCGCTCAAACTACCGGGCTGCGACCGCCGTCGGCTTCGTTACGTCCTGCTTCTTCTTCCAGTCGTGGATGGCCGCGCGGATCGCATCTTCAGCAAGCACCGAGCAGTGAATCTTCACTGGAGGCAGCGAGAGTTCCTTCACAATTTCGGTGTTCTTGATTTGCAGGGCTTCATCCACGGTCTTGCCCTTCACCCATTCAGTGGCTAGGGACGAAGACGCAATCGCCGAGCCGCATCCAAACGTCTTGAACTTCGCATCTTCAATGACGTTCGTCTGCGGGTTGACCTTGATCTGCAGCTTCATTACGTCACCGCATTCGGGCGCGCCGACAAGACCAGTCCCAACTTCAGAGCTGTTCTTGTCCAACGATCCGACGTTGCGCGGGTTGGAATAATGATCGAGAACCTTATCGCTGTATGCCATGATTTGCTTTTCTCCTTGAACTTGTCTTCTAACTGTAGAGACGTTGCTTGCAACGTCTCAGGGGCAACCTACTCTGCTGCCCACTTCACACTCTTCAAATCCACGCCTTCTTTCGCCATCTCATAAAGCGGCGAAAGCTCGCGTAGCCGTGTCACCGTCTCCACCACGCGGTCAGCCACGTAGTCAACTTCGGCGTCGGTGTTGAACCGTCCAAGGCCGAAGCGAATCGAACTGTGCGCCAAATCGTCCCCGGTACCCAACGCCTTTAATACATAAGATGGCTCAAGCGTCGCGGAGGTGCATGCCGATCCGCTCGAAACTGCGATGTCATTGATGCCCATCAGCAACGATTCACCTTCCACATAAGCGAAGCTGATATTCAAGTTGCCGGGCAGACGATGCTCCATCGAGCCGTTAATGTAAACCTCATCCAGCCCGCCCATGATTTTGTCGCGAAGCCGATTGCGGAGCCCCGCCAGATGGCAAGCTTCCTTCGCCATTTCTTCCGACGCGATCGCACAAGCCTTGCCCAGCCCGACAATTCCGGGGACATTAAGCGTCCCTGAACGCATGCCGCGCTCGTGGCCTCCGCCATCGATAATCGCAGAAATCTGCACTCGAGGATTCTTTCGGCGAACATACAATGCGCCGACACCCTTCGGCCCGTACATTTTGTGCGCCGAAATCGACATTACGTCGATGTTGTTCTTATTCACATCGACCGGAACCTTGCCCACTGCCTGGGTCGCGTCGGTGTGGAAAATGATTCCGCGTTCGCGACAAAGCTTGCCAATGTCTGCCACAGGCTGCAACACGCCAATCTCGTTGTTGGCCCACATGATCGTCACGAGAATTGTCTTGTCGTCCATGGCCCGCTTGAGCTCCTCAAGGTTCACCAAACCGTCTTTTTGAACCGGAAGATAAGTAACGCGATAGCCGTACTTCTCCAGACGCTTGCAGGTGTCGAGCACTGCCTTGTGTTCGGTCACTGCGGTGATGATGTGATTGCCCTTTTCCCTATACATCTCGGCGACGCCCTTGATAGCTAGGTTGTCACTCTCGGTCGCCCCCGAGGTGAAGATAATTTCCTTGGGGGTCGCGCCGACCAGCTTGGCAACACGTTCGCGCGCGGTCTCCACGCCTTCTTCGCCTGCCCAGCCAAACGAATGATTGCGGCTGGCGGCATTGCCAAACTTCTCCATGAAATAAGGCAGCATCTCTTCCAGCACCCGCGGATCCATGGGAGTGGTGGCGTGGTTGTCCATGTAGACAGGCAGCTTGACTCCGTCTGGAGCGATGTGTTCCGCCTGGGGGATCGTCTTTACGTCGGTACTCATGATTGCTCTCCTACCTTCTTAGGTAATCGTCACCAGCTCAGCCGGCTTTTTTGCTTCTGTTTCCTCGTGTGAATGCGTGTCTTCCTTCATCTCCAAGATACTGATGCGCCGCAATACCTGTTCGATGCTCTCGTTGACCCGCCGCAGCGGCTCTTTAATTGTGCAGCGGTCGGTTTGGTCGCATTCTCCGCGCACCGTAATGCACGAAGTAATGAACAAAGGACCATCAATCGCCCGAATGACCTCAAACGCGCTGATCGTTCCCGGATCGCGGGCCAGGGTGTATCCGCCATTCATTCCATGCTGCGAGTGCAGCAATCCGGCTTTCACCAGTCGCTGCAGAATCTTTGCCAGAGCTTCCTGCGGAATGCCATAGGCGTCGGCGACATCTTTGGCACTGCAAGCCCCGTGGGGCGCTCGCTCGGCCAGGTGCTTCATTGCCATCAAACCGTAATCCGCTTTCTTGGTTAGCTTCAGCATCTTGGGCCGCAGGAAAAGCCGACCTTTTCAGTCGGATATGCTCATTATAGGTGGCGACTGCTCAGAATTGCAACCCTATACAGGGAATGGCGAGATTCCCAAGTTAAAGGTAACTATATTGTACTGATCGGTTTAGAGGATGGCGATCTTTTCAGTCGTATTTTCATTCCTCGGTATGCACGCAGCGATTTGGGGGCAGCGTTATCGTACTATCCTCCGAACCTGTGACTCTCAAAGCGGGGCGGAACTTTCTGAATGAAAAGACTTGACAAGCCACCCAGTCACGCTAAAATACCGCCAATTTCCAACAAGCCTCACCTCAGCCTCGCAAGGCCGATCGTGATCGCCTGGGTTTATGACTTCAATCCCGCCCTCGCCACCCCCCGATAAGAGCATGAACGAGTGCAAGCATCCGCGTGTGCAAATCGTGGCGCGCGAGGAAGACGCCGAATTCGTCGAATGCCTGGAGTGCGGCGACATCTTCGAATCGAGCGAGTTCAAAGACATGATGATCGAAGACACCCGCCTGAAGAAAGAGTTCTGAAGCTCACTCACAGTTGGCAAGGATTCTTCCGCGTGCAAGGCGCCTCCAAGGGAAGCGGAGTAACGAAAGTAACCCCCCGTCGGAACTTCTGCTTGTTTGGACTATTTGCAGTTTGTTAGTGTCAGCCTGGGAACAATTGCCCGCGGAGCGCCCATGTCGGTAGTGGCTTTAGTGGTCGACGATTCCATGCTCATCCGGCACACCGTCTGCCGCTTCCTTGAGGTGCGCGGCTTTACCGTGGAGTCGGCAACCAACGGGCAGGAGGCGCTCGAAGCCTTGAAAAAAGTGCGTCCGGACATCATTATTACCGATATTCAGATGCCCACCATGAGTGGCACCGAACTTATCACTGCCGTGAAAACCGACCCTGCTCTCGCCAGCATTCCCATCGTGATTGTTGCCGGCAAACAAAGTGGCTTCGAGCACACCGAGAAACGTGCCACCTACACGATTTTCAAAGATATCAATATAGAGGATCAACTAGAGAAGGCGCTGCATGTAGCCTTGGGCGCGAAAGTCGCAATCGCGCAGGCGGCGAAAACCAGCACTTAGCAGTTAGCACTCAGCATTTAGCCCTAGTCGTTCTTGGCTGGTAGAACGACCTTTAAGGTGAATGCTGATTGCTGAATGCTCTTCACCTCAGCACCATTCCCGCTTCCGCCGAAAAATCCATGGATGCAAATTCGCCAGCCAGAAATTTTGGATAGGCTGCGGCTGCAATCATCGCGGCGTTGTCCGTTGATAGCGGACGCGAAGGAAAATACACAGAGACACCTTCTCTAGCAGCATCTTGCTCGAATTGCTCGCGCAACTCCTGATTGGCCGCCACGCCCCCGGTGATGAACAGAGTCTTGACCCCATAAGCACGCCCCGCCCCCAGCGTCTTTCCGGACAAATCTTCCACCATCGCCCGCTGGAACGAAGCCACCAGATCGAGAGTCTTTTTATCGCAATGAACTAAATAGTCTTCGAGTTTGGGTTGAAGTATGGCCGACAGCGCTTTACGGCGCTCGGTAATCGAGGGTTGCAAATTATGAATTTCGACGTAACGCAAAACCGCCGTCTTGATTCCGCTATAGGAAAAATCAAAGCGCGGACCATCATAGGTTCGCGCATTTTTGCGGTCGTTGCGATCCCTGTGCTTGAGCTGCGAAGGCGGAAACTTCACCGCATGGGGATTACCGTGAGTGGCAAGCTTGTCGACGATAGGCCCGCCCGGATATCCCAGACCAAGCAACTTTGCGACTTTGTCGAAAGCTTCTCCGGCGGCGTCATCGCGGGTATGGCCAATATTCTGATAAGACCAACTGTTGCCTTGCTGGTTTGCCAAGTAGAGATGAGTGTGGCCACCGGAGACAACCAGCGCCAACACCGGGAAACGCAGTTCGTGATTTCCCTTCCGCCGTTCTTCCAGCAGAACCGCATGAATGTGACCTTCGAGATGGTTCACCGCGACGAGCGGCTTGTCGAGAGCAAAGGCTAGCGCCTTGGCATAGCTGATGCCCACAAGCAGCGCGCCAGCCAATCCCGGCCCCTGGGTGACGGCCACCGCGTCGACAGATTGGTAAGTCTGTCCCGCATCCGCCAGCGCTTTACGGACGACCGGAACGATCGCGCGCAGATGCTCCCGGGACGCAAGTTCGGGAACGACTCCACCGTAGGGCTGATGAGTGGCGATCTGCGAGAACACCACGTTCGAGGCAATCTCCTCCCCTGATCGGACGACAGCCGCGGCAGTCTCGTCGCAGGAGGTTTCAATCCCAAGGATGTAGGCGTTGGGCATAACTTATATTATCTGCTAGAGCTAATCATGGCTTCCCCGTTGAGAGAGTTCGCTATCTCGATTATCCGTACCCTGCGCGAGCGAGGCCACAGAGCCTACATGGTTGGCGGTTGCGTGCGCGATCTGCTGTTAGGCCGCGAGCCCGCTGACTACGATATCGCGACCGACGCGACCCCCGAGCAGGTCATGCGCATCTTTCCGGAGACGTATGCGGTGGGCGCGCAGTTCGGAGTGGTGCTGGTTCCGTCACCCGAAGCAGACGTTGCAGAAATCTGTAAAGACCCTGCTTGTTACATCTCGGCCAAGGCAAACGTGGTCGAGGTTGCCACATTTCGCAGCGATATCGGATACAGCGACGGCCGTCATCCGGACCAGGTTCGCTTCAGCAAAGATCCGCGCGAAGATGTGGAGCGTCGCGATTTCACAATCAACGGCCTATTGCTCGATCCAGTCACAAACGAAGTCTTGGATTTCGTCGGCGGACGCAAAGACCTCGAAGCTAGAATCATTCGCACAATTGGCGATCCAGGGCGGCGTTTTGGCGAGGACAAACTCCGCATGCTACGTGCTGTCCGCTTCGCAGCCCGTTTTCACTATGAGATCGAGCCCAAAACATTTGAGGCGATTCAAAAGCTGGCATCGCAGATTCATCAGGTCTCGCGGGAACGGGTGCGCGATGAACTCAGCAAGATGCTCACGGAAGGCCACGCCCGCCAGGCTTTCCTTCTTCTCGACCAAACCGGATTACTGCACGAAGTTTTACCGGAGATTGAAGCGATGAAAGGAGTGGAGCAGCCGCCACAGTTTCATCCCGAAGGCGATGTGTTTGTTCACACACTGCTCTTGCTCGAGAAGTTGCCGCATCCCTGTCCAATCACTCTGGCTTGGGGAGCCTTGCTGCACGATGTTGGCAAACCGCCGACGTTTCGAGTCGCGCCCGACCGCATCCGTTTTGATGGGCACGTCGATGTCGGCGTCAAGATGGCCGAAGAAATCTGCGAACGTCTGCGCTTCTCCAATGACGACACCCGCCAGATTCTTGCGCTAGTCGACAACCACATGCGCTTTGCGCACGTGCAGCAGATGAAAGAATCCACATTCAAAAAATTCGTGCGCATGCCGCGCTTTGACGAACACTTGCAGTTGCACCGCATGGATTGCCTCTCCAGCCACGGCGATCTTGCCTCATACAATTTCACCCGCGAGAAGATGGCGGCCATGCCGCAAGCGGCGATGCGCCCCGCGCCGCTGATCACTGGCGATGACTTGATCGCCTCCGGCTATCCAACTGGACCCCTATTCAAGAAAATTCTTTCCGCAGTGGAAGATGGACAATTGGAAGGACGGTTGCGCAGTAAAGACGAGGCCATGGCGTTTGTTGAGAGCGAATTTCCGAGCAGGGGATAGTTGCGCACTGTATCGAGAATGCACCATAAATGGTGCAAAATCGAGGTTTGGAGCAAATCTTGTCAAGCCCCCTGGAGGCTTAAATTCTGCATAAGTCGCTGAAAACAGGAGCAATATATTATTCAAAAGTTGGCACTTTTACCCTATCCAAACTGCTATTCTGGAATTAGCCCATACAAGCCAGTTTTGAGTTCCAAACGCAGTAAGACGCGGGAGAAAGAGTTCCCCTGCCACACCAGAATGAAAGTCACTGAAAAAGATGTCGCCTATGTAGCAGACCTCGCAAATCTGGAGTTGACGGAAAACGAACGCGGCGTCTTACTCCGCGACCTGAATTCGATTCTCGATTACATCGACCGGCTCAGCCAATTGAACACAACAGATGTACCGCCGATGGCCCAGGTGTCGAACAAACGCGGCGTTGACCAGTCGAAAACGGGTAGCGCGCGCTTCGCTTACGCGAGCCGTGAAGACATTCTCGAAGGTCTTCGAAAATCATTGCGGCATGATGTGGCACTGCAAAATGCTCCCGATTCCGACGGAACGTTCTTCAAAGTTCCCAAGGTGATTGAAAGATAGCCGCTTGATTTTGGGTGGAGCAGCGCTCCAGCGCTGCAGCAAGTAGACTCTCTTGAATCAGGCTCTAGCCGCTGAGGTCACAGCTTCTTTTCTCAAATTTTTCGCAACCACTTTTTATGGAACTGAAATCCCTCACAATCGATGCCGCTCGCTCCGCCGTACAAGAACACAAAACTACAGCAACAGAGCTAGCCGAGGCGTTCTACGCCAAGATCGAAAAGGACGATCCACAGATTGGCGCTTATTTGATTCTTTCGAAGCAGCGCGCCTTGACAAAGGCTGCCCAGATCGACGCCCTTGCCGCACAGGGCGAGAAACTGCCACCGCTGGCCGGAGTTCCAGTTGGCATCAAGGATGTAATGGTGACTTGCGGCGTACGCACTACTGCCGGTTCGAAGATTCTGAGCAACTTTATTCCCCCGTATGATTGCACGGCGGTGGCTCGGATGGAAGCAGCCGGCGCGGTCTTGCTCGGCAAGTTGAACTGCGATGAATTTGCCATGGGATCGTCAAACGAGAATTCGGCTTGGCATCCGGTTCACAATCCGTGCGATCTCAGCCGCGTCCCCGGAGGTTCTTCGGGAGGGTCAGCGGCGGCAGTAGCTGGGGACATGGCTGTAACCACGCTGGGTTCTGATACCGGTGGCTCGATCCGGCAGCCCGCGTCTTTTTGCGGCGTGGTTGGCTTGATGCCGACGTACGGCCGGGTATCGCGTTATGGATTGATCGCCTTTGCCTCGTCCCTCGATCGCATTGGTCCGCTCGCCAAAAGTGTCAAGGACGCAGCCACGGTACTGCGCACCATCGCAGGCCGCGACCCCATGGATTCCACTTCCGCCGAAGTGCCGGTTCCCGACTACGTTGCCGAACTGCAGAAGCCCGTGCGCGGCCTCAGGCTCGGCGTGGCAAAAGAATATTTTGGAGAAGGCTTGGACCCAGAAGTTCGAAAGTCGATAGAAGCCGCGATTCAAACGCTCGCGAAATTGGATTGCGAAATCATTCCGGTGTCGCTGCCGCACACGGAGTATGCGATTCCGACTTACTACATTCTGGCAACAGCAGAGGCTTCGTCGAACCTGGCCCGCTTCGATGGCGTTCGCTATGGCTACCGCGCCCGCGATGCGCACACGCTTTCTGAAATGTACCGTCGCACCCGTGATCAAGGCTTTGGAACAGAGGTAAAGCGTCGCATCATGTTGGGCACATACGCCTTGAGCGCCGGATACTACGACGCCTACTATCTCAAGGCTCAGAAAGTACGGACCCTGCTCGCCCGCGACTTCGAAGAAGCTTTCAAGAAGGTGGATACGATTGTGACTCCAACCAGCCCTACGGCCGCATTCAAGCTGGGCGAGAAGGTCAACGATCCACTGGCCATGTATCTTGCTGACATTTTCACGGTAACTGCAGACCTGGCGGGCATTCCCGGAATCTCGGTCCCCTGCGGCGAGACAAAAGAAAACCTCCCGATCGGCTTGCAAATTCTAGGCAAGCACTTCGACGAAGCCACGATCTTGCGAGTAGCGCACAACTACGAACAGGCTCACGGAACTAAAAACTAGCAAAACAGGAAAAACCGTGTGGTTTTGGGCGACTCGCCCGTCAGTGCACTAAACCAACTGTGCATTAGAGCGACTGTAAGACTGTCCAGCTTCACGCTGGCTCGTAGTATCGTTCGCCGGCGCAGGCGCGACAGAGCACTTTTCCATCACGATGCACTTCGCGGCGAAAGTTAATTCCTTCGCCACACACTGCGCAAACAATTCGTTCGCCTTTGTATCCGGGAAATTCTTCCGGAGGCATATCGACTTTCACCCATTCAGTGGTGAAGAGTTCATCCTCGGGCATCTCGCGATAAGCCAGCATCTGCTGGCTATTTTTATTTTCAAGTTCAGGATGCATCTGCCGGGCCAGGGCCTTCGATGATTCTTTAGCCGCGATACGCACGGCTTTGCCGCTGTTGACGTCGACGAACGTGGCGGCCATTTTGCCCCAGTCGCGGAATTTTAAAGCGCGCTTTCCAAGGCGGCATCCGGTAACCACCGCGACCGCATCGGTCGCGCAGCGATCGATTTCCACAAAAGTAACCAGGCGCTTTCGATCCTTGCCGCGAGGGTCGTCAATGCCGAGCTTCGCCAGCCCAAGCATAGCCAGGCGAACACCGAGGACCTGTCCGGCGCAAAGATGACCATGCGCCCGCTCCGCCTCCTGAAGATATTCGTCGAAAGATTTCATTTCACCCGTCAATTGCCGATTGCCGCCTGCATTGCATTGTAGTCCGCGAACCGGCAAACAGTCAGAACTCACAACCAGTATCAACCAAAACCAAGGAGAAGTTTGATCATGAAGTTAATCACAAACCCAACCCTAAGCGCCTCGAAATCTAAAACCGTTCTCGCGATTGTATTGTCGATTTCCCTGCTCGCTACCGGTTGCAGCGCTCAATGGATCAGTATCGCACTGGCCGATTTGCCGGTGCTGACCCAGATGGCCCTCAACATCGGCACTCTCATTACCACGCTGCAGTCCGGCCAACCGATCAGTGCCGCGGACGTCGCGGCCATTCAGAATATCTCCACGCAGGCGAGCAAGGATTTAAACCTGCTGCAATCGTTATACAACCAATACAAGTTAAACCCGACCGCGACCACGCTGCAAAAGATACAGAGCGTAATCACGGACATCAACCAGAGCCTGCCACTCCTCTTACAGGCAGCGCACATCGCCGATCCAGTTTTATCGGCCCGAGTCGGCGCGGGAATCAATCTGATCCTGACTACAGTCGCCAGCTTCGCGGCCCTGATTCCACAGACCTCGCCGCACTTCACGTCACTAAAGGTGGGCCACCCCACGCCTACTATTCCTAAAGCAAGTGACTTAAAGAAGCAGTGGAATCAGCAAGTGTGCGGACCGACGAGCAATTCTGCACTGGATTTCAGTGCGACGGGCTGCACGGTCAAATAGCGTAAGGAACTCCATCGATCAGGTAATTCACGCTTCTACCTGCGCTCATTGCGCGGGTAGAGGCCTTTTTATTGCTGGACACAACCGGGATTCCTGCCGGGCGGAATTGGAGACGAGGATGGACCTGAAGCGAGCAATTCAGTTCGGATTATTGGTAAAAGCAGCTGAAAATATACCGCCCGCAAATATTGCCAACGCCGCGGGGCAAACGCTTCCCGCCACGTATGATCCAGATGACATTGGCTACAAAATTGTCAGCACGATTATAGGTAACGACCTCGCAACGAACATAAATCCTGAACGAGGCCATCAGATTGTGTCTTTCGGTTTCATTCTCCAGGCTCCTAACCACGATGTGGTCATCGCCATTCGCGGCACTGCGGGCATTTGGGAATGGGTTCATGATTGTGAGTGCTTTGCCGTGAGGTGCCCGTTCCTGGCGGGCGCTGGCAGGACCGACGATGGTTTCACCTCAATATACAATTCGCTTTGCGTTGCTACGTCCGCCCGGTTAGTGGAAACGCTGTCAACTTTGCCGTTCGATCACAGCACGAATTCTTTAACCATTTGCGGCCATAGCCTGGGAGGCGCGCTGGCTACGTTGCTCGCTCTTGATGTCACTGCCAATACCAACTTCAAGAATCCTACGGTCTACACATTCGGCAGTCCGCGCACGGGAGACTCGTTGTTTGTGAGCGCGTATAACCAGGCCGTCCCGAATACTTATCGCATCGCCAATCGGGTCGACATTGTTCCCAAGCTACCTTTGCCGCCTCTCTACGAACATGCGGCCGGACTCTATGAGTTAAATCCAGTCAAGCTGATTCCACCGGCGTTCCTGGTCAAGTGCGAATTTGCTTGTGAACATCACATGACGTCGTATCTGCATCTCTTGTCGCTGCTGGCAGGAGGAACGGTTCAACCGTTGGACGCCGGATGCGTTCCCTGACGACGCGTTGGAGAATTTACGCGGCGAGTGACAATTCCGCCGCTACTTACGTTTCCAGCGTGCACCATCTTTCGTTATTTCCACAATGATGCCGTTGGCCCCGAGTTCCGTGCGGATCGTGTCAGAGACTTTGAAATTGCGCGATCGACGCGCGGCTTCCATCTCTGCAATCTTCTTTTCAATTTCCGCGTCGGAGTGTTGTTGTGCTCCGACAGTTTCGAGCAGATCCTTGCCAATCTCTTGCTCGCGCCCTTCTGCTCTCGCCCACTCCACGATGCTGCGAATTTTCGCGGCGTCGTCATCTTTCAGCACGGCGAATAGTTCGTCAAAACTCTGAAGCGAGGCGAGCAGCGCAGGAACATCGTCTTTCTTGAATTGCCCCGCATCCATAGCAGCATTGACCTTACGCACCATGTCGAATATCGCCGCTTGGGCTTGCGCAGTGTTAAGGTCGTCATTCATGCCTGCCCGCATTCGATCAGCGGTCTCGCGTGCCAGAGCGGCCATGTTCGGGGTTGAGCCTGCGGGAAACTGCCCGCTAGTCAAACGCAATTGAAAATTTCGTAACCGCTCCACCGACACGGCTGCCTGTTTCAACCCGTCGAAAGTGAAGTTCAGCTGATTGCGGTAAGGAACCGAAGCCAACAAAAATCGGATCGACGACGGCTTGTGTCCCTTGAGCACCAGGTCACGAAGGGTGAAAAAGTTGCCCTGGCTCTTCGACATCTTCTCGCCCTCGACGAGCAGAAAGCGAACATGAAACCAGAAATGGGCGAGAGGCTTTCCACTGAGTGCCTCGGACTGTGCGATCTCGTTTTCATGGTGGGGAAAAATCAGGTCTTCGCCGCCGGCGTGAAGATCGAAAGTGTCACCTAATTCCTCCATCGACATGACCGAGCACTCGATGTGCCACCCCGGCCGCCCCGGACCGATCGAAGTTTCCCACGAAGTCTCGCCCGGTTTCGGAGCCTTCCATAGTGCGAAGTCGCGAGCGCTGTCCTTTTCGTATTCGTCCACATCGACGCGCGCTCCGTCTTCCATGCCCGCGAAATCCCGCTTGGAAAGCTTTCCATACTCCGGGAACTTCGCAATCCGGAAATAGTAGGACCCATCGTCGGTGCGGTACGCGAACCCGTCCTTCTGCAATTCAGCGATAAATTGAGCCATCTCCGGAATGTGATCGGTGGCGCGCACCAGATCCGGTTGTTCTATGTTCAACGCAGAAGCATCTTCGAGAAAGGCCCGTTCATACTTCGCCGTATATTGCTTCACGCTCACACCTGCAGCCGCTGAATTGCGAATGATCTTGTCATCGACGTCGGTGATATTCATCACATGGCGTATCTTGTATCCGCTTTGCCGCAGAAAGCGGCGCAGAACATCCACCGCGATGAACGTCCGAAAATTACCGATATGGCCGTAATCGTAGACCGTGGGCCCGCAAGAATACATCCGGACCTCGTTGTCTTCCAGCGGCCGGAACTCCTCTATCTTGCCAGAGAGTGTGTTGTAAAGACGAAGCGCCATAGTGAAAACCAGATCACAAAGAGAACGTTCATTCTAGGGGGATGAAAGAAGGAGGGTCAAATCCTGCCGCTCGCAGACGGCGCCGCTGAAACGTGATGAATGGCTCGCAAGCGCTGTCCCACGACGAACACGTAGTGCATTGCAGAGAGAATCGTGAAGGCAAAGGTTGCACGTAAAAATGTAAGTCTGGCGATCGCAACCCATCGCGATTTATTTATTTCCATGAGCAGGACAAAGAATACAGCCGCCACCTGCGCGAAGGTGTTGGCTTTGCCAAAGACGCTGGGCCGAAAATCGCGCAATCCGGCAATCGCGTAAAGCACCGCGCTGGCGAGCATGATCGTAATATCCCGGCTGAAAACCAGCACCGTAAATTTCCACGGAATCTTGTGCAGGATCGAGAGCACCATAAACATCGTGCTGAGCAGGAGCTTGTCCGCAATGGGATCCAGATACTGCCCCAGAATCGTTTGTTGTTTGAGAGTGCGAGCCAGTAAGCCGTCAAGCCCGTCGCTCATTCCGGCCAGCACAAATAGAATCAGCGCAGAAGAATAGTGTCCTTCAACCAGATTGATTACGATGAAAGGAACGAACATCATGCGCAACAATGTCAGCTGATTGGGTGCACTCAAAAGTTGCGAGAGCTTCACTTCCCCTCCCCAACCGTTTGCCGATTCACCGCAATGTGGCCGACAAGCACCGTAGCGGGATCAAGCCCCGTCTGGGTCGTGAAGCGCTGCGACAGTGAAGGAATACTACCGTCCGGCAGGTCGAGTTCCATGCGTTCGACGCGATGCATGGGGAGAAAAACCACGCCCGGAGAAAATGGCTCGCCATCCTTGACCAGGGACACCAAGTCGTCAAACGAGGCCAGCTCGACGCCGCAAAGACTCAACCCTTCCGGAGTCAGCGAAAGGATGGCCCCCCAAAACTTCTCCCGAGGATTGCCCAGCGTGACCAGCACCATGATGCCCGGACGAAACGGATTCCGGCCAACGTCCGCAACTCCGTCGCTCTGATTCGTATTTCCCATCCCAGCGATTGTCGCCGGGACCCGCCCACTTTGCAACCACACGCCAAAACCGCCTCCCTGGGATTGCCGGGAGCGCCCAAGCCCCGGTACAATGACCCTTACCCGTAGGCGCGTAGCTCAGTTGGTTAGAGCGCTACCTTGACACGGTAGAGGTCAGGAGTTCGAGTCTCCTCGTGCCTACCATTTCTTCTATTTCGCATCAACCCCCGCCGCCATCCCCTCCCCGCGCAGCAAATGCCAAGCCTCCCGATAGGACGCATACTTGTGCCGCTTGCTATCCGGCGTAAAATGCAACGAGCAATTCGTCCTCCCCATTAACGCAAACGGAATGATGTACCAGGCATCAATCGGAATCAGATAAACCGCAAAAAAGTCCACCACCCCACTCGGATACCGCTCCCGATGCGCCCCCATCACATTCAAGCTATAACCCTCCCCCCGCCGCTTAAAAACCGTAGACTTCACCTGCACCCGCAAAATCCGCCCCTCCCGCCCCGGAGCCACCCATTCCACTCCTACATCGTAACTAGCCGAGTCCCCATAAGGCTTCGACACCCGCAACCCATGTCCCGCCGCCCGCGCCATAAAACAAAGCTC
Source organism: Terriglobales bacterium (assembly GCA_035567135.1). Classification (GTDB taxonomy): domain Bacteria; phylum Acidobacteriota; class Terriglobia; order Terriglobales; family Acidobacteriaceae; genus JABDBE01. Next base: position 189,813 of record DATMQI010000245.1, read on the forward strand.
CGCCCATTCCCCCTGCTGCTTGCAAGTCCCAAACTTGTGCCCGCGCTTCTGAGTCATAAATCCCTTCAATTTGCTGGATAAGATTTGTCTCCAAATGAAAAACGCGGCCAAAGGGCCGCGCCGTGTTTCGCCAAAATTGTGTGGAGCGGACACTCCTGTCCGCTGCCGTTGACCTAATTCATCCCGTCAACACTGTCATCCTGAGCCCCGCGCGTTTTGCCAGGCGAAGGATCTGAGCGTGCTGCGCGATGCGCCGCCGAGGCGCAATAATCGCGCGCCTGGCACGCTTCCATATCACCCCTCGTCAACACTGTCATCCTGAGCCCGGCGCATTTTCGCCGGGCGAAGGATCTGAGCGTGCTGCGCGATGCGCCGCCGAGGCGCAATAATCGCGCGCCTGGCACGCTTCCATATCGCTTTTGTAGTTGTGAAATTACCGCCAGGCCCGCCAGAAGAACCACTATTTCCATCATAGCTAATCGAATAGGGTAAACATGCCAAATTTGCAAAATTATATTCTCTTCGATACCAGCAGCTTACGGGGAATTCGGTGCCTGAGGGGGCTTGACAAGATTCCGTCAAAAACAGCTTTTTGCACCAATTACGGTGCAATTGACGTTTACCCTCACCCGCGAGGGTTCGTGGGAGGGCACGACTTCAGTCGCGCCGTAATCTATCGCGGAAAAGATGCGGGGTGCCCCATCCTAGTGCGCACTTTGCGCTAGGGTGGGAGGCAAACCTGCCAGCGCAACCTCACCCGCGACGATTCGCGGAAAGGGCACGACTTCAGTCGTGCGCAAACGATCGCGGAAACAATGTGCCCAAAAGATGTGGGGTGCCCCATCCTAGCGCGCACTTTGCGCTAGGGTGGGAGGCAAACCTGCCAGCGCAACCTCACCCGTGACGATTCGCGGGAAGGGCACGACTTCAGTCGTGCCGTTAAGCCAGATAAAAGATTCAGGCATCGGAAAACCGCCAGCCCGAACACCCCCCGCTCGCTCACTTCTCTTTCGCTCCGCAGCCGTGAGAATCATCTCCCAAGTGATGGAATCATTCTCAATCTTGACGTTGCCGTATAGGCAAAGCTGCGCCGCCGGTGCCCCATAGCCTGCCCTGAGCGGAGTCGAAGGGTCTCGCGCCTTTCGAGACATGCGATTCCTGCTCCGGCGTCATCCGTATCGTTCTCGCCATTTCGATCAATCCGTCCAATTCTTCCGATACGCGCGTCGCTCGCTGAAACGACCGACTACAGCCAAGTCTAAAGTTTGAAGATGATCACAGTGGGAGGGCACGACTTCAGTCGTGCCGTAATCTATCGCCCAAAAGATGTGGGGTGCCCCATCCTAGCGCGCACTTTGCGCTAGGGTGGGAGGCAAAACTGCCACCGCAACCTCACCCGTGACGATTCGCGGAAAGGGCACGACTTCAGTCGTGCCGCAAGCGAAAGAAGTATATTCAGGCCCCGCGAGGACCAACAAAGCCTGCCCCTGAGTTCCCAACTAGCGACACAGCTAACGCCACGATCCCATGGCGACAAAAATACTCTTCCGGATACAAGTAGTCCTCGCCCGACTCGTCGATCACTCGCAATTGATGCCGTTTGGATGCCTGCTCATCGGCCAGCACCCGATAGACTTTCCGCAACTCCAAACCAGCCGGATAGCCCTCGTTCCGCACGCAAACGACGAACCGTGCCTCGCCGCCCTTCGCGTCATCCGACAATCCGCGTGACCTCGTGTTCCTTCGCATCGATGCCATAAGCCTCGTACCGTAAATCTCGCCGATCTGCAGATACTAGCAGCCAAGCGGGTGCCCCATCCTTTTTTCGCGTTCTTTGCGAAAAAGGGTGGGAGGCCAGACTGACGTAAGCCCGATTCGCGGGAAGGGCACGACTTCAGTCGTGCCATAAAGCCCAGAAAGCAGATTCAGGCACCGCAAAACCGCCAGACCGGGCAAAAAGAAGGTCGCCCGCTCACCTCTCTTCCAACCCCTCCGCCGCCCGGTGCAATCATCTCCCAAGTGATGGAATCATTCTCGATCTTGACGCTGCTATAGGCAAAGCTGCGCCGCGGGCCCCATGCCTCGCGCCTTTCGAGACATGGGATTCCCTGCTCCGGCGTCATCCGTATCGTTCTCGCCATCTCGATCAATTCGTTCAATTCTTCAGACACGAGCGTCCCTCGCTGAAACGACCTGCTACAGCCAAGTCTAAAGTTTGAAAAACGATGTTACCACCGGAGAAACACGTTGCATCCTGATCCCAAACAGCCCATCATACAAAGCGACCGGTTCGTCTTAGTGAACGTCGGCTCCATGCCGTTGGACTCGTCGCGCAAGCGGCGCGAGTCTTAGCTAAGCGGGCTGGCTTTTTTGTCTGAGGGATTCGCTTTCCGATCGTGGTTCGTGGGAAGGGCACGACTTCAGTCGTGCCATAAGGCCCAGAAAAAAGATTCAGGCACCGCAAACCCGCCCGACCGGACAACACGCAAATCGCCCGCTCACCTCTCTTCCAATTCCTCCGCGGCCCTGTCAATCATCTCCCAAGTGATGGAATCATTCTCAATCTTGACGTTGCCGTAGGCAAAGCTGCGCCGCTGCCGTTCAGCCTGCTCCGGCGTCATCCGTATCGTTCTCGCCATCTCGATCAATTCGTCTAATTCTTCCGACACGGGCGTCCCTCACAGCGGGAGAGCATAACTTCAGTCGCGCCGAAAGCGACAGGAAAAGATTCAGCTTAGTTATCCGCAGACATGCGCCGCGACCTCTAATCGACAACAAACGCGGTCATCGCCTCATTTGGGTCGGCAAGATTCGCAATCCTTGCCACAGATCCAAGTACATCGAGGGACCAGCTAACGGCGGGGTCACTCCGTTGCTCTTCAGGTGCGTAGATTAACGCGATAGCTTGGTCGTGAGTGACGATGCCCTGCTCCAGCACCTTCTCAAACATCCACGCTGAATCGTGAACTACCCGTCGAAGTGCTGTTCGCTTACCCGCTAAGGGCACCCGCTGATACAGTCGTTTCAAGCGCCCGTTCTTGTACGCGTGGCTGAACTCGAAGGCCTCGGTGACGTTGGGTGCGACAAGGCACTTAACTTGAAATCGGGTATGAAAATTGGCGTTCTGTGTCAGTCGCAATCGCCGAATGACGCCGTCAGCGATCTGATCGAGGGCCACGTCTCGCATCTCATCCGACGGCATCGGTTCTACAAGCCTATGAAAGAGATCGTTCGTGAAATTTCGTATCTCATCCATCCGAATGTCATCCAGGACGATTCCACCGTCCGCGAGCCAGAAATTTCCGCGGCTCGTCCGCTTGAGATTGTCTGACCACTCCTGCCAAACTCGCCCCGCACGCCGAGGTTTTGCATTCAGCTCCGTCCTCCAAAACTCGACCCACTGCCTGTACGCCGGCATGCTCGTTACAAAGGCTGGAACGCTCCTACCGTCAATTTCGCCAGGCTTGTCTGCTCTCTCGGCGACAAAGCGCGCCGACACAGCGTCGCGGGTCCATACGATAACGCCAATATTCCGGGGCTCCATTCGCTGGAGATCCGACACGTATTTGGCAACAAGATAGCGAGGTGACGCGGTCATCGGAATAATCTCCAGCTACGAATGCCGGCGAACTCGGCCTTGTTTTCTTCAACGATCTGTTGCATCTTCAGGCGCCTGACCTTGAGGAACTCACATGCAGCTACCCCTTCAGCCTTCGTGCAGCCGAGGCCGGGTAGTTCGCCACACAAGTCTTCTATTACATAGTCCGGGATTAGTCGAATTCTTTCAAGCCAATGGCCAAAATGGGCATCCGTATTGACTTGGTCGAGCAGGCAGTGGCGATTGCCCGCAGTGCGAGAGCCCGCTGATATTGCAAGCCGGTCGCGGAGTTTTTCTAACCTGGGCACAGCTTGGCCTTGGACGCTGCCGAATAAAGAGTGTCCATGATCGAACACGTTCATTGCAGGGGGCCTGGAAGAAAAATCAACCGACAGATTCCGGCCGTGGCGATCCGAGTTCGCAATTAGGATGTCGAATAGCAGAACACCTGCGGAGAGTTCCGGCAAAAGCTGTACGCACCTCGTTGTGTTTAACGGGGGAAGAGTGTTTCCGGTGAGGTTGAAGTCTAGCGAAGCGAAGAACAGGTCGTTGCCTGCCGGTGGAAAAACGACCCCAGAGGGAGGGACCGGAAGCCCAAGAAATCGTCCGATCTCCCCGCAGACTACTTCATTCGCCACGCAGTAGGGAGCTTTAGGGCCATTCTTCTTAGCCACGGCATGGATCGAAACAGTGAGCCCATCACTGACGCCCGTTCCCAAGGGGGGACCAAGAAAGACTATGCGAAAGCGACCACTTCCTGCGGGCATGATTTAGCCTTCGGCGGTGGATTCTACCACGCCGAGCGTGGAGGGGAGGCCTTGTTTCCGCGGTCCACACGGGTGCCCTCGCCTGCCCGTCCGTCGACTCACATCAGAATTGGTCTTAGCTTCGCCTCAAGATGCTCATTTAGCTCGGACCTCTTGCCGAGCCGTTTAAGCTTATGGAGCGCCGTAATATCGGCATCGTCGAGAACTATGATCACGCCTTCGGTATTGTTCACAACATCTTGCAATCGCTTTAAGAGCACCTGCGGATCGTGGATATTTCTACAAACCAATATCCCAAATCTCCCCCTTTTTCGGCTGAACCTACCCATCAACTGATCGAGTTCGGGGTTCTGGGGGTCCTCCGTATAATTCTTGCACTCCACCGAGACGTACGGGCAATGAATCTTGTGAGAGTGCACGAGGCGAGAGAAAAATCCTTCCTCAGCAGAGTTGCTGAACAGTATGTCAATACGTTTTCGACCATCGTCGACCTCCTGCTCCTTCACGGGGTGCGTCAAGGATGGATAGAAGATTTCCGTCAACAGGCCAAGAATGGCTGTGTGGTACCTGCCAGCACATTCCCGTCCGGCGGGTAACCGTTCCAAGCCCGTGTCAGGATCTGACGTCGCCGGACGTGGAACCTGCTGCCTGGATTCGATGTCAAGGGCTTCGATGGGTTTCGCCTTTTCCGGCAGCGTCTCTTTGTACGCCTGCAGGACCTCTGGGTGTTCTTGAGTGAATTTGAAGAGGAACTCCTTCGATAGCGGGTACCTGTTTTTCAAATCGCTCTTGTAAACCCTGCCTGTGCCATTCTTCAACAAGGTCACGAGGGAATCGTTTGCCTTCAGGTGTTCGGCGCTCAGAAAGTCCAGGACGAATCTGCTGTAGAACTCTTCATAGCTGGGAACCAGCCGGGCTCTTACGGCAGCCTTCGGAACCAACACGATTCGCCGGTCTTGGTAAACAGGCAGATCCGCGTATCTGCTAGCCCACCTCTTGTTCTCATAATCCCAATACAGCCCTGAATTGATACGCTCAGTTGGAACGTTGTAGAGTCGGCACTGCTCCTCAGTGTACGCAACCAGCTCGCCACGAATGACGTTCAGCGTGAGGTCAGAGATCTTGTCACTTCCAATACCCGGCATTAGGAGCTCTATGTCGCTCAAGTCTCTTAGCCGGCCGCTCCTGACGGCAGTGCTGTTCTTCAGAGTCAGGAGGAGCAAATGACCTTGTTTACCTCCCCATCCCCGCCCCGCAGGCCGCCCCAACGATAGGCCAAGGTGAGCGTCGTTGGGCTCGTGGAGATTCGAGATAAGGCTCATTACCTTTCCCTCGTCCCCATCCCGGATCGCAGCGAGGAAGTCTTCGAAAAAATTGACGACTACGTTGCCGCACTCTCTCAGCCAGTCATTAGGCGAAACCGAAAGTGCGTAGGGGTCGACATACAAACTCACATCCGTATCCAGCGGAATGTCGACGAAGTCGAGCTGTGACTGGGGCTTGCTAATGCCGAAGTGATCCGAGAATCGGTACTGTCCCCTTCTGGCGGCAGCAATTCCTTGCGACGGCGGCGGCGCCGGGGCCTGAAACGAAGACGTATCTTGTCGATTGTTTAGCATAATTCCCCACAAAGCAAAATTGGGCACGGTGTTCGCCGTGCCCACCTCACAGCTTGCGTCTAAACTGCTAACGACTTGTTGGCCTCAGCGGCTAAAGCCGTCGAGGTTGGTTAGCTTTTCGGCATGGCTGAGGCCATGCCCTACCCAAACCAGCCAAATCACTTTTAATGCGTCGTCTTTGATCCGCGCTTGTACCTAAACTCATTTCCCGACTCTGACGTGGGCGGAATCCTTTCGCCGCGCTCGATTACAGTGCGACGCCCGTCTTCCACCTTGCCTCCGCGCGGACCAATCTCAATTAATTCTCCCGAGTCCGGAGCAATTTCCCCTGGCTTATACGTAGTCATTGTTTCTTCTCCTTAAACTGTACAAAAATATTTCTAGCTACAGCCGCTCGTACTCCCGCAACTCCCACATCGGTAGCAGCTTCCGTTGCGGGTCATGATTGATCCGCAGAAGGAGCAGGTTGGGGCGTCGCCGAGGTCGATGATTCCGGCGAGGGCGTCGGCGGCGTGGTGGCTTCCGGCGGCGGTGCCGGGGGAGGACGCCCGGCCTCCACTTACTTCCGTCGAGCCGTTTATGTCGCCTACTGCTTCTGCTGTCGGCGGCGCGCTTGGCCGCAGGCGCAGGTTCTCGAACAGCATTTGCTGCTGGCCGGTGGAGAAGCGCAGGTCGAGCCAGCGGAAAATGTAATCCATGATCGACTTGGCGAAGCCGATGTCGGGATTGCCGCTCCAGCCGCTGGGCTCGAAGCGGGTGTGGGCAAACTTCTCGCACAGCAGTTTCAGCGGGACGCCGTGTTGCAGAGCGATGGAGACGGCGCAGGAGAAGCTGTCCATGAGGCCGCTGACCGTCGATCCCTCTTTGGCCATGGTGATGAAGATTTCGCCCAGGCTGTCGTCGGGATAAAGTCCGACGGTGATGTAGCCCTCGTGTCCGCCCACGTTAAATTTGTGGGTGATCGAGCGCCGCTCCGCCTGCAGCTTGTGCCGCACCGCGCGCGGAGGCCCGTTGAGATTCGGTTCTTCGTGTGGCGCGGACGCCGCAGCCGCATCCCCCTTCTTCGAAAGCGCAGTCGAACTGCCAGCGGCGCTGAGCGGCTGCGACTTCTTGCATCCATCGCGATAGACGGCGACCGCTTTGAGTCCCAACTTCCAGGCCTGCAGATAAGCTTCCATGATGTCTTCGACAGAAGCATTCTCCGGCAAGTTCACAGTCTTCGAAATCGCTCCTGAGATAAACGGCTGAGTAGCCGCCATCATCCGCAGGTGTCCCATGTATGCAATCGACCGAGTCCCCTTAGCCGGCTTGAACGAACAATCAAACACCGCAAGATGCGCATCCTGAATGTGAGGCGCGCCCTCGATGGTCCCCGTCGCATCGATGTAGGAGACAATCTTGTCCGCCTCATCATGCGAGTACCCAAGCTTGAACAAAGCCGTAGGCACAGTGTTGTTCACAATCTTAATCATCCCCCCACCGACCAACTTCTTGTACTTCACGAGAGCCAAATCCGGCTCAACGCCAGTTGTGTCGCAGTCCATCATGAAGCCTATTGTTCCTGTGGGGGCCAGGACGGTTACCTGGGAGTTTCTGTAGCCGTGTTTTTCGCCGTTGGCCAGGGCTTCGTCCCAGGTTTGTTTGCTGGCTTCGTAGAGTGGGGGTGGGACATTGTTTTTATTTATGTTGTTGACCGAGGCGCGGTGCATTCGGATTACGTCCAGGAATGGTTCGCGGTTGATGTACCAGCCGGGGCAGGCGCCTCCGGGCATGACGTTCGAGCCTAGATTGGTTTCGGCCAGGCCCTTTTTTGTGGGCTCGGTGGCGGGGACTAACGGCGGGCATTGTTCTGCGATCTTGGAGGATTGCAGGTAGGCTTGGCCGCACATGATTGCCGTGACGCAGGCGGCGTAGTCGCGGCCGGCGTCGGAGTCGTAGGGTAGGCCGGCGGCCATCAGCAAGGCGCCTAAATTTGCGTAGCCTAATCCCAGCGGGCGGTAGTCGTGGGAATTCTTGCCGATCATTTCTGTGGGGTAGCCGGCGTTGTCGACCAGAATTTCCTGGGC
>DATMQI010000246.1:0-3582 GCA_035567135.1 Terriglobales bacterium
GCCCCATACACTTTCAGCAGGACGTAGTTTACGAATCCAATACCGGCAATGGCGATGACCGTTATCCAGGCCTGCTTGGGGTTGACCAGTTCCCACCGATCAATAAAATGGTCGGGCAGAATCGGATACACAACGAGCCCCAAAAGCCCTAGCAGAACGGCGCTGCGAATTTCTGCGGGTTGTAGTCCGCCCGCAAATCGACGCAACTCAACTTTCCAGGCAAGCAGCATGGTCATCAGGATGGCTGCCGCCACGGGTGTAAAGAGGTGACCCTGGCCGACCAAGGCACCAAGAACGAATATCGCGAGCAATGCTGCTGATGTAGTTGCTTCGAGAGAACGGTCCACCAGTAAACTGCGCGCGTTCGCGAAGCCAATGATCAGGAAGACCCCTACCAACGACATAATCGCCATTGAGGGGGCAAAAAGGGCAGCAATGGTTCCGAGAAGCGCAGTGAGTGCGAATGTTCGGATGCCAAGGTCTTTATTCGACCACTCTCTTTCGATTCCGACGAGAAGCCCGATGCCGAGCGATACGGCAATCTTCGCGGCGACCTCCGATGGCGGAAAATGACTCTCGAGCATCGATGTGTGCACTCTCACCGGCCCTACAGACGTAATATACGCGGGAAGGACGAAAGAAAGCAGCGAACTTCTCTCTCGAAGGTATCGTGATGTGGTTGAGCCTTCGCCACTGCCGCGGTTCTAGCAGCCTGTGTCCACCGAGCTCGATTGAGAGTGCCATACGTTATCGCTGACGGTTCAAGAAAAAGTTGTTTGATCCCTGACACGAGGTCTTCTGAGTGTCTGACGGGCGGTTTCATCAGCCGGATTACTGCTTCATCGCAGGCCAAAGGCGAGCCTGTCGGGAGCACGAAGAGGAATTCAAAAGCCGTTAATCCTGTATTTAGCCGTGACATGGTAACTTCCTATCATCTGGAACCCATGCGAATTCCTACTATGACCAGGAGCTACGATTCGTCAATGCTTCTCGCTCGCAAGCGGCCATGGCAGGCATTGCGTGCTTATTTTTTGTTGAAACGGGCGCAGCGGATTCCAATGCTATTCTCATCCAAGGGCTCACCAGCAGCAGTTCCCAGGAGGATAAATTGCGACAATCGCTGAAGATTTGCATGATGATATTTGCTTTGTGCGGGGTAGTGGTGAAAGCGCAGGAGAAGCTACCACTGAAATTGATTGTCACCACCCCAATGCCAGGTTTCACGGGTGATTTCGACCATTTTGGACTCGACCTCAAGGGCAACCGCTTATTCCTTGCGTCGGAAGATCAAAAGACCGTCGAAGTGTTTGATCTCCGGACGGGAGAGCGGATTCACAGTATCAAAGGTTTCGGCCAACCGCTGACGATGGCTTTTCTTGCCGAGTCGAACCGCCTTATCGTCACGGATGGAGGCGATACCGATGCCGTCGAACTCGTGGATTGCAAAGACTACAAGATCATCGGCACTCTCAAGCTGGGCCCAGGCGTGGACCACGGCGTATACAACCCCCTAAATAAATATTTTTATGTGGAAAACGGAGGCGGACCTGAGGGGAAGACGCATGTCCTGAGTATTGTTGATACACAATCGTTTAAACAGGTCGGTGAGGTTCCCGGGCTTCCCGGAAATTCCAACGAGGGCATGGTCATTGATCGTCAAGGAACAAAACTCTATGTGAATCTCACTGGCACGGATGAGGTCGGAGTTATTGACCTAAGCACTCGGCAACTGATCGCCCGATGGCCTTTGCCCGATGTGCATGTAGCCCATGCAATTGCCCTCGACGAACCCAACCATCGACTGTTTACCGCCACACGTAAGCCATCGCAATTTGTGGTATTTAACACCGATACCGGAAAAGTCGTGACCACTCTCCCGTGTGTCGGTGTCAACAGCGATATGTCGTTCGATGTCGCCCGTAAACGAATCTACGTCACTGGAAGCGAGACAGCCTCTGTTTTTGAGCAGCGGGATGCGGACCACTACGAGCACATCGCCGATGTGCCGACGGCCTACCGGGCCAAATCTTCAATTTTTGTGTCCGACCTGAAACGGCTTTACGTCGCAGATTCAGGTAAGGGAAAGCCAGATGCAAAATTGGCGCTGCAAATTTTCGAAGTTCAATGACTGAGCAAGCACTGAAGACTCGTCTTTAACACGTAACACAAATCTGAAGCTAAGCCCTAGTAATTCGCATAACCTGAAAAGCGTCCTCGCTGGCCGGAAACGTGGTTGCTCGAAGCTAAATACGCGGCTCTGGACATATTTTTCGGCAAATCGGAAGTAACCGGACTCCGTTTGTCCGGGATCCTTGCGTGATAGAGTCGCGAGTTATCCCGACAGAGGATGCCAGAGGCGAATTCGTCTCAAATAGGGATCACACACTCTGAAAGCTGTAGAATGCGCCAATCTAATCAACCCGCCTACCGCTCCCTTCTTGCCTATTTCACTAGGCAGCTTGCGCCCTCTGGAGCATACGTGGAGGAATTCCCGGCGAAGCAGCTGTGAATGAAGTCGTCTTTGTAGTCTTTGCGAGTGGAACCCGTCACATCCGCCTCGTTGATTTGCTTGAATTCGAACTGAATCGTTCCGTCCGGCGAGACCGTCGCGAGTAGATAACCATAGACATCCGTGAGGTGCTGCACTGAGCCACTCACATCTGCCGGCAACCGATACCGCGGGGCTCCGGCGGTTCCGACGATCCAACCAGGGAGAACCTCGTCAGGATGCTCTCGCCTGCATGCCGTGTTGTAGACGTTGTCCATGAGGAAATGCGAGTGACTGGCCAATACGTATACGTTCTTATGGGTTTTCTTGCGGAACTCAACGAGCCACTGATACACCTTTCTCCCACTCTCAGTTCCTTGAGCACTCTCGTTCATGCTGTGGCCGGCTGACAGGCTGTCCGGTAAAGCGTCGTGCATTCCAAGAACCACGCTCCGCACCTCGGCATTCTTCGCATCCCTGTCCAACTGCGCGGCAAGCCACTTCATCTGTGCATCGTCGAACTGCTCTTTTGCTGAGTTATCGAGCGTAATGAAATCGACGCCTCTCCGAGTCCAGTGGTAGTACGCTCGCAATTCGTGATCGGATGGATCGTCAGCAAGCCTCTGTTTCGACAGGTCTGGTGCGTTATACCAATCCGCGAATTGCAACAGTGCGTCTGTACGAGTCTTTGGTGGTATGAGTTCGTGATTGCCGAGTGCCAAGTAGACTGGCAAGTCCTCGAACGGCTTAAGCTGCCGGTCGATGAAGTCCTTCCAAGCGCTACTCTCATAAGTGATGACGTTGATCGTTGGATTTCGGGCTTTGATGTCTTGATCAAAGTCATAGATGGCCCGGTAGTCTCCCAAATGCCAGTAGAAGGCTGCATGCTCTGCGCGCACCTTTTCCGCGATTGCCGGCATGACTACGTCGCCGCAATTTCTTGAGTCACCTGAAACCGCAAAATGCCAAGTCTCCGAACTCTTGCTTTCCTGTGCACGATTCGATTGAGCCAGCGCAGACAGAATAATAAACAGCACTATTCTGCGGCAGGCGCTCATATCGAATCCTCGTCTTCGTTTACGCGTGGGCTTCAC
>DATMQI010000247.1:0-3052 GCA_035567135.1 Terriglobales bacterium
AACGGCATGCTCGTCGGCGTGCTTTCGGGCACACCGAATACGGTGGCAAAGCCCGCGCCCATCACCGATCCGGAGAAATTGCAGGAAGCTCTGAAGGCTTCCTACCTCAATCTGCAAAAAGCGATTACGGGACTTTCCGACAACGACCTGCAGGCGCCGGTGAAACTGTTCGGAAGAGATATGACGAAGCAGGGCGCCCTCATGCTCATTCTCGAAGATCAACACGAGCATCTGGGGCAGTCGATCGCATACGCGCGCAGCAACGGTGTGGTTCCGCCCTGGTCCAAGTAGGACAACAATGAAAAACGAGGTGAAGAAAAAATGATCAAAGCCGCTATCTTTTCCGTGTGTCTCGCAGTTTCCTCACTTTCGCTCAATGCACTTGCCGAGGATGTGCGCCAGTACACCGATGGCCCCGTTACTGAGGTGGACTACATTCACGTTGAGTACGGGCATTTCGAAGAGTACATCGATTGGCTAAATTCGACATGGAAGCCGACCATGGAAGCTTTCAAAAAAGCTGGGCTGGTCATCGATTACAAGGTTTTCAGGCTCACTCCAAAATCACCGGATCAGCCCAATATAAGTCTCTGGATCACTTTTAAGAACGGGGCTGCGGCTTTGGATAACGGCGTCGAGCTGGAAGAGGTGGCAAAGAAAGTAATCGGTAGCACCGAGCTTCAGAACAAGGCCAGAGTCGGCCGGAATGAATACAGAAAAGTTCTCGGTAATGAATACGTTCGTGAAGTGATTTTGAAATGAAATTCTTATACGTGTTTAGCACCGTACATCCCCGTTTGACCCCGAGCGCACTGAGCGGAATATGCTTCTAAAGCAGTCGATTGATTGGAAGAATGAATGGTTTCCGATCGATGATGCCACCTACTTGAACTTCGCCGCGCACGCGGCAATCCCCCGCGTGGCGCTCAACGCCGTACGGTTGTCCGCCGAAGCAAAAATGCGCCCGCATATCGTCGATGACCAAACCTTCTTCTCCGTTGCCGCGAGTTTGCGACAGACGTTGGCGACCTCGATTGGGGCGAGCCCGGATGAAGTCGCTCTGACGAGCGGAGCAGGAGCGGGCCTCGCGGCTATAGCCTACGCACTCAAGCGGTCTGACGGTGACGAGGTGATCTGCTCGCGCGGCGAGTTTCCAGTGCAGTACGCAACGTGGAAACCGATGGAGGCACGCGAAGGTATCAAGGTGCGGATTGCAGTCCCGCAAGGTCAGTTCGTACAGTCGGATGACTTGGTCGCATCATTGACGCCGAGCACCCGAGTGGTTTCGGTGAGTCACGTGCGATTCGACGACGGGTCGATGCTCGACGTCTCTTCGCTTGCCGCGGCATGCAAGAGGAACGGGACCTTGTTGGTTCTGGACGTGAGCCAATCCTGTGGCGCCGTACCCATGAACGTGCGCACTCTGGGAGCTGACTTTATCGTCTGCGCGGGCTATAAGTATTTGCTCAGTCCGTGGGGGACTGGCTTCCTGTGGATGAGGAAGGAAAACCTGGATTCGCTGCGACCAGGACCCTACAACTGGCTATCCCAGGGAGTGGAGAGCTTTGCGCGCCTCAACTATGTGGATCCGGAACCTGCGCCAACGCTGAGCCGTTGGGACTCGGCCGAGGCGGCATCAATATACAACTTCAATCTCACCGTCATGGAAGCGTCTGCGAAATTTGTGCTGGAAGCGGGTCCGTCGCTGATCCGTGATCACAACCAAGCCCTGATTGACTATTTCTTTGAGCGACTCCCGGAGGGCTATCGGCTTGCCAGTCCGCGTCAAGCCTCTCAACGCGGTGTTTTTGGTTGCATTGAAGCCCGCACTCGTGGCGATACGGAGTTCCTGTATCAAATGTTGCGAGAGGAGCGGTTCGTGGTTGCTCTGCGTGAAGGCAAAATTCGAGTCGCCCCACATCTCCTCAATTCAACACAGGACATAGATCGACTCCTTGTCGCCATGGCGAAGGCGTGGAAGGACGCACGACATGACGCCCATTGACGAGCGCCTGAAGGCTCTCAACATTGTTCTACCCGATGTCATCCCGCCAGTCGTCGACGGATATGCGCCGGCGTTCGCGCCGTTCATTGGTTCAGGTGACCAAATTCATCTCTCCGGCCGCCTCGGAAAGGAGCGCGGCAAGCTCCTCTGCGGGAAGGTGGACGATGAGATCAGCGTGGATCAAGGCAAGCTCGCGGCGCGCCACGTGGCAATTGAATTGTTGGCCGTGCTTAAAGCCGCCATCGGCGATCTTGGCTGCGTTCGAAGAATCGTGAACCTCTTTGCCATGGTCAACGGCGCACCGCACTTCACGGAGCCTCACCGAATTGCGGACGGGGCGTCTGAACTCCTTGTCCAAGTATTGGGTGAGCGAGGCGTCCATTCGCGCAGCGCCATCAGTGTGGCACAGTTGCCATTTGGCGCTTGCGTCGAGATTGACATGATTGCCGAGATTGAGGCGACACAGCTCACCGAAGCTGATGCTGATTCTCGATGATCAACACGAACATCTGGGGCAGTCGATCGCCTACGCGCGCAGCAACGGCGTGGTTCCGCCCTGGTCTAAGTAGAGCGCCGCTCGCCTCCGTAAACTGTTGCGTGCATGGAACCGGTCGGCCTTAACGCCAACCCCTAGGTCAAGATCTGAAAGGAAAATTGCATATGAATAAAAAGAGATTGGGCGCAGTATTCCTTGCACTCCTTATGTGTGGCTTGGTTTCTCGAGCGGCGGAGCAGGACGCGGAACCCAAATTCAACTCCAACGGCGATGACATCACGAGGATTCGCGGCCTATTGGACGAGTTCCGTCAGGATATTATTCGCAAGGACGGCTACGCCCTAACGAAGCTCGTGCTGAACCCTGATGTGCTCTTTCATCACACCAACACCCAGGAAGAGATTGATAGCGCCCGCAAATATAACGCTCAGTTCGATGGGATTGGCCCGAGCCAGCTCGATGGATTTGCGAAACTCCTCGCTACGTCGAAGGACAAACTCGAAGAGAGATTTCGCAACATCGAGATTCGCCAGGACGGTCCTCTAGGGCTG
>DATMQI010000248.1:0-4550 GCA_035567135.1 Terriglobales bacterium
TCAGGTTTTCGGTGCGGGCCAATACGCCATGCGTCTGTGGGTGAAGCCGGACAGGCTCGCAAAACTGGCCATCACGGTTCCCGAGATTGTCTCGGCCCTCCAATCTCAAAACAGTGTGAACCCTGCTGGGCAAGTGGGCAGTGAGCCGGTGCCGAAAGGCCAGCAGTTCACTTATTCCGTGCAGGCACAAGGCCGAATGACTTCTCCCGAAGAGTTCGGAGAGATCATCATCCGCGAATCCGCGGGCGGCGCCGTGGTCCGATTGAAGGATGTCGCTCGGGTAGAGCTTGGCGCGCAGTCCTACAACATGGTGAGCAGGCTTGATGGGAAAGAGTCGGCCATCATCGCCGCATACCAACTGCCTGGCTCAAATGCTGTCCAAGCAGCAAGCGAAATCAGGAAACTCATGGCGGAACTGAAAGGCCGACTGCCGGAGGACGTGGACTATGCGATCTCGCTGGATACGACACAGGCCGTCAACGAAGGCATGAAGGAGATCGTTCTGACGCTGGTCATCGCCATTGTTCTGGTGCTGATCGTCGTCTTCGTGTTTCTGCAGGGCTGGCGCGCAACGCTGATTCCGCTACTTGCTGTCCCCGTGTCTCTTGTGGGCACTTTCATTTTCTTTCCGCTGTTCGGATTTTCCATCAATACGCTTTCGTTGTTTGGGCTGGTCCTCGCGATTGGTCTTGTGGTGGACGATGCCATCGTCGTCGTGGAAGCAGTGGAGCGCCACATCGAGGACGGTCTCTCGCCAAAAGCGGCGGCACTCAAAGCCATGGAAGAGATCTCGGGCCCAGTGATCGGCATAGCGCTAGTCCTCTCTGCCGTCTTTGTTCCCACTGCTTTCATACCGGGAATTACTGGACGCCTTTACCAGCAATTTGCAGTGACCATCGCATTTTCCGTAATCCTGTCCGCGTTCAACGCGTTGTCGTTGAGTCCAGCGCTTGCCGCATTGTTGCTGCGTCCGAAGACGTCGACCCGTGGACCGTTGAGTGCGTTTTTCGCTTGGTTCAACCGTGTTTTCGCGAACGCAACCGAGTGGTATGTCCGGGTATGTGGCTTTCTCATCCGCAAAAGCGCAATCGCGATCATATTGCTCGTAGGCTTCGCGGTTGGAGCCGGTTGGTTCGGAAACAAAGTTCCTGCAAGCTTTCTTCCGGACGAAGACCAAGGCTATCTGTATGTCAACGTGCAGCTTCCGATCGCGGCTTCTCTTCAGCGCACGGACGAAGTGGCCGCGAAAATCGAAAGCGCTCTGGCCAAGACGCCAGGCATTGAGCACACAAACACGATCATCGGATTCAGCCTGCTGAGTTTCGTGCGCACCAGCTACAACGCCTTCTTCTTCGTGACGTTGAAACCGTGGGACGAGCGCAAATCACGCTCCGAGCAACTTCAAGCCATCAAACAACACATCAACGAGCAGCTGGCATCGCTCCCAGAAGGCGTTGCCTTTTCCTTCTCTCCTCCAGCCATCCCAGGAGTTGGGACGTCCGGCGGATTTACTTTCGTTCTGGAAGATCGAGCCGGTATGGATCTGAATTTTCTTTCCTCGAATCTGCAAACATTCCTTACGGAAGCTCGCAAACGCCCAGAAATTGCCGGTCTAAGCACAACATCACTCGCCAGCGTGCCTCAGCTGTATGCCGATGTGGACCGCGCAAAAGTCATCAAGCAAGGTGTCGCCGTTAAGGATGTCTACCAAACGCTTCAGACGTTTATGGGCGGCTTATTCATTAACTACTTCAATCGCTTCGGTCGCCAGTGGCAGGTTTATGTCGAGGCTGAAGGCGACTATCGCACGCGGCCAGAAAATGTCGGCCAGTTTTACGTGCGAAATGACAAAGGCGGAATGGTGCCCCTCGCTTCCATCACTCGTTTTGAACCTCGCGATGGTCCCGAATTTACGATGCGGTTCAATGAGTATCGCGCGGCACAAATTAATGGCGCCGCCGCTCCTGGCTATAGCGCAGAGCAGGCGATGCACGCTCTCGAAGACGTCTTCCGTAAAACCATGCCGCGTCAGATGGGTTTTGACTACCTCGGCATGTCCTTTCAGGAAAAGAAGGCGCAGGAAGGTATTCCTGCGGCGGCGATTTTCGGATTCTCTCTTCTATTTGTGTTCTTGATTCTCGCTGGATTGTACGAAAGCTGGTCTCTTCCGTTCAGCGTGCTTCTCAGCACTCCGGTTGCGATTTTCGGAGCGTTTTTCATTCTATGGTTGCGGCGGACAATTCTCACCGCGCTGCTACCAAGCTACATGGTGCAGATCGAAAGCGATGTCTACTCACAAATTGGTTTGGTGATGTTAATTGGATTGGCGGCGAAGAACGCGATCTTGATCGTGGAGTTTGCGAAGGAGCAATACGAACAGGGCAAGCCCCTAGCGGACGCGTCGCTCGAGGGAGCGCGCCTGCGGCTTCGCCCGATTCTGATGACTTCATTCGCATTTATCTTGGGTGCCGTCCCGCTCTGGACTGCCTCCGGCGCTGGGGCTGTGGCTCGCCAGATTATGGGGACGGCTGTTATCGGAGGCATGCTGGCTGCGAGCCTCATCGGAATCTTCTTCATTCCCGCCATGTTTTATCTGGTTGAGAAGTGGTCCGGCGCAGGTAAGCACCGCCAGCTGCTTGCGGCTGCCGAAGGCGCACCCGCTGAGGCTGACTAAAATGAAGCCTCGCTTTTTCCTGTTGAGCGCCGCTCTTCTGGCTTCCGGCTGTACCGTGGGTCCGAATTATAAGCGGCCCCCTGTTGCGGTGCCGGGTTCGTATCGCGGAGCGATCTCAGACGTAGCCCCACAAACGCAGCTCGCTGCGATGGGAGACCAAAAGTGGTGGGACATTTTTCAAGACGATCACCTGCGGACGCTGATTCGCACCGCACTTAGCCAAAATTATGATTCGCGCATCGCTGCTTCCCGCGTGCTCGAAGCCCATGCGCAACTGGGAATCACCCGCGCCGATCAGTTTCCAAATGTAGGTGCCGGAGCGGGAATTTCTGACACCCGCACTGCCCGGTCCAAGTTTCTTCCTGCATTTGAAACGAGCACCGGACAGGTGAACCTTGCCGCGGCTTGGGAACTTGATTTTTGGGGAAAGTATCGGCGCGCGACGGAAGCTGCAAGAGCCAATCTCCTTGCGACTGAATGGGCCCGGCGGGAAGTCGTCTCCACGCTCGTGGCCAATGTCGCCAGCGCGTATTTCCAGCTGCGGGCGCTCGACCTCCAACTGGAGATTTCAAAACGCACGCTCAATTCGCGGCAGGAATCGCTCAGGCTGACACGAATCCTGGCAGATGGGGGTTCGACGACACTGCTCGACGTGCGCCAAGCCGAACAGTTGGTTTTTACGGCAAGCGCGGAGATTCCAGTTCTCGAACAGCAGATCGAGCAGCAGGAAAATTTTCTCAGCATTCTGCTCGGTCAGAATCCAGGCGACATACCCCGAGGGCAAACACTCACCGAGCAACGCCAGCCTCCCGACGTGCCGACCGGACTGCCATCGACTTTGCTGGAACGGCGGCCGGACATTCAAGAAGCAGAGGCGCAGTTGGTTGCGGCAAACGCGGAGATCGGCGTGGCGCGAGCAGCCTATTTTCCTCAGATCTCGTTGAATGGAACTGGTGGATTCCAGAGTTCAGCATTGACCAGCTTGTTCACTGGACCCGCTGGCGCCTGGAGTTTCGGTGCTTCACTGACTCAACCAATCTTTACAGGTGGTCGACTCCGCTCGCAAGTGCGTCTCGCGGAGGCGCGGCAGCAAACGGCTGTGTTGTTCTATCAAGAGTCGATTCAGGGAGCCTTTCGCAGCGTTTCTGATGGCCTGGTGGCTTACCGCAAGACGCGGGAATTCCGCGTGCAGCAAGAACTGCTTTCCCGGTCCGCCGAGGATGCAGCACGTCTTTCGCACATGCGCTACAACGGTGGCGTCACGGGGTATCTGGAAGTCTTGACCAACGAAACCAACGCTTTCACTACCGAGCTTGGGCTCGTACAGGCACAGCTCAACGAATTATTGGCTGTGGTCCAACTGTACCAAGCATTGGGCGGGGGCTGGCAGCAATAGCGCGTGGTCGCAGCTCTTCGGCCACGGAATGACGATTGTCAGCGGAGGCCAGTTGTAGGCCATGAAAGGTGCTTCCGCAGGACGCGGCTTAAAGTTAACTTGCCAGCCCGGCTAGGCTGCGCATCGCCACAGGGTAACTACGTTTCGATTCTACTTGCGTCGTCAGGTACAATTCGCTGGGCAGTCCAAGGTCCCCCCACTGCAACTACCGGTCTGCAACGCAAGACCGTGCCGTCCGTGAAAAGGCTGCAGCAGTTTCTGCGCTTTCAGGTAAAATGATCCGCGGAACCGTAAGATTTTGTACGAGAGGAGCAATTCAAAATGGACATGACGCGCCGGCAATTCGCCCTGGCTCTTGCAGCTGCCACCTACCTGCGGCCCTCCTTGTTCGAGCCGCTTTCCCCATTAGGAGTTCCCCGCGGCGTCGTTCCCGGCCGAGTCACTTGGGCGCACGATCCGGCGGCTGTGACCTGGGATGGC
>DATMQI010000249.1:0-10717 GCA_035567135.1 Terriglobales bacterium
CGACCCACGATGTGTATACCAAGTTTTGAAGAGGCATTATGCGCGATACACGCCTGAATTAGTTGAACGGTTTTGCGGTGTTCCCCGCGAGCGGTTCCTGAAAATTGCGGAGACATTTTGCTCGGCATCAGGCCCGGAAAAGACAGGAGCAATTTGCTATGCGCTGGGTTGGACGCAGCAGTCGAAAGGTCCGCAAATCATTCGCGCGGCTGCGATCCTTCAGCTGCTTCTCGGCAACATTGGACGGCCGGGAGGAGGCATTCTCGCTCTGCGCGGGCATGCCTCGATTCAAGGTTCAACTGATATCCCGACCCTCTACGACATTCTGCCCGGCTACTTGCCTATGCCGAATCTAGCGCTGGACTCGAAGAATCTTGCGGATTACGTTGCAACACATCGCGATCCCACGGGCTGGTGGTGGAACTTCGATAAGTACATCGTGAGCCTGCTCAAGGCTTATTACGGCGAGGGAGCGAAAAAAGAAAACGATTGGGGCTTCAATTGGCTGCCACGTGTGACCGGTGACCATTCGCACCAGGGATATTTTCTGGAAATGTTGGACGGCAAGATTGAGGGTCTGTTTGTGATGGGACAAAACCCGGCAGTAGCCGGCCCCAACTCGCGACTGGAGCGTAAGGCGCTCTCCAAGCTGAAGTGGCTCGTCGTGCGCGACCTGGTCGAGCTTGAGACCGCCTCTTTCTGGTACGACTCGCCCGAGGTGGAACGCGGCGAGCTTCGCCCGGAGCGAATCGCAACGGAAGTCTTTCTCCTGCCCGCCGCCGGGCATGCTGAAAAAGACGGCTGCTTCACCAACACGCAGCGTCTGCTGCAGTGGCACCAGAAAGCGGTCGATCCCCCCGGGGACGCACGCAGCGAAACCTGGTTCATGTACCACCTGGGCCGCCGCCTGAAGGAGAAGGCCAAGCAAGATCCGCGGCCGCGCAATGCCGGGTTGAGTGCCTTGACCTGGAACTATTCCCTGGAAGGAAAGTTGCAAGAGCCCAAGGTGGAAGAAGTTCTGCAAGAGATCAACGGCTACGCAGTAGCCGACCACACTCTGGTAAGTGGATTCAACGAATTGAAAGCTGACGGATCCACCGCTTGCGGTTGCTGGATCTACTCCGGCGTGTTCCCTCGCCCTGGTGAGAACCGCGCCAACCAGCGGAATTCGCTGGACCTCTTGGGACACGGCTGGGGCTTTGCTTGGCCTCTGGACCGCCGCGTCCTCTATAACCGCGCTTCCGCCCGTCCTGATGGACGGCCTTGGAGCGAGCGCAAGAAACTGGTTTGGTGGGATGAGCAGAAGAAAGAGTGGACTGGGCTCGACGTCCCGGACTTCACGAGGACGAAAGCGCCGGACTACCAGCCGCCGAAACACGCGCAAGGTGATGAAGCTCTCGCCGGGGATAAACCTTTCATCCTGCACCCCGATGGGACAGGCTGGATCTTCGCCCCAAAGGGATTAGCAGACGGGCCTCTGCCAACACACTACGAAGGCTTGGAGGCTCCAGTCAGCAATCCACTCTATCCAGACCAGCAAAGCAATCCGGCGGAAATTCGAGAGGAGAGGCCGGACAACCGTTACGCCAGTTCTCCCGATAAACGTTTCCCCTATGTCATGAGCACGTATCGGTTGACGGAACATCATACCTCGGGCGCGATGTCGCGGATGCTTCCGCACTTGGCTGAACTTCAACCCGAGTTCTTCTGTGAAATATCCCCCGAACTGGCGTCAGAACGCGGAATCAAGAACGGAGGCTGGGTGACTGTGATGACACCACGCGGGATCGTCGAGGCTCGGGCACTGGTGACCAGGCGCATGCGACCGCTCCTTATCGACGGAAAGATGGTGCACCAGGTTGGCGTCCCCTATCACTGGGGCTCTCGCGGCCTGGTCAAAGGAGACTCGGCGAATGACCTTGTGGCCATCTCAGAGGAACCGAACGTCCGGATCATGGAAGCCAAAGGCATTCTCTGTGATGTTTCTCCGGGACGTCGCGCACGGGGAAAGGCCGCTCTCGATCAATTGAACGCTCATTTGGGGAGGAAGTAATGCCGACCAGTGCTTTTCTGACGGATGCTTCAGTGTGCATAGGTTGCAAGGCCTGTGAAGTGGCCTGCAAGGAGTGGAACCACATTCCCGATGATGGGTTCAACTGGACTGGTCAGTCGTACGACAACACGCATGCATTAGGAGCATCGACGTGGCGTCACGTGCTCTTCTTGGAAGAAAAGCAGCACATGGGCCCGCAACTCGCCGGAATAGAAGAGCCGTTTCGTTGGCAGTTTCTGTCCGATGTCTGCAAGCACTGCGAGAACGCCGGGTGCCTGGAGGCGTGTCCCACGGGCGCAATCGTTCGCACCGAACTTGAATCGGTATTCGTGCAGCACGATGTCTGCAATGGCTGCGGCTATTGCGTGGTTTCGTGTCCCTTCGGAGTAGTCGACAAAAGTCATGAGGTCGGAACCGCCTTCAAGTGCACGTTCTGTTACGACCGGCAGCGGGACGGGTTAATGCCCGCCTGTGCGAAGGCCTGCCCCACGCAATCGATTCGCTTTGGCGAGCTGGAAGAGCTACGGCAGGAAGCGCAGCTACGCGTCAAGGCGTTACAACATCGAGGATACAACGATGCGCAAATCTACGATCCAACGGGATCCAGCGTAGGCGGCACTCACGCGATCTTTGTGATTCTCGGCCAGCCGGAGGCCTACAATTTCCCACCTGCTCCCGAAGTGCCCACGATTCACATGAAGTCAGCGTGGAGCGCAGCGCTGCTTTCGGCGCTCGTAGTTGTGCTGGTGGTATTCCTTGCTTTCGCGCTGTAGCTGGACGAGGAATTCTCTCGCGTACATCTTGAACGAGGTTATTGAGTATGGTTGCAAATCCTCAATTCAATGAAGAGCGTCTGGATGCATTAAGGGAGGAAGCTGCGCGAACTGGGAAAGTACAGGGTCATGGGATCGCCGCCGTGGGCAGCCCTTTTCCCAAACCAGCTTCCGCGGTAAGTTATCACGGAAACCCCGTGCTCAAGCCGCCAACCTGGACGTGGCAGGTTCCCCTTTATTTTTTTGTGGGTGGAGTAGCTGGTATTTCTGCATTAATTGCGCTCGTGGCTCATCTCTTCGGCAATGCTGGATTGCTACGCGCTGGATTGTGGATAGGATTTTTAGGCGCGCTGATCTCGGCGCCTCTCCTCATCGCAGATTTGGGTCGTCCTGCCAGATTCTTAAACATGTTGCGGGTCTTCAAGCTGCGTTCAGCAATGTCGGTAGGCGCGTGGACGTTAGCGGGGTTTTCCTCTGCAGTGGGCTTGGCGGTCGTTTGCCACGAAGTGATCCTGGCAGGATACGGAAACAACTTCTTGCTTGAGCTCGAATGGCTCGCTGAAATCTCCGCAGCCCTGAGTGGACTGATACTCGCGAGTTACACGTCAGTCCTCTTAGGCGTGACCGCGATCCCGGTTTGGTCTGAAAATCGGAAGCTGGTGCCGGTCGTTTTTCTTACCGGAGGTTTGGGTTCGGCGGCGGCCGTGCTGGAGCTTCTCGGATTCCTTGTTCCAGTTACTCAGTCCATAGGAATTGTTGCAAGCGCAGTTGAGACGTTGGTTGCGGTCATTATTGAACTTCGCGGGCGATACGTTGATCGTCCATTGCGGGAGGGAGTTGTCGGTTGGTTGACCCGTGCTGGCGGTGCATTGGCCGGGCCCGCGTCGTTATTGCTCAGAATTTTCTGGGGACACAGCTCTGTGGCTCGCTACCTGGCCGCAGTTTGTTTTATCGTCGGCGCTTTGATCAGCCGGTATGCCTGGATTGGGGCGGGACGAGTCTCGTCACGCGATCCGCAGGCGCTTTTCCGAATCCAGCGACCCGCCCCGAATGCAGGGGCTCATTAAGCCTTGTTGCGAATCCAGAGAGTGTTAGTCCACCAGATGGAACACCATTGAAGGTCGTCATCGAGGGTAGGATCATGTCCTTCCGGGATGACGTGCTGCGATGGTTCAAATCCCATAGCAGTCTCGCTGCCCCAGGTTGAGCCCTGTGCAATAATGTTGCCGTCTCGTTCTCTGAGAGGAGAACTCTATGAGAAAGTCATGGTTTGTTTTGCTGCTTTCGGGCAGCTTTCTCCTGGCACAAGACAGCAGCCCCACCACGGCAAAGCAGCACACCTCGAAAGACTCCAAGGGACAGGTCACGCTACAGGGCTGCGTCAGCAGAGCCAGCGGTGATTACATCCTGATGAAGCAGAATCCAGCCATCACCTACGAACTTCAGGCGCCTGGCAAAATAAAGCTGCGCCAGTACCTCGGTCAACGAGTTGAAGTTACCGGGAAGGAGTCACCTTCGATGAGCACAAGCTCCGATGCCTTAACAAAAACGGGAGCTCCATCCTCGCTGACGCTGACCATCACTTCGATCAAGACTATTGCGAAGCAATGCACCGTGCAGCCAGTCCCCGACCAATAAGGAGGACCCTACAATGTCAGGCTTGTACACTCGGTCCTCACGAACGCCACGCGACAGAAGTGCTAGATTGAAATGCGATGCATCCCCAAATAGAAATGGCTGTGCAGCTTCTGCGGCGCGGTGATGATGCGGCGTTGGAGCAGGCTCTGGCTCTGCTCCAAAGTACCGTCTTTTCTTTTAGCATGCGGGTGTGCGGCCAGCGACAGGATGCAGAAGATACCATGCAAGAAGTGCTGCTCAAGGCGGTCCCGTACCTGCCTAAGTTTGACAGCCCCAAAGCGCTCGTGGTGTGGCTCTATAAGGTGGCAAAGAACCGATGTCTGATGAGCCGGCGCCGCAGCAAGTTCGCTCCGAATCCAGACCTTTCCCTGGAAGAACTCATGCCTGATCGGAGGGAACTCGAGCGGCTGGGAAACGACGGCAACATTAATCCTGAAGCTTTCGCAATTCGGAGCGAGGAAGCGGGAAGGCTGCGAGACGCGATTCAGCGACTACCTTCTCAATATCGTATTGTTCTCGTGTTGCGCGATATGGAAGGTCTGACCGACGAAGAAGTATCCGAGATCACAGGGCTGCGTTCTGGGACGGTGCGAGTTCGTCTCCACCGAGCCAGGCTATTTGTCAGGAAGGAATTGATGAAAGGATTGAGACGACGCTCCAGGAGAGCAGCTTCGCGAGTATCGTCAGATCAGAGACCCAGCGACCAACAGCCCAGACCCGCCCGCTGCAAAGCCATGTTCGCCGAACTCTCGAACTATCTCGACGAGCAACTGGATGATTCACTTTGTGAGGAACTTGAGCGGCACCTCAACGGCTGCGCACCCTGTAAGGCGTTTCTCGCCAGCTTGGAAGCAACGATCCAGGATTGTCGCCGGTTGCCCGGCCCAGCCCCGGATCGAGTCAAGGCAGTCAAGTTGCGGAAGGAAGTGATGTCACGCTACGAGCGAGCAATGGCAAAGAGGATCGATTGAGTTTGCTCATCGCCTTGGCGGAGGCAACTCCTGAGCCCGCAACTGGGCCAAAACCTCTCGGTCTAGAAACGAAGTGTCCGTAACGCCAATGTGCTTGGAATAGATTCGGCCGTCGCGGCCTATCAGGAATGCGATTGGCAGACCGAGAACTCCTCCATAAAGCTCGCCAATTTTCGCGTTTCCCATTACTACCGGGTAGTTCATTTTGAACTGCTGGCAGAACTCGCGTACAGGTTCCGGTCCATCGTCCATGGAAACACCAATGATCTGGAGGCCCTCGTCGCCGTACTTATTTTGCAGTTCGACAAAATGAGGGATCTCGTCCCGGCACGGAGTGCACCAGGTTGCCCAGAAGTCCAAAAGGACGACCTTGCCGCGATTGGATGAGAGGTCGAATTTATGTCCCGTTAAGTCGGGAAGCGAGAAGTCGGGGGCCAGCGGATGTTCAATGGCTCTGCTGCTCATGCCGCCCTGCATACCACGATGACGGATCACAAAGTAGAGTCCGGCCACGACTACGATCAACGCCAAGCCGCACAGAATGTTTCTATTCAAATGTGCCGACCCCAATCAGAAAGTGTTCCGTTTTCTAATCTCCTTTGGCAACCGGATAGCCCTTGTCGACCCAGTCTGTCCCGAAGTTGTTCGCGAAATAAAGAACTTTCAGATTGCTGAAGCCCATCGCGCGCAATGCGTCGTCTGCGGGCTTGACGTTGGGGCAGTGGTTCCACGGACAACATCCGCAATAAAGAACGATGAACTTGTTTCGCGGCAGCGGCTCCACGCGCTTTCGCAGTTGCTGTATGCCGCTTTCGCTGGAAGCCGCGCCGATGTACTCGGAGCCAGGGATATGGGCCTGCTGGTAAAGAACATGGGACCCGACTTGGATCATCAGGGGCTTCTCGCGCTTGGGGGACCGAAGGATATTGACGAGTTCTTCCGGGTTGATGAGCTGCGAAGCTGGGAAAGATGTGGCCTGATAAAAGGGAAACATCGAACGCGTCTTGCCGCCCGCGCGGGTTTGCGTATTCGCGCGAACGGCCGCAACGGAGGCCACGGCCCCGACAAGAACAATTGTAATTGCGCGTTTCATCGTTGGATATCTCACTTGAACTCCTTGGACATTATCAGCGGTCGATTGCCGATCTCGCAAGGAACCAGTTTGAGCCGTTCCCGACGGAACGCCGGCGCCAGTCGAAAGTTCTCGTTTCATGATGTTGTGGCTGCATTTTCTCTGTAACAAAATCCGACGGACTGCATTTATTCGTGTGTTTAGTCGATAGAGGAGCAGGAGGCAAACCATGATCACGGCCAAAGTCGAGTTGACTCAACCACTTAAGCGGCAACGCCAATTTGTGGCCCAGACCGGAAGTGGGCACAACTTCCTGTTGGACGATACGGCTGGCGGCACAGGACCGAAGCCGATTGAACTGGTCGCCGCGGGGCTGGCCGGCTGCACAGCGTTCGACGTTGTCACCATCCTCCGCCAGAAGTACCACCAAAAAGTGACAGGCTACGAGGTGCGGGTCGAAGCCGATCAGGCAGAACGCCCGCCCCAGATATTCACCGTCGTGCGAATCCACCATGTGGTCACCGGCTTTGAAATTGACGTGGCGGCAGTCGAGGAGGCCCTCCGTCTCTCCGAGGAAAAATATTGCTCGGTGGGGGCCATGGTTCAGAAGACCGCGAGTTTCCATACCACCTACGAAATCGTTGAAGACAAGACCGAGTGGATGGAACCGGCTCAGGCTGCTGGAGTACCAAGTTGAAAGCTTTCTTCAAGCGAGGGGCGAACTGATGGGTTTTGACAACAGTTGCACAACAGATAGGACACAAGTACGAGTCCCTTTGGTGGTCTCGTTCGTAGAACTGATTTAGAATCAGTGAAGCAGTTAGAGTCGGGGCGTAGCGCAGCCTGGTAGCGCACCTGCCTTGGGCGCAGGGGGTCGTAGGTTCAAATCCTATCGCCCCGACCAATAAAAAACCTGCCTTCGGTTTCGAAAAACCTATAACGCTATGCATTAACCTGTGCAGAGTCGGCCAATGGATCCTCAGGGATTGCCGTTGATCACGGAAATCCCTAATTTGCTTTTGGTTGGCGGGCCGGGTCGGAGACCCGGCCCCACACGAGTCTTGACCGATTTACTTGAGGATGATTTCCTGCAGGAGTTCTGAACTGACTAGTTCGCGGATTTCGGCGCGCTTTTCTGATAGTTGTTGAGCGGGTTGTTTGCCGCCCAGGATCTTATCGCGAGCCATTTCGCCTTTTGCGGCCAAGCCGTCCATGGCTGCGTGGTTTTTGTATTCAATCGCAAGGCAGACATCCCAGTCTTCAGGACTGTGCTTGGTCTCCTTTAAGAACAGTTTGTAATCCATGATGGTTCCATTTTTCTTCTGCTCCTCGAGCAGTGGCTTGCTGGATTGGCGCAGGCTGGTGAGATAGGCGTCCATCTGGGTGGGTTTAACACGGACCAGCGAGACCCGCCAGACTGGGCCTTCGGTGTAGTGTTCTTGAGCTAGAACTGCGGGAGTTAGCAGCAACAGGAACGCGACTAGACGGTAAATTGTTTTCATCCAGAGATCTCCTCAATTGAATTTGGGGGAAACGGCGCGAGAATCATACGCTTCGCCGAGTGTTTTGTCAGTGAAGACAGAGATTCGCGGCAAGGCTGCCGAACTTCGCTCGGCTGGAGGGGTCGAAGATCCGTGCACACACTAGTGTCCCCCCAACGTTTATGGGGCTTCGATTAGTTCCATTTTTCCGTCGCGGGTGCGATGGAGGATCATGACTTTGCCTTTGGGATCACGGAAGACGAAGACGTCGCGATCGCGAAAGTGGGCTTCCTTAATGGCTTCTTCGAGAGTCATGGGACGTAGGGCCACGGCATCTTCGGAGCGGACGAGGTGTACCTCGGTCGTGCGGGCTACGGCGGGGAATTTGTGTACGACGACATCCACTGCGGTTGATTCGGAAAGGCCGACGGCTACTCCGATTTTTTCCTGAGATGCTTCGCCGTCCCATTTTCCGGCTGGCGCGGGCCGCGAACTTTGGCTCTTGGGATTGGGGCTCTTGTGATTGTGGCGTTTCTTAGTGCGCCAGCGAGTTTTGTACTTGACCGCTTGCTTCTCGAGATGATCGAGCGCTTCGCTGACGGCGGAAGGCATGTCTCCGGCCTGAGCCAGGCCTACGATAGGTCCGTTGCGCGGACTGATGGTGATTTCGGCTTTGTGGCGGTGTTTCTCGACGGCGAGGACGACCTTAGTTTCAAACTTGTCACCTAGAATCTTGCGGATTTTGGTTAGTCCGGATTCTACGTCCTTGCGGATGGCCGGTGTGACTTCGTAATGCCTGCCGGTGTATTCCACGTTCATGAGCGCCCCTCCTTGGATTTTGAATCTTGCATAGCCTGGGCACTACATTTGGAACTCGTAGGAAGCTCTTATTGCGGCTTCTCCGGGGACTGCGTCGCGAATGCCAGTACCATCCCTACGGGATTCAAGTCTTCCCACTTTGCTTCCCGGCACTCCCGTGCCGGGCTTTCACATACCGCCGCTTTGCGGCTGTTGCGTCGTTAGAATCCTCTTTACCTCTTTACTCTGCGCTGGTGGGTGCTCGGGATGCGCATATCTTCCCGGTACTTTGCGACCGTGCGGCGAGTGACTTGGATGCCCTGCGATTGTAGGATGCGGGTGATCTGCTCGTCGGTCAGCGGCCTCGCGGGATCTTCTTCTTCGATCAACTTCTTGACGCGGCGTTTCAGAATGAGCAATGAAGTGTTGCCACCCTGGGGTCCGTTTACACTTTCGCTGAAAAAGTAACGCAGTTCGAAGACGCCTTGGGGTGTGTGGGCATATTTACTTGAGACCGCGCGGCTTACCGTGGAGGGATGGACTCCGATTTCTTCAGCGACTTCCTTGATCATCATTGGCTTTAGCTGGTCGATGCCCTTTTCGAGGAAATCCTGTTGCCGGGCCAGGATGCTGTAGCAAACTTTTACGATGGTTTGCTTGCGCTGCTCGATGTTCTTGATCAACTGGATCGCGCTCTTGTAACGTTCTTTGACGTAGTTGCGAGTGTCTTTGTCATTCGTGTCTTTGGTGAGCAGGCGCTTGTAGGCTGGATTTAGGCGGAGTTGGGGAACGTCTTCGTCGTTCATGACCACCAGCCACTCGTCTCCGTGCTTCACAAAGGCTACGTCGGGTTCGATCAGGCGCGGTTGGGTTTTGTTGTAGCGCAGGCCGGGACGTGGGTCGAGAGTGCGGATGTAATCGAGCGCCTGCTGGACGGCTTCTACAGAACGACCCAGGGTGCGGGCGATCTCTTTGTATTGTTTGTTCTGCACCGCGCGCAGATACTGATCAACGATCGCGATGGCATCGGTGAGGACCTGAGTGGTGGATTCTCCGTTGCCGTTCTTGTGCAGTTCGTGTTGCTGTTGGTGATAGCGCAGTTGGTAGAGCAGGCACTCGCGAAGATCGCGGCAAGCGACTCCGGGCGGATCCAGCTGTCTTATTATTTCGATCGCTTCGTGGAGGTCGGTGAGACTGAAGTTGGTCGTGAATGTTGGACGTGGAGCCGGAGTTGGTGCGGTCTTGGCTGCTGGGGGCGCGGTTTCAACCGGGCTTGGCTCTGGCGCCTGCGAAGGTTCGCTCCATGCGGGCGTCTCTGCGAAATCACGGGCAACTATGTTTTGTGATTCTGAGGAATCGATTCCAGCGAGTCCAACGCCGGTTGCAACGGACTCTGGCGAATCGGCCTCGAGGGCATCAAGTTCCGACGCATCCAGTTCTGCGGAACCATCGGAGGTAGCTTCCTCATTGGAGCTTAGGCCCAGGGCTGTGGCTTCTTTGAAAAGATTCTCGACGACGGCGGCGTCAGACTCCGGTGCGGCGGGCGGTGCTACTCCCAGCAACTCTTCGTCGCTTGCGATCAGGTAGCCATCCTCGTTTAGATTACCGATGATGAGTTCGACGGCTTCCTGCACCTCAGGGCGCATGGAGATAGAGCCCAATTGCCAAACGAGATGGTCGGTCAGGCTGCCGGGCTTAGAGAGGAAATTCTCGAAGGAGGGACGCTCGATGTCCTCCATTTCGCGGGAGCTGCGGTAGCCGGGATCCAGATAGTCCTGGAAGAAGGAGCCGAAATCGATTTCTTCGAATGGATCTTTTTTCTCAGCGTCGGCGGCGGTGGTGGGGCTTTCTTCTACCGGGGCGCGGTCGCGGTCCTCTTGGCGGCGATCTACGTCATCGAGCAGCGGAACGGATTCTTCCAGTTCCTCAAG
>DATMQI010000250.1:0-2370 GCA_035567135.1 Terriglobales bacterium
CATTGAGCTTTCGCTCGCCGGTCACACCCACGGCGGCCAAGTGAAGGTCGAAATTCTGGACGTCAGCCTCAGCCCCGCGCGCTTCATCACCGATTACATCGCCGGTCTCTATCACCGGCCGCTCCTCATGCCCGACCAGCCCAAGCGCATGGGCGAAACCATCAAGCTCATGCCCAACGCCCCCAACGGCCTCGCCGCTCTCTACGTAAACCGCGGCCTCGGCACCGTCGGCGCGCCAGTCCGCCTCGGCGCCCCTCCGGAAATCACCCACATCGTCCTCCGCCGCGTTTAGGCCATTCTTTCTGGTACATTCCGGGTGAACAGACATAGTCTGCAGGAATAAGCTAGCTTCGGATTAGGCGGGCTGTCGCTAACCAACACCAGCGGAACCGGTCACTGTCCCTTCGTTTTGGCTAATTCAGCTCGATAAATCGATTGGTAGACAGCACCTTTGTATTCGCCTGAACCGTCTTCAAAATCATTCAAAGCAAGTAAATAAAGGTCGATCCGGTTTTTACTCCCTGTGACAAGC
Organism: Terriglobales bacterium; assembly: GCA_035567135.1. Lineage (GTDB taxonomy): Bacteria > Acidobacteriota > Terriglobia > Terriglobales > Acidobacteriaceae > JABDBE01. Next base: position 533 of record DATMQI010000250.1, read on the forward strand.
GTTTCGAGCCAAAATGCTGCGTACATTCTAGTTTCCTCCGATGAGGTTTTCTGACCAGCTATCTGAATAATCTCCTCCTCGCTCTTGCCGTCGAATTCCTTCCGATGTTCTTCAATTCCTGGCCCTTGAGCCACGTCTGTAATCGATCCCTTTTTGAGGTGTATGCGGGAAACCATTTGGATTTCGGCGCGTAGATCGTGGACCGTGCTGAGTTGAGGATCCAAGTTTTGCGGCGGATCCCAACCAGCGAAACACGCTTGAATCGTAAGCGCGAATACGACTGGGCATGCGTAAACACAGTCATCGAGAACTATTGGAAGATTTAAGTCCTTTGCCAGAATTGGGGCGAACGAAGGATCGCGCACTAAAGCTGAAATGTATACTGCCCGGCGCGCGGCGATTGGATCAGTCCGCAATAACCGGGGATAATTGCGAAGGCTCTCTTGGATGCGCGGAACATATTGCCGCGAGTCGCGGAGGACAATGTTAATGGCGGCGCGCTGGTCTGCCAAAGACCTTGAATGGAGCAGAACATCATAAGCGTCCGATTGCGTAGATACGGACTGAGGGCTGAGTACAACGGTATGTCCAGCAGCTTCAATCGCCAGCTGTGGGACAGGCAATAACGAAATCGCTCCGAGCAAAGCAATGTACCGAGTGGGGCTGGCCATGAGTTATCTCCATCGAAAAGCCACTCTTAATGATGCACGGTTTTGTGGCGGAATTGACCTTCCCAACCCTTGGATGTTTCGAGGCAAGCACCGGTCTGTTAGCACGTTTCTTGATTGCGCTGCGGATTCTAAAATCCGCTCGGTAATTCCATGGGCACAGAGGAGCTGGACTACTTGCTTGATACGGCGTCGGACCCTGCCAAAGCTGCGTCGAGCACCGGCACGGGTTCGTCTTTGCTCATCGAGGGGAACTTGCCGTAGGTCATCCCGCGCCACAACCACTCCATGGGGCCAAAGCGATACCGCTGCAACCACCAGTTGCTGAAGACAACCTGCGCACCATAGAGAATGACCGTGGGAATCAACCCGACCGCTGGTCCGATTCGGCCATAGAGACCCGTCGTGTAGTGATAAAAGAACAAGGTGCATAGCACGGATTGCATCAAGTAGTTGGTCAACGCCATCCGCCCAACGGCGGCAAAGGGGAGCAAGATGCGTCGCCACTCCTCGTGCAAAAAGATAAGCGACAGCCCCGAAGCGTAACCCGCAGCCAAGATGTGGGATCCGGGCAGCCAGAGAACTCCGCCCAGCCAGGCCCACAACGAAGCAGCGCCGGGGGGAACAACCGCTTTCACGATCGCCACGAAAATACTGACGATCAACCCTACCGGCATGCACCATCCGCAAACGCGTTTCAGCACTGGCCTGTATTCCTCAAGCCGTTGCACGATGCCGGCCCGCCACACCCACATCCCAAGCAGAAATAGCGCCGCCGCATAGATCGCAAACAGAGTCGTGGGCAGCTCCCGCTTCCATTCCACCCAGTTTTGCGCAAGGATCTGCCGGACCGTTCCATGCGCGTAGATGTTGATGACCGTGTAAAGCTTTTGCACGTCCGGCGGTTTGGGATCCATCCAGGGCCGATGGAAGCGGCTGAAATACAGTGCCAAAAAAACCATGCTGCCCACGATAGGCAGCGAGAACAAACCTCCAGCCCACCACAGCAATGTCCTCTGCTGACGTTTTCGGAAGAGCAGCAAAATGGTGCCCGAAAATGCATAGGTCAGCAGGACATCGCCCGCCCAGATCAGCATCCCGTGAATCAGCCCGAACAGGGCGAGCGCCAGAAGTCTTCGGGGATAAAAGCTCAGGAAGCGCACGCCGCGC
>DATMQI010000251.1:0-16019 GCA_035567135.1 Terriglobales bacterium
ACGGCGGGACCTATCATGGGCCACAGGCACCGCGATGGTCTTAGGGTTCTCTTTCGCGTCCCCAATCGCCGACACAAGATACTTTAACCGTTCGTCGTAGGCGGTCCGGAAATCGACATACTCGAGCCGATTCAACCGGTACGGTACCTCACAATCCCGATACAGGACTGGAATAATCTTTTTTTTCCTCGACAGACCATACCCAATCTCGTCGAGCACGTTCTGTGAAGCGACCGATGTGGGCGAGAGCACGACCAGCATCAGTCCGCACTCGGACAGCCCGCGCTCGATCGCCTGGTCCCACTCCTCACCCGGATGAATATCGATCTGGTCCAGCCAAATCGATGCCCCGGCGGCGCGCAGGTCTTGGCACAGCCGCAATACGAAGTTCGCATCCGCGCGCGAGTAGCTGACAAACGCTTTCGACGGGTCTACCATGATGGCTTTGCTAGTACGGCTTTTGGCAAACGCGGTAGAATCGTGCTGTTTCGCCACTCACCCCTTTGGGGCCAGCGCAAGCCACCCACGATCCCGGGGGTCTGCTTGGCTTTCTCTCCCCCGGTGCGCCCTTCGCGCCACTTCGCGCTCAAAGCAGTTTAGACTTTCTTCCGATCCGTCATGGACCTCAACTCAGTCATAATCTCCCTGAGTCTCTGTTCGCGTCTCTCATGATCGTTCGCGGCTACAAGTTACGGGTGGGTGACTGCAGGTACGCTTGATTCAACTTCTGGATTTCGGCGATCTCGCGCCGCAGCGCCTCGACGCGCTCCCGGACACCGCCATCCACTGCATCATTATATCTGCGGCACCTTTACAGAGCGTAGCGCGCCTGTTTCATTTCCTCACCACCCAGCGTTTATCAATCTCGGCCATTATCATCTCAGTCGCTCAACTTGCACCCGTTATGAAGTCCGTTCGTCTAACTCCGTCCGCAGCACTTTCAAACCATGAAACGCATCGGCGATAGCATCTAGATCTTCAGGTGGGCTATCTGCATGTATTTCCCGCAACCGCCCGTTAATCGCCGCCTTTGCCGCCTCAAGGCAACTTCGCAGCTTCTTATCGTATAAGTTATTTCCTATTCGACTCTATAGAAAGTAACCACGTACCTCGATGACAACGCGCGAATTCTTGGGAACTACGATTACGACTTGTGCAGCGCGACGACAAATTGCGCGAGCAAGCCTGGGACTGGTACGGGAGCCGCGGTTACGGTGGTGTGTGCACGGGGCGTGATGACTGCCCTTTTGCGCCGATCCGGGATGCAATGTCAGGCTCAATGATAGTTTAGGGTTGCAATTGGCTGTTGTTGAACATAGGCTCGTTGTCGGCATCGAGGACTGTATTGTTTCTGCCAGGGCCGCTTCGGTCGAAATTGCTTTCCGCAGCCTTGGCAGACGCGCGCATTGTTTCGACCGCAAGTATGACTATCGGTATTCGCGACTCACACACGTGTTCGGGAAACTTCTGCACGAAGGCCGAGTGCGGGAGGAAGAGCTGCGCGGCTTGCGGGAGGACAAGCTGGAGGCGATCCGTTCTTGCGCCAAGTTCCTGGCCCGGATGGACGGGGCATGACTGGGGTTTGAGCGCTATGGCCTGTGGCTGTTGAAAAACTCTCACTCTAGAACTTCGCAGAAATTTCATCGCGCTAGGATGCCCTATAAACGACGTTCTCGATTTTGGTGGACATTTTCTATCCCTGCGCCGGGACCGTTTTTTCAAAGGTGGGGGTTTTTCAACAGCCACGCCTGATAACGTCACTTTAGAAATCGCACCGTTGACGCTCGATCCGAACAGACGGATAATGTGCAGGCTCTTCGGACGGAGGGTTTATGCAGCGCTCTTCCCGGCCGCGTGCGACAGCCGAACTTTCCAAGTCAATCCATAAACAGCTCAACACCTATGCGCTCGCGGCGAGTGCAGCGGGAGTGGGAGTGCTGGCGTTGGCACAGCCAGCGGAGGCAAGGATCGTTTACACCAAGACCTACCTGGTGATTGCAGGAGCCGAGCGTTACAACCTCGATCTTAACCATGACAAGATCACCGACTTCAGCGTTGTGAACTTTTTCACGACCACTTGTCCGGACAGTTGTGTGCAGGTTCTCTATCTGAAGCCTGCTGCCGGGAACAGCGAGGTTGGATCGATCAAGAGCTTCGTCCATTTTGCTGCGGCGATGAAAGAGGGATCGGTCATCGGGCCGAAGGCGCATTTTCTGGCGGGAAGCGCCATAATGCGGGAAGCGTTTAGCACCCAACCTTCGGTAGGTCCCTGGAATAACGTCAAGAATCGGTACCTCGGGTTGAAGTTCCAGATCAAGGGAAAGACCCACTACGGCTGGGCCCGGCTGAAAGTGACTGGCTCGGGACTCGGCACGATCGTGGCTACAATGACTGGCTTCGCTTACGAGACAATCCCAAATAAGGCGATTGTCGCGGGGAAAACGAAGGGTACAGGAGACAGGGTCGACCAGTTCGCCACCCTCGGCGGCTTGGCGCTGGGAAGGAAATAGCACCTAGCCCGCGGTATGACTTCGGGCTTTCGCAGCGGAGGAGAGTTCCTCGTAAGGAGGGCACGATCATGTCTCGAAAGAAATCAATTCTGTTCATTATGGCTTCTGGCCTGCTTGTTCTTTGGTTGACAATTGTCTCCTCCGCTTTCGCTACAAGCAAAGAAAGGGTGCTCTACAGTTTCTGCGCGCAGCAGCTTTGCCCGGATGGCTCCAACCCGGTATCCAGCCTGGTTTTCGATCGTGCGGGAAACCTGTACGGCACGGCCGTTTACGGCGGCAATTCGAACTGCGTTCACGGCTGCGGGACGGTTTTTAAATTGATGCAAGTCAAGGGGAAGTGGAAGCAGAAGGTGCTGCATCATTTCGAAAACAACGGCAAGGATGGCTATTATCCTACGGCTGCACTGATCTTTGACCCAGCCGGAAACCTATATGGCACGACTGCGGCGGGTGGTAGTTATCAGGTGGGCGCTGTCTTTGAGTTGATGCCAGGGGCGGATGGCAAGTGGAAAGAGAAGATACTGCATAGCTTCAAAGGAAGCTCCTCAGATGGTTCGGATCCCCTCGGCCCTGTGATTTTCGATACAAGGGGAAGTTTGTATGGCACTACCTTCTATGGGGGCGCCAACGGTGATGGGATCGTATTCAGCCTGAAGCCGGATAAGAACGATGACTGGACTGAGAGGGTGTTGCACAACTTCATTTTCAACGGAAAGGACGGCTTTAGTTCCCGCGCGGCCGTCGTTTTCGACAACTCTGGCAACTTCTACGGTACTACCGTTCTTGGAGGTACAGGCGGCAATGGAACGGTCTTCGAGGAGGCGCGCGCCAAGAAAGGTTCCTGGACGGAGAAGGTGCTATACAGCTTCACGGGCGGAGCGGACGGCTCGCTGGCTGTTGCAGGCTTGACGATTGACAAGAATGGCAACCTGTACGGGACAACGCTGGCAGGGGGAGCCAGCGGCTACGGAAATGTCTTCACATTAGCGCCTGGCAAAAACGGAGGGTGGACATTTACAACGATTCTTAGCTTTGACCAGGTAGACGGCGAATCGCCTGACGGTGTCCTGATCTCTGACTCAGCCGGGAATCTGTATGGCGCAACTAGCGGCGGCGGAGCCTACAATTCCGATTGTAGTTACCCGGGCTGCGGCACCGTCTTCAAGCTGACACCGGGCTCGGGCGGCACGTGGACGGAAACGGTATTGCACAGCTTCAATAGCAACGGTGTGGATGGGTATAACCCCGAAGCCGGCCTAATCATGGATACAGGTGGCAACCTCTACGGGACGACGAACGCGGGCGGAGCCTACGGATATGGCACCGTGTTCGAGGTGACGCCGTAAATAGTCCCGTACGTCTGGCGCGATGAGCGGTCAAAACGTGTAATCGCCTGTGGCTGTTGAAAAACTCACACTCCCGAAATTCGCGGAAATTTCATCGCGCTAGGATGCGCTACAAACGACGTTCTCGATTTTGGTGGACGTTTACTATCCCTTCGCCGGGACCGTTTTTTCAAAAGAGGGAGTTTTTCAACAGCCACGCCTGATAACGTCAGTTGAGAATTTCCGGCTCCCCAGCAGATTGCAGGAATAGATGCCACCACATCGTCGAAGCTACTGTAGCTTCGCGTACTCGGCTTTGGCAGCGATGAGGATGGGAATCTCTGGGTCGGCGTCTTTCCAGAGTGTGAGAAAATCCTGATAGGCAGCGCGGGCTTTAGACGTGTCGCCCTGCAAGGCGTTGGCGCGGGCGAGGCCGAGATGAGCGAGCGCGCTAGTAGCACAGTTCCACACTAGTCCACGATGGTCCAAGATTTTCCGAAACTCGGCGACGGCGAAGGAGCCTTGCTGCGCACTCAGGTAAGCTTGGGCGCGGATGTACACGGGATACATACACGACTTGGTAGCGCTCCCACTCAGCATCCCCAGTTCGTAAGGTGCTGCCGGCTGGAGAAGTTCGATGCTTCGAGGAGCATTCTTGCGGCTCAGTTCTATCTGTGCGTGGATGGTAGGCAGCCAGATTGATTGAATGACGGTATCTTGCGCAAAGCGTCTGGAGAGATCGTCCACAATCGACCTGGCATGTGCTGCATCCCCAGCCAGCGCATAGGCTAGTGCCGATTGTGGCTCTCCTACGCTACTTTCTGGCGCGAGCGCCAGCGCCGCGGCGGCACTGCGGCGAGCTATCTCATTATTGCCGAAGAGCGCTTCGCGAATTGCTAAGTTTGCTTGCCATAGCGCAGCTGGCTCGTTTTCATTGTCATGACGCGCACCGTCAACTGCCTGACGTGACAGCTCACGGGCTATCCTGACTTCTCCCAACCCGGCTTGAGTATCTGATTCCAGCGAAAGCATCCAGCTTTCGGCACTCGGTTTTCCCCTGGCCCAATCGGCCTGCTGCTTCATGCCTGCCGAGTCGCCTTGGAAGAATGCGAGGGCATAGAGGTTCAGGTGCAGCGGAATATTTTCAAGCTCGCGGCCGAAAGCCTCCTCCGTTATTGCCCTCGCTTCATCAAGTCGATTCAGGGCTAGGTAAATCTCGCCTAGGTTCGTATATGAGACAGTCCAATTCGGGTCGAGGCGTAGTGCCTCACTGGTTTCCGTAGCTCCTTTCTCATACTTCCCCAAAATCATTGAGTCACTCCCCAGAAGGATGTACGGCCTAGGATCCCGTGGATAAACTCTTTTCCACATTTCAAGCAACTCGCCTGACCTTTCCAGCTCGCCGGTGATTTCGGCGTAATAGTCATAGGTGATGGCGAACTTCTCGACTTCCGTAACGCGATCTCGCAGGTCGAAGGCTTTCTTGGTGTAAGCAGAGGCCAGGCTGGGCTGATTCAGATTACTGTAATAGCCTGCTAAATAGGAGTACGCCTGAGCAAAATTAGGGTCGAGTTCTATGGCGCGCTTGACGAACGGAATTGCGTCGGCATCTCCTTTTTCGTTAAAGGCTTTTTGACCCAATGTAAGGGCCTTGAGGGCCTCAAGCGAATTCGTGGTAGCTTCCTCCATCGGAACATCAAACTTCTGCACCGAGCTCAGTGATTCGCCTAATGCATTGCGAAGTTTAGAAGCTGATCGCCCCAGGGCCGGAAGAACCTGCTCTTTGCCCGAAGCGGTCACCTGCTCGCGCGCTAGCACTTCGCCGCTCGCGCAGCTCATGGCTTCCTGACCAATTACGTACTGCGCTCCGAGCGCCGCAATCGAGCCTGACAGAAGGACCTTGCTTCCGGCGCGCTGGCACACTTCCCGCGCCAAGTCTGGCGTCAATCGCTCATTGGGCGAGCGAGTCATTTCCTGCAAAGTCTTGCGAACCTTATCCTCAGAGAGGACGTTCAGGAAAGGCGACTGCGCCAAGCCTACGGCCAAGGCTTTCTTGAGCGTGTCGTCGAACACCGGATCGCCAGTCGTGTTCGTGAAGTCCGCCAAGACGATCGTGTCCTTTTCGGTCAACGCTTGGGCCTTGCGGGCGAAAAACAACCAAGCACCTACCGCCAGCCCTATTGCCAGGACTGCCGCGCAGGCGACCGTCGCCCACCGATACGAAATAGATTTCATGGGTTTCGACACGGGCCCGATTGTTTCCGCGGCAGTATGACTAGACTCTCTATCTCGCTTTAGCCTTTGCAAATCCGTCCGAATGTCAGCGGCACTCTGGTAGCGCAGCTTCCGATCTTTCTCCAGAGCCTTGTTGATGATCTCTTCCAGCTTGGGCGGTACGTCGTGATTCAGACGTACGGGAGCAACGGGCTCCCGGTTCAGGATGGAGTCGAAAATTACTCCCGTGCTTTCGCCTCGGAACGGCAAGCTTCCCGTCGCCATCTCGTACAAGACGGCACCGAACGAGAACAAGTCAGTGCGGGCATCCAATTCTTTGGTGCGGACCTGTTCGGGCGACATATAGGCGATGGTTCCGACCGCTGTCCCCGGACTGGTTAGAGGCTCTTCCAGCGTCACCGTTGATTCTGCCGCCAAACTTGGCTGCCCCACATTGCTGAGGACTGGTGTCACCTTAGCTAAGCCAAAATCGAGAATCTTGGCATGTTCGCGTTTGGTGACAAAGATGTTCGCAGGCTTTATGTCTCGGTGGACAATGCCAGCAGCGTGAGCGGCATCCAGCGCATCAGCGATCTCGACAGCGAGCGATAGAATCACTTCGGTTTCCAGCGGACGCCCGGCGATGCGGTGCTTCAGAGTCAGTCCGTCTAGAAACTCCATGACGATGAACGAACGACCATCGTGCTTGCCGATTTCGTGGATCGTGCAGATATTCGGATGGTTTAAGGCAGAAGCGGCACGTGCTTCGCGCCGGAACCGTTCGAGCGCCTGCGGGTCCTGGGCAACGTCATCGGGCAGGAATTTCAGGGCGACGAAGCGGCCTAGCTCCGCGTCCTCAGCCTTGTACACCACGCCCATGCCGCCGCCTCCGAGTCTCTCGATGATGCGGTAGTGCGAAATGGTTTGGCCGATCACTGGGGTGAATCTTAGGTCTAGCCGTAGGTCAAGTCAATGAAGGCCCAGCAGTTTGCGGGCGGGTCGACAGGTCAATTGGCGTAACATCGCCGTTACACTCATTGATCCGGGCGGTCGGCCAATTTCCTCAAAGAGTGTAATAGCGTTCGCTGAGGGGGAAGGCGATTCATCACTCACTAGAAACAGAACCGCGTAAGGAGCGTCTCCGCCCGCACGACCACGACCTCATGCTTTGACATTGTGGACAGCCGAGCATAGAGTTTCGCCGATAGAAAATCTCTCTACAGGAGCAAGCCATGCGAATCCCAATAGTAGGGTTGGTTGTGAGCTGTCTTTTCGTAGCCTCGGCGCTGGCCCAAACCGGTTCCAGTGCAGGATCGAAAACGCAAGAGATCAATGCGCAGAACGCGAACAATGTGTGCCGCGTTTACTTCTCCATGCCAAAGCCCGGTATGGACCAACAGTATGAAGCCGGAAGAAAAAAACATATGCAATTCCATCGCGACCAGAAAGACACATGGACATGGAACACCTTTGCGATTGAGACCGGCGACAACGCCGGTATGTACGTTACTTCCTCCTGCGGGCACGCCTGGAAAGACTTTGACGAATGGGAGGCACGCATGGGGAAGGCCGATACTGCCGATGGAGCCACAAACCTGACCCCTTATGTCCAAAGCGGCCGCAATGGTTTTTATGTATATCGTTCGGACATGAGCCTCGCCCCGGCGAACCAACCTCCAGCGGCCATGACCGCGGTGACAGTCTACGTTCTTCACCCCGGAGCAGGTCCTGACTTCATAGCCGCGATAAAGAAGGCGAATGATGCATTGGGCAAGCAAGCGGACTGGCCCAAAACCAGTGGCTGGCTGCAACTGGTCAACGGAGGTGAGGGGCCCACCTTTGTTCTGCTTAATTCCCGAAAGAATTGGGCGGATTTCGCGCCGTTATCAAAAACTCTGGCAGATGTGCTCAATGACACCTATGGGAAGGAAACGGCCGATCAGATACAGAAGACTATTCGCGACTGCACGTCCCACCAGTACACGGAAGCGGCAGCGTATCGCGCGGATCTCAGTTATGTGCCCGGAAAATAATCCTTACCTTTTGCACTAGGAGCACGCACCGGCGTGCTCCTATTTCTTCGAGCCCCCGGGGAACCTAACCGAATAGGTAACTGTTGCAAAATCTCCGTTACACTCATCGACATGTCAAAACGTGTAATCGCCTGTGGCTGTTGAAAAACCCCCTCTTTTGAAAAAACGGTCCCGGCGGAGGGATAGAAAATGTCCACCAAAATCGAGAACGTCGTTTATAGGGCATTCTAGCGCGATGAAATTTTTGCGAACTTCTAGAGTGTGAGTTTTTCAACAGCCACGCCTGATTTCGTCAGGTATAAGACTCCCGAACTAGATTAGTAGCCCAGTCTGCCGCTGGAGTTGCTCGCGGACGCTTTTTGGCAGAACTACTCCAGGGGTTTGCTGGCACGTTGCACACCAATTGCGTCCTGGGCTTGATCTTCACATCCCTGGACGTGAGCGTGCTCCTCGTCGCACGGGATCGCCAGGAAGGCGGGGCTGGCGCCCGTTTTTGAGTCGAAGGCCTCGCCTGTGATCTCCCCACGCTCATTGATGTCACCGGCGTAAATCAGAGACAACGAGGAGCCGGGACGAATTAGGGTATTGAGGTCGGTGATCACGCCATTTTGCCAAATGCAAGCAACGCAGAACGTGTCGGTGGCGTCGCAAGAGTGGCCCACCACCTGTCCTTTGTTGTTAATGCTGCCTGGGAAAGTCAAAGGGTGACGAGGTAGCCTGCCTAGGTCGGTCTTCGCCCCGTTCCGCCAGACGAAGGAGCGCACGCTGCCGTCGGCCAAGACAGAAGCACCGAGAGCTTGACCTCGGTTATTGATGCCCACGGCAAAGTTCAGCACGCCGCGGCCGCGGAGATCAGTCGGCAAGCCCTTTTTCCAGACTACAGCGTGAAGGCAACTTGCTGGACCAACGTTGGCGCAAACACCCGAACAGCCGGCAACCTCGCCGTTGTCGTTGATCGCGAGGGCGGCTCCATCCGCGTCGCCGGAGAGCGAACGGAGTCGATGCATCTCGCCCTTTTTCGGTCCCCAGATGACAGCTTCGAACTGGAGGACTTGGGGAGGCGTGCAGGTTGAATCCTGAGTGCTGTTCTCAGCAAGTCCTACAACTTGGCCTCGGTTGTTGACGCCGCTGGCCAGAGAGTTATTGCCTCCCAACGTGGGAAGCGGAGCCATCACACCATCGTGCCAAAGGAACCCGAGACAAGTAACACCGTCGTGAAAACCAAAGAATGTGAGACCAGTGCAAAATTCTTCTCCGAGCGGATCTGTAGTGGAAGTTTCCGCAAAACCAGCGATCTTACCCTTCTCGTTCTTGACCGGAGAATTCACCAAGCTGTCTGGCCCTCCCAACGTGCCGAGGTCGGTCTTGACCCCGTGCCGCCAGAGGGTGGCGTGCTCGGTGGTGTCCCCTGTCAGGTTGGCGCCACCAACTACCCAACCTCTGTTGTTGATGCTGTTGCCGACGCCAGACGTTCCGCCCAGCGTGCTCAGCACCTTGACTGTATAGCGAACGTGGTCGTGATGGTTGTTCTGGCGTTCACTGTCTTCCGCGGCGAGCCGAATGGGAATCGCCCCAGTTGCAGCGAGCAGGATCATCGTCGAGATGCAGGTGAACGTCCTGAATGCCCTGGTTTTCATGGTTTTCTCCTTGTAAACAGTAGCGGGTCGGCTCTTACCATCGCGCCGTCCGCGCAATGGGCCTGTTGAGCATAAAAGGAGAGTACGAAAAGGCTGCTCGCGTAAGGGCCTCACGGAGAAACCAGCCTGCAGCCCAATCAGGCTCCCTGGGAGCGGCGTTATTATCGTGTGGGCGGAACCGCAAGTCAAGATTCAACATTCTGCAGTGCCGGCGCAGTGCGGACGCGCATTAAACTGAGCGTAGTGACGGCGTGATTGGCGAAACATCGCCATAGCGCTCATTGACCGCGTTTACAATACGTGCATGAAGCCAGTTCTCATTGTGGCCATTGCTTTGCTGGTCACGTCGGTTCAATGCCAAAATACAAACCAAACTAGCACCCCACCCGTTAGCGGCTTCGTGGATTACGGAAACTGTTGGATTTCCCCTGCGTGGGTGTGCGTGTTTGCAGGAGATTTTAGTGGGGGATGGCACCCGCGTCGCATCTACAACGACCGATGCTAAGGGAGAGTTCTCCTTTCCTAATCTCAAGGACGGAATGTACTCCGTTGAAGGCACCGCCGACCACGCCTTCAAAACCCAAGGTATATCTCGTACAAGCAAGAGCTCGAAATCTCTTTTGTACCTTATCGCAGTGCCCAAAGTGATTTGACGGTCGCGGTGGGGACGACCATCGCTGATCGCCCCCCGCGCGGATCCGCACGAGCGCTCCTTAGCGCATGCGGCTCTTATCGCAGATGAATAACGGCCAAGCGTGGAGCTTGTCCGCACACTCGCCCACCCGTGGGACACGTACACACCCGCTCTGAGTCGGGAACGTGCCAGATTGATTCATCGGTACTATGCCGCTGTCCGACTCCTCGCAGACGTGCACGCGGGCCGTACGGCCTGAGCATTCTCCCGCCGTCCTGCGGCTGACGTTCGCCGCAGGCATCTCCGAGGTCTCCCGGTTCTCGTGTATGAAGTTTCTAGGCGTGCCGGGGCCTTCGACTACGCCGGACCAACAAGGGCTCGCGCTATCGCCCTTGTCCGTGTTGCCTTCCGCACATGTTAACCGCGTCGGCGTCTGGGTTGTATCTTTGCGCAGCTCAATCTCCCACCCCGCCTATTACGTTGGCCGGGAATGCAGCATGAATTCCCTTGGGCATCTCTGGTTGTTTCGTCTGATTAGCACGGCGCATTCACGCCTCCCATCAGTTTCACCCCTGGCGAGCCCGGCTAAGATGATGCCTTCCACCAGGCACAAAAGCGAAACCAGAGGATCTCTCCTATGCAGGTCCTCACCAAAAAGGAGAAGCGTTCCTGCCGACGGCCAATTGGTGGCTTCCTGCCAATCATCGTCTTAAAGGTTTTAATATTTCATTGATGGCTGCTACAGCCCTAGAATAGTCAGGGATATAAGCAAAATGGCCCACAATGAAAGTTAACTACGTAATCGTTCTTCTGACAATCACCCTGTTTCCTTCATGGCCAGTTCGAGCAGAGCAACCGACAAACAATGAGCCTGTCTTCATTCGATCCGTGAACCTGGTGGATGTGATGGTGGGCCGCGTAACGCCGGAGATGGACGTTCTGGTGGCCGATGGCCGCATCCAGCGGATTGGGCACAAGCTACCTTATCCGAAAGGCGCCCGCGTGGTTGATGGAACCAAGCGGTTCTTGGCTCCGGGATTGTGGGATATGCATGTCCACACCGCGGGTTCGAGTGCGAATCCGGAGTGGTCGCGAGATACGCTGCTTCCGCTGCTGGTTGCCAATGGCGTGACCGGGATCAGGGACATGGGTGGCAGCTTGGCAGCCCTGCAAACATGGAAGCGACAAATCTCGCAGGGTGAACTCGTCGGACCCCAGATCGTCAGGGCCGGCCCGATGTTAGATGGAGATTCCGACGATCCAAATGTCATTGCAGTAAAGGCTCCAGACCAGGCTCGCCACACGGTTGACCAGCTTGCGGCTCAGCATGTGGACTTCATCAAAGTCTTGTCGGGCTTGGATCGAGATTCTTATTTTGCTGCAGTCGCCGAGAGTAAAGCGCAGCACTTGCCGATCGTGGGACACGTGCCTGCGGTGGTTGGGACTGCCGAGGCATCTCAGGCGGGGCAGAAGAGTCTTGAGCACATCTTGTATGGAGGAATTGCCATTGCCTGCTCAAGCCACGAAGAAGAACTTCGTGGAGAAATGACGAAGGCCATGCAATCCGGAAGCATTCGGCAAGTTGCGAAAGTCGAAGACGAGGCTGACCAAAGCTTTAGTGAAGAGAAGGCGCAAAAGTTGTGGGCAACCTTTCGCCAAAATAAAACCTGGGTCGTACCGACTCTGGTTTCCACGTTCGTGAGCAGCCAGTTGGATGACCTCTCACGCAGCGATCCCGACACGGAGTATTTGCCCAAATCCGTGAGGGATGAGTGGACTCCCGAAAAGTTGAAGGGGGCCATGCAACCGGACAAACTGGCTTGGTGGAAACGAGAAATGTCGGAACAAACCGAAATGGTGCGCCGAATGCACCAGGCGGGAGTGGCAATTCTGGCGGGAACTGATTCGCTCGACACCCATAATGTGCCGGGGTTCGCATTGGCCAAGGAACTGGAGTTGTTGGTTCACGCAGGATTCACTCCGATGGAAGCGCTGCAATCAGCGACGATCCGGCCGCCGGAATTCCTTGGGCTAAGCGATGCTGGAAACATCGTGGTAGGGAACGCAGCGGATCTTCTATTGCTTGACGCCGATCCGACTGCTGGCATCGAAAACATCAAAAAGATTCAATCCGTGTTTGTGAAGGGACGATACTTCAGTCGAAGCGATCTCGACCATATGCTGGACGCAATCAGAGTTCGCAACTGTGGTGCCGGTTGCTCAGCTAAACGAAATCACTGAAACAAATTCCGCTGGATCGACGACGCTAGGACTCTTGCCTCTACTATTCGCAACAGTTCTTGGTCAACACTCAGAAGTACATCTTGTCGCACTGCTTGGTATACAAAAAAAGAGCGCCCCAAAACTTCCCATCTCAGGACGCTCCAAATTTAGGAGTTCTCCCCTAAGAACTGCTCGCCGCCAAAATAATCTTCGTATGGAAAGTCGTAAATGGCGCCGTCGAGGTAAAGGGCATAGCACAGTTGAGGTAAGGAGTAGTTGGCGATCACGGTAGCGACAACCATCACTGGTGGGCATTAACGACCTGGGTGATATTGTCGGGGTGTATTGTCTGACCTCGTGCGTGGCAAATCAGCAACATGGATTCCTGCTGCACGGTGGAAAATATAAGCAACTGGACGCGCCGAAGTCCTTGTACACATGGGCGTTCGGCATCAACAACACTGGGCAGATTACCTTGCAGGGCAACAACGCAAGCGGGAACTGGTCGGGATATATCTACCAGGGTGGGAAATTCACGAAATTGAAAGTTCCTGGTTCCACTAACACTCTGGCGACTGGCATCGACAGCGCCGGCGATGTTGTGATCTGGTGGTACGACTCAACCAACGTTCACCACGCCGCTTTGTATTCGAAGGGAGCTTACTTCAAGTTCAACGATCCCAAGGGCGCGCGGCACCGTGGCGGACGGGATCAACGATCATCGTTTGATCGTTGGCCTCTATCACCCGACCAGCAGTACTGCCGAAGGGTTCAAAGCAACGTATTGAGTTTCAGAGAACAACCAGCGCGTTCTACCATCGTGACCGAGGTTCCTCTGCTAAGGAAGACGAAGGCCGGGGAATCTGCTGTTCGGCTCGCTATACGAAAACCAGGTTCTCGACTCCGCGGGGTCCTCCGCGTTCTAGACGATCCTGCTCCCTCGAAATTACGGTGAAAAAATATGTTCGAAATGAAAATTGAAAACGATTTTGAAATTACGATCGAAAAAGATGGACGCAGGAGAATAAACATATCTCAGCAGCTGCATCTTCTTCGGTAGCGACGACTTTAGTAGCGACGACGCCGATCAGTTTCGAAACTGAGCCAGCCCTGCGGTTGTGCGGTGTCAACCATGGATCTATCTGAGGCCCGTGGCCCAGTGCTTTTTCGGGTTCTCCGACGACCCTGGCATTTGGTACCCACTTGTGAAGCGTGGTACCTATGTTCAAGTCGGCATGAAAATCGGCTTTGTCACCGACTATTTTGGCAAACTGATACTCGAGGTCCGCTCTCCCGTTTCCGGTGTCATCTTGCACATCAACGCGGTCCCATCCCTTAAAAAAGGCGACAACATTGCAGACATCGCCACCATTGCCGCCCACGCCCCCTAAATCCAATAACAGAAACTGTCAGTGGCCCTCCTCTGTGGACACATTGCTCGTGTGCATCCTACGACCGACGTCTCTCTGCGCTGTTTGCAGGTACGAATCCTGGGAGCACACACAACTTCCATGCTGCCCGTGATCAAGAACTAATAAGGGCGTGTCGGCGTGTTCACGTCAACCTCGCCGCACCGCCTCGATGGCGGCGACGCCGATCTTCTTCATCGTCATCATCACCTCGAACGCAACGCTTTGCTTCAGCGCCGCCAGCCGCTAGCGCATCGGTTAGCACGCGCTGGGTGATCTGCCAGATAGACCCCAGCGGTCCTTGCACCAACCGCACGCGCTTTCCGTGCCGCCATTCACTGTGGACGACTAGTCACTGCGTACCGCTTGCCATCGCGTTCAAGATTGAAGTTGCGGGCGCTGGATGACGCATCCAACTCCTTGCTCCTCCTGTATCGTCCACCACACTGCACGTGCCGCGTCAGCACATGATTCTGCACCGCGTCCAGCACGAACTTGCGGTACCTCTGCTCCGGCTCCGTTATCGAAGAAAATAAAATTGTCGCCACTGTTCAGCGCAGGAAGAAACTGCGAACCCATGCGATCGGGAAGTCAGGCTCGGCGGCTTTACTGCTGCTGAAGTTGCTGATAGATCACCTCGGCGTTGTCGGCAAAGGTGGCCTGGTATTTCGGATACTGTCGGAAGTCGGCGTATTTCTCCACGTGAATCCGGCGGACGGCATCCTGTACCTTCACGTCGCTCCGGTAGAGAGAACGAACCTGAGTGAAGAGATCACTGAGATAGTCGCGAAAACGTTGCAGTTCGACCTTTGTCGCGAGCTCAAAGTGGCCCGGTACCACTTTGTCCAAGGGAAGGGCCAGCGTTTGATCGAGGGCTTTGACCCAATTTTCTACGCTGCCGTCGTCCATCGCGGGAGAAGACCGGTTCAGGAATAGATCCCCCATCGCGATAGCGTGTTGCCGCGGGAAGTAAACTAATGCATCTCCGGAGGTGTGCGCCTTGCCGGGAAAATAAACCTCGGCTAAATAGGGTTCTAAATGAATCTTGATCTTCTGATCAAACGTGACATCGGCCGCTTGGAGGTGGAGTTGAGGAGAGGACTGCATCAATGCCAGCGTTCGCTCCCGCGTGAAGTCGGTTGAGATTATCGCTGCGTTTGGACCTACCACGGAATTTCCGCCCTGATGATCCGGGTGGTAGTGAGTGTTGATCACGTACAACACCGGAAGCTGCGAAACCTTGCGGATTTCTTGCAGAACTTTGCTGCCCTCGGTCGCGTCAACCCCGGTGTCGACGACCAGAATCCCTTTGCTCCCCACCAGGAATGTCGAGTTGGCGCTACCATCATTATCCGAGATGTAAGCGTACAAGTCGGGTCCGATCGCGGTAACTTGAGGCATTGCCCACGCACCCGCCGACAGGAGCAGCGCCACTAAGAGCCACCCGATCTTGCGGAACGTTCGTTGGTTACGATGTGCCGCTGCTCGCAATGCTGTTCCTCTACCTGTTCTCGACAATTGGCCGCAAACCGTTGGAAGCTAAATTGCGCCGCCCAACTGACTCAGGCGTGGACGGCCTTCAGGATTCTCTTTGTCGCGCGCCCTATAATGCGAAACGAAATGCGCAAACCGTCATGGCGGTTTGAGACGACGATTTCGCTTCATGTGAAAATCCTTCACAATGTCTGAGTCCTTTGACTGTAGCACCACTAGCGGGCCGACGCTGTCCAGAAACGGGCTTCGCGGACATCAATAGGGTAATCTCCTCGAAGCCGACTTCTGGGGATCAATGTCGCATATGTTCTGATGTGCTAGGGTAAAGCGCTTACCCGACAAGCTCCTAGATCGGAAAGCTCGCTTCTCTGGCTCAAACTCTTAAGCGACGTAGCAAACGATGATTCAATCCCGCCGATTCTGCGACTGGGCGACGGGCAAATGCCATCCTCGGTATATCGCCATAACTCGCAGCCAGAAGCAAAGTAGTGCGCCCACGGTCAACACCACAAAAGCCGGGTAATGCAATTCATATCCGAT
>DATMQI010000252.1:0-3955 GCA_035567135.1 Terriglobales bacterium
TCCGAGCAACTCGCCGCCTTGCGGGGCCGCTTGCAGCAGGGTCCCCGTGCCGCGCGTGTCGATCAAGTGGAAGAATCCGAAGTCAATCCGACGCAAACCCTGAAAACATTCCGCATCGAAGGAGCCTGGTAAATGTCGAGATCGGGACTGAATTCCGACCAGCTGAAAAAGCTCATACGCGAAATTCCCGATTTCCCCAAGAAGGGAATCCTCTTCTACGACATCACCACGCTATTGAAGGACAAGTCCGGCTACGCGGCCCTCATCGACCAGCTCGCCGAACATTACATCGGCAAGCAGGTGGACCTCATCCTCGGCATGGAAGCCCGTGGCTTCATTTTCGGACCTGCCCTGGCCTATCGCCTGAACGCCGGCTTCGTGCCGGTGCGCAAACCGGGCAAGCTCCCTGCAGCGACAGCCCGTGTGGAATACGACCTCGAATACGGCAGCAACGCGCTTGAAGTTCATAAGGATGCGATCGAAAAGGGTCAGCGCGTTCTGATCGTCGACGACCTCCTCGCGACCGGAGGCACGGCTCAGGCCACCGCGCAGCTGGCGACTACCCTCGGAGCCCAGATCGCTGGCTTGGGATTCGTCGTCGAGCTGGACTTCCTGAAAGGCCGCGACAAGCTCAAACCTTACGACGTCTTTTCCCTTCTGCACTACGACAAGTAGCCCAACTTAAGTCCCTGGTTTTCTTTGCGTCCTTAGCGGCGGTTCTTTGCGATCTTCGCGGTTAAATGCTCTTGGTATGCGGCAAGCGATGAACCGCAAAGATCGCAAAGGAATCGCGAAGTTCGCAAAGAAAGGCCTTCCGGCTTCTTATTTCCGTGCCGCGACTGCCGTCACCGCCGAAAATTCAAAGCGCACGAATATGCCCAGCTGTTTGACTTCAATCCGCTCGTCGTTGCCGTGCACGGTCCGAGCCTCGTCCTCGGTCTTGGGCACGCCGATGCCATACGCTTGCACGCCGTGTGCGCGCAGAAACGATGAATCGGTCGCGCCCGTCCCCATCAGCGGAAGCGTGATCGCCTCCGGAGCCACTTCCTTCTGCGCACGCTCCAAGGCGTCGAACATTTCGGTGTGCAGGCGGCTCGGCGGAGCGGGCACCATCGAGTAGGTTGCATCCTCGGCGACCACCTTCACTTGAGGATCGTTGATGACTCCTGCCAACGTCTCCCGAAACTTCGCCAAATCTTCATCCGGAAGCGCCCGGATGTCGAGCGTCGCTTCCGCCGAGGGTGGGATGACGTTCGATTTGATCCCCGCACTCAGCATGGTCGGCACCACCGAGGTGCGCAGCATCGAGTAGTACTGCGGCTTCTTCACCCGGAGCTGCTCCTGCACCTTGGGATTCAAAACGTCCCGGTACCAGGCAGCTTCTTCGGGTGGCGAGATGGTGGCTAGCCGCTGAAAGAACTCACGCGTCGTCTCGTTGAGGCGAGCGGGCGTTTCCCATGTGCCCGCCTTCTGCACCGCGGCGGCCAGGTGAACCACGGCATTGTCGACGCGCGGAATCGATCCGTGGCCGCTGCTCCCGGTCGCTTCCAGCTTCGCGCCTCGCGGCAGTTTTTCCGAAGTGCCCACGCCCATGTACTTGACCCTGCCATTTTCGATCAGCGACCCGCCGCCCTCATTCAGCGCGAATTCACAATCGAGCTTGTCCCAGTAACGTTCCACCACTGTTTTCATCCCCGCCGGCGAGGACATCTCTTCGCTGGCCTCGGAGAGAAAAATCACGTCGCGCGCCAGCGGAACCTGCAGTCGCTTCAGTTGCAGGAATACTTCGAGGTTCGCCGCCACCATCGCCTTGTCGTCGGAGGCACCCCGACCGTAAATCAATCCGTCCCGCTCGACCGCCGCGAAGGGATCGACCGTCCAGCGCGAACGATCGACCGGCACCACGTCTTCATGTCCCATGAGCAGCAGAGGCCGCTTGCTGCCATCGCCTTTCAGACGCGCCACGATGCTGGCCCGCCCGGGAACAGTTTCCAGGATCTCCGCCTGAACACCCGCGTCTTTCAGCACGCCCTCTAAATACTGAGCGACCTTCGATTCGTTACCCGGCGGGTCCTGCGTATCAATCCGAATCAGGTCGGCCAGGAAGCGCGCTGCCTCGGCCTGTGCCTTCTCGCCGTTCAGTACCGGCTTTTCCGCGGCGTGAGCACATATCCACGGGTTCAGAAAAGCAAAAACTGCCGCAAGAGTCCAAATTTTGCGATGCAACCATGCACCTCCAAAAAGACCCGATTATATCCAACGTCCGGTGCCGCGCTTAGAGGCTGAAAAATGAATTTACTGGCGTAAATTTTGGGCTTCTGCTACTTTGTAAACGCGTTTGATCAGATTCGGTTGTGAGCAGTTCAGGCTTTCAGTAGCACCTGCCCTGCAGTACCCTCCGATTCACCTCAGCGTAAAACTTCAGCGAAAGGTATTTGAACAAAGTATATGGAACAAGGAACAGTCAAGTGGTTTAACGATGCCAAGGGTTACGGATTCATCAGCCGCCAGAGTGGCGAGGATGTCTTCGTGCATTTCTCTGCGATCCAGGCCGGCGGTTTCCGCAGCTTGCAGGAAGGGCAGAGCGTAGAGTTTCAGGTGACGAAGGGCCCCAAGGGCCTGCAGGCCGAGAACGTCCGGCCTCTCTAAGATTTCAAAACCTGGCATCCAGAAGGGCTCCGGTCCAAACCGGAGCCCTTTTTGTTTCCGCATGCCAACGGGCGCATTCTATGCTCGTGAAGCGCTAGTTCGTCAGTGTGAGGTACGTTCCTATAGCAGCGCCGTAAAGAACGAGGCTGAGCAACGCCAATGCCATCATTCCAAGGACCGCATTCCAGTTCAGGTCCCGCTGTTCTGTTCGAGGGTCTCTTTCCATACACGATCTCCTTCGTCCTTCGGGGAGGGCTGTCGTTTCTGTTTTTGAGCGGAGTAGACAAAAGCCGCATGCGGCGGCAACGAGCTTTGCCATTGAATGTGCAAGCGCCTCGCCATTGTTCGGTCGCAGTCGAAATAACTAGTTCCTGGCTCACGGAAGTATGTGCTTTGGATCTTCGGGAGAGACGGACGAATGGAATGCAGCAAGTGAAGAGATTCGAATCTGCGAGTTGCAAAGGGAACCTACGAACTGCGTCTTAATCCGTTTGCTTATTGTTGGGACGTTCAATTTCTGTGACGACCAGAGTCGCCCCTGCCGGGAGGTAGCTCTTCTTTCGAAACCAATCTTCCATGTTGTCGCGCAAAGACACAGTGGGTACTTTTGCCCCGATCTCCATCAGTCCGTCGCTGACCGGCAGCGTATCGTCGAACACACTCGCATTCGTGAAGTTGCGCATGCTGAAACTGTCCATCCACTTCAGCGGGCAGGCGTGCTTCTCGCCGTGCTTCTCGTACTCAACCCGAATCTTGCGGGCAAACATAGCTTGATTTAACCACACCCGATTTCCCGATCTGCGCCTTCGGTTCAAGCGCAGTGATCTTGACACGGAGGCAGGCGAACTTTACTCTGCGCAACACGCAGAAGTGCAAGGCTCTGGGCTCTAGCAGAATCCCCAGATGGATTGCGCCGCCTCGTTTTCCCAGGCCCTGGTTGGCTAGAGCCCAGAGCTTAGAGCCCAGAGCCTGCTCTCGCACCCATTCGCTCTGTGCAGACGAGCGCGGAAGCCGCCGCACTTACAAGAGAGGTTGAAAATGTTCTGGCTCCTCTGGGTCATTATCGTTGGACTGATTGCAGGCTGGTTGGCCGGCAAGATCATGGGCACTGGCGGCTACGGGCCAGTCATAGACATTCTGCTCGGCATCGCCGGAGCCATCGTCGGCGGATTCCTGCTGCGTTTGCTCGGCCTATACTCTGCCGGCGGCCTGATCTCTGAAATTATCGTAGCCACCATTGGCGCCGTCTTCCTGATCTGGTTAAGCCGCAAGCTCAAAAAATAAAATCCTTCATCGTTACTTTTCC
>DATMQI010000253.1:0-4063 GCA_035567135.1 Terriglobales bacterium
ACTCCTGGAATCCCTCGATAGCAACCGCGGCGAGAATCCCTTCGCGGCTTTCAAAATGAGCGTACAAGACGGGTTGGCTGTATGAAATTTCGTCGGATAGCCGCCGAACGGTTACGTTGGACCACCCTTCAAGCTCCGCGACTCGTCGTGCAGCACTGAGGATCTGTGCCCGGCGGGCCTGCTTGTCACGCAGTTTTCGTTCCGCAATTCGGTTAGCTGCCGGCGTCTTTGCCATCGATAGGAAGTATAGCGCCGCTAGGATGAACGCGGCAGACGTTGAATCCTTTACGAACCCTCCGCATCGAACCTAGCGTTGCTAGATTTTCTAGGAGCCACACATTCTATGCACAACGCTATCCCGCTTTCCCTGGCTGCCCTAATGGCTGTCGGGATCATTGTTATCGGTTGTTTCTACCTTGTATCTCCTGAACGGATATCAGGAACATTTGGTCTTAAGCCGCCTGCATCCGATGCTGACACTCGTGCCTGGCTGCGTCCTAAAGGAATTCGGGACGTCGTATCTGGATTGGTCGTGCTGACCATGATGCTGACCGCGGACAGGCGGTTGGTAGGCATAGCTCTGCTCGTTGAAGCCTTCATCCCTCTTGGCGACATGTCAATCATTCTGGGGTCGGGCGGGTCGAAGTCGCGAGCGTTTTCCATTCATGGCGTTACCTGCGCGGTGATGCTTGTCGTCGGCCTCTTGTTGATCCATGCCATTTGAGCGGCGACGGTTAGAAAGGAGGAGGGGCAATGAACCATTGGATGTGGCCGGTATCTCTCGTTGGCATTTTAAGCACCGCCGTGGTGTGTGGCACGGACATGTTCTTTTTGACTGTCGGCCGTCCCGCTCTCAGATTGGCTTCATCATCTGCCGGAACCGAAGTTATGGGTTTTCTCCACATGTTCGGCGACGCGCGGATGCCGATCTGGGGCGTCTCGGCGATCTTGTCCAACTTCTTGCTGACCGTTTTAAGCGGGCGTGAGCAACGCTGGTTTTATTTCGCATCGCTCTTAATGCTGATTCTATTCGTCGTTATCTATGCTCGGTTGTCAAAACCAATTAATCGGCTTCAAACCGAGGCGGCAAAAAACGGAGAAAGCCTCAACAATGGTCGAGAGCTACAGGCCTCGTGGGATAGATCGTTAATCATCCGTGTTCCGCTGCTCGTTGTCTCCCTGCTAGCCCAGTGCCTCGTATTGTTAGTCGCTTCGGCGTAGATGTGGCTGGTGCGCTCCCTTTTTGAAGAGTCAGGAGCTTTTCGGCGATGGGTCTCGACAAGTCGGCTTGGCGTTCCTCGTCGTTCCTAACAGGGCGTTGCGTTGCGACCGCTGCCTTGTAGTTACAACGTGATCCAGTCTGTCAGCGCCCTTTCACGGCGCAAACGCGGGTTCAAATCCCGCCGGGGACGCCAATTCAATACGTTACAGGAGAAATGTCTACTCTCTGTTTAACAATGAAGTCCGGCGATCTTGAGTCCGGCGGCCTTGTTGACGCTCGATCACATCCAAAGGCGACTTTCCCCGCGCCCGGATTCACATCAACGAGTACATGCGCGTTCCCGTCACTAATCAACCGGGTGCCTTGACCTCTGCTCTGTCACGGCATGGCCAAATGGAACAGCAGGGAATTGAACGACACTTGAAGGAGCCAGACGGCATCGGGGATGCAAAAATAGTACATAAATAATAAAGGTGAATGATTTGTCCCATGCGGGGGCGTAGTTCAGCTGGTTAGAACGCCTTATAGTCACCCCAGCACAACAGATCGTGAAAGAGATTTCCACAGCAGTCGCGGCGCGCGGCGATGTGGAAATCGCTGTGAATAGTCTGCGGATGGAGTTGGTAGTTGGCTCGATAGAATCGCAGCCAACAGGCATCCCCCTGCTACGAATAAGAACGCCAAACATGCAATGTTTTCAGGCAGAGTCTCGAGCAGCGGGATGTGCTTTGTTCCCAAAATGAACACTCGGATGTGGTCTGGAATTCCAAGACTCTACTATAAGGGCTTCGCGGGGAGCAAAGTGCCTGTGCGATCCGATGACCAAGGAAGGGAGGTAATTCATCATGTCAGTAGGCAGATCAGGTGGGCACGAGCCGCTGTTCGCTGCATTCGTAGGCATCGATTGGGCAGATCAGAAGCATGTGTGGAGTTTGCAAACCGCCGACTCGCAGAAGCGTGAAAGCGGAGAGTTGGAGCATGCCCCGGAAGCGGTGGAGGTTTGGGTTGCCCAGCTCTGCCAACGATTTGCTCAGGGTCCGATCGCGGTGGCGCTCGAACAATCGCGCGGTGCTCTGGTGTTTATGCTGAGCAAGTATGAGCGGCTGCACCTTTTCCCGGTGCCTTCGACGATGGCCGGCAATATGCGAGAGGCGCTATATCCATCCGGAGCCAAGGATGATCCGCGGGATGCCGACCTGCTCCTGGATCTACTGCTGAAACATCGCGATAAACTACGCCGTTTGTCACCAGATACGGAAGCGACCCGCCGCGTGCAAAATCTGGTGGAGGAACGGCGCAAGCTGGTGGATGAGAAGACAGAGCAGATCAATCGATTGACGAGCCACTTGAAGATCTACTTCCCGCAGATGCTGGATTGGTTTGATCGCTTGGACAGGGAAGCGGCGTGTGCGTTATTGGAGCGCTGGCCGACGCTGCAGGAGTTGCAAAAAGTTCCTCCTGTGAAGCTTCGAACGTTCTTCTGCAAGCACCATTGTCGCGACCAGGAAGTCATCGAGCGACGCATCGTTGGAATCCGCCAAGCGGTTCCGGCCATTCGCGATCGGGCGGTGATCGAGGCTAAAAGTGCAGTGGTGCAAGTGATCGCTCAACTGATTCGAATCTTGGTCCAAGGCATCGGGGGGCTAGACCGGAAGATTGAGGAAGAGACGGCAGCGCATCCAGATTTTTTCATCTTCGACTCGCTGCCGGGAGCGGGTCCGGCGCTGGCACCGCGCTTGTTGTCGGCATTTGGGTCGCAGCGAGCGCGTTATGGCAGCGCACGAGAAGTGCAGGCGTACAGTGGGATCGCGCCTGTGATTGAGAGGAGTGGGAAAAAGAAGTGGGTGCACTTTCGTTGGGCAGTCCCGAAGTTTCTGCGACAAAGCTTTCACGAGTGGGCTGGACGCTCGATTGCGCAGTCGCAGTGGGCCCGCGCTTACTATGAGCAACAACGCCAACGGGGTAAGGGACACCACGCCGCGGTGCGAGCACTAGCCTTCAAATGGATCCGTGTCGCATTCCGTTGCTGGAAAAACCGGGTCGCCTATGACGAGAGCATGTACATGGCAACGCTCGCCCGACGCGCCTCTCTGCAGAGTGGCTCTACAGTCGCACTTTCTCCAGCGAAAACGCTGTGAAGTTTTTGTGGAGATTCAGAGGAAAATTCGTGCGCCCAGATCAACAGATTGTTGACAGAGCGACTCAGATGTCTGCTTGTCACGCAGGAGGCCTCAAGTTCGAATCGCGCCTATTCGGCAGACCCGAATCATTCTGGTCAACAAGAGGCTCGAAGCTGAAAGAAGCGAGCCTGGAAGTTGATCGCAGGTGTTGCTGACGTGGCTGCTAAAACGCCGTCCTTGCTTCAAAACTGCAAGCTTAAGCGATAGTTGGATCGAGCGCGGCCGCAGATGTGGAACCCTCGGTGTGTTACCGCTTTCAGCAGGCGATGATCCCTGTTACTCGAATTGCATTTTCTGTTTTTTCACTTACTCCATCAGCACGCAGTTGCCAAACTGCAGGACCATATTTCAGGTCGGGAACTTGAGCTTCTTCAATAACGCGGCGAATCGTGGGTCGTTGCGCAAGCTCTTGAGTAGGGGGTCCACCTTCGTTCCGATCAGTCCGCTGTCACGTTGGGCATAAGCTCGGTCTAGCCACCCGAACGCTTCCTCGGACTGGTTACGGAAAGAGTAAACCTGAGCGATCTGGCACGCCATGCTTGTATGGTATTTCTCAATTAACTCCCTTAATGCGGCCTCCGACTCTTTTTCTCGACCAAGCGCGTGGTACGCAATCGCATACAGAAACGCACGCGAGGGCTCATAGCGTACTCGCTCGATT
>DATMQI010000254.1:0-9414 GCA_035567135.1 Terriglobales bacterium
AGGGAGGCTGTCGATCCCGCTTGGCCAGCGTTTCGCACTGAAAGACGCGAACAAGGCGCACGCAGCAGCGGAAAAGGGTGCCGCGGGGAAAATCCTGCTGGTCGCGTAAGAGGATCCTTAGTCCATCATAATTTCTTACTAGGCATCTATAAAGCCAGATAGTCGGCCGGGTTCCTCTCGAGTGGGATTCACTCACATCGCAGATCGCCTGGTTCGAGAGTTTTAAGTCAAAACTCGCGATACACAGACGATACACAGAGCGTCGGTTCCTTTGTATTCCCTACTGCTATTTACAGGGCATTACGATGCGACCGGTGCCTTGTAATTACAACGTGATATCACGGCGATGACACGATTTTCTTTTTAAAATCCAAGCGCATCGAAAATTGTGGCAACAATCTCCGATGTGTATTGCCGACGGTTTGGCGAACATCGGCGCTGGTCACAGAATGGTCACAATAAATCGGCCATCTTGACGAATTAAGTTGTTGAGTGAAAAAGGGTTTAGGCTCAGAGAATACGGCCCTGAAAAGGCTGGCGGCGCGGGTTCAAGTCCCTCCCTGGCCACCATATCTTTATTATATTCAAGTTCTTGTAATCCAGAATGAAACCTCTACATTTCTCCCTTTCTTCTGCTGAGGAAGACATGTTACACGAACCAAATGGAAACGTATCAAAACGTATCAATGAGATAAGGTCCGGCAGAGCGCAGCCCAGGAAGGCTTGGCGTCGACCACGCCCATTACGACTCTTGGGCCCCCCTTCCAGAGAGCTCTCTTTCTCGCAGCCAGGTAAAGGCCACTGGAGTCACAATCAGCACATGCAGCAGAGAGCTGACATGCCCGCGAGTACTGGCGTTCTTAGCGGCTTCATCACTTCGGCCCCAGTGCGCGTAGACCACGTGATGGGTAACAAGCCTGCGACAACTGTCGATACGGTCATGATTTTTGGGCGCAAACGTAAGCTGACGGTACTGCGATCGACAGCCAGTTGGGCGTGCGGTCGTCGCAATGAGCGTCTCGATCGCGGACGGATTATCGCGCGCACTGAAACCACGCCGGAGTAATTTATGCGGGCCTCGGCGACAACGATGAGGCGTTCCGTTTGCTTGAAATGAGTTACCAAGAGCATGCCGCTACCATGCCCTATGTTGCAGTAGACCCGTTCTGGTATGGTTTGCGCTCCGACCCACGCTTCGCTGACCTGTTGCGCCGGGTTGGCCTGCGGCAGTGAGCAGTTCTGGACACCTGGGCAACCGTGTCACTCACTTCTCACTGACTGTTGGCGCATGAAGTCCATGAATAGTTGCCGACGATTCTGGCCGATGACGAGCAAACCTCACCTTATCGGATTAGGGAAGGGTTGCCGACCACTCACTACGTAACGGCAAAACAGGTGTTTAATGCGATTTCAAAACCATACTCGCCAACACCCGAGATGGTGTGGGCAAAAGATTGTGATTGCAGGAATCAAACTGGGATTCCAGCACTACTGCACGTTGTCGATGATGCCGATGTTTTCTTGAAGAACTTGCTGCCTCTTGGCTCGGAGCGGCAGATGGTAGCGACCGTGTTAGCCGCTCTGCCCTCTAACGGCAGACGGTTACGATTTCGGTGGATGGGGGTCGTCCGGCCCGCCCGACTGTCGTGCGCCTGCGCATCTATATCTACCTCAAAGAGGGAGGCGGACATAACCGACAACATATGTCGGGTAGGGACTGGCCGGGCGCGTGCAAGGAACTCCTCATGAAGGGAAATCAGTGCACCCGCGAGCGTTTACTATCAACCTGTTATCGAACAGTCCGAGAATGAACGCCCCAGAGTTTGTATCACGGAAATCCAGA
This sequence comes from Terriglobales bacterium, assembly GCA_035567135.1. Lineage (GTDB taxonomy): Bacteria > Acidobacteriota > Terriglobia > Terriglobales > Acidobacteriaceae > JABDBE01. Next base: position 1,844 of record DATMQI010000254.1, read on the forward strand.
TCTTGGGAGAAACCAATGAGACAGAAGGGACTCAGGACGTTTGTAGTGAGAAGTTTCGCGTTGGTTGTCGTGTTGGGCACGGCCTGGAAGGCGCAAGCACAAGACACCAAAACACCATATCCGAACATGGCCCCGCTTGACCAATACCTGATGGAGGATCGGGAGGCTGAAATCGCGCTGGCGCGAAGTGCGGCGCCGGAGTCCATCTCACGCGACGCCGAGATCATGGTTCTTGGACGTCACGGTTACGAAACTGCGATTCAGGGGAAAAACGGCTTCGTGTGCATCGTGGAACGTTCCTGGACGTCTCCAATCGACGACCCGGGCTTCTGGAATCCGAAGGGGCGTGCTCCGCTCTGCTTAAATGCGGCAGCCGCACGATCTTACCTTCCGCGCACGATCAAGAAGACGGACTTGATACTGGCTGGGCGCACAAAAGCTCAGATGATGGAGGCCATCATCGCCGCCATCGACAAAAAAGAACTGTCCGCGATGGAGCCCGGAGCTATGTGCTACATGCTGTCAAAGCAGGGCTACTTGAACGATCGTGACGGACACTGGCATCCCCACCTGATGTTTTTTTATTCACGAACCGACCCTGCTGCATGGGGAGCGGGCCTGCCGGGTTCTCCGATCTTCGCTTTTAATGACACGTGGGAGCATTTGACTACGTTTCTCGTTCCGGTGCGAGAGTGGTCGGACGGAACGGCTGATCACTAAGAACAGCTGCGATGGTGAGCGAATCCGTTTTTGCAGCACATTTTTCCATTGAAGTTGCCAACCTCTGGGTCTGTGGCTCTCTTCCGAAATTCACTAGCGGTTGACGAGCCAACCGGAACTTAACTTCCCAATAGCCAACAACTCGGGAGCCGAACAACAGTTGTGTCGAACCGTGCGTGTCACCAGGGTAACGGTTTGCCTTCGCGGAAGAATCCACCGGTCGGACCGTTGTCGGGCAGGGTCGCCGCCCATATGCTCGAAACTGCCCGGTTCTTTCTTGTGGATGTGTCGGGTCGACAGCAGCGTTTCTACTCGAACTTCTCGCCCAAGCTGCATCATGGCGACGAACCCATACTCAAAGTGCAGCAATGGCTTCAGAACTCTGATGTGAGCAGCCTGAGTGTTTCCACGATGGCCGCAAAGGCCCGAATGGGGGAACGTACCTTCTTGCGCCGATTTCAAAAGGCAACAGGTCTGACGCCAACAGAGTACGTACAGCATTTGCGCGTAGGGAAAGCTCGCGAATCGCTTGAGTTTTCATCGCTCGCCATGAAGGAGATTGCCTGGAAAGTTGGATATGAGGACTATGGAGCGTTCCGAAAAGTTTTCCAGAAAATCATGGGACTTTCGCCGGGAGACTATCGCCTTCGATTCAGCGTTCAAGGAAATAGAACTCCTAGCTAAGTGTAAGTTCAGTGAACGTCAGACACTCTGTTCTTTTAAGCCTATCGGTCTAAAGACGCGAACGGGAGATCTAGGTTTCACCCAGAAATCTCCCGTTGTGGATGTCTTTAAGCTTTATGCGTACAGCGCCAAGGCTGCTGCTGTTCGCATGTTCCTGTGCTTCTTCGGATTCGGCGTCCTTGCCCTTGAGATAGGCGAGCGTTACGTCCAGCGACTCGTGACCGAGGCGAATTCGGACATGGTACTCATTGACGCAACCGAGGACCTCACTTTTGAGTTCCTGCGCGCCGTAAGTCGTCTTTGCTCTGCGGAGAGTTGGGTGCCTTTATGCGCGCAACTGGCAAGTGCCAACCGTAGTGGATCGCCATAACACGAAGAACGATGCAGAGCGCCGCTCCTGTTGGCGCCGCCACATGAGACGACAGACCTAACATCCTTCCACCCACGAGAACAGCGGCACCCAACAATGCAGCAACTGCGTAAAGTTCGGTGCGCAGCACTGTAGGAATTTCCATGACGAGCACGTCGCGCACGACTCCGCCACCAATGCCTGTCACCATGCCGAGCAGCATCGCCGCTAGCGGCCCTGCATGAAAAGCGAGCGCTTTGTCCGCGCCAGCCACGCAAAACAGTCCAAGTCCAGCAGCATCGAACAGCAACACGGGGCTGCTCAGCCGGTCGATAATTGGATACCAAAAGAAGGCGATTAGTCCTGCCAAGATTGATACAGCCAAATAACGTGAGTCACTGATTGCCGCCGGTGGAATAGCTCCAACCATCACGTCGCGCGTGATCCCGCCCGCGTTGCCGGCAGCGAAGCATAAGACCAGGACTCCAAAAACATCGAGCCTGTGCTTAACTGCAGCTGTTGCGCCGCTAAGAGCGAACACGAATGTGCCACCGATATCAAATGCTGCAAGTAATGTAGTTACGACATCGTGAGTTCCAACGCCAGCTTGGTTCATGCAGCTAGCCAGGCATGAGCCGCGACGACCAGCGTTTCTACGCCTGCCTCTAAAGTGGGATGAATCACCGGTGCGAAGCGCGGGTTGTGGTTGGTCGGGAGATCGGCAATTGTGCCAGACTTCTTAGCCTTGGCGTACGTCTCGGGATCGGTGCCGCCCACAAACCAGAAGACAGACGGTACCTGCCACTCAGTTCCAAAAGAGCCAAAATCTTCACTTGCGGTAGTTGGTTGAGTGTCTTTCACGCGGTCCGCAGGGAAGTAGCTGCGAAATGCATCGACAGTACGCTTTGTCGCCTCTGGATCATTCTTCACAAATGCGTAACGGTCGAGCGGAGTGATCTCCGGCTTCTTAGGTGCCCTCGACGCTTCTGCTTCGGCATTGACGATGCGTTCGATAGCAGCAAGCACACGCTTTCGGACATCTTCATCGAAAGTACGCACATTCAGCTTTATGACTGCCTCGTCGGGGATCACATTCTCCTTTGTACCGGCCTGAAGAGAGCCGACGGTTACAACCACAGCATCGGTTGGAGAGACTTCGCGAGAAACAATTGTCTGCAGGCGAAGCACGGTTGCGGCGGCCATAACAACTGGATCAATGCTGGATTGAGGCATCGAGCCGTGAGCTCCTCGACCGAACATTCGGATTTGCAAGCTGTCTCCCGCAGAGGTGATCACGCCCGAGCGGGTGCTAACTACGCCTGAGGATCCGACCATGACGTGCTGTCCCAGTATCGCGCTCGGTTTTGGAAAGCGCTTAAACAACCCATCGTCAATCATTGCTTGCGCGCCAACCCCTGTTTCCTCCGCAGGTTGAAAAAGAGGCATCAGTGTACCTCGCCATGCGTTTCGACTCTGCGCTAGCAATGCCGCCGCTCCGATCAGCCATGTTACGTGCATGTCATGGCCGCAGGCATGCATCACCGGTACAGATTTCCCGTCATGATCGGTGCTGGTTACGTTGCTCGCGTAGGGCAGACCTGTGGCCTCACGAACCGGTAGCGCGTCCATATCGGCTCGGAGCATGATCGTTGGACCGTCGCCATTGCGCAGTACAGCGACTACTCCCGTCTTGCCAATACCGGTCGTTACCTCATAACCAGCCGCCCGGAGACGATCCGCGGCAATACCTGCCGTCCGGTTCTCTTCCATCGACAGCTCGGGGTGAGAGTGAATATCTTTGTAAACGGATTCCAGATCGGGAAGTAGCGTTTCCAGATTGGCAAGTACGTTCTGCGCTTGTTGTGCTTTGTCGCTCATACTTCAATACCTCTCGCGATAGCTACTGACAATTGGCATTGCCAGCGTTTGCAATAGTTAAGTACGTAATGCTAGTAGGCGCAAAGCTCACGCGGCCAGCGTTGACGGACTCGCCCTCGAATTGCGGCAGATCTCCACTGCTCGTGAGGCGAAGCGGTTTTCGATTCAGCTCAACTGCGGTGTCTTCGAGTTTTTTTGCGGTCAGTGTATAGCGCTCGCTGGCTGTGGGCAAATTGAGATCGAAGCTGCGCTGCCGGTCAGCGTTGATGATCAGGAGCGTTACGCCCCCTCGGTGGCCTTTGAGGCATTGAGCATACACATAGGTGTTGGGCGCGACAGAAACTTGCGGATCGAGCACAGTCGTGCCCATCAGCTTGCGCCACAATAACGTCGCCCAGTAATTCGGCCTCGGCTCGAAAGTGTTCTGGTCGAGCAAACCGTAGTCGCTCGCCGCCAGCGTGTTGTGCATGATGACCTTCACGCCTCGACGTGCCAAACTGGCATGCTCCACCAGATAACGAAACGTATCGAGGAAGGTTGAAGCCCACGGATTGCCTCCACATGCTGCATCGGCTGTTTCGGTGATCCACAGGGGCTTCCCAGGCTCAAAGCGGTCGCGAAGACTCCCATAGTATTCGTCAATCTTCTCAGGACGGGAAAGCCATTCCTCGGAGAGCGCGGCTGCCGCTGTGGTCTGGCCCTTGTCGCCTATGCTTGCGCATCGTTGCGATGCAGCGGCATACAAGTGGTAGGAAAAAATGTCGAATGCCGGGCCGGTCGCTCTTAACAGGTTTTTACTATGCAGCATTCCGCTCATTTCGATTGCGAACAGCCCTTCGCCAACGGACCCAGGACCCAGGAAGACTGTGCCGGGAGAATTCTGCTTCAACCACGGCCCGAACACCACGATGTCGCGACCGTAATCAGCAGCGTTGTAGCCTTTGGGTGCTCCACCCATGGCAGCGTAAGTCGGCTCGTTCATGAACTCGGTCGCAGCGATTCGTCCTCCAACGGACTTCGTAAACGCAAGCCACAAACTTGCCTCTTTTGGAGTCCACACGCCTTGCGCATTGCGGGTACCGACGCTCGTCGCGAATGAAGTCACGAGTTCGCCATTCACCGCGTGCACGAAATCGATGACGCCCTTCCATTCTTTTCGTGTCAGCACACCGCTGAATCCCGCGGGTGCCTTCTCCTGTGAATTGTCTGAATCCGCGAAATAAACCGAGTTCGCCCAAGTTCCGCTCACTCGCACGTAGGCAGGACCAAGCGCTCCCGCGAGCTTACGCAGACTGGGGTTCGTGAGATCGATAGGCGGGCGATATTGATACATATTAGGGTTCATGCCGGCCGGGGTCGAAGCAGATTGCGCGGGCTGTGTCGCCTGGCCTGCCGCCGAGCTCTGGCCGTGGTACGGCCTCCAAAAATTCCCGCCGGTCACCTCCGCCATTTCGATGTTGTATGAAGCGAATCGCTCATCGACGGTGCCAATGCGTGGCAGCTTTGCCGCATCGAGTGACACCGCTTGCGCTCGAACCTGGAGCGGCACAGAGGAGAGAACAAGTACGACTGCGATTATGGCAGAACGGAATTGTGCGGGAACGAACTTGCTGTCCATGCGACACCTCTGCAGGGAAGAGCGAGACAGGCGAAAGGTAAGGTTCAATGCCCATGAACAACTCACAACAGGCCTCGTCCCTTATACGCGCTGCGCTCTATCTTAATGAATTGTGGTTGGGTTTGGTACGCGCACCACGTTCTAGGCTGGCAAGCCGAATAGACCAGCACGGTCATTTGTTGCCGGTCAAGGCGCAACTACTGCAGCGTGTGCACGTCGGAAATTCAGAGTAACGAAGCGTCTCATTTCCTCGGCTGAGGAGTGCCCGCTCGCAGGCACGGTTGAGGACCTCTCGAATCAGATTGAAGCGTATACTTCGACGACAAGGTACACGAGGTGCATTATGGATGCTGCAACAAATCTGCAAAATATGAAGAAACTGGATGATTCGTGGAACGCACAGGACTTGCAAACATTTCGGAAATATCACGCGAAGGATTGCATCGTGCGCTGGCCGAATCAGCCACCCACACACGGCGTAGACGCCCACGAACAGGAAGCGATTGCATTCTTCAAGACGTTCCCTGACCAGCATCTCATCAACAATCCATACAAGATCATGCTGGCCCAAGGCGAATGGACGTGCACTGTGGCGGATTTCAGGGGAACGATGACAGGTCCGATGAGGATGCCAGGCGGAACGGTGATCCAGCCTACGAACAAGAGTTTCCACGTGGATTTCTGCACCGTTGCGCGCTGGAACGAACAGGGGCAGATCGTGGAAGAGAATCTTTTTTACGATCTCATGGGCATGCTGAAACAAATAGGCTTGATGCCGGGCCAAGCGCAAAAGGCGGCGTAACGACGAGCGATCCAACGATGGCCGAGCGGATGCCGGCGTTGTTCATTGGGCACGGGAATCCGATGAATGCGCTGCTGGTGAACTCTTATACGCAGCGGTGGGCAGCGATCGGCGCGACCCTGCCGAAGCCGAAGGCGATACTTTCGGTGTCGGCACACTGGTACATCGAAGACGCAGCCGTCACCGTGAGCACCGCGCCGAGGACGATCCACGACTTCGGGGGCTTTCCGCGTGAGCTGTATCAAGTGCAATACCCCGCGCCCGGCGATCCCGACCTCGCTGCGCATGTCCAGAAATTGCTTGCACCTGTGCCGGTGCGCCGCGACGACCGCTGGGGTCTCGACCACGGTACTTGGTCGGTTCTGCGCCACGTCTATCCACAAGCCGATATTCCAGTAGTTCAACTCAGCATTGATGAAACGCAACCACCCTCGTTCCACTACGAAGTCGGTGAGCGCCTGGCGCTCCTACGAGAAGAAGGAATTCTCATCCTCGGCAGCGGCAACGTCGTGCACAACCTGCATGCCTATGCTTGGGGACGGCACGCGCCGCAGCCGTACGATTGGGCGATCTCGTTTGAAACTCGGGTCCGCGAGCTGCTCCTCGCCGGGGAGTACAAGCCGCTCGTGAATTACGAGCATCGGCTCGGCAGCGAAGCAGAACTAGCAGTGCCCACACCGGACCATTATCTGCCGCTGCTTTACGTCGCCGGCTCTCGCATATCGTCCGAGCCGCTCACGTTTCCTGTTGAGGGCGTAGATGGCGGTTCGGTTTCGATGCTCGCATTGCAAGTGGGCTGATACGAACTGCGGAACCTAAATGCGAACGTGCGAACCCATCGACACGGTTCCGCCAAAAATCTCCCGCCGTGATGTTCACTACTTTTATGCGTACAGCGCCAGACTGCTGCTGTTCGCATGTTCCTGGGCTTCTTCGGATTCGGCATCCTTGCCTTTGAGATAGGCGAGCGTCACGTCCAGCGACTCGTGACCGAGCCGCATGCGAATGATGTTCACTGAGGCAACTTGGTCCAACTTCAGGATTGCCGACATCCACGAACTGGTGGAGTTCCTCGAAACGAGGGCCTTTCTCGGGCCGCAGCTGAATCACCTTGGCTGAAATCCGGGAATCACTTTGTCGAAAATGTTCTTAGCAAAGGCTTTATCAAGGGCAGCGTGTCCCTGTAGCCATCGGAAGAACAGGGGTCCAGTAAGCGCGTCGATCAGCAGCTCTGGGTCCGTCCCCGACTTCAGTTCGCCGGACGCAATAGCGTCTTCGATGATTCTGCGTTGGATCTGACGTCTGTGCTTGACATATCTCTCCAGGAACGCCTGCCTGAGTCGCTTATCCTCGTGGATACCAGTAAGGACGCGAGCCATGACCGCACCCTCTTCTGATACTAGGAACTCGGCCGCACGCAGGACGTAGCGGCGGAGCCGCGTCAAGCCGGAACCAGTCTCAGGAATCGCAAGAATAGGTTTCATGCGTTCAAAGCAGCCGTCAAACAGGATTTCTTCCTT
>DATMQI010000255.1:0-11829 GCA_035567135.1 Terriglobales bacterium
AACATCCGGCTCACCCACGGCGAATGCGTCCCCGTCTCCAGGGCGATCCGACTGCGCGGCATTGCTCCGAACACCTCGCTCATGGCCTTCGGAGTCGTCGCTACCTTCTGTTCCAGCACTACTTCCCCCGCTTCCTCCAACATGCAATACCAACTCGATCGATCCCCCAGGTCCAAACCGACCGTCAGTTTCTGCTCGGGAAACTTCTTGCTCTGCTTTGCCACTACGGTGCTAATCTTTTTCATTGCCGGTCTCCTTTATCTCTTGCGCTTCGAGCGCGTCGATAACTTGGGAGCCTACAGCATCCCGTCGGAGGCCGGCCTTCTCGTCCCATCTGGTTACGTAAACCATGCCCGTTCCGTGTGCAAAACCCCGGCTCCGTTCAAAGGCGGTTTACTTCCTGTTTGCCCGTTACTCGCCCAGTCTCGTTCCGAAATTGTGGGAAGCTCGGTTTCGGAAGTCCGCCGAAGAACCGCTGATCGGCACTCCGAATCGAACGTCCACTCACAACGAAGTGTGCCCACCAAAAGGGTCACTCTCTAGCGAAATGAGCGAGTCTAAAGGTAACGGAATCTTGATTACATTCGTAAGGTGTTCAGCCCTCGGCAGTAAGAGAGAATCACATATTTGGGTTGTGGGGTCCCGCATTGGAGACGCCGAAAACCACTGTCGTTACCGATGGCCGCGAGTCCAGCCTCGAGGCTCTTGAAGGATTACTTCGTGCGGAGGATGCACTTGCGAAGAGCTCTGTTCGGTTCCTCATGGTCAAAATGTTCAGGGCTACGCGGAGAACCTTTAGCCCGCAGTCTCGGAGTCTAGTAGCACGTCCGAAATTGCCCTTTGTATTTGGCTTTCTCGTGACGGCCATCGCCGTCTTGGCCGCTCTCTCTTGGTTTCACAGGAGTCAGATCGACGAAGCCCGCTCTGCCCAAGTAATTCTCAATCAAATTGCAGTTCTTACGCGAGATACCAACAATCTTACGTTGACAGCCTTGCAAAAGCAGAACCTGTCCCCCGAAGCGGACATAGAGATGCTGGAGGCAAGACACGCACTGCCCGAAGCAGTACTGGCAGCACACCTTCATGCTTATCACACCGCTACCATAGAGAAGGTCTGGCCAGCGTTGGACAGCTACATCACGTCGGCCGGCCGGCAATGGTTCATGATGCAATTTAGGGACTTTGACGAGGCAAAGCAGGTCGATATCCAGGAGGTCAGCCCCCAGTTCGACTTGATGCAGCACCAAGTGCAGATTGCCATTGAAAGCGAGGACAAATGGGCCCAAGGTGTTGGTCTGAGAGCTAGAAACGAATTTCTGGCGGCGGCCATATTGGCAGCTACGACCATCCTGATACTTTTTCTCCGGCTCCAGAAACAAGAGCACGTCGGCCAGTTGCAAGAAACCGAACGCAACGCCCTGCGAGACAGCGAAGAGCGCTTCCGCGCTCTCACCGAGCAGTCAACCGACATCATTCTTATCGCCGATCCCTGGGGCCAAATCAAGTACGCTAGTCCTTCCGTTCAGACCGTTCTAGCGGTGCATGGAGACAGTCTCGTGGGAACGAACATGACCGACCTAGTACATCCGGACGATTTCGCGAAAACCATGAGCACGGGGTCGCGCTCGGTAGCGTATGGACAGAATCCGATCGTTGAGTTCCGGTTGCGACATGCAGACGGAAGGTGGCTCCATTTCGAGTGCGTGGTTCGAAACTTGATTCAGCACAAGAATATCGGCGGCATCGTCTACAATGCCCGAGATATAACAGAACGGAAACAGACTCAGGAAGAATTGCTTTTTAACGCTACCCACGATGTGCTCACCGGCCTTCCCAACCGGGCCTTGTTTTTGGGACGTCTGCAAAGCGTCGTGAATCGGATGAAAAGGCATCCACACCTGGCCGCGGCAGTCCTTTTCATTGATATCGATGGCTTCAAGGTCGTCAATGACTGCTATGGCCACGCAACCGGTGATGTTTTAATCAAAGCAGTGAGCAACAGACTTCGGGCATGCATGCGCAGCGACGGCACGATAGCGAGGATGGGCGGAGATGAGTTTACGGTTCTAGTGGAGGACGTTGCCGACCCGAGCGATGCCATCCGTGTAGCCGAGAGAATCCAGTCTTCATTTGCACAACCGTTCCTACTAGAGGGACATGAGGTCTTTAAGAGCATTTCAATTGGCATCGCGCTGACATCACCAGAGGTACATGCGGAGGCGGTGCTTCAGAATGCCGATATCGCTATGTATCGTGCGAAAAGCCAGGGCAAGGCTTGCAGTGAGCTCTTTGACCGCGTGATGCATGAGCAAGTCATGAGTCGCCTTCTCCTGGAAGCCAAGCTGAGATATGCTCTCGAAAATGAAGAACTGGCACTTCACTACCAACCAATCGTCGCAGTAGATACGGGGGCGGTGCAGGGCTTCGAGGCACTCTTGCGGTGGCAGCCCTTGGGGTCGAATTCGATACCACCAAGCACTTTTGTCCCTTTAGCAGAACAGTGCGGTCTGATTGTTCCTATTAGTGTCTGGGTTCTAAAGAAGGCGTGTTTGGAGGCGGCGAGTTGGCAACAGCGCTATCCTGCTGATCCGCCGCTATATGTCAGCATCAACATCAGCTCAAAGCATTTCTCTCACGCTGGTTTTATCGGGCACCTCAAAGATGCACTGGAAGAGAGTGCGGTGGATCCGCGGTGCATAACCATCGAGTTCACCGAGAGCCTGGCGATGAACGATGTTGCGGCGACCGGCCAAACCATGTCGCGGCTGCGGACTTTAGGAGTGAAGCTGAGTATCGACGATTTTGGCACGGGCTATTCTTCCCTGAGTTATCTTCGTCGTTTTCCAGTCGACACCCTAAAAATCGATCAGTCGTTCGTTGCAACGATGGATGCCGAAAACTATGCCATTGTTAAGACAATCATCGGTTTGGCGCGTAATCTAGATCTTAAAGTGGTCGCTGAAGGGGTAGAAACAACTAAACAACATCGACTGTTGGCGTTAGCTGGTTGTGGGTCAGCCCAGGGACACCTGTTTGCGGAACCCATGCCGGCGAAGAATGTTGGCGTTTTCATTGAGTCCAAGCGGCGACGCCCCAGACAAACTAAACAGAGAGCCTTGGCACGCTCGACAGCGGGACTTTGATACTGCCGTGAGGCGCGATTTCCCTGAATAGCAGCAGTTTGGAACGATCGCCGGGCCGCCTCGCGCAATTGTCTCCATATAGTCGGCAAACCGGAAGTTATGCGGTTATTGGCGAAGCATCGCCTTAACACTCATTGACCCCTAACGGGGGGATTGAAAGCCTGATTACAACAATTGGGTAGCAGAGCCAAAAGGCTCTTGTCATCGCATTCTGATGGGATTAACGTTCTCCCCACCCGAAGGATTAAGAGCACTATGGCGCCCTGACTTCAACGGTAAGGGGGGATCGGAGTCAGGGCTTTTTCCTGCCTGCCATCGCACTGACCCGGATCGGCCACTTCTCAATGACCGCTATGGCCTGATTTCAAAAGTTAAGATGGTTTCCATCGGCTGGCCTCACGCCATCTCAGCAGCGACGCGACTAAGACACATCGTTACCTAATCCTGAACTCGGTTGCACCAGTGGGCGCTGCCAGCGATGGTGTAAGACGTAGTCTATTTTCGTTTTGGCAGCTGCACTGCAAAGGATGGAGCAGAACCCCCTTCAACAAAGGCTTCTGCCGATTGGCGAGAAACGCCCTGCGCGATTAGCCAGGAAACCAGTTCTGCTAATGAGTTGAACACGGGACTCTCTGGGCTCCCCTCTGAAACATTCTCGTATATCTGGTAGGCAGTACGGTCGCGGGCGTCAGTTCCATACAGAACTGCAAGGTGTGCGCCTGGAACCGGATCCCCATTCGCATTCGTGGGATGTCTGAAGCCTGGAGGAACACGCACGATTTCTCGACCCATAATCTTTCCATGTCGCGCCAGCCATCATAGCATTCCTGCCCGGCAGCAGCTTAGACCTGACAAGGATCGCAATATTCCATGGCCGCTGCTCCCGTAGAGAATTGCCACCCATGATGGCTGGCGATATATCCCTATTACGCTCAAACCCCTCAGTGAGCGAAATGGCCTGTTTACAACACTTACCACCGCAGTGGAGAATTAGCGACCGGAGGAAGTATGGGAATCTTGGCAGAACTCTATGTCGCTAGCGATGATCAGCAGGCCCTAAAGTACGATGCCAGTCCAGATATTTTTGCTCATCGGAGGCAGTACCAGCGTTTCACTGCACTTGAGCTATCCACGCTATGGGCCATCATGCAAGGTACTGAGTGGGACGTGGTGCTAATCGATGCATTCCCGGCATTGCTCGTTGTCGACGGTGGAGAACGATTGGTTCACCGACTCCCAGAACCCATGATTGAGGCTCTGGCCAAGATGACGAAAGAAGAAATCCTAACTTCGTCCGAGAAGTGGGCATCAACCGCCGAATTGCGCTGCAAGCCAAGCGACGTCCAGCCGATCATGGAAGGTCTCGTTCAGTTGTCGCGGGAGGCATCGGCTGCAGGTAAGGCTGTTTACCTATGGAATTGCGTCTGAGCTGCCGCGTTGCGAGGGCAGGGGTTTTGAGTGCAATGGCCTGATAACGTCAACCATCCCGCAAACCGTATACTGTGCGGGGTGCTGAAATGAAAATCATGGCTTTGAGGATTCAGCCAATTGCCAGAGTCGTGGCCGCAATTCATGCAATATTCGGAGCGTCATTCTGGGTCACGTACTGCTTCAGCAAAGCTGAGTACCTCACTCTACCTGTCGGCATAGTTGCACCCATGGTTAATTTCAGTTTCAATTTCCATTTCCACCGCACTACTGACGTGTTGTACAACGTGCTTTTCCTCTTGGGCTCGGTTGCCGGTTATGCGCTAACTGGATGGCTGACGGCGATGGCGCTGATCATTTGTTTTAACGTAGCAGCGAAGTGGAAAGGCGGCATTGACGCCGGCTTTATCTCTTTCCGTGAAAACCGACATCCCGAAACGGCTCTGGGCGAGTAGAGCGAACGCCCCTTTGGACTAATGGGCGATAAATCGCCATAGCACTCATTGACCCTCGCCAAGGGGGCTAATCGGCTGTTCAATAACTCGTTTGTTCATTTCCCCTGGAAGTGTGCAAGATTGACCAGCTACCAAACCCTGCGGCGGGTATTCTGCTTCTAGTTTCAATGAAACGGAACACGGTCATGGGTTAGCGACTGTACGTCATTCGACCCTCACGACCGGTTCAATCTCCGGCTGGACTCGATCACTGAGTCCGGCCTCTTTTCTGGCCGGAGTACCCGACTTGCCCCCCCCAACACTTGGCGAAACATCGCCACCGAGTGAAATGGCCTGTTAACAACAGGTATCATGAAGAGTCGGCCTAGTCCGCAACGCGCCATGCTTCGTTTACTTGCCATTCTTGCCATAAGCCTCTCGGCGTGCGCCGCAGGCCAAGAGCAACACACCAAGGATGAGATTCACCTCCGAGCGACCGTGCAGGCCGTCGTCCCTCTCACGAGTTTTTCAGGGCAGGTCACACCTGTTGATGTCGACCCGAGATTCGCTTTGACCGTGCATGTCGAATCGGCCATTCCCGCCCTCGCCGATTTTACTGAGGGTTCTGTCGTCGCGTTGGCCATCCACAGCCCATCGCGGCTTTTTGAAGGAGAGCCGACGAATGGCAAGACCTACGACTTTGTGCTGCACCGAAACATGGAAAACGGGAAGGTGAGATTTGTCGGACTCACCTGCACGGCGGTCGGGCAAGATGCTCGCAGGGTTCCTGCCGTCGACGTTTCCGCACCAAATCGTGCTCTGGGACGCAACGCTGCCGATGTGCAGCGTCGACTTCCGCAACATCCACATGTTCGGCGAAAACGCGGGCTGGAGGGCACGCTTGAAGAATGGGAGATATGTGCGGAATTCTGGTTTCGATCATGAGTCCGTCAGACTCGACCACGTTTCTTGTCTTGACCACGAAGAAGGCGGCGGTGGGCAGCATGCCTTGGTCATGACAGATTGGACGGATTGTGGCGTTAGTTGCATGAGCACAGGCGTTGTGCAAGTATTCGAAGTTCGTGCTGCCCATCCAGTCATAACCCAGCAGTTTGTCTTCGACTCTCACGCTGAAGGAACGGGCGCGACGTTCGACGAGAAGTCACTCACGTTAACAATTACTGGACGAAGCGACGACGGCAGCCCGAATTGCTGTGCGAAGAGCTTTGACGTGGTTACTTATCAATGGCAAGGAAGCCAGTTTGTACAGCGGGGCTATAAGCGTGTGCCAGCACCGCCGCCACAACATTAGACACCACGCCCGTCAGTTGGCGATAAATCGCCATAGCGCTCATTGACCCAGGTCAAACCGTGTAATGGCCTGATTTCGTTAGTCAAGCGAGACTCGGCGCAGGACTTGCGTTAGCATTGTCGCGTTGAAGAGGTGAGATCAGTGGCGGCCAATGCTGGATACCGAGATGAAACAGTGGTTGGCAATGCCACCTGACCAACTGATCTCGGCGTTGTCCGAATGAGCGACGGCAACAAAATGGAGGGCTGTTGTATGACAAGCAGAGTGAAGCAGGGAAACCGGATCCCGAGGGCACGTCGGCGCATGGCAATTGCTGGGTTAGCGCTGGCGGCGCTGTGGTCGGGCATAATGGTGGCCTCATCGGCCCAAGCTCAGACGTACAACGTGCTCTACAACTTTACTGGCGGGACGGATGGGGGATATCCCATCGCAGGGTTGATCCGAGACGCGGCGGGAAACCTTTTTGGCACGACGGCGGCGGGGGGCACTTCCGGAAACGGAACGGTGTTCAAGGTAGACAACACCGGGACGGAGACGGTTCTCTACAGTTTCAGTGGTTCGCCCGACGGCAGCTATCCCGGCGCGGGTTTGATTCGAGACCGGGCGGGCAACCTCTACGGTACCACCATCGATGGCGGACTCTTCACGCCACTTTCATGCTTCGGGGGCTGCGGATCGGTGTTCAAGGTAGATACTACCGGCGCGGAAACAATTCTGCACAGCTTCACGGGAGGAGTTGATGGGGCAGAACCTGCCGCCGGCCTACTGCGGGACGCGGCGGGCAATCTGTACAGCACGACCAGCCTCGGAGGCACCTTCAATGCCGGAACAGTGTTCAAGATAGACGGGACCGGCAGGGAGACAGTCTTGCACAGTTTTAAGGGGGGAGCGGACGGATCAGAACCCTTCGGCAGTTTAGTCGTCGGCTCGGCGGGGAAAGTCTATGGGACCACTTACAAGGGCGGCGACGTTGCGTGTCGAACCCGCGGCTGCGGACACGGTACGGTGTCCCAGTTGGACGCCACTGGCACGGAGACGGTACTGTACAGCTTCGCGGGCACGCCGGACGGTGAATATCCTTACGCCGGTTTGGTTCGGGACGCGGCGGGCAACCTCTACGGCACCACTGAATATGGAGGCCGTTCCGGGGCAGGAACGGTCTTCAAGCTGGATAACTCTGGGAAAGAGACTGTGCTCTATAGCTTTACTGGAGGAACGGACGGGTCGGGAGTGTTGGGCGGAGTGATTCGGGATGCGGCCGGCAACCTATATGGCACCACGCTTTACGGCGGCGATTTCGATCGAGGTACGATCTTCAAGCTGGATACGACCGGAACGAAGACCATACTCCACAGCTTCACCGAGGCGGACGGGGCATATCCTTTCGCCGCCCTGATCCGAGACACGGCGGGCAACCTCTACGGCACTACGGAAACCGGCGGGGTCTACGAACACGGAGTGGTGTTTGTGCTCAACCATTCCCGATGAACTACTCCTCTTTGCAGCAAATCAAATACCGCTGCCAGTTTGCCCCAGGTGCGATGCTGTTGCAATATCGCCATATCACTCCTAGGCGGCCGGTATCATCGTGAAGTTCCCGTCTCCGCTGCAACCTATTGCTCCTGATAGGGTCCAGGTTCCGGTAATCTGTCCGTTGCTCACCGTTCCGTTCAGACCCAGAATGTTGCCCTCCGCTCCCTTGATGGTGTATTGGAAACTTCCCGACACCTGGCCGTTGAAGTTCCCCTGCAGGGTGAAAGACCCTGTTTCCGTCGTCGTCGATGGGAAGCACGATGTGTTGTTCACTGTGAAAGTAAAGTGGCTCGACCCCAGTGAACCGTCAGCATTTACCGTCAATAGCGTAGTGAAGGCAAATGTGTCTGGTCCTGAACTGCTTAGCGTTGCCGCCCAGTTGCCGTTGATATTGCCAACCAGGTGCGAGTTCGAACCGCAGCCCGCGAGCGCTAGGGTCACAAGTACTAGGATTACTACTGCATGATTTGATTTCTTCATTTTAAGTACTCCTTTGGTTTCGGTTTCGGAAGTAGGCAAAGTGGGCGTTAGATTCCGCTACCTATTTAAGGATGCCGATTTTGGCGGACATAGCGGATGTTTTGCGCAAGTGCCGTGCCAAAGGCGCGAAACAGGAGTCGTCGCAGCTCATTCATTTCATGGGGGATGCTAGAATTACTAGAATCGCCGAGGTGCGGCTTTTCGTAGTTTCTGGCCGCACTCAGCCAAAGTGGTGGTTTTCGACCACCGAATGCAATCCGGCCACTATCACTCCTGCGGTTCATACTTGCATACGCTCCAAACCCTTGAATCGGATCGTTGGCCTCGTATCGCCATTTCGCGTCATTGACGAGGGGTTCGTGAGTGTAAATGGCCTAAGCTGCTGCCCCACCACGCGGATACCGTTTGCTAGAGAGAGGTGCGCGCCTGCCTGGGTGAGTCGCTCGTTCGATGATGCGCACCAGCCCTTCGGGCAGTTCGCTCCTCATCACGTAGTCATCCACCAGCCACAAGATTCGCTCGGGTAACTCGGCGTACGCTGAAAGCAGGATGATCGGCAGGTTGGGAAACTGTTGCTTAATATGGCAGGCTACGGCTTCTGCGTCGATGCCTTCCCGTTTGTACTCCAGTAGAACCGCAGCCACCGACGTTTCCTCTAACGTCTTCATCGCGCTGTAGCCGCTCGACGCGATCTCGACGCAATAGCCGTGAGATTCTAGAGTCGCTTTGCGAAGTTCCAAGGCTTGTGGAATGTCGTCAATACACAACACGGTTGGGGAGTCCATGGCCGCATCTCCTTTGGACGGCTGATTACTGTCTGTGGTCAAACAACTCTTTCAGGAAACCTTAAAAGAGGAGAGGCACGCTCACTCACTCGACCTTGCATGCGGGTTGGTGGCGCGGGAAGGGCGGACGTAACTCCGCCTTCTCGCTCCCAACCAACTCAGAGTGTCTTTACGCGGTCACGAGTTCGTGCTGCTGGAGGGTCGAGGTGACAACGTCAAAGGTATGAACCTGGGGCGTTCCCTCGATAAATCTTGCCAGCGTCTTCAACACTTGCGGATAGGTATTGGTGTTGTAGTTGTCGGCATCCTTCTTGTTTTCCCAGATACTGATCGCGGTCACATCGACTCCGCCCTGGCCGCAGAAGGTGATCTCGTCCTTAAAACCATTCTGCTTACGCAGCAAAGGCAGGACGTCTTTTTCAAAAGCTCGCGTGTAATCGGACAGCATATTCGACTTTAGATGGAAAGAGACATTGCGTGCAAACATATCAACCTCCTTAAAGGTTGTAGGGTTTGTAGTTCGCTAAGAGGAGAGAACTTCAGATGGGCTGCCTTAGTTTCAGGAAATCTGAAAGAGGAGAAGGATGCTCACTCAATTCAATTGGTGCATTTAAGTGGCCCTCTGCCTCGACGTGCAACTTGTTGGTTCTACAAGAGATTCGATGCTGAGGAGTCTAGCCCGTCGTGTACCTTTGGCGGAAAGCGAGCCAAAATGGCAACTGCTGTTTGCCCCTTGAACTGGACGATTGCGTAACTGTGGCAAAATCGCCATTGAGCTCATTGGCCCACAGATTCGCGTGTTGGCGGAGCGCGGGCGAGCGGGAATCTGAACAGGACGCATGTGAAAAGTCCTCAGATTGTCTTCAAAGAGTGAGCAATTTTGAACAGTCACACCATTCGGGGAAGCAGTATCGTGCAAACTGCCGTTACTCGGCGTCCCCCGGAGAGGGCGGACTGCCGTTCGTGGGGCAGGCATGGGTTAGTGCCGGTCAGTTTGGCGACGTTTGACCCTCACGCCCGCCCTTTTCAACGTTCAGAAATTTCGGTTTCAACCAGCCCTTCGTTCATTTGTCTCTCGTCCGAACTCGGAAGTCCAGTTCTGGCCAAAGGAGAAAAAATGAAAAGACTGATGTTTGCTACGCTGGCGTTCACCTGTTTGACAACCTTGGTCTGTTTAGCTCAGGAAACCGCGAAAGAGGACAATACAAAGGCCACCGCACAGGAAAGCCAGAAGCCTGCGACCGCCAGCAAGACGGTGACCGGTTGTTTGCAGAAAGGCCATGAGCCTGGCGAATTGTCGATTACGGGCCAAGACGGAAAGACCTGGGACGTGACCAGTAAGAGCGTTAAGCTCGATGAGCATGTCGGTCATCAGGTGACGCTAACCGGTTCCGCTCACCGTGAATCCAAGGCACAAGAGAAAGCAGAGGAAAAGAAAGAAGGCCACGTGGAGAAGGCGGCAGGCAAAGAAGAGTACGGCGATCTGCGGGTAACCGATCTCAAGATGGTCAGCGAGACTTGCAGTAAATGACAGAGTTCGATCCGTTTCTTCCCCAGGGCCAGCAGTTCGATGCTGGCCTTTTGTTTGGGGCGACGAGCGTCGCTTTGGGATCAAGCACATCTCGAAACAAGAATCCCGCGCACGACTCTGGCTGCGTCGGCATCGGAGGCTTTGACTCAACGTCATGTCACCCAGCACAAGCGGTTGTTGGCGGCAATCGCCATTTCACTCACTGACCCTGCCACCGAGGTTTTGAGTGGCCCTCAGCTACAACGAAATACAGCCCGCGCTGTAGAGGCTTCTTAGTATGTTTCCCAGTTCTTGTCTCATGATCCAATCGCCACACCCGCCATGCACGCAGGTAGCGGCCACTGGTCGCAGGGAGAAAGTACCAAACCCGCACTCCGATGCCCGATGCGATCCGATGCCTATATTGGATTGAAATCCACAACTTCAATCTGATGCGGCCGATGTCCGACGGGGAATGGTTCCTCTGTATGAGTTGCGGCCACGTCATCGTACCTAATCACCCTCCCTACCGATGCAATTGCCAGAACTGCTTAACCCACGGCTCTCCCTCTCCTCCCAAGCCTGTGGGATAATCTTTGTCTCCCCCCACCCTTCGTCGGGGGCCCGCTTCCCTTTTCCCTCAAAGAGCGGAAACGGGGCCTTCATTCGTTTCCCACGCATTCGTCCGAATGTGTTCATTGGATAGTTGTTGGCGAAACATCGCCATAGCGCTCATTGACCTGGGGACAGGGTTCGGAGTGCCGCCTTTTTCCACAGGCCAACTATGTTCATCCGTCACAGACAGCCCCCCATCGCCTGTGAGATAAACGCTCCAAGGTAAGGCGGTGTAAAGGGTCGGGAGGCTACTTGCACAGGTAGCTTCCCCCGCCATACCCCATCTGGGGGAGCAGGGAACGTAGGCGAGCTGCGTCCCTGCTTTCATTCTCGAAGGATGACATGAAAAAGCCGCACAGACTCGATCTGGAGTTCGAAAACGAGCAGCAACGCATTGACGAACTCCACCGTGAACTTGAGCAAATGCTCCGGCATGCAAAAGAGCGATCTGAGGAAAGCCGCAAGCGCGTCATGGAAAGCATGGGACTGTTCCACAGCTCGAAGATGTTCATTCGTCACTGAGGTTTCTGCGTTCCGACAGGGGATACTGTACAATTCCCTTCTGTGCCAAAGAAAGCCAAGAAGAAGG
>DATMQI010000256.1:0-15346 GCA_035567135.1 Terriglobales bacterium
TCAGGGTGGTCGTAGCTGACGAAGGCGTACCAGTCGGTTACGTCTGCACTGTGATCGAGTGCGGCAATGGGGGCTTCACGGTGGCTGGATGCGAGCATGCTGGCTGGAATCAGCATGAGCAGCGCCATGGCGAAGGCCACCAGGAGGGTGTGTCGTTTCATTGGCTTCCTCTTGAATGTGAAATTAGTAGACGTCGTCGATGGTCAACTCGACCGCTGAGACGCGGCGCCACGCCGCAGCAGTCAAGATCGGACCTGTCTACGACCTTGAGTACGCTGCGAAGCCCTGGTTTGGATTTGCAGGCTGCGAAAAGTCATCAGATATTCACGAGAAGAGACCTTTTCCTGGGCGTGATCAAAACCTCCTGGAATTTTTCGTACAAAACTTGAGTATCTGTCAGTTCGCTACAGGAGGGCTTGGCTTTCGAATCTCGCAAGTTGCACTTCGATGATCGGCTACCTGCCAAGGAGGCTCGTCAAAGCATTCGTAGGACATCGCTCATCAAACGACAAGCTCGAGTGGCGCTCGTGCCGTGCACGTTGTCCCTAGACAGAAAGCGAGGAATATTAACACCAGCGTGAACTACCAAAGGCAAAATTAATGGCAGAGATGACGGTCGACGCCGAATACCACACTCGGCAGGCAATACCTCCGAAACAGTCTGCGGGCCTTGTCACAGGTGCCTAGCTGATGTTCCCCGTCCCGTTTTTTCCAGCGTCGAACGACTCGCCGTAAAATTCGTTGATCTCCATCTTTATTTTCCAGCGCCCTTCGACGGCGAGCTATCCAAGCGAAAGTATTTATGAAGTCGTGCTCGCTTCCGCACCCGTTGGGGATTGAGCCAGCAGTCCGGCTCCGTACAGTGCGCTCCAGATTCCTAGCCAGATAAAGAGGCGTACTCCGCTCCGTCGACGAATGGCAGCGATGGAGCAAGCTGCCAATCCGATAAACAGGAAAACCGCCCCTAAGATAATGTCCGCAAGTTGGCGACGGAGCATTGCTAGGACTTGATCTTCCAAACCGCCCACCTCCAGACATCGGCAAGATATCAGAGTCGATGTCGATGGTGATGCAAGTAGTTTGCATCTGTAGGTTCGAAGGTTTCTCAGCAACGCCGATGAATTCTGGGCGGATCACGGGCAACTCTTCCCTAATCCTGTAAAGGTAAGGTTTGCCTAGAGCGCTCTCCGTTGTGTCGAAACGGGTCAGAACGGATTCGCCGAGAGGGGCCGAACTGTTCCGTACGTGGATCGGTCCCATAACGGGAAGTACCCATACACTTTGATCCCCAAACGAGCGCTACGCGACCAGCAACACTCCTACAATTACCGCGGAGACTGTGTAGCCGCTAGACTCGCTTGCCTCCCCCACTAGCTCAGCCTTCCCAGGAGAACAATCCTGCAACGAACGCTAATTCTCATTCTGTAAAGCAAAGTGTTTGCGGTGAGAGGTCACGCAAGGCGAGCCGTTCTCTCGACCCACCTGCGTCCTCTCCTCCTAGGAGAACTCATACCATGCGTAAATTGGCAGCGCTGATAACAATTGCGCTGCTCGTATTGTTGGCCGCCTGTGGTGGGTCTAGCACTACTGGTGGAACTCCACCGCCAGCAACACAGGTCAAGTTGAATACGACCACTGCGAGCACGCTCGTGGGACAAACCGCGCAATTCACGGCGAACATCCCGGTCACTTGGAGCATTCAGGAAGCCAACGGCGGAACGATAAGTGCTGGTCTGTATCAAGCACCATGGCAAGTTGGCACATTCCACGTTGTAGCGCAAAGCGTGGCAGACACAACCAAATCGGCTAGTGCGACGGTTTCTGTGTCTGCGAAGTTTGCTTTCCTGCGACAAGCCTCAACCCAATCCACTCCATTGTGGACTGTCACGCCCATGCTCGGCACAATCAACCCGGATCAGTCGTTTACGGAAAATGCAATCAATGATTCATCCGGCCAGCCATTACAAACTTCGATCTATAACATTGCGCTCTCGAATGACGGCGCACATGCAGTATTCGCGATGCCGTCGCTTACTGATTCCTCGGCTTACTACTACACTCAGAACGTTTACACGGCGGCATCTGATGGCAGCGCTATTACTCAGCTAACATCAAATCAATCCGGCGATGGCGTCTATGACGAATGGCCGCAGTTTTCTCCGGACAGTAAGCACATTGTGTACGAGCACGAAGTAGGTTCGCCAAGCGACAACTATGTTGGCGGATACATGCAATACGTTTCTTCTCAGATCGTCATTGCCGATACTTCTGGACAGAACAAGCAAGTCGTAATTCAGGGTGCTGCGGACACGAACGGCAGTACGCCTTATCTAGTGACAATGCCGTCGTGGTCCCCAGATGGGTCAAAGATTGCCTTCTCAATTGAGCGGTGGTCCCCAAGCTTGCGGAAATGGTACTTGGGGATTGCTGTGACTTCTCTCGACGGCTCAGGATTGACGCAACTGACCGGAGAGGAGAACGCCAAATGCGCCTATGGCTATGACGGCTGGGACTTCATGCCAGAGTTCAGCAACGATGGCACAAAGATAGGGTTCATGCGTGAATGCTGGGAGACTGGTGGAAATAACCTTTACACGCTTTCGATGATAGTGAATGCCGATGGAACCAACGCGAGAATCCTTGAAGGCGCACCGTATCCCGGCCATCTGTCTTGTGAGCCTACCGCTGTGGCAGACAAGATGATCGTCAGCACCAACTCGGATTATCCCGGCCACGGCTGGTTCCGTCTGCACAACATGGACTTGAATGCTGGGAATGACAAGATACTCACCGGCGGTCAAACGTATGACGGCTTTAGTGTGTGGTGGATTTATTATGCTGCTCAATCTACCGCCGCATCGCGAGTAACGATGATTGATCCATTGCAAAAACGGCTGTGGATGCGGGACTCGCTCAGAAATCACCAGCACTAAACGAAGTTGGCGAATCTTAATAGGAGGAATGCTTTTATGAAAAGTACATGTCTTTTGCTGGTGATCCTACTGCTCGCTCCGCTGGCGCTGGCGAAGAACAAGGGAAAGACAGTGAACATGACGTGCGATCAGGCGGTCACGAAGATTGAAGTGTTGGCGACGGATCACAATTGGTCGATCACTGATGCTGTCCGCTGGAAAGGCGACGCGAACGGCGAAGCCAGAACCATGCACGTACAAACTGAGATGGCGGGAGTTGGTAAAACAGTTGGCGTGCAAGCAGCGACGCTTGGAATCGGCGGCTTGTTCATGGTCCCGAAATCAGGCACGCTTGTCCTTGTTCCCAAGGGCGAAACCTGTGAGGTACATGGTCAAGGCAAACCCGCAGAGAAGCTCGTCAAGGAACTGCTGAAAGAATAGCTGCATTGTTCGCGTGGGGGCTGGTTTAATGCCAGCCCCATTTTACCCGTCGCCGCCTGTCCAGTTCTTGACCCACCAGATCAACAACGCCCTTGCAATATCTCTCAGCCTGACTCAGACGATCCGGAAGTAGAATACAAGCGTGTTTCCTAGTACCGATCCGGTCTCGGGCAACATATGCCGCAAGTCGCGAAGCGCCCACCAACCATGAACGACAGTTTTGGCTGGCCCGTCAATGCGAGTTCTACCAACGCTCTGCGCCGCGAGTTGGGCCGATGGGATTTAGCGCTGTTGTTCGTCGTCGCCGTTCTCAACCTCAACACCGTATCCTCAATTGCAACCAGCGGACCTGTGGCCCTGTGGCTCTGGCTGGCCGCGTTGCTATGTTTTTTCCTGCCGCAGAGCATTGCCGTCATTGAGCTGTCTCACAGGTATCCGGGCGAAGGCGGCCTCTATTTGTGGAGCAAGGAAGTCTTCGGCGATTTTCACGGGTTCATCGCCGGCTGGGCTTACTTGACGACCAATGTTTTCTATATTCCCTTCGTGCTGCTCTACCTGCTGGGGATCGGTTTGTATGTTGGGGGACCGCGAGCGCGAATGCTGATAGATAACCCCTTCGTCGCTTTTCCCGCTGTCCTCTTTGCCCTGTTCCTGATAACAGCGGTCAACGTTGTCGGCGTTGGAGTGGCTAAGTGGGTGAATAATCTCGGCGGAATAGGGACACTCCTGGCCAGCGCGGTGCTCATTGGGATGAGTGCCTCGACCTTCCGCACGCACGGCGCCAGCCTGCATCCGTCCGATCTCATTCATTTGCATCTGGACTGGACGACCGTCTCAGCCTTCGGTGCCATGTGCTTCTCGCTGATCGGTCTGGAATTGGCCTCGGTCATGGGCGACGAGATTCACAATCCTGAGCGCACACTGCCTCGCGCCATTGCCTTGAGCGGTATCGCTTGTGGATTGCTCTATATAGCCACGACGGCCGCTTTGCTCATGGCCATTCCCGCCGCCCAAATCGGAGTCGTACAGGGCTTCATCGAGGCAATCTCCCAAATGAGCCGGCAAGTCGGCCTGCCTTGGATTCTGCCCGCGTTGGCCATTATCTTGAGCACGTCGATAATTGGGATTGCGTCGGCCTGGCTGACCGGCTGCGCACGTCTTCCTTTTGTATTCGGCCTTGATCGTTATCTCCCACCTGCGCTGGGAAAAATACATCCGCGCTATAAAACACCACACGTGGCGCTGATCGCGCAGAGCACAGTGTGCGCGCTTTTCCTGGCGATGAGTTTCGCTGGGGCCGCGGTCAAAGAAGCTTTCGTCACCATGCTGGACCTTTCTGCGGTTCTCAACCTGGTGCCGTATGTTTATATCTTCGCGGCAATCCTTATGCTGACAAGCGATAAGAAGGCGCCATTTCGTCCACCCGGCCGCTTCAGTAACTTCACTCTGCGAACCATTGGGTCGGTGGGCCTGTTCACTACCCTGCTGGCGATAGCTGTGGTTTTTGCGCCTTCAAAGCAAGTGAGGTCGGTGCCGTTATTCGAACTCAAAATGTTCTCCGGCAGCCTCTTCTTCTTAGCACTGGGATCCTTCTTTTTCTTCACTGGCCGCCGCAAACTGCGAGCTGCCCCTCAAATCACTTAAGTGCTGGACGCATAAAAAGGGATGCTCATGCAGGTGAGTCCAGCTTCTGCTTTGAGAAACTCCGAGATGTCTAGCGTCCGGATGTTGAACCCCTTGGCTCGTAAGAGGTCGACAGTTTGATGAAATCCGGCGTGGATACAAACCGCGGTGTTGATCCGCAACACATTGGCCGCCATCGATTCTGCGGCCGGCACCTCAATCAGCTTGTATTCAGATAATTCGCCTGCATCAAAGTGCCTTGGGTCGGCGAGCACGGTGTGATCATCCAACGCTGTACAGACACTCTTTAGGTGTAGAGCTCCCTTCATGGGAATCGCGACCACTTCGTATCCATAGGCCTTGAGTGCCTTTCGTAGCATCTCAATCCCTTGTTGGTTTGTCCGGGTTGAGACCCCGACCAGGAGATTACGGCCCATGCGGAGGACGTCTCCGGCCTCCAGCATTCCCGGTGAATCGATCCGCACCACGTTGCGATAATTCATGATGGTTGGCGCGACGCCGTCCACTTCGCGACGACGAGCTTCACTTCCAGGACGGGTTATGACCGCTACCTCATCCAGAACCAGTGCGGTGTCTTCAAGAAAACAGCAATCAGGACACTGGTCATCGCTCGGCAGCTCAATGACCTTTGCTCCCAGGTTGCGCAAAAGCTGCTGATATTGGCTGTGCTGTTGAACGGCTCGCGGATAATCGATGGCTTGCCGATTGATGAACGCAAGTTCGCATTCGGCAATTCGTGGAGACACTCTGCGTGTTAGTGCGACAAGCATCTGCATTTGGAAAATTCCCAACGGCACGTATACCGATACGATTATATTTGGCTTCTCACCAGCCCTCCGATTACCGGGCGGCGTCGAAGTCGATCATCGCTGCAGAGCCGCTCGTATTGTGCCCGGTTAACGAGCACGCAGGAAGTAATCTCAAGGTAAGGGTTGCCGACAATCCAACCAGAATCGCCGCAAGCTGCGGCGCGATTCGCAAGGAAGCAAGCTGCGCGTGGTGATTCACTGGGCCGAAGAGCTGAAACAGATTCTTGCAGCTGGGGGCATACGGTAGCACTTTCTCAACATTGGCCAGTGCATAGCGGTGCTGTCGCTTAGCCCAGATTCCTCTTGAATCACGGGAAAGCAGGAAGTAACCCAAGGTAAGGGTTGCCGACTATCTATCCTCTAGGACTAAAAAATCACGCGCATGAAGGCTTGTTCTTTCGACACTTCAGTTCGGCGTTCCGCACGTGTCCGAGGCAAGAAGGTCTACTGCCCCACGATGTCCAACCAGGTCATACCCGTATCCACGATGAAAGATCCGGTCACCTGGCTCTACCCTCCCATCGAACCCTATTGCACGGGTAAACTCCAGGTCTCATCTGTCCACGAGATCTATTTCGAGGAAAGCGGCAACCCGTCCGGCAAGCCGGTCATTTTTCTGCACGGCGGTCCGGGCGGTGGCTCCGATCCCAAACAGCGCCGATTCTTTCACCCCGAGAAGTACCGTATCGTAAATTTCGACCAGCGCGGCTGCGGCAAGAGCACGCCGTATGCTTCTCTCGAAGCGAACACCACCTGGGATCTCGTCGCCGATATTGAGAAAATACGCGAGAAACTCGGCATTCAGCGGTGGCAGGTATTTGGCGGATCTTGGGGGTCCACCCTAGCCCTGGCCTATGCCCAAACCCATCCCGATCGCGTCACCGAACTCGTCCTGCGCGGCATCTTCCTCCTCCGAAAGCAGGAAATTGACTGGTTCTACCAGCGCGGCGCTTCGATCCTCTATCCGGATGCGTGGGAGCCATACCTCGCGCACATCCCCGAGGCAGAGCGCGACGATCTGCTCTCCGCCTACTACAGACGCCTTACCAGCAATGATCCGGCTGTGCAACTCGCGGCTGCGAAGATCTGGAGCGGATGGGAGGGCGCCACTTCTAAGCTCCTGCCCGATTCCGCCTTTGCCGGGCACTACGAAGAGGATGATTTCGCCCTCGCCTTCGCGCGCATCGAGGCCCACTATTTCTTCAACAAAGCTTTCTTCGAAAGTGATGACCAATTGTTGCGCAACGCCTCACGTATCCGCCACATTCCCGGTGTCATCGTGCAGGGCCGTTACGACGTCGTCTGTCCCATGGAAAGCGCCTGGTCACTCCACCGTGCTTGGCCCGAAGCCGACCTCATCATCACCCCAGATAGTGGCCACAGCGCTTTTGACCCGCCGAACAGTCGCGCATTGGTCGCGGCGACCGACAAATTATCCGGCTAGGTCAGTTCCGGGTTGCCGACGATCCGTTCGCGGGGCCGGGAGGGACGGGCACCGGTATCCGCTGGTAGAATAGCCGGCCATATGGGGATCCGCGGGGCGTTTGGGCGCCCACCTCGGTTTGACAATGCCCAAGTACGTCTTCGGTAACTACCTCTTCGATGTGGACGAGCGAAGGCTGCTTCGTGATAGCGAGGAAGTCCGCCTTCGTGATGGGTAAGTGGAGTCCAGGGAACGCGCAGAATTCGCAGGTGCCAGCCAGCCCGACAGCCGGCGCGACATTTTGGCGCGGATAACGCACTCCGGCCATAAATAGCTGATTCTTCATTGGGGTGTGAAACGGGAAGATATGAAGATATAAGGGGTGAGCTAAAAACCCCATGCAACAGTGAACCAGCGAACACCTCAATAAGGATACTTAACAGCGCCACTTTCGACGGACGGAAAATAGCAGTTTTGCGCTCATACAGCTCGCACAAAACCGTCAGGCAAAGTGTGTCCGATGATAACTCCGGTTAGCCGACAAACCGGGGATTACTCCTTCCGTCGACACCAGGGGGGGTGTCGGTACTAATCTGCTCGGTTTGGCGATTGAGATTGCCGATGCTCTGGGTGCGGCTCATAGCGAAGGGATCATCCATCGCGACATCGCGGGCAACCGTGAAAGGTCGAGGTATCTTCCGGCGGAGATTTGGAAGTGTTCCAGATGGGCGTCGAGCGGATTAGGACCGACAATTCGGCAAGGCACGCCTAAACGTATTACCCACGATTTGCTCGAAATGAGCGTCATGACGCGCGTGATTTGAGCATGTGAGAGCAAAAAAGGGATTAAGACTGCGTTTTTGGGCCTCCTCGCTATTTCCGTCCCTTCTGCATAATGATCAGTATAATGGCGCGTCACACCACAGGAGCCTGCTACCAAGGTGATGCGCGCATTCGCTCAGTCACCCGTCTGGTCTGTACTAAAGCGGTTAACGATAGGTCTCGCGTTGATCGCCCTCCTCTCATCGATCTTGCTGGTTTCCGACCTTGGACATCGACGGACAGCTGCCGCCACCAATGCCGGCGCAGGCGGTCGGAAATTCAAAGCTGCGATTGTGTACTACGCGCATGGTGTGAGTAACGACTATTGCGTGAATGGTCTCCTCGAGGGACTCAAGGCCAGTGGTTTCGAACAGGGAAAGAACCTGGAAGTTGTGAAGGCAGATGCGCAAGGGGAAATGATCAACATCCCCGCCATTCTTCAGAATTACGACAGCTCCGATGTCGACCTGATCATGACCATTTCGACGCCATGCCTTGCGGGAGCGTGCAACAACATAAAACACAAAAAAGTGGTTTTCACCTGTGTGAGTGACCCGATTGCCGCGGGAGCGGGAAAGAGCCATATGGAACACTTGTCATTCGTGACCGGGGTCGGCAGTTTCCCGCCGGTGAGCCACATGTTGGATTTCATGCAGAAACTGGTGCCAGGACTGCGTGCTGTAGGAACGATGTACAACCCGGCGGAAGCAAATTCTGTGAAGGAGCAAGGGGTCGCGCGCGAAGTATTTCAGAAACGCGGTATCAGACTCGAGCAGATTGCCGTTAGCGGATCAAGCGAAGTGTTACAAGCAGTCCAAATCCTGGCTGGACGCGACATTCAGGTGGTGTGGTTGCCCGCCGACAATACCGGTATTCAGGGATATGAAGGCGCAGTGAAAGGTGCGAAAGACGCGCGACTTCCACTGATTACCGATATATGCTCGGCGCTGCCGCGCGGTGGTCTGGCATGCCTAGGTGTGGGAATGCAGTACTCCTCGTTGGTCGCCGGAAAGCTGGCAGGCCGCGTTCTGCTCGGTGAGAATCCCAGAGATATGCCTATCGAAGAAGTTGCCGTCGAGGAAATGGCGATCGCCCGAAGCAATGCGGCGGAATTGGGCATCACGATTCCTGCCGAGTTCGCGCAGAAGGTACGCCCGTAGCCCAGGCATGGAAATAAGTACACAACAGGTCGAGGACGCGCTCGCGGTGAAGGTGAGGGGGCGCCTCGACAATTATTGGACAGAACACTTGCGCACGAACCTGGAGGAGTTCGTCCGGGGAGGCGCGCACGTTATCCGGCTGGACCTGTCAGAGGTTTCGTTCCTAAGTTCTGCTGGTGTGGGCCTGTTGGTGCTGACGTATCGGCAGCTTAGAGAGATTGGTGGCACGCTGACCATTGCGAGCCCTTCCGTCCGGGTCAAACAGGTCTTGGATCTTTGCAAACTTTCACCCATCCTGCTGACCAGTCAAGCGCCGGCGAACCCCATCGAGCGCAAGTCGGAAATACGCCGCTTTACATCAACGTCCGCGGCGTTCGAGATGCTGGAATGTTTTTCGCAAAAGCCGTTAACATTCGAGCTTATCGGAGATCCAGGATTACTGAAGTCGTGTGGATTCGGTCCAAAAGATTGCCAATCGCTGAAGTTTCCCGCATCAACGTTCGGACTCGGTCTGGGGGCTTTCGGGCACGGCTTCGAGGATGCGCAGTCTAGGTTTGGAGAATTCCTTGCCGTAGGTGGATCTGCGGCCTATCTGCCGACTGATGGGACCAATGTTCCGGACTTCATGGTTTGCAGTGGAGATCTGGTCCCAGAAGTGAATGTCCTATACGGCCTCCGATGCGAGGGCGGGTTCACCCAACTATTGCGGTTCGAAGCTACCAATGTTGATAGTCCCATCGCATTCTCGGACTTGGTGGCTACGGCATTGGAGGTCACGGGCGCGCCTGCGATCGGAATGGTGATGGTGGTGGAATCAGCTGGACTGGTGGGAGCCGCTCTTCGTCGCTCGCCAGCCACCGCACCAGTTACGAACACTTCACCATTCCAATATCCAGAGATTCGCACATGGTTGTCGTTCTCGACGGAACGGCTCTACTCGCGGTCGCTAGTGCTGATTTCAGGGGTAGCGGCCAGTTTCGCCAGCGATCCGTTAGCCTCGCTGCTGCGACGAATGGGCAGCGAAGCATCGCCCCTAGGACACTTCCACGCGGCGGCGTTTTCTTACAGGCCCCTCAAGAAGGGAAACATCGATCTGAAAGCGACGGTCTCCACCTTGTTCGAGACGGAGACCTTGCAAGGTGTGCTGCACCTCCTGACCGATGACCGTAAAGCCGCCGGGCCACAGCAGAGCGAGTTTGTCCGCGGCGCATGCTGGATCGGTGCAGTGTCTGAGAAGAAATGAGAGCGGATCGCACATGAGTCTTCTGGTTGGCACGTTCACCATCGGCTTCATCCTATCGTTGCTCGCATTGGGCGTGTTCATCAGCTTCCGGATTTTTGCATTTCCGGATATCACAGCCGATGGGTCAGTGACGCTTGGCGCGTCGGTTGCCGCAACCCTGCTGATTCATGGCGTGACTCCACCGGTCGCATCGCTTGCGGCTTTTGGAACGGGAGTGCTTGCCGGCGCCTGCACGGGCACGCTGCACACGCGATTCAAAATTAATCCGCTGCTTTCGGGCATTCTGGTCATGACAGCGCTGTATTCGGTAAACCTTCACGTCATGGGCAGCAGCAACATTTCGCTGCTCGGGGTGAATACGCTGGCCACGCAATCGGAGCGAATCGGTGTGAAGCTGATGCGCGGAGCCACCAGCTTCGATCTCGTCGGCTGGGACGTCAGCGTGCGCGACACGATGGTGCTAGCCGCGATTGTTTTGGCTGTCCTGCTGACCGGCGCTCTGTTGTATTGGTTTTTGCGGACGAATCTCGGCATCGCTATGCGGGCCACCGGCGACAACGTGCAGATGATCCGAGCTCTGGGCGTGAATGACGGGAACATGATCGTGTTCGGTATAGCGATCTCGAACGGCTTCGTGGCGCTGTCTGGAGCATTGTTGGCGCAATACCAAGGCTTCGCGGACGTGGGCATGGGAATCGGAATGGTGGTGTGGGGACTTGCCAGCGTCATCATCGGAGAAGCCCTCGTTGGAACCAATCAGCTGGGCTTGACGATTATTGGGGCCGTCATGGGGTCCGTGCTGTTCAGGCTGATGGTAGCGGTAGCGTTGCGTTGGGGACTCAGCCCCAATGATCTGAAATTGATTACTGCCATGTTCGTGTTCGTGGCCCTAATCGTTCCGCAGTTCATTCGACAGGGCCGGATGTGGCGTGCGCATGCTTGACATCCAGGCGGTCTCAAAGACGTTTAACCCGGGTACGCCGAATGAGGTGCACTCGTTGCGCGGCGTCAACCTCGAACTGAATGCTGGATCGTGGGTCATTATCATTGGAACCAACGGCTCGGGGAAGTCCACGCTGCTGAATGCTGTGGCCGGAACGTTTTTTGTAGACGAAGGCCGCATTCGACTGGCGGGGCAGGATGTCACGCGATGGCCTGAACATGCGCGTGCTGAGTTGATTGGACGCGTGTTTCAAAATCCGTTTAGCGGCACATCACCAAGTCTCACCATCCAGGACAATCTCAGTCTTGCCGCCCTGCGCGGCCGGGGACGCGGCCTCGGTTGGGGATTGAAAGCGTCGATGGTGGCGAGAATGCGTGATGAGGTGAGTCGGTTGAACATGGGACTGGAGGATCGGCTCGAGAATGCCATCGGCAGTCTCTCAGGCGGACAGCGGCAGGCTCTGACGCTGTTGATGGCTACGTGGCTACGTCCTGAACTCCTGCTATTAGACGAGCACACCGCTGCCCTTGACCCCAAAAGCGCGGACCAGGTGATCGCGTTAACCGAACACGTGGTTGCGCGCGCCAAACTGACTACCTTAATGGTGACCCACTCAATGCACCAGGCAGCAAGCTTGGGGGACCGCCTTATCATGATGCACCGGGGCCAGATCATTCATGATTTTCAGGGCGCCGAAAAACGGCGCTTAAGGCCTGACGATCTGCTGGCGCGCTTTGAAGAAGTACGTCGCGCGGAGCAACTGGATGAGAGCGCCGCTGAGATGCTCGCCGAGAATTATGTTTGAACGTGATGAGGTCCTCCCCTGAGTAGTTCCGGCTCGCCAGGCACCGTAGTGCTGACTGAAGAGATTTGCGCTCAAATCCGGAACGATTTCGTTATAGACTCGTTGGACCGCCTGAGGCTTCGCCCATGCCTGGTGAAACGATCTCACCGGAACACGCCGCCAGCTTTGTCAAATCTGGCATGTGGCTGGATTATGGCGCCACCCATTGCCAGCCCGATGTATTCGACAAGGCGCTGGCTGCGCGCAAAGACGAGTTGGAGGATGTGAAGATTCGATCCTGCCTCACGACGCGTCCGCGCGCTGTGATCGAAGAAGATCCCGAAGGCAAGCATTTTCACGTGTTCAGCTGGCATTTTTCCGGTTACGACCGTAAGAAGCACGATTGCGGCCGTTGCAACTACACGCCGTTAAATCTGGGAGAGGTGCCGGATTACTACCGGCGATTTCTCGATCCGGTTGACATCGCCATCCTCAAGACTTGTCCGATAGACGACGGCGGCTATTTTAACTTTGGCCCGGCCAATCTGTGGCAGCGGGCCGTTATTGAACACGCCAAACTGGTCATCGTGGAGATCAATCGTCAGATACCGTACGTCTTCGGCAAAGACAACGGCGTGCATACGAGCGAGGTTGATTACATCATTGAGGGTGACAATCAACCGTGCGCGGAGTTGCCTAATCCCGAGCCTAGCGAGATTGACCGCACGGTGGCCCGGCGCATTGCCGCCGAAATTGAGGATGGCGCCTGCCTTCAGATAGGCATTGGCGGCATGCCCAACGCAGTCTGTGCGTTGCTGTTGGACAGTGGTGTAAAGGATTTGGGAATTCACACTGAGATGATGACCGATGGACTCGGCCTGCTTTATCGTTCAGGCCGGGTGACTGGAGCACGAAAAACTTTGGACCGGGGGAAAGTGATCTACACGTTTGCGCTGGGCTCGCTCGCCCTTTATGCGACGGCCAACCGCAATCCTGAGTGGTACTGCCACCAGGTGGATTACACGAACTCGCCGCACATCATCATGCAAAACGAAAACATGGTGTCCATCAACAACACCACACAAATCGATTTGCAGGGTCAGGTCGCTTCCGAATCCGACGGACATCGTCACATCAGCGGGACAGGAGGGCAACTACAATTCGTGCGCGGCGCATATGCGTCCAAGGGAGGCAAGTCATTCATATGCCTTTCCTCCACTTATGATAAGAGAGGCGAGCGCCGCAGCCGCATCGTATTTACGCTTACGCCTGGGAATATCGTCACCACGCCGCGGTCCGATGTGATGTATCTCGTAACCGAGTACGGCATGGTCAACTTGAAGGGGAAGTCGATAGCGGAACGCGCTCAGGCGATCATTTGTCTAGCGCATCCCGATTTTCGCGAGGAGCTTGAACGAAAAGCCTACGAACACCGTTTGATTCCGCCCGGTGTTTCATTCAGTTGTCGAACGAGCCAGTCCGGCAGTTTGCACAAAGCCGAAAGTCTTTCGTGAAAGCCTCTCGAGTCAAATAGGTGGTTGAAAAGGATGGCTGATATGCGCTCGGACGCTATTTTTGCGGCAAAACAGCCGTTTGTCCTCTCAACAATCGCGAACGGAGTCGCAACCCTGACCCTGAGCCGTCCTGAGCGATTCAATCCCCTGTCCTACCAGATGATCTCCGGCATTCAGGCAGAGCTGGATGCGATCGCAAACGACCCCGCGGTACGGGTTGTGATCCTCGCCGCCGAGGGTAAGGGCTTCTGCGCGGGTCATGACCTTAAGGAGATGCGTGCTCACGCGGAGGACAAGGGCTGGCAGCAGAGCCTTTTCGACAGCTGCAGCCGGATGATGATCACCCTGACCGAGATCCCGCAACCGGTGATTGCACGCGTCCATGGAATCGCTACAGCCGCGGGTTGCCAGCTGGTATCGATGTGCGACATTGCAGTAGCAGCTGACACCGCAACGTTCGCAATGCCAGGAGTCAACATCGGCGTGTTCTGCTCAACGCCCGCCGTGGGCGTCGTGCGAAACATCGGCCGGAAGCGCGCCATGGAAATGCTGCTGACCGGCGAGCCCATTGATGCCGCGACTGCATTGTCGTGGGGGCTCGTCAACCGAGTTGTTCCCGAAAGAAGACTGGACGCCGAAATCAGAAGATTCACCGACATCATTCTTTCCCGGAGTCCCGCCGCGATCCGCTTCGGCAAGGAATCGTTCTACAGCCAGATCGATCGTCCTCTCGGGGCAGCCTACGACATCGCCAGCGAGGTCATGGCGTGCAATATGCTTCTGGAAGATGCCGCAGAGGGGATCGACGCATTTCTTCAGAAGCGACCAGCCAGCTGGCGCGGCAAGTGACGGAAAGCAGCCGATCACAAGAAACTACGGGCTTCATCGGGAGATTATCTGCCCCGCCTCAAGACCTCAGGGACGCGGCCTCTGCCTAGGGGGGAGGGCTAATCTAACGGAAATTCGAACCGTACCGGGACGTCGAAACGGAAACAGGTGCAAGTGGACGCTACACCACGGGAAGCACCACGCTCCACGACGGAGTTCTGATAATCTCACCACGCCATCCGGTCCCAGAGGAGTCCATTATGCGCATTCGCAGAAGTGGTTGCAGAGAAGCGGCTTTTTTCTGGCGATGCAACCGTGCGGAGGTAAATCACAGACCAAAGGTTCCCTGCCATCCGATCTCGCCAAATCTGTTCTTATAGAATCTCAGGGCCAGGCACTTGGAGTGAGGAATGTTGATCATCATCAGCGATCTACATTTAACCGATGGCACTTCTGGCGAAACCATACGAGCTGGGGTGTTCAGGGCTTTTCGAGAGAGTCTATGCGAGCTAGCCTACGAGGCTTCGTGGCGTGGCGACAATAAGTACGTTCCTGTCGACCGCATTGAGGTCGTGCTACTCGGAGACATCTTGGACGTCATACGCTCAACCACATGGTGTGACGCTCCGGCCGAGGTCCGCCCATGGGGGAACCAGAGCCTTCCCGCCTTCTCTGAGACGGTGCAGCGCATCACGGAAGATGTGATCGAGAAAAACAAAGAGTCCTTAGACATTCTCAGGAGTTTACATAATCCCGAGATAATGAGCCTACCACCCGCGAGTCTAGACGGAGGGGTCGCAATCAGGCCGATCGAAAGAGTGCC
>DATMQI010000257.1:0-7611 GCA_035567135.1 Terriglobales bacterium
GCAACATTTGGCGTAGCGTCGCCGCCGCGGAATCGGCATGGAGAGAGGCTCCTACAACATCCGCCAGGAGAGGGTGAAACACCATGTGGTTTTCGCGGCTAAAAAGAACAATATGACAACTGTCCCGCGACAGTTTTTTTCTCAACGTTTTTGCGCACTTGGTCGCGGCAAACCCGCCGCCGATGATCAACACGTTACTGTGTTTCTGCGTCATTATCTTTGCATACCAATGCACCGCACCTCTGCTCGCACCAATTTTTCTTCGCACCGTGACCGATGGTGTGAATTCTCCTACCCGGAAAAGGGGTTCGAGTACTGTCAAAAGTCACAGTCTGGTTGCGCCGGAAGTCTTTTCCAAGGCGGAGGGTAGCCTGCAGATGGCAGAGAATTCCCTCGCCAGCAAGGCGGACAGGAACGCGATCATCTCGACCGCTCGGCAGACAGCTCAGTTCTCTGAGGACGCTCGCATTCTCGCGGTGCAGCGTCAAGAAGAGGAACGCATCGCAAAGGAGCGTGAGGATGCTGCAGCCAAGGCGAAGGGTGAAGCGGAAGCCCAGGCTGCTGCCGAGGCCGCCGAGGCCAAGCGCAAATCAGACGCCGAAGCTGCTGAGGCCAAGCGCCTGTCAGATGCCGAGATCGCCGCTAAGGAACAGGCTGTGCAGGCCGCCCAGCGAGAGAAGCAACAATTGCGGGCGCGCTTACTCGATCAGTTCAATCGCGTCCTGCCCACCACCGACACGCCGCGTGGCTTGGTCGTCAACATGGGTGATGTCTTGTTTGACACGGGCAAATCTGACCTCCGGTCCGAAGCGCGGGAGGCTCTAGCGAAGCTCTCGGGGATCGTGCTCAACTATCCGTCTCTTCGTCTCGGGATCGAGGGCCACACTGATAGTACTGGCAGCGCCAACTTCAATCAGACTCTGTCGGAGAATCGCGCAAGCTCGGTCCGTGACTACCTAATCGGCCAAGGCATAGACACCAAGTCGTTAGCGGCGCAAGGTTTTGGGATGGACAATCCTGTAGTGACAACAGCACGGCCCAAGGCCGGCAGAAGAATAAAAGAGTTGAAATTATTGTGTCCGGCGAAGTGATCGGAACGCAAATCGGAGGCAACTAGTAAATGGGGGATAGCGTAACGAGGCCGGCGTTCATGTTTTACAGACTTCCAGTTCAGCAGAGCGTCGTAACTCAACTTGCGGATCGCGCCGCGCCCGCGAAGGCAGGACACCAACGAAATTCCTCCTTCAACGTCCACGAACCGCCGAACACGATCGTGCATCCCTCCACACGAGCCTTGGCTGAATACTCGTCGTAGTACTTGAAGAAGAGAGCGAAATTCTTCGCTGGGAGAATGTAATTGGCCTGAAAACCAATGCAAGCTTGGCGCAGTACATTGACACGCTTGCACGTCGCAAGAATAAGCTGGAGATAAACGCATCGTTCCCGGCCACGGGCCGCTGGGCAAGCCGGAAGTCTTTGACCACCTGATTGCTTATTTGTGGTGGTTACTTCGAGAAGTAGATGAGGCATTGCGTCTCGGGCTTACCAGCACCGCAGCCATCGAAGCGATTACGATTGACCGACGTTTCTTAGTATCTCGCCTGGAGTAGATCGAGCACGGATCGGGACCAGCGCAGTCCCCCTTTTGTTTTCAGCGTACTAGCGGCACAATTGAGTCTATTCTGGGTCCAGTTGCGCGACCTCTCTTGGCCTCTCGCAACCCTCAACTTGTGTAATCTTGATTTCGCCAGTGGCGCGATTTCTACAGTTTCGCGAGGGGGAATGAGTGTAATCGCCTTCCGGGAGAAGCCCGGTCGAGTCCTGTTGATATGTGTTGGGGGATGTTAGTTGCAACATATTCCACGTCCTACTTCCCCTTCCCAAACTGTCACTTTCGCCAGTACCAGGCATGCAGCCAGTGGGCCATCCTTGTCACTACACAATGTGGTGGTTGAAAGGATCCTAATGCATATGAAGCCGCCCAGACTTCTACATGCGATTCTTCTCATCATGATGGCTACGAGTGCGGTCGCTCAGTCCAGGACTTTGTCTGAGGAAATCAATCTATTTGGTCCGGAGCAAGCCGAATTCAATCAAGCAATGAAAGAAGTGCCGTTCGGGTGGAACGAGCACGAAACCACTACAGATCCTTGGGCACTGCAGGCCGACGTACAGTGGCTGAAGGATCACCCCAGCGTCCGATTTTATATTGAGGGCTATGCGTCATCACGTGGCGAGGACATCATTTACAACCTGGTGCTGTCTGCAAAGCGGGCGGAAACCGTAAGACAAACCGTCGTGGGTATGGGCATCCTGGAGAGCCGAATCGTGCTCACGACCGGCTGGGGGCTGCTCTACCCAGTGTGCCCGGAAAAGAACGACGCGTGTTGGAGCAAGAACCGCCGAGTGGTCTTTCGATACGTGCCAAGCTCACAAGGCTCTCGGAGATGAAGGGTCATTGGCCTAGCTGAGCAATTTCCGACATTTCTGGTAGGGTGTTTGGGTGCTTCCGATTGCTACCCTTCAAGACCAACTCGACTTTAAGCGCAAAGGAGGGATCGGTATGACAAAACATACTCTGTACAGTCTTGCCCTTTTCATGACGGTATTTTCCCCATTCCCTCAAAGGATGGTGTGCGCTCAAAATGCTGCACCCAGAGTAACCAGCAAACCAGTCGGGGACAATTTCCAACGCATTACGGATGAAGACATCCAAATGATGCGTAAGGACATACGTTCTCAGAGAAAACAAATCATTGCTGCCAACCTGAAGTTAACCGACGCAGAGGCGGAGAAGTTCTGGCCAGTTTACGAGCAATACATCTCGGATTTGGTCAACATCAACGGCACGAAGTACGCATTGATCAAGAAGTACGTGGAAACCAGTGGTGCTCTGACCGATACTGAGGCTGACACTTCAACCATCCAGTGGGTCGGTATCGACCAATCTGTAGCCGAATTAAGAAAGAGGTTCATTCCGATCTTCCGCAACGTACTGTCTTCGAAAAACACAGCGCTCTTCTACCAATTGGATCGCCGTGTTCAGCTGATGATCGACCTTCAACTCGCGTCGTCACTTCCGATGATCGAGCCTTAGTCCGAAATAAGAGTCGGGAAGCTAATAGGCGACATGAGGAGCTAACCCTGAAGTCAAAGCCAATTGACTTGGCCCCTACTGCGCCCCCGGTACCTATCGCTGTGCCGCTATACGCTTCCTGTTTCGTTCGTTATTTTTGGCACAGTAGGGGCGAGATGAGCAAAGTCACTCCTACGATCAGCATGGCTATCTTTTTCACGTGTTAGTCTCCAGCATTCAACTTAGGTTGTGAATGCGCTCAATCCGCTGCTGAAAAACACTGCAAACAGCACCAGAGCTCCTAGACCAGCGATGCGGGTCGCCATCACAACAACTTGAGAACGAGGCAGTGTGGGATGATCGTTTTGCCGTCCGACTTGGGGATATAGACGCGTCGAAGGGGCTGAGGTCGATAGCCCCTGCACTTGAGTTCATGGAGTGCCTGTGTTTTCTTCTCTGGCGTGTCCCAGATTTCTTGGTCCACACCTGGAGTTTTCTTGCCATCGTTTTCTGTCACTCGTCGAACGGCAAGAACCTTGCCGCTGTAGGAGTGGGTCAGCAAAACAGCCGAAATTTCGGGGATAGAAAATGTCTACCCGAGGCGCGAACGTCGCTTGTAGGGCTTCCTGATTACAACAATTGAGCAGTTTGGAAAGAATAAGCATTAATTAGGAATAGTTAAGGTCTATGGCTTCCGAGCTTAGCGATGTTCTCGAGACGGGGCAGGGAGCGCAGCAGTATTGTGCCTCGATTTTTTCTGACGATGCCTCGAACTTGCCATTTATTTAGTTGGCGGCTGGCCGTAAACGGGCTCACCTGCGCAATTAAAGCAAGTTGCTCATTCGTGAGATCGAGCATAATGCCATCATCTCCTACACGCCCTATCTGTCTCGCGCTCTTGACCAGCATTTGGGCAAGCCGTTGCGGCGCGGTCAGGGAAACACGAACTGCTAGTACATCTATGAAATCATCCATATATCTAGCCGCAAGTGAATTGACCGCCCTAAGCATGTTTGGGAATTGCCCAATCAGCATTCGCGATGCCGCCAGGTCCCATGTCAGTAGTGACCCCTGGTGGACCGCTTCTACGGTGACTAGATAGGTTGACGGTTCCGCCAAAAGCGTCGATAGGCCGAATATATCTCCTGGTAGTCCCCAGCGCAGAAAAAGCTTTGAGCCCTCGTCCACCAGCCTGTACGCTGCGACAAGTCCTGTTAACGGTAGACACAAACGATGAGCCAACTCTCCTTGCCGCTGGAGAAGCTGGCGAGGAGAGATCGGTTCTTCTATTGCAGCTGCAAGAACCGTTTTGATCTCAGTAGGCGTGAGTGCATCGAGAAACTTTGATCGAAAACCTGGTGGTAGTCTAACGGTCGATCCCGCTTTCATCGAGCTAGTCTTTATTGATCCCCAGCCAATTCGTCTTGTTCTAAGGCGTAGTGCTGCCCGGTGTTCGGAGGCGTGCGACTCTACGAGCGTTGCATGAGGTGGGGAAGGGCCTTGTCACCCCTTGTCACCCAAAAAGTTCAACCTACAGCGTTCCCTCGGAGCCGCACACCTCGCAGCAAACTAAGGAGACTAGCTCTTTTGTGAAGTGGCGTCGTTGCCCGCGAGCAATGATCGCTTCGCTTAGTGGGTTCTTTGGAAGGGGTGAAAAATCTCTATAACGCTCACTGACCAGCGGTCAAAAGGTGAAATCGGCCTGTTCACAACAGCTGGCGGATGCGAGTGACCCAACCCCGAAAACTGGACCATCTAGAATGTTGATTGGGGCCTTCGGCCCGCGAAACTCCATGAAAATCGAGCAGCTCAAGCCATAATCCAGAAGGCTGGGAGTGGCGAGATCGAGAACTCACTGGAGAATCTGAACCCGATAGAATGTTTGGTCCGGAGTGTGCGCAATCGAGCGAATAAATGGTGCGTTGCCTCTCTCTGAGCGAGAGCGGCGATAGCCCGCGACCCTGGTTAATGTAACGCCGGCACACTCTCCCTCCCGACTCTGTGTCCATCCATGCGATTTGCTGCATGCTCGGGTGATAATCGCAGCCTTGCCCTTGGTCGTTTTAGCAGCTACCAAGTGTACCCAGGTCAGAGGAGGCCGACGACTTTATGAAATCAACTGACTCACAGTCCGGGTCGCCGACAAAGGTTCGTGATTCGTGTATCTTGGGCAGCAGGGGCCAGCTCAAGGCAACTCGAAAACTGGGATAACCGGAGTCCGCCGCGGACAAGCACGCTTCGCTTTCCGGGATGTGTGCAGCTTCGTCCCGAACTTACGTCGCCGGCACGGTATGCGGACCGGTAAGGTGTATTCGACGCCCGGGCGAAATCGAAGACGTGCCGAAGCAGGCCGGTTATCACGAAAGCGTCCCTCGATGAGCGTGCGGAGTGTCGGCCGCCACCGGGCACGGGATGTGCTCAGGGTGAAATTGAGCTGCACCCGGTAGCGAGGAACGAGCGAAGCGCCGCGAAGCGGGCTTTGATCCTTGACGGCGGTCCGAGCGGAGGCTACCCGCTGTAGACGTGATTTTCCGGGAGGGCCCATACCTCTGACTCTCTCCGGCCTTGCCAGACTACAAGTCTCCCCATCGAGGCGCTCATGAGTCCCTTTGTGAGCTTCGCCAAAATGGAGACAGCCAGCGGCATTCTACTTCTGGGCAGAGCAGCTTTCGTCGCTAGCCCGCGAGGCGACGCTTCTTGCAGCTCGCCGCCGGAGGCGCACGAGTCGAGTCGTGCGCTGGTCGTGGTCGTGCCACGGCGAAGTAGGAAGATGCTCCCGCATAGTCCCGCTCCCACCGACGCGGCCAGCGTTCCGATCTTAGCCATATCCAGTAGCGCGCCTTCACCAAACGCCAAATTCGCGATGAACAACGACATAGTGAAGCCAATTCCGCAAAGCCAACTGGCTCCAAAGATCTTTCCCCAGGACACTTCGGCGGGCGGTGTTGCGAGGCGAACTCCGACCGACAGCCGGGCAAAGAGCCATATTCCTACGGGTTTCCCGAGGAACAAACCAAGCGCCACGCCCAGGGTGACCGGATGTCGGGCCGCCGCCGTGACGTTCCCCAGTATCCGCACGCCGGCATTGGCGAACGCAAATAGCGGCATGATGAAAAAGCTTACCCAGGGCTGAAGAAAATGCTCAATGCGATGCAGTGGCGATTCCACCAATTCGCACTGGGCTTCCAGCGTGTGAATCGCGGCATGGGCATCCGACGAATTGGGGAGCGCAGCTTCGAACCTGTCCAGTAGCCCGCGGCATCGATTCAGGAAATGATCTCGATCGAGATAGGTTCGGGCAGGAATGGTAAACGCGAGCAGTACACCCGCTACCGTGGCGTGTACGCCGGACTCCAGCACCGCGAACCAGGCGCAAACGCCAATCAGCGCGTACACCGCCGGCTTGCGAATTCCGAGCAAATTGGCTCCAAACGAGAGAGCAACCAAGGCGAGTCCGGTCGCAAGACTGATCAAGTGAATCTGCGCAGTGTAAAAAATCGCGATAACAAGGACTGCGATAATGTCATCTACGATGGCTAATGCGGTGACGAAAACCTTGAGCGAAAGCGGGACACGGCTCCCGAGCAAAGCGAGTACACCCAAGGCAAATGCAATGTCAGTCGCCATCGGGATCCCCCACCCTTTTTGAGCGTCGCTGCCATAAGCGACCAACACATAGAGGAGTGCGGGACCAATTGTCCCTCCAAGTGCTGCGATGAACGGAAAGGCCGCTTGTCGAAGTGAAGACAACTCCCCGATCAGCACTTCACGCTTGATTTCGAGTCCCACCAGAAAAAAGAAAACCGACATGAGTCCGTCATTGATCCACTCGTGACGGCTTTCGGATAGAAAGAACCGGCCAAAGCCGATCGAAACCTGCGTGTGCCAGATCGCTTGGTACCCGTGCTCCCAGCGGGAGTTGGCCCAGACGAGGGCCGCAACCGTGCTGGCCAGCAGCAGAATACCGCCGGCCGCCTCCATTTTTGCAAAGCGCACAAATGGACTGGTGACTGCATCAATGGGCTGGGGTGCGATTCGCGCAGGGGCAATATCACTTGACATCGTTCATCTTATACACCACCACGGTCTTGTCGGTAACCTGTAACTGCTGCCAGTGTGCCACTTCTCGGAGCACCGTCTACCCTTGACTCGCCTTGCGGCGTTTCGGGCAAGCCTTAAGCTGCCTCTAAAGCCCCGCTCTTCAGGAATCCATTAAAGCACCTCCGACTAAGGCACCTCCGACTCGAGCCCACATTTCCTAGCGCTCGCTGCGCACCTAGTCGCGGGTAACTTCGATTGAGTCACGCATGCGTTTTTCAGAGCGGTCTTCTCTGAAACAGCTAAACCGTTAAACTCACGGAGTTGGTGCTAGGACTATGCGGTGCACTGGAAGCCAAAGGTGATGACCATCAAGCACAGCAACGTGTTGATCATCGGCGGCGGGTTTGCCGCGACCAAGTGCGCAAAAACGTTGAGAAAAAAACTGTCGCGGGACAGTTGTCATATTGTTCTTTTTAGCCGCGAAAACCACATGG
>DATMQI010000258.1:0-8904 GCA_035567135.1 Terriglobales bacterium
GCGTCGCCGGTGAGTTCGATGAAATCGCCGGGCTCGATGACGCGTCCGCGAACGAAGATCCGGCGGCCGGAAATCATGGTGAGTTCGCCGGTGAAGCCGCCGGCACGATGGACGGTGATGGGGCGTTCGCCGTCGAGGCCCGGCTGCACAACTTCCATGCTGCCGGAAAGGATGACGAAGAAAGGGATGTTGGTGTCGCCGACATCGAAAAGAATTTCGCCGCGGTCGACGTGCCGGACGTGGCCCTGAGGGCGAATCCGATCGATTTGCGATGGAGTGAGAGTCGGGAAAATTTGCGTGCGCGCATCAAGCGCGCTGGGTATCGGAGGTGCAGCCATTCTTTGTTCCTTTAACCCTGCGTTGCGGACTGAACTCATTAGAGTACACAGCGGCCAAGAAAGTCGCACCGCGCCGGATGGTGAGCTGGAGAAACGGGTCTACAGTTACGTTCCCGGCGAGCCGAAGGTGCGACATCTCTCTACGCGGCTTACACAAAATCATAGCCCCGAACCAAGCTTTGTCGCGCCGAGTCTGTTGATCCCCTCACTGTCACCACGGTGGGGGATTTTGTGGATCGCATATACCTGTCTTATGCCAAGCAGCAAAAGCGTCCCAGCACGGCCCGTGGTTATCGCCAGATTTGGGAGAAGTACCTCAAGGACCGCTGTGAGGATGCATGGTTGCGAAGTGTCAAGACCCTTCACGTGCAGGCTTGGCTTGAAGTCGCCGTGGCTTGGCGTCGAACCTCAACCGTCTCGGTATTGACGATAGCGTGATTCAGGCAATTCTGCGGCATAGTGACATCGCGGTGACTCAGCGCTGTTATATCAAGACCGTAGCGGCCGGAAGCCGTGGCTGCAATGCGGCGGTTTTCCACCACACTAGCCCAGACTACAGCGCGAACAGATGGTTCGGCCGACTCAGAGAACAAAGGAACGACCCGCCCTCCCGCGCTTCAATGAGACAAAAATGGGGAGCTACGAGGGTCCACGGGACCATTGAATGTCTAACTCCTCCGTTCCGAACCAAATGCAACTACTTTGGACTTTGAATAACTGGTTTAAAGTGCGATTTCGGAGGGTCGAGAAACATGGTGCAGCTCCTGGTCAACTGACTCTTAATCGGTAGGTTGAAGGTTCGAACCTTCCGCGCTCACCACTTTTCAATAACTTAGGCGGTGCCGCGTGCTGTTTGCGTGCTGCTAGCAAGGGCAAGGCGCGCGATCTTGGCCAGCGCTTCACTCTCGTGATTGGTGATCACGTCCCCGTAAACGTTCATCGTCGTTCTGATGATCGTCGTTCTGATGTCGGTGTGACGCATCAGCTTCAGCTGGACGGCAAGACGCGTTCCCACGCTATCCAACAGCGAGCGGTAGGTGTGTCGGACTGAGTGTGTTCCAAGTCTGCCGATCCCGGCTGCGGTCGCGGCCTTCTGATAAACGCGCCAGACCTGATCATAGGACCAAGGCAGACGACCGAGTTGAGAAGGCGAAGCGAACATCCAATCGCTTGCCGTTGAAAACTTGGTGTTTTGCTTGCAGGCTTTCAACACATCGAGGAGACCCGGATCAAGGGGCATGTTGCGTCGCGACTCAACGGTCTTTACATCCTCTACGTTCTGATTGACGATGCTGCGATCAATCTACGGGGCGGCCCTGGCCGAGAGAGTCACCACAGTATAGTGCTCGATTCGGCCCAGTGTGAACTCGGCGACGCTTCCGTGCAGCGACAGGTCAGCGAACTGACGCTGGGCGGCGTCCGGCGAGAGGACTTTCACGTCCCAGCGGCTCAGATCCTGGACTAGCCCGCTTAGGTCGAGCCGGACTTTCACGTTGTTTGCGGAGATCTGGTGATTGTAGTTGAGCAAGTGGAGAATCAATGTGCGGCCATCGGGCTTCCGAGTCAACTGGGCCAGCACGTAACCGCGCGGCTCGAGGCTGAGGCGAGGCCCTCCGGCCGCGGCCTCCGCGCGTGCCGCAATTCCCTCGTCCGGTTTTCCGGCCCTGATGATGACCCCTCCGCCGGCGGCGAATACCTCCAACCGAGCCTTTTGCTCGATGCTGAGCTCGGGCAGGTCAGCCGGCATGACCAGCACCTTGAACCCGTCCAGGGGAACTCCCTTGTCGAGATGGGTGAGTACTTTGGTTTCGAAGAAGACACTCTGTTTCAGGAATTCGTCAGCCAGCCGATTTAGCGGCTCCGCGGAGAGCAGCGCAATCCGCGCCGCCGGCGCAGTCTGCTGATACAGCTCCCTATGTTCGACGAGGAAATGGTTGTATTGACCGATGGCCGTCCATGCTTCGCGGGCCTCGGTCTCGTCCCTG
This sequence comes from Terriglobales bacterium, assembly GCA_035567135.1. Taxonomy (GTDB): domain Bacteria; phylum Acidobacteriota; class Terriglobia; order Terriglobales; family Acidobacteriaceae; genus JABDBE01. The sequence continues at coordinate 2,324 of DATMQI010000258.1, forward strand.
ATCAACGCGGAGAGGAATCGACCTTCCATATTGCGCGAGGTGGCCGCACCGAACGCATAGGCCTCGGCGATGGAAAGCTTCTGTTCGGCCGGGCTCGGGATGCAGCGCTCGCGGGGGCCGCAGTGGTAAAGGTCATTCTCATATTTCAGCGGCTGCCAAAGCTGCTTTTCTCCGCTCAAAAATTTGATCTCGCGTGCGTTGTCCACCTGCCAATGACCATTCCACACACCGGGAGTGTCCTTGCCGTCCTCCTCCCAGATCACTTCGTTGATGTCGTTCATGCCGAAGCGGTCGGGCGAAATGTGGATATTGGCAGAAACCATGACCTTAGGCCGGCCGCTGTCCCGCGCCTTGTGCTCTGCCATCCTCTGGGTATCCTCGAGCAACTGGGCCAGGCCGTCGTTGTAACCGATCATGTTGTCCCACATGATCGCGTCCACTCCTGCGTCCACCGCTAACTCCGCCTTCTTCAGCAGATAGGCGCGCCAGCCAGGTTTGCGCGTGTCGGCCAGCCGGCGGTCCCACGAGATTTGCAGATCGGTCTTGGTCGGGCCAGCGTAGAACATGGGGATACCATGCATCCATAGGCCGTATTTCTTTGTTTCCGGATCATCACGATAGGCGCTATTACGGAACATGTTGGAAGCCGAGAGGTAAGCCGAGACGTGGATGCCGTTCGCATGACAGCTCGCAATTACGTGTTTCAGGCTCTCCCGATTCTCCTCCTCATCCTTGAACGACCAGCCGCTGCTCCAGGTGACCCAAATCCAATTGAACTCCGCCTGCTTGAGCAAGCCGAGTATTTTTTCGAAATCACGGTCATAGATATGCGCCAGCACGTCTTTGTCTTCGGCGCTGAACTTTTTGCCCCACCATGTCCGCTCGGCCTTCCAACTTTCAATTCGTCCACCGTCCAGGCGGATAAAACGAAAGTTTCCCTGTTGCGCCCATGCCGGCACGTTCTCCGGCTTGGCACGGTACAGGTTCGCCGCTGGCTCAAAGGGCTCGCCAGAACTCAGCAGGAACACGCTGACCAACCCAATCAGTCCTATGCTTTTTGCGACTCGTACACGCTGCAGAGTTCTCTCCTTCCGGAACTACCAAGAACATCGCACTGGCCACATCATGGGACACGCAGCTCACGTCAGCATCGATTCCCTTTCTACGCGTGCAGTGGAATGCGCCGACAAGGTGGTCCGTTAAGAACTTCGGGCGGCGTGCCTGTGAACGTTGCTCTCAGGGTACATCCGGAAGCCTGAGATCCTGTTGAACAAAAAGCGACATTGCCGCCAAGCAGCAGCATTACGCTGACCACTGGCATCTTTCAAGCTCTTACCAGACGAGTTTTGCCTGTGATCGTGTGAGTACCCCATCCTGGCCAACAAGCGCAACGTGAAACCAAACATCAACCTCGAGCAATCGAACGAGTGGCTGCACGTATTCTCGAAGCGTAACCAGCGAATGAGGATTGCAAACGTGATCGCGGGTTCGAGTTACCGCATGGGCTTGGCGCGACTGTCCCGCGACACGGAATTTTAAGCTTCTAGTTACGTGATTCGCCCATTCCCATTCTGCAAGCCAGTTTCTGCAGCATCTCCCCTCACATTGGAATTCCGACATTCTTCCGCCGCATTGTGGACAAACCAAATTGATGATGGACGAGATGATGCGCCCGTGTAACTCGCCCGGCAGTGTGTTAGCGATGCTCATAATCGCTCTCCTATCCAAAGGTCCGAAGTGAACGAGCGGCAGACACTGGCCAAACAACGGATGTCCCTCGCGGGTTTCTGCGCTCTGAAGCAAGCGCTCCGAACTGGTTGGCTGCGGAGTCCGTGTGGGTTCCAATGGCTGCCGCCTCGTTCAATCGACGAGAGTGCAAACCCATTGCCAATCCCCGACTGCGACGCAGGGCCGCCAACACGACTGTTCGAGAATGCGAGCGATGACCGACTGCAGACCTCTTGCCAAGCATTGGTCAGTGGTGACCGGATGTGGGCGGGACGTGAGCGTCCACTTGCGAATTGTGAGACCAATACCGTGCAAAGAAATGAAAAGCAAACTCGTTGAGGACTCTACTGGTGCCTCGGCCATTGGAATCTTGATTGCATTCGAATGCTTAGGTTAGGAAGCGGCTCCTGAGTTGGTTAGCCGGCTATTCGTGATCCGGAGTGCCGGAATAAGAGGAGCAGCAGGAGGAGTAAAGGATGCGGAAGCTAATCGGCGCAGTCACCCTGAGTTTGCTGACGTTGCCAGCTCTTTGCCAGTCCACGTCAAAGTATCAAGTAGCCAGTATCACTGAGGTTAAGGCCCATCAGGTCGCGGGAGATCCTGCATCTGATAGCACCAGCTATGATGTTTCCGTCAAAGTGGCCAACACGATTTACGTTGTCCTGTACACGCCAACATTGAGCGAACTCCCTCCCAAGTACGCAACAGGCCGCGAACTGCTTGTATTTGTGGGTAAGGACACAATTACTTACAACGACATGTTGGGCCAGTCGCACCAGGTGCCGATAGAAAGCCAACGACCCGCTATCGAGCCTAAGCGCTCGAGATAGCTCGTGCTGACTCCGGGAGAGTCACGCTCGACGATTTATTTGCACAAAACTAAATGTCGACCTAGCGATCAGAGGCGACTTGGAGGACGAATGTATCATTTGTTTGTTTTAAGGAACGACAACGGCGGCTGTGGCGCCGCACACGCAATGATTGGTCTCGGGGCGTTACTGTTGTGTTCCGGGATCGGCGCATTGGCCCAGAGCACCACGCCCCCATTGAACGCAAACACAGCGTTCAGCATTCGGGCTACCAATCTCCTGGGTTTGCCAAACACAAAGAACGATTGCAAAGGAACTCTATCCATCCAAGACAATTTGTTGCAATTTCAGCAAAGCGGCAAGCCCGTCGCACAGGTAGACATCGCTTCTGTGCGACATGTTTTCCTGGGGGAGGAAAGCATGCAGGTTGGAGGAGTGCCAATGAAGATAGGCAAGGCAGCCGCCCCCTATGGAGGTGGCCGAGTCGTTAGTCTTTTTGCTCATAAGAAATACGACACGCTGACCCTGGAATTTGTTGACAGTGATGGAGGAGTTCACGGTGCGATCTTGCAGGTGACTAAAGGACAAGGTGAACTCGTGAGGAATGAGCTCTTGGCCCGGGGCGCATCTTCCAGCCCTGGCGAAGTCCGGGCAACCAACCAAAACAGTCCTGGGGGCACGCATGAAGATAAATAAGCGGAGTGCATGGATCTTTTCTGTGGCGGCCAGCGTGACGATTGCCGTTGCGTTTTCCGGTCGGTTACATGGCCAAACTGCAGATGTGAAACCTTCCGATGCAAGCAGTGTTCGCGCCAAGGAATGGAGCGTGCAAGTAAAGCGGATTGATCCCGGGCAGATGGACCTCACGCCTTCCTTCCAAGTTGCGATCTACGAGAACCTCTTGCAAGAGTTGAATAAGACAAAGCGGTTTAAGCAGGTTCTCCGCGAGGGCGACAGTAAGGCTGGTGAACTTCCGAACTTGCTGGTCTTGAAGAGCACAGTGGTGAAGTATACGCGAGGGAGTGAAACGCAGCGTGCGGTGACCACTGTGAGCGGCGCGACAAAGTTGACGGTGCGGAGTCAACTCGTTACACGCGAGGGCAGAATGGTGCTGGAACGCACGGTGAGCGGGAATGTTCGCTTCTTCGGCAGCAACTTGCGAGCTACCCACAATTTGGCCCGCAATATTGCCAAAGTGATCAAGCAATCGGAATTGCGAGGATCCGAGCCCGCCAACGCCGTACTCACCGGTCAACTCTGTGACCGCACAGATGTCCAGGCCTTTGTTGGATGCAGAAGATGAGATATCCAGAAGAGTTGAGAAGCCGAGTTAAGGCGCAAATTGGCTACGGCGTGGCAAAGGTTACGCGAGGAGCGATGATGAAAACTCGACAGATCCTTCTTGCGACATTGATTCTTGCAACCGTGTTGCACACTGCCGCAGCCCAGCCGAAGAAAAAGAACATTCAGGCGGATGCGCCTCCGCCTGAGAGCATTCTGGCGAGTACAAGCATGCAGTCCAATCCCGTCCTCTCCGACTTGATTGCGCTCAAACCCGAAATGCCCTTGGGTCCAGAGGACGTTCTCAAGTCTTACGAAATCGCCATGAACATGGTGGCAGACAAGACATCGGCCGATTTCGTTGTAATCGTACAGGCCCAACAAACAAATCAGATTACCCGCCAACAAGCAGAATATCTTCTGCAGCAGAGCTACCAAATGGCAATGATGCAGTATCAGGTGCTTAGCGCGCTCCATGATGTTCTGAAACATGAAATCGACAAAGCCGCAGGGCAGCAGGCAGTGCAGTCGCTGAAAGCGACAAACTCCGATACGGTCTTAGTGGTTCCTTTTCCGGAGTCCGTCGCTGCATCCAGATGACATCGAAGTCCTGCTCGCCTATTCACGTGCTGCGGTGAGGACAGTGGAGCGCAAACATAGAATACGATACCCGGAGAAATTGATTGAGCGCGGTGACGACTGTCGCCCCGGCCTCGACGGAGCCTTCACCCGCGGAGATGCTCTCTGGTCTGTCGCATTGCCTACCGTCTCTCCATCGATACGCGTATAGATTTCTGGGAAACAAAGCTGATGCCGAGGATGCGGCGCAGGACGCGCTCTTGGCAGCTTATAAGCACCTGAACGAATTCAGAGGTGACGCCCAACTTTCGACGTGGCTGACCACTATTGTTGTCAATTGCGCAAGAATGCATTTGCGCAAGCAGTCACGCCACACCCATGTGTCCCTGGATTCGCGAATCGGAGAAAAGCAGGAGTATTCGCTGTCCGATATTTTGGTGGAGCATCGGCCCAATCCCGAGGAGGAGTGCCATAGGTCGATGTTGCGTCTGCGATTGATGAAGTCAGCAGCACGACTCTCACCGACTCTGCGGAAGACGTTTCAACTCCGGTTTGTATATCACCTTTCGGTATCCGAAACAGCTCGCCTTTTGGGCGTTCCAACCGGAACTGTAAAAGCGCAAATAGCCCGAGCGCGGGCTAAATTGATGAAGTCGCTCCAAGGATTGCATACGCGATTTCGTTCTTGTGGACGCCGCCGCTAGCAGAACCTCGACCCCCATACTTCGCTCAAACTACGTGCCAGCGATTTCGATTCGCCGGATGTCTCATCCGTAACTACAATTCGCGGAGGTACTACTCCGCCTACGCTGAGCGAAGAAGTCCAACCCTCCTGGAAACCTCCAACGACAGCCGGATGGAGGGGATGTGGTTTATTCCTGTACTCGAAGGCGCGCCTGAGCCGATGGCTGACCTAATGGAGTCAGGACTGCGCTGACCGCGTCTGCCCTTATTCGGGCACGCGTTTGCCCAGATACTGTCTACGCCGTGGGCACCAGTAGCGCACCTGCCGGGACAAGTACTTGATGACTCTGGAATTGCCGCCCGTCGGTTAATGGCCATAGTCTTGCCAAGATCATTTCGTATCGCAATTCAATTGTTCGTGGTGGAACCTCTTGGACACCGTTCCCGGAGAGGAAACGATCCCATTGCTCGGTAACAAAACCACAGGTATCGATAAGCCGGAGATTGAAATCGTTAGCCGCGAAAATGGCGCTATGGCGCGCATTTGCGGCCGCATCGATATCGATTCTTCACCAGCTCTACGCGCGCAGCTTCTTACCGCACTGCAAGCTCCAGGTTGCAATGTAGTGAGTGTCGATGTATCTGCGGTTACGCATATCGACAGTTCCGGGGTGGCCACTCTGATCGAAGCTCTAAGAATCGCACGAAGCCACAACGCTGATCTCAGGCTAATAGGGTTACAAGGCCGATTACTAGGGCTGTTTCAATCGACAGGCATTCTGTCGCTCTTCAATGGAAACACGTGGGCAGACAGCGAGTCCGGGTCGAAGGCGGTCTGATGCCCAATCTACTTGAAATTGCCGGCAGAGAGACTCTCAACCAACTCGACTACATTGGCAGCCTAAACATACAACTGTGGGACACCTTGCGTGGCATGCGCGCGGCTTTGCCTCTAGTTGGGAATCGACATCGTTGGCACGCAGCCGTTCACCAGATGCTCGACATCGGGGTTGACGCGCTTCCAATGGTCGCACTGCTCGCGATGTGCAGCGGATTCATCCTGGCAATGCAAGGAGCATCTGAGTTGCGGCGGTTCGGGGCTTTGCACTTCGTGATCGATCTGGTCGCAGTCGGCTTTACACGCGAACTTGGGCCATTGCTGACGGCCATCGCGGTCAGCGGACGCTCGGGGTCCGCATTTGCCGCCGAGATTGGCACCATGAAGGTGACCGAAGAGATCGATGCTCTTAAGGTCATGGCGTTCGAACCGGTGGAGTTTGTGCTGGCGCCGAAGTATCTGGCGGCACTGGTGGCGGTTCCGTGTCTCAGCATTGCTGCCAACTTCTTCGGCATTCTCGCCGGAGGATTCTTCATGTTCTTCAGCACGCACCTTGGTCTCTTACTTTATTTCCGATACGTGCTGAGCTCGATTGTGTTGAGGGATGTGCTTGCGGGTCTGCTTAAAAGCTTGGCATTTGCAACGATTATCGCTCACGTCGG
>DATMQI010000259.1:0-12543 GCA_035567135.1 Terriglobales bacterium
GGTCTTGCTGAACTTGGCGATTCGAATGGCCTCAACCGTTGCACCGACATTTTCTTGTGGTGACCACGTGGCCATACGGCGGAGAGCATTCAGCTTCATTTCCGCCAGAGCGACGCCACCGGACAACAGTTTTCTAATGGATGCGGCAAGGGCATTGATGTCGCCACAGGGGAAGATATCGCCGGTTTCACCAGGCCGGACGAGGTCAAAGCGTCCGCGAATCTGGTCGCTGAGAACGACGGGCAATCCACAGAGCATCGCCTCGCAGACCACGACCGGACAGGGATCATAGTCTGACGGAATGACAAAAAGATCCGCCGAGGTGTAAACCGCGGGAAGCTGGGATTGATTGACAAAACCAAGAAAGCGCACACGCGAAGCGACTCCCAGTTTTTTCGCTTCGGCTTCGAGTTGCGCGCGAAGCGGGCCTTCGCCGGCAAAAACAAGAATCGCGTTCGAAAGATTTAAACTCGAAAAGGCTCGAAGGAGATCCGCTGGCCGCTTCCAGGGCTGGAGCTTGGCGCAGAAAAGAATGACTTGCTGACCGGGCGTGACTCCCCAATCGGAGCGAACAGCATCGCGATCAACACGCTTGGATTTTTCGGTCCACCAATCGTTGTCGACGACAAACGGAGCCAACGTAATGCTCTCCGGCGGAATTCCAAGGGTGCGCATGAGAGCTACACCAGCCGAAGAAGGGACGATGACCTGGTCTGCCAGGCGAAAGAGGCCCGGCCAGAGGATTTTCTTGACAGCGATCTTCCACCGGCGAGAGTCCCGTGGCGAAAGTGTGGTTGTGTCCGTACCGAACAGAAATGCTGTCCTCGAGAGCTTTGAGGCCAGAAAGGCGATCCAGAAGGAGGCCTTCAGGTAGCCGGTGTGGCAGAAGACCGCGTCAAAGCTGCCCCGCCGAATGATTCGCCAGAGGCCGGGATTGCAAAGGCCGAGAAACGATTCGGTGTCTGTACCAATGTTAGGAATCTCCACCCAATTGTAGCCATCCAGAAGCGGGACATCCCATTGAATGGCTCTGTCAAAATCCGGGTCGTAGCCGGAGTGAGCTCCCCGCAAAGAACAGTAGGCGACTTGCAGATCGATCTGGGGGTGTTTGGCCATCCGCCGAAGCAGGGGGGACATATACTGAACGGGGTGCGAACAGACGATAAGAATTCGGTATGAGGTCTCGACCATATCCTATCAACGAGAATCAAAAAACTCGCCTTTACATGGTGCGTGCTAACGTGACGAAATCGCAAGTCTTGGGAGCACGAACCGCGGTTGTTGCCGTAGCGCTTTAACCCATACAACCGCCGGAGGCAGGCTACGTGCTGCGACCGCGGTTTGGGTTGCACATCCCCAGGTTGTATCCTTATTCAGGCACGCTCCCTGAATTCTTGTTGAACAACCCAACGCGAATACTGCCACATAACGAACGCACTTGCTGCAGCCACAACAGCTCTTCCGATAATGCAATATCTAACGTCCGGAAAGGTGCGAACGTTACTCGCATCAAAACACCTTCCGCGACGGCCTCCCTCCCGTAACGCGGCTTGCATTCTAACTATCATGGATCGTGCAGCATCGGATGCGCTGACGCCGATCACAACCAAATTTCCCTGGATACGAGCACCAGAGTTGGCTGGGTAGCTTTCATTCCCAGCAGAACTACCACTACTTCAAATGCCTCAGGGATTGGCACGACGCCCCAATCAACTTCTGGGATGTAATATAGTATTTTGCCGGTTCAGGGTGATCAAGGTGAATAGAGCCATTCTAGCGATTTTGCTGTTTGCTGCACCTGCCTATGGACAGCAAGCAGCCATTCGGTACGTTTCAGCAACGGGAAAGGACTCTAATGACGGCCAGTCATGGGGAACTTCCAAGGCGACAGTTTTTGCCGCGCTCGTCTCACTGCCTGGAGGAGATGTGGTCGGACCGTTCTCAGGAAGCGGGACGGTATACGTTGCTCCGGGCTCAGCTCTCAATCCCACTGCAAACAAGGGAATCTGGATTATGTCTCCGCGTGACCCAAACTATACTAACCCGCCATCTGGTTGGTTAAAATGCAACGGATGTACCACAAATATCGTTGGCTTTGGAAATTATGGTAGCGGCCCAAACCCGCATAAGAACAGGGTTATGATAGAGTTGGCAAAAGGGCCAGCGATTTGGTTGTCTGGCACGCAACAGCCCATCTATATCGCGAATCTTGGATTCCAGTATCCGGAGCGCGGAGTGGTAATCGGAGAGTGTTCGGATGGCAGTCGGAAAGGGACATGCGGAGTCTCTGGCCTAGTTCTCGACAATGTGACTTCGCACATTATGAATAGACCGACCAGCGGCCCTTGCACTGATATCACTGGAAGCTCGTTTTGGATTTGGCTCAGAGACTACGGCTGCGGAGGGAATGCCTACAACGCGAAGGGAGGACGCTTCGCCAACAATGCCGCGGCTATCCTGATTGACGGTGCTGGGAATTTCGGCAATGGACTCATCCATATTACTGATACTAACCTCGCTGGTGGCGGAATCAAGTTCATCCCCGGAACGAACGGAGGCAGTCTGTTCGTAACGAATGCTATCGAGGAAGGCGACTTTATCCATCCTGTTCCCCCTACGGTCTGGTTCACTTCTTGGGATCAAGCGATGGAATCGGTCCTCTCCAACATACAACACGCTGATGGTGGCCCTTCCTCAAGCCCTACCGTTCAGAATGACGGCGCAGGTCCTGGCCCGGTTGTAATAAGTGCCGACGGGATCCAAGGACCAGCAATTGTTCTTGGCCAACACAATGCAACTTTCAGATCTTCTGTTCCTAGCCCCATCCAGCTTGGACAAGTCGGATTTTTCAATGGCTATGTGGTGGGTGAAACGGACGTCGCAAGACGTATTGCCGGTTTAGTTCCCGTGCGATTTGTGAACTTAGCAGCCAGCAATCCTGCTCTTTGGACGACTGGCGACCCAAGGAACAAGATAATGCTAGGACAGGCTGACCCGTTTGGCGGCTCCTACGCCGGAATGGCCACGACTGCGCCAGCGATGGGAGTTCAATATCTCCATTTGACAAGTCCTACGTGCGGGGCTTGGTATACGCCGACAGCAGGAGACTGGATTATCGCTGGTGCATGGGTCAAAGGAGGTAGTCCCCTAGCAGTGACTGCGTTAGAGTGTTGCGGGTACCCGAGTCCTGTTACCAGCTACAAAGCGCAAAATGACGGACAGATGAAAGGCGACGGTCAGTGGCAGTGGGAATGGAAGGCCGAGAAGATTTCTGGTGGAACTGCTGCGCCGGTAAGCTATTGGGCTCAATTTTCTTCCAGTTCTCCAATCACGGTTTACGGTCCCGTACTTTATATCATCCCAAGCGGCACACTCTCTGACAATGAGGTGCTGGAATTCGCGAGCACAATGACCTCGGTAGACTCGGCTTGCCCGGTTGGTTCGATTTGCAATATGCCGGGGCATCCTTTGATAACTATCAAATAAGTCTTTCCTAACCTTGTTTTTGTGTTTGTCATTCAGTCATTCATACCAAGCGCTCAAAATTGGCGGGCGCTCCTACCCCCAGAATCAGCAGCGCGGGGCCCGGTTAGGATTCGTCACTTAAACAAGATCGGCAAGCCAGTAGACCGAACCGGATGGTTCTTGACACCCCCAAACTTGAATGCGCATAACAACGCGCATCTCAATGAGATTCTGAAATTCTTTTCTCTACGGAGACTCGCAAACCTTGTAACCGTCACACGACCATTCGAAGGCCTTCGACGCGGTGAATTAACCTCGATAGAGCGAGGTAATCAGACACGAAGTGACCCGCGTTGACGATCAGCGAGTAAGCGTACGAAACTCAACGAAACTCACCGTGTTAAGAGGCGCCGATTCGTTAGGCCGCGAGCAGCGGGATTCCGACCGATTCGGCGGTGAGGTTCCACGATAAGAGTTCGTCGATGCGGTTGACAGAAGCCGCAAGGCCAGAAGAATAATATAGAAACGTCCTTCTACCGTGAGCGTTCAAGTATGACTCCAAACTCCGTGGCAATGATTCTGAAAAAGACTTCATCAAATAATTGATCGCTGGCGGAAAAATGCAAAAGACAATCCGTGAAGGTATTTCACAGAGAAAGTCTAGGTGTTGAAGCTCGGCTGTGAGTGAAACTGACGCCAAAGCGGCGCAGTCGCGTTTGTCATCACAGAATATTATGAGCGTGCGCTTTCAGCGCATCCAGACGATGCGCGTGATAGTTAGGAAACATGGAACAGCGCAGTTCGTATTCGTTGCCACTGAACTAAGCATGCTACGGGGGTGGCCAAGTGCTTCCAATTTGGCACGAGCCCGAGGTTGAGCAGTTTGATATTAAGCACAGCTGCCTTATAAGCAGTGCTAAACGGCTTTTCATTGTTGCGCAGGGCAGACTGAACTTCCATTTCCACCACTAAGGCTTCCGAGAGGCTCTTGACCTCACTCGACGTAGCACCAGGAATGTTCGGCACCCACTCGAAGAGCCGGCGCTGAGTTTGGTGACTTGCAGCATTGCCTACGAAGCTGTTGTGGCCATGATGGCGGTAGACGGACAGTTTTTCGGGAAGATAAAGCAATCCGCGCCGAGCTACACCGAGCAACATCGCCCCATCGACCGCAAGCCCAAGCCCTGCCGGCAAATCGAAAATATCCGCCACTGCCTCTTTCCAGGCACAAATCGTGTTGATGGTTCCAAGGTTGCCTGTGACTGAGTTTCCGGGACGATAGAGAAAACACATAAGCAGAACCTCCCGAAAGGAAAAGTGGCGGGTCGCTGGATTGTGTTCTGTCGCTCGCTCGCTTTCGTATAAGTATTTATCGTCTTGATCCACAATAAAAGCATCGTGGGTGATACCGCCTGCTTCACATCGCGATAGGACTTCAGTAACGCGCCTAAGTTTTTCCGGCAGCCAATAATCATCCGCGTCCAAATGACAGATCAGATCTCCTTCCGAAGCGTTAAAGCCACGGTTAAATGCCGCGGCCTTTCCCGCATTGGCCTGCCAGATGTAACGCACAGATGGAAAAGAAGACACGACTTCCCGTGTCTGGTCCGTGGAACCATCATCGACAACAATAATCTGATCGGCCGGCAGTGTTTGCCCTAGCACGCTCTTCAAACAGCGTGGAAGAAATCGGGCGTAGTTATGAGCGGTAATGATGACGGAAGTCGTGATATTCACGTGGACGTCTAGCTTCTCCGTTCCCGCTGTGGCAGAGTCACAACTCGTTGATCTTACACTATCCAGTAGCCTAATTCGTTGGAGCGATTAACTACTCCGTCGAGCCAATATCGCCGAGAATGAGCTCTTCCGCAGGACGGGATTGGGAATGCACGCTTTCCAAAACAGCGTGGAAGGAACCTGGGGTAATTATAGACGCAGATGACGACGGACGTTTTATTGCTCATAGAGACGAATAGACGCTTTCTGTCTCCGCGGCCACCCAGTCCCAATCCATCGTGCCGAACTTGCGAGCTGCTTCCCTACCTAATGAGAGGCGCAGATGATCCGATTCGACAAGAGAGCACATCATCTGGCTTAGAGAATGGACAAGATCCAAACCGCGCTTCCGTGGGAGGACTAGAGCATTCACGCGAGAAAGACAGTAATCGGCGTTCCCGGTGTTCCGGCCGACGACCACGGGAAGGCCATTTGCCAAAGCCTCGTGAACAGCCAAAGAATATGCCTCATAAAAGCCCGGGTGAATCAAAGCGTCCACTGAGCGGTAAAGTTGACTCATTTTTTGCGGTGCCAACTCGACCGCGATCACTCCATCAGTAGGGGGCAAGTTCTGGTTCGGAGCTAATACCAAGTAACTGTTGGGGAATCGGGATCTCGTCGAATGATACGCCGCGAGAGCGCTAGAAAAGTTTTTGACAGGATCAGCCCGGCCTACAAACAGAAACAAGAATCCAGACTCCGGGAGACCTAAGGCGCGCCGAAGGGACGCCTTGGACGTGTCATCCTGATCCCGAGAATATCCGCCCGGAATCACTGAGATTTTCTTCTCGCTGATTCGATAGTACCTCTTGATCTCTGAACGAACCTTTGGACTGTTCGCGATCACAGCGTTCGCGGCCCGCCCCCCTGCGGCCTCTCTCATGATGTTGCGCGGGACGCCGAGACCATTCCAACCGACGAAGTTTTGAAACCAGCGGAGAGCAATTTGTATGCCCACGATAGTGCCATAATACGTGTGCACGATGGGCATCGGTGTGATTCTCTGGATTCTCCGGTTCTGAAAACCGGACACTCCATGAGTGTGGACGATATTGAAGTTACGTGCCCTCCCCAGGTCCCAGGTATGAACTGGCAGATGCGTGAACACCTGGCTATCCACGGAGACCCACGGAGGCTGCATCAACTCCACCTCATAGCCTCGTTTTGCCTGCGCTTCAGCGACGCTGCATACCCAATTCTGCAAGCCGCCCAGACCTGCTACTTCCCCGATATGGAGGACCTTCACATTCTTTACCTCGGAGCACATGGGCAATGTCTAATCATTTGAACGCATAGTTGCGGTACCGACCGATAACTCCAAGATAGTCTTGCTATTGTGGAAGAGTCCACCGCCGTCTCTGCGGCTTCTCTCTTAACGACTGCTCGCTCCAAAGTGTCCATTTATTCCCCAAGTGGACAATCTCGTAGGTGTAAATTTCTGGCCATCTTCCACACCCACCCACACTTTGTCGAGATGCACAGACCGAACGCTTACGAAGAGACGACGGCCGCGTCCCTATTCGTTGAGATTATTTCCCAAGCCCCAACATATATTAGCCTCACCGCTGTGAGTATGTAGCAAATTAAGCCGACTCCGCAATTAACGACGCCGAGACAATAGGAGACGTGGCGAACTCCCTGCAACCGTGTCACGTGCGCAAGCCATGCAACGGGGGACCGACCGGCCCAGCATGTGCGAGCAGCAAGATCAATCCGAAAGATCAGGCGGTCCGGCGGTCCAGCAGCAGCCCACCGACTGCATCGCTATCCGGGTGCTACAAACCCGGCCAGGAATATTGTCACCAAGCCATGAAAACAAGCCATGCTCAGAAAGCCACGAACGGAAATCATTGAACCATCGCGGGAGGCGGTTCGCAACACGTGCTGATGCGTACCCCAAGGAGAACCACAGTCACAGCTTCTGCCTTGACTATCATTATCATTCGTCTTGCCAAGAGGGAGATTGACACAAACTATGTTCCTACATAGGAGGGATATGTAATAGTTGGCTATGCACTTTCTGAATATCCTCCAAAGAACGATCGAGCCGCTTCCGATTCCAGGAAAGGGAAGGCTCGCGGAAGCCATTCTTCGCCACGTGCGATCTCGGGAAATCGAATGCCACCCTCTGCCAGGAATTACAGTATCTCTTAGGCCAAATCAAAGAATCGAAAGATGGATGTGGGCAGGAGCGTACGAGCGCGAACTCGTTCAGCTGATGAAGAGGACGCTCAAATCCGGGATGACTGTACTGGATGTGGGCGCCAATATCGGTTATTTCTCCGCGCTTGCTTCCGGCCTGGTTGGCAGTTCGGGCCAAGTTCACGCCTTCGAGCCTATGCCAAAAAACCTGTCTCGTTTGCGACAGAATCTGAGTGTATTTCGATGGGCTCATACCTTTCCTTATGCAGTTGGGGATGCAACAGGGACGGCCGTGATTCATTTCAATGAATCAGAAGCCGGCTGGGCATCGCTGTTAATCGGCCATGATCTTGAACGGCGGGCGGACATCAATGTCATCCGTCTGGATGATTGGGTACACGACCATGCAATCAACCGCATTGACTTTATGAAAATAGACATTGAGGGGGGAGAGTTCCGCGCGCTCCAGGGGGCCCAAGAAATCCTGTCCCGCTTTCGCCCAGTAATTGTTGCCGAGTTGAACGCTGTTTGTCTGGCGCGTGACCATCGCAAACCTGAAGACGTCCTTGTATTACTGCGGAGCCTAGGGTATGCCTGTTCTCCATTCAAGGATGGCGTTCTAGCCATCCCTCAGGTTTCTCCGGTGCCACCACCAGATTCCCAGTGAAATGCTGCCCGCAATTGGCGCGTCAAATTCATCGAGTCGCTACGGATAATTTTAGCCCCCTACACCACGTCATCGGGGTTCCTTCGCCCGTGATTAGCACGGAAGAACCGCCACCGGCTCGAACTGCTTGCACGACCTTGCCCGCGTCCAAGCGTGCACCACGCCAATTCTTTCCTACAGTTTCCGGATCGAAGCCCAGTCGTCGTGCTGCGCCCCGGCTCACCTGCTTAAACTTGAGGGCCCAGAGAGTGTCCACCATTCCCCATGCCAATCTACCCTTCCAGTTCATGGTTGGGTGCTTGGCGCTATTGAACTGAAACAAGAACATCCCCCCTTGTTTCAGCACGCGCAGCATTTCTCGTACATACGCCGTGGCGAGAACTTCGGCGGGCAAGTGTTGCAGCACGAGATAGCTGAACACGAAATCGACGGATTCGCTCGGGATGGCTGACAGACTCGTCCCATCGCCCAACACCCAACGAATATTCTGGAAATCCGCCAGATGTTGCTTTGCTAGATTCTGCATTTCTTCGGAGATGTCCAAAGCGTAGACCGAAGCGAAACGGCGTGCGAAGCTCGCTGTCATGCGTCCGGCGCCGCATCCCACCTCGAGCATCGAGCGGGCCTCCGGCACGAAGTGTAGTTCATCTAAGACTGGTTGGACGAGCTTACGGTACTCTTCCTCGCCGGATTGGAGGAATGTATCCACAGTCCAGTCCTGGCGCCAGGTCGCGACATAATAAAACGCATCTTTTAGGGCGCGTTCGTTCCAATCCTGACGCATCGCAGTGCTGGCATCGCTTTTAGACGCTTTCATCAACCCTCGCTAGGAGATCATACACAAAATGCGCTCAGTTATCTCGCACACCGTATTTCCAACCCGGAAAATTCATGATTTCAGAAGCACGAAAGGCCATGGATCGCCTTGGGATATGAAGACGCCAACGATGTGGTCCGGCTGGCGTACGATCCGATCCACAAGCTGCTCTGGCACAGTCGCTGTCCCGTCTGGATCTTCCCATCGCCAGGTACGCGGAGTGTTTCGTGGTTGGGGCGGGATTTTGCCCGCCCGCTTTTGCAGGTTTGTGGTGAGTGAAAAGAACTGGAAGCCCTGAAGTTGTTCAATATGGTCACGCGCGGGCGAGAAGGAGTAGAATGACGATTACTGTATTGAATCCGACGGAGAGATCCCAATTCAAACTCTTTGGTTAAGACGGAAGCCGCCATCGAGTTCGAATTGAGCTCAAAAGGAGCCAGACCTGGACGCACACCACGTGGAGTCACGTAAATCGTGGTTCCGCTACCGCTACATTGTGTGGACTATCATGGTCCTTTGTTGGTTGTTGGAGGCACTTTCCTACCGGCATTCGGTTTATCCCGACGGCATCGCCTACTTGGAGATCGCTTCTGCCTGCGCGAAAGGGAATTGGCACTCCTTGATTAATGGCTACTGGAGCCCTGCGTACCCTGCGCTATTCAGTTTCGTACTTTCAGTCTTTAAGCCATCCGTTGTCTGGGAACTCGCTCTCCTCCACTGCTTTAATTGCCTGGTTCTCGTTGGTAGTCTTGCCAGCTTTGAGTACTTCCTGAACGCTCTGATCCACTATCTTTCAATTACGAAGAGGGCAATCGATCAGGAATGGAAACCGTTGCCGGCATGGGTTTTTCGAGCCATTGGCTATGCGCTGTTCTTCTGGGATTCGGTTTACGCTACCCCTCCAAGCGTTGAGACTCCGGATGTGCTCGTACTCGCACTGGTGCTTCTTGCCGTGGGAATCCTCCTGCGCATTGCGAGCGGTAGAGACTCCTGGCAATACTACGCCGCGCTCGGCGTTGTCCTGGGTCTTGCATATCTCACAAAGGCCGCGATGTTCCCTCTCTCTTTCGTGTTCCTTGCGGTCGTACCTTTTGCAACGGGCAACCTGCGCCGCGGAGCGTCGCGGGCACTTCTGGCCTTCGCTCTCTTTTTATTGATTGCCTCGCCATTCGCCCTCACACTTTCGAAAATCAAGGGCCGCCTCACGTTTGGAGATTCAGGCAGAATCAACTATGCCGAGTACGTGAACAGCGTAAGGCCTATAGCACACTGGCAAGGTGGACCCCCCGGTTCAGGTATACCTCTCCACCCAACTCGGAAAATTCTCGATACGCCGTCGGTCTACGAGTTCGCGACTCCCCTCGGCGGAAGTTACCCACCCTGGACGGATCAATCCTATTGGTATGAAGGTGTCCGCCCTCACTTTGAATTGGGGGGCCAGTTAAAGGTGCTGAGACACAGCCTCGCCACATACTTCGGGATTTCCATGCAAATAAGCAGTCTGTCCGTAATACCTCTGATTGTTCTGTTTTGCTTTGACCGGTTCGGCAACGTCGCGAGAAGTTTCTCGCGGCTATTTTTCCTATGGATACCCGCTCTGAGCGCGCTGGGTTTGTACTCTTTGATTCTCGTGGAACCCAGATACGTCACCCCGTTCATACTCTTATTATGGGCCGCGACGTATTCTGCCCTCCGCGTTCCCCAGTCGGATATCAGCAAGGTTATTGTTCGAGCCTCAGCATTCGTGGTTGTTCTCTTGCTCGGCTTTCAGAGTATATGGGCAGTAGGCCTCGCCGCTGCGCACCTTACCCTACATCGTGACTTTCCTGCGTGGACTGTTGCCAAGGAATTACACCATGCGCGAATCCAACCAGGAGAAAGAGTCGCGGCGATAGGCGACACGATCTCCGACCACCACTGGGCTCATCTGGCTGGTGTCACGATTGTGGCACAGGTGCCAGCGGAAAGTGTCTCAACTTTTCTGGCATCTGGGCCGGAGCGTAGGATGGAGACGATGGGACTTCTCGCTCGATCCGGCGCAAAGGCTGTTGTGGCAAACGACCTTCCTCCACTCTTGTTACAAGAGGGATGGCAAGAGATAGCAGACACAAAGTATTTCATATTTGTATATCGAAATTGACTGCAGCATCATCTGCTCGGGATGTTAGCCTGAATGCATCCTCCTACGAGGCGCTGTACAGGTGCGGGTCAGCCTGCCGGGATGGATTTATGGCACCGCGAAAAAGCCGACCTACAAACAATCGCCCAAACGAAACCCACAGTCGTGCGCCACCTTGTTACTAGGAACCCACCAATCCAATGTCATTTCAGAATCGTTTCGATTGCTCGGATCTTTATCTCGCAAGGCAGGTTCAGGATACCCTGGAATTCGTCCGCAGTGTTCGTCATGGGCTTGGTTCCCACCACCATCTCGGGAAGTGCCCACCACGCATCGGTCCACTGATGGCCGTTATAAACTCCCGCCTTCCAACGATATGCCCCCGGCTTTATGGGAAGCGTTGGGAGCCGATGGAAAAACTCAAACGTGCCAGGTTCCAGTGCCGATAGTTCAAAATTTCCATGCCAGATGATCCGCCCCAAGTCATCGACGAGAAGGATATTGTAGAGTCCCTTTAGGATTTTTTCTGGTATGTGGATCAGCACGCGGAAGTAAACAGGATCAAAATGATTGAGAACATTCGACGGCCCACCGTCCTCAACGACCAACTCCCACTTGAGAAACTGTATGCTCTCGCCGGAGCTCTCTTCTTGTCCATTCGCCTCGGTGCGCTCCGTGAAAGCCCTCTCGTAAGCGGAGACGACATCGAGGGTCGGTCCGTCCTGCTTGATGACGCCGCGGTCGACCCAGATCACTCGTTCGCACAACCGCCGGATTTGGCTCATCTGGTGACTCACGAACACAATGGTACGACCGCCCTTGGAAACCTCGCTCATTTTCCCGAGGCATTTCTTCTGGAACTCAAGATCGCCTACGGCCAACACCTCGTCCACCAACAGGATTTCGGGCTCGAGCTGAGCGGCCACGGCGAAGGCTAGGCGCATTTGCATGCCCGTGCTGAAATGCTTGAGGGGCGTATCGATGAATTTATCCACCTCGGCAAACGCCACGATCGCATCAAATTTGCGCTCGATCTCACGCTTGCGCATGCCAAGGATGGCCCCGCTCAAGAAAACGTTCTCGCGGCCCGTTAGCTCGGGGTGGAAACCTGTTCCGACCTCAAGCAAGCTGCCCATTCGCCCGTGAACTTCAGCAAAACCGGCTGTGGGGCGTGTGACCCGAGAGAGAATTTTGAGCAGCGTGGTCTTGCCAGCTCCATTGCGACCAATCAAGCCAACGATCTCACCTTCGCGAATATCGAAGGAAACGTCGCGAAGCGCCCAGAGATGCTCGCGGCCGCGATTGCTGCCGTTTCGACGGTTCCATCCGAAAAGCCGTCCGGGCGCACTCATCGCGCTCGCGAGAACGTCACGGAGTGCGAGGTACCGCGCGCGCTCGCCGATTACATAACGCTTCCCGATCCCCACACTGTGAATGGCCACTTTATGCATAGGCTAAACCACGTCCGCTATTGTCGACTCCATCTTGTTGAAGTAAATCAATCCGCCAAAGAGCATCACGAGCACCATGCCGGCGGATGCCAAAAGCACCAAGCCG
>DATMQI010000260.1:0-7826 GCA_035567135.1 Terriglobales bacterium
CGATGGGACAAGGTACCCGGTGATTCTCCCTGCGGCCAGAGCCTCGAAGGGACAAGTGAGGGAGTAGCTTAAGAACATCATCCATCCGGTCGCAAAACTCACTACCGGAGGGAAGAACCTGGCGACGTAAGCGGCTTCGCCCGCCGCGTCGGGAATCGCTTTGACAAGCTGACCATATACATAGCCGATGGGCAGCAGGATAAGCGCGCCCAGTGTAAATCCCAGGATGGCTCCCAGCGGACCGCCCCGCTTGAGGATGTCGTCCATCACCACCAGCCAGGCCGTACCTACCATCACGCCGAAGCCCAGCGCGAAGTAGTCCACCAGCCGTAGCTTGCGTGCCAGATGAGTCATGCGATCCGCGCCAGTCTATAACCCTTGCGATCTCCCGAGACTCAGAATTCGTAGCGCAGGGCGAACTGCATGATACGCGGATCGGTCAGCAGGCCGGTATAGTTCCCGAACGAAGCCGGCAGTTGCTGCAGTGATGCAATGCATGCACAAGCCTGAGTGCCCAGACCAGAGAGCGCGTTGAACCGGTGAAGATTAGGCACATTGAACACCTCCCAGCGGAATTGCAGGCTGTGGCCCTCGATGGGCATCTTCCAGCGCTTGTTCAATGCCATGTCGAGGGCAGCGAATCCGTCTCCCCGGATGAGGTTTCTCGATCCAGCTTGCCCGGGATAGGGATGTACGAAGTCGTTGAATGCGGAAGCCGGATCGGCAAAAGCGCTCACAGTGCCAGCAGTGAGATCGCGATGATGTCCCAGCTTTGGCCTGGCGATCATCTGACCGATGCCCTGCTCATCCCAGTTCGTGGGCCAGAAGTTTCCGTTGTCCACGGTGAACGGATAGCCGCTGGTCCAGCGCGCCACGCCCGAAAATTCCCAGCCTCCGATGATGGCGTCGGCGACTGAACCCACGTTCCCAGCGAAATGCTTACCTCTGCCGACTGGCAGCTCCGCAATCCAATTCAGATTGAACTGGTGAGGTGTGTCGAAATCCGAGACTGCACGCCGTGAGTTTGGCGACCAACCGTTTGCAAGCCTGCTGCCCGGGGAACCTACGTTCGTGCTGGAACTGTATCCCAGCCGGGTGGCATTCGAGGTAATGTCGAGCGACTTGGAGAACGTGTAATTGAAGTCAAACTGCAGGCCCTGGCTGAATTGCTTGCGGAAGCTTACCTGCAGGGCGTTGTAGTCCGATTGCCCGATTGAGCTCCACGCAAACATGCTGGTGGCCTGGTTGTTGAGGGACGTGCCGGGACAGAAATTGAGACCCGCCGAAGGCACGCATCCCGGTCCTTTGATCCCGTAAGAAGTGCCGGTAGTATCGGCAAGACCATAGTAAATATCGGTATACCCCAGCCCTACTACTTCGTTGCCAAGATAGGAGAGGAAGGGATCATAGTAAAGATCGTAAACCGCCTGGATTAATCCGGACGGGCCGGGAGGCGCAACGAACTGCGTGTAGATACTCTGATAAGACAGGGAGTTATTCGGAAGCGCAGGAATCATGTTGTGCCAAAAAGCCGCCGTCTTTCCGACCATGGCATCGGTGACCTGGGTAGGATCAATCACTCCGTTGGGAACCGAAAGCTGTTGTTGTGCGACCTTGGCCAACGCTGTTGCGGCCGAGAAGTAATCAATGCCGCTCTTTGGATCGACAAGGTCAATCGGCTGCCGCAGATCGCGTTGCGTCAGCAAGTTCCTGCCGAGCCGGTTCAGGTAGGAGACCTGCAAGGACAAGCCCTTGGGCAATTCACGGCCAACCGAGAAGTCAAAAGCGTAAGCGTACGGAGTTTTAATGGCCTGATCGATTCCCCAAGTGATCGCTTGTCCCAGTGCAGGGGGCGTCTGCGGGAACTGTCCCGCAGGGGCGGGGACAAAGAAGTTGGCTCCGAAGATGTTGTTCACGGGAATCTGGTTAATGTTCTGAATGCGGGGAACACCATCTGCTGTGTCGTAAGGGGTTCCGGAGCCAGCGGGATCTGTGGCTGCACAACATGGGTTCTGAACGGTCGCTGAGAGCCCGCCCGGCGCATTGGCGTCGAAGGTGCTTAGCATCTGCATTCCGGCCCGGTCGTAGACTTTGCTGAATCCGCCGCGAATGACCGTCCGATCGGATTCACCAAACAGATTCTGGAGCCATCCGCCATGCGGGCGGGGCGAGTACGCGAACGAAATTCGCGGCGAGAAGTCGGACTTCTCGAAATGATAAAACCCTGGTCCTGGGTTCCCAGGTCCACCCAGGATGAATGACACCAGAGGATTGGTGTCATACCCTAAACCCTGATTCATGGCCTGCGCGTTATGAGCGAATTCCGTACCTAGATTGTAGGCCCAGGGAGGGCAGCCTCCCGGATTCACGGCTGGATTGGGATCGCAGGTGGGAGAGGCTTGGAGGCCATTTACTTCCCAGGGTGGCGGGAACAACGACCAACGCACGCCATAGGTGATGGTCAGATTGGGCTTCACTCTCCAAGAATCCTGGGCATAAAGCTCATACCAATTCAGACCGTATCTGCGACGAACCGGAATCCCCAGTTGTCCTCCGCTGGCGTCCAGCACGTTGCCGTTCTTGTCGTAGTTGTAATTGGCAACTACGTCGGAGACCATGCCGAGCAAGCCCATGATGGGGTAGTCGAATTGCGGAGTGGAAGCCGGCTCCGGATAAGGCAGACCCGTATTCGGATCGGTTCCGTGACAGGGATCCAGTGGGCTTCCACCAGTCGAGGTTCCGATCGCACCGCAGACCAGCGGGTTGTTCGGATCGGGATGGGTCGCCGTGTTGGCGAAGCCGGTGGGAGACATCCAGTTGGTTGCTCCCTTGCCAACGCTGAAAGAATGCTCGTAACTGAGGCGCGGGTTTCGGGCGAAGCCGAGGTTCGCACCGAACTGGAAGGTGTGCTGGCCTTTGGTCCAGGAAAAATCGTCGAGCAGATTGTGCACCGGGGTCTGGGCGTTGTGACTATAGACGATGCCCTGATCGAGTCCGTAGAAAACGTTCCACTCCGAGCTCGAATTGCCGATGATTCCAGTGCTTTGCCGCGTGAAGCCCCAATGGAAGCTGTTGACAGCGTGCGAGCTCAGTACCGCGGTATAGCCCACGACAAATCCCTTGCTGTGGTCATCGAGGATCGATTCCGGTGGGCTTCCGGGCAAAAACGGGGCCTGCGGGTTGTGGAGATTTTGTAATGCGCCACGCCAGAAAACCGTGTGTTTTCCGTTCGCTGTCAGGTGATAGTCGAGCCGGGCGATGATCGCGTTGTTGTCGAGGCTGACCGGAGCCCGGAAGCGGAAGCCGGAGTAGTTCAGGCTGTCCCCAACCGATCCATCGTTCGTATTGAATTTCCCCAAGCAGAATGTCTTATCGAAGTAGCCAGTGCTCCCATTCAGAATGGCAGGATTGATTCCTGCTCCGGTGGGATTCCATCCTAGAGTGGTCCACGGGTCCAGGTTCTTAATGTCGGCGCGGGCCAGGGTCGTGACACCTCCGGTCACATCGTTATAGCGAAGATTGCCCTGACAGAGGCTGGGGGTCGGGATGGTGCGCACCGTGCTCTGTTCTTCGCGCTGGCGCGTGCCTTCATAGTTCAGGAAAAAGAAAAGGCGATCTTTTTTCATGGGGCCGCCGAGCGATCCGCCAAAGATATTCCGGATGAGCTTGTTGGGAACATTTGGCTGACCGCTACGGACTTCAGCCGCTTTCACGAACCAGTCATTCGCGCTGGTAACCGTATTACGGTGGTATTCGTATAGCGATCCATGGAGTTGATTTGTGCCGCTTTTCGTGATCAGCGCAACCTGCGCACCCGATCCGTTTCCCTGGTCGGCGTTGTAGTTCGACGTGGTGACGCGAAATTCCTGGACGGAATCGAGCGTCGTGGGCAGTACGGAGGTGAACGCGTATCCGCTCGCTTGGTCATTCACGTCCACACCGTCGAGCGTGATGTTGCTTTGATCGCTGCGGGCTCCGTTCACGGCTCCATTTCGTGTGTCCTGGTTCTTGTCGATGTCCGCGCGATTCCCGGTGTAGGCGACACCCGCCTGCAGGCTGAGGAGGTCGGGCACGTTGCGGCCTTCCAGCGGGATTTGCCGGATCTGATTTTCGTTGAAGGAGTTTCCAATCGAGGCGTCGACGAGGTTCAGGGCGGGCGCTTCGCTGCTGACGCTGATGTTCTCGGTCACCGCGCCGACTTTCAGTTGGATGTTCGCCGTCGCCGGGGTATTCACGAGCAGTTGCAGCCCCGTCTGCACGTAGTGCGCAAATCCGCGCGCCGTTACGGTCAAGGTGTAAGTGCCGGGAGGTATGGCGAGAATGCGAAAGTCGCCCTGCGGTCCGGTCGATATGGTGCGCTCAAGAGTGGCTTGCGTGTTGGTGAGCACCACGGTGGCGTCTGGGATCGCGCTCCCGCTTGGGTCCGTGACCGTGCCCTGCAGTGAACTGGATGAACCCTGCGGGAAGGCCAGACAACTGAAAAGCAAAAGGAACGCTAGCATTGACACGTAGAACCGAGACGGCTTCATGGCCCCTCCTAACCAGAACGTTCTCTGGGACGGTAAGCCGGGCTGTGGCAAAGTCCGAGACCCGGCCCCGCGTTTTGCGAGAGCCTACTCTGGTTGGGGCCAGTGAACTTGTCTGTGAGTGACACAGGAATGGTTCTGAAATCCCGATCGTCGCTCTAGCCAGCGGACTCGTGAAAAGGCTTCGGTAAGCAGCACAAGGAAGAAGGTTGGCGGAGAAGTCGGCTTTGCCTGGTACGAGAGTCTAGAAAGACATCCTATCTTATTGAAAAAAGAAGGTTGTGGGGGCCTATGAGCCAGTGCCTATGGGGCTGGCCTGGTTCGAGTCGAGGTCAACAACGATCGGCGCGATTCTGTACTAATCTCCCGACGGCAGCAGTTCGTCATCCCAGCAATTACCTATCAACGACGGATAGTACAGAGCCGCCGCGGTGGTAATACCATAGCTCTCTATTGCTTGGGCGATTGATTGATCCGTATTGGAGGTGTCGCGATTGCAATTTGAAGGCGTCATCCGATTTGTCCCCACTCAGGAATTTGCGTCCGGAGTTTTGCCCCACGGACTCAGTAGACTCGGGAGTGCGCATCTCAGGCAAGGAGTGGTGTCCGCCCGGGCCCACTGGTCCAAAATGACCTACTTCGATCACGGTGCGGACTCGTCAAAGCGCCAAATCTTATTCTTCGAAAAACTCGGGTGATGGCTGGCTGCGAACGTACCGATCGATGACTTCGTGTGGATGGGTCACGCGTGCTTGGGATGGAGAGGCCTACCTGCTTGTAGTGCTGCCCGCGGTGGCCGGACTACTTGGGTGTCGATCGGAACCTAGCAGAAACTCAATTCCATACAGGTAAAGAGCACGGTACCGGACCGTCCCATATTCTCGAACCGGCTCGTCAGCTCCCGGTGGAACAAATTCAACTTCAATTTGAGATCCCAAGCGCAGATTCGCGAGTGAAAACAAGCACATCCCGACGTCGCTGAGATTGATGCCAACAGCATGCAGGTGGGCAGACCCCGTGAATACTTGCACAGAGGTGTTCAGCAATTGGCGTTGCCGGCGACGTCGGTCTTTGAAGTTGGGTTTGAGAATCATCCGCCGTGACACCACTAAAGAAAGGTAGCGCAATCAGACTGGGGAGCAAAGATTACGTAGGTTCCTGGTGCTATCCGGACTCAAGATTCAAGGGCAAGAACGCGCTGATCACGGGCAGCTCGCGCGGAATTGGCCGAGGCATTGCGCTGAAGCTGGCAGAAAAAGGAGCACGTGTCGTGGTTAATTATTCGCAGAGGTCACCCTACAAGACGCGCACAGTATTACTGTAATGATTTTGGGTCGGAGTGGTTCTTGGGGCTCTTCTTGTCGAGAAGAGCCACCAACTCCTGGGCACAAGCGGGGGTTCTCGCTTTACCCGATCGAATGATGTCTTTCGCACTTACCTTTTGACCGTACAGCTTTTCGTTAGCGCCGCCGTCGGAGCGTAGGGTGGAACCTTCGAGCGAGATGCCAGCGAACAATCCTTTGGCGCGCGAATAAGAGAGTATCTCGGCGTTCATGACCACGTCGGTGGCGGCTTCGCTGGATCGCCCTTTGGGACCAGCGGCAGCAGAGGCATCGGCGCCAAGTTTGACTTTACTGCTCAGCAGGGAGCGTGCTCCTTTGGGATTCATCACCAGCAGGACGTAATCGGTGGCTTCGCCACCCAACTGGAAGCCAATGTTGATGCCTTCAAGTGCGAACATCGCGGGCGGTCCCCAGAGGCCTGTATAGCGCTCTCCGCTGCGGCAGATCATGATGCCGCGGCCGAAGCTGCCGCCAATTCCGAATGCGCCCTTTTTGACGGAGGGCAGAATGACCAGGCATTCGGCCTTATCGAGCAGCTCCTGCGGAATGTCGTCGGGGATATTGAGGATCTCCTTCAGAACTTCCCCAGACTCTTTCACACGCTCTTGTTCTTTCTGGTTATCAGCAAAAGCTGAGGGCAGGAAAGCACATGCCAAGATCAATGCCAGAAGCGTTTTCATGAATTGTCACCCTGTTGGAGGCCACTGATCCTTGCAAGCAGTGAGCGAGCGTTCGCCTCGTGGTTGGTGGTACCTTTCGTCTTTACTCTAGCTGTCCGGGCCAATCGGGGGCAGATTACCAAGGGTCTACGACAGAGTGGGTCAGCGCCACAAGCGAGGCAGGCCAGAGAGTCAGCCTGACTGCAGTTTTTATAGTCGGCACGATCATCTGGCGAACGAAGCAACGGCGGCCGAAGTCATAAGCTCACGGTGCAGTTCAGGCTAACATCGATTCGCCGCTGACTTCAGCGTGCGGATTGGTAGATGTTCTGTGAATGGCGCGAGGCTGGCACAAAGGAGAATCATCAGTGCAGGAGGGAGTTGGTCGGGAAGGGCGGCGGCTAATCGTGCAGAACTATGTTGAGCAGCGAGCTGTGAACGTGCAAGCCTTTGCCGTCGTAATCAACGAATCCTAACTTTCTGAACCTGTTCATGAAGAAGCTGACTCGTGACCGCGTTGTGCCCACCATTTCGGCCAGGGTTTCCTGACTGATGCTGGAAATCACAGATTCAGGTTGGCCTTTGTTACCAAAATGAGCCAGCAGCAGAAGTATTCGTGCCAGGCGCTTCTCGCAGGAATTGAAAAGCTGGTCAACCAAGTCCTCTTCGTAACGGATATTCCGCCCCAGCAAATACCCCACGAATAAATCTGAAAACTTATGTTCCCGGTGAAGCGCCTGCAGCATAGACTTGTTCGCAATTCTCAGAGCTGCGCAATCCGTCATTGAGTTCGCTGAATACATGCGAAGCTTTTGGCCTGCCAGCGCGCCTTCGCCGAAGAAACTCCCGTCGCTTAATATACCGATGGTTGCTTCCTTGCCGGTTTTCGCGAGAACAGTGAGTTTGATCTTGCCCGTCTGGAGATAAAAAACCGCGTCCGCGGGATCCCCTTGCGCAAAGATGGTTTCCTTCTTCGGAAAGAGGACAGGTTTCGTTGCCTCACCGATGGTGACCAGGAAGGTACCGGGGTCGAAGGCACTTTTGCTCCGAGCGGTAGAGGCAGGAGCCATTGCAGATATCCACTATTTAGTGCTGAGCATTATAATCCCACCGTCCGATAACGCACATAAGTTTTGTGCGTCCGAGGGGTAGCGCTGGCATGGTTGCCGGCATGTTTACCACCCAAAGATGTCCACCGTGAAGCCGGCGAGACGCCGGCGCTACCCGAAGATCCTAAGGAAAAATGAGCAATTTTGAACAGACGTACCACGGCCGCCAGACTATATTGTCCGCTCGCG
>DATMQI010000261.1:0-9281 GCA_035567135.1 Terriglobales bacterium
ACCACTGATTTTCTAGGTGAGGATAGGCATGAGTTCGTGGCAAAAGTGGCTTACAAGCTTTGGGAAGAAAGGGGTCGCCCCTTCGGTTCGCCTGATGTCGACTGGTTCGCAGCGGAACGAGCTGTGTACTCGTCGTTGGTAACGTCGGGCTTGGTTGCCCCGTCAACGAATGACCTGCAGCATATAAGAGAAAAGATTTACCGGTAGCAAAATTTGCCGTGAGTCTTTGTTCGTTGGTTTCCATGGAGACGCAAAGCAAGGCTTGCCGGGTGGATGCCATGCCATGCCACCGTCGCGGAAAGAAATGTCGATTTCCGAGGGCCATGCGTGATCGCCAATAATAAGGACCCGCACCTCGCCCAGGAGTTTCGCCTCATGATCGATCGGCCCACCGCTTCTCCTACTCTTGCAGCCTAAGAGCAGCGAATGGGACTCGTGCGGACCCTCATTGATCGCGACCAAGAGTACACGGGACCTTCGCTCCCACAAGGATTGCGAGAGCTATACGATGGCGATCTGCAATTTCGTACACCACCCGTTCAGCGCCCCTTTGTCGTTGGAAATTTTGTTTCCACTATTGACGGGGTCGTCAGCTACAAAATTAAGGGACATGCTGGCGGGTCGACCATCAGTGGTTCTGACCCAGTGGACCGCTTCATCATGGGCCTGTTGCGTGCCTCTGCTGATGCCGTCATTGTCGGCGCTCGTACGGTCCATGACGTAAGCCCGGAAGGGCTTTGGATTCCCGAATACATCTACCCCGATGCGAAGCATTTGTACGCGGAATATCGGGTAAAGGCACTGCATAAACCGGAATACCCGCTCGTTGTGATCGTTAGTGGCAGCGGCAAGCTGGAGTTGGAGAGAGCAGTCTTCCGAACGCCTGGCATGCGCACGGTAGTGATTACGACGCCTGCTGGAAGGGATGAACTCGCGAGGGCGGGCGCGACGAAATTAGACTCTGTTCAGATACATGCTCTCGATGCGAGTGGTGGCAGCATCGCTCCGCTGGCGATCCTGCGATTGCTGTACTTGCAGTTTGGAGTACGAATGCTTCTCCACGAAGGCGGGCCCACACTGTTTGGACAATTTCTAGCGGCAGAAGCTGTAGACGAACTGTTTATGACGCTATCCCCGCAAATCGCCGGCCGCCAGGCGGATGCAGTTCGACCCGCGCTTGTACGAGGGGTGGAGTTTGTGCCGGATTGTGCGCCTTGGTTTCAACTGCTCAGTGTGAAGCAAAACGCTGACCATTTGTACCTACGCTACCGGCGTACCACGAGACACCCGTCGGTGGGAGGCGACTTCGATGGAAGAGGCCGTCGACGCCCCTCTCAAAAGAGGAGCGGCTGAATTTCCCGCGACTCCTTAAGAAACTGGGACGGGTCCGAAAGATAAATGACGCAACGCTGCAGTTCTACAAAATCGAATTCCGTGATCCGCACGTCCTCGGTCACGGTCAGCACCCATTCTGGTGGGCGTTGGCGGTCAACGCTCCTTGTGAGCACTTTGAGTACTCCAGAATGACTTGATTCCCAGAAGAGGTGAGTCAACACAATTGACCCCTTCACCTTCCCTGGAGGAGAATAGTGGTCCTCGGTCAGTGCTGGGGTCTCAGCATCATCCCTGAAGGACGTTTCAGTCGAGGCCGCTGCCCCAGTAGGATTCCGCCATGCAACCGGGCCTGAGACGGGAACCGTGGATAACCACATACTTAGACGGGGGCAAGAACTGGAGACGGATCCAGCACATCCAATCCATTATCGAACCGTTGCAAATGGACTAGACGTTTGTACCGCAGCCTTGGAGGCTGGTTTCGCGCCGAAAGGCCATTCATGAGCGGCGAAAACGGCATGGACTTGTTTTGAGTCCTTATGTGAGGCTTCTCATCAAATCGTTGCTGAAAAGGTTCTTCTACAAGGTGTGCTCTCGATCCTTATCGACCGATGTCATAGCCTTAAATTGACGCGGTGAGGCCCGCCACGAAACATTGCATTGGCCGGCTGAAGCACGAGAGGTCACTCCTTTACAGCGGCGAGCAGGCCGCCGGAGATCAACATGATCGATGTCTCGAAACGCACACTTTTAATTGGCGGGCTCTTTTGCTTGATCGTGATTGGGCTGATCATCGGAGCTGTTCGTCCATTCAAGCATGCTCTGGGCGCGCCGCCGGGCACCACGCCGGATGTCGAGGTGGTCAAGGTTCAGCAAGAAGATGTTCCGATTTACCACGAATGGATCGGCACCTTCGACGGACTAGTCAACGCCGACGTTAGAGCGCAAGTCACAGGATACCTATCAAAGCAAGGTTACCAGGAGGGCGCGTTCGTCAAACAAGGTCAGCTTCTTTTTCAGGTTGACCCACGTCCGTTTCAGGCTGCGCTTGACCAAGCCCAAGGCCAACTGGCGCAAGCCAAGGCCGCACTGGCTAATGCCCAGGCGGTGCAAGGGCGAACTCAACTTGATGTGACACGTTACACGCCTTTGGCAATGGAGCAGGCGGCCAGCCAGCAAGATCTCGACAATGCCGTGCAGAACAACCTAGCAGCAATTGCTACTGTGGAAACGGCGAAGGCGCAAATCAAGACTTACGAGGCCGCCGTTGAAACCGCGAACATCAATCTAGGGTTCACGCGCCTTGTTGCCCCCATCGATGGCATCGCGGGACAAGCCCAGCTCCAAGTGGGCGCCCTGGTGACGCCAAACAGCGGAATAGTAACGTCTGTTTCGACCGTCGACCCAATCAAAGTTTATTTCACCGTCGGCGAACCTCAATACCTCGCATGGCGAAAACGCTTCCCCACGGAAACCAGTAGCGAGGCGGCGGGCAAATCTCTGCACCTCCAGCTGATTTTGGCGGACGGCTCAACCTATCCCCACGAGGGCAGCTTCTACTTTGCCGATCGCCAAGTCAATGAGAGCACGGGTGCAATTCGGATCGCAGGACTGTTTCCCAATCCCGGAAGCGTTCTGCGACCGGGAGGCTATGCCAAGGTACGCGCAGTGATCTCCACCCAACATGACGCGCTCCTTGTTCCCCAACGTGCGGTTTCAGAGCTCCAAGGCGGCTACCAGGTTGCGGTGGTAGATAGCAACAACAAAGTCAGCATTCGATCGGTAACTGTCGGCGACCGCGTCGGCACGCGATGGATTATTGCGGACGGGCTGAATCGCGGAGAACAAGTCGTCGCCGAAGGAGTTCAGAAAGTGCGAACCGGTGCGCAAGTGAACTCCAAGACCTTCGGCACGGACGCCAAGGACAAATAATGCGATGTCGAAGTTCTTCATAAACCGGCCCATCGTCGCGATAGTGATTTCCATCATTTTGGTTCTGGTGGGGACACTCACCATCCTGACTTTGCCGGTTGCGCAGTTTCCCAACATCACTCCGCCGGAAATCCAAGTCCTGGCCACGTACGTCGGCGCGGACGCGCAGACACTGGAGCAGGCGGTTGCCACGCCCATTGAGCAGCAGATGAATGGGGTGGACAACATGAACTACATGTACTCGCTGAACGCTACCGGGAACTCGAATACCACTCTGATCGTGGACTTTGACGTAAAAACCGATCCGAATACAGACTTCATTTTGACGCAAGCGCGCGAGACTCAGGCCGCTTCTCAGCTTCCTCCCGATGTCACTAATTATGGAGTCACGGTTCGAAAGTCGGTCACCGCGCCGCTCATGCTGTTCGCGCTTTACTCGCCGCGTGGAACCTATGATGCCGGGTTTCTGGCGAATTACGCATTCATCAATCTCGTCGATCCGATCACGCGCTCACAGGGCATTGGAAACGTGCAGGTGTTCGGTGCGGGGCAGTACGCGATGCGGCTCTGGGTACGACCCGACCAGCTAGCCAAGCTCGGCATCACCGTACCGGAAATCGTCAGCGCCATTCAGGCACAAAACACTGTGAACCCGGCGGGCAAGGCGGGTGGTGAGCCTGCACCGAAAGGACAGGAATTTACCTACACAGTTCTCGCGCAGGGGCGTCTCCTGTCGCCGGAAGAATTTGGCAGCATTGTTGTTCGCGAAACCCCCGATGGCGGGATAGTCCGGGTCCGCGATGTGGCTCGAATCGAGCTCGGATCACAGGACTACAGCATTGCTGGCCGTTTTAATGGGAAGCCGAGTGCCGTTGTTGCCGTATACCAGTTGCCGGGCTCAAACGCAGTCGAGGCCGCCAATGGGGTCAAGAAGTTGATGGCGCAAATGAAGCAGAGCTTTCCGGAAGACGTCGACTATGCCATTGCGCTGGATACCACACGCGCGGTCACGCAGGGCATGAAGGAAATTGTTGAAACTCTGTTGATCGCCCTCGCGCTCGTAATTCTCGTTGTCTACCTGTTCTTACAAGGGTGGCGTGCAACCCTGATTCCTCTCCTTGCCGTTCCTGTTTCTCTTGTGGGGACATTCGTACTGTTCCCGCTGTTTGGTTTTTCCCTTAATACGCTTTCTCTCTTTGGTCTGGTGTTGGCGATTGGGCTGGTGGTCGACGACGCCATTGTTGTGGTCGAAGGCGTTGAGCGACACATCGAGGAGGGCATGACGCCAAAGGCCGCCGCTCTGAAAGCAATGGAAGAACTATCCGGCCCAGTGGTAGGTATCGCTCTGGTTCTCTCCGCCGTGTTCGTGCCTACGGCCTTTATTCCGGGTATCACCGGCAGGCTCTATCAGCAGTTCGCGGTCACGATTGCGATTAGCGTGCTTCTGTCGGCATTCAACGCTCTTACGCTAAGTCCTGCGCTGGCTGCGCTGCTACTTCGTCCGCGACAGCCCAGTCGCGGACTGTTGAGGAGATTCTTCGATTGGTTCAACCAGGTGTTCGAGCGGGCGACAAATCAGTACGTTCGTTGGAGTGGAGTGCTGCTCCAGAAAACTTTCGTCATGATTGTGCTGCTCGCTGGTTTCAGCATTGCGGCAGGATTTTTCGCCAATCGGGTGCCCTCAAGTTTTCTGCCGGACGAGGACCAAGGTTACGCCTACATCAATCTGCAACTGCCAAACGCAGCTTCATTGGAACGCACCACGCGAGTCGCAGCCGACGTCGAGAACATTCTAAGGAATACTCCAGGAGTTCAATACTCGACCAGCGTCGTGGGTTTCAGTTTGCTCAGTTTTGTCCGCACCAGTTACAACGCATTCTTCTTTGTGACCTTCAAACCCTGGGACGATCGAAAGACCAGAGCCGAACAATTTCAAGCGATCAAAGCGCATCTCAACCAGCAATTGAGTAAATTGCCCGCGGCAATTGCTTTCAGCTTCTCCCCGCCCGCGATTCCGGGGGTCGGTACGTCGGGTGGATTCACATTTGTACTCGAGGACCGCGCCGGCAACGACGTTCAGTTCCTCACAAAAAATCTCGCTACCTTCCTCGACACTGCGCGCAAGCGGCCGGAAATTGCCGGATTGAGCACGACTTTTCTGCCCAGCGTCCCGCAACAATTTGTCGAGGTTGACCGCGACAAGGTGTTGAAGCAAGGTGTGAACCTGAACGATGTCTACCGTACGATTCAGGCCTTCATGGGCGGCTATTTCATCAATTATTTCAACCGCTTCGGTCGCCAGTGGCAGGTGTACATCGAGGCCGAGGGTGAGGATCGCGCCAAAGCAGAGAACGTCGGGCAATTCTATGTCCGGAATAACAAGGGAGAGAACGTTCCTTTGTCCACCCTTACCGCCGTGAAGCCGCGCTTCGGCCCCGAATTTACGATGCGCTTTAACGAGTATCGTTCGGCGCAGATTAACGGCAGTGCGGCGCCCGGCTATAGCGCGGATCAGGCCAGCGCCGCTCTCGAAGACGTCTTCAGACAAACCATGCCGCGGGAGATGGGCTTCGACTACTCCGGGATGTCGTTTCAGGAGCAGAAGGCTCGGCAAGGTGTGCCACCGTCCGCGATTTTCGGGCTTTCGTTGCTGTTCGTCTTCTTGATTCTAGCCGCACTCTACGAAAGCTGGTCGTTGCCTTTCAGCGTGCTCCTCAGTACGCCCGTAGCGATCTTTGGAGCTTTTTTCATTCTGTGGCTTCGCCGCGTAATCCTAAGCGCGTTCCTGCCTCCTTTCATGGTTCAAATCGAGAGTGACGTTTACTCGCAGATCGGTCTAATCATGCTGATCGGGCTCGCGGCCAAAAACGCGATTCTGATCGTGGAATTCGCCAAGGATCAGTATGAGCACGGGAAATCGCTCTCGGAAGCTGCGCTTGAAGGCGCGAAGCTTCGCCTGCGGCCCATCCTGATGACTTCATTCGCGTTCATTCTTGGCTGTGTTCCGCTATGGATTGCAAGCGGCGCTGGTTCGGTGGCGCGCCAGATCATGGGAACCACAGTCATCGGTGGAATGATCGCCGCCAGCGCGATCGGAATCTTCTTCGTGCCGGCCATTTTTTATGTGGTGGAAAAATGGTCTGGGGCCGGCAAGGAACCCGCTTCTGGGATGTTGCCGGCAACGCCCAGCCCAGCGCCCGGAGATTGAGATGTGCGTTAGCACGAGGGGTGAGAAAAACAGGTGGAGCTGCGCAACATGAAGCTCACAAACTTGCTGATTGTGGCCTTGATCTGTGGCATGTTCGCCGGTTGCAAGGTCGGCCCCAATTACCATCGGCCGTTGGTTCAGACTCCGACCACGTATCGTGATCTGCACGCAAATCCCCAGCTTCAGGCTCAGGCCGCCTCTTATGCCGATTTACCGTGGTGGCAGGTCTTCCAGGATCCGAAGTTGCAAGAGCTCATTCGGACCGCGCTCAAGCAAAACTACGATTTGCAAATTGCAACCGAACGCATCAACGCCGCTCGAGCTCAGCTGGCAATCACACGCTCGAACCTGTTTCCTCAGGTCCAAGGCAACGGCAATTTCGCGGGGGGAAAAGAGTCTAACGTTCAGAGCAAGTTCAACTTCCTGACTCTATCGGCTGATGCCGCCTTCCAGGTGGATTTGTTCGGCCGCCTGCGTCGGGCGACGGAAGCGGCGCGCGCCCAGCTCCTCGCGACCGATGCCGCAAGGCAAACCGTTATATTGACACTCGTCAGCGACGTCGCAAGCGACTACTTCGCACTCCTGCAACTTGATTTGCAACTTCAAATCACGAACGAGACGGTAAAGACACAAGTCGATTCGGTCAAACTCACTACGCTGCGCCTTCAGCATGGTGTGGCCACGAAGCTGGATGTTCTCCAGGCTCAGCAGGTCCTCGACACCGCGAATGCGCAGGTTCCTGACTTGGAGCGGCAAATCGCGCAAGAGGAAAACGCCATCAGTATTCTGCTGGGCAATTACCCGCAGGATGTGCCGCGGGGGCTTCCTCTGATCGAGCAACCACTCCCGCCAGAGGTGCCGCCCGGACTGCCTTCCACAATCATAGAGCGCCGGCCCGACATTCGCGAGGCCGAACAGAACTTGATTGCCGCAAACGCCGAAATTGGAGTTGCCAAAGCGCAGTTCTTTCCGCAAATCGCGCTGACCGGTTCCGGCGGTGGAGCCTTTGGTAGAAGCAGCGTCTTCTCGAGCTTGATGAGCTCGCAGGTCGGAATCTGGTCTTATGGCGCTCAGGTGAGCCAGCCAATTTTCACGGGGGGCGCGTTGAAGGGCAATCTCCATCTGGCTGAATCGCAGGACCGGCAGGCTCTCGTCGCTTACCGCCAAACCATTCAGCGCGCTTTCGGGGATGTTTCCGATGCATTAATCGGCTATCAGAAACTCCACCAAGTCCGGGTCGCGCAGGAGACAACAGTCAAGGACCTCCAGGATACAGTCGGTACGTCCCTCATCCGCTATCGCGGCGGCATTACTACCTACCTCGAAGTATTAGACGGCCAACGATCGCTTTATTCGGCAGAGCTCACGCTTGCGCAGGCGCGAGGCAACGAGTATCAGAGCCTCGTGCAACTTTATAGGGCGCTTGGAGGGGGCTGGCGGCCATAGTCATGGCATCGGGCTACCGCTTGCAATAAGATCAACCCAAGGCGCACCCAATCGATTGTTGAATTGCCTTGAACGGCAGCAAGCTGCGTGAGTCGAAAGCGCCTATATCCACGCGGATATGTCTCCTCTTGAGCATCCAATAGAACCCCCATTGCCTTCTTGTCACTTTTCTGCAATCTTGTTCCAATCTTGCCGTTGGTGGCCAGACGCCCCCATAGGGCAGTTATTCTCGGTGGAGGGTCAGGAGGTCGTAGAGAAACCCGGAGCGAGGTATCAGTTGCGAGGCCCGATTCCGCGATAACTCGGGAGACTTAACCGCAGGCTCAAGCCAGATACGGACTTGATGGAACTAACTGGCCTGGGTTGACGCCGAGTCGATCTGGCACATGTGCGGGGATGCCGGTCGTTTGCGGTGACGCATTCGTCGGTCCTTCATCGACTGAAGCGGGCTAACAAGCCAACGGATGCGTAGCATCCACGCTGCCTCGGCTTCTAGGTCAGCAAACGCAGGCCAGCTCACAAACATCAAGCACCGATCCATCTCGCACCGCAAGGATTTTGAAGACCGACAAGATGGATTCCGCCCCACACCTTCGCGCCCAATGGTCTCAGGATCGTTGACGAGGGCCCAGGGTGATGAATCGCATCAAAAAGGAACGGCCAGAGAGTCCGTCCAAGAGAGTGCACCAGAATCGGTACGAGCGAGCCGAAGTCCCTCATCGGAAGCCGAAGCTTGCCTGGAGGCTGCAGCCGATTACGCGCGAATCACCGGCAATCCGCGAGAACCAAATCCTTGTCTCGTGCCTTCTTGAATGTCCTCACTCCGTCGGGCAAACCGCGCCCATTCTGGTTTCCGTCAGGCGAATTTCGGACACCGATAGATCCAGATGGCCGGATGTTTCCAAATGGGCGATGGTCGGGGTTTTCCTTAGGTCCTGCGCGGAAAAGCAAGACAGCGGCAGGGCTAGGGTGGCATAGGTGCCGGCGGGAAGTGCCTTCAATTCAGCGGTCACGGGCACCGAAGCAGAACCGACGCCCAGCCGCACCTCACTGTCCGGAGCCCTATTGACCCGTACCGTGAGGCTGAGCATCATCGCGCCGTTAGCCTCGCGGCTGATGTCGCTTGGGCTGTCACCGCCCATCTGCAGCCATCCTTTCGCTTTGCCGTTCCACACCACATGCAGTGCGCCGTCGGCCTGCGATTCCACCATCAGGCCGCCCGAGTCGAGCGCGGTGCGCGTCCCGGCATAGTCCATGAATGGGCCGTTACTGTCACCAATGGAGAGTCTGTAGCCGTTCCACGCACTGCCCTTGGCGTAGTAGACGTTCTTCTCGCCGTATTTGGTCGTGCTGGCTACTT
>DATMQI010000262.1:0-9828 GCA_035567135.1 Terriglobales bacterium
TCTGAATACCAAACTGCCCCTGGAATTCTTTGAAGCGCGTAACGCATTGCGCATTGCGAAGTCCGAGGGAGCCGAGACCTATGCCAACGAAAGCTACCAGCATGCTGTTCAGCTCATGGACAAAACCGATCAATACGCCACCAGCAGTCACATCGACAGAAAGCCGATGATCGCGGTTGCCCGCGAGGCAGTACAGACAGCGGAAGATGCTCGCGCCATCACGGTGAAGAAGATCGATCAGGAACGGCTGGAGAACGAACGGCAAGCAGCGGCCAACGCCCAGGCGCAGACCCAGGCGCAAGCGGATGACGCTACCCGCCAGGCGAAACAAGCCCAGTCTAATCAGGCCCAAGCCGAATTCGCCAAGGGGAAAGCAGAGGAGGATGCCGCAAAGGCCCGGAACGAAGCGGACAATGCACGATCCGACGCAGCAAAGGCCAAATCCGATATGGCGGACAGCCTGGCGTCCTCGGCAAATGCGCTTTCCCTAGCCCAGTCGGATGCAGAGCAGTCCCGCTTAGCGGCGCAGCAGTCACAGCAGGATGCGCAGCAATCAGAAGCAGACAAGGTGGCAATGCGCACGCGATTGTCGGAACAGTTGAATTCCATTCTCCAAACTCGCGATAGCGCGCGTGGCCTCATCGTCAGCATGTCCGATGTTTTGTTCGACACCGGCAAATACTCGCTGAAACCTGGTGCACGAGAGAAGCTCGCGAAAGTCGCCGGCATTCTGCTCGCCTACCCTGGCCTCAACATCGCGGTCGGTGGCTACACGGACAACGTAGGCGGCGACGAAATGAACCAAAAACTGTCCGAGAACCGCGCTGGCTCGGTGCGCGATTACTTAGTCCAACAGGGCGTAGCGACCAATTCCCTTACCTCGAAAGGTTTCGGCAACACTTTGCCCGTAGCCTCTAATGACAACTCCACAGGCCGGCAACAAAATCGGAGAGTGGAGCTTCTCGTCTCGGGTGACGCCATCGGGCACCCTGTCAACGCGACCACCGGAAGCTTGCGCTAGGCCTTAGAGCCGCTGTTTTGGTTCGGAGCAAATCCGGGCTCGAAACAGCGGCACACATTTGGCGGTCATCAATGAATCGTGAGCACTTAGAAAAGAGAAGTATGAGTTTCGCGGGCCAAGTCGATGGGACAGGTCTGATGTTTCGTTCAAGAAGGGACTTAGTCTAGAGCCAAAATAAAAATGGGTGCCCGTGTCCCAGCGGACACCAAGCACCCCGTCGTCGGTCAGTTAGACCGGTTTTACGTTCTCTGCCTGAAAGCCTTTCGGGCCCTTCGTGACATCGAACTGTACGGTTTGGCCTTCTTGCAGGCTGCGAAAGCCGCCCGCCTGAATCGCCGAGAAATGCACGAATACATCTTCGCCATTCTGACGGCTGATGAAGCCAAAGCCTTTAGCGTCGTTAAACCACTTTACTGTTCCTGTTTCCAATTGTGTTCCTATTTCTATTTGAATTTTCTGCTGAGAAAAGTCGCTGCCGGTGAGAAGAGGTGACGCTGGTTGGCGGAACCGATTTTCAACTGCGGGTGAACCAAACTTAGCCGATACAAGTTTGATGCACCTCCCCTCCAAACGATTCAGAATCATGTAAATCTGGCCGCAAAGACCGTACGTCACGATGTGAGCCCTTTTGATCAGACCGGTCGAGTTCCTCGCCGTAGGATGACGGTAGACACTTTTCCGCCGGGCCCCGCACCGCACATCTCTGGGTGTACTGTCCCCGCACGGAGGCTTATGAACCGACTTCTTGGCATCTTGCTCGTCCTGCTTGCACTGACGTTTCCGGTCCGCTCGCAGAACACCGACGATCTCCGGCACGGTAATGAGGCCCCAGGATCTAGGCTGCCATCGGATGCGGAGGGCAATCTGTTCGCTTGCCAGCACGGTTGGGCGAAATGCAATCACGCCAGCTTGTCACCATCAGAAGCGGTTAAGGTGGCCGTGACCGATCACCAGCGCAACATCTCAAACTGCAGGGCGGGCATAAAACCCTGCGATCCGTCGAAACTAAGCGATGCCGAACGCACCGCGCTGGCGGTTGCCGATCACCAGCATAATGTCAGGGCCTGCAACGACGGCATTCTGCCCTGCGACAATTCACGGCTGACTCCATCCGAAGCGCGCGGAGCGGCCGCCGCCGAGCACACACGCAACCTCTCCGACTGCAAGGACGGCGTGGGGTCCTGCGACTCCTCTAAATTTACCCAAGCTGAAGCGAACGACGTGCGCACCGCGCGCCACCAGCGCAATGTCACCGACTGCAAGGAGGGCATGGACCTCTGCGACCCCTCGCAACTTACTTCGTCGGAAGCAAGAGACGCCGAGATCGCGCAGCGGCAGCGCAACGCTTCGAATTGCAGGAACGGTTGGAGCGATTGCGATCGCACGAAACTGACCGAAGTGGAGGCCCGCGACGTCGACGCCTCTGACCGGCAACGTAACCTTTCCGATTGCAGGGCAGGTCTCGAAAGCTGCAACTACGAGAAGCTGACTGAGGTCGAAGCTGGTACCTTGGCTGGTGCTGAGCGTCTGAGAAACTACCAGGCGTGCCTTAAAGGATACGGGTACTGTGATCGTTCTCGGCTTACGCCGGAAGAGTTGAAAGCGATCCCCAACACCTCAACAGTTCCGCGTTAGGAATTACTTTGTCACGATGGGTGGTCAAGAGTGAAGTACAGTGCGACGGAAAGGTTACCGCTTCTCCTTCTCGTTTCTCCGGGCATATGAAAATGCGGTATCCCTACGGAATGCTCTGCACCATCGTCAATGCCGGTCGCCTGCTTGCCAAACGCGTAGGGACACTTGCTCTGATTGTCCTCATATGCAGCAATGCCTCGCCCGCATATTCGGTCCTGACCCACGAGGAAATTGTAGACCTCCTCTGGACCGACGACATCCGGCCCCTCCTGCTGAAGCGGTTTCCCGGCCTGTCGGAAGATCAGATCAAGGATGCGCATGCCTATGCCTACGGAGGCGCCGTCATTCAGGATCTCGGATACTACCCGTTCGGCAGCACCCAATTCAGCAGCCTGGTCCACTACGTCCGCAGTGGCGATTTCGTTCGTGAATTGCTGCTCGAAAGTGAGGATGTCAACGAGTACGCCTTCGCCTTGGGCGCGCTATCGCATTACGCGGCAGATATCGCTGGTCACCCGGCAGTCAACAAAGCCGTCGCGATCCAGTATCCCAAGCTCCGGGCAAAGTTCGGCAAATCCGTCCGCTATGCGCAGGACAAGACCGCGCACTTGAAAACCGAGTTTGGTTTCGACACCTTGCAGGTCGCGAAGAATCGCTACGCCTCCGAGCAGTACCACGATTTCATCGGGTTCCAGGTTTCAAAGTCCTTGCTGGAGCGGGTCTTTCCAGTCGTGTACGGCGTAGAGCTCAAAGACGTGCTTACCCACGAGGATCTTGCAGTCGGCTCTTACCGCTTCTCAGTTGGTCGGCTGATTCCGCAAATGACTCAGGTCGCACTCCAAACTCATAAGAAGAACCTGATGCACGAAACGCCCAATTTCGCTAAGCGAAAGTTCCTGTACCGGCTTTCGCGCTCCGACTACGAAAAAGAATGGGGGAAAGACTACGTGAAGCCGGGCATCGGCACGCGGATCCTGTCCACGCTCTTGCGCTACATGCCAAGAATTGGTCCCTTCAAGGGATTAGGATTCAACAACCCGACGCCACAGACAGAAGATCTATACATCAAGAGCATCAATGCTACCGTCGATCAATACCGAATCTTTCTCGCGGGAGTGCGCACGAACTCTCTCACGCTGGCCAACTGTGATTTCGATACTGGCGAACCTACAAAGGCTGCGGAGTACTCACTCACCGACGAAACCTATGCCAAGTTGCTGGCTCAACTCTCCGATCGGAAGTTCGACCGAACGTCACCCGAACTGCGCGCCAACATTCTTGAGTTCTACTCTGACCTCTCCGTCGCGATTGAGACGAAGAAGGACAATGTTCGCTGGCAGAGCGTCCTGAAGTCAATCGATCAGCTGAAAGCGGCGACTCCGGGGACGATTGTTGCCGACGACCTTGCATCAGGTCCCGCACTCGAACCGACAACGAAAGTTACCCGCACGCACCAACGTTTAGTCGGCGGCGGAGTTTCTGATCCGATCGGACTGCCAAACTCGGTAAGTGAAACACAGCAATAATCCCAGTTTACGATTTTCTGGTTCCGCGATCGTGCGACTATTCGTACTCTGCAAATGATCCTTGAGCGCTCGGCTGTCACTCGAGCGTGCGTCATCGAGAGGGGCTAACAATGGCAGAAAAGCAATGGACCGTAAAAGACTTGGTAGAAGCGTTGAGACAGTTCCCGGAAGAAGCAAAGGTCTACTACGAAATGGGGCCGAATGGCCCAGGAACGATAGGAAAGGCGCAATACGTCAAGGCCTGGGGCGACGACGATCAGATGGGGGTGCTTTTGGACCGTTAGACGGGAATTGATCAACCAGGCAGCAAGTTCTCATCGCTGTACCAAACCGCGCTCAGAAAACA
Organism: Terriglobales bacterium; assembly: GCA_035567135.1. GTDB lineage: Bacteria > Acidobacteriota > Terriglobia > Terriglobales > Acidobacteriaceae > JABDBE01. The sequence continues at coordinate 4,529 of DATMQI010000262.1, forward strand.
TAAGCCAACACTCGCCGCCAGAGCCGCAATACCGGTTCGACAAACATCTCGCACAGCAGCGTTCTCACGGGGTGGAGCACTATTTCACCGCCCTCGTTAAGTCATGCTTTCCAGGTGCTCGCTAAGAAACCACATCTGGAGTGCGTTGGTTCGCAGAACGACTTCGCTTTCGTTCGTGCACGAGAGTTTAGCTTTGTAGCCGGCGAGCTCGACCAGGGCGACATAGCACCATGGAGCGCCGTAATCATTATGGCTCGACCGCCTGGCCACTTACTTTTCAGAAGCCTCTAGGCGTCGATCTCTATGCGGCTCTGTGCGGGGCAGCCCAGTGCTTAATTCACACTTCTCTCCTGGCTTAGCGCCACAGGTGGGGCAACGAACTTTCAAGGCTGGCACTTTCTTGGTTTTCATAGCTACATAATGAGCTGGGTGTCGCCAACAAGATGTGCAACTGTGATCACTGCGTGCTCCTGAAAACCGGCATTCTCGCAAATCTTGTTCAAAAGTCGTTTGCAACTCTTTTAGACAAGACACTCTCGGAGAGCTTCCTGACGTGATGCCATGCTCACTTGGCCGGCCTGGCATTGTTGAGGCACAGCCCGACCAGTTCAGACACATTTGCTTCGCCCATACACATGACCGTGTCTGCTCCACCCCAGTAGATTTTTACAGTTCCATCGGGCTCCGGAACAGCGCCACACGTGAAGACTACGTTGTGGACATACCCGGTTATTTCCCAAGGATCCTCCGGCTGCAAAATCCACGCGTCGCCTACTCCGATGACCTTTGCCGGGTCCCTGAGGTCATGAAGAGCGACTCCCAAACGATAGACTGATCCATCCATGGTTTGGAAAACTCCATGATAGATGGAAAGCCAACCCTGCTCCGTTTTGATCGGCGGCGCGCCGGGACCGATCTTCATTTCATCCCAGTGATATTGCTCAGGCCTCATGATCAGCCGGGACTGTCCCCAATAGCGTAGATCCGGAGAGTAGGAAATCCAGATGGACCAGGGGGCGATTTCCGAATGAGGACGGTCAAGCCGAGCATAGAGCCCATCAAACTTTTCGGGAAAAATTACCACATTGCGATAATCCGCCTCAGTGATTAAAGAGACTCTCTCCACCTGACTGAAGTCCTTCGTCTTGGCCAGGGCGATCCGAACTCCATTTCGCGAGTAAGCGCTGTAGGTGATGATGTATTCCCCTTCCAGCAGGGTCACGCGTGGGTCCTCCACTCCGAATTCTTCATAGGGGGCAAAAGGGCCGCCCCGGTCAGGAGTCAGAAACGGCTGTGGATCGGCAGTGAAGCGGAATCCGTCGGGACTGCGTGCCAAACCAATGATGGAGCGCCCGGTGCGGAGATGGGAGCGGAAAAGCATGATGTATTCGTTCCCGTGCTTCACGACCGCCGCGTTGTGAACAGTTTCCACAGGATAGGGAATCTCGGCCTTGGTGAGGATGGGGTTGTGCCTGCAGCGCCTGACAATGTCCGGCTTCATGATCGGCTCCTCGCCTCCAGATCAAAAATCGTTGAGTAAACCCGCTCGTATCCCTCCACCATGGTGTCGATCGAAAAGTGTTGTTGGACACGGCCGCGGCAGGCCCGTCGATCGATTTCCAAAATTCGCTCCAGGACCCGAACTGCCTCAGCGACGTTGGCAACCAGAAAGCCGGTCTCCCCATCCTTGATCACCTCGCGGCAAGAGCCGAGATCCATTGCAATGACGGGCACACCGGCGGCATTCGCTTCGACCAGGACAAGTCCGAATCGCTCTGGAATGGTATTCAGGTGCAGGAGAGCTCGGGCTCGAGCAAATAGTTCGTTCTTGCCCTTCACGTCCACCGGTCCGATATAGAGGATGTTTTGATCGTCGAGATGGGGTTTGATCAGCTCCCGGAAATAGCTCTCATCCTGAACGATTCCTGCGATGATCAAACGCATTCCGCTCCGACGAGCAACCTCGATAGCTAGATGAACACCCTTATCCGGGTGAATCCGGCCCAGGAAAATCAAGTCTTGGCCGCCGGAGTCCTGAAGGGGATACAACGAGAGATCAATGCCGTTGTAGACGGTCGCTAAGTAATTCAGCCCTGTGGCTCGGTCGGAGTCGCTGACGGAAACGAAGTATCCGTCACGATACTTATGATAAATGGGCATGATTTTGGGCGACGAGAATCCGTGGATGGTAGTCAGGACCGGTGTTCTTATCAGCCCGGTGTAGGTCAAAGCCATGAAGTCGTAGTGGCTGTGGAGGAGATCAAACTCAGCAGCGTGCTCGAACGCTTCCGAGATGTGAAGGTATTCGGCTACTTTGGGATCGACGGTGGCATCCTCTTCATATCCCTTGTCCACGACGGCATGCAAGCGAGCGCGGGTCACTGAATCCCTACTGGCGAACAACGTCACATCCCAGCCACGAGCCACGAGCCCTTCGGTGATGTTGCTCGCCACTGTCTCCCATGCGCCGTATTGCCGTGGAGGTGTTCGCCAGGCTATCGGCGACAGGATAGCCACTCGTTTGTTGGGCACTCTCATGCTGGTCGACGACACTTTCCTATTGCATGGCCGACAGCACTTCATCGAGCGGAACGGTTGCAAAACCGGTGGCATGATCGGCCATGCCATAGGGAATGATCAGTTCGTCGTTGTGGAGGAGAGCGCCACAGGTATAGACGACGTTCGGCACGTAGCCTTTACGCTCCTTTTCGTCCGGTTTGAGCAACGGCTCGCGGAGGCGGCCGATCACTTTGCCAGGATTGTCGTGATCGAGGAGGAATGCACCGATGCAGTACGTTCGCAAGGGGCCGACTCCGTGGCTTAGGACTAGCCAGCCTGCTCCGGTCTCAATGGGAGACCCGCAGTTCCCCAACTGGACCAGTTCCCAGGGGAACATTGGCTTAAGGAGAGCCTTGCTTTCATACCAGAAGTGGACATTGTCAGAAAGCATGAAGTAGATGTTCTCATTATCCTGGCGGGAGAGCATCGCATAGAGGCCATTGATTTTCCGGGGGAAGAGAGCCATGCCTTTGTTTTTGGCTGCCGGACCGTTCAAAGTGATGAACCGAAACAGGAGGAAGTCAGAAGTCTCCACCAGTTCTGGAAAGATCACCTTGCCATCGAAGGCTGTGAACGTGGCGTAATAGACATAGCTGCCGTCGTCGTTCTGAAAACGGACGAACCGGGCGTCTTCGATGCCGTTGCGTTGCGATGGCGTGGCGGGAAAAAGAATGCGCTCAGACAACGGCTGTTGGGGTTGAAACTGAACCTCGTAATTGGACTGGGCCAGCATCAAAATTCCCCGGATCGCCTCCTGATCCGACAAGCGCGACTGCTTCATTTCGACTTCGAGATGGGCGCGCAGTTCTTCCAATGAAAATCGTTCCTCATACTTGTCCATAATCCGGCGGGTGAATCCGCTGGTCAATCCCAGCTCAAAGAGCTTCCGCTCGAAGAGCGCCTTCTCGTAGTGAGGATTCGGGATTTGACGCGGCTCCGTGAGGAAGCCGGTCGGGGGTTCGACCTCGATCCGGTTGTCAGGGTGGATGATACCCGTCCGAAAAGTGATGGAGGAAATGTGTCCCTCCCCGGTGGCGCGCAAGCTGAGGATAAAACGCAAAGCGCCGGGAGGAAGCTCGGATTGGTCAGGGTGTGGGACGATGGACGGATTGAACAGGGCTGCAGATTCCAAGGAGAATTCGCAAACGAAATAGGAACCGATCAACAGTTGTCTCTGTTCGGAAATTTCCTCATCGGTCAATACGAGGTCGCGGACCTGTTCGAACCGTTCCAAAAAGGATCTGTGGATTTCCTGGTGTCGTCGCGAGAATTCAGCGGATACTTCCTCCAGAAGTGGCCCCACCTGGCTCTCCGGAAGCGACATGATTCTGGCGATAATTCTGCTAGCTCGCTCGGGAGTCTCCGGTCTGAACGGGCGCAGAAGAACGCGGGACTGGTCAGGTCGGAGGATCGTGCCCGTGCGTTGGACATTTGTCGAAGCAGTGATCATCGATTGGCGATTCCTGAGAATTGTGACGGAAAGCTGCGATTACTGAAAACTGCGATCATTTCTGAAATCGCGGGCGCGCTCCGGGATCCAGACTGGGAACTATTGGAGCGCCTTGGGTGAGACTCCACATCTTGATTCAGTGGGAATCGGGCCGCGCGCTGTTTTTCCCGCATCAGCTGTATGCCGGTGGACGGTATTGCTGGTCGGCTTCTCACCACCGAGGACAGAAACTATGCGGGGTGGAGCGCACACTCACGAGCATTGGGTTTCCTGTTACCAGTCAGTCCCGATGCTCGTGGTGTGAACTTCAATAGCACCATTGAGAAACAACCCGACCAGGGGACGAATGGTCGCATAGTTCCTCCCCGATCAAGATGCCGGCTGTGACAACGGTATCCCCACCGCCGCCTCGGTCGGTAGCTTTGATCGAAACCAGCCTACAACAGCGGCTAATCCGTAACTGTGCACAATTGACCAGATCCACGTTCGCATGGGGAACATCACGACTATCCTTTGACTTCTAAACCCCATAATTCGAGTAAACCGGGTGGCACGTATTTGTGATCCTTGTTCTTTTGGACCCAATCCCTGAGCTGGGCCGAATTGCCATACTGCTGAGGGGACAGGCATAGCCGCTTGGCGACCTCTTCGAATGAGGTGGCGCCCGTGTAGGGAACGGTATTCAGTTCTGGCTTTCCCCAGTTCGGATTGCCTCGCTTCTTTGCCACTTAAATTCCTTCGGCTTTCCTGGATGATTGGGCCCTGACTGTCTCGATTTAAATGCGCAAACGCAAACAAGCCGATGCTCTTCCAATTCGCTCTTCGCACGCTCCATTTCGACATTCTTATAGGCCGCGAGTTCTGTACTGACCTGGTAATACGCAGCCGAACGGGCCTTGACGTATTCGCTGAGCCGAGACTCACAAGCTTCTTCAAGACTCTTGCAGATTGGACAATTCGTGGCTATCCCTCCGCCTGGCAGACCTACTAGTTGCGGGATATCCTTTCTGTTTATCACACCTGATTGAGGATCTCCTGCTCGGCTCGGAACCAGTCCTGTTCGTCTTGGCCGGGCTCGCGACCACGGCTCTCATACAGCTCATACGCCCGCGCTTTTATCATTTCTTGTGAGTGGATGGTATCTGGCATGATCGCCATCTTGCCAGAGGACCTTTTCGGGTCGACAAAAGTATTGGGCTTTGGCTGTTTGCCAGCCTTGGGATTGATCATTAGGACATCCTTTGGTGTTACGGCTAAGAGGAGCGTACTTCAGATGAGCTGACTTAGTTCA
>DATMQI010000263.1:0-17442 GCA_035567135.1 Terriglobales bacterium
GTGCATGGCTTTATCGTGCTCGATATCGCGAATCCGGCAAAGCCCGTGGAGGTCTCCCGCCTGACGCTCACGAAAACCTATGGCTCTCACTGGACCGGATGGGATCCGAAAACGCAGAGGCTGGTCGTGACCTCAGGCAATTCCCCCGACGACCGGCTCTATCTCCTGAAGCTCGACCAGAACACTGGCGGGCTTTCTGTCGACGACGCGTTTCGCGACAGGGATGGGAAAGTCGGCTTCAGCTTTGCCGAACGGCAGTGGCCGCACGGTTGGAAGGGATCAGGATCGCCTCACGGCGCAGTCTTCTCGCGCTGAGCCGGTTCAGTGCGCGAATCCTGGTTTTCGATCAACGCCGGGCGTTTGCTGGTTGGAGCTTTGCCCTTCCCGGCCGATCAGTGTTTATCTTCGGGGCGCTTGTGCCAGTCCACGTGCACCTTTGCCGGAATCGTTCCGTGACAATGCCATCCATTCACACCTAGATAGAGGTGGCTCGCATCCAGGATGGGCAGGTCGGCGTCGGGCGATGCGAGAATAGGAGCTGTTTCCCCGTGCACCTTGACCAGCAGAGACCCACCGGGAGCTGACGGCAAAGGTAGATGAGCTTTTTCGCTAGGGGTCGGACCTTCGCAGGCCATTACCGTTCCGTAAACGTGAACCCGGTCGCCAGCTTCGAGATCAAGCCCGGTATCCGTCCAGACCTGGCTGGCGGTCACCTTGAACGAATAATCCTGCGGGGGGGCCGATTTCTTCGGATCTGTTTTGGATGATTGCGCCAACACTGACGACACAAGCAGGAAAGCAGAACCTACAACACACAACGCGCCAGCACGCTTCATACAAGCTCCACCGGAGGGTCAGGAGTGGGCACGCCCATGCGCTCCATTATGCGCGATTGCTGGAAATTTCGAGACGGAATTTCCGCGCGGCTCGATGGCAGGAACAATCGGCGGCAGTCAAAACTTCTTGCGAATCTAGCGACGTTCCTTCGCGTTTCCTGCGGTTAAAAGCTTTTTCTATGACTTCCTGGCACTCGGTGCGCGATGGTCAGCTTATTTTGGCGTTCATCGCCGCCAGCCCCTCTTGCAGTTCCCCGGTCTTGCGGTAGTCGTCGTCATTCTCGGTGATGAACTCGACGCCGTAGCGGATTCCGTCACGGTTGCGGACAAAGCCTCGGAACGTGATGGGCTGATCGGAATACGGCGGGATGAACTCCACGCCGATTTGCGCACCAATTGGCAGGTCAATCTCGGCCGTCACGGCGAGCCCGCCGCAACTCAAATCCGTGCCTTGGCCGTGGCAGGCAACCACGCGCGTCGGGCCCTGGGTGGTGACTCGAACCTGCACCGGCATGTCGACCGCAAACCGGGGCCAACGCCGCTGGCTGCTGAAACTCATGCGTTCCGCTTCGCCCTTCGTAGCTTCGGCCCGGATGTGAGGGCCGACTCCATCTTTCCCTACGTTGCTGCCGTGGGCCAGGCCCGCAGCGTAATCCCCATCACCCATACCGAGTCCACTCCCCCTTCCGGCCCGGCGCTCGATCCAGACCGGCCTGTTTGTGATCTAAAGCGACAGTATTCAGGAAATCAGTCGACAGAAGATGTGATTAGGAACTTTTCTGAGGGTACGTCGGTACCCATTGAGGTAACTTCCAGGCGTAGGGCAACTGGATGAAGCAGCGCGAGTCAACATCCTTCACAACTAACATTCACTTCTGAGGCATGTCGACGTTACGGTAGTCCGCCAACCTCGGCAGATAGAAATTAGGAATTGGATGAGATTAGGACGATTACCTCGAATCACTGTCGGGGGGAGCAAACTCCTGCCTGTTTGCCTGTCATTGTTGGTTATGCCGCGTGGGCCGCCGCGTCGGCCGCTACGCACGGTTCTACTTGGACACGCCCGCGTAGTTCGCGAATTCCGCGAGCTTTCGCAGTTGGAGGGTAGGGTCGCACGAGAAATTGCGCCGTAGCCAAGCGAGGTGGCCGGCGCCATAGATGATCAGGGTCCGCTCGTTGGGAGAATCCACCAGCCGGATGACGATTTCCCGACAGCGCGTATCTGGAGCAAATCAATCTCGGAGGACACGCGCGGGATCGGTCCGGCTTGCTCGCCACGCGGGCAACAGACATGCGAAGATGGCAGTGGTGATCATCACTGCTAAGGCCAGTCCGAAAACGATCGGATCGTGCGGGCTCACGTTATAGAGAAGCTGGCCGAGTAACCTCGTCACGGCCAGGGCTGCAACCATACCAAAGAGAACACCTCCTGCGGTTAATCGCAGGCCGCGCGAAATCACGAGCCGGAGCAGGTTGGCCGCGCCAGCTCCAAGTGCCATGCGCAATCCAAGTTCGCGCGTGCTCTGCGCTACCGCGTAGGACATGACCCCGTACAGGCCGACCCCGGCCAGAAGAAGCGCGAGCCCTCCCAAGATCGAGACCAGGGTGACGGCAACGAGTTGGGGCGACGTCGAGCGGTTGACTTGTTCCCGGAGTGTGATCATCTCGTAAAGCGCGAGGTTCGCGTCCAATGCGTGCACTTCGCGGACGAGTGCGGCCCGTACGCTCGACAGCGACTGAGTGGTGCGGATGTTCAGAACAGGCCCGCGCACGAAATCCTGCCGCAGGGGCACGTAGAAGAACGGCCTCGGAGTTTCGCGCATGCTCTCATACTTCGAATCGGCGACTACACCGACCACTCGCGCCCAACGACCTTTCACTCGAAGTCGACGGCCGACCGGATCCTCACCTGCCCAGTAGCGTGTCACCATGGTTCGATTCACAATAGCGATCAGCGGTGCGTTCTCGTCATCGGCGCGGGCAAATTCCCGGCCCGAGAAAAGGGGGATTCCCAAGGTCGCGAAATACCCCGGACCCACCTGGTTGTATTCCACGGAAGGTTGTTCCTCCAGCGACGATTGGTAACCGTCCACGTCGATCGGCGTCGATTGGTACGGAATATAGCCCAACGGCGTCACGCTGGCGAAAGCGGCCGACTCCACGCCCGGAAGCACACTGAGCCGATCGATCAGTCCGTCCTGAAAGGTTTTCGCTCGTGGGACATCGTATCCTGCAGCCACCAATGAGACCCCGGTGGTCACAACGCTGGTCGTAGTGAAGCCGGGGCTTGTGCTTCGAATCTTTTCCAGACTCTCGAGCAACAAGGCTGCTCCCACCAGCAGGATGAAGCTGAGACTAACCTGGAAGACAACAAGGCTGGAGCGCATCCAAGCCGTTCCCCGGGCCCGGACCACACCGGAGGAGTCGGCCTTCAGAGGTCCGGCCAGATCGAGGTGCCGTGTTTGAAAGGCGGGAATGATCCCCACAATCAACGTCACGAGCAAGCAGACGCCGGCGCTCATTGCCATCACACGCGCGTCCATTTGCCCAGGCAGGTACATTTCTACACCTGAGCGTGTCGGCAACAACAACACCAGTGCGTGCCGGCACCAGGATGCGACCAGAAGTCCCCCGACTGTCCCGAGTGTGGACAGGATGAGGCCTTCGGTGAGAAGCTGCTTCACTAAACGCACGCGGCTGGCACCAATCGCAAGACGAAGGCTCATCTCGTGGCGACGGGTTAAGGACCGGACCAGCAACAGATTGCCCACATTCGCACAGGCGATCAGCAGAACAAAAGCAACGACGGCTACCATGACTTCGAGTGTCGGCAACATAGTTCGAGCATGGTTGAACGGCGTCTGCCACAACGGCCATATCCCGATGCTGCGTCCACGGTTGGTGACCGGATAATTCTTCTCTAATCGTGCCGCGATTGCGGAGATTTCCTGCTGTGCCTGCGACTGTCTGACTCCCGGCTTGAGTTTCACATACGCTTCGATCCATCGCGCACCGCGGTCTTCGAGTTTATATCCGCCACTCTCGAAGGTTTCTTCCATCGATGCCGGGACCCAGAACTGCATCGTCCAACCTACGAAGGTTCCGTAAAATCCTTCGGGCGTAACGCCGATGATGGTGTGCGGTACATTGTCAAAGCGCTGCACTTTGCCAACAATTTCCGGATCTTCTTTATATCGATCACGCCACATCTGGTAGCTGATGACGACGACAGGATGGGAGTCATTGCCGACGTCCTCGCCCGTCTCGAAGCCTCGCCCAAAAATGGGATGAACGCCGATGGCATCAAAATAGTTGGCAGAGACGATACTCCCGCGCGCAGTCTCGGCGTGATCGCCAACGCTGAGTGTGCTTCCGGTAATCTTGCTGACGAAGACTTCGTCACAGAGAGAGCAATTTCTGCGCAGGTCCTGGAAATCAGGCCATGAGAGTCCGCCTGGTTCGGTCTCGCCGCGTGCCGTCCCGGCCAGTGCGAACAGCCGTTCCTGATGCGCGACTGCAGGATACGGACGGAACAAAATGCCTTCGACCCAGCTGAATACGGCGGCATTTGCGCCAATACCCAAGGTTAGACACAGAATCGCCAGCGCAGAAAACCCTGGGCTACGGAGCAGTTGCCGAAGGCCGTAACGCAAGTCCTGAATAAAATCATCCACGACGCTTCCGCCGCGAGTGTCCCGGCACTGCTGTTCGATCTGCGGGATCCCACCCATCGTAACGAAGATCCTGAATCAGCCCACTCATTGAATTACCTTCTGTTGGCTCAAACCTGGATCGAGGCGACGCCGATTATTGAGCTAGTTGCGACATCGGCAATTCCAGGGCCACGAGCGGAACTGCCATTATCGCCGTCGAGATCATCATTTTAGCCGTCAAGCGAAAGTCGGAATTGCGAGAAATACTGTCCGTTCATGAGATTCGGCGTTCATTTACGGACATCGAGCAGCAGATCCAGTTCGCCGGACAAGCAAGAAAACGAAGTGGAGGGAGTGTCCGGGAATGGACAGCCAATTCCGCGAGCGAACATTCCGGGTGCCTCTTAACAGCCTTCGCAGGTTGCCAGGGCAATAATTTTCAATGAAATAGCTGCGTTCAGCTTCTGGCCGAAACCTTGCATAATTCTGGTTCGAATGGATATCGCCCGGCCAGAGTTGAAGCGTCAAAGGCAGCGCCGCCAGATTATTTGGGGGACCGTGGGCCTACTAGGCATTGGTGCCGTGACAGTGGGAGTGTCGCGGCTCAAACCAGCAGCACCTGAAGTTGAGCGCAGCACAGTTTGGACGGACAGCGTTAAGCGTGGGTCAATGCTTCGACAAGTCCGCGGCTTGGGGTCCTTGATTCCCAGCCAAGAATTCACCCGTCAAATTCCAGCGGAGACCGAAGCCACAGTCGTTCGAATTTTGAAGCTGCCCGGTTCGCAGGTGAAAGCCGACACCATTCTGCTCGAAATGAGTAATCCACAGGTGGAACAGGCGGCGGTGGATGCCAGCCTTCAGTTGAAGGCCGCGAACGCCGAGTATCAGAGCTTGCGGGTGACGTTGCAGAGCAATCTGATGAATCAGAAAGCGGGAGCGGCGACCGTCAATTCCGATTACACACAAGCCAAACTTCAGGCCGACACGGATAAGGCGCTTTACGACTTGGGTGTGATTTCAGGTCTCGCCTACAAAAACTCCAAAAGCAAGGCTGACGAACTTACAACGCGCAACAATATTGAAGGCGAGCGACTCGATATAAACCAGAAAGCCATCGAATCACAGTTGGCCGAGCAGCAGGCGAAAGTGGCCCAGATTCGCGCTCTCGCCGAACTCAAGCAAAAACAATTGGACGCGCTCAAGGTGCGGGCTGGCATCGAAGGCGTGCTCGTGGACTTGCCTCTACAAGTTGGACAACACGTCACGCCGGGCACCATGCTGGCGAAAGTCGTGCAGCCGGACCATTTAATTGCCGAACTAAAAGTTGCCGAGACGCAGGCTCGCGACGTTCAAATTGGCCAGCCGGCGTTGGTGGATACACATAATGGCACGGTTTCCGGGGAAGTGATGCGGGTCGATCCCGCGGTACAGAACGGAACCGTGACCGTCGACGTAAAACTCACGGGGGAACTCCCCAAAGGAGCGCGTCCGGATTTGAGTGTGGACGGGACGGTTGATTTGGAACGGCTCGACAACGTTCTCTATGTCGGACGCCCAGCATTCGGGCAGGAAAACAGCACAATCAGTTTGTTCAAGCTTGATGCGGACGGCAAGGGCGGCGTCCGCGTTCCGGTCAAGGTAGGGCGCGCTTCTGTGAACTCGATTCAGGTACTTGAGGGTTTGCGCGCGGGAGACACTGTGATTCTTTCAGACATGTCGCGCTATGACAACACTGACCGGATCAGGCTGGATTGAATCATGGAGAGATCTGGCGATTGAAACATTGCAAAATCGGCTCTGCCGAGCTCTCCAATGAGTCAATCTCTCAATGATTCAACGATTCAATTTTCATAAAGGGGCCTATGAACGATACAGCGCAACCTCTGATTCGAATTGAAGAGCTCACCAAGGTTTTCTACACCGACGAGATCGAAACACACGCCCTCTCCGGCGTTCATCTGGCCATTCGCAAAGGCGAATACATCGCCATCTCCGGACCGTCGGGATGTGGCAAGTCTACGCTGCTCTCGATCATGGGTCTGCTCGACACTCCAACGGGCGGGAAGTACCTCCTTAATGGAGGGCCGGTCGAGAATCTGGACTTCACGCAGCGCTCGCGAATTCGTAATCGCGAAATCGGGTTCATTTTCCAAAGCTTCAATCTGATCGGCGATCTTACTGTTTATGAGAACGTCGAACTCCCCCTTACCTATCGCCAGAAAATGCCCTCGGCGGAGGGCAAGAAACGTGTCATGGAATCGCTTGAGCGCGTGGGCATGGCGCACCGCGTGCGGCATTATCCGTCGCAACTGTCAGGCGGTCAGCAGCAGCGCGTGGCGGTTGCGCGAGCGCTTGCCGGCCATCCGTCGATACTGCTTGCCGATGAGCCCACTGGCAATCTCGATTCCCGTAACGGCGAGGCAGTGATGCAGTTGCTGCAGGATCTGCACCGCGAAGGCGCCACCATCTGCATGGTGACGCACGACCCGCGATTCGTAAAACAGGCCGAGCGGGAGATTCATTTGTTCGACGGTAAAGTCGTCGCCGAAGCTGAGCTTCACAAGCTGATGCAGGATGCGAACGCTTGAACGGCTTACTCCAGGATCTTCGCTATGCGCTGCGGCAGTTACGCAAGCGTCCAGGATTCGCGTCCGTTGCGGTGATGACGGTGGCGCCAGGAGTCGGGGCCAACACAGACCAAGCTCGATAGTTTACTCAAGTACGTTGCGGTCTCCCGAGCCGCCACCATCGATCCCATGGTGGCGCTGCGATACGAATAAGGAGAAGTGATGTCAGGATTAGTACAAGATGTGCGGTATGCAGTCCGCCAAGTGCGCAAGGCGCCGGGTTTCGCTCTGGTCGCGGTCATTACGCTAACCCTGGGAATTGGTGCCAACACCGCTATTTTCTCGGTTGTGAATGGTGTGCTGCTGCGTTCATTGCCGTTGCACGATCCGGATCGGGTGGTGCGGGTCTGGCATACGCCTCCGCAAGCGAGCTTTCCAGGTATCAGCACGTTCTCGGTCTCGCCCGCAAACTTCCTCGACTGGCAAGTACAGAATCAAGTCTTCGCCAGCATGGCGATCTACGGCTTTCGGGGTTTCACACTCACCGGCGGCGACAAACCCGAACAGGTGGACGTGAGCAGCGTGTCAAGTGGATTCTTCTCCACGCTTGGAGTTCAACCGATGGTTGGCCGCGTCTTTTCTCCCGACGAAGACCAACCGGGACACGCAAATGTAGTTGTACTTAGCCACCATTTCTGGCGCGAGCATTTCGGCTCAAATCGGGACATCGTAGGTCATAACATCACGCTTGACGGCACCAGTTATCTCGTCGCGGGCGTCATGCCACCGAGTTTCCGCTTCCCCGATTTCGCTCAGATGTGGACGCCCCTTGCCTGGACAGACCAGGAAAAAGCTGTTCGGGGCAACCACAACTACCTGGTGATTGCGCGGTTAAGGCCGGGCGCTGATCTGAAGCAAGCGCAGGTTGAGATGAATACGATCTCCAGTCGGCTAGAACAGCAATATCCGGCAGACGATAAAGGTTGGGGAGCGGCAGTGCGGCCATTGCAAGCGGACCTGGTTAGCGACGTACGCCCTGCGCTTCTCGTCTTGCTGGGAGCCGTCGGATTCATTCTGCTGATTGCATGCGTCAACGTGACCAATCTTTCCCTTGCGAGAATGTTTAGCCGACACAAGGAAATTGCAATCCGCACCGCCATGGGCGCGAGTTCTGTTCGAATCATCCGTCAGATTCTGGCCGAAAGCGTGCTTTTGGCATTGCTGGGAGGTGTCCTTGGCTTGACCTACGCTCACTTCGGGATTCGCCTCATAATGGCGTTTCTTGGGGATAAGCTGCCAGCATCGATTGAAGTTGGCATTGATCTCAGAGTTCTGGTGTTTACCGCTGCTGTGTCTATCTTCACGGGAGCAATCGCAGGAATATTGCCGGCACTGCACTTGAGTCGAGCCAATGTGAGCCAGTCCCTGAAGCAAGGCCTGGGTCGCACCGATACGGACTCAAGCGGCAATCGCACCCGCAGCGTTCTCGTCGTCGCGGAAGTGTCGCTTTCTCTAATTCTGCTGATTGGTGCGGGACTGATGATTCGCAGTTTCCAGATGCTGCGTGCAGTGAACCCGGGATTCGAATTTCATGGTGTGCTGACCATGACGGCGGCAATTTCGCAGGCGAAGTTCTCCACTGCGAGCCAGCAGATCAGCTTTTTCGAGCGCGTGCTCGAGCGTGTCCGCACACTGCCAGGGGTGGTTGCGGCGGGAGTAATCGACGACGCACCACTGAGTGGAAATGGTTCTCATCAGCCGATCGCAGTCGAGGGCCGCCCTGCCGTTCCAATGTCAGAACAACCGGAAGTCGATGTGCGCCTGATCTCGGCAGGATGCATGAACGCGTTCCGAATCCCGATACTACGCGGGCGCGACTTCGACCACACCGACGTTGTGGGACGACCACCGACCACACTCATAAGCGCATCACTCGCAAAACAATTCTGGCCGGGTGAGGATCCGATCGGCAAACACATCACCCTGACTTTCTTTCCGGGTGTGGTGCGCGAAGTGGTCGGCGTCGTAGGAGACGTCAAGACGGATGGATTGGACCAGACTCGACCGCCGGCGGCGGTCTACGTTCCATTTCGTCAGCTTGTTGTGCCAACTGGCGAAGTCTGGCGTTCCTTTCCAATGACGCTGGTGGTGCGCTCCAGTCCAAATCCGGCGAGCATCTCCTCTGCTGTGACCAACGCGGTCCACGAGGTGGACGGCACGATTCCTGTCCGGGACGTCCGCACGATGGACCAGTTGGTAACGAACTCGCTTTCGCAGCAGCTCTTTAGCCTGTCCCTTCTCAGCGCATTCGCATTGCTTGCGCTGATTCTCGCAGCGATCGGAATCTACAGCGTCTTGTCTTACAGCGTGCGGCGGCGCGTGCAGGAAATCGGTGTACGGCTGGCGCTGGGCGCAAGTTTGTCCGACGTGCTTCGCATGATTGTGTTCGAGGGCATGCGGCCGACATTACTGGGCGTAACAGTCGGAACTGTGGGAGCGCTCGCGCTTGCGCGTGTGATGGCCAGTCTGATTTATGGGGTAAAACCCACAGATGCGATTACGTTCCTTTCGGTTGCCGTCGTCCTCTCTGTGGTCGCGCTGGTCGCCAGTATCATCCCGGCTTACCGGGCGGCCAAAGTCGATCCGATGGTGGCTCTGCGGTACGAGTGAGTTCAAGCAAGAAATATGGGAGGGACATGATCCGACTTAAGAACCTCGAACGCAGCTATAAGACTCCTGCCGGTCAATTTTTTGTGCTTCGGCGCGTGAACCTCGAGATTCGTGAAGGTGAGTTCATCACCGTGATGGGGTCGTCGGGCGCGGGCAAATCCTCCTTATTAAATGTGCTCGCACTGCTCGACGACGGCTGGGAGGGCGAGTATTGGTTTCGCGATCAGACGGTTCATGGGATGAAGCGCAAACAGCGGGCCGATCTTGCCAGGCGGAACATCGGCATGGTGTTTCAGAGCTATCACCTGCTTGACGACCTCACAGTCCGCGAGAACATCGATCTTCCACTCTCCTACAAAGACATCCCGCACAAGCAGCGACAGGGCATGGTGGCCGACAGCTTAGACCGATTCCAGATCGTCGCCAAGAAAGATTTGTTTCCCAGCCAGCTCTCGGGCGGGCAGCAGCAATTAGTGGGCATTGCGCGCGCAGTGATCCACAAGCCTGCATTGTTGCTGGCGGACGAGCCCACCGGGAATCTCCACTCTTTGCAGGCAAAGGAGATCATGGAATTGTTTCGCGACTTGAATCGGCAGGGGACGACGATTGTTCAAGTCACGCACTCCGAGGCGAATGCCGCATACGGCTCGCGGACACTTCAACTACGTGATGGATGGGTTGTGAGCGACACTGCACATGCGGACCTTCAGTCGTATGAGGTGGTGCGGCAATGAGGAGCTCTTCGCGTTTAGAGCGGCTTGCCGCATCTCTGTTTTGCTCTGTAGTCTGCGCCTGTACGTGTTTCTCCCAACAGCCAACAAGTCCGCCCAATTCGAACACCATCGCAAATACAGGCCCGTCTCGACCCCATTACTCTTCCGTCTTCAAGATGCCGTCATCCCGTAATCCACTCAGCGCTTATTCGCCAAGTTCTACGCCTGAACCTGAGCTCACGAACTCTCCGCGGCTGAATCAACTGATCCGGGATGGAAAACTGTATTTGTCACTCAAAGACGCAATCCGGCTCGCTATGGAAAACAATCTGGACATCGCGATTGCGCGCTACAACCTGCCGATCGCGGATATGGACATTTTGCGCACGAAGGCAGGCGGCGTTTTCCGAGGAGTGAATGCGGGAGTCGTTCAAGGCACTCCAGGCGGCGGTGTCGGCGGGTTTGGTACTGGTGCACCTGGTGCAGGCGCTGGAGGGACGACTGCCGGCGCAGGCGGCGCGGGCGCCGGCGCTTCCGGCCTCGTGCAATCGACATTGGGAGTCGGCACGGCTGTGCCTTCGTATGATCCCACCATCGTTGCGTCAGTTGGAGCAGAGCATCAGGCAACCCCTCTCGCTAATCAGCGCATTTATGGTGTACCACTTCTGCAACTCAACACCGGGCAGGCAAATTTTGGTTTTAGCCAGGCCTTTGCCACCGGATCAAGCGTGTCTTTCGAGTTCAACAACAATCGTCAGACTACCAACAGTCCTTTTTTCAATCTTTCCCCGGCATTGGGTGCGATGTACCGGTTCTCTTTCCAGCAGCAACTGCTCTCTGGATTTGGATTTGGCCCAAATCTTCGGTATCTGCGAATCGCCAGCAACAACAAGAAGATCTCTGATATCGCCTTCAAAGACCAAGTCATGGCCACAGTGACCCAGATCGAGAACATTTATTGGGACCTTGTGAACGCTTACCAACAGTCGCAGGTGAACGAACAATCGCGCGCATTTGCGCAGCAGTCGCTCGAGAACGCGAGGAAGCAGCTCCAACTCGAGAGCATCCCGGCCATGGACGTGATGAAAGCTGAAGCCGAGGTGTCGAAGCGCGAGCAGGATCTAACCGTTGCCCGGACAAGCCTCCAACTGCAAGAGCTTCTGATGAAGAATGCACTCACAAAGAGTTTGGACGATCCGGTGCTCGAGTCAGTCAATGTCGTGCCAACCGATACGCTGCAGTCAGCACAAATCGTCCCCTCGAACCAATCGGTACAGGAACTAATTCAGCAAGCTTTGCGCGATCGCCCTGAACTTGCCGAGTCCGACGTTGATCTTGTGAACCGTCAGATCAGCCGAAAAGCGGCACGCAATGTGCTCTTGCCCGCGCTCTCTCTAGTAGCTTTTTACGGCGGATCGGGATTGGCAGGGCCATTGAACCCAGTCTACAACGTGCCCGATGTCCCCAATTCTTCCAATGTACCCGCCGACTACTCGGGTGCTTTAAAGAATGCGTTCAATAACACCGCGCCGGACTACTATGTCGGGTTCAACCTGAATATTCCCATTCGCAATCGCGTTGCGAAAGCGGATCAATACCGTTCCGAGTTGGAATACCGCCAAGCCGAATTGCGGCGGGAAGAGTTGCGCAAGCAAATACGAATTGAGGTTCGCAATGCGGAATATGCGCTCGAGCAGACAGCCGCCCGGGTGGAAGCTGCCCGCAAGTCCCGTGATCTCGCGCAGCGCACTTTTGAAATCACACAAAAGGAGCAGGCGCTCGGCGCCGGGTCCACTTTCCAGACTATGACCGCGCAACGGGACCTTGCGCTCGCCGAATTGGATTTTGTAGCTGCAATGACCGTCTATGAGAAAGCGCGAGTCGAAGTGGAGCGTGCGATCGGCTCCACTTTAGAACATAATGGAATCGCGATTCAGGATGCCATAGATGCAACTGTCAGCTCCGCAACTCCTTGAGAAAGCGGACACGTTATACATTCAAAATGTCTTCTACTGCCAAGCCGCATGAAGCAACAGCGCTTACGGCGCTGACCAAAACTGCGACTGTGCCGCGGATATTGGCGGCTGACGATCAGCAGCACATTCTCGAAGCCATCGAACTCCTGCTCAAACCGCGAGGATACAAGGTCGATGCTGCTCGCTCGCCAGAGCTTGCACGTGATGCGTTGGCTACCGAACAATATGACGCAGTCCTGATCGATCTCAACTACACGCGCGACACCACGTCTGGACGCGAGGGCCTCGATCTGCTTTCAGAAATCGTTTCGCAGGACAGCACACTGCCCGTCATCGTTATGACAGCTTGGGGTAATGTGGAACTGGCCGTTGAAGCCATGCGCCTTGGCGCCCGCGATTTCATACAGAAGCCTTGGGAGAACGAACGCCTGCTTTCCATTATTCGGACGCAGGTCGAACTGCGACGTGCTTTGCAGCATGCCGAACGACTCGCAGCGGAAAATCGGCTTCTGAATGTTCAAGGCTTGCCCGAACTGATCGCAACCTCGGCAAGTATGTCGCCAGTGCTGGAAGCCATTACACGCATTGCACCGTCAGATGCGAACGTGCTCATCACAGGAGAGCATGGCACTGGCAAGGAGGTCGTCGCACGCACCATCCACGCGCTTTCTCTGCGGAAGCACAAGGCCTTGATCGCGGTGAATACCGGGGGATTAGCAGAAGGAGTTTTTGAGAGCGAACTTTTCGGTCATGTGAAGGGCGCCTTCACGGACGCCCGCACCGACCGGATCGGGCGCTTTGAGTTGGCTGACCTCGGGACAGTTTTTCTCGACGAAATCGGTAATGTTCCGCCGAGACAACAGGCCAAGCTGCTGCGAGTCATTGAGTCCGGAGAAGTAGAACGCGTGGGATCATCGCGGAGCAAGAAAATCGATGTGCGCATGATCTCGGCTACCAATAGCGACCTCAAAGCGGCTTGCGAGGCAGGGCTATTCCGTGAAGACCTGCTCTTCCGCCTGAACACGGTCGAGATCCATTTGCCAGCTTTGCGCGACCGAAAAGAAGATATTCCAGCGCTCGCCAGTTATTTTCTTGC
Source organism: Terriglobales bacterium (assembly GCA_035567135.1). Classification (GTDB taxonomy): domain Bacteria; phylum Acidobacteriota; class Terriglobia; order Terriglobales; family Acidobacteriaceae; genus JABDBE01. The sequence goes on from DATMQI010000263.1 coordinate 13,512, forward strand.
CCAGTATGCATCGCGTTACCGACGCCAAGTAAAAGGACTCGACCCCACAGCACTGCAATCGCTTCTCCACTACGCCTGGCCTGGGAACGTACGCGAATTGGAACACACGATGGAGCGCGCCGTCCTGATGTGCCGTACGGAACAGATTCAGACGGCAGATCTCGGACTGGTTTCGCCACGCGGGCAAGCCCAGAATCTGGAGGAATTGAGTCTGGAGGCGGTTGAAAGTATCCTGATCCGCAAAGCTCTGCAGCGCTTTCAGGGAAACGTGAGCCAGGCGGCAGAAGCACTCGGCCTGAGCCGCGGTGCCCTCTACCGGCGGATGGAAAAATATGGGCTCTAGCCCACGCGTCCTAAGTTCGACGGTTCGAAAAAGACGAAAGCTGCGAGCGCCGTTCGAGCGCCGCGTAACCCGATTTTCAATCCTGTTGGTTGCACCTGGAATTCTCGTCAGCGGCATCCTGATTTGGCTTCAGACGTGGTCTCTTCAATCAAAGCTAGTTCTCTTCGGTGCCGAGGCAATTGCGTGCTTGCTAATTGGGGCAACTCTTCACGATCACGTAGTTCGCCCGCTTCAGACTCTGGCAAACGTCGTGGGCGCCTTGCGAGATGAGGATTATTCTTTCCGCGCCAGAATGGCTGTGCCCAACGACGCTCTGGGTGAACTCTCGCTTGAGGTGAACGCGCTCGCAGACCTGCTGGCGAAACACCGCACGGGTGCAATCGAAGCAAATGCGTTACTTCAGCGTGTAGTCGAAGAGGTAGATATCCCAATCTTTACCTTTGATCAAACGAACAGGCTGCGGCTGGCAAACTCAGCCGGGGAAAGACTTCTGGATCTCAGCTCGGCACAACTAGTCGGCAAGACCAGTTCTGACTTGGGACTCGCACCTTGTCTCTCGTGTGAAAACGAGTCCCTGGTCGAACTAAACTTCGGAACCGATGCCCGATGGTTCGTGCGCAGGAGTTCGTTTCGCCAGCAGGGAATCCCACACACCCTGGTTGTTCTATCTGATGTCAGCCGTGCATTGCGGGAAGAGGAACGACGGGCGTGGCAGCGATTGATTCGCGTGTTGGGGCATGAACTGAACAATTCGCTGGCTCCGATCAAGTCCATAGCGGGCAGTTTGCATTCGCGACTGGTTGGAAGCGGGATTAAAGAGACAGAACAGCAGGACTTTGAGCGGGGGCTAAGCATTATCGAGGGCCGTGCGGCTTCCCTCAATCGTTTCCTGCAAGGATACCGCCAACTTGCGCAGATGCCGCCACCGGCCTTTCAGAGTTGCTCTGTGCGAGCGCTCGCGAATCGTGTAGCCGACCTTGAAACCCGGGTGTCTGTGCGGGTAGTAGCTGGTCCAGACGTCACGTTCACTGCCGATCCGGATCAACTCGAACACATGCTCATAAACGTGCTGCGCAATGCAGCCGAAGCTGTACTTGAGATGACAAATCGAAGCACGGGGTCGAATGGATCAAGAGGCGGTGAGGCTGGAGCACCGATCGTTTTGTCCTGGACCAAAAACGCAGACGAACTGGTCATCACCATTGAGGATAGCGGGCCAGGGTTGATGAATCCCAACAATGCGTTTGTTCCTTTCTACACAACCAAGCCAACCGGCAGTGGTATCGGCCTCGTGCTCTCGCGACAGATAGCGGAGGCGCACGGCGGCTCGCTGGAGCTGCAGAATCGTGCTACCGAACGAGGCTGCATCGTCAAAATCATGCTGCCTGTGAACTCCGCTGTCAGGCATCGATCGCACCATCCTCTTCCGGACCTCTCATTCGAGAGGCTCCCACAGGAAAACGAACGGGAAGAAGAATGAACAGGTATTAGTGAGTTTGGCTGTTTGTAACAGCAGCAACATAGATTGAGAAATCAGCAGCCTGAGCTATTTTCTTTGTCTCGGTACTGGAACGTCGAACGCTCAAGTGCTCCCTCCCCCCGGCCTATTTCCTGCCTGACATTGTGTGGTGCAGAGGCGCGGGAGCGATGGGAGCGCGAGTTTCCACTTCGGTTATGATGTGACTCAGTTGAGATCAGAATGAACTCGTCTCGCCACATCCTCTCGTTGTGCCTTTTTTTGATTCCAATCGTCGCGGAGTCACAGAACCCGGTTTTTTCTACTGTTTCTCGGCTCAGTGACTTTCAGGAACGCAAGGAATCTGAACGACCCAAGACCGAAAAAGGAAACGCACAAAGCATCTCCAAAGCTACCGAGCGATTAAAGCGGGCTGTAAATGGAAATTCTGTGGTGAAGAACCAATGCGAGGTGCAAGGACACTCAGTCGAGGTTGAAGAGAAAACCGAGATCGCGCAGATCGACGGCTGCACCCTGATCGTGAAGACGGTCAAGACAACGAATCCGGGAGCGGAGCGACGGGAGCTGCATTTTACTCTTTATGCGAATCTGGCCGATCTGAGCACACCGGCGTCGGTCGAGCCATTGAGTTTTTCTCAGTGCAGGCCCGTGCAGGGAGAACTCGTAAGGGTAATGAGCCGGACGCAGCCCGGGAAAATCATTCGGACCACTCAAAACTCGACTTCGCAGCCTCGAGATGGTCAACCCCACACAGAACAGAAAGAATCGCCCGACAGAAAGGATCTGATCTTCTTCTTTTCTGATACAGCGGTTGCAAGGAAAGCCGCAGGAGCTTTGGACCGGGCAATCGCCCTGTGCGGGGGAAAAGAGTGGCCGGACGAAGATGATTTGCCGTAGTTTCCTTCAGTCAACATTATTGAAGACAGGGGCCGGAGCTCACTTCCGGGCAACGCCTGGAAATCGGGCTTTCTCACCGACTCCGGACAGCAAGAGCCTGTATTTTATTGACATAAAGGCGATTGCATAAGAAGATACCCTTCACTCGGGCGTTTGGAGGCGTGGAGCGAAAGTTGGGCCCAAAGGCCGAGTCAATTCTTATCTCACAATTCAAAGCGCAGGAATGAAGCGGGATAGGCCTGCTTCAGCCAGGTTCACTTTTCTGCGTTCAGCTACCCGCAGTTGCAAGAAGAGTCCTTCCCCCAGGGTTCAGTTTTAAAAAGCTCAAAGAGATGTTGGTGGTCCAATTTCGGGCTGTGCCCGGAGGAATGCGCCATGTCCGTCCGTCGTCTGGTCTTCATAATTGTTCTAATGGGGTGCTCTTCAGCAGCACTCGCACAGGTTGCTGGCCAAAACATCAATATGGTTTCAGGCACGGACTGGCCCGCTGGAGATCCGTACCTGCAGCGCCAGAACGAGCCTTCGATGGCCGTTTCAAGCCGCAACCCAGAGCACATTCTGGCTGGGGCAAATGACTATCGCACGGTCGACATCCCGAATCCTCAGGCACCGAATATCCTCGGGGATGCCTGGGTAGGCGTATTCACAACCATCGACGGTGGTGAAACCTGGAAGAGCACGCTATTGCCCGGATTCCCTCAAGACACGTCGCCCGTGGGGACGGCTTCGCCCCTGCACCAATACACGGTAGCGACAGACCCGACCGTGCGTGCGGGGACCCACGGCTTGTTCTATTACAGCGGCCTTGTCTTTAATCGCGGCACCGGATCGCCCAGCGGTGTTTTCGTTTCCACATTTCAGGACCAGAACAATAAAGGGAACGGCGACTCTGCGATCCTGATGAAGAACAGCAACGGCACGGTCCACGGGAACCCGTTCTCCTACATCAACGTGAACCTGGTGGATACGGGTACTTCCGGGCAATTCCTCGACAAGCCCTGGATTGCGGTTGACATCCCGCGCGCCGGCCGGACGGCGACCTGCAAAATTAACGGCCAGACGTTCAGCAGTGGATACGTTTACGTCGTATATACGCAATTCAACGGATCACAAAATAACCCCGCGTCGAAGATTAAAGAGGTGACGTCGACCGATTGCGGAGCCACCTGGAGCCATCCCCAGATTCTCAGTCAGAGCCAAAAACTGGCCCAGGG
>DATMQI010000264.1:0-3453 GCA_035567135.1 Terriglobales bacterium
GATTTTAACCAGTGGCTGTTTGCTTTAGAAGAAAAAGCCCCGCAATCACCGCTAACTGATGGCGAAGCTGAATCAGACCCCGAGCAAAGCACAACTGGAACCAGGGAAATTCAGGATGCGGCTCTCCTCACACTAACGTAAACAAGAAAACGCATGGCCTGGATACGCTGTAACTACGGGACAGCACGGTTCGGGACCTGCGGCACAGCCCACGTGCAACGAGCCGGGGCTACCTGACTGGCACACCTTGTCGCGACGCTGCTTTTCTGAGCGCGTTCATTTATGCCATGATCTAGTCAAGGTGCCAGGCTTGGCGCCTTTGCGCAGGAACGGAGAACAAAGCTGCAAGGTCCAGAACCGCAGCAGGGGCTACTAGGTGGTTTGAGGACTGCCTGCTCGCAAGAAAGGAAACTCGCCGCAGGACACCCGCCACCTGGGAGGTCACTTATTTGGCTCGCCGGAGTAGGTTAGGAATGCGAACTTCTCTCGGTTCCAAAAGCAGTCTGCTGGAAGCAGGGAACGCCAGAAAGCCATCCGTATTTCGCATAGCCGTTTTGTCTGGCATGGCGCTGCTATGGGTGATCGTTGCAGTCCTCCAATACAGAGCGGCCACACAGCTAAGTGCCGCGACGGAAGTGCGCCTGGGCAGCAATCTTCAGTCTTTGATGACGAGATGGCAGCGAGACCTTTACGACGAGTTGTCAGCTATTTGCATCGCACTACAGGTCGGACCTGATTCCGGTGCGCACGATGCGTGGAGCGATTATCTTCAGCGGTACGCTGAATGGAATCAGGATGGGGTAAGGAGCGAAGATGCCGAGGGTGCTTATCCAAATCCAGACCTAGTTCGGGAGATTTACGATTGGCAAACTAGCGCGCCCGGAAACCCGGAACTGCTGCGCATCAATCCAAAAGCAAGGACCCTGGACAGTGTGAGCAAGCCGCAGGAGCTGGAAACGTTACTCGTTCGGCTGCAAGCGAATTCCTCCAACCTCCGCACGGCGATGCGGGCTTGGGAATTGGGAACTTCATCGGAAAATGAGAGCGAGACTAGAAACAATGGTTTGCGGACGGCCGGCTTACGCACCAATGCGCTCGCTGGCTGGCAGCTTGACGACGGAATTCCGGCACTCGTTCATCCCGTCGTCCACCACGCTGATCCGTTCAACTCTCAGACTCTTATCGATCGCGCAGCTGTTGATTGGCTTGTGGTTGTTCTGGACCCCCGCGTAATCCAGAACCGGATCCTTCCGGAACTGGCCAGCCGACATTTTGGAGGTCCAGAAGGCCTGGAATATGAGTTGGCCGTTGTGACTACCGGCGATAAACCCAGAGTCATTTATTCTTCCGATTCGACGCTCAGGATCGACGATGTTGGCAGCTTCGACTCCATCATGAACATCTTCGGCTCGTCATCTACCAATTTGAAGAGCGAGTTCTGGCGGACGGTGAAACACAGCCCGAATTTACCCGACCAAGATTGGCGCAACTTCTCGGCGCCAGTGTGGTTCCCGGTAATTCAATATGGTCCCAAAGACGAGCCATGGGTGCTTATCCTGCGGCACCGGACAGGGCCGGTCGCCAAGATCGCCACGAGCATGTGGCATCGCGACCTTCTGACTGGTGGCGTTGTACTGATACTGCTTGCAGCGAACATGGGGTTGGTCGTCTTTGAGAGTCTCCGCGCACAGAAACTCGCGACGGTGCAAATGGAGTTCGTGGCGTCGGTTTCGCACGAACTACGCACACCGCTCGCTGCTATTTTTTCAGCCAGCGAAAATATTAAAGACGGATTTGTGCAGGAAAAGAAGGACCTGAAGTTCTATGGTTCCATCCTGACCAGTCAGGCGCGCAGACTGATCGACCTGGTCGATCGTATTTTGCTATTTGCTTCGACGCGAAGCCAGAAGATGCAGTATGTGCTGCGCCCCCTCAACGTTTCCGATATTCTGCAGGCCGTTCGCAAGAATATCGCAGAAGTGATCCAAGAAGCAGGATGCATCCTTGAAGAGCACATTGAGCCGGGGTTGCCGCCCGTTTCGGGCGATTTGTCCGCCGTGTCTGCCTGTTTGCAAAATCTGATTGCCAATGCCATTAAGTACGGCGGAGAAGAACGCTGGATTGGCCTGTCTGCGACGTGCCATGAGACAGACAAAGGGACCAAAGAAATCAGGTTCAGTGTTCAGGATCACGGGGAGGGGATCAGCAGTTCGGATTTGCCACATATTTTCGAACCGTTTTACCGCAGCCCCAAAGTTGTCGCCGCACAAATCCACGGGACGGGCCTCGGTTTGGCTCTGGCAAGACGCATTGCAGAAGCTCTTGGAGGAAGAATTTCCGTCGTCAGCGAACTTGGTGTAGGAAGCACATTCACATTGTCCTTGCGCGCAACAGAGCCGCAGGAGATAAAGTCAGGAAGCGCGATCTTAACGAACAACGGGGCAATGTAAAAATGCATGAGAACATACTTTTGGTCGAAGATGAAGCAGCCTTGAGGGCCACACTCAGCGACAGGCTCCGAGGAGAGGGCTATGTGGTTGACACGGCTGCAGACGGCCATGAAGCTTTTGAGAAGGCGGCCAACCTACCGTTTGATTTAGTCATTCTAGACTTGATGCTGCCGGCGCGGAGCGGACTCGATGTCTGCCGCGGTATTCGGCAGGCAGGGATGGCAACTCCTATTCTCATCCTGACGGCGCGCGATCAAACCATAGACAAGGTGGTAGGGCTGAAGCTGGGCGCCGACGATTACGTGACAAAGCCGTTCGAAGCTGCCGAACTCATCGCCCGTATCGAAGCACTGTTGCGGCGCGTGCCGATTCAAACTGGGCAAGGCGTCCACGAATTCGGCGCGATCCATGTCGACGTTAAAAGATCGGAAGTGACACGAGATGGGAAACCTGTTTATCTCACCGCCCGGGAGTTTCAGCTTCTAAGATACTTCATCGAACGCGCAGGCAGCACAATACCCCGAAAAGAGTTGCTTCGATCAGTTTGGGGTTATGACGCCGATACGCTAACGCGCACCGTCGATACTCATATTGCTAGCCTTCGGCAAAAGCTCGAGGAAAATCCGAAGCGACCGGAACTCTTCCTCACGGTTGCTGGAGTTGGTTATAAATTCGTTGGACATGGCCGCAGCTAGAATGGCGATGAGTTTTCGCCATAAGCAGTAACAGCAGCTCCTCATGTAAAAAAAGTTTACACAAACCTGCCGATTTAGCTCCACGCGTAACAACTGTCAAATACCCGCAAGTTCCACTCTTTCTTTGCTGTCTAGCAAATCGCAAATCTGACTTGCCTCTAATCTCCCTCCTGTCACGGCTGACTGCCGCAAGGGATGAAGCAGATTACAAGCGATCAAGCGGAGGAAGGGAACGAACCCCACTCAGGATTGGTTGCGAATGGAATCGGCGTGATCCCGATTTCCAGGGCAGGAACGTGGGCGATGCA
>DATMQI010000265.1:0-251266 GCA_035567135.1 Terriglobales bacterium
TGAAGCGCAACGTTTGGCTGATCAGTTTATGGAGACCGCAAACGGACGGAATAACGAACCTCAACTCTTCCCCTCCGGGGAACAAACAATGGCAGGTCTAGTGGCAACCTGTAGGGAAAAGATGTGGCCGCTGCTGAAGAATTCATCGCGAATCAGCTACGACTTCTATCTCAACACGTACTTGTTGCCCAAATGGGGTTCAATGAAACTCACAAGAATGAGGACCATTGAACTTCAAGATTTCTTCAACTCTTTTTCTCCTCGTCTGGCTCCAAAGACGATTCGCAACATGCACAGTTGTATGAGAGCTGTTTTCAATCAGGGCAAGACCTGGGGTCTGCTGACGGCGAATCCTACGCAAGGGGTCCGGCTGCCTCGCAAGAGGGCCCGGAAACCTCCTGTCGTGCTTGCAAAGCAAGACATTCGCCGTTTGATTGATGGACTGCCGGAACCGACAAGATCCATTGTTACGCTAGTGATTGTTGGTTCGTTGCGGATCGGAGAGGTTGCCGCGTTGCGGTGGGGAAGAATTCACCTCGACCGCATTGAAGTCGTAGAGCGCTTCTATGAGGGCGAATTCGACGACACTAAGACCGATGCTGGTCATCGGAGCATTCCGCTGGATTCTTTCGGAATCCTGCGGGCGGTTTTCGATGCCGTTTGGCAAGGGTCGAAGTATCGCAAACCGGAAGACTTGGTTTTTGCGAATCGGCGCGGCGGACCTGTGAACCGGCGTAATCTGCTGCGGCGTCAACTCAAGCCGACAGCCAAGAAGCTTGGTTTGCCCGCAACTGTGGATTTCAGGAGTTTCCGAACCATGCACTCAAGCCTGATGAGCAGTACTGGCGTTCGGCCTGAGGTGACGCGGGACAACATGGGACACGCCAGCATTGACGTGACTCAGAATGTCTACAACAAGACGTGGTGGGAGGAGCGAGTTGAAGCAGTGAGCATGGCTGCCGCCAGCGTATGGCGAGAGTTTATGCCCACGCTGTCATTGCCTGCGGCAATGTAAACCCTTTTGTAAACCCTCTATTCCCGGACAAAGTTGTAAGTGTTTGATTTGAATTGGTCGGGGAGAGAGGATTTGAACCTCCGACCCCCTGGTCCCGAACCAGGTGCTCTACCAGGCTGAGCCACTCCCCGACTGAGGTTTGGTCGATTTATTGTACTACACGTTCTATCCCCCGTTCTCCGGGCATGCCACCTCGATCATTTGGGATCATGGCGGCAACCGCAGTTTTGCTCCCGCCCGCACGACTAGACGGTTCGTGTCGCGAAAGTGATCTTCGAGTTACTGATTGCGGGGGGCGAATCAGCTATGATGTCGAGGCTGCAAATCTTGCGGGGCGGTAGAAGAGTAAACGTTCATAGATGCGATACGGTTTTGTCATTGATCAGGATCGTTGTATTGGGTGTCACGCGTGCACGGTCGCGTGCAAAGAAGAACACCAGGTGCCCGTGGGTGTTTTTCGGACTTGGGTAAAGCACATCGAAAAGGGCGAGTTCCCGCATACGTCGCGGCATTTCGGCGTGATGCGATGCAACCACTGCGATAACTCTCCTTGCACCGAAATTTGTCCCACCAGCGCTCTTTATCGGCGGGCTGACGGAATCGTGGATTTCGACAACCGGCGCTGCATCGGATGCAAGGCTTGCATGCAGGCTTGTCCTTACGATGCTCTCTACATCGATCCCAACAACAACACCGCCGCGAAGTGCAATTTCTGTGCACATCGAGTGGAGATGAATCTGGAACCCGCATGCGTGATCGTCTGTCCCACGCAGGCGATTCTTGCCGGGGATCTGGATAACCCTGGCAGTAAAGTCAGTCGCACCGTGGCAAACAAGAAAGTGTCGGTGCGCAAGCCGCAGAAAGGCACGCAGCCTAAACTGTTTTACGTCGGCATCGAAGGCGATCTGCTCGAGCCAAGCCGGATCTCACGGCATGACACGTATTTCGCGGCCGATCGACGGGATGAACCATTCGAAGCCGGACCAACAAATAACGGGATCGATCTTGCAGGCGGCCTGGCACGTGAAGTCTATGACGTGCCCCACCCCGCGCCCTGGGGCTGGAAGATTGCGGCCTACTTGTGGACGAAGGCGATCGCCGCAGGAGTGCTGCTGGTGGCGGCGATTCTGCTGAGTTTGGCGAACCAGGCCGCTTCGACCTTATTCAATGTTGTTTGCCCGAGTGTGGCGCTTGTCGGCCTCGCGGCAACCGGAGTTCTGCTCATTTTCGACCTGAAGCGTCCCGACCGCTTCTTCTACCTTATTACTAAGCCGAACTTTCGCTCTTGGCTGGTGATTGGAACTTATTTTCTACTTGCTTACGGCGCGCTTGGGGTCGCATGGTTGCTGTTGGGAATTTTTGGCGGCTCCGTACCCGGCGAGTTGCGATGGTTCGCAGCCGCGTTCGCAGTTGCCAGTGCGTGCTATTCGGCATTTCTTTTTGCGCAAGCCAAAGGGCGCGACCTGTGGCAGAGCCCGCTTTTCCTGTGGCACTTGTTAGTCCAGTCGTTAGTTGCAGGTTCGGCTGCGATATTGATTGCAGGGATCCTGATGGGCACACCGTCCGAAACCCTGAGTCGGGCAACCCTGATCCTCCTCATTTCAATAAGCGTGAATCTGGCTATGATCATCGGCGAGATTTTTCTTCCTCACATCGGCGAGGACGCAAGGATTGCTACGCAAGCGCTGATCAGGGGACGGTTGAGCCTGCGTTTTTGGACCTTCATCGGCGCCGGGCTGGTCGCTCCTATTATTCTGGCCGCGATGGTAGCGACGTCTGATGTCCCAATCGCCATTGAGTTCGCAGCGGCTGTACTCGCCTTAGCTGGCGTTTGGAGTTATGAAGTTCTGTGGGTCAAGGCAGGACAATCGGTTCCGCTCAGCTGATTAGACATCTATGAAAGACCACCTACCCCTGAACCCGCAAGCGTTGGACTTGGACGAACCACTCTCCAGCTATCCTCCAACTGATCGTTGGGATGACTGGATCGAGTACGATCCTGCGCGATGGCCGGAGCGAGTCGAAAAACACTATTCTCTGATTCCAACCATTTGCTTCAATTGCGAAGCTGCCTGTGGACTTTTGGCGTACGTGGATAAGGACAAGATGCGGGTGCAGAAGTTCGAAGGCAACCCCGCGCATCCCGGCAGCCGTGGCCGTAACTGCGCCAAGGGTCCGGCGACGATTAATCAGGTGAATGATCCCGAACGCATTCTGTATCCTCTGCGGCGAGCCGGCAAGCGAGGCGAAGGAAAATGGGAGCGGGTGACCTGGGACGAAGTTCTGGACGATCTGGCCTCACGTATTCGCCTGGCTTTGCAGGAGGGACGGAAGAACGAAATCATGTACCACGTCGGGCGGCCGGGGCATGAACTTATTTACAACCAGCGCGTGCTGCACGCCTGGGGCATCGACGGACACAACAGCCACACCAATGTGTGCTCGGCTGGAGCCCGCACTGGATACGCCTTCTGGCATGGATTTGACCGCCCCTCGCCCGACCACTCCAATGCCCGGTTCATTCTGCTGCTGAGTTCGCACCTCGAAGCTGGACACTATTTCAATCCCCACGCGCAGCGAATCATCGACGGCAAAATGGATGGAGCGAAGGTGTGCGTGATCGATACGCGGCTCTCGAACACCGCGTCGAAGGCCGACTACTGGCTCTCAACCTGGCCTGGGAGCGAGTCGGCGGTGCTGCTGGCGATGTGCAACGTGCTGCTTCAGGAGGATCTGTATGACCGCGAATTCGTTCGCCGCTGGGTGAATTGGGATGAGTATTTACGCGAGGAGCATCCGGCCAAGTCCCAATCGTTCGAGACATTTCTTGAACAGTTGAAGCAAATTTATGCGAGGTACACGCCGGAATTTGCTGCCCAAGAGTCGGGAGCGGATCCCCGCATGATCGTGGAAGTCGCGCGGGAGGTAGGGCGCGCTGGTTCGACGCTGAGCACGCATGTCTGGCGAAACGCTGCCGCGGGTAATCTCGGCGGATGGCAGGTTGCGCGCGCGCTGGAATTCCTTGCTGTGCTCGTGGGCGCCGTGGGAACTCCAGGCGGAACTTCTCCCAGTGCCTGGAATAAGTACATTCCCACGCCGCCCATGATGCCGCCAGCGCCCAACGCGTGGAATGAATTGATGTGGGCTCGCGAGTATCCACTGGCATTTTTCGAAATGAGTTTCCTGTTGCCGCACTTTCTCAAGGAAGGCCGAGGCAAGCTCGCGCTCTATTTTTCCCGCGTCTATAACCCGGTGTGGACCAATCCAGACGGGCTGAGCTGGATCGAGGCTCTGACCGATGAGAGCAAGGTCGAGCGGCATGTCTGCCTCACTCCGACGTGGAGCGAAACTGCGTGGTTTGCCGATTATGTTTTGCCCATGGGCCATGCTTCCGAGCGTCATGACCTGATGAGCCAGGAAACACATGCCGCGCGCTGGATCGGTTTCCGGCAACCGGTGCTGCGCCTGGCGCTGGAGAGACAGGGCAAGAAATTCAACTTCACTTACGAAGCGCACCGCGAAGCCGGCCTGGGCGAAGTCTGGGAGGAGGACGAATTCTGGATTGAATTGTCATGGCGTGTGGATCCGGATGGATCGATGGGCATCCGACGCTACTTTGAGTCGCCCTTCCGTCCGGGAGAGAAGCTCAGAATCGACGAATATTACCGCTGGATCTTTGAGAACAGCGTTCCAGGCTTGCCTCAAGCCGCGGCTGGCGAGGGACTCACGGCTCTCGAATACATGCGGAAGTACGGCGCATTCCTGGTTGAAAATAATGTGTACGAATTGCACCGGAAGGTTCTCAAGCCGGAAGAGCTGCAGGGGAGCACGGTTGATCCCGTGACGCAAGTGGTAAAGAAAAACGGGGCGCCAATTGGAGTTCAGGTCGAGGGAAACGCAGTCGCTGGTTTCCCCACACCGTCGCGCAAGCTCGAATTTTATTCGAAGACGCTAAAAGACTGGCACTGGCCGGAGCATGCGATTCCCGGCTACATCAAGAGCCATGTCCATCGCGACAACATCGATGCCGCCAAAGGCGAGATGCTTCTACTGCCCACGTTCCGGCTGCCGACGCTTATTCATACGCGGTCGGGCAATGCGAAGTGGCTGTATGAGATCTCGCACAAGAATCCGGTCTGGTTGCATCCCCAGGACGCCTCGCGATTAGGAGTTGTCACCGGTGATCTGGTGCGAGTTCAAACCGCCATTGGTTATTTCATCGACAGAGTTTGGGCGACGGAGGGAATGCGTCCCGGCATTATTGCCTGTTCTCATCACCTGGGGCGCTGGCGTCTGAAAGAAGATTTCGGCGGAGAACGATGGTCTACGGCGCTAGTCGATCTGAAGCAAGTCGAGCCCGGAAAATGGATGATGCGTACGATCCACGGCATTCAACCCTTCGAAAGCAACGACCCCGATTCATCCCGTATCCACTGGGAAGATGCGGGTGTGCATCAGAACCTGACCTTCCCCGTCCAGCCAGACCCGATCAGTGGACAACACTGCTGGCATCAAAAAGTCACAGTGAGCAAGGCGGGGGCGGAGGATCGATACGGTGATGTTTTCGTAGACACCAATCGGGCCCATGAAGAGTATCGCCGCTGGCTGCAAATGAGTCGCGCCGCCCCGGCTCCCGGCAAACTTCGGCGTCCCTTGTGGATGATTCGAGTGTATCGTCCCGCTCCCGAAGCATTTTACTTTCCTGACAAGTAAGTGTTGGCCGTTGAGCGGGCATAAGCCGACTTGATTTGCCGCCAGTCCACGATTACAGATATCATCCCTCCCACTATGAAATGGGCGATACTTCTGGCGGCATTGGCTTCTTCGGGCTTCGCGCAAACCCGTGCAACGTCTCAGGAAGTCGACGCCGCTTTTCCTGAGGCGCACGCTCTCTATCTGGATCTACACCAGAATCCGGAACTGTCTTCTCACGAAACACAAACGGCAGCGAAATTGGCTGCCCATCTACGGGCTCTCGGATACGATGTCACCGAGCATGTCGGTGGAACTGGGATTGTTGCCATCCTCAAGAACGGCCCCGGCCCAACCATTATGCTTCGTACCGAACTTGATGCGCTTCCCGTCGAAGAAAAAACCGGCCTCGCTTACGCAAGCAAAGTCCATGCCAAAGACGACTCGGGGCGCGATGTCCCGGTCATGCACGCTTGCGGACACGATCTGCACATGTCAGCACTCCTTGGGACCGCAGCGGTGATGGCACATAGCAAAGACAGTTGGCACGGGACCCTGATGCTGATTGGCCAACCCGCCGAGGAAACGATTTCCGGCGCAAAGAAGATGATCACTGACGGCTTGCTGACACGCTTCCCGAGACCGGACGTTGGTGTCGCCCTGCACGTTGGCAACGACTTTCCGGCCGGAAAGGTCGCGGTCACCTCAGGATATTCTTATGCCAGTGCAGATTCCTTGCGCATCACGATCTACGGGAAAGGCGGCCATGGCGCCGCCCCGCAGAACACGATCGATCCAATCGTGATTGCCGCCAGGACCGTTCTTTCTTTGCAGACCATCGTCTCGCGCGAGGTCAAGCCCGGAGAAGCGGCTGTGGTCACCGTGGGATACCTGCAAGCAGGCACAAAAAATAACATTATTCCCGACCATGCCGAACTCGGGCTGACCATCCGGACTTACAAGCCAGAGGTTCGAAAACAAATTCTCGCCGCCGTCGCGCGAATCACCAAGGCAGAAGCGGACGCAGCCGGCGTGGAGCGCGAGCCTTTGATCGAACAACCCGAAGCAACGAATGCGGTGTACAACGATCCCGCGCTTGCTCAGCGCCTCAAGAGCACACTGCAGGCGGCGCTAGGCCAAGACAAGGTCGCAACTGCTGAGCCGCTCATGACCTCAGAGGATTACGCCTATTTCGTTGAACAGGGAATCCCTTCATTCTATTTTGCATTGGGCGGAGCCGCTCCGCAGAAATATGCCGAAGCTAAAATCGCGGGAACGAAACTTCCGTTCAATCACTCTCCCCTATTTGCTCCTGATGCCGATCCGGCACTTCGCACTGGCATCGCGGCGGAAGTGGCGGTGCTTCGTGATCTTCTGAATGCTTCGGCGAGCGATCTGTACAAGGTAACGCACCAGCAGTCGAACTCTGGTCAGTAGCCTCACTTAATCGTCATGGCGGATAATAACAATATCGAAGCCGCTCTGGCGTATCACGATGCTACTAAGCATTCCTACGCGAGCGTTCGGAACAATCCGCATTTCCTGGATTTTTCCAATCAGCCTTTACCCTTCAAGATCTATCCCTCGCTGGAGCCATTGCGGTTGCGGGGCGAGATGCGTCAAACGGGAGTGGCTGCGCTTTCCGCTATCGCTGAAAGTGTCCCTGCCAAAACCGATGTGGCGCCAAATTTAGAGTCAGTGGCCCAACTCCTCTATCTTTCCGCCGGCATTACTCGGCAGCGTAAGTATTCCGGCGGTGAAATCTATTTTCGCGCGGCGGCTTGCACAGGGGCGCTCTATGAAGTCGAACTTTATCTGGTCTGCGGCGACCTTGCCGACCTTCCTGGGGGTGTATATCATTTTGCCCCCGCGGAGTTCGGACTGCGCAAGTTGCGCGCGGGAGACTATCGTGGCCTTCTCGTTGAAGCTACCGGCAGCGATCCCGCCGTTGCTCACGCTCCGCTGACCATCGTGTGCACGTGCACGTATTGGCGCAATGCGTGGAAATATCAAGCTCGCACCTACCGCCATTTCGGCTGGGACAACGGGACGTTGCTTGCCAACTTGCTGTCCGTCGCCACCGCTTTGGGTTTGCCAGCAAAGGTGGTGTGCGGATTTATGGACGAGACAGTGAATGGTTTGCTCGATGTCGATTCGCAACGTGAGGTGGCCTTCTCGCTGGTCGCACTGGGCAACAGAAACGAGGCTCCTGTGCAATCTCCGGCGAACGTTCCTGCTTTGGGTTTCGAAACTGTTCCGCTTTCTCGGACGGAGGTTGATTATCCACTGATGCGTGAAATGCATGCCGCCTCTTCATTGCATTCGCCGGAGGAAGTTGCTGCTTGGCGTGGGAGTAGTCCGCTGATTCCGGTGCAGCCACCTGCCGGACCGGTCGTTGAGTTCCGGCCTTTATCCGACAATGAAATGCCTCGCGACCCAATCGAGCAGGTCATCCTGCGTCGGGGTTCCAGCCGCAGGTTTGCCCGCACTCCGATCAGCCTGCGTCAGCTCTCGACCATGCTGCACCGCGCTACACGCGGCGTCCCAGCAGATTTTCTCGATCCCACGGGAACTCAATTCAACCATCTTTATCTGATTGTCCACGCTGTGGAAGGTCTCGAACCCGGAGCCTACTTCTTCCACCGAGACCGTGGACTGATCGAGTGTCTGAAGCAGGGAAACTACCGCGACCAGGCCGGCTATTTAGGATTGGAACAGCAGTTACCTGCGGACACAGCCGTGGACATTTTTTTTCTCGCTGACTTGCCTCCGATTCTGCAGCGCTTTGGTAACCGGGGATATCGTGCCGTGCAACTCGAAGCCGGCATTCTCGGCGGCAAGCTCTATCTCGCGGCCTACGCCCAGCATCTAGGCGCGACCGGCCTTACCTTTTACGACGACGATGTGGTCCACTTCTTCTCACCACACGCCGAAGGCAAAAGCGTGATTTTCCTGGTTGCCGTCGGCAATAGCGCTAAACACCGGCCCTAACCAATTGACCTTGCTATTGCAACCGGCAAGCGGAAAATTGACACTGATGGCATGAAAGCAATCGCAGTCATCCCGGCGCGGCTTGCATCGACCCGGCTGCCGCGAAAAATGTTGCGCCAGATTGCCGGACAAACTCTGATCGCCCGTGTCTATAAAGGCGTGCGATCCTCCCCGCTGCTGGACGACGTGATCGTCGCGACAGATTCAGACGAGATCATGCAAATCTGCCTTCAACACGGATGGAATGCGCGCATGACCTCGGCAACACATCGCAGCGGTACGGAACGCGTCTGTGAAATCTCAAATTCAATCGAAGCAGACATTTACCTCAACGTGCAAGGGGACGAGCCGTTAACTCGGGCCGAGCACATTGACACGTTGATTGCTTTGATGAAAGATCCGAGCGTTCAGGTGGGAACGTTAAAGACCCCGGCATCGCGAGAAGACATCAACAATCCCAATGCTGTGAAGCTGGTCGCCGATAGCGGGGGGAGAGCACTCTATTTTTCACGCGCTACCATTCCGTACGACCGCGACGGCGCGAGCCCTAATTATTTCAAGCATCTGGGCTTTTATGTTTATCGCAAGGCTGCGCTCGACCGCTTCTGCGCGCTGCCCGAGTCATCTTTGGAACGCAGTGAGCGGCTCGAGCAGTTGCGCTTCCTTGAAAACGGCATACCGATTCAGGTTGGGGAAACTCCGTACGACACAGTGGGTGTGGATACCGAGGACGATCTGCGCCGCGTAGAAGAGATTCTCAGCCACCGCGAGAGGTAGCAAGCTACGTCTCTACCGCACCGTCGTGCATAAATTTTATTTTCGGGCTTCGGCTGGCGTTTGCAACTTTGCCCAGGCCTCTGCGGCGTCCACGCGCCGCGAAATTGCGGGATGCGACTGGAAAAACCATTCCACCCAACGGGCGGGAGATCGCTCGGCGAGATTCTGGTCAGCCAGTTTGTTCATGGACGATATGAACGGCCCCACGCTGGCGATCGACTGAAATGCATAACGGTCCGCCTGGCGTTCGTTGTAGCGGGAATACGCATTGAGAGCCGGCAACAACAGGAACGACAGAACGGTTGAAACCAGCACCAACAATGGCAGGTTGGCGAAATCCGACACTGTTTCAAACATGTGAGTTCGTTCCACCGCATAGTGGAGCACCCAATTTGCCGCCCAGAATCCAACCAGTGTGACCACGGCCTGCACCGCAATACTTTTCAGTATATGCCGGTGTACGTGATGCCCCAACTCGTGCGCCAGTACGGCCTCAATCTCGTCTGCAGAGTAATGTTCAAGAAGCGTGTCGGCGAGAATGATCCGCCGCGTGTTGCCGAGACCAGTCAGAGCCGCGTTGGCTTTCTTGCTCTTCTCCGAAAGGTTCCACTTGTAGACACCGCGGACACGCGTTCCTGCCCGCTCGCTTAGCGTCACCAGGCGGGATTTAAGATCGGCATTTTCGAGTGGCTCGAACTTATAAAAGATAGGGAACAGGACCACAGGAGCAAGCTGGGCCATCAGCACGAACAATCCCAGGAATGCAGCCCATGCGATCAGCCACCAATGTTGCGGGAACTGGCGAATGATGAAATACAGCATTTCGGCCACAATGGACGCTAGCGCCACGCCTACCAGAAATCCCTTGGTTTCGTCCCACAGCCACGCGCGCAATCTTTGATTCGAAAGATTGTAGCGGTGTTCCACTCGAAATCCGTAGTAGTCCAGACCTAGCCCGAGCAGCTTGCCGATTAGCATGAGCATCACGACGTAAAGAAAAACTGCCAGCGGGTAATGCTCGTAGCCTCCATGCATGGCGAAATCGCGCAGCGTGCCGTTCCATCCGGTTGCCAATAGCGCAAGCAGGAAGAGCAGGCCGAGGACAAAATCAGCAATGCCTAGCCATCTCCGAATGCGGTTATATCGCCGCGCTTCAGGCGAATCGGTTCGAGTGGGCACTGTGGCGATTGCATTGCTCATCTGTTGTTATTGATTATCGTACGTGGTGGCATTGAATGCGAGACCCAAGAGTGCAGTGAACGCTGGAGAGGTCACTACCGTGCCTATCCACTTTTCACAAATGTCTCAGCTTTCGACAAGATTTCGTTCACTAATTCGGGTGACGCCGCCTCCGAGTACACGCGTAACAGCGGTTCTGTTCCCGAGGCTCGGAATAGAACCCACGCTTCGGCCCCATTGCCATTGGTAGGCGCATCGAGGAAAAACTTTATCCCGTCAAGGCCCTCTTTTTTTAAGACGCCGTAACTGCCCAAACGGTTGGTTTCCTCGGACCGCGCTTGCTGGATCGCCTTCTGCTTCAACTCTTCCGGGATGTGAAGATCGCGCCGGCCATAGTAGTGCGGACCGTATTCGCGCTGCAAATCGGCCACAAGTTGGCCCAACGGCTTACGCTCGTCGGCCATGACGTTGGCTAGCAGCAGGGAATTCAGAAGGCCGTCGCGCTCCGGCAAAAATCGCGAATAACCGATGCCTCCCGATTCCTCGCCGCCAATGACAATTTCGCGCTCCATCATCAGATCAGCGGCGTACTTGAATCCGATGGGGCACTCGTTCACTTTGCGGCCGTGCTTCGCCGCGATACGATCGATCATGCGCGTGGTGTTGAAAGCACGCACAACTTCACCGGGCCACTTCTTTCTTACCAGCAGCCACTGCAGGAGGACGGAAATAATCTTGTGAGAATCCACAAAGCTGCCGTCTTCGGCCACGGCCCCGATGCGATCCGCATCGCCGTCGGTCGCAAGTCCGGCATCGCAGCCCTCTTTCATCACCGTTTGCTGCAGCAGGGCTACGTGCGGCTCGATTGGTTCGGGATTGATGTCGGGAAATAGCGGGTTCAACTCCTGGCGGATGGTTATGTGTGGAATCCCGTGCTTGCTGAAAATTCCTGCCACCACACCGCGTCCAGAGCCATACATTGAATCCACGGCAAACTTGAAATTGGCCTTAGCAATTGCCTCGAGATCGGCGAAAGCGCTAATGGCTTCGATGTACGCCGGCTTCAAGTCAACTTCTTCAATTGCGGCTTCTTGACCAGCAGGCATGGCGCCGGCGCGCAACTCGCCCTCGATCGCATTCATAATCGCGGGCGTGCCCGATCCCCCAAACTTACCTTTGAACTTCACGCCATTCCAGTTCCACGGATTATGACTCGATGTGACGACTACGCCGCCGGCTGCCCCGCGTTGTTTTACGGCAAATGAAATTGCAGGTGTTGGCGTGTAATCATTGGCCAATTTGACCGGAACTCCGGCTGCAGCCAGAACTTCCGCAACAACCCGAGCCGCACGTTGTGAGATGAAGCGCGTGTCATAGCCAACGATTATCCCGCGCCGCGCGTCTTCGTGTTTGAGCACGTAGCTCGCGATCGCGCCCGCAACCCGGCGCACATTTTCAAAGGTGAAATCGTCGGCGATGATGCCTCGCCAACCGTCGGTGCCGAATTTAATGGGAACGGTCATTAGTTGTTCGGACTGCTATGACAAATGTAGCGCCGCCGTCTCGGCGGCTGTTGTGGGGGTGTCCCGCCCCCATGGACGAGGGCAAGATGTCGCGACGGCCGGCAAGATGCCGGCCCTACCGAATTGTCAGTTCCCTTACACCAATTTCTGCAGTTTTGTCTCATCCAGATACTTCACAATTTTACCCACGTCCTGGGCGTGCTCGCGGGTGGTGATCAACAGCGCGTCATCTGTTTCCACGATTACCAGATCATTCACACCTACTGCCGCGACGAATTTTCCCGGAGCGTGAATGTAATTCCCAGTCGCATTCAGGCTGAAGAAACCTTCGCCGGAGACCAGGTTGTCATCCGCTGGGTGGCCCTTCGCCACATGGTGTTCATGTAATGCGGTCCATGATCCCAGGTCGTTCCATTCAAACTCTGAAGGCAGGCAGAAAATGTTGGAATCCTGTTCTCCTTTGGACGAGCGTGGCTCGAGCACCGCGTAGTCAATGCTGATGTTCTCGCACTTGGGATATAGCCGCCGAAACGTCGCCGCAAATTTCGGTGTTCCAAACCCCTGTGCAATCTTGTCAAGAACACTCGCGGTTTCAGGCAAATGCTCACGCAATGCTTTGGTCAGGGTTCGCGCGCTCCAAAGAAACATGCCACTGTTCCAGAAATAGTTTCCTGCTTCAAGAAAACTTGTTGCGCGCTCGGCGTTGGGCTTTTCGGTGAATCGGCGCACGCGATACGCTTCCCGTTCCATCACCAAGCCGACTTCGATATAACCGTATCCGGTTTCAGCGCGCGTTGGACGAATCCCCAACACCACAACATTCTCACCGGCAGCGGCGATTTCAATTCCTCTCTGCAAAACCTTGCGATAGTTTTTTTCGTCTCCAATAACATGATCCGAGGGAAATAGTCCGATCACCGCGTCGGGATCGCTTCGCAACAAAATAAAAGCCGCCAAGCCAATGGCCGGAGCGGTATTCCGTCCTGCTGGTTCCGCGACGATCTGTTGATTGCTGATCCGCGGAATCTGGCGCGCGATTTCGCGCTGCGAATCTTCATTCGTGATAATCCAAAAACGTTTCGCCGGAGCGAGCGGCAGCAGGCGCGAAACGGTTTGCTGGATCATGGTTTTCTTGCCATCAAGCGCCAGCAACTGCTTGGCCCGGCGCTTGCGGCTCAACGGCCAAAACCGTGTGCCGCGCCCGCCTGCGAGGATTACAGGATAGAAATTCGAGTTTGTCTTTGCCGCGGATTGACCGCCTGGCCCCTGATTGCTCATATCCTGGTCGCCGGCTCCGGCACCGCGGTCCCTGGCAAGGAGGCCTTCAGAAATTCTACCGTCCATTGCGGGCGTACGTGAAAGTCTCCAACCGTCGCCGCCACGACGACTGCGTCTCCCTTTGCCAGGGTGACCGGCTCTGCACCGCGCGCTTCGATCACGGCGCAACCCTCGACCGCGACGAGTATCTGAACTGAGTTCTTTCCAGCGTCATCTCTTGTTAGGAAATCATGCGGATCTTTCAATTCGAACATTTCCACCACGAAAAAAGGCGAAGCGACCAGCGACGAATAGCGGTTCTTTGTGCCGTCCAGCATTGTCGGGGCGGGGCGGATCACCTTCCCCGAAGCAACTCTCTCTTTCACGGCCGCCAGACCTTCCTTCAAATGCAATTCACGCGGGCGGCCGTAATCGTATAAGCGATAAGTTGTGTCCGACTGCTGCTGGGTCTCCGCGATGATCGAACCCGGCCCAAGCGTGTGTACAGTGCCGCCAGCAACATAAATCATTTCGCCGGGAAATACGTTGATCCAATTCAGCAACTCCTCTGCGCGCTGCTGCTGAATCGCTTGTTCCAGTTGCGTGCGTGTAACCCCCGGCTTCAGACCCAAACCGATCTGCGCCCCAGGTTTGGCATGCGCTACGTACCAGCACTCGGTCTTGCCGCATGGTTCGCCTGCGCGGCGCGCAGCTTCGTCATCGGGATGAACCTGAACCGACAGCTTTTCATGGGGAAAAAGAAACTTCAGCAGCAATGGAAAGCGACCAGGATCGGGAGCGGCGTCGCCCACAAGCTCTTTTCCAAATTGCGAAGTCAATTCGGCAAGGGACCTCCCCCGCAAGTGTCCGTTCGCTACTTTTGAATTGTCTCCCGTCAGCCACGACTCCCCGATCTTCTCGTCGAAACGATGGTTGGGATAAATGGGAGACAAGTCAGTCGCGCCCCAGGGACGGGGGTCGAATATTGGCGACATTAACAGTGGGTAAAGATCATTCATGGGGCAGAAAAATCGAGACCGCAGGAGTAATACCCCGTAGCGCCGGCTGTCCCGAGGGCATCTTGCCCTCGGAGTGCGGGTGAGGATGCCCAGAGGGTTACAGTGCCGCGAGAAACTTTCGCAGGCGCTCCAATCCGCGGTCCAGTTCCGCGATCGACGTAGCGTAGGAAACACGAATATGGTCGCGGGTTCCGAATCCTTCGCCGGGTACCGTGGCCACGTGCGCGTCGCGCAAAAGTTTTCCCGCAAGATCCGAGGCTGACTTAACTCCGCTGCGCCCAAAGAATGCGGACACATTCGGATACGCATAGAACGCGCCCTCGGGCAGCGTGCACTTCACCTCCGGAATTGAACGCAGCCCGCTGATAACGTGATCTCGCAGTTTAATGTATTCCGCGCGCATGTCAGTCACGCATTGTTGCGGCCCTTTCAGCGCCGCCACTGCCGCCTTCTGCACAATCGAAGTCGGGTTCGACGTAGATTGACTTTGCAATTTCTGCATGGCGCTGATCACCGCACCAGGCCCCAGCGCGTAACCCAACCTCCAACCAGTCATTGCATAGGTTTTGGAGAGCGATCCGATGATCACCATGCGCTCGCGAAACTCGCGGAGGGATCCCACGGAAAATCGCTTTGGCGTGTAATTCAGGTAGACATAGCATTCATCGGAAATCACCCAGATACCGCGCTCGTGCGCCAGACGGACTACTTCCGTCAGATCTTCCGGAGACATCACCGCTCCCGAAGGATTGGATGGCGAATTCAAGATGATGAGCTTGGTCCGCGGAGTGATCAGGCGCTCGATCATTTTTGCCGTGACTCGAAAGCCTTGAGCCTCGTCGGTTTCGAGCAATATGCAATTTCCTCCCGCATAGCGCACGATGTCTTTGAACGAAACCCAGTAGGGCACTGGCAGGATGACTTCGTCTCCATGGTCGACCAGGACCTGGACGGCATTGAACAAAGCCTGCTTGCCTCCTGTTGAGGCAATCACCTCTTCGCGGCGATAATCCGAATCGAAATCCACGGCATGCCGATGCGCAATAGCGTCGCGCAGTTCGGCTGTGCCGCTGACCGCGGTGTACTTTGTGAAGTTGCCTTGAATCGCGGCGATGCCGGCATCCTTGATGTGCTGGGGGGTGGCGAAGTGTGGTTCGCCCGCTCCAAAATCCACCACGTCGATCCCCTGCTGACGGAGTTTGTCAGCTTCAGCCACCACGGCCATTGTGGCGGATGGTTCGATGCGGTTGATGCGTTCGGTTAGTCGTAATGCAAGAGTTGCTTCCGTAACTGCAGTCATCCTCGTTTCCTCGACTTCGGTTTTCTGGCATTTGCCAGTTTGATAGCGGGGTCCAGCTTTTCTTTCAACCGTTGTTCAACCATCTCCGGAACTAAGCCTTTGACCGATCCGCCCAATTGAGCTATTTCCCGCACCAGCCGGGAACTCAGGTAAGAATACTGTTCCGCCGGCATCATGAATACGGTTTCCAGGTCAGGTTGCAGTTTTCGGTTCATTAAGGCCATCTGCAATTCATATTCGTAATCGCTGATGGCGCGAATGCCGCGAAGGACAGCGCTGGCCTTGACCTTGGCTGCATAATCGACCATCAGTCCGTCGAACGTGTCCACGCGCACATTGCTGAAATCCGCAGTCATTGCTTCCAGCATTAGCAGCCTCTCGGACAAGTTGAATAACGGTGCCTTCTCCGCATTGCGGAGGATCGCTACGACCAGTTCGTCAAAGATCTTGCTGCCTCGCGCGATCAAATCCAGGTGCCCGTTGGTCGGCGGATCGAACGAGCCCGGATACATCGCAATGACTTTCTTCAATGATCCTCTTTCGGCTTTGTATTGAACCTTGATCGCTAACTCTGAATTTCAACCTGGGTAACAGAGGATTCTATGCGCCCGGCGAACTCAATGGCAATGCCTGTTTCCCGGCCTCGTACCCACGCTGCGCAGCATGTCCAATAGTACAGGTAACGGTACCGCCAGTTACCCCGCCTTCTGATATAGCACAATGGTGGTAGTTCGTAACTTGTCACCCGTCCGTCTGAAAGCTAGCCTCTTAGTTGATGTCACCAGTCTCTCTTTTGTTCTCGTCTGACGAGGAAAGCTCACGGTGGTTGGTTCAGGCTCTAACAGAACTCGAGCTGGAAATCGAGCCCTGTCCCGACATCTTCACGGCGATCGAATGGCTCACCAGTCGAAGCTTCGACGTCATTGTCGCCGATTGGGACAGCGGACCGGAGGCAGCATTTCTTCTTAAGAACGCGCGTGAGCTGAAGTTGAATAAGGCAGCTTTCACGCTTGCTCTTAGCAGCGGGACGTCCAACCTTGCGTCCGAACTAGACGGCCCCGACCTCGTGCTGACGAAACCGCTCGTCCCGGATCAGGTCAAGTATGCCCTGCTGAGCAACGACCGTTTTCTCGGTTGCTTGCGGGCCTGGGTCGCACGAGGTGATTTTGCCCATCCCCGGGAAACAAAAGCCTCAGTGCCGAGTGCAGACGATATTGAAGAGCAGCGGCCGCAACCGGAACAGCCCTCCCCCACGCCGCTGGCCGCACGTCCGGTAGAGCCCTCCCCAGCGCCGGACTACGGCTACGGGACCGCGGCGCGGCTAAGTCTGTCATTCGCGACTTTCGACCGGAGACTATTCCGCTCCATGAACCAGCCGAATCGCGGCGAGCATGGATCTGGCGAGGTCAAGCGATATAACCGGAAGAGGTTCTTGTGGGCAAGTATCCTGAGTTTGGCTTTCGTTTCTGTTGGCTATATCTTCGGCCAGCCCTTGCGGGTTCAGAGTGTATTCGCCAGCGTCGCCACCGCCTACAAACAAGCCGTGGATATGAAAATGAGCAAGCGCCAGCCGCCCAAAAACGACACAAATTCCTCTACGTTGGCCCAAAGCGGTGCTTCGCAGCATTCCCGGTCTTCGTCCTCGAGGGTTCGCGGGGCTCCGGTGCAGAGCATATTCCTGACTGACCAGATTCCAACGACGCCTGCTGCGACGCTGCAGGCGGATGCACGCATAGATCAAGATCGTCTGACCACGGCGACATCGCGACTTCCGATCCCGCAGAGCTTGCAACTGCCTCAGCCGGAGGCCGCCACGGTTCGAGCGAGTTTCAGGCGCTCATCGTTGCTCAGCCAGGTCGAGCCGGTGAACCTGGCTGAGGATTCGTCCGAGGCGTTACTCATGCAAAAAGTAGCACCCAGCTATCCGGAGCAGGCTTTGAAAGCCGGTCTCCAAGGTGCAGTGATCTTGCAAGCCTTGATCGGCAAAGATGGCGGCATCCGAGACCTGAAACTCGTGGATGGCTCCCTGCTTCTTGGGCAGGCGGCGGTTAAAGCAGTTAAGCAATGGCGATACAAACCCTGCCTCCGGAATGGAGTCGCCGTCGAAGCACAGACTTACGTGACGGTGAATTTCAAGCTGCCTTAGAGTCTTCCTTTGCCTCGCTGCTACGATTTCCAGGCCTGTCAGAAAAAGATAAAGATAGGACATTTGCGTGCTGCACCTCAGGGGCTTAAAGCAGGAGGTGTTTTTGCGGTACTTTGCGGCGCGGGTGAACTCGTGCCCTCCCACATCGCGCGGCGTGGTATCTCAACACTTAACCAGTTCACAACTTTTTACTTGTTTTTACCCTGGATTGACACATCCCGTTGACTGTTCAACTATGTTTGCATTCGGGAAGACACAGTGCTTACCCGGATTGCAGAGACAATGATGAAATCGAAGCGGCGATGGAACGAGCGAACCCGGTTGATGCTGACGCTGGAGCTCGCCGTTGTGTTGCCCGCCGCAGCTCTGGTCATCCTGAGTGCGGTGCACTTGAATGAAGTTCAGCGCGACCGCGGCGTGGAGGCTGCATTCCAGCGCGATTTCAACCAGGTGCTCGCGATTTCCGAGAAGGAGATCAATCAAAAAGCCTACGACCTCGCCGGCGATCTTCGAAGCGAACTCCCCAGCGCTGGCGAAGCTTGTGTGGAAACGATGGACAGGATTCTCGCCACCCACCCTCATATCGCTCATATCTTCATCTATGAACCGGGATCGGGATTGACGTTCCGTTCGCAGCCGTCACGGCTTAAGGATGCTTCGTTTCGCACCGAGGCTGACGATTTCTCCAGCATGACCCGCGGATGGATGCAAGTTGACTACAAGGAAGAAGTTAAGACTCTGGATGAGATGTCGAAAAAGGGTAAGCCTTACTATTTTTTCCCCAATTGGGTTCCACGAGGCGAAAAGCGCGTGTATCAATCCGGCGCTATTTTCCTGGCGAAGGATACATGGGGAGGGCACAAGGCGATTGGCGGACTGGTGTTCGATGCCGAGTACCTGAACGACCGGTTCTTTCCCGAAATGCTGGAGACGCTCTTAAGCCACCAGGAAGAAAAAGGCGAGAGGAACCACGTTGTCATGATGCTCCATTCCCGGCACGAATCCACACCAATGGTGGCTTCGGTGGGGTGGGACGGCGGTGAACCTGAAGTGGAACGCAACCTGGAAGGCGCGTTCCCTGGCCTGACGCTCGCGATCAAGTTGCGCGGAACCACGCTGGCCGCGCTGGGTCAGCGCTTTGTTCATACCAGCTTTTTAATTCTTGGCGCCATCTCACTGCTGCTTACTGGTGGCATCATTATGACTCATCGAAATATCTCGCGCGAGATGGCGCTGGCGCGATTGAAGTCGGATTTCGTTTCAAACGTTTCGCATGAGTTGCGGACGCCGCTCTCGCTGATTCGGCTTTACGCGGAAACACTAGAGATGGGAAGGCTGAAATCGCCTGACAAATATCAGGAGTATTACAGCATCATTCGCAAGGAGAGCGAGCGTCTCACCGCGCTGATCAATAACATCCTGGATTTTTCGCGGATCGAAGCTGGCCGCAAGGAGTACGACTTCCGCCAGACTGATATGCGCGAACTGGTTCGCAATACGCTCGAATCCTATCGCTACCAGATCGAGCAGAGCGGCTTTGCTTTCGAGGAAAAGATTGCCGAGGACATTCCGCCGCTCAGCGTGGATCGCGAGGCCATGGCGCGTTCCCTGTTAAACCTGGTCAACAATGCGCTCAAGTACTCGCAGGACCAGAAATATATCGGAGTCAACCTGTTCCGCGACAACGGCTCGGTCAAGCTCGAAGTCGTGGACCATGGCATCGGCATTCCCCAGGGTGAGCAACAGAAGATTTTCGACAAGTTCTATCGAGTGGGCGACCCGCTGGTTCACAACACCAAGGGCAGCGGTTTAGGGCTGGCATTAGTTCGTCACATTGTACAAGCGCATGGTGGAGAGGTTTTGGTTGATAGCGTACCCGGTCGAGGCAGCAAATTCACCATCAATCTGCCCGTAGCTTTGGGAGCGAACGCAACTAAGGCAGCGTTGGCGTAGACGGGGATTAAAAGCATGGCCAAAATTCTGATTGTCGAAGACGAGCCGAACATGGTGGCTGGCTTGCGCGACAACTTCGAATTCGAGGGACATCAGGTCATCACCGCAGGCGATGGCGTGGCGGGCCTGGAGCGCGCAATCGCCGAGTCGCCCGACCTTGTCATCCTCGATGTAATGATGCCGAGGATGAGTGGGTTGGACGTGTGCAAGCAGCTCAAGTCCAAACGACCCTCAATTCCGATCATTATGCTTACTGCCCGTGGGCAGGAAGTGGACAAGGTGGTTGGACTTGAATTGGGAGCCGACGACTACGTCACCAAGCCGTTTTCCATTCGGGAATTGCTGGCGCGGGTGAAAGCTGTGCTGCGTCGCGCACGAATCGCTCCCAAGACCGATGAGAAATATTCCTTCGGCGAGGTGGAAGTGAATTTGCGTAGCTGCCAGGTGTCGCGCAAGGGCCACGCGCTCGACTTTTCATCGAAGGAGTTCGAGCTCTTGAAATATTTCCTCATTCATCCGGGAGAGACCCTGAGCCGGGACCGGCTGCTCGAGGATGTCTGGGGATACGATCGCTTTCCTACTACGCGAACCGTGGACGCACACATCGTGCGCCTGCGGCAGAAGGTCGAGCCTAAGCCGGAAGAACCTCGATTCATTCTGACGGTGCACGGGACGGGGTACAAGTTCGTCGGCTGAAGTGTTGTTGTGGAGATGAAACGTGGAAAACGCTCTACAGATTCGAGTTCAGCATCGAGACAAGGTTGGTCCAACTCGGGCAGATGACACTGTGCTCATCCGAGGAGCTCAGCTTGGGGACGCGGCCGCTTTCGAAGAATTGGTTCGACAATACGACCGCCCTGTGCTGCGGCTTGCGATTCATCTCACCGGGTCGCAGGAGGACGCCCAGGACATCTACCAGGAAGCCTTCCTTCGCGCCTACATCAACATCAGCACCTTCCGGTTTGAATGCTCGTTCTATACCTGGATCTACCGCATCGTGACCAATCTTTGTCTGGATCACTTGCGGAAGCGGTCGTCTCGTTATCGGGATGTGACAACCACGGTTTCATCCGAAGGCGAGGAGGAACAAGTTCTTGATCGAATACCCGACCAACGGGCGGGTGCCAGCCCGGAGCGCAACCTGGCCAGCCGCGAGTTGCGAGTCTGCATCGTGCGCGCCATGCAAAGACTGTCGCCGCGGGAGCGGGTGGTGTTCGAGTTGAAGCATTACCACGGCTTGCGGCTGCGAACCGTCGCGGGCATTCTGAACACCAGCGAAGGCACGATTAAGAACACGCTGTTCCGCGCCACCCACAAACTGCGCACCCAACTGGCTACGGTACGGTAATCCGAGTTTCAGCGAGCTTAACAATCGCAAACAGCCGCCGAGTCTGCCTTCGGACTCGGCGACCCTGCGCCTCGAAAGACTCCAGTCTTTCCGTGACTTCATTCCTTAGCCGAATATGGTAGATTGAAAATCGATTGTCGATTTTTTCCTATTCTTTTGAACGTGACCGATGCCGGGCGCTGCGCGGCTGCGATTTTTCCGCGCCCGCTGGCGTATTGCTGTTCACACTGCTGGCCACCTTCAGCTTTTCTGATGCGGACATGCGCTCCGCCGCGCCGCTCTCGACTGACGTAATCGTGCAAAAACTGATGGCGGCAAACGCCCAGCGCTCTCAGATGTTGCGCGGATATCGCGGGAAACGAGTCTACCATTTGGAGTATCACGGACTCTTCGGCAGCCACGAAGCCGGAATGCAAGTGGAAGCGATCTACACTGCGCCGGATCGGAAAGAATTCAAGGTCCTCTTCGAGACCGGTTCAAAGTTGCTGACCAACCGTGTGTTGTTGAAGCTGCTGAGCAGCGAACAGGAGGCCCAGGAAGAAAAAAACCGCAGAGAGCTGGAAATCAGTCCGAAGAATTACGATTTTACGTTAGCTGGGACCGAGCACACGCCCAGTGGGGATTTCTATGTCCTTGAAGCAACTCCCAAGGGTAAGAGCAAGTATCTCTACCGTGGGAAACTTTGGGTCGACGCCAAGGATTTCGCCGTAGCCCGTATGCAAGGCGAGCCTGCCAAGAATCCTTCCCTCTGGGTCAGCCACACCCAGATCGAGTATCGTTGGGCTAAGATCGGAGGCTTCTGGCTTCCTGCCCACAACGAGTCTGAGACCCAGGTCCGGATGGGAGGCAAAGCCGTCCTGACCATTGATTACACCGACTATCAAATCACCGGCGTGAACCGGTCGAATTCCCGCGGTCCGGGCGAAAATTCAACGCTGCCGGATCCTTCTGCTGTCTCCGGCGCGCCCCACTAGACTAGCTCTCAAGGCTGCCGACCGACCGCCAAATACTCACTAGTTCATCACAGCAACAATTTTCCCGAAGAGCAGCGTAGAATGGCTGCGCTCGCAGCCGGGGTGAGCCGCTCGGCAACATAATTCTAAAGCCCCGGCCCGATTCATGTCACAGCATTAGCTTGTTGGGGAGATGTGAAATGCCCGTGGAGGGTGCGTTCTTACCAGTTCGATGTGTCGTAATTGCTTTCCTGGTTATTTCTCTTGTTCTCCCACCTTCCCTGACCATCTCGGCTCAAGAGCTTCCGGAATCACATCGGCGGGCGATGCGCCTGAACATTAATCAGTCAGCGCTGTCTTTCGCTGCAGGCAATGTTCCTTTCCCAGTGCGCTCCAGGTCAAGTCGTCGTCGCGGAAAATTCCACGGCAACCTGTCGAACCCGAACTTTCCGACTGACAGTCCCATTTTCTTCAATCCGGAGACCTATCTTTCCGGGGGCGTGTACGCCTTTTCCGTTGCAGTCGGCGATTTCAATGGTGACGGTAAAGCCGACCTGGTGGTAGCCAATGAGTGCCCTGACAACAATTGCGACGCCGGCGCAGTAAGCGTTCTGCTGGGAAATGGCGATGGAACCTTTCAGTCTCCTGTGACCTATTCTTCTGGAGGATCCGAGGCTTACTCGGTTGTGGTGGGCGACGTCAACAACGATGGGAAGGCTGACTTGATCGTGGCCAATGGTTGTCAGAGCGCCAACCAATGCCTGAACGGTGTTGTGGGCGTTCTGCTGGGGAATGGAGATGGGACGTTTCAAGCCGCGCAGAGCTATTCTTCTGGTGGAGTCGTGGCGTCCTCGGTCACGACGGCCGATGTGAACAGGGACGGAAAACTGGACGTCGTCGTCGCTAGTCAGTGCCTCGACAGCACTTGCGCGAGTGGCGCCGTAAGTGTGCTGTTAGGTAACGGGAATGGGACCTTTCAATCGGCGCAAAGCTATCCTAGCGGAGGCCTGACGGCTATCTCGGTCGCGGTTGGCCACCTCCATGATCGGAAAATTGATTTGGTGGTGGCTAACCAATGCCAGAGCAGTGGGAACTGCAATGGGAATGTGGGTGTTCTGCTAGGGAACGGAGATGGCACATTTCAAGCCGCGCAGACCTACGCTTCGGGCGGCAATACGGCTGTTTCGGTAACAACCGGAGATCTCAACGCAGACGGGAAGACTGATCTGGTGGTAGCCAACCAATGCTGGAGCAGCGGAAAGTGCGACATCGGCAGCGTGGGCGTGCTGTTGGGAAACGGTGATGGGACGTTTCAAACCGCGCAGAACTATGCTTCTGGAGGAAATAATACCACCTCGGTTGCGGTTAAAGATCTTAACGGAGACGGACGAACCGACCTCGTGCTGGCCAATCAGTGTCAGGTTCTGGGCGATTGCGGTGTGGGAAGCGTGAGCGTGCTCATGGGCAACGGGGATGGAACTTTTCAGGCAGCCCAGAATTACATATCCGATGGGGCCTTTGCCGAATCCGTGGGTCTGGGTGATTGGAATGGAGATAAGAAAGCTGATCTGGCGATTGTCAATCAATGCCAAAACAATGGCAGTTGCAGCGGAACCGTCACCGTACTCCTGGGCAACGGAGACGGAACCTTTCAGGCGCCGCCAACTTATGCCTCTGGAGGTTACGACGCAGGTTCAGTGGCTGTCGGCGATTTGAACAGGGATGGGAAACTTGACCTGGTAGTGGCAAATCTCTGCCGAAGGAGCAATTGCAAGCATAGGAGTAACGGAATTGTAAGCGTGCTGCTGGGAAATGGTGATGGAACGTTTCAACCAGCGCAAGACTACGCGACTGCAGGATTCGGATCTTCCTCGGTGGCGATTGGCGATTTTAATGGAGACGGGAATCCCGATGTTGTCGTCGCAAGCCAATGCAGCACCAGCGACTGTAAGAGCGGTGGCAGCCTCAGCGTACTCCTGGGAAATGGCAACGGAACCTTGCGGGCGGCGACGACTTATCCTTCCGGGGGTTATACGGCCTTGGCGGTGGCAATCGCGGATTTCAACAACGACAAGAACCTCGATCTTGCAGTAGCAAATCAATGCCAGGACATTAACTGCCGGACCGGCGCCGTCAGCGTGTTGTTAGGAAACGGCGATGGAACCTTCCAATCAGCTAAGACTTTTTCCTCGGCAGGATACCAGACCGACTCCCTGGCGGTAGGGGATTTCAATCAGGACGGAAATCCCGACCTGGTGCTGGCAAGCCAGTGTCAGGACAGTAGTTGTCAAAACGGTGGCGTGAGCGTGCTGCTGGGAAACGGCAATGGCACTTTTCAAACGGCGCAAAGCTACAACTCCGGTGGTTCCCAGGCCGACTCGGTGGTGGTAACGGATCTGAATGGAGATGGTAGAGCGGATTTGCTGGTGTCAAACCTCTGCCAGACGTCGAACGGATGCTACAACGGCTTTATAAAGTCTTTCATCGGTACGGGGAACGGAAATTTTTACGGAGCGCATGCCTACAGTTCTGGAGGACAAAACGCGTACTCTCTGGTCGCGGGTGACTTCAACGGAGACGGCAGTGCAGACGTGGTCGTGGCGAATAGCGACGGCACGTGCATTCTGTTAGGCAATGGCGATGGAACCCTCCAGACAGCGGTCCACTACTTCCCGGGCGGAATCTTTGTCGCCGGCGGCGATTTGAACGGAGACCATCAGCCTGACGTAGTGGTCGCGGGCGGCTCGCTTTCGACTATCACTGTTTTGTTAAACGTGGCGGCGGGATTTCGCGAGGCTACGACCACTACACTCGCCTCAGCCCCGAATCCGTCGGCCGTGAATCAATCCGTTCTCTTCACAGCCACTATCACCACACAATTCGGTGGCGCGCCCACGGGGACGGTTACCTTTAAATCAGGGACCACGACTTTGGGTCAGGGAACGGTAAGTAATGGACAGGCGACTTTGAATTATGCTTTCACGTCGCCAGGGACGAATTCGATTGTGGCGGCCTATTCTGGAGACTCGACCTTCCAACCCAGCCGTTCGGCTCCGCTGAAACAGTCCGTACTCAAGGCCGCAACGACCACTACTCTCATTTCCTCGAAGAACCCCTCGAAGGTCGGCCATCCCGTGAAATTCACCGCAACCGTTACCGCTCAATACGGTGGAACTCCAACTGGCTCGATCACCTTCAAAGATGGCGGAAACGTGTTGGCGCAGGTTCAACTTAGAGGCGGCGTCGCACATTACAAAACGTCGGCGCTAGGTGTAGGCAAGCATCGTATCGCAGCCAATTATGGCGGGGACGCCGATTTCCGGTTCAGCCAGGGGATTCTGATTCAGGTTGTGCAATGAGCCAGAGATTTGCGCATGGCCTACTTACAACTCAGGATCGAACTCGACGTGGAGAAAATTTGTGTTTCGCCACCACATCCACGAACTAGGCGTAAGTTCTTTTGTATCAATGTCGGGAATAGAGTCTAGACGATTCTCCAACCTCGCGCAACGAGGACGCGGAACCCAAAGCCATTAGTTACTAATGGGCACTATTTTGCCGAAGCAAACCCTTAGAAATCCGCATCAAAGCAGATATAATGACAACACTTCATAGGAAGTGACTTCCTTTCCCGAGAAAACGAATCCGATGTCGACAAAAATCAAGGCTGTAGTTCTTGCTTCATCCGCGGTAGTTCTGCTGTTCATGGTCGTGGGCGGAATGGATGGCGTGCGTGCCTCCAGCAACGACGGCGCTTACCGGCAACTCCAGGTGTACAGCGAAGTTCTCTCACGCGTACGCAGCGAGTATGTGGAGGAGCCGAACATTCCGGTCGTGACCGCTGGCGCTCTGCATGGATTGCTGGAATCCCTGGATGCGAATTCCAGTTATCTGAGCCCATCCGAGTATGCGGAATATAAGTCTCATCAAACCGCAGCCAAGGCCGACATCGGAGCCGCCATTTCCAAGCGCTTCGGCTACGCTTCGGTGATCTCGGTGATTCCGGGCGGACCGGCAGATAAGGCTGGGCTGCAGGATACCGATATTATTGAAGCCATCGAAAGCAAGAGCACTCGGGAGATGTCGGTCGGTGAAGTTCGCAGCCTGCTCGCTGGACAACCCGGTTCGAATGTAACCGTTTCCCTGGTTCGCGCCCGGCGTGCTGAGCCGCAAAAGGTTGTCATTACTCGCGATATCGTTTCCATACCACCCGTAACCGACAAGATGGTCGATGAAGGTATTGCTGAAATCCGCGTCGATGCTTTCACCAAGGGCAAGTCGCAGGAAGTGGCGGCCAAGGTTAAGGCGCTCCAGAAGTCAGGGGCGAAGAAGTTGATCCTGGATCTGCGCAACTGCGCCGAGGGTGACGAAGCCGAGGGCATTGCAACGGCCAATCTTTTTCTTAATCACGGTACGATCACTTACCTCCAAGGCCAGAAGTATCCTCGCGAAGCCTTCAATGCAGATCCTTCCAAGGCCATTACGAACCTGCCGATGGTGGTGCTGGTCAATAAGGGTACGGCCGGGCCCGCAGAGATTGTAGCTGCAGCTGTTCTTGAAAATGCTCGCGGCGACGTTGTTGGCGACAAGACCTTCGGTGATGGTTCGATTCAGAAAACCATGGAACTGCCCAATGGCTCAGCTCTCATCCTCTCCATCGCCAAGTATTACACGCCTACCGGCAAGGCGATTCAGGATACAGCTGTAACCCCGAACGTTCTGGTCGCGGATACGGAGGAAAATGGACCGGTGCCGGACGAGGACGAAAATGTTGCGCCTGCAGACGATGCCGCCAAGAAAGCCCAGCCTCCGCAACCGGACCAGCAGATGCAAAAGGCGATCGAAGTCTTGAAGAGCCGGGCGAGTTAAGTTTCTCCGGGGACAGCTACCTCGGCTGTCCCAACAGAGTTTATGCCAGGCCAACTTTGATCAAACTGCTTACCCCCAACTCCTAACCTTCTCAGAGCAGCTGGCAGCTCATGCTATTCTGAGGTCCATCTCCCATGAAGGTCATCTATCAAGACCTTCCACCGGTTGACGTCGCCGGACGTAAGCTGGTGGGCCGCCTCCTGTTTGGCTTGCTGGTGCTGCTGGCTGCACTCGTGGGCGCTACTGCCGGATTGCTGCTGGTTTATTCAACGGATCTTCCTCAGGTCGAGCAGTTGGAACATTACCGTCCCAGTTCCATCACCGAGCTTTACGACGGGCAAGGCCGCATCATTGGTTCGTTCGCCCTGCAGAGACGAGTAGTGGCTTCTTACAACGACTTTCCGCAGGTATTGCGCGATGCCCTGATTTCGATTGAGGACAAGGATTTCTATCGTCATTGGGGCATCAATGTGTGGCGAATCGCCGGCGCGGCGTACAGGGACATCGAATCTGGCGGCCGGGTGCAGGGCGCTTCGACTCTCACCATGCAGCTTGCGCGCAACCTGTTTCTGTCGCCCGATCGGTCCTTTCATCGCAAGGTCGAGGAGGCGTTGCTCGCTATTCAAATCGAGCGTCGTTTTACCAAGGAGCAGATATTCACCCTCTATGCCAACCAGATTTTTCTAGGACATGGAGTGTACGGTTTTGAAGCTGCTTCGGAATATTATTTCGGAAAGCCCGCAAAACGACTCACAATAGAAGAAGCCGCGCTGCTGGCCGGACTACCGAAGGCCCCCGGACTTTACTCGCCAATCAATCACCCTGACCGCGCGAGCCGGCGCCGCAACCTGGTCATCAACGGCATGCTTGAAGATGGCAAGATCACGGCGCGACAAGCTATCGAGGCGCGCAACCAGCCTATCGAGCTGCACCTGCAGCACGATCCCAATTCGCTGGCCCCATATTTTGTCGAGGACATTCGCCGGTACCTCGAAAACAAATACGGCAGCGATCAGGTTCATGAAGGCGGACTGCGCGTTCACACGTCGCTTGACATGGATCTTCAGCGAACCGCAAACCATGTGGTGCTGGACGGTCTCGCCGCCTATGAACGTCGCCACGGATGGAAGGGGCATTTGCAGAATGTATTGGCAGGCAATGAAACTCTCGCCTACCAGCTTCCGGACTGGGATGAGGAGCCCGAGGTGAACGGCTATATACACGCCCTGGTTATGGCAGTGGCGCCTGGGTCGGCGCTAGTCAAGTTCGGCCGATATACCGCAAATGTCCTAGCAGCCGATGCCACCTGGACGCAACACAAACTTCAGGACATTCTGAAGCCGGGTGATGTGGTGTATGTGAAAATCACTGCCCTTACTACCGATGGCAAGGCGCGAGTGAGCCTGGAGCAGGACTCGGGCACACAGGGCGCATTGATCGCAATCGACAATGCCGCCGGCGAGATCAAGGCGATGGTCGGGGGGCGTGATTTCGAACTATCCAAGTTTAACCGTGCGACCCAGGCACTACGGCAGGTGGGATCGTCGTTTAAACCCTACGTATACACTGCGGCTATTGATCAAGGGGCGAGGCCGGACGACACGATCCTCGATGCACCTGTTACTTTCCCGACCGCATCGGGCCCGTACACTCCACACAACTACGATGAAAAGTTTGAAGGCACCATTACGCTGCGGCGGGCGCTGGCGCAATCGCGCAACATTCCAGCGTTGAAGGTCGCAGACCACATCGGAATAAGAACCGTGATCGACTACGCGCACCGCTTCGGGATCACTTCAAACATCCCTGCCTATTTACCCGTAGCGCTGGGTGCTGCCGAAGTCACATTGTACGAGCAAACTTCCGCCTTCAGCGTGTTCCCCAACGACGGTGTCCGCATCCTGCCACGCTACATCACCAAGGTGGAGGACTACGAAGGCCGGGTGCTGGAAGAAGATTTTCCCGACGTGAAGGACGCGATCAGCGCTCGTACCGCGCGCATCATGACCTACATGCTGCGGGAGGTTGTGCTGCACGGAACGGGGATCGCAGCAGCGGGGTTGAAGTATCCACTCGCCGGCAAGACCGGCACGACCAACGATTTCACCGATGCTTGGTTCATTGGATTTTCGCCGTCGATCACGACCGGAGTGTGGGTCGGTTACGACGAGAAGAAGTCGCTCGGAGCCAAGGAGAGTGGAGCCCGTGCCGCGCTTCCCATCTGGATGGAGTTTATGAAGGTCGCGCTCGCCGGCAAGGACCCAGGAGAATTTCAGCCTGTGCCGGATTTGCCGCCAAGGCCGGTACACGTGGATACGATGGATACCGCGCCAGCGGCGGAGGAATCGCACTGATGGACTTTCAATCCGTGTGGATCGGCGCAAATCTGTGGCGAAAGGTCTATTTCTTCACCGCTGTTAAGCTCTCGTTCAAAATCCTCACTGCCTCGTCCACATCTGCCTTCGAAATGTTGAGCGGCGGCGACATGCGGATGACATTGCCGTAGAAGCCACCTTTGCCGACCAGCAGTCCGCGCTTGCGAGCTTCTTCCATCAAGGCGGTTGTGCCCGCCGGTGAAGGCTGCTTTGTCGTACGGTCCTCGACCAATTCCAGCGCCTGCATCAGGCCCATTCCGCGAACGTCGCCGATCAGGGGATGCTTCTCCTGTAGCTCTTCCAGTTTCGTGCGGAAATAGCTGCCAACTTCAGCGGCGTTAGTTCGCAGGTCGTCTTCTTCGATCACATCGATGACAGCTTTTGCGGTAGTGCATGTGACCGGGTTGCCGCCGAAGGTCGAAATAGTCAGTCCTTGAAATGAATCCGCGATCTCGGGCTTGGCAATTGTCAGACCAATGGGCACTCCGTTTCCCATTCCTTTGGCCGAGGTAATCATGTCCGGCTCGACTTCCCAGTGCTCGATGCCGAACCATTTGCGGCCAGTGCGGCCCCAGCCAGTCTGCACTTCATCGGCGATGAAGTCGCCGCCATATTGCTTGACGATGTTGAACGCCATTTTGAAATATTCTTTCGGGGGCGTGACAAATCCGGCGACGCCCTGGATAGGCTCAGCGATAAAGGCCGCGATCCGTCCTGAAGTCGAGAACTGAATTGTGTTTTCAATATCCTTGGCGCATGCGACCCCACAGTCGGGATATTTCAACCCCAGCGGGCAACGGTAGCAGTAAGGATTCATGGCATGAACGATGCCAATCTCGATCGTGCCGCGCCGCCAGGTGCTCATGCCATTAAGTCCACGGGCAAGTGACGAGCGTCCGCTGTAGCCGTGACGCAACGCGACTACTTCGAAGTTTCCCGTATGCATGCGTGCTGTCTGGATCGCGGTTTCGTTCGCCTCGGTTCCGCTGTTGGTGAAGTATGATTTTTTAAGAGCGCCCGGCGTGATCTGCGCCAGCTTTTCCGCCAGCGTGACCATCGGCTCATTGGGGAAGCAGGTGGAGACGTGCTGCAGGCGGTCGATCTGAGCTTTTGTGCGTGAGATCACGCGCGGATTGCAGTGGCCCACGCTGATGGTGACAATACCGCCAAAGAAGTCGAGATACCTTTTGCCCTCGACGTCCCAAACGTGCTGCATCACGCCGTGCTCAATCGGCAACGGATCGGAGAAGTAATTCGTGACCGAAGGAAATATGTATTCCTTCTGTTTGCGATTAATTTCTTCGCGGGTGAGACGTGTTTTCTCGGCGGGAATCGTTGGAGCGCTCATAGTGGAAAGTCCCAGGTAGAAAATCAAATCCATCATAAACCAGGACTCGTTCGCGGGGCGCCCGAACGAGGCGTCCGGGGTTACGTGGACATCACCGGGATCCTTGTATTATGCGGTTCTTCGTTGCTCCTGCAGTAGTCGCGCTGCGACCAGACGGATCTCTTCGTATGTAACCTCCGAGGACAGCGCTTCTTTGATCGGCTTCAGTCGCTCGATGCCCAGACGGGCGCAGGCCTCCTCAATGCTTGCCCGTTTGCTATCGTCGATCCAACCGTTTTGAAATTGCAGCTCTCCCTTTTCTACGAGTGTGGCCACGAGATCGATTACGGACCTGAGTTGCCGGCCGCGAATGGCTGCTATTTCCTCGAAGGATCGGCCTTCTGCCAGTAGCCGGATGGTATCGTCCGCGGGCTTCGATTTTTTCTCCGTCACAATGACAGCTCGCTCACCACTGCGGAAACGTTCCAGTGCATCAAGAATCTGCTGGCCGTAGCGTTCGGTTTTGCGCTCGCCGAATCCAGAAACGCCTCGAATCTCCACCAACGAAGCCGGGCGCTTGCGGCAGATCTCCGCGAGCGAAGTATCGTGCATGACGACGAACGCGGGA
The DNA here is from genome assembly GCA_035567135.1 of Terriglobales bacterium. GTDB lineage: Bacteria > Acidobacteriota > Terriglobia > Terriglobales > Acidobacteriaceae > JABDBE01. Next base: position 31,353 of record DATMQI010000265.1, read on the forward strand.
ACATCTTCCTGCTTCGCCACAACGCTCCGCCATTGGCGAAGATACTCGCGCAGCTCCGGGTCGAAATCGGACACGACCGTCCCTCCCACCTGCGCAGGCTGCGGGATGGAGCTTGCTCCAACCGGAACCGATGATGACCTAATCTGCCGAGCCTCTCTTGGCTTCGACAGCCATTCCGGCATGCCGCTACAAACATCGCATGCGCTGCACTCTGCCCACTTGGGAGTCTCGCCAAAATGCAAACAAATCTGGCGATGGCGGCAGCTGTTCGATTCAACAAATCGCCGGATCGTGTGATAGCGCTGCCAGGCACGCTCCTTCTCAGCTGGATCCGTGACTTGCTCGATAAAGTATGCCAACAGGCCCGTGTCGCGCTTTTGCCAGAGCAAAATGCAATCCGCCGGCAGCCCGTCGCGTCCTGCACGCCCCGCCTCCTGGTAATACTGTTCGATCGACTTAGGCAGCGACAGATGAATTACAGCGCGTACTGATGCTTTGTTAATGCCTAATCCGAAAGCGATCGTTCCGACCAGCACCTTTACTTCGTCCGCCATCCAACGCTCTTGGTTTTGCCTGCGAAGATTGGTTTCCATTTTGCCGTGATAAGCGATCGCCGGAATTCCGTGCTCCTCCAGGAAATCGACCGTCTCTTCGACTTTTGCAATCGTTGGCGCGTAGATAATGAGGTTATCGTTGGAGTAATTTCGCAGCGCCGCCAGCAGCAGATTCGGCTGCGACCTCCCTTCGCATTCCTTCACCACATATCGCAGGTTGGCGCGATGAAAGCTGGCGATGTATTTTGCCGGATCGCGTAACTGGAGCTGATTGAGAATATCGTGACGAACCCGCCGAGTCGCGCTTGCGGTGAAGGCTGCGATCGGGCGGTCAGGAAAATGAACACGCAGGCTGCTTAATTGCCGATACTCGGGACGAAACTCATGTCCCCATTCCGATATGCAGTGGGCTTCATCAATGGCGAAGAATGCGATGGGCACACGCTGCAACCAGCTGATCGTGTCAGACCGCGCCAGGCGTTCGGGCGAAAGATAGAGCAGCCGGTATTCACCATCGCGTGCCTTTCGCATCACCAAAGATTGCTGGTCGTTGGTCAGAGAACTGTTCAACACCGCGGCTGGAATTCCCATTTGCGCAAGCTGGGCTGCCTGGTCCTGCATCAGCGCAATCAATGGGGAGATCACGACGGCAGTCTGCCTTGACACCAGCGCCGGCAATTGGTAGCAGAGTGACTTGCCTCCGCCGGTGGGCATGACTACGCAGGTGTCGCGGGCTCCGAGTAGGCTGCGCACAATTTGCTCCTGCAATGGACGAAACGAATCGTAGCCCCAGTAACGCAGCAAGGGAGCGAGCAGATCCGCCTCAGGAGACATAGGGACAGTATAAAGGGCTGGGTGGAACTGATACGACACGCTGGTCGCGATCTGTTATTGAAAGTCTCCGAAAACGGAGCGCTATAATCAGACGCACAAAATGAAGTCTTTCTTTCGGTTCGTTCTGCTTTCGCTCGTGCTGCTTGTGGTTGCGCTCGTGTCGGCATTGACCGCGATGCGATTTGCCATCCACGGGCGCGAGGTGGACGTCCCCGACCTGGTGGGGAAGACTCCAGCGGAGGCGCGGAAAATTGCCGATGCGGCCGGTTTCCAGATGGACATCGAACGCCAATACTACAGCCCGACCGTTCCGGAGGGAAAGGTTCTTTCGCAGCTTCCACCTCCGGGCACCAAGGTGCGCCGAGGATGGCAGATACGAATTGCGCAGAGTCTGGGTCCGCAACGGGTACAGATTCCCAATGTGCTGGGGGAAAGCCAGCGGGCCGCGGAAATAAATATACTTCGTCGCGGATTGAATGTGGGCGCAGTAGCGCAGATCGGAATGCATGGGGCACCCCCGGACCAGGTATTGGGCCAAAGCCCGCCCCCGAATGCCAGTGGTATCGCGGCCCCCAAAATCAGTTTGCTGACTGCCGAATCCGCAATGCCGCAAGCTTTTCTGATGCCCAACTTCATAGGTCAGGCTCTCGGTGGCGTGACCCTGGTTTTGCAGGACGCCGGATTCCGGCTAGGCGAGGTTAGCATTGCTCCATCCGCTTCAGCGCCTCCTGCTTCAGCCACGGAATTCTCCATCATCGTGTCGCCGCCTCCCGTCCCGCCGCCGCAACCTACGCCAGCCAGTATTATCGTCTCGCAGAATCCTGCGCCCGGAGCAAAGATCGTTGTGGGTTCGGCTGTGAACTTCGAAGTGCGCTGAACACTTGGCCACCGGTTTACCCGGCTCAACACGAATCATGAATGCAGTTGTAGTAATCCGTGGCTAACTTTTTTGCAGAATTGCCCCAAAAAAACCGTCGCAGGGATGCACTCCGGGAATCGTTCGCAGGTACGGCCCGCTGGTTAGTGAATCGATATTCTCCCACCGCAACTCACCTTGGGACCGGAGTTTCTCCAATTCGACCCGGCAATCCACCACGCGGAACGAAGGGTCAACCGATATCGCCTTCTCAACCACAACAGAGTTTTCTTCGTTCTCGAGTGAGCACGTCGAATAGACGATCCTCCCACCCGGGGGGACGCGCTGCATGGCCGATTGCAGGATGGCCAGTTGGCGGTACTGAAGATCGGCAAGGTCTTTGACTTTGAGTTTCCATTTGATCTCGGGATTGCGGGCCAACGTACCAGTGCCCGAGCAGGGAACGTCGACGAGCACGCGGTCGAATAGCGTGTTCGTGGGAAGGTCGCGGGCATCGGCCGCAATCACCTGAACGTTATTTGCGGTAACCAGTTTGCGCAGCGTGCGGGCGCGGTGGGGATGCAACTCCATCGCAACGATTTTGGCATCGGGGTTACGTTTGGCGAGCGTCCGCGTCTTCCCACCGGGAGCGGCGCAACAATCGAGAATGTTTTCGCCCTGGCCGACGAGTAGCGAAACCAATTGTGACGCTTCATCCTGGATCACAATGCGACCTTCTCGGAATGCCCGAGTGCCGGTGAAATCACCACCGACGACGCGATATGTCGACGTCAGTAAATTGCCTGGAACTAGTTGGATCTTGTGGCTCCTAAGTTCGTCTGGAGTCGCTGCATCTATGACGCTGATGGCGGTTTCGGGAATTCGCTGGTCATAAGTGCAGACTTGTTTGGCGGGCTCGAACCCGTATTGCTGAATCCAGCGCTCGACTAACCAAAGCGGGTGTGCGGAAGACGCCGACAACTTCGCGGACGTTTTCGCCTCCGCGATCGCGGAAGGTGAACTCTGCTCTTTCGTGGCGCCTGCAAACTTTCGCAGCACGGCATTGGCGAAAGGCACAGCTGACCGCTTCTTTGCCCGCTTCACTAACTCCACGCTCTCATGCACGGCGGCACGCTCGGGCACGCGATCCAGAAACAGCAATTGATAAACGCCGAGGCGGAGCGCGGTAAGTACCTCCTGATCGAGGCGAGCAAGCTTCTGCGAGGAGTGTTCTGCAATGCGATTGTCCAGCAAGGATCGCCAGCGGAGGACGCCCATGACTAACTCGGTTGCGAGACCATGATCGGCTGACGAAAGATTCTCATAGCGTGAAGAGTGCAGCAATTCCGAAGCGTAAGAGTCCTCGCGCTCAACTCGAAGCAGGATGTCGAAGGCTGCGATGCGAGCGGGAGAGATAGGCATCGGGTCCTCAGTTATGAACCGAGCTTCTCGCCGGTTTGGGGCCGATAGCCATGGATAAAGTCCCGCGCGGCCATGTGCTTCTTGCCTTCCGGTTGCACTTCGAGCAGTGTCAAGGCCGTTCCTCCTCCGCAACCGACGAACAAACGATCATTTTCGACGATGAGTTCTGCCGGTGGAAGTGAACGCTGCGACGTTGCCACATCCCACACGTTCAGATTCTTGCCACGAAAAGTGGTGAAAGCACCGGGCCAGGGCTGGAACCCACGCAGTCGATTGCAGACTTCTTGTGCGGAAAGGCAAAAATTGATTTGGCCATCTTCTTTTCTGAGAATGGGTGCGAGAGTGGCTTTTGCATGATCCTGTGGACGCGGCCCGATTGTACCGGCTTGAAGTCCATGCAGCGTGTCGATGATAAGAGTCGCGCCGATTGCAGCCAGAGCGGGAGCGAGCATTTCGGAGGTATCCGTGGCATTAATTGGAATTTCCTTTTGCAGCAGGATGTCGCCAGTATCGAGTCCCGCATCGATTCGCATGGTAGTGACCCCGGTCACAGTCTCGCCGCGAGCGATAGCCCACTGAACGGGCGCAGCCCCACGATACTTCGGCAACAACGACGCATGCAGATTTAAGTTGCCCAGGGGTGGTAAATCAATCATCCACTGCGGAATGATGCGCCCATAGCCGACGACGATGATCGCGTCTGGCTTGAGTGCAGTAAGCTGAGCGCGGAACTCGTCGTTGTTCTTGATGCTCTGCGGTTGCGTGATGGGTAAGTCGAGAGCGAGGGCCGACTGTTTTACGGGAGACGGGGCCAGCGCAAGTCCGCGTCCGCGAGGCTTGTCCGGTTGCGTAACGACCATGCGAATCGGAAAACCCGCGTGAACCAGCGCTTCAAGCGTGGGCACGGCAAAGTGAGGCGTGCCGCAAAAGACGAGATTAAGCGAGGCAGGCATTGGGTAAGCGAGCAAGTTGGGAATTGGGTAAATGGACTCGCGTATTCAATTGCTCAATTACAAAATTATCCAATTTACGCAACCTCTACCACCCTCCGGCTTTCATCAACTTGCGGATCTTGCGCTTCATCAGGTCACGCTTCAAGGCGCTGAGGTGGCTGATGTAAAGCTTTCCTTGCAGGTGTTCGGTTTCGTGCAGGAAGGCGCGGGCAAGCAGTTCCTCGCCGCTCTTCTCGTACCACTTTCCATGCACATCCTGGGCACGAATCGTTACCTTGCGAGGACGGGTCACGGGCTCGCGAAATTCCGGAATGCTAAGACAGCCTTCCGGCTGGGTGTGTTTTCCTTCGGTATGCAGAATCTCAGGATTCACCAGTACCAACTTGGCGTCAGGATCTTCCTTGAAGGTAATGTCAATGACCGCGATCCGTTTCGAGATGCCGATTTGCGGCGCGGCCAGCCCTACCCCATGGGCCTCGTACATAGACTCAAACATATCCTCAACCAGTTTTTTCAATTCGTCGTCAAAAACCGTGACCGGTTCTGCCGGTTTCTCTAGGACAGGATTTCCAAATTTTACGATGGGATAGATCATTGAGTAGTTAGTACTTTTTCAGCTGCTCTAAATATCCTCGGTAGTTGCGTAAGGTTTCCGTCATGGAGTCGCCGCCAAACTTCTCCAGTGCACAACGGGCCAAAGTCAAGGCCACCATGCCCTCGGCTGCCACGCCCGCCGCGGGGACCACGCACACATCGGAACGCTCGTATGCAGCTTTCACAGTCTCGCGCGTGGCAAAATCCACGGACCGCAGCGGACGGCGCAAGGTGGAAATCGGCTTGAGATAACCTCGCACGCGGATGTCCTCTCCGTTCGAGACGCCGCCTTCGATTCCACCTGCGTTGTTGTGGCTGCGAGTGAATCCGGCAAACCCTGTGGACTCGCTGTACCCTATTTCATCATGCACGACGGAGCCCAGGGAAGCTGCGGCGGTGATGCCCGAGCCGATCTCTACTGCCTTTACCGCTTGCAGCGACATTACCGCAGCCGCTAACAGCGCGTCGAGACGCTCATCCCACTGCGCGTACGTACCCAGACCAGGTGGTACGTTGTGAGCTACCACTTCAAAAACACCACCGACCGAATCTCCCGTCTTAAGCACCCGATCAACTTCTTCCTTCATGCGCGATTCAGCGTTGGCGTCAGCGCAGTTCAGCAGAACCTCGTCGCGGTTTCGCAAGGGAGCGATACGTTCCCAGGGAATTTCCGGGCCCTCGATCGACGCATTCCCCACAGAGATTACGTGGCTCAGTATTTCGATTCCGAATTCTCGTGCCAGTAATTTCGCCAGACCACCAATCGCCACCCGGGCCGCGGATTCGCGGGCCGAAGCGCGTTCGAGCACATATCGAGCGTCCGCAAAATCGTACTTCAGCGCGCCAGCGAGATCCGCATGGCCTGGACGCGGCGAAGCCACACGTTTGTGTTTCGCAGGATCTCCTCCCTCCACCGGAAGCGAGTCCTGCCAGTTCTTCCAATCTTTATTTTCCAGCAGCACGGCGATAGGAGAGCCAATGGTCATTCCGTGGCGGACTCCAGAGAGAATGTGCGCAGTATCGCGCTCGATCTTCATGCGGCCGCCGCGGCCATAGCCCTGCTGACGACGCCAGAGTTCGCGATCCACGAAGGCTTGATCAACCTTCAACCCGGCTGGCATGCCGGAAAGAAAAGCGACCAGAGCTTCTCCATGAGATTCCCCCGATGTGAAATACCGAAGCATTGATCTGGATTGTATCTGATGAAGTCCGAAGTTAGTTTTTTGTCCAGTTTACGTTCTACAAGTGAATTTTTTTCGTGACGAACAGGGTAGGGGCTTGTACAATATCGTTAAACTTTTAAGAATGTCTCGGGCCGTCTGGCGCGCCTTTCGCCGCCAAAAAGGCTATTCCGTGGTTACTCTGGTCGAGGAGAATTGTGTCGGTGGAGCAGCATGCGAATTTACGTCGTTCAACCCTTACGCCTCGAGAGCGCGAAGTTGTGAGAATGATTGCGGAAGGCAACTCGGCGAGAAGGATCGCCGGTATGCTGGGCCTCAGTGTCAAGACCGTGGAAGCTCACAAGTTCAATCTGATGCGGAAGCTTGACATCCACAACACTGCTCAGTTGGTGACGTATGCAATCCAGAAAAGAATTGTTTCCCTGCCCGCCGAGGCTTAACCGGCCACGGCTTTGACGGCTTTGACCGCTTCCTCCTACTTTGTTCCGTTCGGGTAGACCAGGATTTTGCTTGCTTCCCCGGTCTTCAGACGCTCCATAGCCTTGGAAAAATCTTTCATTGCGATACGGTCGGTGATTACGGGATGCAGATCAAGCTTGCCATTCTTGAGCAGGGCCGTCATCTGATACCACGTCTGGTACATACGGCGGCCATTAATCCCCTGGATCGTAATGCCCTTGAAAATAATGTCTTCGGAAAAGTTGAGCGAGATTGGTTTCGAGGTGAGGCCCAAGAGGGAAATACGCCCGCCGCGCCGCACGATGTCGAAAGCTGTTCGAATAGCATCGGGATGGCCGGCCATTTCGAGCACAGCGTCAACCCCGAGGCCGCCGGTTCGCTCCATGATGATTGACTTCACGTCCTCTTTCGACGGATCGAGCGCCAGGTCGGCGTGCATTTGTTTCGCCAGTTGGCGACGGTGTTCATTTACCTCGATGGCAAACACTTGCGCCGCGCCTACAGCCCGCGCCACTGCGATGGAGAATAATCCGATAGGACCGCATCCGGTAATGGCCACGGTTTTCGCGGCAACCTCGCCCGCCAACACGGTGTGCACCGCGTTGCCCAACGGATCCAGAATCGAGGCGTACTCCAACGGGATGGCGGGATCGAGTTTCCAGATATTTGATTCCGGAATGACCACGTACTCGGCGAATGCGCCGTCGGCGTCGACGCCAATGATCTTCACGTTTTGACAGATATGAGCTTCGCCGGTGCGACACTGTAAGCACTTTCCGCAGGCGACATGCATCTCGGCGGAGACGAAATCGCCTTCCTTCACGCTCGTTACTTCATCTCCAAACGCCGCAACTTCGCCGCAAAACTCGTGGCCGGGGATGAGCGGTGGATGAATGCGGTTCTGCGCCCAGCGGTCCCACTCGTAGATGTGCAGGTCGGTGCCGCAGATCGACGCAACCTTCACCTTGACCAGAACGTCGTTGCGTCCGAATGCGGGAACCGTGACTTCCCGGATCTCCGCCCCCGGTGCGGCTTTTGCTTTTACGACCGCAAGCATTTTGTCAGACATGAACCTGCCTTATGGGTTCGGATTCAAGACCAAAACCCTAAATTCTAACACCCCGGTTGTCAGAGCCCGGCTGATAAGTGAGGAAAGCCCTACCGACCCTCGCTATGCTCTCGAAGCACGCCCTTCTCATATTTCTGAGTATTTTTTAGAGCATTGAATTCTGTCGACTTTCCGCGTGGAACGCTGAGCGTCTTCCATTCGCCCGATCGGAAATGTTTAGCCAGGAAAACGATCTGTCCCGTGTGCTGCGCGTAGTGCGCGATTTGCCGGTTGATGGCCTGCATCACCGTATGGGGTTCGCCGCGGATCGTGACCGTGCGCATGACATCCTCCGGCTTAAGCGCTTCGATGGCTGCGAATACGCGCGCCCAGCCTTCTTCCCACCAGCGCATAACGTCCGCGCGGGTTGTCGCCGAGGTCATTTCAAACTCCTGGTCGCGGTTGCGGCCGGGCTTCTCGCCATCCGTTGTCAGGAAGTCGGTGAAGCGCGAGCGCATGTTGCCGCCAAGGTGCTTGACCAGGATTGCGACTGAATTCGACTCCGGGTCGAGCGTGGTAAACAGTTCTTCGTCCTTGAGTTGAGCCATCGCGCCCTCAGCCAGGCGTTTATGGCCCCGAAACTGGCGTCGGACTTCGTCAAGGTAGTGGGTGGCAATGTCCACATTCATTTTGAGGTCTCCTCGCGGGATGAAACCGTTCTTAAGTTAGATTCGTTTAAAAACGCAGAGATTCCCGTTTGCCGCGTGCTAAGTTGGACAGGCGAGACGCCCGTCCTCCAGCGGCGGCTAGTTATTCGCCCCAACCGCCGCCGCCCGGCGTCTCAATGCGAATCCGATCGCCCTTACGCAGTCGTACGTTGAACTTTCCTGGCAGCTCTTGCGACGAGCCATCTTCGCGAATCACTACTGTCTTTCCTGGCGCACCATCTTTCCCCCCCGCAAGCCCATACGGTCCACGCTCGCGCCTGTCGGCTAACAACGTAACTTCGGCATCGGCTAGTGCCTCGATCTCCCGGATGATTCCGTCTCCACCACGATACTTGCCTTCGCCGCCACTGCCCGGCCGAAGCGAATATCTCCGAACGCGAAGTGGATATGCATGTTCGAGCGCCTCGACGGGTGTGTTCAGCGAGTTGGTCATGTGCGCGTGTACACCCGACACTCCGGGTTTCGAAGGGCGCGCTCCCATGCCACCCGCAATGGTCTCGTAATATGCAAACGGTTCGTTGGTTCGGGAATCCGTCCCGCCAATGGTCAGGTTGTTCATGGTTCCTGATGCTGCTGCGGGAATTCGCTCGGGTATTGCTTGCGCCAACGCCCGTAGTAGCACGTCGACGATACGCTGCGAGGTTTCGACGTTGCCGCCGGCCACGGCTGCCGGCGGGCGGGCGTTGACTACCGTCCCTTCCGGCGCAATCACTTCAATCGGACGCATCAATCCGGCCGTAGCAGGCACGTCTTCAGCCAACAGACAACGGAATACATAAAAGCAAGCTGAATACGTGATTGCCTGTACCGCATTCACGCTGCCCTCGACCTGCCGATCGCTGCCAATAAAATCCACCACCACGGCTCGCGTGGGGACACCTTGTGTGGAAACGGGTCTTCGTCCCGTCCCGACTCGCCTGGAAGACCGGCCCCGCGTATGACCTGCAAATCTCATCGTCACCGCAATCTTCACAGGCTTGGTACTGACTCCATCATCATCCAGAAAGTCCACCGCGCTGTAACTTCCGCTTGGCACCTGATTGAGAAAGGCACGCATCATCTCCTCGGAATAATCGAGTAACTCGCGCGCCGCTTTCTTGCTTCGTTCTAAACAATAGCGGACGCAGACTTCGCGCAGTCTCTCGGCCCCGGTGTGACAGGCAGCGATTTGCGCGCCGAGATCACCTTCGCGTTCCCGAGGCGTACGCACATTGTTCAACAGCAGCGCGAGCATATCAGATTGCATTTTCCCGTTGCGCATGATCCTTACTGGAGGAATGCGAAGGCCTTCCTGATAGATCTCGCGACAAAGACCCATTGAACCCGGATAGGTACCCCCGACGTCGGAGTGGTGGGCCCGCGAGGCGACGTAAAAATCTGGACGCCGGCTCTTCCGGGGAAGGCCAGAACGCCTTTGCAAAACATACACTGGAGCGACCACGGTAATGTCCGGCAGATGAGTTCCGCCTCGAAACGGGTCGTTGAGCATCGCCATATCGCCGGGCTCGAGGTCCAACTGATCGATCGCTGCGCGCACCGACATCGGCATCGAACCGAGGTGAACCGGCATGTGATCGCCCATGGCAATCACTTCGCCGTCGGAATCGAACACGGCACAGGAATAATCGCGGCGTTCTTTGATATTGGGCGAAAAAGCGGTTCGTCGCAGCGCCGCTCCCATCTCTTCCGCAATGGAATGATAGATGTTCTTGAATATCTCCAGCTCGATGGGATCTTGTCTTCTAGCGGCGGAATGCATGACGGAATTAGACGACGGCTGTCAGTGTACGATACTCGCAGCGGCGCCGGTCGCTTAGATTGGAAACCTCCTAAGTGAAGAATTCTATTGACAATGAAAGTAATAGTCCTCAATATCTTGGGGTAGCATCGTTGTACCTACTACAATTGGGCAACGATTTTGGATCTGGGTCCCTTTCAAGGGAAAAAATTGTTCACGGAGGAAACTCATGCCAGCAAAGAAAAAGGCTGCCAAGAAAAAGAAACACTAACCGTACGCGAGACACTTCGCACGTACCAGAAAGTTCAGAAAAGCCTCTCGAGAGAAGCACCTCTCCGGGGGTTTTTTAATTGATTCCCAAATAACAAGCCCAGTAGGAGAAAGTGCTTAGCCGAAATGAGGGGTTGTCCGAGAACGGCAGGTCGTGCTAGAAACGCTAGGGAGTGAGCCGCAGGCTGCGATGCAAGCCACTTCCAGAACCTCGATGAGTTCCCGCAACAAAGTCGCGGCCAAATCTTCCCGGACCACCGACGTGGTGATTCCGGACAAACTCTATTTCCGGATCGGAGAAGTTGCTCAGCTGTGCCGCTTGCCGGCGTACGTGCTGCGTTTCTGGGAAACTGAGTTTCCGCAACTCAAACCGGTCAAGGGCAGCACCGGGCAACGCATGTATCGCCACAAAGACGTCGAGAATGTGCTGCGAATAAAAAAGCTTCTTTATGAGGAAGGTTTCACTATTGCCGGTGCGCGGCAACATTTGCGTGCGGAGAACAAGGGTGACAGGAAACAGACGCCGCTGCCTTTCCCCGAACAGACTGCACCTGACCTAAAGCAAATCCGTCAGGGCCTCCGCGAAATACTCGCCATGCTCTCACCTCGGCAAAAACGGGCCTAGCTCGAACCCAAATCACCGGCGACGCGAAATCCGTAGTCCGCATACTGGAACTGCGGAGGGATGCTGGAGCGGGCTGCGCAACGGGTCACTTTCACGTGATGCCGCCAGGATCCTCCTCGAGAGGTGCGGCGCTCGCCAGTGTGCGGACCGCGAGGATTGTGGTCGACAGAATGCGCGTAGTAATCGGGTTGATACCAGTCGCTGCACCACTCATGCACGTTCTGGCACATGTCATACAGTCCGAACGAATTGGGTGCCGAGCGTGCGACTTGTTCCGGTCCATTCTTCCAGCGCTCTGCGTAGTTGGGCAATGATTGTGGTGGCTCGTCGCCCCAGGGGAAGAGTTTGTCTTCGACTCCGCCGCGCGCCGCGCGCTCCCATTCGGCTTCGGTCGGCAGGCGATATTTGCGCCCACTGATTGCGCTCAACCATTCGGAGTATTTCACCGCCTCAAACCACGAAACGGCGACGACCGGCTGCTCGGGGTGATTGAAATTCGGATTATCCCACTGTGGAGGTACAGCGCTTGCGGTCGCATCCAGAAAGCGGGCGTACTCGGCATTAGTTACCTGACATGCGGCCAAGTAAAAGGAATCGATCCAAACGCGATGCACCGGACGCTCGTTCTCCTGACCTGACTCCGAACCCATGCGGAACCAGCCCGCTGGGATGACGACGAGACTCGGCTCTTCCAAAATATTTCCCGGGATGGAAGACGTTGTTTGTGAACCGCTCATCTAGTTGCCGAGCTTAGCACAATGCCCAGATCCACATTCATCGCTCAATCTCCAGTTTCTGTCTGTGCAAGCCATTTCGGCTTGCAATCACTCCGAGCAGCAGCTTATAGTTTTTCCGCGAGTCGCCAGCGCGCGCCAAAGTATGAAGAAACTCGAATTCACGGTGAAAATAGCAGGCAGAGAAATTGGCGCGGTCGCGGCAATCGCCCCGCCGTTTGACGTGGTCGAAGTCTTCGGAACTCGTGCCCGGGTACCGGTGCGAGGCACCATCAACGGCTATCCCTTTCGTTCTTCCTTGATGCCCATGGCGAAAGGTTTGATGGGAAAGGGAAGCCCGTCGCTGCCTTGTTCATCACACCTAATGCCCGTATGCAAAACCCTGCGCGACGGAGCGGGCGTAAAACCCGGCGACACCGTGAACGTCGTAATGGAGCGCGATGAAGCCGACCGGGTCGTGGAAGTGCCTGCGACTCTGAAGAAAGAGCTGGCCAAGAGCAAGATCGCTCAGGCCAATTGGGAGAAGCTCTCATTTACGCATCAGAAAGAGATCGCCGTTTCGATCAGTGGCGCCAAACAGGAAGAAACGCGACTGCGTCGCCTGGCGAAAGCCATGGATATTTTGAAGACCGGCAAGAGATGGACTGGCTAACCATTCTCAGATAAAGCCGGGGTAAACGCACTGTCATCCCCGAACAATACGTCGCGTAATACATCATTGTGAAACTGCGCTAGTCTCTCAGTCGCCGCACAACATCGGCAATGTCGTTCTCCTGAAAGAGTCGGATCGCGGCAATACCGGCTGCGCCGACAGCAGTACACGCGTGAGCATTGTTGAACGTAATGCCACCCAGAGCAAGTACGGGAATCTTTTGCCGGCAAGCTTCACACAGTCCATCGAGGCCAGCAGCGGAGATCTGCGGTTGGTCCTTCTTTTCGAAGACTGGGGCAAACACGGCGAAGTCAGCCCCTTCATCAGCGGCACGCGCTACGTCGGTTGCGGAATGACAAGAAACACTAACTAAGAACGAACGTCGTGCATGCGGCCAAATCCGCCGTGCTTCTGAGGGCGAAATATCGTCGGATCGCAAATGCACTCCATCAGCCTCGCAGGCGATGCCGATGTCACTTCGTGAGTTCACGAGGAGACGGCTTGCGGATTGCCCAGAATTCTCGCGGATAACACGGAGAGCTGAGCGAGTGAGAGCTTCAAGTTCGCGAGTCGAAAGGTCTTTCTCCCGCAACTGAATGACGTCAACGCCGCTGCGAGTTGCTTCCGCGATTTTTGCAAGCAGTGCGCGCCGGCGGGCGGTTTCGTCCCCTGCAAACTGAGTACGATCGGTGATGTAGACGAGCAACAAGCCGTTATGGATTGGTCTTGGCGATCTCCGGAACTCGTTCGGCCTGTTCGCCTTTATGTTTCGGCTCGGGCGTAAGGTGGTACTTGGTCAGGCCATCGCGCAGAAATTCAAATCCTTCTTCCGGCGAGTCTACGATCTTGAAAAGTTCAAGATCCTCCGGAGAGATCGTTCCTGCGTCCACCATGGTTTGGAAGTTGATGAGCCGGTTCCAGTATTCGCTGCCATAGACAACGACGAGAATCTTCTTCGCCAGCTTCTGCGTCTGGGCCAGGGTGAGGATTTCGAAAAATTCGTCCATGGTGCCGAAGCCGCCAGGAAAAATCACCAAGGCTTTGGATAGATAGGCGAACCAGAATTTGCGCATGAAAAAGTAATGAAACTCGAAATTCAGCGAGGGCGTGATATAAGGATTGGGCATTTGCTCGAAGGGCAACGCGATATTCAAGCCTATGGTCTTGGCGCCTGCCTCCTGCGCCCCAAGATTAGCGGCTTCCATGATGCCTGGGCCGCCGCCTGTCGTGACCACAAAGCGCCTCCGCCGCGCGGGAATTTGAATGGACCACTGGCTCAAAAGAAAAGCCAGGCGGCGTGCGTCCTCGTAATAGCGCGCCATGTCGACAGCTGCGAGCGCCCGTTTCTTACCTAAATCGAGCTCGCCGCCAGAAAGCTGTACAGCGCTTGAGTCCAGTTGAGCCAGCTTATCCTCGGCGACGGTCCGGCTGTGAAAGCGGGCCGAGCCGAAGAATACAACCGTGTCCTGAATCTGCTCACGGCGGAAACGTGCGATCGGTTCCATGTACTCAGACAATATGCGGAGGATGCGCCCATCCGGGCTATTCAGAAAGGCTTCGTTTTCGTAGGCCAGCGGCGCGCGTTTCATGTCTCGTTCACTCATAATGACGGCATCTTTCCATGAACTTCTTAAAACTCAATAAAACCGGCACGACCGCTGGAATAATGCATTCCCTACAGGTCCAGCCTTGCTTCAGAGCCGCTTTTCCTCGTGGTAGTGAATCGCCTCTGAGAATCCAATCCAGATGTCGAGTACTCCCAGCCCGCTGACGATACCGCGGACAAAGCCGTTAGCCACGAATGCTCGCAGTGCCGGGGATGCCATGAGCAGATGGTTGTCTGTCCATTCCGGTCTCCAGGGAAGAATCACTAAAAGCACCCCGACGATGGCGCAGACCAACCCGAAGATCAGCACGGTAATCCGATGCAGCCAAAGCTCGAAGCCTACATAACGGGTCCCTTCGGGACGCCTTGGGGGTACTTCCAAAGCAGTGGCGGAGGAATCACTACGCTGCGCGGAGGGCCGCTTTGCCCCCAACGAAGCTGGCGGAATTGCTTGGGGTGTATTCGGATCCGCGGTCACCATTTGCTCCTGACGAGCGTCCGCGTTGCGGGCCGGATCCTGCGAATGCGTCTTACCGGCGTAAGAGAGTAGAAACCCATTCGGACATTCTACGACTTCAGGGTCTTAATGCGCTCGGCCACATCCCGATAATCAATGTTGCTGCCATACACTTGCATGAAATGGCTTAGGGCCGCCACTTTGTTCCCTGCGGTCTCGTACGACGTGGCCAACTCATAGTGCAGCGCAGTACGAGTGTCCGCATCGATGGTTGGCAGTGTGAGCGCCTTTTCATACCAGCGGATGGCCGCTTCCGGAACCCCTTTATCAAGGAAGCACTGGGAGAGCCAAGTGTAGGTTTGCATTATATGCGGGAAGGGATGACCGCGATCGACCGCCTGGCAGACCTTCTGCAGTTCCCCGATCGCTTCGTCCAGGAGTCCCATCTCGCGGAAAGCCACTCCGAGATTGTAGTGCGTTTCCGGATCTTCATCGGTTGCGGCAGAGTCTTCCTCGAGTTCGTGCTTTAATTCGCCGAACATGTCGACCAGGTCCACGCCCGGGCCCGAGTCGAACTTCGGCGGAGGGGGAACGGGGGCCTGCGTAGTGACAGGCCGAACTGGTGTGGGGTGATAGGTGAAAGTACCGGGAGCAAGCAGTGGCTCGCGCGCTGGAGTACTTTGGCTCGCAGCGGCCGCCATCACGGCCGGGATTTCCGCGGGCGGGGCACTGTGCGGAATCGGCGCCTGATGCTTCGCTGAAACCGGCTGCGGCCTCCGTTCAGGTTCAACCACAGCATGCAGCTGCACCGCGGGCTCCTCCTGCACAACCGGCGCTTCTGCCAGGAAGCCGTCTCCCAGCGAAGCTTCGAGGTCGGAAACGAAGTTATTCAGCTTCCCGCTGTCTTGACGCTTGGAATCATGCTGAGCGGCCGCCGCGGCAAACCCTGCCGCCTGCGGTTCAGGCTCAGGTTCAGGAGTCGCCTGGCGGGCTGCGGTTTGCGGCAGGAATCCATCCCCAAGCGAAGATTCCAAGTCGCTGACCAGCGCATCCAGCACCTCAGATTTTGGTTCGGGGACAATGGAGGGTTCTTCTTTGGGCACCTCGGGGATGTCCGCAACCGAAAGTTCCTCGATAGCTTCTGCTTCTAACTTCGGAGCCTGCGTCGAAGCAGCTTGGATCTCATCCCGCATGACCGCCAACAAAGACGACTCCGGCTTCAAGCCTTCCAGCTTGGTATAAGCTGCGCGAGCCTCTTCGTGCATCCCATTCGAGAGATAGAAGCGAACCTCTTCGGCGGCTTCCTTGATCGCTTGCGAATAGGTAGAATTCTCCTCCACATCAGGAGCAGCCGCTTTAACAGCCTCTTGATGGGGAACCGAAGGTGCTTCCGGTTCTTCCGAGAGGGAATCTTCCCACTCCGCCGAGAGATCGATTTCCTTCTCCGGAGCCAGCGACTGTGGAGCAGCAGCGGACTGAATTTCGAATTCGGCAGGCTCCGGCGCTTTCAAACTCGAGGCTGGTGCAACCTCGTCAACTGGGAATTCACTGGCAGCATCCGCTACCAAAGCGTCGGAAATTGTGGCCTCCGGCTCTGCATTCCTTACCGCCGGCAGAGTAGGCTCCGCCGCGACCGAGGAACCGCGTTCCTCATACTTCGCAGCAAGTTCGCCGTAGCGGGTGGCTTCGTCTGGATATCCAGCGTCGTGGTAAATGCTCTCCAAAGTACGGCAGCAAACCGCGGCCTCAGTGAACCGGGCTGCGCGCGTGTGCAGCGCCGCCAAGCGCTGGTTGACCCGCAGATCGCGCGGCGCCTGGGGTAGCGCGGAAAGCAGAGGCCCCAAAGCCTTGCCCGGCATGTTGTAGGAAATGAAAAGTTCGGCATCGGTCAACGCGGCACGAACGAAGAGCGCAACCTCATCGGCATAACGCTGATCAATGAAGGGTGCAGTGGCCTCGAGTTCGTCCACCATGACAGCGCCCTCTTCGGGAGTGATCAACCGCGAACCGGATGAAGTCCCAAGTCTGCCTGCCACCTGTTGATAATTGCGCGCGTGCAACTGATTCTCGGGCTCGAGTTGAGTTAGTTTGAGATAGTAGTCGCGAGCCTTCTCCAGTTCCTCCGCTTGCACGTAGCCGTGCGCAAGAAGTTCGTAGACTTCGGTGAGATGGGTGTTGTCTCCAGCCTTGTTTAACAGATCAAGCAGCATTTCAAGGGCTGCCGTATTCTCCTGCACATGGCTGATGAGGGAATGCAAATTTTCCAGAATTTTACCGGAGTCTGCCGCCAGCAGCCGATCGGAGTGCTGTTGATACAGCTGCAAAGCATCTTCGAACTGCCCAGCTGCGATCAGCGCGTCGGCATATGAAAGAATTGCACCGATGTCATTGTGAACGGAGAACAGCTTCGCCGCCAGAGTACCCGCTTCGGCCAAACGTCCGGTCTGCAAATAAGCTTGCAGCAGAGTTCGCAATCCGTCGGGATGCGTGTCGAGGTCGGCAACCTTTTCCAGAAACTGGATCGCCGCCGCCATGTCGCCCGCGTCAAAGGCGTTTCGGCCTCGCAGCAGCAAAGCGTAGCCATTGCCCGGATCCAGCGTGATCATGCGCTGCAGAATCTCTTCCGCTGGAGCGAGCTGGCCTTTCGCGCGCAGAGTCTCTGCGGCTGCGGAAAAAATCTGCCAAGCTTCAGTTTTCTTGCCCAAGCGAACATATACTTCGGCGAGCCGAGTTCGCATGGCGACGTTCTCGGGATCCATTTCCAGAGTTTTCTGGAAGATCCGCACCGCCTGTTCGAGTTGACCTTCCCGCAGAAATTCTTCGGCCACCTGCAAATATTGAGCCCGCGCATCGTTAAAAAGACCCTGCTGCGTGTAAAGCTCCGCCAGCCTCAGCGCACATTCCAGCGACGCCTTCAGCTTGCTGAGCTTTTTGTACATGGCAATCGCCTTGACCGTGAAGCCCTGCGAAGCATAGGCGTCGCCCACGCTCCTGAAGCATTCCACGGCCTTTTCGCTGTTGCCGAGACGCGAGTAAAGGTCCCCTACGGTGTTCATCACCGTAAGATCCTTAGGGTCAGCCTTGAGGACTTTTTCGTACTCAGTGATCGCGTTCGGCAGCTTGCCCTGTTGGACAAACTTCTCCGCCGCACTGAGGACCTTCTGCTTGTTGAAGCCAAAACCAAACGCCATAAAAGTGCGGACTCCAGCTCCGGTGTTCGGTCTCGCGTCGGAGAATTTTCTCTACGTCACGAGAGTTCGTGTCCAGGTTGACCATTCCATCGGCATCGCGCCCAGTGTCAGGAGGTGGTCTTTAGGACAAGGGTAATTGTACGGCTGGGTACTCAGAATCGTATGGTTACTAAGGGTTACCGAAAGGGAGTGTACGACTGGGTTACCGAGTGTAGGAGCGGGGCGGCCCGCCCGTGCAGCCCGCAAGAAGTCTCCGGTGCGCACTTGGTCCCTCAGGCAGCGACCACCCAATTCTCCGCTATACTCGACCTCTATCGGAGGAGACAGTCGTGAGAAAAGGAATTACTGTAATCGCTTACATGACGGCAAAAACTGGTCACGAGGACCGGGTCCGCTCGGCCTTGCTGGAACTGGTAGCACAAAGCCGCAAAGACAAGGGCTGCATGAACTATGACCTGCACCAATCTCAGGATAACGCTGCCCGGTTTGCCATGTACGAGAGCTGGGAGACCGCTGCGGACCTCGATGCACACGCCAAGGCCGCTCCGTTGCAAACCTTTGTCAAAACTGCCGGTGCTCTCCTGGAGCGCCCTGCCGAGATCAGCAAGTGGATTATGGTCTCAGAACGGAAGGACAGCCAATGAGTACTTCACTGCAATTCGGAGGAGATCAGTTGCCGATCTGCTCCGGACTTTTTGCTATACAAAGCGAAAGCTAAGCCAGGTTCCGAGTCTTGTGGCACCAGAAGGGGTTTGGTGACCGCGCTCACATGTCGCTGTGATGCCGGACAGTGCACATTCTCAGCCTTTCCGATGGAATCGAGGTTGGGTGAGTGGTTGTGTTTGTGGGTAAGTCCATCCGGCGAAGATTCTGCGTGCTCCCAGCGTACTGCATCCTGTTGGCTTGCATCGTATGCGACCCTGCGGCAGCGCAATCCGACATACAACAAGCATCAGCACGACTGAGTTTTGTTCGCGCCTTCTCCTCGGCTGATGATGTAAGGCGGCCATTGCACCCGGTCCTCGATCGTACGCTCGACATTCTCGCGGGATCCAAAGATCCGGACTTACGGGTGGGCGGGTTGCAATCACCATCGGCTCTGGCCACGGATTCGAACGAGCGGGTTTTCGTGGCCGATCCCAGCGCGAAAGCCGTGCACATATTCGATTTCACCCATTCGAAATATAGTGTCCTGGAAAAGGGCAGTGATCGGCTAAGCGTCCCCGTCTCGCTCGCCGTGGACGGTCAAGACAATCTATATGTGAGCGACAAGCTAAGCGGCACCATACTTATCTACGACTCGGCGGGAAAGTTTCGCCACTCCCTGGGCACATTGAGCGGAGGAGAATCGTACTTCGAGAGTCCGGCGGGGATCGCCATTGACGGAACGACAGGACGCATTTATGTCTGCGATACGCGTCGGCACATGGTTATTGTCATGGACGGCCGAGGACGGCTCGTCGCGAAGGCCGGCAAGCGTGGTGGAGGTGACCGGCCGGGCGAGTTCACACTGCCGAGCCAGGCGGTAATCGCTGCCGGTGAACTGTTCGTGCTCGACGCCGGCAACGCCCGCATTCAAATCCTCGATACAGCGCTGCATTTCCGGCGGGCCATCAGCTTGGCCTACGCCGACCATCGCACGGGATTAGCGGTCGACGCCCAGAGCAACATCTACGTCAGCGATCCAGTTCTCAATCGCATTGAGATCTTCAGCCACGAAGGGCGGCTCCTGTATACATTTGACCCGAGCACCATCACAGACGCGAACTTTAGCCACCCGTCAACCATGTGGATTTCCGCAGGCTCTTGCCTGTACGTGGTGGATTCTCAGAGCAATCGCGTCGGTTTGTTTCAAATCAGGGGAAACGATAATCGGGAGTGCCGATAGCCAGCCATCATCCCGCGGCAGAAACCAGAAGCAACATCGGAAGCTGAATGCGGGCATCCCAGCAACAGATTGAACCCGGCTTGACTATGCTTCGGTCATCTCCTCGAACACCTCTTCCGGCTTCTCGTGGAGCATGAAGGCGAGAACCTCCTGAGGCACGGGATTATTCCATACAGGAGCGAACGACTGCCGATGCAGCGGAGAAGGCCCGTGCTGGCGCAGGGCGGCGAGGTGGCGAGGCGTGCTGTAACCCTTGTTCGAAGCGAGACCGTAGAGAGGAAATACCGGATCCCATTCGCGGACCATGCGATCGCGCTCGACTTTGGCCAGAATCGACGCGGCAGCGATGGAGGCGGAAAGCGCATCGCCGTGAATGATCGCTCGTTGTGGGAGTTCGCAATCCAGACGCAGGGCGTCAATCAGCAAATGGTCGGGGCCGGGTTCGAGCTGCAGGACCGCTTCCCGCATGGCGACGCGCGAGGCTTGGTAAATGTTGATCTGATCAATGCGGGCAGCGTCCACGGCGGCGATGGCCCAGGCGATAGCGTGTTCGCGAATGCGTTCAGCCAGTACCTCGCGCCGTTCGGCAAGCAGCAACTTGGAGTCGCGCAGACCGCGAATGCGATAGTCGGGATCGAGAATGACTGCGGCGGCAACAACCGGGCCGAACAGAGATCCGCGGCCGACTTCGTCGACGCCAGCGATCAGGCGCGCGCCCGATTGCCACGCCATCTTTTCGAATTTCGTGGTGCAATGCAGGCGCTTGAGCAGACGAAGTTTAGCGGCCGAAGGTGAAAGCGTTTTTCCTGGAGCGAGTTTGGGCTTGGCTGACACGAAAAGCAGACCGGGGTTCCGATAAATGCATCTTCGCCGAGATGGGGGTTGTGAAGCAAGGTGGAAAAGTTGCAGTGTAACCACTGCGTCTTTTGGCGAGACCTTTTCTGTCCTCTACAATTTCGGGTCCCCACGCCGGAGACCTGCTCACCGCGGGAATTGAAGCCGTCCATTTTGGATCGATGCGGCTTACCGAAGAGCCGTACCTCTAGAAAAGAACGTTTCGCAAATCAGCGATAAAAAATCTTCTACGATCCGGCGAGACCACCGCCGTCGATGACTAAGGCCGTGCCGGTTACGAATGAGGACGCGTCGCTTGCCAGATACAGTGCGGCCTGGGCGATTTCTTCCGGCTTGCCGATTCGCCCTAACGGGCGGCGGGCCGACTCCGCAAGAAAACGGTCTTCCTGCTCGCCCAGTTGCCGGGCTTCATGGCGCAGCATACACGTGTTGGTGTCCCCCGGACAAATGCAATTTACGCGAATTTGCTGTGACCCGTGATCGATGGCCATCGCCTTGGTGAGGAGCACCACCGCGCCCTTCGAAGCACAATAAACCGCAGCCCGAGGGCCTCCAGCCAATCCCCAACCGGACGCTGTATTGATGATCGACCCGCCACCTGCCTTTGTCATGATCGGAATCACCTGGCGCGACATCAGGAAAATCGACTTCACGTTCACCGCCATGACCCGATCCCAATCATCCTCGCTGAGTTCAAGCACCGAAGCCCGGCGAATGATTCCGGCGTTGTTGAATAGAACGTGGATCCCGCCAAATCGGCGAAGCATGCATTCCACGACACGCTGGCAGTCGGCGGCTTGAGTGACATCCGCCTGCTCAAAAATAGCGCGGCCGCCGTTTTGAATGATCTCTTCGGCAACGAACTGTCCATTTTGGTTGATGTCGGTGATGGCAACCGCAGCACCTTCGTGAGCGAAGAGTAAGGCCGTCGAGCGTCCGATGCCTGAAGCGGCACCGGTAATGAGCGCGACCTTGCCCGTCAGGGCTGCGGGTTTATCGGAGTAAGTCATTGGGACGAGATCACAAAAGCCGATTCAGTACCGGAGGTTTCACCCAGGGCCAACGGCCAACAATGTTGCTATCTTGAACAGCACAGCTGAAACTGTACCCTCCCGAAAACACGCTACCGGCTTGCCAGCCCGCCAGCGATTTCACCGCCGTCAATCGTGTAGACGTGTCCGGTTATGTAGGCTGCGTCGTCCGATGCCAGGAATGCAAACAGGGCTGCGATCTCTTCCGGCTTGGCGTGCCGCCGCAGCGGGATCTTGCTGTTCACTTCGTCGAGCATCGCGTCGGTGTATTCCGCACGTTGCATCGGGGTCAGCACGTAGCCGGGCGCAACTGCGCAAACTCTGATTTTCGGCGCCAGCTCTAAAGCCATGGTTCGAGTCAGTTCAATTACTCCTGCCTTGGTAGCGTTGTAGTCAGCATAATAAGGTTGGCCTACGATGCCGTTGGTCGACGCAGTTTGCAATATCACACCGCCGTCACCCTGCCACATGTGCCGGGCAGCGGTTTGGGCCATGTAAAAGACTCCGGTCAAGTTTACCGCGATAATCTTGTCCCATTCTTCCGGAGTAATTTTCAAGAAATCGTGGCGAATGCTGATGCCGGCGTTGTTGATCAACACATCGACGCCGCCCATGCTGCGAATCGCGTCGTCAAACGCTGCTTGCACTTGCTTGAGGTTGGAAACGTCGGCTTCTACGGTGCCGGCTAGATCCGGTAATTTTTTGTGGATTTGCTCGCGGCCTTTGGCATCACGGTCGAGAACGCACACTGCTGACCCTTCTTCCAGGAAACGCGCTGCCGTGGCGGCGCCGATCCCGCTGGCGCCGCCGGTGATGAGGACACGTTTTCCTTCGAGGCCGCGCATTGGTTCTCCTTAAGACTGAGGGAATCTTCAGCGTTGAAGCCTTTACTCATTTGAGAGCGTCTACCGCAGCGCTCAAACCGCTGCGCCACTCAAAAGTTGGATTTTGAAGCAAGCTGCTAAATCGGTTTTCCGCGAAAGAAATAGACCAGTTCGATAATCAGAATGATCACGACCATGAGTTCCAGCACGAAGGCACGGCTCTGATTGAACTGGTCGACCATGAAGCGATAGAGTTCTTCGGCGGTTTGTACTTTCTGTGTGACCAGATCCTTGTAATCAGGCACGCCAACCTTGGAAGCTGCCAACTTGTAAAGGCGGGCGGAAAACATGTCACTGAGAAACTTAATGGCGTTATCCGCGTGCTCGGTCAGTTCGTTAACGTCGAGCAAAACGGTGTGCAGCTTGGTCGCGGCGCGTGCCAGACGCCAGCGCGCCAACATCCCGGTACCTTCGTCAAAAGAGGCGTAGACGCTTTCCAACTCGTGGGTGAGGAATTCATCGTAGTGGCGGAACTCGAGCAGCTGAGAGTTGGCATACTCCAGTAGCTGAATCGCTGTCTCCGCGCCCGTCGCACTGTCATAAAGAAAGGCCGCGTTCCAACTGATGACCGTCAGATCGTTGGGATAATACGAGATGCGCGACTGCAGGATTTCGTTTTGTTCGCCTTCGGAGAGTTGTGCCGTTTCCCCGCGAACGATCTGCGCGATGCGTGGGCCATGAGAAGCAACCAGTTCATTGGCTGAAGGACAACCGCTGATCTCGCGCACGTGAAAAATGAAATAGTCTTCGCTCAGCCAATCCGCATACGGCTTCACCAGTGCCGGAGCTGCGCGCTCAAGTTTCTTGTGGGCAATGCGTGAAGCATGACCGGCAAAATCTACATCCCAGACCCAGCGGCTGCCGAGGCGCACCAATTTGTCCCAGTCGCCTGAGAACGGCAGCTCCAGTACCACACTGACCACGCCGTAATCGTAAAACTTGATCTGGCCTTCGAGGCGCTCGCCGCTTTCGAGTACTAACGGATCAATCGGTTCGACTACCGGTGGGCGCTGGTAGCGAACATATCCTGGAGCCGGATGTTTCAGGCTAGGCTGTTCCAGCGTACGTGCTCCGAAGATGCCGCGAAGCTGGTCCAGGCGGATCTCCTCACACACATCGAATTGAATGAGCACCAGAACCGAACCGCGAAGGGTCGTGTCAACCATTGGAGCTGTTTTGTTCTGCACCGAGGTATCGGCGATTGTCAGCGACGATTCAGAATCCCGGATCATGGTTCGAACCTGCGCCCAAAGAGACAAAGAGACTTGGAGGCTGAGCCTGCCAACTGTATTTTGTTATTCTCCCAGAATCGGAGCAGTCTGGCGAGGAGCTTAGGCGAAGAGGCTTTACCATCAATGGCTTAGCGGTTTCAGGCCCGTCGCCTGAGCGCCCATAGCACAGCAGTTCCAGCGGCGATTCCGAGCATGCCCAGGCCTGCGCTCGTCATCGATCGCCTCAATTGGACTTGTTTCCTTTCGACTTGTGCGCGCTCGGGGTAGTTTTGCTGACTACCTACCGATCTGTCTCGAGTTGCCATTGAAATAACCTCCGCCAGATGCAGGGCTTGCCGGTTGGTACACTGCGCGATCTGCTCACGGCAACTGAAGCCATCCGCGATAATCAGACATTCGGGCGAGGCTTTTCGAACTGCCGGCAACAGTTCTAGCTCGCCGATCGCCACCGAGATTTCGAATTTGTCGGATTCAAAGCCGAAGGCTCCAGCCATGCCGCAACAACCTGGCGCGGGGGTCTGAAACTCGATTCCCATTTTTCGCAGGACGGCTTCTTCGTCGGTCATTCTCATCACCGACTTGTGGTGACAGTGTCCATGGACCAGGGCTTTACGACCGAGTTTCGGCAATTGGAAATGCTTTGCTTTTTTCTCCAGAAACTCGCTCAGCAGGAATGTTTGCCGGGAGACCCGGCGCGCTCGTTCGTCTTTGGGGTATAGATTCAGCAGTTCGTCGCGGAACACTGCGGCACAACTTGGCTCGAGGACAACGATCGGAATTTCCTGTTCGATTTCGTTCTCTAGGGCGTCAAGAATCTCAAGCAGAAGACGCTTGGCGCGATCTAACATGCCCCAATCGTAGAGCGGACGGCCGCAACACAGGTTCGCTTTGGGCAACTGCACGCGGTAGCCAGCCGATTCCAGCACTTCGACTGCGGCCTTGGCGGTGTCCGGGAGAAAGTAATTGTTGAATGTGTCCGGCCACAGTAGAACGGGTGCGCCCTCCAGATTTCGCGGCTGTCGCCATCTGAACCAGTGGCGGAATGTTTGCGGAGCGAAGGCAGGGATGCTGCGTTCCTGCGGGATGCCGGCTACGATTTTGGCAATGTCGCGCAGAAAAGGCAGTTGCGTCGTCAGATTGATCAGACCCGGCGCGGTCGAAGCGAGTCGAGACCAGATATCGATATTGCCAAAGGCGTAGGCACTGCGTGGACGACGCCGGCCTTTGTAGTAGTGCGCCAGGAATTCCGATTTGTACGTGGCCACATCGACGCCGACGGGACAGTCGCTCTTGCAGCCCTTGCATGCAAGACACAAATCGAGCGAGTCCTTTACGTGCTGGTCGCGCCAACCGTCCTGAATCACATCGCCTTTAGTCATCTCCCAAAGGAGGTGCGCCCGACCTCGGGTTGAGTGCTCTTCTTCGCGAGTGGCGCGGAAGCTCGGACACATGACTCCGCCTTCATCGTGTCGGCACTTGCCCACTCCCACGCAACGCAAGGCGGCATGCGCCAGGCTGCCGTGGTCTTCGG
Organism: Terriglobales bacterium; assembly: GCA_035567135.1. Lineage (GTDB taxonomy): Bacteria > Acidobacteriota > Terriglobia > Terriglobales > Acidobacteriaceae > JABDBE01. Next base: position 56,676 of record DATMQI010000265.1, read on the forward strand.
GAAACTGGAAGTGCGTCTGTGGCTCCCATGGTTTGTAGTCGGCGCCGAGACGTAGATTCTCATCCAGCTTGTACGGCTCGACCACCTTGCCCGGATTCATCTTCCAATCCGGATCCCAGAGCGCTTTGAACTCGCGGAATGCCTGGATCAGTTCGGGCCCAAACATTTTCGGCAATAACTCGGCGCGCGATTGTCCGTCGCCGTGTTCGCCGGAGAGCGATCCGCCATAGCTGACGACCAGATCGGCCGCATCTTCTGCAAACTTGCGGTATTTGGCGATACCTTGCTTGGACTGCAGATCGAAGTTGATCCGCATGTGAACGCAAGCGTGGCCGAAGTGCCCGTAGAGAGCGCTGCGGTAGCCGTAGCCCTTCATCATTTTGAATAGATCGCGAAGATAGCTGCCGAGCTTTTCGGGAGTGACAGCGGCATCTTCCCAACCCTCCCAGCCCGGCGGTTCTTCTGGCACAAGGGAAGTGGCTCCCAGAGCCGACTCGCGGACTTCCCAGGCTCGCTTTGCCTGTTGCTGGTTGGCGAACAGGCGCATCTGAGGAGGATTTGAGCCGCTGCCGAGAGATTGCATGAGGTCGCGCGCTTGAGCTTCCGCCTCGGCAGCTGTGTTTGCGCCGAACTCGACGAAGAGCCACCCGCCGCCTGGAGGTAGCATCGCGAGTCCTTCCGGACTCAATCCCTTGCGCCGGGTGAATTCGACCAGCAACTCGTCGATGCCTTCGAGGCCGATGGGATGATGAGCCATTATTTCCGGCACGCGATCGGCGCACTGGAAGACATCCGGATACGCGATGAGGAGGAGAACCCGTTCGGGCGGACTCTCGACCAGCCGGCACGAAGCTTCGAGAATGGTGACGCAGGTGCCTTCCGATCCTACCAGGGCACGGGCCACATGGAAGCCGTTTTCGGGCAGCAGATAATTCAGGTTGTAGCCTGAAACCCTGCGCGGAATATTAGGATAGCGTTTATGAATGAAATCCGAGTACGTGTCACGTAGCTTTTTCAACCCTGCGTAAATCTCACCGCGGCGGCCGCCCTCAGCCACGATGCTTTCGAGTTCGGCATCACTGGTCTGGCCTACCTGCAACCGTAGGCCATCGTAGGTGAGGATCTGCAGTTCTTCGATGTTGTCGTCTGTCTTGCCCGCCATTACCGAATGCACGCCGCAGGAATTATTTCCGATCATGCCGCCTAGGGTGCACCGGTCATGGGTTGCGGGATCTGGACCGAACGTGAGATGGTGCTTTTCCGCAGCGCTTCGCAGACGATCAAGCACCACCCCGGGCTGGACTCTTGCAATCCGCCGTGCAGGATCAATCTCGAGGATTTCTCCCATGTACTTGCTGAAGTCGAGAACCACGGCGACATTGCAGCACTGTCCGGCGAGCGAAGTACCGCCGCCGCGGCAGAGGATAGGCGCGCCATATTCCCGGGCCAGCGCGATGGTCGCGATGACGTCGTCGGCATCCCGAGGGAGAACCACTCCGATAGGAACCTGGCGATAGTTGGACCCATCGGTGGCGTAAAGAGCGCGGCTGCCCTTGTCGAAGCGTACTTCGCCGCGCAGGTGACCGGTCAAAGCCGAGGCGAGTCCTTTTGCATCCACCACCGCAGACTTGGCCGCGCGGGCTAGTTCGACGAAGTTATTTTGCATGAACTGGAATACGCTAATTTGTGGAATTGCCGCCGCTCACGTTTTTCCCACTCACATTTGCAATCTTAATCCGGCTTTTGCTGCCGTCGGGTTCGATTTTGATCGTGATCAGGTTATTGTTATCGGTAGACACGATCGCATAGTGGTCCTGATCCTTCGTGTTGACATTGGCATTGGGAAATTTCGCCGAGTAGAAGGCCATGACTTTTTCAGCGGAATCATCGCTCTCAAATTCCGCTTCGACGGTATGCATTCCTCCAATAGTTGCGGTATTGCCCCTCACTACGCGCGCGCCGGGATACAAGTCGATGCCGAGATTGCGGGAAGCTTCGTCGGGATTATTTGTGCTCTGGACCGTACCGAAGGGCGTTTCCACGCGAACGTTGCCGTCCCGGTTTCGTACGCGGCTGTTCTGGGCAACGCGGCGGACGACGAACACCAACGTCCCAATCCCAAGAATGCCGAGCGCGATCACGACGGCTACTACGATCAGGATGATCTTGAGCGCACCGCTTCCCTGAGGCGACGTGGGCGGAGGAGAAGGAACGGTTGCCGGGATAGCAGCAGCCATGGGCACCGTGGTACCGCATTTAGGACAGAACTTCGCCCCTGGTTCCAGAGTTGCTCCGCAAGAATTGCAGAAGGCCATAGATCACCTCGCCGATTCATGCCTTGGTCGGTGTTGTACCGCGAGCGGAGTATATCGCAAATCCAGCCGAGCGCGCAGTTCAGGACGGAGGCTAACTCAGGAAACGCGTTGCATAATCGGCCATACTGAGCCCCAGCAAGAGCAGCAGCCAAAAAATCGCGGACACAATAACTATCTTGGTCAACCGTTCGCTGGTGTACTTGACGTGCATGAAAAACAAAATTACCAGCAGAGCTTTCACCGTAGCGATGACCAGCGCCACGATCGTGTTAAACGGGCCCAAATCGACGAAGGAAACCGCAGCGGTAATCACCGTCAGGCACAGCAACACGATCCAGATGGTGTAGTAAAACTTGCTCGACATGACATGCTCGGACATGGTTCCTCACCTTAGAGGTTTTCGGTCGATCAAATAGAGCAACGGGAAAAGATAAATCCACACGATGTCGACAAAGTGCCAGTACAATCCTCCGATTTCGATGGGAGTGTGGTACTTCGGCGTGTAGCGTCCTTTCCACGCGTGGTAAGTCAGAAAAACGAAGATGCCAACGCCAATAATCATGTGCAGCGCGTGCAGACCGGTCATGGCAAAGTAAAGCGAGAAATAAATTTGCTCGTGCTGCGGGTCGATGTGAATCTGCGGGTACTCTTTGATCAGATCGCCTGCGTTGAAGGATCGTCCCGGGATGTGATGCTCCTCAAACTTCTGATACCACTCGACGCCTTTGATTCCGAGAAACGCGAAACCGAACACGATCGTCAGCAGCAACAGAATGACCAGCAATTTCCGGTTGCCCATCTGCGCCGCCCGCACGCCAAGAGCTACCGTCAAGCTGCTGCAAATGAGGACGGCTGTATTAATAGTGCCCAGCGAGATGTCCAGGCTGCGGCTGCCAGCGGCAAATTCGTTGTAGTACCAGTAACGATAGACCAGATACGCCAAAAACATGCCGCCAAAGAACATGATCTCGGTCGCCAGGAACAGCCACATCCCGAGCGATGCGGCATCGCGCTGCTGTTCGGCATCGGCAAAATGGTGCAGGTGTTCCGGGCCGTGCTGCTCGACCGCGATCGGGCTATCGCTCAACGGGCACCTCCGCTGGGGCGGGGATCTCTTCGTAGTTGTAGGCTTCCCAAGTCACTTCTGGCGTTTCATCAAAATTGAACGTGGGCGGCGGCGAGGATGTCTTCCATTCTAGGCCAGCCGCGCCCCACGGGTTATCGCTAGCAATTTTTCCGTAACGCATGGACCAGAGGAAGTACACCATGGGCAAAACGTATCCGACCGCAAGAATGGTCGAACCCGCGGTCGAGAGCACATTCAGCACCTGAAATTCCGGAGGGTATTGCCAGTAGCGGCGGGGCATTCCCATGTAGCCGAGAATAAACTGAGGGAAGAATGTCAGGTTGAAGCCGGCGAAGACAAGCAACGCGGCTAACCTGCCCCAGGCTTCCGGATACATTCGGCCAGAGATTTTTGGCCACCAGAAATGCAATCCGCCGAGATATCCCATCACCGCGCCGCCTACCATGATGTAGTGAAAGTGGGCGATGACGAAATAAGTGTCGTGCACGTGCACATCGATTCCAAGGGCGGACAGGAACAGACCGGTCAGTCCACCCATCGTGAACAATCCGATGAAACCTAACGCGTACAGCATGGGCGTGGTGAACGAGATCGAGCCTTTGTACATGGTCGCGGTCCAATTAAAAACTTTGATCGCCGAGGGCACAGCAACTAGGTAACTAAGAATAGAAAAGATCAACGCGGAATAAAGCGAAATGCCGGCCACAAACATGTGATGGGCCCAGACCAGGAATCCGAACACGGCAATCGCAATGCTCGACATGGCTACGAAGTTGTAGCCGAAGATGCGCTTGCGAGTGAAACATGCGACTACTTCGCTTTCCACCGCCATCGCGGGGAGGATCATGATGTACACCGCGGGGTGCGAATAGAACCAGAATAGATGTTGAAACAACAACGGGTCGCCGCCGCGAGTGGGATCGAAGATACCCAAATTGAAGGCGCGTTCGAAAACAACCAGCAACAGCGTTATTGCAAGCACCGGCGTACCGAGCAGTTGAATGATGCTGGTAGCATAATGCGCCCAGATGAACAGCGGCAACCGAGACCACGTCATGCCCGGCGCCCTCATGCGATGAATGGTTACGACGAAGTTGAGGCCGGTGAGGATGGATGAGAATCCTACGATGAAGATTGCAATTCCTGCTTCAATCACTCTGGTGTTGCTGAAGGCCGTACTAAACGGTGTGTAAAAAGTCCAACCCGTATCCACTCCGCCGGTGGCGATGCAGTGGATATAAATCACGCCGGCAATAACGAGGAGATACCAGCTCAACAAGTTGATTCGCGGAAACGCCAGATCTTTTGCGCCGATCATCAAGGGGACAAGAAAATTTCCCAGCACGGCGGGAATGGACGGGATCAGAAAGAAGAAAATCATCACCTGACCGTGCATGGAGAAGAGTTTGTTATAGGTATCCGCTTGCACGAGATCGCCAGCCGGCGTCAATAGTTCAAGGCGGATCAGCAGGGCAAAGAATCCGCCGATGAAGAAAAAGAACGTGATCGAAACGAGATATAGAAGCGCGATGCGCTTGTGGTCCGTGGTCAGGAGCCACGAGCGGATGCCGTATTCTTTATTAAGATAATGTTCGCGTTCGGCGGAAACTGCTACTGTAGCCATTGCTATTCCTTAGGGTTTTGCGATCTTGTGCCGGCCGGAGCCAAACTCGGTCCGCCCGCCGCTCCCGATGCTGCCGGACTCAACGACTTGATGTATGCGACCAGAGCGGTTAACTGTTCTTCGCTGACAAGCCCTCCAAAGACCGGCATGATGGGCTTAAATCCGCTCGGAATGTTTGTACTCGGACTCAAGATGCATTGGCGAATGTAGTTCTCATCGGCGATAAGAGTTCGCCCGTCCTCCAGATGCACGGGCTTGCCGAAGAGTCCGACCAAGTTGGGCCCGCGACCTTGCGCATCGGACCGGTGGCAGGTGACACAGCCCAATTGCTGAAAAAGGCTTTCACCACTGGCCGCAAGCGATCCCGAGGTTCCACCGCCAGAGAGCCAGGCTTCGTATTGTGGCGGATCCATCACCACCACTTGCCCGATCATGCCGGAGTGCATGGTTCCACAATATTGCGAACAGAACAGGTGATAGACACCTGGCCTGGTTGCTCGGAACCACGCGGTTGTATAGCGCCCGGGGAGCACGTCCTGCTTGATGCGGAAGGCCGGAACATAAAAGCTGTGAATTACGTCCTGCGAGGTCATGATCAGTTTGACGTCACGGCCTACCGGCACATGCAGTTCGTTGATTTCGCGCGCGCCCTCTTGATGTTGAAGTTTCCACATCCACTGCTTGGCCACGACGTAAACTTCGGACGCGCCCTTCGGTGGAGTCCGCTCGTGGAAGTAAATGACCGCGCCCCAGGCGAAAATCACCATAAAGATTCCCAGCGGGATTATGGACCAGGTTATTTCGAGTTCGGTCGAACCTTCAATCTGTTCCGCTTCAACGCCGCGCTGTCGACGATATTTCGTCGCAAACACCAAAATCATAGTGAAGATGGCCAGACACATGAAGGCGGACAGCGCCAGCAGAAAAATGAAGAGCGCGTCTGTATTGCCGGCGCCGGCGGAGGCGCGTACAGGCCAAAGTGGAAAGTTATCGAACATAATTGGTCGTGTCGTTGGTTGTTGGTCGCCGTAATACTTTCGTAGGGCCCATGCGGAACATCACTATCAGGAACGTTCCCAGGATCAACACCGTGGCGCCTGCTGCCAGTTGTAGAACTCTGCTGATGATGGCTCCATACTTCCCGGTGTCGGGATCGTAGTGGTAGCAGTAGAGCAGCACTTGATCGACTACCGTGCCGATTTTGTTCTGTGATGCCTGAATCAAACCCAAACGCAAATCCTTGGGTGCAAACTCGACGCCATAATAGTACTGTGCGATTTTGCCCTCCGGCGTCAGAACCACGATTGCAGTCGCATGAGCGAATTGGCCGTTTTTGGGATCGTATTGATATTGAAAACCCGCCGCCTTGGTGAGCGCATCGATCGAAGCCGCCGGTCCGGTCAGAAAATGCCAGCCTTCGGCAGCATTGGGTCGACCGTAACGCCTCAGGTATTCCGTCTTTTTTGCGGCGGCGATTTCCGGGGTCTCTTTCGGATCAAAACTCACTGTGAGGACGTCGAACTCTTTCCCGACATCAAACTTCAATACCCGGAGCGTGCTGCTCAGTCCGCTCAAAACTTCTCCGCACAGCATCGGACACTGGTAGTACACCAGATTCAAAATCATCGGCCTCTTGCCGAAGTAATCGCCCAACTGGACTGCTTTCCCGGTTTCATCCCGAAACGTGAGATCGGGTGGAACCTGTTGGTTCAGACGTTGCTCAATGCCAACATTTTTCAATCCCGGCGGACGCACATTCGCAGGCGGAGATGTGGTCCCTTGCGTTATTCCCTGACCGCACGCGGGCACCGTAAGAGCCGAGAGAGCCAACACACTTGCTGCGATCAGCTTCGAAATTGTCGATCTTACCGGACGACGCACTGCGATATTCCTTCCCTTTACTTTGGCGGTTGCGACTTGCGTAGAGATGATGTGCCGCTGGTGTCCGAGCGTTCTGCAGCCTCAGTCGCCACACTCACCGCCGAAGGCGGAGCGGTTCCAGCTTTCGGTGTAGTCGGCAGTCCTTGTTGTGCCAGCAATTGCATGGCGCGATCAATCGGAATACGAACCACTCCGGCCTTTTGGTCGACCCAGCCGTAACTATTTAAGGTTTGCTCTTCCTTCAAGCGAAAGTCTCTAATCTCGGTTCGTTCGTTCGTTTCCAAACGGGGTTCTGGGAATTTTTTGATCTCCCCAGGCGAGACAATGCGGGTGTCAGTTTCCACTTGCTTCACCAGTGGATTTGGCGGAGGCTGATGCTCTCTCTGGCGCGCTTCCATGAAATGGTAGAAACCCCAGACTATGAAATAAACCACCACACCCCCAACAAGGAGACTGACCAGAAATGCGTACACTGCCTGCGCACTGAGGTCTTGGTGCTCGTAGCGCTCTTCCGCGTGTTCGTGTTGTGTCTCTTCAGTCATGCGCTGGTTCCAGTACCTCACTCGCGTCTACGTCATACGCCGGCAGAAGTGGCAATGAACTGAGATTGCGGAAGAAGTACGCCAGCCAAATACAGCCTATGGCAATCGAGACCACTATATCCGCCAGTGTCAGGCTGAATGTTTTTGAAAAATTGGGCTCTATGATCCAGAAAAGATCGACGTAGCGCATTACCATGATCCACACCGCAAGCCAGACCAACCGTCGAATGTCCCTCTTGAAAGGGCGCGAAAGCAACAGAACGAAGGGGACGGCGAACTGAAACACAACGAGAAACAATCCCACGTATCCCCAGCCGCCATTCAATCGCCGCATGTACCAGGTGATTTCATCCGGCAAGTTTCCGGCCCAAATGATGAGCCACTGTGAGAACGAGAAGTAGGCCCATACCATGATGAAGGTCAGCATCCACTTGCCGTGGTCGTGCACGAAATCGGGTTTCAGCAGTTCCGACATTGGCTTGTAGTCGACTAAAATGCGCTCTACGACGACCGCAAAGCACATCGCCGAGAGCAACTCCCCGATCAGGATCAACAGTCCATAGATCGTGGAAATCCAACTGGGATCGATGGACATCACCCAGTCGATGGCGGCAAATGAAATGGTGAACGCATAAAGAATCAACCCGGGGCCACTCACGGCTTTGAAGCGCTGCGTATTGTCCCGAGGCGAAGGCTTGTCCTGTTCCCTTGACCATTTGGTGAGCAGGAACGAGAGCAGATTCCAGATCGCCAAATAAATTGCGGCGCGGATGATAAAGCCGGGAACCGTCAGGTAGCTCCGTGTGAGCTCCTGTAAATGCTCGCGAAGATGTTTGTCCGCAATGGAGTCCAGAGGCCGCGCCCAAACGTAGAGTTTCGGGAGTCCGAAGAGGATTGGGATAAACAGCATGGCCATCAGGGGTAAGCAGCGCATGGCCGCGCCCAGAATCCTGCGGATCACCGTGCCCCACCCGCCGCCTGTCAAATGGCGGATCATGAGAATCGCCATGGATCCGAGAGTAACGCCCAGCCAATCCATGTAGCCGAGAAGGTAGCCGCGGAAGAATTGATCGGGGCGAAGGAACGCGAGGATCAGGGATATCACGCCGAAAACTACGCCGACAACCAACAAGCGTTTTTCGATGGTCTTGACCACGGGGGGCGCCGTGAGGTCCAAGTTGTTCGATCGCGCCGCGCTCATTTCGGCTCCTCTCCTTTTTCGTTTCGCGAACTGGACTGCATTTCCGGCAAAGTCGCTCCAGAACCAGGATCGCCGCGAAACACAGGGAGTTCTGACGGAACCTTCTGTCCTGGCGGAACGTTGGTCACGGTCGCTGCCTGGCTTAATTGCAAGGCTCGGATATAGGCCACGATTGTCCAGCGGTCACGTACTGGGATTTGCGACGCATACTCCGGCATGGCGCCAAATCCGTTAGTCATGACGTCAAAGAAATATCCCAGTGGCGCTTTGCGCAGGCGTTCGGTGTGATAAGACGGTGGCGCTCGAAAGCCGCGCTGCACGATCATTCCGTTGCCATCACCCAGGCGGGAGTGGCAGGGAGCGCAGTAAATATTGAAGCGCTCACGACCTCGGGCCAGCACATCCTCGGTCACCGGGAATGGCATGTAGTCGCCGGGATTGTTCCCGAGCTTGCCGGTGTACAAATATGAATCTTCGTGCAACTGTCCCCGTGCAACAGTTCCATCCACCGGAGGGCGTGCTGAGCGTAGATCCGAATAGAAGTCGCTCTCGGCAAGTGGCTTGAAGCGGGGTTGATCGTGCATGTCTTGACGACATCCTGCCAGCACCAGCACAGCCAGCAATCCTAAAGACGAAATTTTGCGGAGACGCCGCATGACTTTAGCTGGGGACCTCCGAAATCGAACGCGGGTCCAGAGTTTCGAGAAAGCGCCGGGTTTCGCTGGGGCTGTACTTCGGATCGGTTGAGAACACGATCAGGAAAAATCGGTCTTTGGTCGCGAAGGCGAAGCGCGGCACATTGAACACCGGGTGGTACGGCATAGGGAGACCGTTCAGTGCCAGCATGCCAAACACCGCAAAAATTCCTCCGAACAGAATCGTCATCTCGAACGTCACCACGATGAATGCGGGCCACGAGTGGTAAGGTTTGCCGCCAACGTTGATCGGATAGCTTATTGCCGAAATCCAGTACTGCAGGGCGTATCCAGATAAACCACCCAGCAACCCACCAATCAGCACCACCAGCGGGACGTTGTTCTTGTGAAACCCAATGGCCTCCGCTAACCCTTCAACTGGAAACGGGCTGTACGCGTCGATCTTCAGGTAGCCGGCTTGATGCGTGCGATGTGCGGCGTCCACCAATTGCTGCGGGGAATCGAACTCAGCCATTATTCCGTAACTGGGAGTGCGCTTCATTCCTTCACCTCCGCCTCGGGCAGCAGGGTGCGCATTTCGAAGATCGAGATCATGGGCAGGATGCGCACGAACAGGAACATCGCGGCCAAGAACATGCCGATGGTGCCGATGTACGTCATCCAGTCCCAGCGAGTCGGGTAATACATTCCCCACGAGGACGTCAGGAAATCACGGTGTAGGCTGACCACTACAATGATGAACCGCTCCAGCCACATGCCGACCAGGATGACTCCGGAAATCAGGAACAATGCAAATGGGCTGGTCCGCAGTTTGCGAATCCACAGGACTTGTGGGACGAAGATGTTGCAGGCCAGCAACGCGTAATAACACGGCGCATAGGGCCCGTGCAGGCGGTTCCAAAGAGTGAACGTGTCGTAGCGGTTTCCGCTATACCATCCCATGAACGCTTCGATGGCATAGCCATAAGCGACAATCAGGCCGGTCGCGAGCATGACCTTGGCTGAGTTTTGCAGATGGCGCTCCGTGATGAAATCCTCGAGGCCATAGAATTTTCTGATGGGAATCGCGAGCATCAGCACCATGGCGAAGCCGGAATAGATCGCGCCGGCGACGAAGTAGGGAGGGAAGATCGTGGTGTGCCAACCCGGCACGATGGCAATGGCGAAGTCGAAACTGACCACGGTGTGAACTGATAGCACCAGCGGCGTCGCGAGTCCGGCGAGCAGCAGATAGGCAGTCTCGTAACGATGCCAATGCCGCGCGGAACCGCGCCAACCCAACGCCAGCATTCCGTAAATGATTTGGGCCGCGCGGTTAGTAGAGCGATCCCGCAGCGTGGCGAGATCGGGAACCAAGCCGATGAACCAGAACAACAGGGAGATGGTTGCGTAGGTGGAAACGGCAAAAACGTCCCACACCAGGGGGCTGCGGAATTGCGGCCAGTAATTCATGGTGTTGGGATAAGGGAACAGCCAATAGGCCAGCCAGGGACGGCCGACGTGAATCAACGGAAAAAGACCAGCAGCGGAGACGGCGAACAGCGTCATGGCTTCAGCGAACCGGTTAATCGAATTACGCCAGGATTGCCGCAGCAATAACAGAATGGCCGAGATCAGCGTGCCCGCGTGGCCGATTCCAATCCACCACACGAAGTTCACAATCGCGAAGCCCCAGCCGATCGGGATAGTTATGCCCCAGATGCCGACACCGCGGATGAACAAATATCCGACGGCATACAACATCATCATCGTTAGCAGAAACGCGATGCCAAAACCAAAGAACCAACCGTTGGAGGTAGGGCGTGTGAGGACAATCGAAGCGATCTTGTCGGTGACTGTGCCGAAGGTGTACCCAGGCTCAATTACCGGAGAGGCATCGGTTGCGGGTTGTCTTGGCTCGTCCATCTTTCGATCGTGCTCCCCTAGCTTTCCAGTTCTGGATTCGGGTTGCGAATTTCCGCCAAATACGTAGTTCGGGGCCGGGTGTTCAGATCGGCCAGCAAACTGTAGTTGCGTGCGATCGCCTTGAACTTTGAAACCTGGCTATTGGGATCGTTGATATTGCCGAAGGTGATCGCGTTGGCAGGGCAAGATTGCTGACACGCGGTTTGCAGTTCGCCGTCCTGAATTTTGCCATTTTCGCGCTCGGAATCGATGCGGTGCTGGGTGATGCGCTGGATGCAATAAGTACACTTTTCCATGACCCCGCGGCTGCGTACAGTCACGTCCGGATTGCGCATCATCTTGTACTGCGGGGTCTCCCAATCTTGAAAGAGAAGGAAATTGAAGCGCCGCACTTTGTACGGACAATTATTCGAACAGTACCGCGTGCCCACACAGCGGTTGTAGACCATATCGTTGAGGCCTTCGGTGCTGTGGACAGTCGCGCCTACAGGACAGACCACCTCGCACGGCGCGTTCTCGCATTGCATGCACGGGACAGGCTGGAAATACGCTTTGGGATTATCGCGGTCGCCCTGATAATACGCATCCACGCGCAGCCAGTGCATGTGGCGGCCGATCACGACTTGCTCTTTGCCTACCACCGCAATATTGTTCTCCGACTGGCAGGCAACAATGCAATTATTGCAGCCGACACAGGCATTTAAATCAATCGCCATGCCCCACACGTAAGGTTCCTTCTCGTACGGATACGGCTTATACAACGTCAACTCCGTCGGAGGCTCCTCGTCTTTCGCGAAATCTGGTTCCTTACGATACTCGTCGAGACTCGCAGAGCGCACCTGTGGCCGCGCGCCGACCGCAGTGTCCATCGTCTGATAGCCCTGCGTTGATGCCAGCTTGTAGGTTCCACCAGCCTTCGTGATATTCACGCCCGTAGTGAACCACGGCGTTGCGCTGGATCGAAGCGGGTACATGTCGAAGCCTGCGCCAGTGCCGGCCCGGCCAGCGCGTCGACGTCCATAGCCTAGAGACACTGTGACGGAATTAGCGGCGTGACCAGCCTGAATCCAGATCGGAGCAGTAACCTTCTTGCCATTTAGTTCCAACGTCACCAGATCTTCGGTCTTCAATCCCATGCCGGCTGCCGTGGCCGGACCAATCAAAACCGCATTGTCCCACGTCAGCTTGGACATGGGCTTGGGCAGTTCCTGCAGCCAGCCGTTATTGGAGAAACAGCCATCGTGGACACATGGATCGCGGCGGAAATTGATCTCGATGGATTTTTCGTCGCCGACTGGGGACGCGGGGAAACTCGAGGACTTCAGGTTGACCGACCTAGGCGCAAATGTTGTTCCTTCGATCCATCCGTCGTGCAGCGATTTTCGCCAGAAAACGTCAAAGTCCGCCCCTGTGTGCTGTTTCTTCCAGTAGCTCTGCACGACTTCGTGGCCGGTGGCTTCCGCTTGACCAGCAAGCAGCGCAGTAAGTTCATAAACACTCTTGCCGTTGTAGAGCGGCGCAATCAGCGGTTGCACGATGCTTGCCGTACCGTCATAGGCGCGAGTATCGCCCCATGATTCGAGATAATGTGCCTCGTTCAAATGCCAGTGGCAGAGCTCGGCGGTTTCGTCCTGGTAGAGGCCCAGATGAACGCGTAGCGGAATGTTCGTGTTCTTTAGCGAATCAACAAAGCTCAGGTCAGCGGGCGCATCGTAGGCGGGATTCGCGCCAAGGATGAACAGCATGTCCACTTTGCCAGCACGCATGTCGGCAACCAGATCCTTGATCGAATCGGTCTGGTTTACTGGGTTAGCATCGACAGGGTCGGTATAGAAAACTGTTTTTCCCACGTTGCCAAGCACTTGATTGATGGCGTGGGCCAAAGCGTGAACCGCCGGAGGCTGGTGATCGCCAACCATCACGGCGCTGGAACCGTGATGGTTCTGCAGTTCCCGAGCGATCGCCGCGACGAACTTCGCCTGCTGGGTGTCCAGCGTCCCATCGCCGCCGGTATTCATTCCGAGCACCGACCCAAGCGCTCTTGCAAACATTTCAACCTTGATCGATGGCAAGGGCAAGCGATGATCCGCCTTCACCCCGGTTGAACTGGGTGTGCTTTCGATCACATACAGCCTGCTCATATTGCCTGCATCCGGATTGCGGCGCTTGGCGAAGTCGTGTATGTAGCGCGTGCTTCCGGGAAATCCTGCATAGAGAAAATCGGCGTCGAGCGAGACGATCACGTCGGCGTTTTCCAGCCGGTACTGCGTCTCGACCGGTTGGCCAAAAGCCATCTTCGCCCCTTCGAGCACATTGTCCCGATTCACCGGTTCATATACGTGCCACTTCGCCTGCGGATAGAGCTTCAGCACCGACCGCAACTGATCGGCGAGCGCGGGAGAAGAAACGGTGCGCGTCAGGATGCGGATGCCCGCGCCCTGTACTGCCTTCTGAGCGCTAAGAGGTCCGCGGACCGCCTCTAAGAATCCTCCCCAGGTGCGCACGTCGCCCAAATATGTGATGGTCTGCGAGCGATCGGGGTCATACATTTCGAGGATGGACGCCTGCGCGAAAACATCCGTCCCGCCCAGGCTCGCGGGATGCTGCTTGTTGCCCTCAATTTTGGTTGGACGATAGAGATGACTTTCAACCAGGATCGGACTGGCGTATCCGCTCAAGGTGAATGCGGTCGCAAAAAAAAGCGGACGCCCGGGAATGACTTCTTCCGGCTGCCGCACGTAGGGAACAATCGGCTCCATGGGCTGCTTGGTGCAGGCGGTCATGCCTGCCATCGCGAGTGAAGCGCCCATCAGCTTCAGGAATCCGCGGCGAGAAACCGCGTCCAGCCACTCCGACGCGCCTTTGGGGAACTCACGATGCATCATCTCCTGAAATTCAGAGCTGCCTGCGAATTCTTCCAGGCTGCGCCAATACTCCGGACCGTTCGTCCCTGCGATTTGGGCGCGAGCCGTTTTCAAGTCGAGTTTGTCCTTTTTGCTGGGACAAACTTCCTCGCGATGGTGCTTGTTATTGTGTTCTTCCATCTCGTATTCAAACTTCGTCGCTGTACGGACGTAGCTAACTACGTCTCTACCGATGACAGGTTGAACAACTCGTGATGTCCGTCACCGTGCGCAAGTTGTATTTCCTCACCAAATCTTTCCCCAACGAAAGCTGGTCGGTATAGACCTTGCCTTCTAGCACCACGGGCTTGTCGGTTGTGGGTTGCTCGTAGCGCATATTGAACACCTGGTCGCGCGGACGCAAATTCTTCTCCGGCGCGCGATGGCACTCCAGGCACCACTCCATTTGCAGCGATGCGTAGTTGAACATGAGCGGCATACGGTCAACCGGCCCGTGGCAGGTGTTGCAGCCCACACCCTTGTTGATGTGAATGCTGTGATCGAAATAAACGAAATCGGGTAAATCGTTGACTCGAGTCCATACCAGAGATTTGCCGGTGCGGAAACTCTCGCGCACAGGTTCAAGCAGCGGCGCTCCCGTCCAAATCTGGGAGTGGCAGTTGATACAGGTCTTGGTTGGAGGAATCCCGGCGAACGAAGAATTTTCAACCGAAGTGTGGCAGTAGCGGCAGTCAATGCCAAGACCCCCTACGTGGTGCTGATGGCTGAAAGGCACCGGCTGTGGGCGCGCCACTTTGGCGTAAGTGATGTAGGGTGAGCGCTGCAGTTCGAGCACCGCCCATAGCAGCGCCGCGACAAGGAATGCGGCCCCGTAAATCGTGGCGCGGGAGATTGTGTTGGTACTGCGATGAAAAATCTGCATTAACTTTCAGTGCAGCAGGGACATCGAACGTCGTCCCCAGTTGAACGCGGCCCTCTTTGAAAAAGCAGTCACACGAAACCGTGATGTTGAGCACGAAAACTTGTGATTATACCAGCTTGCGCCGCCTTGTGATTGCCCGCAACCATTCAACTTCCATTCGCCGCTTACCGCAGGTTCATCACCAGCAGCTTCGGCTCCGTCATCTCCTCAATCGCAGAACGCAAGCCTTCACGTCCCAATCCCGAATCCTTAACCCCACCGTAGGGCATGTGATCAATACGAAACGTCGGAACGTCTCCGGCCATCAAAGCTCCCACTTCGAGCTCTTCGTATGCGCTGAACAACAGCTTGGCATCCCGCGTAAATATTCCCGCCTGCAAACCGTATTGAGAGCTATTAATTTGCCTCAATGCACTGTAAGAGTCGTCATATGGCTCAATGGTGACAACCGGGGCGAAAATTTCCTGACAGTTTACCTTCATCTCCGCGCGCGTCCCGGTCAGAACGGTCGGCTCAAGGACCGATCCCTTGCGTTGTCCACCACACAGCAATCGGGCGCCGCCGCGCACTGCCTCTTGTATCCAGTCGCTGGCGCGGATGGCGTCACTTTCACGAATCAGCGGGCCCACATCCGTTGACTCTTCCAACGGATCTCCAGTTTTCAGTTTTTTCACCCCTGCCACAAAGAGGTCCCTGAATTTTTCCAAAACCGATCGCTCCACCAGGATGCGCTGGACCGAAATACAAGACTGCCCCGCATAGGCGAACCCCCCGGTTACGCAGCGCTCGGCGGCGTAGGTCAGATCAGCATCGCTGTGAACGATCACTCCCGCGTTCCCGCCAAGTTCGAGGGCGACTTTCTTTTTGCCAGCTCGACGCTTGATGTCCCACCCGACCGCGGCACTTCCGGTGAAGGTGATGAGCTTCAGGCGCTCGTCGGTCACCAGCAATCCCGCGTCATCGTCGGAAAGGGGAAGAACATTCAAAGCGCCATCCGGCCAACCCGCCTGCTGTACGGCCTCAGCCATGAGCAATGCACTGAGTGGCGTTTGCGGCGCAGGCTTCAGCACCATGGTGCAGCCACTGGCAATCGCCGGGGCCACTTTGTGCGCGACTAAATTGAGCGGAAAATTGAACGGCGTGATTCCGGCAACCGGTCCCAGTGGAAAACGGCGCACAATTCCCCAGCGCCCCACCGTGAATTCCTGCAAATCCAGCGGCAGATACTCACCGTAGATACGCGTGCTTTCCTCGGCGGCGACGGTGAAGGTGAAGATGGTTCGTTCGACTTCGCTACGCGCCGCCTTGATCGGCTTTCCTGCTTCTTGCGCTAAAGTGTGGGCAAACTCTTCCTTACGTTGAGCAATGTTCTCCGCCACGCGGCGCAGCACGCGTTGCCGCTCAAATGCCGGAAGTCGTCTCGTAGTACCAAAAGCCTTGACCGCGGCCGCGATCGCCGCATCGGCATGCTCACGCCTTCCCTGAAACACCCGGCCCACAACGCTACCATCGTAGGGGGCTTGTATTTCGACCTGCTCGCCTTCTTCGATCCATTTACCATCGAGGAGAAAGCCATGGGTGGCGACGGGAGTTGCAGTCATTTGTGCCATGGTGTAATTCTTGCGCCTCCGCCGGAGGCAAAGTAAAGATTATAGGCTCTTCGCAGGAGGCAAAACATGGCGCCTGCAGATAATTGATCAGCCGGTTGGAATCGGGAAGAAAAAACATGCTCCCATCATCCATTATGGAAACCAGCGAGTTGTTGCGCAAACGGGAATTGTCTCCCGTGGAGTTGACGAAGAACTGCCTGGCGCGCATTGAAAAGCTCAACCCCACGCTAAATGCCTTTATCACCGTGACTGCAGAGTCCGCTCTCGCGCAGGCTCGCAGCGCCGAAAGCGAAATCTTGCAGGGACGCTGGCGCGGACCGCTGCATGGCATCCCGCTTGCTCTAAAAGACCTCATTGATACCGCCGGTGTCCGCACCACGGCGGCCAGCGCTTTATTCAAGGATCGGGTCCCTGCAGAAGATGCTGAAATAGTTCGCCGTCTAAACAATGTTGGAGCCGTCCTGTTGGGTAAGCAGAACCTGCATGAATGCGCGTACGGCGGCAGTTCGATGATCAGCTATTACGGCGAGGTTCGTAATCCCTGGAATCCCGCGTGCATCGCCGGAGGTTCGTCGGGAGGATCGGCCGCATCTGTAGCCGCAGGTCTTGTTTATGGCGCCATCGGAACGGATACTGCCGGCTCGGTTCGTGAACCGGCTGCATTATGCGGAGATGTCGGCCTGAAGCCCACGTATGGACGCGTGAGTGTTCGCGGCGCAATCCCGCTGTCGCTGTCGCTCGATCATATCGGCCCAATCGCGCGCACGGTCTCGGATACGGCGGTGCTGTTGCAGGCGATTGCAGGTTACGACGCGAAAGATGCCAACAGTACCGATATGCCAGTCGGTGAATATTTCGCGGCCATCCCGGACGGATTGAAGACGATGAGGATCGGCGTTCCCCGGAAATTCTTCTACGAGGATCTTGATCCGGAAGTTGCTTCGGTGGTGGAACACGCTCTCGGCGTAATAAAAACCCTCGCCGGTGATCTTTATGAGATCGAGCTCGAAGTCCCTACCGACCGAACGCTGCAAACTGCGGAGGCCTTCGCATATCACGCCGAGTTCGTTTCGCGGACCCCTGAGCTATACCTGCCGGAAACGTTGCGACGCATCCGCAGAGGCGAGGACATCAGCGCTGAGGAACTTGAGCAGAGCCGCCGCGAACTCAAAAACATTCGGAGCAAGATTCACAACGTGTTCGAAGACGTAGACGTCCTCGTAACTCCTACAACACCCGTTCCGGCGCCTGCGATCGATGAACTGAAGCAGAACCCAGATCTGCTCCGTCCGCGGGAACTGTTGCTGCTTCGCAATACCCGACCAATGAATGTGTGGGGGCTGCCGGCGATCTCGATTCCTTGCGGATTTACCAACGCAGGTCTTCCTATCGGACTGCAAATCATCGGTTCGCACTGGAGAGAAGACATTGTTCTACAGCTTGCACACGCGTATGAGCGGGCCACTGCCTGGCACAAACGCAGTCCATCACTTGTCGATCACTGACCCGCGCTCTGTCCAGCGTGGAATAACGTCCACGGACCCGACTTCATGTTACGAAGCAGAGGCGCTTCCCAGGAATAATCCGGATGCGCGGTTAAGAAATCTTTGGCGACAAAATCCTGACCACAGGGATGCCCTGCGCGTGCCTGAAAACTCATATGCTGAGCCATGCTGCTATCTGTCGCCTTCCCCTGAACCGCGCCTCCCGGATAGTACGGGGCCCAGTCCCAAAGCTTCACGCCCCTTGGCGAGGCGTCCGTGTGACCGCATAAACTACGTTCATTCGCCTGTTCTTTCTTTTCGAAGCTATCGAAGTGGTCGGCCATAAAACTCTCTGCCATGCCGACGTCGATTTGTCCCTTGGATTGCTTGATGAGTTGCTCCCAGCGGACATGGCGAGCGTTGGGCGATGTAGACGCGTCCTTGGGATCGAAGCCGGAGGTCTCGTCTCGGATCACTGCGGGATCGCGGGCAAAGTTGGAACTGACAAAATATCCGTCTTTGGTCCGCCACATCGGTGTGTGTTTCAAGCCCAGCTCAAGATATCCAATTTCGCCGGTCTTGCGATCTCCGATGAGCCAGTCATTGGCGTAGCCGCCATTGTTGCCTTCCTTAACGATGCGGGCGTAGTCGTCAATCGAATTGGCATATTGCAGGGCCTTGCGCGAGCGCACGAACTCCGGCTTGCCTTGCGGATCCCAGCCGACAAATTGCGCAATAGTCGTCTCCGCAATCATGATTCCGGCGGAGTTCACGCCGAAGTCATCGTCGCTGGTAATGACTCCGGGGAATCCATCCATCAAAATGCGGTTCCCGTGTTCGGGAACAATATCGAAAACCATGACCCAGCGTGAGCCGACCAGGTAACTGGTCCAGTTGTTGTGCGCGATTACGATCTGGTGGTCGCGAGTGTAACTTCCGGTAGCAATAAACGCGCTGCAATTCCCTGGACTCGAGAGTCGCGGCGCGCCTGCGACGTGTTGCTGCTGGTCATACCATGGCACGTAGTAACCGGGGAGTTCTTCGAAGGCGTTGAGCGCAACAAGATCATCAAGGTCCATCGCGACGCCTTGGGCCTTGAGTCCCTCGACGATCCCGGTAAGTTCCTGCTAATATTCCGCATCGATCTTCGGCCAAAGCATTTCACGCGCGGCTTTTCTGAAAAACTCCCAGTCGCGCCTGGTGCTGTGCGTGTCCTCAAGTTTGATTGTCTCGAAGGCATCGGCAATCTCGTGCGCCAGCAAATAACCGTGCTGAAAGCCGATGTGCTCGGGTGAACCCTCCAGGTGGACATAGGTCCATCCGCCTTGCTGAAACTTGTAGGCGTTCTGCAAACGCGGGTCGGATGAAATGTTGCTCTGGGGTTGTGGCGCGGCCGCCGAGCGATCCAGCAGCAACAAGAACACTCCCAAGCAAAGGCCAATCAGACCAACGATTATTCCACTCCTGATTTGCACAGTGCGACTCATACTTGTCCTCCGGGTTGGCGAGGCGCTCATTTAATCACGGTATGCCGGATTATACCGCGCAGAAAAAACCGACTGGTCCACTTCTCGGAGCAGTGGCTTAGATTGTTAGTATGGTTTGGTGCACATTAAGAAAGCAAACCAGGGTCGACCTACAATTCTGCATTCTGAAACCTTCACGCGCATTCCCTGGCTGGTTCATGGATTCAGCACGCGAACCAGTGGATTTTCAAACGTTTACGGCCGGCACGCTCTCAACCTCGGATTCACCCAGCAAGACTCTCGCAGGCTGGTCGAGCGCAACCGAGCGGCTTTCTTATTGCAGGTCGGCGCCAGTGGCGGCAAAAAACTGTGGCCCCTTGTTACCCTACGCCAGATTCATTCCGACCTGATTCACTGCGTGGCTGAGTTGCCAAGCCAACCTTTGGTGGGCGATGGCCTCATCACTCGGATGCCGGGGATCCTCCTTGGCATCCAAACGGCCGATTGCCTGCCGATCATTCTGGTGGATACCCGGCAAAGAGCTGTTGGGGTTTTTCATGCGGGTTGGCGCGGGACGGTCAAACGTGTTGTTGAAAAGGGAGTGGGGGAAATGCATCGCTGGTTCGGTACTCTGCCAAAGAATATTAAAGCGGCCATCGGTCCTGGAATTCACACGTGTTGCTACGACGTCGGCTCCGAGGTGCGCCAGCAGTTTGAATCACAGTTCTCCTATGCTGACGATTTATTTCGTGAAGTCAAAGAATCGGACCCGGTTCGCGAAAAGTATCCGCTGCTGTTTCTCACTGCACGGGCTCCCGGTCACGGTGAGCTTCCTCCGAAGCTTTTCCTGGATCTGGTCGAAGCAAACCGCCGTCAACTGATTAGCGCTGGCGTCTCGCCGAAAAATATCAGCGCCTCGACGCTATGCACGGCTTGCCGTCCTGACCTGCTATTTTCCTATCGAGCGGAAAAGGGCATAACGGGACGCATGATGGGCGTCGCGGGAATTCGCAACTCTACCGCGAGATAACGAGCATTGTCTCTTCGATTTGCTGAACAGGCCGGACGACGCCAGTTTAACTGACGGGTTGAGCACCAACGCTCTCTCCCACCGCGGCCTCAAGGTGCTGGAGAGTCTGTTCGACGGTGAGCGAGTACATTTCCCGGTCCATACCTTCGCCGGACTCCAGCGCTTCTTTGAGATAGTGCCCAGCAATTTCTACGGCAAGCGGGTCGGTAATCAACTTTCCGGTTCGCTTCTGATACTCGACCCACGCAGGATGCGGAAGGGCGACCCAGACCGGACGGCCGTCCACCAGAAACTTGATGTCCACGGCATCCGCGTGCCGAGTGGCAATGGCCACAATCAGCGCCTCATAAATGCAGTGCACTTCCTTCTTGGTCCAGCGGTCTACAGTGCGGAAGTCTTTGTACATGTCTTTCAAAGACTATATCGAATCCGGACAAAAGGGGGCAACCTGAAGCGGCTAGATCGGACGTAGCAGTATTTTAGAGGTCGTGTGTGGTCTTCGGTCCCGAGCTGTGGCAGAACTTTTTAATCTCTTTTTAACAATCCATTATTCCGTAATGCATCGAAATTGAGTCCACTTGGGAGTCTCGGAAAAATCTGAGAAGGAAAGGACGTTTACCAATGCATAACCATCAGAAGATCGCGCGGCTAGGTTTTGCACTTATAAGCCTCACATTTACTCTTGCATGCAATTCCAATAAGTCGCTGAAACCGCAGGGGGCTGAATCCTCGGGAGAAAGCAACTCGATCCTCGGGGCTGGCAGCACCTTCATCTACCCGATCATGACGCGCTGGATCAGCTCCTTCCAGACGAGCCATCCCGGCGTCCAGATCAACTACCAATCGATCGGTAGCGGAGGGGGGATTCAGCAACTCAAGCAGGGGTTGGTTGATTTTGGTGCGAGTGATGCGGCGCTGGATGATGAGCACTTGAAGGATATGCCGGCTCTGGTTCAGATTCCGGAGAGCGCCGGCCCCGTGTGCATCACCTATAATCTGCCCGAATTAAAGACCCCGCTGAAACTCAGCGCGGCTACCCTCTCCGGCATTTTCCTCGGCAAGATCAAGACCTGGCAGGACCCGGCGGTGAAAAAGGACAATCCCGGCGTCTCCTTGTCGAACATCCCAATCGTCGTTGCTCACCGTTCTGACGGAAGCGGAACCACAAATATATTCACCACCTACCTTGCGAAGGTCAGTCCTGAATGGGCCAAGCAGGTGGGAAAGGGAATTTCGGTGAGTTGGCCGACGGGTCTGGGCGGAAAGGGTAGCGAAGGTGTGACCGGCGTCATTAAGCAGACCCAAGGAGCCATTGGGTATGTCGAATTGACTTACGCCAAAGAGAACAATCTGCCGGTTGCGCAGGTTCGCAATCAAGCGGGAAACTGGGTAGACGCGAGCCCCGCAACCACAACCGCCGCCATCGACGCATTCAGCGATGACTTGGCAAAGGATGTCCGCACTCCAATTGTTGACCCTCCCGCTTCGGCGCGCGATGCCTATCCGATTTGCGGTTTGACGTACTTGTTAGTTCCTAAACAGGGCAAGGACGCTAAGAAAACCGAAGTGGTGAAGAACTTCGTTCAGTACATCATCACGGATGGTCAGGCTTCCGCGGAGCAACTCGCTTACGCAAAGCTTCCCGCGACGCTGGCAGATCAGGATCAAAAGTTACTGGGCGAGATTGTAGCCAATGGGCAACCTGGTCAAGCAACAACCTCCGCTTCCATGGGGAAATAGTTCGCGAGTGGGATGTCGGGGTTCATTAAGGCGCGGACGGTCGATGCTGGATTATTATGATGGTCTGACGTGTTTGACCTTCGATGAAAAACCTTGGCATCCTTCTCTCCGGGCGCGGTTCGAACTTCGAAGCGATTGCTAAGAATGTGGCAACTGGGCGAATTCCTGGCGCTCGCATCGCCGTCGTTATTTCCAATCGGGCGGATGCGCGAGGTATCGAAACCGCTCGGGCTCTAGGACTCACTTCGTTGGTAATTCCCTCTAGGGACAAGGACCGGGCTGAGCACGATCGTGAAGTCGTTGCTGCCCTCCAAAAAAACAAAGTGGACTTGGTCTGCCTTGCCGGATATATGCGGCTGCTCTCACCTTGGTTCGTGCAACAATTTCCGCGACGCATTCTCAACATTCATCCGTCTTTATTGCCCGCTTTTCCTGGACTCGAAGCGCAGGAACAAGCCTTCGCCTATGGCGTAAAGGTTTCCGGATGCACGGTGCATTTCGTGGACGAAGAACTCGACCACGGCCCCATCATTCTGCAGAAGGCCATTCCCGTACTTGATACCGATGACGAACACACCTTGTCCGCCCGCATTCTCGAGCAGGAGCACGTTGCCTACAGCGAGGCGATCAAGATCGTGCTGGACGGAGAGTTTGAGATCAAAGGGCGAAGACTGCTGGCGGGAGCCGCGAAACACGCATAGTACAGTTTCGCTTTGCTCTGACTGAAAGCAGTTCGGCAGAGGGGACACACCCATTTGCTTATAATCAAAACTGCATGCCAAACTTTGCTCCGGTTGACGAGCAGTTAGCCTACATAAAAAAAGGCAGCGCGGAAATCATTCGCGAGAGCGAGCTTCGAGCCAAGTTGGAGAAGTCTCGTGCCACCGACAAACCCTTACGCGTGAAACTCGGCATGGATCCAACTGCGCCGGACTTGCACCTCGGCCACACGGTCGTGTTGCGCAAGCTTAAGCACTTTCAAGATCTCGGACACACAGTCATCTTCTTGATCGGCGATTTCACCGGGATGATTGGAGATCCGACAGGGCGCTCTGCGACACGCCCGCCGCTCTCCCGCGAGCAGATTGAGCAGAACGCTGAAACCTACAAGGCACAGGTCTTCAAGATCCTTGATGCGGAGAAGACCGTTATTGATTTCAACCGTCGCTGGTTTGCGAAGTTTACCGCGGACGACTTCATCCGTCTTGCGGCGAAATACACCGTCTCGCAAATGCTCGAGCGCGAGGACTTTCACAAACGCTTTCTGGAAGAGAAACCCATTGCGGTCCACGAGTTGCTCTATCCGCTGGCTCAAGGCTACGACTCGGTCGCGCTCGAGGCCGACGTCGAACTTGGCGGAACGGACCAGAAGTTCAACCTTTTGGTAGGACGCGAACTGCAGCGGGCTTATGGCCAAGAACCGCAAGTCGTGCTCACCACGCCGATTCTGGAGGGTCTTGACGGCGTGCAGAAGATGTCGAAGTCGCTGGGCAACGCAATCGGCATCCACGAACCGCCGCTCGAAATGTACGGAAAGATTATGTCGATTTCCGACGAGATAATGTGGAGGTACTACGAACTGCTGACAGACGTGTCTATAGCCGAAATCGACAAGATGATGCGGGAATCACATCCAATGCAGGCGAAAAAGGATCTGGCGCGACGCATCGTGGCGGATTTTCATTCCGCCGATGCTGCGGCGAAAGCCAGTGAGGATTGGGCGAAGCAGTTCCAGAAGCGTGAGGTGCCGCGAGATGCGGAAGAGGTCTTCATCACCCTTGCCGAGATCGGAGGGCATGTCGTCAATACCGACCGCGGCCCCGCCGCGACAGTAAGGGCAGATCGCGTTTTGGTTCGGTGTGGGCTCGCGGCTTCCGCAACCGATGCCGGGAGAAAACTGAAGCAGGGCTCGGTACGAGTCGAAGACCACGTGCTGAAGGAACCGTACTTCTCACAAACTGGGCCACCACCAATGAGGTTGCCGCTCAGGGTCGGCAAACAGTTGCGAGTTGCGGTCATCAACTGGTAACCACCAATGGGTCGCGTGGGGGAGCGGCCCTCGGCTGTCCCGACGTGAATTATGTCGAAGGCTCTTTACCAGGGGCAACTTCAGCATCTGCAATGCGACGACAAGCCCACTTTTTTAAGTAAAACAAACTCGCGGTTCAGATACTACATCCAATGGACTAACCGAAACGGTCTACACTTTGTCTAATCCTGTTGTCGGAGTATTTTCATTATTGGGAGATTGAATGCACGACGATCCATTGAAAGATGAGCCCAAGGAAAAAGTTGACGATAATTCCGGCGTCTCCCGCCGCGACTTCCTGAAGATTTCCACGATTTCAGCGGCGAGTGTACCTATTCTTGGAACCAAAATCGTTCAAGCTGATGGTCAGCCGGTAAAGGTTTTTGGTCCGGGAAAGGTTCCGGTCGAGCTTACTGTGAACGGCGAAAAACATACCTTGAAGCTTGAGCCGCGTGTCACTCTGCTGGACGCGCTCCGTGATCAGCTTGACATCACCGGCGCCAAGCGGGTCTGCGATCGCGGCGAGTGTGGCGCCTGCACTGTACTCCTGGACCACCGGGCGGTTTATGCGTGCTCGGTTCTGGCGATTGACGCACAGGGCAAGGAGATCACTACGGTTGAGTCTCTGATGCAGGGCGAAACTCTGCACCCCATCCAACAGGCGTTTGTCGACAACGACGCTTCGCAATGCGGTTTCTGCACGCCCGGATTCGTCGTGGCCTTCAAAGCGTTTCTTGATCAACACCCTCAGGCGAGTTCTGACGAGATCCGGCGCGGCCTCAGCGGGAATCTTTGCCGATGCGGCACCTATCACGGAATCCACCTCGCAATCGCGCAGATGGCGCGGAAGGGAGCCTGATGCCCGACTACAATTGGCCCGATGCAGACCATCGCACCCTGATTGGCAAGCGCATTTCACGCGTGGACTCGCCTGTCAAAGTCTCCGGCCGCGCCAAGTACACCTACGACTATCATGGCGCGAACATGCTGTTTGGCAAGGTTCTGCGCTCCCCTTATGCGAAAGCGAAGATCGTCAGCATCGACACCAGCGCAGCAGAAAAGCTGCCCGGCGTAAAAGCGGTCGAGATCATTCAGAAGCCCGACGCTACCGCTCAATGGGCTGGAGATGAAATCGTCGCGGTTGCGGCAGTCGATGAGTCCACGGCGGAAGATGCGGTTCGGCTGATCAAAGTAAAGTATCAGCCGTTGTCGTACCTGGTGAGCGACGCCGAGCCTCCTGCTGGCGCCGGTGAAGCCGCCGGGCCCATGAGCCAGGACGACATCGACGATGCTATCAGCAATCAAATACCCGACGCACAGCTGGCTCAATACCTTCAGGAGCACGGCGTCACTTTCAAAGTTGACAATGACTTCCTGAAAGACATGGAGGGCGAGGGTGCGTCTGAGGCTGTTCTCGCGGCCATCCGTCAGGCTCCGTATCACGAGGTGAAGGCGGCGCACCACTCCAACTATCAGAAAACTGCGACACAAACCAGCGGGGACCCTGACAAAGCGTTCGCGGAAGCCGATGTGGTGTCTGAAGGTCTTTACGGTGCGCCCGTGATTGTTCACTGTTGCCTCGAACCTCACGGTTCGGTTTCGGAGTGGGCCGACAAAGACCATCTGTTCACCCACATCTCCACGCAAAATGTGTCTGGCATCGCGGCACAAATGGCGGAGCCGCTTGGGGTTTCGGCAGCCAACATTCGGATTCACCAGGACAACATTGGCGGTGGCTTTGGGAGCAAGTTTGCCGCCGATCGGTGGGACATCGCTGCGGCACGGCTTTCCAGAAAAGCCGGCGGAAAGCCGGTACGGATCATGCTGGAGCGCGATGCGGAATTGAAAGTTGCAGGCGCGCGTCCCTCGGCTTACGCTCGCGTGAAAGTGGCGGCGAGAAAAGACGGAACCATCACAGGGTGGCAGTCGCAATCCTGGGGAACCGGCGGTCCGGGTGGAGGCGGCATGCCGCCGATTCCGTACGTCTTCGGAATTCCCAACCAACGCAAGGAACACACCGCAATTCGCAACAACATCGGCCCTGCCCGCGCCTGGCGTGCTCCTAACCATCCGCAGGCCGCTGTCATCAGCATGGGAGCATTGGACGATCTCGCAGCCAAGCTCAACATGGATCCTTTGGATCTCTGGCTCAAGAACCTTGAGATTGCTGGACCGCGTCGCGACGTTTATCGCGAGGAACTAGCCGTCGCTGCCGACCTGATGGGGTGGAAAGAAAAGTGGCGTCCGCGCGGCCAGAATGTCTCCGGAAACGTCGCGCGCGGCCTCGGACTCTCGATTCACACCTGGGGCGGACGCGGTCACGCCAGCGATTGCGATCTCACTATCCATCCTGACGGCTCCGTAGATATAAAAATGGGGACGCAGGATCTAGGAACCGGAACACGCACTACGATCGTCATCGTCGCGGCCGAGACGCTAGGTATTCCGATCGAGGCAATCAATCTTTACATCGGCGACACGCTCTATCCTCCTTCCGGAGGTTCGGGTGGTTCCACCACGCCCGGAGGAGTGAGTTCCTCTACGCGGCGCGCCGCCGTGGATGCCCGCGAAGCGCTATTCGGTAAAGTTGCTCCGGCCCTCAATGCTCAGCCCGAAGATCTGGAATGCGTGAACAGAACGGTGCGAGTGAAGAGTGACCCGAGCCGTTCGTTGGACTGGAAACAGGCTTGCGCGAAAATGGGTGCAATGCCGCTTACGGCGCGCGGACACAACGATCAAGTGGCCGGCAACAATCATCCCGATCTCACCAATAGCGGCGTTGGCGGAGTGGGAATGGCTGACGTCGAAGTCGATACCGAAACCGGCATTGTAAAAGTAAAGAAAATGGTCGCGGTGCAGGATTGTGGGCTGATCATTGACCTCAAGACAGCCGAGAGCAGTTGCTACGGCGCACTCACCATGGGCATCAGCTATGCGCTCTTCGAAGAAAAAGTAATGGACCAGGCGACTGGGCGCATGCTCAATCCGAACATGGAGTTCTACCGGCTCGCCGGCCTCAATGACATTCCCGAACTCGTGGTTCACATGATGACCGGAAAGGGTTATGACGAACGCGGCGTGATCGGATTAGGCGAGCCGCCGGTGATTTCTCCGGGAGCGGCGATTGCGAATGCAGTGGCGAATGCGATTGGCGCCCGGGTTTCGTTTCTGCCGATCACGCCCGACAAAGTGCTCGCGGCGCTGAATCAACGGAAGGCAGGTGCGTGATGAGAAGTTTTGAATACGCCAGCCCGACTACGAAAGAACAGGCGGTTGGACTCCTGGGTGCGACCTGGGGCCAAGCCGAAGTGCTGGCGGGTGGTACTGATCTACTGGCTTTGATGAAGGATGATGTGGTCCATCCCAAACGGCTCGTGAACATCAAGCAGATCAAGGAAATGAGCGGAGTCACACTCGGGCCAAAGGGACTTCGCGTCGGCGCGCTCGCCACGTTGGGCGAACTGGCTGACAATGTGAATGTGGTCAAGGACTATCCCGCGTTGGCGGAGGCGATCAACGACGCTGCCAGCCCGCAGATTCGTAACATGGCTACGATTGGCGGCAATCTCTGTCAGCGTCCGCGATGCTGGTATTTTCGGGGAGGCTTTGGGCTGCTGCCAAAAAACGAAGCAGGCAAGGACCTAGTTACTGAGGGCGAAAATCGTTACCATGCAATTCTCGGCAACGATGGTCCCGCCAAATTCGTTAGTCCGTCATCTATTGTTCCCGTACTGATAGCCTACGGAGCTGTGCTTCAACTGGTTGGGCCGCATGGCCCCCGAGTGCAGTCGCTGGAGCGGTTCTACATAATTCCGAAAACCGAAACCGAGCGCGAGCATGATCTGCGGCCGAACGAGATCATTGCGGAAATCCTCTTGCCTCCGATCCGTGACCTGAAAGTCGCGCACTATGAGATTCGACAGAAGCAGGCCTTTGACTGGCCGCTTGCGGTGGCGGCGGTCGCGCTGAATATGCAGGGATCGGATCTATTTGGCTGCCGTCTGGTGTTAGGCGCGGTTGCGCCCGTTCCTTGGCGCGCCGGAGATGGCGAGGCCGCGCTGAATAAGGCTGCGCGCATTCACGGCGGTATTTCCGAGGAGGCAGCTAAAGCGGCTGCGGAAGGCGCGCTCCAGAGTGCCACGCCGCTCAGTCACAATGCTTACAAGGTTCAACTCGCAAAAGTTGCGGTGAAGAGGGTCATCTTGAAAGCCGCTTCGGGAGGTGCCGCGTGATCAGACAATCGCCCCTGCAGGAATCCGATCGCTTTAACACGAATCATCCGGCCCTGTGCCCCGCCCTGCGCTGGAAAGCACAATTCATTCTTACCGAGCCCGATCCGACTGTGCCTCCTTCAAATGAGGGCTTGTTCTGGTGCATCCATACGCAAACCTGCATCGGTCCGGATGGCAAGTTGGCCGAGCCCGGCAACTGCTCGTCTTCCAGGCGAAAATGTCACGGTAGTGGAAAATGCGGATAGATTTACAGTGGGGGTTCCTTTTCAGGTAGAGAGGTGCTTATGAGGCGCTGGATTCAAACTTTCGCGATCTTCGGTACGGCTTTTCTCGCTGTGTGCGGAGGCTTGGCGCAAACCGCGCCATCCGCAACTTCGAGTGAAAAGGATTATTCGTTTGATGTCGCCACGACTCAGCCGTGGACTGATACGGGCATAGATGTTCAAACTGGGGACATTCTTGATATCACCGCTAGTAGCACACAGAAATGCGATCCGCAGGGCGTGAGCGGCGCCTCGACCCAAGGGCTTCCGGTCGCCGATGCGCTTCCTGGAGCTCTGATCGTGAAATTGCAGGCGCAAGGAAGTCCGCTTGTAATCGGTGGCAGCAGGGAAATAAAGGTCGATTCTCCCGGACATCTGTTTCTTGGGGTCAACGCCGGGAATACTCCGCCTTGCAAGGGAAGTTTCGCAGTCAAAGTCCATCACCAGGCGCAGGCCGCATCGAGTCGGGGAGGGGTTTTAAAGCAACAATTGACGACTGCCGCCGAGATTTTCGCTGCGGGACAATTCGGCGTGCAAGCTGGTTCGGCTAACACCGCCGCGTCTCCGGCTTTGAAAATCTCCGACGCTCCGCTGGATGTTGGTCTTCGTAAGGACATCGATGGCTTGCCCCGCCGCGTCAACGACCAACTCAAGAACCTTGGGGACATGGTGAACTTCGTGATTATTGGCTCGGAGAAGCAGGTGCAAAGTGCGTTCGACGCCGCCAACTTTCACGTGGCAGACACCAGCAACAGGAAAGCTGTTCTGGAAGCTGCCATGACGACTTACGAAAGCAAGGACTACCTGGCAATGCCGATGAGCACGCTTTACCTCTTCGACCGCCCGCAGGATTTCGGTTACGAGCAAGCTGAGCCCATCGCCATGGTCGCTAGCCGGCATCACTTCCGGCTGTGGAAGGCGCCATTTACCTGGAATGGACAAACAGTCTGGGTCGGCGCCGGAACGCATGACATCGGCTTCGCCAAAGACAAACGCAATGGGAGTGTGACGCACAAGATTGATCCCAACGTCGATGGCGAGCGGGAAAATATTGGCAGCAGTCTGCAAAAGGGAGGCAAAGTGAAGAGTATTGCTTACTACCTCCCGCCAAATCCCGTGCAGGATGCGAAGAATGCCACGGGCGACGGCTACCATTCGGATGGACGGATTCTAGTCGTTTCGCTCCAATAAGTAGACGTGAGATTTCACGAGAGGCCTGCTGATCTAGTTTAGTGTGAGATAATTTTTTTAGATCGAGTTTGAGGGAAAATATGGCTCAGCGTATGGTCTTCTGTGTCAAATTGCACAAGGAACTCCCAGGCTTGGATGAGCCACCCTTTGACACGGAATTCGGAAAGAAGATTTACGACAACGTCTCTCAGGATGCCTGGAGGGGTTGGACGGAATTTTGCAAGATGCTCCTGAATGAATATCGCCTGAATCCAGCTCGCCGGGAGGATCAGGAGGCCATCGTTAAACAGATGGAGCAGTATTTCTTCGGTGAAGGCGCGGCCCCGCCCAAGGAGTACGTGCCGCCGGTTCAGAAGTAAAACTCCGCATCCCTATTCGACATTTCGCCTCGCATAGTAACCAGCTGGGCGTTACCTCACTCGATACATGTTTACCGCATTGTTATGTTCATTTCATCGTCCCGTAACATTCGCACGTTAGAAATAGAGTATGGATCCGCCCGTCTACGATACGCTGATCCTCTCCGACGTCCATTTGGGCGCGGAGACCAGCCGTGCGCGCGAGGCCACTCGCATGCTAAAGCAAAACCGCTTTCGGCGGCTGATCCTTCTCGGCGACATCTTCGCCGACCTCAATTTCCGCAGGCTGACCAAGGAACATTGGAAATTTCTGGGATACATCCGCAAGCTCTCAAATCCTAAGCGTGATCTGGAAGTGGTCTGGGTCGAGGGCAATCACGACCAGGGCCTCGCAGACATTATGTCTCATCTGGTCGGGGTGCGCGTATTTCAAGAGTATGCATGGGAATTTGCTGGTTTGCGTCACTTGGCCATTCATGGCCATCAGTTCGACCGGTTGCTGGCGAATAACCTTCGTCTCAATTATTTTGGCACGCTACTCTATCTGCTGGTGCAGAGACTTGATCTGAAGGGCAAGCCCGTGGCCCGGTTCATTGACCGCATCAATACCCGCTGGCTGCGCATGTCGCACAAAGTGGCGTCGGGGGCGCTGTTTCACGGCCGTCTACACAAGGCGGACCGCATTTTCTGCGGCCACACTCACGAGGCCATGCACCAGGAGAAAGACGGTATTCACTACTACAACGCAGGCGGATGGGTGGACGAACGACTTACCTACATCACGATTGATGCGGCGGGAGTGCTGATTCATGAATATCACGAGCGTCCAGATGATGCTGCTGAGGATTCGAGAGTTCAACTATCCGAAGATGCAGAATACGAAAATATTGGTGGCTGACGCTACTGCTCTTGGCAACGCCCCGTCAGGAGATTCTTGCGCAAACTGACCATCGTTTTCCACCACGCCGGTGGCGGACACCGCAGCACGGCCGACGCCCTCAAGTCCACTCTCGAAATACAGGAGCAGCCCTGGGAAGTCAGTCTCTTGAACGTTCAAGAATTGCTGGCTCCGCTCGACGTGCTTCATCGCGTCACCGGTCTCCACATTGAAGACATGTACAACCTCATTCTCCGAAAAGGCTGGACGCGGTTCACGCCGCAGTTGCTTAAGGTTCTGCTGGTAGCAATCCGTATCTCGCATCCCTGGCTGGTGACGGCGCTGCGAACTTACTGGTCACGGCAACCGGCAGATCTGGTGCTCTCTGTAATTCCACACTTCAATCGAGCACTGGCTGAGAGCTTGCGAACGCCACAATTAACGCCATTTGTCACGCTGCTAACGGACTTGGCGGATTACCCGCCGCACTTTTGGATCGAGCGCGAGTCCGAATACATCATTGTCGCGACCGAAAGGGCAAAACAGCAGGCGCTGGCAATGGGGCATCGTTCCGATCGTGTCTTCGAGACATCAGGAATGGTTTTGAAACCAAAGTTTTATCAAAAGAACACCGTCGATCGCGTCTCTGAGCGCAGGAGGCTCGGCCTTGAACCCGATTGCCCAACTGGAATTGTGCTCTTCGGAGGTCATGGGTCCCGGGTGATGGTTGACATTGTCAGGAGACTAGACGAAAGCAACAGCGGCGTCCAATTGATCTTGCTTTGTGGACATAATGATGAACTCGCAGCTGAGCTACGAGGCCTCAAAACGAAAAAGCCGATCGCAGTTCAAGGATTTACGGCGAATGTTGAGTCCTATATGGCATTGGCCGACTTCTTTATCGGAAAACCCGGGCCCGGCTCAATCAGCGAGGCCCTGCAGTTCCACTTGCCGGTAATCGTGGAATGCAATGCCAAAACGCTGCCGCAAGAGCGCTACAACGCGCAATGGGTTACCGAGAAGGGCTTCGGAATTGTCGTGAACAGCTTCAAGGAAATTGCGCCCGCGGTTCAGCGCCTACTGCAGAGTTCGAACTTCAATCAACTCCGCCTCAATGCCAGCGCGTACTCGAATCGAGCGCTGTTCGAAGTGCCCGTCATTCTAGAAAAGTGCGCCGAGCGCACAGCCACTCCAATTCAATGCGAGACGATGGTCTGACGATGGTGATCGTGGAGCCAAGTCATGCTTACCTGGCTAGAAACGAACCACGATTCCGGTCGAGATACGGACATTATTCTGCGTGTTGCTGAAGAATCGGGTTTGCAGCAGGTCGCCCTGCAAGCGCCAACTGATAAGAGGGATCAAGTGATAGTCGAGGCCGCCACCCACCGCGTAAGCAAATGAGGTGTCCGAACTCGATAACAGGGATGCACTCTCGCTGAGGTGCGCAGCGCCGATCAAAGCGTGAGCGAACGGCCGGACCTTCCCCACGGAAACCGAAACGCGCGGACCAAACAAGAAACTGTGGACATTCGCGCTGCCGGTTAGGCCGGAACAGGCCGCGCCGATGATTGCGGTGCATGTGGGATTCACGGCAAGGGGAACGGAGCCGTAGTGCCCGCTGAAATCGGCTACCAGTCCAATAAACGGCAAAACTTTCCCCTCCACCGAACCATTCCAGCCATTCAGGTTTGTGCGGCCATTTGAGACCAGATCCGCACTCAGGTAGGAGTACCCGACGAAGACGTTCCCACCGGGAATTTGGGCGTAACCAGCACTTCCGAGTATAAAAAGAGTGACGGCAATTGCTAGAATTTTACGCAGAAACCTACCCTCCTGCCATTTGAAATCCGGCTTGTGGCTGAGGTTACTTGGATGCTTCTTGGCGGAAATCAGGATGCCGAGGATTCCGTTCTTTTGGCGGCCTCAAACATTTAACTGAATTTTCACAGTGCCGGAACCACCCAACAAACATCCAATTACATTAACAACTTCAAAAACAAAACATTCTTAGAGTGAGAGTCTACGACCCCGCAAGCGTTTTGCAGGCTGGACAAGGAGTACAGTTTGAAGTTAGATTTGGAGACCCGCGCAATCGATGACATCACGGTCCTTTTCTGCAGGGGCCGCTTTACCTATCGCGACGAAGCCACCGCATTCTCTGAAAAAATAGCCCAGCTCTTGCCCAATGCCCGTCAGCTTATAGTCGAGCTCAGTGACTTGGAGGTTATCGATAGTGCCGGTCTGGGCGAGTTGGTGGTCGTACATATGTGGATTCGAGCCAGTGGATGCTCGTTGAAACTGGCTGGCGCCAATCCCCGGATTCGGCAGCTACTGGAGCTTACTAACTTGCTGTCGGTTTTCGATGTGCATCCCACGCTGGATGATGCCTTGCTGGCATTCCGGCAAAAAATCACAGCAACTCGAAACGCAGTCAATGCCGCCTAGTCGCTGACGCAGGTTTTACATTGGTTGGGAAACAGGCTGGGCTGGAGTGTAATTCCCCTTCAGCGCGAACCAGCGGATCTTCAGCAATTCGCCAAACATGCGGATGCCGTCGCGCAAAGGATGGAGCCGCGTGCCTTCGCGATGCGACCATGCGACTGGGACCTCCCGCACCACGAACCCGGATTTCGCAGCCAGAAAAAGCAATTCAGGGTCAAAGCCCCAGCGTTCGATTTTCTGCAACGAAAAAATGGCTCGCGCGCTCCGCCGCGTGAACGCCTTGAACCCGCACTGCGTATCTTTGAACTGCAAGCCTAGAACGACGCGCAACGCCAGGTTGAAGATGCGTCCGAAGACCCGGCGGTATAGAGGCTGCCTCCGAATCTGCAGCCGCGGATCCATCCAACGCGAGCCGACGGCGATGTCCGCGCCCTTGCCAATTGCTTCAAACAGCTTCTCCGCCTCTTCAATCGGAGAGGAAAGATCCGCATCGCTAAACAGTAAAATCTCACCTTTGGCATGCAGCATCCCGTTGCGGACGCTATATCCCTTGCCCCGGTTCCCAGGATTCTCCAGCAGGCGTAGTATCGGATGCTTTCTCGCATACTCGCAAACGATATTCGCCGTAGTGTCAGTCGATCCGTCGTTCACCACGATGATTTCAAGGTTCCAGCCGCGATTGGTAGCGTGCGCAAGAATCTTGTCCAGCGTGGCCGCGATGCGCGCGCTTTCGTTGTAAGCCGGGAGGATAATGCTGTATGTCGCAGGTTCCAAATATGAGCCATCAGCTTTCAGCCATCAGCTGTCAGCCATCAGCTGTCAGCCAGGAAACGCTAGTCTCAAGGATTGCCACCTCGGAGCCAAACTTTGAAATAACAAAGAAATCCGAGACATCGCAAGCAATGTTTCTACTGGATCTGGATTACGCTTTCTCCAGCGGTGGACTTGATCTCGCCGACACGCGCGATAACGTTTCGGGCGAAATCAAAAAGCGACTTGGCGTGCGGAGAGCTTTCACCCTCGAGAACCGTGGGTTTCCCGCTGTCTCCCGACTTGCGGATGTCGGGATCGAGTTGAACATTTCCCAGGAAAGAAACGCCGAACTGCTTAGCCGTTTTCTCTGCGCCGCCGCGCGAAAAAATATCGACTTCGTGATTACAGTGCGGACAGACAAAATAGCTCATGTTTTCAACCATGCCCACCAGGTCCACTTTCATCTGGCGAAACATTTCGATGGCCTTGCGAGCGTCCTGCAGCGAAACGTCCGATGGTGTGGAGACTACGATTGCCCCGGTGAGCGGAACCGTCTGAATCAGCGAAAGTGAAACGTCTCCCGTGCCTGGCGGCAGGTCCACGACTAGGTAATCTAGTTGCCCCCACTCTACCGATCCGAGAAACTGTTTAATGATCGAGTGCAGCATCGGCCCGCGCCAGATCAGTGGCTTGTCCCCCGGGTTCAAGAGGCCGACGGAAATAACTTTGAGCCCGTGAGAGTCGATGGGTTCGATGCGATTGTCGGCAAGAACTCTGGGTTGCGCGTTGATGCCGAGCATAAGCGGCACGTTGGGGCCGTACACGTCAGCATCGAGCAGTCCCACCTTGTGGCCGAGCTTGGACATGGCGAGCGCCAGGTTCACCGCCAACGTGGTTTTTCCGACTCCGCCTTTGCCGGAACCGACTGCGACAATTGTTTCCACGCCCGGAAGCGGTTGCGGGCCTTGCGGCGGTTGACCGGGACGAGGAGCCATGGGTGTGTTCAAGAAATCACCTTCCAAAAGAGATGCGGGCCTGCTCTTGATTATACAAGGCACCGCACTGTCGAATTGCCGACGCGACCAGTTGCCAACTACCGCGCCTTAATAATCTCGGTGAGCATGTCCGGTTTGGATTCGTCCCGCGCCAGGTGCGGATACTTCGCGCCATCGTGATAGTCAAGCTTGTAAATCTTGTAGTAGTCGGTGTTCTCCACCAGCAACTCAATCGGGTCAGAGGTGTTCTTCGTTGCTTTCAACACGTCGTCCAAAATATCTGCGGAGAAGCGCTTTCCGTTCACTGCCACAAGCTTCATCCCAGGCCCTATGCCTGCCTTTGCCGCCAGCATTCCTTCCACTGTATCGACGATGTTTCCATTATCATCCAGCAGCAGTCCGATGGAGTATTCCGCGTTGACCTCTCTCAGTTCGCGCTTACGCACCTTTGCCAGTTCTGATGGTGTCTCGTCGTAGACCAACTTCCAACCACTGCGCTCGATGCCCGTGAGCGGCGCTCCGGGTCCGTGGTTGGTAAGCCGTTCCGTCAAGAACCCACGCCAGTCATAGGGAGCGACCTGATTCAGCGTGTTCACCACATCGTCAAAAGTGTAGGTTTTCACCTGTGGTGGCCCACTCTGCCCGCCGTGGAAAAGACGACAAAAATCGTCTATCGACTTCTGACCATGAGTCTGCTCGCGGATGATCGTATCCACCCACAGCCAGTTCAGAACGTCTTCGTCGTAATAATCTACCGTTCGCCGCCAGGATTCCCACTGGGGTGGGGCACCCTGCATCCATGGCACTCCATCCGCTGTGTCTTGCAGATTGCGCCAAGTGCGGCCCGGAACGTGATCCAGACGAGCCGCCATCGAAGCCAAATTGTCACGGAACTGATCCGGGGTACGGATTCCGCTGCGAGCGCTCAGCGTGTCACCTAAATACGAAGTGAGGCCCTCGTAGACCCACAGCAGATCGTCCTGCATGGACTTCTCGTAGTCTGGAGTGGCCAAGTCGGCCGGGCGCCGGTACTTCCCGTTCCATGAATGAACATATTCATGGGAAAGCAGTCCTGAAGCCAGAAGCCGCGGGTCCGCGTCGACCAGAGAGCGCTCCGAACTACGGCTGTCATTCGATTCATGATGCTCCAGTCCGAAGTGCGCCACGTGATTGCTCAGGCTGTACAGAAAGTGGTAATCGCGGAAGTGTTGCGCCCCGAATAGCTTCAATGCCTGATCGGTCAAAGTCTTGTAGTGGTCAAGGACGTCTGGCGGCGCATCAAGATCCCCGGCATGATCGGCCGCAATGTCGATCTCCTGACGCGGGTTCTCGCTCAAAGGCACCACGCGGAGGTATTCGCCGGCAATCACGGGAGAATCCACCAGCGTGGTCAGCGACACGGGATTGAATTTCAGATCAGCTCCCGACTGCGAGGCGACGGGCAGCGGCGTGCCAAACTTCCAGCCCTCTGGCAAACGCAGGTTTGCCTGGTAGGTGAGCTCATCGGAGGTCCATCCCGCGGGATACAACAAAACAGTGTTCCAGCTCAACACGGTCATCTTGTCCGTAGCTGACGGCCCACCGGTGAACAGGCCTTCCTGCCCCACGGGTGAAATAAAATCCAGCGACGCATTCACAGCGGAAACTCCAGTGGGCACTTCGACGTGTACGGTCCATCCGTCGAGCAGGTCTCGGCGCCATTTCAACGTCTGTCCGTTGGCGGTGAACTTCAGCCCGGCCAAGTCCTGGATCGGGCCCGTCGGCCCATGCTCGCCGGGAATCCATTTGGGATAATAGAGGGTGAGCGTGCCCGCAGTCGCAGGAATCGTCAGTTGTGCATGGAAAATCTTCCGTGGAGCCTGGCTTGCATCCACGGCAATGGTGATAGTGGGCGCCGGCGATTTTGATGCTGTCTTATTTTTTTGCGCTGCAAGTGGCATTGCGATGGTGCAAACCACAACTAACAAAAACCGAACCCAGCGAGATGAAGCCATGGAGCTCCTTGATGGAGAAAAATTGACGACCCAGGCAAAGAACCAATGACTATATCAGTCGCGCGGACTGCCGTCACGGTATGCCGGGACCATGGACAGTTTTCATTCATGCACCTTAACCGTCCCTTAATTTTCTTCTTGTAGTCCTGTTGTCATCCCGAGCAAAGGGAGGGATCCGGGTTATTCCCTGCCAGTGAGAAACTCAGACAGCGGAGTTGTGAGTTCCCGGTGGCAGTAACTTCAAGTGAGCGCTTTGCTATGATGCTCGTCGTGTCCCCCCACACTCAGCACGGCTGGTTCATTACCTTCGAAGGACTCGACGGTTGTGGTAAAAGCACTCAACTGAAGAAACTGGCGGAGGTGTTGAGCGCCCAGGGCGTGTCTGTGGTGACCACTCGCGAACCTGGCGGTACGCCCACGGGAGAAAAAATTCGCCAGCTTTTGCTCGATACGAAAACATCCTCACTTGCCCCGCTGGCCGAGTTGACCCTCATGTTCGCCGCGAGAGCGCAGCACATCGCGGAAGTTATCCAGCCCGCGCTTGCCGAAGGTCGAGTCGTGCTCTGCGATCGCTTTACGGATTCGACTGAGGCGTATCAGGGTGGCGGGCGCAAGTTGGGTAGCGAGGTCGTGTTGGCGCTGCATCGACTTCTATGCGACGGTCTGCAGCCTGACCTCACAATCTTGATGGATTCGGATGTGGCCGCGAGCGTGGATCGGGCGCGCCGCCGAAATAAGAGTCAAGCCGGCAAGGATGACCGGACAAAGAGCGACGAGAACCGCTTCGAGCAGGAAAGCCGTGCGTTTTTTGGTCGGGTGCGAAGTGCGTATCTCGCTATCGCGGCCCGCGAACCGCAGCGCATGATCGTGGTGGATGCTCGCGGCACTCCCGAGGAAACTCACAGACAAATCGTGGATGTCGTGCGGCGGAGGTTGAAGCTGACGGCAAATTCGAGCGCTCAACATTCAGCGGCCAGCTATCAGCATCACAGCCGGTTGCATGCCGCGCGCAGGGATAAGGCCTAGACAACGCGCCGGGTGCGTGAAGACAGTTCCCTCCCGCAGGAGTTATCCTGAACTGACTGATTGCTGATTGCTGCTCATGCCCTTCTCTGATTTTTACGGCAACTCGGATGCCGTCCGTAACCTGCGCGATATGCTGGAGCGCGGCCGTTTTCCCCAGGCTGTAATCCTGGCCGGCCACACTGGTTCGGGCAAGTACACCCTTGCGCTGATGCTTGCCAAGGCCATGAATTGTCTGACGCCACTCGCTACAAATGGCCTGCCTGATTTTTGCGGCCAGTGTTCGAATTGCGTCCGGATAGCGCAGGCGGAAGATCTTGAGGCCCGCTTTGCCGAGGCGGTTGAGGCCCGCGAAGGTCTGCGCGAAACCGATAAGAAAGAGACGCGGCTTTTCGTTCAAACTCATCCCGATGTCTTGGTGATTCCGCCCGATCCGCCGCAGATGATGATCAAAGTGGATCAGGTGCGGCGAGTGATTGAGACAATCTACTACCGGCCCGGCGAAGCCAAGGAGCGAGTTTATATTTTCACCGATTCTGCGTTCATGAAAGAAGCCGCCAACTCTTTGCTGAAAGTACTCGAAGAACCGCCTGAGTTCGCCACTATCTTTCTGTTGACGGAGAATGCAGGCGAGTTGTTGCCGACGATCCGGTCGCGTTCAATGGTGGTAACGCTCAACGCGCTTCCTGCAGAGGAAGTCGAACAATATCTGGCGAAGAACCGCCCCGATTGGAACCCGAAACAGCGCGCGCTGCTGGCACGTCTCTCCGAAGGCGCCGTCGGTCGCGCCCGCAGCTTCGATCTTGCTGCCTACACCGCTGCTCGTGCTCACGCTCTCGCGATTCTTGGTTCCGCTCTTCGCGGCAACGACCACAGTGAACTGTTCAAGATCACGGAAACCTATCGAGCCGATGCCGAGGGTCGCGATAAAACGGAAAAGCTACTGCGCGCAGTCTATTCGTTGCTCCAGGACTTGACGTTCCTCAATTCCGGGACACCGGAGCTGATTTGCAACACGGATGTCCAGCCTGAGCTGAAAGCCCTGGCTGAATCTGCCGACTTTGAGTGGATTACACTCGCTTCCGATCGCCTGGCTGAAGTCGAAAGGGGTATGCGCCGAAATCTGTTGCGCTCGCTCTCCCTCGATGCCTTTGCCACTGCTCTGGAACGAGGCTGACAGCCCATCAGTTGGCAAGTGAAATTACTTGCTCAATAGCTGAAGCATTTTTACGCCTTGGGCACTACATCGGCTCATGCCCTCTGCGAATACAAAAACTACGTTCTTTTGTCTTGTTTCTTGCGCGTCAATCGTACTTTTCCAATGCCAACGAGGGTTGCAACTGTGCTAGCATTGCGCCCTGCGCTCTGCTCCCAGCGCCATACTCATGGTTGTTGCACTCCAGAAAAGGTGCTCTATGCTCAAGAAACGATCTCTAGTGCTCATTCTTCTGCTCGCGGCCTCCGGCCTCTCGCTGGCGCAGACGTTGCAGACCCTCGTTCACCAGCCTCCGGACGGTTCCGGAATAAGTTTTTTGATGACAGACGGTACAGTGATCACCCAGGGCAACGGCCTATCGGATTGGGCCAAGCTCACCCCCGACGAGAAGGGAAGTTACGTCAATGGAACCTGGAAGCAGATTGCCAGCCTTCCTTCCGGATACGTGCCTGATGCCTTTTCGTCTGCTGTTCTAGCCGATGGTCGTCTGGTGATTGTAGGTGGGGAATACAACAATGGTGGTTTCTCACTCACGAACCTGGCGGCGATTTACGATCCTGCCAAAGATACCTGGACTCGGCTCGGCCATCCGAAGGGCTGGGGCTATATCGGAGACTCTCCGTCGGCCATACTGCCGGATGGCCGGTACGTAGTGGGAAGAAAGTTGGATCATCGGCTGGCGGCGCTGGATCCCGCCACGCTGCAGTGGACGGAGTTGAACGACGCCGGCAAGAGTGACTTCAACGCGGAAGAGGGCTGGACGCTCATGCCCGACGGTTCCATCCTGACCTTCGATGTGAAACATGCTCCGCACTCGGAACGATATATCGATGGGCAGCACAAATGGGTTAGCGCCGGCAGCACCATCGTCGATTTGCACTCGCCTTATCAGGGGAGTTGTATCCCTTATGGCGGTGGCTGTTACCATCCGCCGGGAGAGGTAGGCCCGGGCGTGCTTCGGCCCGATGGCACGGTGTTCGCGACTGGCTCGGCATCGAACGGTGGGAGCGGCGCTGGACACACGGCCATCTATCACCCCACAACAGGCAAATGGACGGTAGGCCCGGACTTCCCCAACGGTGACAATGCAGGAGACTCTTTTGCCGTGCTGCTGCCGAATGGAAACGTGTTGGTCTTGGGCAACTCCGGCGCGCTTTACGATTTCGATGGGAGCAAGCTTACGATCGACAAGGTAGCAGGTGTGGCTCCCATCCTGATGCTGCCGACGGGGCAGGTGCTCGCTGAAAGCAATACCGTCGCGGTCTATAACCCAATCGGAAAATACCAGCAGTCGTGGGCGCCCGTGATTACAACCTTTCCTAAGTCAGTGACCCGCGGCTCCACGTATAAAATTTCTGGCCAGCAGTTCAATGGACTGTCGCAGGCGGCTGCCTTCGGGGACGAGTTCGAAACTGCGACGAATTACCCGCTGGTAAGAATTACGAACAACGCCAGCAAACATGTTTTCTACGCGAAAACCCACGACCATAGCACCATGGGCGTGGCCACCGGCAAAGCGAAGGTTTCGACCAACTTCGATGTCCCTGCGGGTATCGAAACTGGAGCCAGCACTCTCGAAGTGGTAGCGAACGGCATTCCGTCCAAGCGAGTTAGCATTACGGTCAACTAGCATCAATCCTGACCTCGCTGATTCCGATGGGAGCGAGGAATCCCTGTGCAGCTATGACAGCGGTGACGGGATTCTTCGCTCTTTACTCTTTCTCAAGAATCCGAAAGATGTTCGGCGCCGGACATCTCGTGCTGAAAATGTTTGCGGAGTAACTGAAAATTAGATCATCTTCTTACCAACGTTTCGTCATATCCGTGTTTTCGTACGCAAACTTTGCGGTCAACCCGCGTCAAAAACGAAACTAGACCGTTTTCGTGGCCCTTGCCCGCGCTTTCCTGTTGCCAGCAGACGGTGCGCCTGTGCTAGCATTGCGGACCTGCGCTCAGTCTCCCAGCGCCATACTCGCTATTGTGTATCACTCCATGAAAGGTGATTTATGTCAAAGAAGCTCTCTCGCGCGATAACCATACTTCTGTTTGCACTCTCAGCTATCTCGTTGGCACAAAAACTGACGCCCCTCGTTCATGCAGCGCCCAACGGCGCGATTGTGGAATTTCTGCTGACCGATGGATCAGTGGTGGTTCAGGGTGGCAGCTGTGCGGATTGGTGGAAGCTCACGCCCACCAAGTCCGGCAGCTACGTCAAGGGAACCTGGAAACAGATTGCCAGCCTGCCTTCGGGATATGCTCCCTATGCGATGGCTGGGGCTGTGCTGGCCGACGGCCGCCTGCTCATCAGTGGCGGCGAATATAGTAACTGCGGCGCCCAATTCACTCTCACCAACCAAAGCGCCATTTACGACCCCAAGGCGGACAAGTGGACCATGGTCGCGCCACCAAAGGGATGGTATGACA
The DNA here is from genome assembly GCA_035567135.1 of Terriglobales bacterium. Lineage (GTDB taxonomy): Bacteria > Acidobacteriota > Terriglobia > Terriglobales > Acidobacteriaceae > JABDBE01. The sequence goes on from DATMQI010000265.1 coordinate 98,804, forward strand.
TCGGGGACTCGCCGTCGCTCGTGCTGCCTAACGGCAAATTCCTGGAGGGACGCAAAACTAATAAAGACATGGCGATATTGGATCCGGCGACGCTTAAATGGACCGCGCTGGGCTCTGCCGGCAAGAGCGACTTCGATGCCGAGGAGGGCTGGACCCTTCTGCCGGACGGCACCGTCCTGACCTACGACGTCAAGCATAATCCCAACTCAGAGATCTACGATCCGACTTCGCAAAGCTGGACGAGCGCTGGAAGTACAGTGGCGAATTTGCAGGGACCTCCCCAAGAGGGTTGCCTCCACTACGGAAACCACAATCAGTACATATATTGTCCTCCCGGAGAAGTGGGACCAGGCATCTTGCGTCCGGATGGCACGGTTTTCGCTACCGGCGCGCTCCACCTGGGCGCCAGCGCTGGTCACACGGCGATCTATAACCCGACAGCGTCCGGCACAGATAAATGGAGTGCCGGTCCGGACTTTCCAAACGGCGACGCCGCCGGCGATTCGTTTGCCGCCCTTCTCACCAATGGCCGGGTACTGGTGCTGGGTGATTCCGGAACTATGTATGAGTTCGATGGGTCGACCCTGACTCCCACAGTGGAGGGCTTCGGTAGTTTGATCGTAATGCCTACCGGTGAAGTGCTTGTCGCGGGTGCATACGCCTACACCTCCACTGGAACCTATAAGAGCTCGTGGGCGCCGAAGATCACTTCATCTCCAACTACCGTAAAGCGCGGCTCGACTTACAAGATCTCCGGCCAGCAGTTCAACGGCTTGTCACAAGCGGCTGCATTTGGGGACGAGTTCGAAACCGCGACCAATTACCCCTTGGTGCGGATCACCAACCATGCAACCGGCCACGTCTTTTATGCCAAGACGCACAACCACAGCACCATGGGAGTAGCCACAGGTACGGCGACGGTTTTTACGAACTTCGACGTCCCCGCCAAAATGGAAACTGGAGCTAGCTCGCTTGAGGTCGTGGCGAACGGTATCCCGTCGAAGGCGGTCAGCGTTACCGTCCACTAGGAATGAGCTAGGATCCCTACGCTGCCGCTAACTCTGACAGCGTAGGGATTTTAAGTCTCGCATAGTGACGTCAGCTTCTACTTCGAGTTCATCACCAGCTTCGCGATGGTCGCCAGCTGCATGTTCGACGTGCCTTCGTAAATTTTGCCAATCTTCGAATCGCGCCAGTACTTTTCTACGGGATAGTCTTTCGTGAATCCATAGCCGCCATAAATCTCGATAGCCAGCGATGTCACCCGCTCGGCCACCTGGGAAGAGAACAATTTCGCCATAGCTGCCTCTTTGACGAACGGCATGCCGGCATCTTTCATACGAGCGGCGTTGTACACCATGAGCCGGGCGGCTTCAATTTCGGTGGCCATCTGTGCGATCTGAAACTGGATGCCCTGGAAATCCGCGATTGTTTTCCCGAACTGCTTGCGCTCTTGCGCGTATTTCGCGGCGTATTCCCAGGCACCGCGGGCCACGCCCGCCATCTGCGCCCCGATCCCGATGCGGCCTTCGTTCAAAGTTTCAATAGCGATCTTGTATCCCTTGCCCACTTCGCCCAGCACATTGGCCTTCGGAACGCGGCAATCCTCGAGAATCAATTCACAGGTTGAGGAAGCGCGAATTCCGAGCTTGTCTTCCTTCTTGCCGACGGTGAATCCGGGGAATTCTTTTTCGATGATGAAAGCCGTGATGCCTTTGTAGCCCGCCGCGGGATCGACCGTGGCAAACAGGATAAAGACGCCGGCCTCTTTGCCATTCGTGATCCACAACTTGCGCCCGTTGAGAACGTAGTCGGTGCCTTTCGGTTCCGCTTTAGTCTGCAGCGCAAACGCGTCCGAGCCCGAACCCGCCTCGCTCAGTGCGTACGCACCACACAGGTCCGCAACCATTCGCGGCAGATAGCGTTTTTTCTGCTCCTCAGACGTCCAGCGGAGCAGTGCGTTGTTAACCAGAGTGTTTTGTACGTCGACGATCACGCCCGCGGAAGCGTCCACGCGCGAAAGTTCTTCCACCGCCAGAATCGCCTCAAAGAACTTGCCGCCAGCGCCACCGTATTGCTCGGGCACCTCGATTCCCATCAACCCGAGCTGAAAGAATTGATGGATGAGGTCCTTCTCAAACACACCTTTTTCATCCATCTCCTTGACTAGCGGACGCACCTTCTCTTCGGCGAACTGCCGAATATTGTCGCGAAACAGGATTTCATCTTCGGTGAAGCTGGTCAGCGGAGCCGGCGAGGGAAGCTGCAGAACATCAGGCATGGAAGGCACCTTCGGATGAGTATGAACGAACCAAGAATTCTAGCACCTTTAGCTCAACGATTTTGTAGCGCCGGCATTCTGCCCACGCCGTGCAGGCGGGACGCCACTACGATAGCCGCCGAGACGGCGGCGCTACAGAGGAGAGTGTCCTACAGAATTGGTTTTATTTGGGGACCAACTTGAGCCCATCAGCCTGCAAAATGCGCTGAATCTGGTTGCGCGCATGCACCGCCCAGGGCCCGCTGGTATCCAGCTTCACATACGCGCGCCAGTGCTTCAAAGCCTTACGCGGCTCCCGAACCTTCTCGTACGCCAGCGCCACATTGTAATGAGCATCGCCGTAAGTGGGGGCCAGTTGCAGCGCGGTGTTGTATGCCTGGATCGCCTCGGCGACCCGGCCGGTTTCATCCAGCACATTGCCCAGATCGAAATAGGCCAAGGCATAGCGTGGATCGATCGTGATCGCGGCGCGGTAATGCTTCTCCGATAGCGTGTAATCCTGCCGGTTGTAATGCAGCGTGCCCAGGTTGATGTGCGCGGCCGCGTGATCGGGATCCAGTTCCAGCACTCTCTGATAAGCGGCGATCGCCTGAGTCTGAGTATTGGGATCTTCCTCGAGTGCAATGCCTCGGGCGAAAAGTCCGGCAACGTCGGCGGGAACAGGTCCTGGCTGCGGGCGCGTGGTACTGGTCACGACCTTGTCTCGGGTAGAGAAGTCGAACATAAACTGCCCGGCGATCGGTTCAAGCAATCTGCCTTCGTGGCGGAAAGCGATGCGATGTCCGGTGCTGAAGGTCCCGGCTTCAAGCAAGGGATTTTCCATTCCGGCTACCTGTTTCTGCATAGCATCGAGCGACCGCCGGATTACTGCGGGTCGAACTTTGCGGGCGCACAGATCCCGAATTTTCTTGATTTGTATTAAGTCAAAAAAGGAGTAGCTCTCAGCGGCGGCTACCAGTTCAGCTTTTTCCCAAGCTGCCAACTGACGCGCCGTGAGCCGGAGAATCCGCAGCAACTCTGCTCGACTATAGCGGTACACGGTTGTAGGGAACGTTCCTGTGCCCATTATCCGAAGTTGGGCCTATGTTGGCAAGTGGAAATAAGACTCTAAGGGAATCTGAAAGAGCAACGTGCATCGCTTCTGGTGCAACTCAAAGTAAATGGCGTATCCCACGCACAAGTAGCGCCGGACGCCTCGTCCGGGCCGAACTAGGCGAGGCAGGTTTCGCGCTAGATCAGTCTGTCACGAACTTTTAATCTTCACGAAGGCACGAACTTTACCATTCCAGCGCTATCATGAAATATTCCGAGCAGATCCATCCAGAGGACAGTTCAACGAACAGCCATGAAACGCAAAGCCGTTCAAGATTTGGAGTCCACGAAGGAAATGACCCGACTGGTGCAACAGGCCTGCCTGGTCGCCAAGGATGCCGCATTTAACCTGCGGGACTTTCTAGAGAATTCCTCGAACATGGCCTTCATTGCGGTGCAGGACTGCGAGAAAGAGCTGGATCGCGCAGAACGCAAGATCGACGACGGAATTACGCATGCCATTACGCAGGTCAGTGAAGTGGAGGCACGCGAACTGCTCGCCTGCCTGAAATTCATCATCGACTTAGAGCGCATTGGAGATTTGACCTGGTCGGTAACCCAACGCCTGCAGCGCTTGACTCCAAAAATTCTCCGCGACGACCGCCGGGATTTGATTGCCATGGCGGACATCCTGGAAAGAATGCTGGAAGTCGTCCACAAAGGATTTGTGAACCGCGATCTGGAATCGGCAAATTGGATATTGAAGACAGACTCCCAGATCGATCAAGTCTGCCGCGAAGTTTTCCGCCGGCACCTGGAGAAGAAAGGCAAAGGCGAGCGCCGCGACTACAGCACCAACCTGCTGTTGATGGCGCAAGCCTTCGAGCGCGCCGGAGATCACACTAAGAATTTGGGCGAAGAACTGGTTCATCTGGTGGAGGGGCGGAGTGTTCGCCACGAACCGAAACGCTCGCGAGGCTCAAGAACGGCGCGCGAAGCATAAGCCATGACCGAATACAGACGCGGAGCAACCCCACCCGTCGGAGTCCCGAAACCGGCCACAAAACCGGGCTACAGTTACTTCTGTGCAAAACTACGGCTAGTTAGGACTTGCGCTCTATCCGCCGTGAGAGATACCATCAGAGTGTTCCCAAGCGGCCATGCTCCCTAGCTGGCCTCCCGCGCCCATCGGCTCCAGGCGCCTAGACGGATAAAGATCATTCACGGATGAACTCCAACCGCATTGGGTTTCCACGCACGCTCGGTGCACGTGCGCGAGGCGACGCACCATCCGGATAGCGGCTGCACCAAATAGAGTCCGCCTTTTGGCTGGACTGAAAACGCAGGACCACACAAAGAGAAACAATATGAATGTTGGACCCGGAAATCCCTCCGGAGGCGGAGGGCGAAGCAGACGGCGGCGGGGACGTCGCCCCTCGAATCGCTCAGGGCAACCCGGCGGTCGCGATCGCCAGCAACAGAGCGGGATCTACACCGCTCCCATGGACCATAACTATCGAGGGGCGACCGGAGGAGACAAAGCCCGCGGACGGGGCGGCCGTCCCGGATTTGCTCCGTCTTATGCTCCCATGGAACCGGACCCGCTTCCTCCGAATGAGGACGCCAATTCAAGAATCTTTGCTTTCGTGGATGACTTATTTTTCCAAGCCAAAATTCAGGAAACCGCGCGCAAGCTTAACGTCAAAGTCGAATTCGTGAAGAACGAAAAAGACATGCTGGAGCGTATCAAGCAAAACGGCGAGGAAAAGCCCTCGCTGGTCATCTTCGACATGAATAATGTGAACGCCAAGCCGCTGACTCTGATTCCAAAGCTTAAGAGCAAACTGAAGAAGACTTCGATTATCGGTTTCCTGTCCCACGTGCAGGGCGACTTAAAGCAGAAGGCTCATGAAGTCGGATGCGACATGGTATTACCGCGTTCCGCATTCTCGCAGAACCTGCCTCAGTTGCTGCGTCGCCACGGTGCGCCCGAAGACCAAGCCGCGAGCCAGTGACATTCAGATGAAGTAGCTGCTAACGTCCGACACGGCGAGTAAATTCGTGGGAGGCGGCATGGCTTCAGCCGTTGCTCACCGAAACCTTTAAAGCTCTTTCATCCCGGAGGCCATTGCATGTTTCGGCCGCCCAGCAGATGCACATGCAGGTGAAAGACGGACTGCCCGGCGCGAGGACCAACGTTGAGCACGGTGCGGTAACCGTCCTCGATGCTGCGTTGGCGTGCAATATTCGCGGCAGCAAGGTGACAGTAGCCTATGAGCTCGGCATCCTCGGCCATTGCCTCCTTCAATCCGCGGACGTGCTTCTTGGGAACGACCAGTACGTGGGTTGGTGCTTGCGGATTGATGTCATCGAAGGCGTAGGTATGTTCGTCTTCGTAGACTTTCTTGGAAGGTATTTCCCCGCGGATGATGCGGCAAAACAGACAGTCGTTCATGAGAGGTCCATATTTCGGGATTGGAGACATACCCGCGGCAGCGGGGAGGTCGCCAGGACGGGGAAGGCGCGTGCCTACTATATCTGATTGGCGCGGAAAATTGCAGTGCAGCCCTTGGTGCTGGCAAGCTACTCGTAAGGAATTTTTCTCCGATTCGAGCAGTTCGTGAAGCTGCTCAGTCGAGCCTTACCAGAAAGATAGAACCTTGCGAAGTCTGAGTAGTGCGCGCGACCTCTTCGGCGAGTTTACGGTTGTCGTCCTGCACGCGGACTCGCACCCACCAGTCGCCGACGGGGCTGCTGAAACATTGCACCTTCGCAGTCTGATAGCGGTGGGACAAATGATCAGCCAACTTATCCGCGGCGTGCTCCTGTTCGAACGCGCCAATCTGCACCGCCCACCGCCCACCCGTTTCGAGGGAAGAGGGGGTGCGCAACACTTCGATACGGACCATGGCAACACCAGGCTGCAACACGTCCACTTTTTTGGCTGCCGCTTGCGAAAGATCGAGGACTCGGCCTTCCACAAAGGGGCCTCGATCGGTGATTCTCACCAGAGCCGAGTGCCCGGTCTTCACATTCGTAACGCGCACAATCGAGCCCAAAGGAAGGGTTCGATGAGCAGCGGTCATCGCGTTCATGTTGTAGAGTTCGCCATTGGACCCGCGGCGATTGTGATACGGAGCTCCGTACCAACTGGCGAGGCCAGTCTGCACTGAAATCGGTTTCGCATCCGCGGGAATCCCGGGCGCGTCTTGTTCTGTTGGTGCGGGGACGATGGTCTTGGCCGAGGGTTCGGTATTCACAGACTTGGTTTGCGAGTCAGGTTCACTCATCGGCGGTGGAGGCGGGACGTCGACGTGCGCTTGTTTGTGTCCTCCGCAACCCGTCAGCGAGAAGGAGAGAAGAAGGATAGCAAGAGCGGTCGTGGCACAGTGATTCCGAGTGGGGCTCAAGTAGCGTTCAAGATGACATAGGAAGGAATCGTCTACTTGTGGGGAGCTTGATGCTTTTCCATATAGTCGGCGAGGCGGGTCATTTTCTCCGCTGCGATGCGCAAGGCTTTTGTCGAGTGCTGACGGACCGCCGGTACTACCTCGTCGTTGAGATAGTTGAGCAGTTCCGCCGCTTCTTTCTCCACCGTGTTCGCGGCCTCGGCTACCGATTTGTTGATGCGCGCCGATGCTTCTTCCACCTTGCGGTTGAAGTCGTTCATAGAGACCCTTCGATTTCGTGAGCGCGACAGGCACTCGTAAATTGCGGATACCAGGCTCAGCCATTATTTCCTGCTTATGGACGAAGGTCAACCGGGAGGCATCTTCGCTCATACCCTTCGAAACGCGGCTAACTACGTCCGACAGTTTTGCCAAGTTGCAGTAAAATCGCGCCATGCGATAACCTCCGGCGGTAATCCTTAGTTTGTAGTGTTAGAGTGCCCGAAGGTTGTATGGCGTGAATAGATGACGGTCGAACAACACACTTCGAAAATGGACGGAGCGGGTGCGAGAGGACCTTTTCAGCAGCGGTTGCTCCAATGGTTTGACCAGCATAAGCGCGATTTGCCCTGGAGGCAGAATCGAGATCCCTATCGCGTCTGGCTCTCGGAAATCATGCTGCAGCAGACTCGCGTGGCCGCAGTGATTGACCACTACCAGAGATTTCTGCGGCGCTTTCCGAGAATCGAAAAACTGGCTTCCGCGCGGGAGTCATCGGTGTTGGCGGCCTGGAGCGGACTAGGCTACTACCGGCGCGCCCGCATGCTGCACGCGGCGGCGAGGAAGATTGTGAAAGAGCACCGGGGAGATTTTCCCGCGAAGACCAAAGATTTGATCGCTCTGCCGGGGATCGGTCGCTATACGGCGGCCGCGATTGCCAGCATTGCTTTCGACGAACCAGTTGCGGTGGTGGATGGAAATGTGGAGCGCGTGTTACAGCGCCTGCAAGGGAAGAATCTCGGCGGCGAAGGTTTGTGGCGCGCCGCGGACGAACTGCTGGACCCGCGGCGTCCTGGTGATTTTAACCAGGCGATGATGGAACTAGGCGCAACCATATGTCTGCCGCGACAGCCCCAATGTCTATTGTGTCCCGTGTCAGATTTGTGCACGACGCGAGGGGAGTTCCACAGACCGAAGAAAAAAAATCGCCAGACGAAGCGAGAAATCCATTACGCGCTAGCTTGCCGGGATGGCGCGATATTCATGGTCAAGCGTCGGAAGACAGCCACACTAATGCCAGGCATGTGGGAGTTGCCGGAGATCGCGGACACGAACGGTGCAAACGCAGAGTCGTTTACTCTCCGGCATTCCATCACTCTGACCGACTATGTGGTCCGGGTGGCGCGAAGCCCAGTTCTTAAAGGCTTGGACGGTCGTTGGGTGCAAAAGGCCCGAGTCACGACCCTGCCATTGACGGGGTTAACGCGGAAGATCCTTCGCGCGGCGAAGCTGATCTAAAATAGAAGCGTTGATGAATTGGCTTCGCAATATCTTTGGAGGAAACGATATGGCTGCCCTGAGCGCGGGAAAATCCGCGCCGGATTTCACACTGCAAACCATGGATGGAAAGCAATTCTCCTTACGCGACGCGCTAACACGCGGTCCTGTGGTCGCAGCTTTCTTCAAAATCTCTTGCCCAGTGTGCCAATATGCCTTCCCGTTTCTGGAGCGGATTCACCAAGCCCATGGCGGAAAGAATGTGACCATTGTGGGTGTCTCCCAGAATCAGAAAAAAGACACGGCCGCGTTTGCGAAGGAATACGGCGTGAGTTTCCCGATTCTATTGGACGACACGAACACCTATTCCGTGTCGAATGCCTACGGCCTGACCAATGTTCCCACCGTATTCTGGATTGGGCAAGATGGAGAGATTGAAATTTCCAGCGTGGGCTGGGACCGGAAAGAGATCGAACAGATCAATCGCAAAGCGGCGGAGGCCAATGGGAGCGCGGCCAAAGCGGTGTTCCATGCGGGTGAGGTGGTAGCCGATTTTCGCGCTGGTTGAAGTTCGAAGAACTAGCCCGCGGTCCGCGGGAACAACTAAAAGCCGTTTCCTCAGTAGCGCATCCTGCCGGATGTCATGAGGGCATCTTGCCCTCGCGGTGGGGCCGGGACGCCGCCATGGAACCGACGGACGGCGCTACCAAGGAACCGAAGGGTCGCTCCACTGGTAACGCTGGTTTTTTGGGCTTTCCCGTACAATAAAAGCCTTGTCCCAACATCAATTCTTGGAGCTTCTGAGGATGCGCACTAGCGTCATTGTGCTTTGCTCACTGCTTTTCTTGTCGAATATTTCCGCGTCGCAGACATCGTACAAACACGGCAAGTCGCCGGCCGATTCTGTGCGTCTACCGGGCGCGGCCTACGGAGCCATGGAGAAAATCGATCCGGAGCGCATCCGGGCGCACGTTCGCTTTCTGTCGCATGACCTGCTTGAGGGTCGCGGTACGGGTCAGCGTGGCGGCGACATCGCGGCCGAATACATCGGAACCCAATTCGCCCTCTATGGCTTGAAGCCGGTAGGGGACAGCGGCGCCTACTTGCAGAAAGTTCCCATGGTTGGCATCGCACCGGCGACGGAAACTACGTTCTCACTGGTCTCATCGAAAGAAGCGGTTACCGATCTAAAGCCGCTCGAACAATACGTCGCCTACGACCAGACGCAACAGCCGCAATCGGATGTAGACGCTGACATCGTCTATGTGGGCTACGGGATCGAAGCTCCAGAATATAAATGGGACGACTACAAAGGCCTGGATGTGCGCGGCAAAGTTCTGCTGATGCTGGTCAACGAGCCGCCTTCCGATGATGTGAATTTCTTCAAAGGGAAGGCGCTCACCTATTATGGGCGCTGGACTTACAAATACGAAGAGGCAGCCCGCAAAGGCGCGGTAGGTGCGATTCTCATCCATCAAACTGAAATGGCCAGCTATCCCTGGGAGGTCGTCCGCAATTCCAATTCCGGCGAGAAGTCGTACCTCAAGCTAGACGGCACACCGAAACTCAAGGTCGCATCCTGGGTCCAGTTCGAGGTGGCAAAACAAATGGCCTCTACCTCCGGCATGGACCTCAACAGAATGATGGCAGATGCGCGCTCTCGCGATTTTCATCCGGTAACGCTGTCCGTGAAATTGAAGGCGCACATGGTGAGCAAGATCCGTCCCTTTGAATCAAACAACGTGTTGGCCCTGCTGCCGGGATCGGATCGCAAGCTCAGGACCGAAGCTGTGATGTATACCGCGCACTACGACCACCTCGGCATTCGTCCGGAAATGCCGGGCGACAACATTTACAACGGCGCGAACGATAACGCGACCGGTTGCGGTATTTTGCTGGAGATTGCGCGCGCCTACTCGGAAGCTGCAGCGAAGCCTCGCCGTTCGATTCTATTTGCGTCAGTGACCGCGGAGGAGCAGGGTTTGCTCGGCTCGGAGTATCTGGGTAAGCATCCGCCTATTCCCGCAGGTGAGATCAGCCTCGATTTGAATTATGACGACGTGCCGCCCCTCGGATCGCCTGAGGAAGTGGAGGTTTCGGGATCGGAGCGCACCACCTTTTATCCGGCGATCGAGGCCATGGCGAAAACATTTCGATTGACGATTCGCCCCGATTCACGTCCCGAGGCTGGACACTACTATCGCTCCGACCACTTCAGCCTGGCGCGCGTGGGCATTCCCGCATTCTCGGTCAACGAAGGCACGAAGTATAAAGGACACGATTCTGCTTGGGGGTTACAGCAGGCCGAAGAGTACACCTCGAAGCACTATCACCAGCCGAGCGATGAATATCACCCGAGTATGGATTTCACCGGCGATGCGGCGATGGCGCGATTCGGATTTGCGTTGGGGTGGGAAGCCGCGTCCCTGACCAAGCTCGTGGGCTGGCAGAAAGGCGATGAATTTGAATCAGCACGAATGAAAAGCGCGGCAGGCGCCGATTAGCCTGCGAGGTTTAGCTTGCCATTGTCTTAAGATCAGGGCTGAGGATTAATTTTGGTTCGGTGACGCGTTGTACGTCATCGGCATTCAGGCCGGGCGCAACCTCTTCCAGCACCAGACCCGCAGGCGTCACTTGAATGACCGCCATCTCCGTAACAATTGTGTTCACAACTTTCACGCCAGTCAGCGGCAGCGTACACTTCGCCAGGATTTTCGGCTGAAGATCTTTGGTCGTGTGCTCCATGGCAATAATCACACGCCGCGCCCCCGCGACCAGATCCATCGCGCCGCCCATGCCCTTCACCATTTTCCCGGGAATCATCCAGTTTGCCAGATTGCCTTCCTCGTCCACTTCCATGGCGCCCAGAACGCTCAAGTCGACGTGGCCGCCACGGATCATGGCGAATGAGTCCGCGCTTGAAAAATACGCGGTGCCCGCCATTTCGCTGACGGTTTCCTTGCCAGCATTAATCAGGTCGCAATCCTCCTGCCCTTCGACGGGAAAGGGGCCGATGCCGAGCATGCCATTCTCACTTTGCAGGATCACATCGATGCCGGCAGGAACGTAATTGGCCACGAGCGTAGGCATGCCGATGCCGAGATTCACGTAAAAGCCGTCACGAAGTTCCTGCGCGATACGTTTCACGATGCGCTCGCGCTTGTCGACATCTTTGCCAGGTTTGTGCATAGTCGTTGGTCGTTGGTCCTTAGTCGTTGGCGTTCTAACCAACGACGAATGACCTACGACGCTTTCCTCGTCGTTCGCTTCTCGATTCGCTTCTCGTATAATTCGCCCTGGAAGATGCGATTCACATAGACACTTGGAGTGTGAATCAGGTCCGCATCTAACTCTCCTACCTCGACCAGGTGCTCGACCTCCGCGATCGTTACCTTGGCGGCAGCCGCCATCATCGGATTGAAGTTGCGGGCCGTCTTTCGATAAATCAGATTGCCCCACTTATCGCCCTTCCAGCCCTTTACTAATGCAAAGTCGGCTTTCAGCGCGTGTTCCATGACGTACATGCGGCCGTCGAATTCGCGAGTTTCTTTGTTTGCAGCGACGATCGTACCAAAGCCGGTGGGTGTGAAAAAAGCGGGAATGCCAGCGCCTCCCGCGCGGATGCGCTCGGCGAATGTTCCCTGCGGGACCAGGTCGAGTTCAACCTTTCCTTGGAGAACCATCTGTTCCAGCATCTTATTTTCGCCAACGTAGGTTCCGATATGCTTGCGAATTTGTCCTGCCGCGAGCAACAGACCCAAGCCTAAACCATCCACGCCGGCGTTGTTGCTCATGGTGGTCAGATTCTTCACACCCTTGCGAACGAGCGCTCGAATCAAGTTCTCCGGAATACCGCAGAGGCCAAACCCGCCAACCATGACGGTGGCGCCGTCAGAGATATCGCGAACCGCCTCGTCGGCAGTGGCAACGACTTTGTGCATGCGAAAGAGATTCTAAATGAGAATTAGTCAATCGGCCATGGGATCGTCGAGGTTTGTGGGAAGCTTGCGTTTTCCAGGATTCGCCCAACGATTTCAACCCAACGGCTTCTTTGCCAACTCGAGTTTTTTCAACTGGTGCGCCCGCTCGAACTCCATCGCCAACTCACGGGTATCGAGATTTTCACGGATGTGAGCCAGATGCTGCTCCAACTTCAGCAGCGCGCTTCGAATATTTGTCTTGTTGGTAAGAGCGACATCGCGCCACATGGAATAAGGACTGCTCGAGGTGCGTGTCATCTCCCGCAACGCGCGTCCTCCAGCCTCAAGCAATGGCGCATCTTCGCCGTATTCATCAACTAGAGCAGCGGCCAGCGCGGTTGAGATCATCTGAGGTACATGGCTGATCCAGCCGCAAAGTTCATCATGCTCTTCGGCATCCATGCTCGCGATGCGTGCCCCAATCTTTTCTACCCACTGCAGATACTCGCCGCTCAAACCGTCATGTATCTTCTGGTCCGCAACTGGGGTCACGAACCAGGCAGCGCCCTGAAACAAATCAGGGTCGGCAAATTCCACCCCCGCGTATTCCTTGCCGGCCATGGGATGGCCGCCGAGAAAGCGAACTCCGGTATTGTTGCCGAAGACTGTCTTGGCCCGCTGCAAAACCTCTGACTTAGTGCTGCCGACATCCGTGAGTAGCGTCTTCTGGGGCAGCGCGGGACCGAGTCGATCGATCAAGTCGATGATCCCGCTGACAGGGGTTGCGAGAATGATGATCTGGCTGCCCCGAACTGCGTCGGCGGGATTGGTGTGACCGCCATCAATCGCAGCCTTACGTTGTGCTCGCTCGAGAACGGGGGCGCGATCGGAGCCGATGATTCGCCCCGCAAACCCGCGTTTCTTCAGAGCCAATGCAAGCGAACCGCCAATCAGGCCGACGCCGATAATCGTAATTTGGCGAGTGGGCATAGCCTTGTCGTTTGCGTAAGTGTCCTTCCCGCCGATTGCTCAAGATAAAATCAGGCAACTGTGCGGCCGACGGCGGGCGCAATCATTCTCAATTGGTCCATCAACTCCGAAAATTGATCGGGATAGAGCGATTGAGCGCCATCCGACAATGCCTTGTCCGGGTCATTGTGGACTTCGATCAAAAGCACGTCTGCGCCAGCGGCCACAGACGCCCGGGCCATGGGAGCAACCTTGTCGCGAATCCCGGTGCCGTGTGACGGGTCGGACGCCATGGGCAAGTGCGAAAGCTTATGAATGATCGGGATGGCCGAAATGTCGAGGGTGTTGCGGGTATAAGTCTCGAACGTGCGAATGCCACGCTCACAAAGGATTACATTGTAATTTCCACCGGCCATGATGTATTCGGCGGAGAGCAGCAGTTCTTCCAAGGTCGCGGCAATGCCGCGCTTGAGCAGAACCGGCTTCTTGACTTTGCCTAACTCGCGCAGCAAGTTGAAATTCTGCATGTTGCGTGCACCCACCTGAAAGATGTCGACAAAGGGAAGCATGATGGCTATTTGCGAGATCTCCATGACTTCGCTGATCACGAGTAAACCGAAGCGGTCGCCTGCCTCACGCAAAAGCTTCAACGCTTCCAAACCGAGACCCTGAAAAGAATAAGGAGAGGATCGCGGCTTAAACGCTCCGCCACGCAGCGCGCGCGCACCGGCCTTTGCCACGCGTTCAGCCGTGCCAAAGAGTTGGTCGCGCGATTCTACCGAGCAAGGGCCTGCCATTACGACTACTTGCGGACCACCAATTTTCAATCCATTGGCAAACTCGACCACGGTTCCCTGCGGCCGGAAACTTCTTCCCGCCAACTTGTAAGGCGCACTGATGCGGTGAACGTGCTCGACTCCGGACAGTACCTCGAGGTTGCGGATATCAAAATCGACGCGCGCACCGACAGCAGCTACCACGGTCTGCCGTGCGCCGGTCGACCGATGCACTGAGAACCCCATCTCAATCAGGTGTTCCACCACCTGCTGAATCTGGTCCTCCGTTGCCGATTCTTGCATTGCGACAATCATAGTAACGATGGCCATTGGTCATTGGTCGTTAATCTTGGTCTTTCCAACAACCAACGACTAATGACCAACGACTGTTCAGTCATTCACTTCAGAATCCAATTCCGTATCACCAGTCGCGGCCGTCCGCTTGGGCGCGATCTCTTCCTGCTGAATCTGGCGCATGATGTCCATGATGCGTTCGTAGATGCAGAGCAAATCACGATCGGGCAACGGACCTGGATTAACGCCTCGCACATTGTCGAACACCGCGCGCTCACGATCTGGCTCGTAGATGGGCATGCCGACGCCACGTTTCAATTTGCCGATTTCGTGGGCTGCCTGAGCCCGCTGACTCAGCAAGTCCACCAGTCGGCGGTCAAGCTCGTCGATTTTCTTGCGCCAGTCCGAAATATCCATATAACGTTTTAGCTCTCAACCTTCAGTTGTCAGCTGTCAGCGAAACAGCATTCGCGGATCCAAGTTTATTCGGCCGTGCAGTGACCGCGCCCATAAATCACGACTTACAAGCTGAAACCTGACAGCTGATAGCTGAGAGCTGCTTTATGAATTCTGCCACAGACGCGGCTTCTGTGCCCGGATTGCGCTCGATCGTTTCGACGATGGCGCTGCCGATCACGGCTGCATCGGCAAATTCTCCTACCGCCGCGAATTGCTCCGCCGTGGAAATACCAAATCCAACCGCGATGGGAAGTTTCGTGTACTTGCGGAGTCGGCGCACCAGTTTCCGCGCGTCTTCAGGCAACTGTTCGCGGGCTCCGGTCACTCCCGTACGCGAGACCGCGTAGACAAACCCGCTCGAAGCTTCTGCGATGCGCTTCAGTCGTTCGTCCGTGCTGGTCGGTGCCGCCAGAAATACGGTAGCCAAATCGTTGCGCCGCATTTCGCGAAGGTAATTGTCCGCTTCTTCCACTGGCAAGTCAGTGAGCAATGCTCCATCAATTCCAGCATGGCGTGCGACCTTACAGAACTTTTCCAATCCCATGCGCAGGATCGGATTCAAGTAAGAAAAAATGATCAGGCCCGCGGACTGCGCATGCTGCCGCACTTCTGCCGCCAGTTTCAACACATCGGCCAGCGTCGCCCCTCGCCGGAGCGCGCGCTCGCTGGCTCGCTGGATCACCCGACCGTCAGCCACTGGGTCGCTGAACGGCACTCCGAGTTCGATCACATTCGCCCCAGCGTCAATCGCAGCCAGCACGACATCCCGCGTGGTCGCCAGATCGGGATCGCCGCAGGTGACGTAGGCCACCAGGGAGGGACGGGTTTGAAAACACAAAGGCATAGTTGCGACTATTTGCTCAACGCGCAGATTCAATTTCCGATTTCCAGTTGACAATCGCAAATTGAACTGCAAATTAATCAGCTGTCCAG
The DNA here is from genome assembly GCA_035567135.1 of Terriglobales bacterium. Lineage (GTDB taxonomy): Bacteria > Acidobacteriota > Terriglobia > Terriglobales > Acidobacteriaceae > JABDBE01. Next base: position 114,354 of record DATMQI010000265.1, read on the forward strand.
TGTCAGGCTTTCCCGCAGAATCCCGATGTCCTTATCTCCCCGCCCGGATATGTTGACGATCACGATTTCAGACTTATTCATTCTCGGCGCCCGCTTGATCACATCCGCGACAGCGTGCGCCGACTCCAGGGCAGGAATAATGCCTTCGGTCCGAGCCAGCAGGGTGCAAGCTTCCAGCGCCTCGACGTCTGATGCAGAAACATATTCCGCGCGGCCGGAATCATAAAGCGCCGCATGCTCGGGACCGATCGAAGGATAGTCCAGCCCGGCCGACACCGAATGCGTGTTCGACACCTGACCAGCCGCATCTTGCAGTAAGTACGAATACGTTCCCTGCAACACACCCGGTGAACCGCCGTGAAAACGCGCAGCGTGTTCGCCCAAGCCTTCGCCGCGCCCGCCGGCTTCGACGCCGATGAGTTTCACTCGCTTGTCTTTGAGGAACGCGTGGAAGATGCCGATAGAATTGGAACCCCCGCCAACACAGGCGATAATCGACGTGGGCAGCTTGCCTTCGGCCTTGAGAATCTGCGTGCGCGCCTCGCGACCGATGACTTTGTGAAAATCGCGCACCATCGTGGGATAGGGATGCGCGCCCAGCACGCTTCCTAACAGATAATGAGTTGTGCGAACGTTGGTCACCCAATCGCGCATAGCCTCATTGATGGCGTCTTTCAGCGTGCGCGAACCCGACTCGACGCCGCGTACTTCCGCTCCGAGCAACCTCATGCGGAAAACATTCAACTCCTGACGCCGCATGTCCTCCGTGCCCATGTACACAACGCATTCGAAGCCGAGCAGCGCACACACGGTTGCCGTGGCGACCCCGTGTTGTCCCGCTCCCGTTTCAGCGATGATGCGGCGCTTGCCCATGCGTTCGGCCAGCAGCCCCTGTCCCAGACAGTTGTTGATTTTGTGCGCGCCGGTATGAAGAAGATCTTCGCGCTTGAGATAGATTTTCGCGCCGCGAAGTTTTTCGGTAAGCCGGCGCGCGAAAAATAACGGCGTCGGCCGGCCCGCGTATGTCCGCAGCAGTTCATCCAGACGGCGCTGAAACCCGCGATCACGCTTCGCCTTGTCATATTCGCGCTCCAGCTCTTCGAGCGCGGCCATTAACGTCTCGGGGACGTAGCGTCCTCCATAGGCGCCGAAGCGGCCTTTGACCGCTTTGTTGTTCTTTGCGATAGTTGCCGTTGCCATTTCCTACACGAGCCTCTCTGTCTGGCGAACAGCCGCGACGAACGCCCGGACTTTTGCAGGATCCTTTTTCCCCGGCTTGGCTTCTACGCCGGAGGCGACGTCAATGCCCCAGGGATGAAGAAGATTCAACGCCTCGCCCACATTCGTCGGAGTGAGGCCGCCCGCAACGATGGTTGGTATGGTTAAACCCAACATCTCGACCATCCCACGTGCCTTCTCCCAATCGAAGCGTTTGCCTGTGCCACCCGGTTGAGCAGCAGAACCGGAATCAATTAGCAGGGCATGCAGGGCATTCTTCAATTCGTCGCCGATGAAAAAGAGACCTTCTGACAGCGCTCCACCAGGGATTACGAAAATGACTTTTGGGTGATGATTTATGTCCCGCTGTACGCGCAAACGCTTGATGAACCCGGCAACAGATTCTTTCCCGCAAAGCTGCACGCCCGTCAGGCCAGCCTGACGCACAGATTCATCGATTCGCTCTGCCGTCTCGTTGACGAAAACGCCGACCTTTTCCACCCGGGCCGGCACCTTCGCAACAATCTCGCCAACCTCCTCCGGATTGATGTTCCGTGGGCTCTTGTCGTAGAAGACGAACCCCAGCGCATCCGCTCCCGCTTCGACCGCGGTAACCGCATCCTCGAGATTCGTGATTCCGCAAATCTTTACCCACGTCATGCAACTCAGTTCTCCAGACTCAATTGCCTGTTCCCGGTTTTCAAGAGACTATGTTCTGGCAACCGCCTTCGACTCGCGTAGCGCCTCCGCCAGAAGCGTTTTCAGCGCTGCCCCCGGCGACTTGGCCTTCATCAGCGATTCACCAATCAAAAAAGCCCGATAACCCGCCGCACGCAGACGAGCCATATCTGCTCCACTGTGGATGCCACTCTCCGCCACGGTAAACGCATTCTTCGGAATCAGATCGGCCAGCCGAACGGCTGTTTCGAGATCGACCTGGAAGGTTCGCAGATTGCGGTTATTTACGCCGATGAGAGTGCATCCTGCGTCAACGGCACGTTGTAATTCCTCCTCGTCATGCACTTCACACAAAACATCAAGATCGTATTCGTAGGCGCGCCGTGCGAGCGTCGTCAATTCCGAGGTGGGCAGCGCTGCCACGATTAAAAGGACTGCGTCCGCGCCGTTGGCGCGCGCTTCCTGCAACTGGAATTCATCGATGATGAAATCTTTGCGCAGGCAGGGTAGCTTTGTCGCAGCCGATGCTCGCCGCAGGTTTTCCAGTGATCCTTGAAAAAACTCCTCATCCGTCAATACCGACAATGCCACCGCACCCGCGCTTTCAAGCTCTCTTGCCAGAAGGGCCGGATCGAAGTCAGAACGAATCAATCCGCGCGAAGGCGAGGCTCGTTTCAACTCCGCTATGACCGCCATGCCACTTCCGTTCCCCGATTCCAAGCTCCGCCGGAAGCCGCGCGGCACATGGCTTCCAGCTTGTCGATCAAGCTGGCGCAGGTCGGTCGCAGGCTTAGTTTCACTAACTCTTCGGCGGGTCGCAGCAACTATTTCATCGAGGCTGACAGGCATGACGAATGAGAACAATTATACGGGATGGCCGCCGGACCATCTGTCACTGGATTGTCAAAGAAAAGGATCAAATGTCAATTGTTGCGGGGGTTGATGCAGATCGGCTCAGTTTTTCTTGTGAAACACCCATTGCCGGACATCGGGCCAAAACTCTGTAAACGCATTCTTGCCCATCAGCCCCGCGAAACCCCAGACAGTTCGCAAGGCTGCGGCCTGATTTGTGGCTTCGCTGTCTGCCCGCCAGGTATTGGAAAGAAAGTTATTTCCAGGCGTGGCAATATAGCGGGCGTAGGCAGGCATGCGATTGCCGTGGCGGTCATGAGCCACGAAGGTCGTGAATACCACACGTCGCAGTCGGTCTTTGAGAGGGTCGCTGGCATTCCTAAAATAACCATAGCGGGGATCCTCTCCCCACAACGCACCAAGTCCGGCCTCCATGACATTGCCGGTGGACACGCCCGTAAGGCGCATCCCATAGCGATCCCCGAATCCTCCCCAATGGGGCCCGTATTCCTTGGGACTGTCACGCGCGGTGCCGATGCCCGCACTGAACAGTCCCACGGTGAGGTTTCAGGGCCAAGCGTGTTGTCGACTACCCAGAGGACGCGCTGGCGAGCGGTGATCGGTTGGAATGGCGCGGAAGGAAGGTTTGCAGAGGGTAAACTTCGAACGCTCTGCCCGCGCGCCAACATGCTACCAACAACAACGACTGCGATTTGCCACTGAATCAGGTTCACAATGTTCAGGATACGCAGAGCGCGTGATTGGCGCATTTTCTGATATTCGTTATTTTCTCGCAGAGCCGCTTGTGAATGAAAGAGAGATGCCGGATACAACGATACCGATGTATCGATCGGAAATCCTCAAACGAATGGATGCCGGCGAACGTCAAGAAAAGCCTGGTGCCATCGAAGGGACTCGAACCCCCACACCCTTGCGGGTACATGGACCTGAACCATGCGCGTCTGCCAATTCCGCCACGATGGCAATAGTGATCCGGTTACAGGCCGACCCTTGCAGGCGACCCTTTCAGGAGAGAACCACAAGAATATTCTACAGGCGCCTCGCTGCCTGTCAAACTTTGGAGTACTTGGCTTTAGGCTTTAGGCTTCGAGTCTCATACAGGAGTCTGGAGTTGCGCCAAGTCTCCAATTCAAGTGGCGAATCGCGGTTTTCGATTCTAGAGCCTGAAGCCGGCAGCCTAGAGCCTGAAGCCTGCGCCCCGCAGCCTCTTAATCCTTTTACCCTTCCAATTTAGCCGTCATCGTAATGTTGGCTTTCAGCACCTTTGACACAGGGCAGCCGCTCTTAGCGTTCTCCGCGGCCTTCTGAAAAGCAGCCTGATCCGCATTGGGCACACGGCCGACGACGTCCAGATGAACCGCAGTAATCGCCCAGCCAGAATCGAGCTTTTCCATCGTCAGCGTAGCCGAGGTTTCGATGCTGGATGCGGTTAGATTCGCGGCGCCCAACTGCCCGGAAAGCGCCATCGAGAAGCACCCAGCGTGTGCCGCTGCAATCAATTCTTCAGGATTGGTGCCGGGAGTGTTTTCGAATCGTGTGCTAAAGGAGTAGGGAGTATTGTTGAGCACGCCACTTGCCGACGATACCGAACCCTTGCCATCCTTCAGCCCACCCTTCCAGACCGCGCTTGCCTTACGTTGCATTGTTCTCTCCTCGAATTATGAAGTGATAATCACAACTATTGTAGATGGAAGCGCGGGAAGGTGTCAGGTCGGCGGGCAATTAGCACTTAGCACTTAGCAATCAGACCAACCACTGAACCCTTGAATTCTTCGAGGATATCGTCGACAACTAGGTGCTAAATGCTAATTGCGGATTCTTTCAATAGAAGTCGGAACAGCTCAGATAAAAACCGCACTTCGGGCAACTCAGTTTGCAGCGATGCTCTTGCAGTTCCGTCGAACAGTTCGGACAGAAGCGTGCCGCAGCGCCAGAACCAGAATTCGTGGCAGTAGTGTCGGACTTAAGAGTCCCAAAAGCGGTTTGGGTAGGTGCTAGGTCACGCATCATCGTCTAATCCTCTCAGCCAAAAAGAGCCTACCAAGCTAAGCGACTTTTGTGCCCCCGCCAAACTTCACTTCCTGATCGACGAGGGGCAGACTGCTGTTCCACGAATCAGCGACAATTCGCCAGGCGCCAAGGCGATGCCAGGCACGCAAGAACTTTCCCTCATCGGCGACGGTTGTATTTCCCACTTGGGTTGAAACGGTATAACAGCCCAATTCGATGGCCGTGTCGCCCGAATGATCGACGCGTGTAGTTTCAAACCGCAGATTATGGTATCCGGAGTCGCCGTACTGCCGCAGCATGCGTTCGATCGCTTTCGATCCCTGGGATAATTCTCGATGCGAAAGCATCAAGACGCCATCGGAAGCGAATAACGCCGCCGCTTGATCATAATTACCTGTATTGAATGCCGTGCAAAAATCCTGGGTAAGTCCACGAATAGTTGATTCGACATCGAACGGAAAATTGGTTCCGCTGCTGCTACCGGGGGGCCGGTACATCGAACTACCTCCTGCGGGAAACCGGATACTCTTTCCCGCTTATTGCGCTGGGTGGGCAGGCAAGTAGCGCAACAAGCCTGCATTGTAGCGCAAACATCTGAGTAAAGAATAGTAAGTTTCTCGCTGCCAAAGCGAATCCAAAAAACAGGCCGCGCGCATAAAGTCAGGCTTGGAAGGCTACATGGGGTTATGATGATCCGGGTTGAATCTCTGCAAGTTCCTTAATTTTTGACCGAGGCGGCGATGTACTTCGAACAGTTCTATCTGGGTTGCCTGGCGCATGCTTCCTACATGCTGGCGTCGCAGGGCGAAGCTGTCGTAATCGATCCGCAGCGAGACGTCGATATTTATCTGAAGGCCGCGGAAGAACACAGAGTCAAGATCGGTCATATCTTTGAAACTCATCTGCACGCCGATTTTGTTTCCGGACACAAAGAACTCGCATCCCGTACCGGGGCGAAGATTTACATCGGAGCTCAAGCCGGGGCGAGATTCGCCCACATCGATGTCCAAGACGGCTTCGAACTGCGGGTGGGCAAGATCGTGCTCAAAATTCTGGACACGCCAGGACACACACCTGAAAGTATCTGCCTTGTAGTCGTCGATGAGGAAAAGTCGACCCAGCCGTGGGCGGTTCTCACAGGGGATACGTTGTTCTTGGGCGATGTGGGACGGCCGGACCTCTCGAAGACGCACACCCCACCTGAATTAGCGGGCATGCTCTACGAAAGCTTGCATCACAAACTGCTCGCGCTCGCCGATGAAGTGCTCGTCTATCCGGCGCACGGAGCCGGTTCCCTCTGTGGACGCAACATGCGCGCTGAGCGTTCCTCAACCATCGGCACTGAGCGGCTCACCAACTACGCGTTGCAAATCAATAGCAAAGAAGAATTCATTCGGCAGTTGACCGCCAACTTGCCCACGCGTCCCGAATATTTTCTGCAAGATGCCGACATTAATCGTGAAGGCGCTTCTGCGCTCTCCGACCTCACCGAACTACCGTCGATCTCAGCGGCTGAGTTGAAGTCAATGCTGGACGAGGGATTCGTCGCACTCGATGTTCGCCCCGGCGATCAGTTTGCCGGCGGACACGTACCCGGCGCGATCAACATTGCGCTGTCAGGACAGTTTGCCTCCTGGGCGGGAACGGTTCTGGGTTTGTCCGTGCGTCCCGTGCTGATCGCGGACTCCCCTGATGAACAAGTGTCCGAAGCCCGGCTTCGATTGGCGCGAGTAGGCATTGAAGATGTCCTTGGATATTTGAAGGGCGGCATAGAAGCATGGAAACAGGCGGGATTTGCGCTCGCCGAACTGCCACAGATCACGGTGAGTGTTTTGCGGGATCGCCTCAGAGATAAAGCTTCCCAGGTACTCGATGTGCGCCGCGAACCCGAGTGGCATGCTGGACACCTGGAAGGCGCAGCATGGTGGCCTCTGGACAATTTCAAGATTTCTCCGCCAGAGATAGACCGCGACCGGCCCGTTGCCGTTCATTGCAAGAGCGGGTATCGCAGCATGATCGCATGCAGCCTGCTGCGGCGAGCCGGTTTCCAAAACGTCACCAATGTGATCGGCGGCTTTGATGCCTGGTTGCAGGCTAATCTTCCAGTGCAGACTGAAACTGCGATCGAGGCTTAGGATGAGCCGGCGCCGATATTCGAACAGAGAACAGAACCGATCATTTCCGCGAACGCTGTTGCAAGGCGCGGACGGTCAATTAAGCTAGCCTCTCCGCTTTTTGGATCCCCAGCCGGAATCGCGCAATCGGCAGACGCAGCGGACACAAAAGACTCCGGACATCGGCAGAGCCATCAGGCTTGGTGCTCTCTTTCCTTTTACTTCCATTTAAGTCGCAAGTGTAGGCCGAGTACGGTGGTACACTTCAGCCGTTATCTCTGGAGGCAAGACATGAAGGCCTCTCTCTTTTATCGAATCGCCGCTGTTCTTCTGCTGTTTTTTGCGGTCGGACATACACTTGGTTTTCGCCAGTCCGATCCCAATTGGGGCGTGGATGCCCTTCTCGGCTCCATGCGGTCAATTCACTTTGACGTGCAGGGGTTTAGCCGGACATATTGGGACCTTTTTGTTGCGGCTGGATTCTCTGTCGGCGTGTTTTATTTTTTCGCGGCGATATTAGCGTGGCAACTAGGTGGCCTTCCGGCAGAGACCTTAGCGCTTATGCGCGGCACTGCATGGGCGTTCGCTGTTTGCTTTGCCGCCATCACAGTCGTGAGCTGGAGATATCTTTTTATCCTCCCTGTCGTTTTCTCAACGGTGATTACCGGGTGCTTGATTGCGGCAGCATGGCTTTCGGCGCAGCCAATCTGAAGCCGTTGGTTCGCGTCTCTTGAGTCCTATCGCGTGGTTACGGGAGAACCCAGAAGGCATGCGAATGCAGTGCGCTCCCCGCAGGCTTCGCGGCAGCAAAAATGCGGAACCCAATAAGAGGTTTGCCAATGGATTGGGCAAAACATGGAGTCAAAATCGTACATTCGGACGAGCTTGATTTGAATACACCACAGACATCGGGCATGACGCGCGCCGCTGCAATTACCCATGCGACGGCTGGAGCAAGCAAGTTGTGGGCCGGCACAATGGTGGTTCAACCGGACGCCAAGACCGGACCGCATCACCATGGAGAGCTGGAGACCGTGCTTTACGTCGTTAAGGGCCGAATTCGAATGCGATGGGGCGATCAACTGGAACTGAGCGAAGAAGCCAGGCCGGGCGACTTTATTTACGTTCCACCGTACGTGCCTCACCAGGAAATCAATGCCAGCCCAAATGAGATATGCGAAGCTGTGGTCGTGCGGAACGGGCAGGATCCCATTGTGGTCAATTTGGATCTGCACACTCCAGAACCTGCGAGTGCTGGGCATCGTGGCATGCCGTTTCACCCTGATCGCTGAATGTTCGTACTGTGGACGAAAAGGTGCTGGTGGATGACCAGACATCTCTGGGATGCGTGTGCGGTCCGATTAGCGAGAATGAGAGCGAGCATTTCATTTCCCCGCACGGTGTGCCTGTTCCGAGTGGCTCCTGGGGTTCACTCCAGACTGCACGCAAGAACAGCGAGACTATCCCAAGGTCAGGCGGCTGGTGGTGAGGACGCCACCACGTCGGCGGGCAGCGTGAACTGAAATGTTGCGCCGCCTCCCCTATTGGCGCACGCCCACAAACGGCCTCCGTGAGACTCGATAATCCTCCGACTGATGGACAGTCCGATCCCAGTGCCCTGCTCTTTGGTGGTGAAGAAGGCCTCGAAAATGCGATCGACTTCTCCCACGGGAAGGCCGACGCCTGAATCACTCACCGAAACGAGCAGCTGACCATTGGCGGTCCTCTTCGACGTGATGGTCAGTTCACCGTTCGCGTCTTTCATCGCTTCGATGGCGTTGAGGACCAGGTTCATTAAGACCTGGTGCAACTGGACGCGATCCGCTGTGATCAGCGGAAGCCCTGAGTCGAGCTCGGTGTGGATTGAAATGGCAGTCCGATTCGCTTTATCGTGCAGCAGGACAGTCATTTCTCGAATGATTTCGTTTATATCAAGCAGTTCCCGCTCCGAGGTATCTCGCCTGTAAAGCGAGCGAACCCTGTCGATAACCTCGGCAGCGCGCGTTGCGTCATGGATCATTCTTAATGCCGCCTCGCAACCCTCAGCGACGTCAGGAGTATCGCGCCGTAGCCACCGCACGCAGGTTTTGGCGTCGGTTAGGGCGGCGGCGATCGGCTGTTTGATCTCATGAGCCAGTGAGGCGGTTAATTCTCCCATCATGCTTACGCGGTTCATGTGGGCGAGATCTGCTTCCAGTTGGTGCAATCTCTGGCGCTCTGCTGCTGCGCCCTTGAGGTCAGTAATGTCAATGTTCGAACCGATATAGCCGGCGAATTCTCCCGCCCCCGTATATCGTGGAATGCCACTTTCCATCAGCCAACGGTATTCGCCATCCGCTCGCCTGAGGCGGTACTCCATTCTGAAAGGCTTGCGAGCGTGGAAGGCAGGCAGGAAACCATCGTAACAGCCTTGCACATCGTCAGGATGCACGCCTCCGATCCATCCTGTGCCTACTTCTTGCTCCATGGTTCGGCCGGTGAACTCGAGCCATGGCTTATTGAAATAGTTGCAAAGGGCATCGGTTCCAGTCATCCAAATCAACACCGGTGCCGTATCGGCCATTGCCTGGAACCGGGCCTCGCTTTCCCGTAAGCGTTCATCAGCGCGCTTCCGTTCAGTGATGTCGCGGTATATGGCGTAATTCACGACCTGCTCGCCCGAAGGCGTTCTAACCGAAATAGCCAGAAGAGACACGTCAATCTCAGTCCCATCCTTGCGTCTTCGAACGGTCTCGACCTCTACTCGGCCACCCTGCTTCAGCAGGCGCGTATATGCTCCGGAGCTCTCAATCTCAGCCTCAGGAACGATAAGGTCATTGATAGAGCGCTGCACAACTTCGTCAGATTCATAACCGAACATGCGCGTGAATTCCTTGTTGATGCGAACGATGCGGTCCTCGGTGCTTAGGACAGCAACCGCTTCCGGAGCCTGTTCAAACAACTCGTCTAAACGAGAAGTCTGCTTCTGCAGTTCCTCTTGTGCGAGTTTTAGCTCTTCGATGTCCGTGTTGGTCCCGTACCAGCGGATAATCCGCCGGCCGGGGTCGCGCAGAGGCACAGCCTGAATCAGGAACCACCGATAGCATCCGTCAGCCCGGCGCATACGCGCCTCGGCTTCAAGTGAGGTCGACTGTACCAAAGCCGCTTGCCATCGCTCTCGCAAACCGGTTATGTCTTGCGGGTGAATCGCCGCGGTCCATCCCCACGCCTTGATCTCATTGAAAGACATCCCCGTGTAGTCGAGCCATCTTTGGTTGCAGAATTCGACGTCGCCATCAGGAAGGGCGCTCCACACCAGTCCCGGAATCGTATCCATCACGCCGCGCAAACTAAGTTCACGCCGTTCTCGATCGTTAGGTATTTCGGTGACGCGTGACCGTTCCTCTTTCCCGTCTTCAGGTCGAGCGGAAGTCTCATGGAGGCTGGATCGCGGGCGTTGCATCTGATGTGCCCCCTTTTGGAGTGACGTGGCACCGGAGTCTCGAAGCAGCAAGAAAACGAGTAAATATTGTATAAGAAATCGGAGTCATCCTGTCTACATCGGTCACTGTATTGACGCCTTTACTCGTCGAGGGTATTATCGTCCGCTATCAGTCGTCCTTTTTTCTTCGATTCAATTCAGCGCACGCACCGAGCGATGGCGAGTCAAGTGGTATGCCATGGGTTTCTCCGTGCGGTCAGGAGGAAACATGCTGGGCCGGGAGGAATGGCTGCCCCTCGCCCGTAAGCTGGATTGGGACTACTCCTATGTGCGAGAAGACGAAGTCTTCCCAGAGGTGATCAGCGGAAGGCCTTGGCTACCTCATTCCGAATGGAAGGACTGGGAAGAATCATTCAAGACTTCCTATCGCGAATACGTCGACAACCAATACGAAAAGGATATGGCTGTACAGGCTGTGCACGATGCGGTAGGGCGCATAGAAAACGTGCAGAAGTTGGCCTTGCCGTGGTTGAACAGTCTGAAGGTACACGCAGCGGCATTACCACTTGCGGAGTTCACCGGCGTCATCGGCAATCTGCGGGGTGCGAGGTTTGGCCGCGATAGCGCCTGGCGAACCATGGCGACTTTTGGAGCCCTGGATGAATATCGCCATACTCAAATTCCGCTGCTCCTGTTTCATCCATTACTGCGCCTGGACTCGCAGTTCGATTGGGCCCACAAGTTTTACCACACGAACAATTGGTTCGCAGTTGCCGCGCGACATTTCTTCGATGAGCTAACCGTCGGACAAAACGCGATCGAATTTCATATCGCCACCAACGTCGTGCTCGAAACCGGTTTCACAAATTTGCAATTCGTCGGACTGGCATCGCTGGCTCGCGAATCGAGTGACCACATGTTCGAGAGGATGGTCACCAGCATTCAAACGGACGAGGCCAGGCATGCACAGATTGGGCACCCCGTTCTCGCTACCGTCATGAAACACGACCCCAAGTACACGCAGTACCTGGTCGACAAATGGTTCTGGCGAAACTGGCGCCTATTCTCGATTCTGACGGGACTCTCGATCGATTATTTGACCGCACCGGAACAACGTCCTTACTCATTCAAAGAGTTCATGGAAGAGTGGATTATCGATCAGTTTCTGCGCACCTTGGACGAATTCGGACTCGAGAAACCGTGGTATTGGGATCTTCTGATGGACGAACTTGACATCTACCATCACATGATCTACGCAAGCGCCTACAGCTACCGTGCGACGTTATGGTTCAATTTCGTCATACCAGGCCCGGCAGAGAGGAAGTGGTTGCGCCAGAAATATCCCAAATATTGGGATGACATGGACGCGGTGTGGGAGCAAATCAGCGAACGTTGGAGGACCGTGGGGCCGGGAGCGGAAAACGAATTGGCTGTCCACGGAACTGCTATGCCAACTTTTTGCGATTTGTGTCAGTTGCCGCTGAGTGCTGGTACGCCGCGTAAAAACACTGCGAGGGTCCTAGTCCACGATGGGCGCAAGTACATTTTCTGCTCGGAGCCGTGCCAGTGGATTTTTTTGCATGAGCCCGAAAGATATGCCAACCACAAGGATATCGTGAAGCGTGTCCTCTCGGGGGAGGCACCGGCTCAGTTGCCCAATTTGCTGACTGAGTATTTTAATCTCACTCCTGATACTTGGGGCAAAGACGCTCATAACGGTAATTATGAGTGGCTCGGAGCTGGAAAGGACCTTGCCGCTTAGCTTGCTGGACTGACCTTTATGCCAATTCCGCTTTACGGTTTCCTGCAAGGTGACGTAGTCGGTCTTTTGATTCTGGCTGACGACCGGGACACACTCGAAGCCCTGGCACGAAAGCTTCAGGCTGCAGCCAGCCTTCGGGTCGCAAGCAGAGACTTGGTTCGGGTGGTTTACAACGACAAAACGATGGATTTAACAATGACAGTCGCGCAGGCTGGGTTGCAGGCATTGGATCGGTTTGACGTGCTTTCAGGATAGAAGTGATGACGTGCTTTCAGGATAGAAGTGATGGGGTTTCAAAGGGTCGCCAAAGTTGAAGACCTCTGGAGTGGCGAAATGATGGGCCTGGAGGTGAACGGGCAGCATATTCTGTTGATCAATGTTAATAACCACATTTACGCATACGCCGATATCTGTCCTCATCAAATGAGTCGTCTAAGTGAAGGCACTCTGACGGAGAAGATTCTCCGTTGTGCTAGGCATCATTGGGAATTCGATGTTTGCAGCGGATCTGGAGTAAACCCTCGGAACACCTGTTTGAAGCTTTTTCCGATCAGGGTCGAGGGAGAGGACATCCTTGTGGACACGGATGACGCTGCTAGCTAGGATGCTGGTGTGGACGGAGAGGAGGAACGATGACCGAAGAGGTACCGGGCGTTTATGACCGAGTCGGTCCTGTTCTCCAAGTGGGAACCGTGGCCAATGCGATTATTGCAGCGATTAAGGATCTGAACCAGGACGTTATGGTGGTGGACCGCGGCGCCTATGTAAGAGTGCTGGTTCCGCAATGCTGTGTCGTGACCCGCTCGGCAATCGAAAAGCATCTGGGACGTCCCTTTCGTTTTCCGGGTGAGTTGGAGACTGTGATGTCGGCCTTCAAAGGTTCGCTTCAGCTGAACCAGGACGATGCGGCTTGGCGATTTGCCGCGCGCACTCGCAAATCCGCTTGAACGAACCACGTGCCTTGCCGTCCTTGAGGAGCGTATATGTCTCAACAGAAAACGTATTGGCATCTTTTGCAACAAAAGCGAATGCCAACTGAATACGAAATTGTGACTTCAAAACTCCTCTGCTATACCGGCGAAGGCTTCACAGGAAAGCGCTTCGAGCTCGATGTTCCCCTGAAAGATTGGTACCGCCGGTATCAGGAAGGGTCGCCACTAGTCTGCAGCTCGTGGGAAAAGTTTCGCGACCCGAGAGAAACAACCTACACGAAGTACACGGACTTGCAGAGAGAGAAAGAGATCTTCGTTGACGGGATTCTCGCTGAGATCGAACTTACCGGATACGATGCCCATCTTCGCCCTGCATGGCTGCACATTCTTGCAAGAGTGGTTGCTCCGTTCCGGTACCCGGCCCATGGTTTTCAAATGATCGTATCCTACATCGGTCAAATGGCTCCCAGCGGGCGCATCACGATCGCGGCGGCACTTCAATCAGCCGACGAGATGCGTCGTATTCAGCGGATCGCTTACCGCATCCGGCAACTTCAGCAAATCTACCCTGGCTTTGCGGTCGACGGCAAAACTCTGTGGCAGACGGACTCGCTATGGCAACCGCTACGCGAAGTCGTCGAGAAATTGCTCATCGCATACGATTGGGCGGAATCCCTCGTCGCTCTCAACCTGGTGCTCAAGCCTCTCGTGGACGAATTATTTATGAAGTACTTGAGCGATGTGGCACTTCGTGAGGACGACTACCTGCTCGGGCAAATATTTTATTCGCTGAATGAAGACTGTCAGTGGCATCGGCAGTGGAGCGAATCCTTGGTTCGAATAGTGATCGAAGATAATGTTCGCAACCTGGACACGATTCAAGGGTGGATCAATCAATGGTATCCGCTTGCGGCTCGCGCGGTCCATGCATTTGCATCGCTCCTTGAAGACACCTTGGAACAGTTGAAGACACCGCCGCTCGAGAGCCTGGAGCGCGCCGTCGATCGCTACTATCGCGACTACCTTCGTTCAATGAACCTGGAAGTTGGCTCGTGAATCTATTTCGCGCGCTTATCGGCGTCACCCACGTGCCGTCCGATCCTGACTGGAGGCCAAATCCAGGCGGCTTCAAGAAACGCTCCCAAGCCTAGGCTGTAGTTTTCATTTTCCTGAGGTCGCGCTCGACCTCACTGTCTCCAGTTGAGCCGGTTGCTTGAAGGCGACGAAGTGGCCGCGCTTCTTTAGCTCGCTTTCGCCTCTTCAGCGCGCCTTCGCGCGGCGGCTTCTTGAGGGTCGGTTATTATATCGACCCACTTCTGGTTAGGCGAGGCTTCGGCGTCGTAGTTGTCGTGCCAGTTCCACCACTTGTACGGCTCGGTCTGGGGGTAACCCTCTGGCGAGTCCTCCCAAGTCTCCTGGCGGCCGAGCGGCGTGATGTCGAGATAGCTCCAGGTGGTGCCCATCGCCTCGTCGCCGCGGTTGTTGATGAAGTATGTGCGGAATACCCGCTCGCCGTCGCGGAAGAATACGTTGTGGCCGTGCCATTCATCAACGCCGAAGTCCTTGTCGAAGCTGTCGGTGAGGGTGTACCAGGGCATCTCCCATCCCATCCGCGCTTTCAGGCGTGCGATGTCCGCCTGCGGCGCGCGTGAGGCGTAGGCGAGGGTGGTGTCACGGGCGTTCAGATGAGCCAAGTGCGAAACTTGATCGGCGCCCAGGGAGCAGCCGCGGCAGGCGTGCTCGGGCCAGCCGAAAACTCCGGGGTCGAAGAAGGCGCGATAAAGGATCAACTGACGGCGGCCCTCGAACAAGTCAAGCAGACTCACCTTGCCCTTGGGTCCGTCGAACTCGTACTTCTTGTCCACAGCCTGCCAAGGCATCCGCCGGCGTTCGGCGGCCAGCGCGTCACGGGAGCGGGTGAATGCCTTCTCCTTCACCAGGAGTTGCTGCCGCGCAGCCTCCCATTCCTGCTGCGACACGATCGGGGGTGTCTTCATCGCAAGATGCGTTTTCTCTCGTTTCTTGTTCGTCGACATTTTCATTTCTCCTTGTTATTCAGATTCGGGACGATTTCTTCTGCTCCGTTCTTTTTGCGAGAAACTTTCACAGCCAATGCTGTCAGACCGCCGGTAGAAACCGCCCCGGCGACGACTAATCCCATGGTTGCCAAACAGAATGGACACATTGTTCACCTCTTAGGTGGCCAACTTGACTGTTAAGCCGCCTCTATTAAGGATGACGGGTAGGATGCGACTATTTCGACATGGAAAATGAAAAAAGTTAGCCCCGATGGCGGAGAGCCGCGGTCCTAGCGTCTAACAGATTGGCAGACGGCATTTAATCCGTGCACGGCGTCGCGCCGGCCAGCGCAAGAATCGCTCCGGCAAACAGCAGCGTGTCAAAGAAGTAGTTGATCCCCTCAATCTTGACGCCAGTGCTCGGGTCGGCCAGCGCCGCGATCAGGATCGGACCGTAGATGAACAAGACCAGCAGCACAATCCAGGTACCGAGATAAGTTGCTGCCATCCGCGTCTTCTTGTTCAGCAGAATGCATACCCCGGCAACCAAAAGAATTGCGCCTGTCAGCCAGCCAATAAGCACGTGCGCCGGAATCCACGCGGGCATCAGTTTTTCGAGCGGGACTCCGGGAACGTTCGCTGTGTGCAGAGAATTCTCAATGCCATAAAATATGGCGGCGATCCCTATGACCACGCGCCCCACAGTTATGAGCTTGCTTCCGCCTTGCCCTCGGCCCTGCTCGCGTAAGGCGTTTCCCGCAAGGATCCAGCCTCCGCCACCGAACAACATTTCGCGGAGGGTCAATGTCCATCCAAACCTGTCTCTGGGGCTGGCGAGAGATCCCGGGATGTCCAACATCGCGACAAAAGAAAACATCGCGATCCCGAACAGCAGGCCGGACCAGCGCACCTGAATTTTTGTGGCAATGCTCAAAGACGCGGCCAGCAGCGCAAAGCCGAAGAAATAGGCCCAAAACAACCGCCACGGCATATACGAGGGCACCATGGGCATGAGGGATTCAGCGGCCGCGAGATGCAGGGCGCCGAAAACCGCCAAAGGGGCGGCGAAACACAAATTGCTCAAGGCTACAATCTTGTCCAGGCCGCGCGCCCGCGCGACATCGGTTTTCGCAGCCCACAGGGCAATCAGGAAAAGCAGGATTCCGGCGCTGCACATCGAAACCACAGTTCGAGAAATCTGAAAAAATGCGGCGAGAATGGCTATGTGCATGTCGATGTGGACGCCAAGCGTTTCAGGGTCAAGAAGGCTTCAATTCTCGCTGGGATGCGTACGTGAGTATATTTGGTTGCTAAGCCGACTGGGGCCCCGATCCGCGGCGCGACTCGGACTTCAGGGTGCGCTGCCCCAATGGCTGGATAATGCGACGTCCGGTTAGTCATGGTGGAAATAGAAGAGGTTCCCGTCCAGATCTTCTACGGTGAACTGCCGTAATCCCCAAGGCTTTTTTTCCAGAGGCTCCACGATGTTCGCACCTAACGACTTCAGTCCCTGGTACGACGCATCGATATCTTCGGCGAACACCCAGTGAACGGTAGGTTCGAACGGCGGCTTCCTCTTCCGAAAGAATATCGCCACATCACCGCGTGATACGGCCCCAATCTCTTTGCCTTGGTAAAGCCATCCAATCTCAAAGCCGAGTGCATCTCTGTAATGCTGTTGTGCGCGTTCGACATCAGCGACCGGCAACTCCGGCACTGGCTGGCCAATCGAGTTCATTTTCTTTTTTGCGTCCACAGACTCTCCTTTGCTCTCCTATGCAATAAGACCACCCACTCGTCAAATCAGGAAACTACCCGGCGTCGTCTAAATTGACAACTACTGACATGGTCGCAGATACTGCGATCTGCGCATGTAGGATGCATCGGCAGGTCGCCGAAGGGCAATGCCCACCTACGATCTCATCGTGGAGGCCCACATGCCCAATCTAGAGAACCTCAAAAAGCAAGCTAAGCTCATATTGCGGTGGCATCGCGAACGTCACTATCCCGTCGCCGCACAAATCCGCGGGCTTTTACCTCGTTTCCTGAATATGCCCGACTGCGAGATTCTTGCGGCGAGCTTTAAGCTCAGCGATGCGCAAGAAATGGTCGCAAGACAGCAAGGCTTCGATAGTTGGCAAGCCCTGAAAACTGGACTTTCGACTACGTCGCTCAAGGTGAAATCATCGCCATCCAAAGCAACGATTGTCAGTGCAGAGCCACAACTGTTCGTCGTTGATATCAAGAGATCATGCGAATTTTTCCGTGAGAAGTTAGGCTTTACGCTTGTATTCAGTTACGGCAAACCTCCCTACTATGCACAGGTGGGTCGCGACGCGGCGCGTCTCAATCTAAGGTGCGTCGCGCGACCAGTAATCGAGTCAACGGTCCGCGATCGGGAGGAACTGTTGTCGGTATCTATGACCGTCGCTACACCGGACGAGATTAAGCTGCTGTTTCTTGAGTTTCAGTCCGCGGGTGTTGCCTTTCACCAGACGCTGAAAAAGCAGCCTTGGGGCGCCAAGAATTTCGTCGTCAAGGATCCGGATGGGAATCTGCTCCTTTTTGCTGGACCTGCAAGTTAAGACCCACAAACTAACAGCTACGAAGTCGAAGTGTGCTGATCGGGCATGTATAGTCGGCAATCCGAAACTTGAGACCTTTTGCCCCTGAAATCCCGTGCAGTTAGGTTAAGGCTTCTCACCTTTGTCCGTTAGAGCAAGCTCAGATTATTCCAAATGAACCTGCCTTTGGAGCAGGAAGTCTCTTACTGCGGGATCTTCAGCCAGTCCAATCGCTCGGTCGTACGCTTGCCGGGCTTCGCGACCTTTTCCAAGACTCTGCAGGAGATGCGCGCGAACCGCCCAGTAGGGTTGATAAGCAGAGACTGCGTCCGTCTCGATTGCATCCAGAACTGCCAGTCCCTCTTCTGCTCGATTCGCCTCCGCAAGCGCGGCGGCGTATGCAGTTCGTCTGCCGAGTGTCGGCGATATCCGGTTTAGTTGCTCGTAGAACCCGACGATCGCTGCCCACTCAATCCGGCCGCTGCGTCCCCGCTCGGCATGTACCGATTGAATCGCCGCCTCCAGTTGAAAACGTCCTGGACGTCCATGTTTAGACGCCTCTTCAAGATGCCGTTCCGCCTCTTCTATTAAAGGAAGTGACCACAGTTTCGGATCCTGCTCGGATAGCGGAACGTAGCGTCCATCCCGTGCCCTTCGCGCGCCCCGCCGAGCTTCGCAATGCAGCATGAGAGCCAGAAGGCCGCTAACCTCTGCCTCGTTCGGCATTAGCTGTAGGAGCACTCGCGCGAGCCAGATGGCTTCCTCGGCCAACTCCCGGCTCCGTCCCTCGACTCCTGCCAAGTCGTCCCAGCCGATGCCAAAGGCCGCGTAGATCGCATCAAGCACCGCATCGAGCCGTTGCTGCAAATCGCGCGGCTCTGGAATCTCGAACTTGATACCGCCATCGCGGATCTTCGTCTTGGCGCGCACCAGGCGTTGCCCCATCGTCTTCGGTGAAACGAGAAAAACCCCGGCAATACGCGCCGCGTCCAGACCTAAAACAGTCTGCAGCATGAGAGGCGTGTGCATGGCCGGATCGATTGCTGGGTGTGCACACACGAAGAGCAATTTGAGACGTTCATCCGGAAACTCAGTCGAGGTGTTGGTCTCCATTGTGTTTTCCTGCAGAAGTTGAAGTGTTGGCTCGCTCGCCGAAACCACACGCTGATGACGCAAAGCATCGATGATGGAACGGCGCGCCGCCGTGAACAACCAAGCCTCAGGATTTTGAGGCAGGCCATCTCGCGGCCAGACAGTCAGGGCCTTGAGCAAAGCCTCACTCAGCGCATCTTCGGCTGCGGCAAGGTCGTGCGTGTGTGCGGAAAGATATGCCACCAGGCGACCGTAGGACTCGCGTGCCACTCGCTCGATTGTCCGATGAACCTTCTCTTCACTACTATTACTTCCGCTCATCCCGTGATCCTGCGCTTGGTTTGGTGATCCAGCAGGCGCACCTCGACGGCACCGGACGAGGCAGCTGGGCAACGCGCCGCCCACTCCAGGGCCGCGTCAAGCGATGGCAGCTCCAGGATGGTGAATCCGCCCAGCTGTTCTTTGGTATCAGCATATGGACCGTCCTGTACGCCCCGCTTTCCTTCCTTAATTCTTATTGTGGTCCCCGTTTCCGGCGCTTGTAGCGGATCCCCTCCGACAAAGACGCCTGACTCGACGAGAGCCTTGTGGTAAGCGCGCCAAGCGCCCGTGTAGGAGTCGGTCCCATCGCTTTTCCGTGCTGCGAAAGCCTCCGGCGATTCGTAGATCAACAATGCAAATTGCATCACGTCCTCCTAAAGAAATAGCGGTTTCTAAGTACACCTTGAATGTATGACGCAGGAAAGTCGACTGATTCGACATGATTCAAAAGATTTGTTGAAGAATAAACGCACCCATGGCAGCGGCGATGAAAAAGCTTCAGGCAGCAAGCAAGAACCGCTAGCAGCTACAGTTCAGTTACAGTTGAGCCGAAAGCAGTCAAGGTTGCAAAGGCTCCGATTGTAAATTAATCTAGTGTCCTTGTTTTAGGCACCAAGCCGGGGTTTTAGGCACCAAGCCGGGATGGCGGAACTGGCAGACGCAGCGGACTCAAAATCCGCCGACCTTCGGGTCTTGGGGGTTCGACTCCCCCTCCCGGCACCAATCCCCAAAGCCCACAGAGTACGCGGCTAGCCGCTGCTAGCTCCCGCGGGAGATGCACCCCTCCGGAGCAGACGCAGCGGATTTCGTGTCATAAATAGTTGCGAGTGAAAATCTATCACATTCAAATGAGTAGGTTTATGGACAAATAAATAGTAGGTCTGGCTTACACATCACTTACACATTTTCGGATTCGCGCCGCCTTTCAAGCGAATAAAGATGTCGGGACTACGAATCCACCGTGACGGCAACGTTCTACAAGCGTTCAAACCACCGCCTGTGGTGCTCACGCTATTTAGCAGGCGACCGAGCCAAAGCTTGAGCTGGGAAGTTGTAGACGGTGAAGGGATGGCCCAGACCGCAAACCGGACACTAAGGCTTCGCACGGCATCGGCGGCGGCTCCGCAAATCTCAAAAGGTCGGTGAGAGTCGACTCTATCCGCGCGCACCATGTTTTGCTCCGGCGTTGAGTTGTCGTCACTGACACTGATATGTGTCATCACTTCCTGTGTGGAACGACGTATGGCAACACCTTCGTAAGCGTCCGGTCGAGGCCGTATTAACAGCGTCCGGATGAGTTGTGGGGTAAGTTTCTACATGTAGACACTTGTGAACAAGAGTGGGAAGCTATTTCGATGAGGACGGGAGCCGCTGGTAGCGATATCCCCGAGGTTTGAGCTGCTGATTCACGTAGGTGCCTTTGGAGTCGGCGGCGAGGAATGCGGTGTATTCCTCGGCGGGCACGTCAAAGTATTGATAGACCTCGCCCGATTGACGAAACTCCAGTTCCAGCACGCGTTCCTGGGGAGCGTAGCCGATGCTGGCGATACTGCTGGACTCTACCGGAACTCTCTGCATTCTCGAATCGAGCGCTTTCTGGGCGCGCTCTCCCCTTGGATGCGAATGACGTCAAGGAAGGAACTCGCCCACTTGTCTAGACGGTCACAACCGGACGCTTATACCTTCATCCACCGCGCCCCGAAGACCGCGAAAATTCGAGTCACGCCCACAAGCAAGACATTGGCGCAGCAACAAGACGGTCGCCGAAGGGGACCGGCCTTCCGCCATCGTAGAGAACCACTCCCAGCTTGAAGTTATCGCCGCAGGCCTCCGCCAACTTTCGGAGTCCCTTGAAGTCACCAGCATTCACGGTAGCGCTCGCCTTGGCTTCGATACCGACCAATGCGCCACTTCCCGTTTCAATCACAAGGTCAACCTCGTCTTGATCTTTGTCACGGTAGTGGTATAAAGCGCAGCTCTCACCAAACCAAGACGCCTGTTTCAACACCTCAGAGAAAACGAACGTTTCCAGCAGCGGCCCGAAGATCGAACGGTCTTTCACGACCCGCTCGGCACTAGCTCCTAAGAGTGTGCCGAGCAGGCCGGAGTCAAGGAAATGCAGCTTGGGCGTCTTTACCAAACGCTTCAACTGATTCCGAAACCACGGTTCCACCCGACGAACGAGAAACAACTGCTCCAGAATGGCGACATATTTCCTTGTGGTCTTGTCGTCAAACCCAACTTGCCCGCCTATCTGCGTGAAATTGGTGAGCTGGCCAGAATGGTGGGCAAGAACCTGCAGCAGACGCGGCATTTGGTCGAGTTTTTCCACGTCAGCAACCTCGCGCACATCCCGCTGCACGAGGGCTCTTACATAATCGCGTGCCCATGTCTGGCGTCGTTTCGGATCTTCACGCCGCAGCATTTCGGGGTAGCCACCAATCAAGACGTCCTGTACTAGGTCTTTGCCGATCATTGGCTCCGCAGGCTTGCCAAGCTTGCTATCGAACGCTGCTTTGAGGAACCCCGGCTTCTTGCCTCGAATTTCAGCCCGCGAGAGGGGCAGAAGGCTCACGATCTCCATGCGGCCGGCTAGACTCTCTGAGATCTGAGGCAGAGTCAAGATATTGGCTGAGCCCGTCAACAGAAACCGGCCGGCCCTACGATCATCATCGACCGATTTCTTGATGGCCCGGAGGAGGTCGGGCACTCTCTGTACTTCGTCAATCGTTGTTCGGTCAAGAGCGCGCACTAACCCGGTTGGATCGCTGCGCGCTGCAGCCAGAACTGTGTCGTCGTCCATGGTGATGAATTCGCGTTTGCCCCCAACTAAATCGCGGACCAGCGTGGTCTTGCCGCACTGGCGCGGCCCCGTAACCATGACGACCGGCGTGTCCTTGAGCGCGGTAGCCACCAGTTCGGCGGAAAAGCGAGGAAAGAGGGCGCGATCGGTATCGTCCATGCCGGGTCAAGGCTCCGTCTGATTCGGATTAATATCCCGTCTATTTCGGATTATAGACTCGTCTGATCCGGAACGCTGGACACGTACTGGGACTCATTCCGGTTCGTGGCGCGTGACCTGGGTGTGAGGTACATGATGGCGCCTTCCCGAGCTCGATCCGAACTTGTATCTCGGCGGCTTCTTTGCGAGTATCTCCGTCAGTTCCGTAGATGTTGGGTTCCGGTTCACCTTCTCTGCCACGTGGCTCCTAGCTGCGACGAAGGCTCAATTGTTAGAAAGGTTTCCTCGGCTCGGGCAGCACCTGCCGCTCGTCTCCATCCTCATCGTCTGGTTTCTGCTTCGGGTGGTCGATGAAGCCCTGAGCATTGACGGGTAGGGAGAGTTCCGAGCTGTCGCAGTGGAAATCGTCCTCGGTCATCCCCAGTTTTTTCATTATGGCAGGCAGCACCTGATGAATCATCCTCATGCCTTGCAACAGTTCGTTCATGTAGATGTCGGGGTGAATCTGCAAGGAGCGATACCCCATTTCCGCGCACTCAGCCTCACTGCCTAATTCTCCCGCAGATTGCGATACCAAATCCATCACCTCAACCGGGAGCGGAATTTGGGATTCGTAAGCCATTTTTTTCAGCTTGCTGAGCCACCGCACGTAATCTTTCGTGATCTTCCTCTGGAACGATTCAAACTGCTCTTTCGTGACTAAGCCATTGGTGTCCTCGAAATCAAGTTTGGACGCCGCCAAGGAGAGCAAATTGCCTTCAATCTCTTCGAGTTCCCAATGGCTTGACCCAATGGCGTCCAACCCACCCTCGCTGTGCTCGTTGTAGATCAAGGGGTGAAGGTTCGCAGTAAAAAATGCGGACACATCCGTGTACGATTTGTAGATCGAATCAATCAGGTGTGCGTGTGGGCTGCTAGAGATCAGAGTCCAGAAAGCATCGGAGTCTGATTCCTCGTCACCGACCTCTTCCGGACTGTCAGAACGCCACCACGCAAGGAGTTCATAGTCGATCTTCTCCAGTTCGGCGGGAAAGGCTTGAGGCCACGCAATGCCCATGTGTTTCAGAGTTTGAAAGGTCTGCCAGTGCAACTCGAAGAAATCCTCAGTAAGAAGCGCAGCATCCTCAAACCCCATTTCGTCGGTGGCGCTGGAGTTGGCGTGCTCCGCTAGAAACGTCATCAGCTTTCCCCATTTGTCCGCCGCCTCGACCGAGCCTGCCGCGAGTACAAAGGCCACATCTGTGTACATATCTATCCCGATGAGCTTGCGAAGTTTGGTTTGTTTCTCGTGCGACATGCTCTCGCCCTGCTTCCACTTCGTGATTTGCGTCTCGGAAACGCCAAGGCGTTTTGCCAGCTTCTTTTGCTCGCACTGCAAGGTTTTCAGCGCGAGTGTCACCAAAGCCCCGTTTTCCCTGCCGTCACTTTTTTTCAATGCGAGTTCCGTTTCTCGTTCGATCACGCCAGGCCTCCCTTTAAAGCAAATTTAGTACTACAGTGATTCACTTTACTAAAGCACTGAACTGCTGTCAATGGAATTAACTAAAGTTAGTTTAACTGCACTAAAGTGAAAGCCCGGCGTTTTCGGAACTGATCAAGGCCTGGGGTTTCAGGAGGCTATTTTCACAATCTGATTGGCTACTTGCACGAGTGAACGCCACCGCCAGTGCTTTGGTTGAGTGCCTGACAGCGGCGAAAGGGATCTGCTCCCCGCTGGGTGAGATTGGGAATCAATAAGAATGCACACGGGAGGGGAAAGGCGATATTTTGCCCCGCTCGGAGTCGTCAGATAAAAAGCGCTCGAAAAGAGCGCGTCTTGGCGAGGTTTTTGTTGCGACCTGATCGGTGGAAAACCTTCAGAACCGGCACATTTGCTTACACACTTTCACGGCTGGTACAATGTAAATTACTTGTTATCATAGTTATACGGTGATACGCAGCGGACTCAAAATCCGCCGGGCTTCGGCCCTTTGGGGGTTCGACTCCCCCCTCCCGGCACCAGCAAGAATCCCACGAAATAAACAGGTAGCTTGGCGCTAACTCGCCGCGTGAGAAGCATTCCGCAGGCAGACGCGGCAGACTAACATTCTCTTCTAGCCACGAGCGGTAAAATCTATCCCGTTCAAAACGTTTGGTTTATTTAGAAATACAGGAGTGAGCATGGCTCCCACATCTGTTACACATTTTCAAGTTCTACGCCACTTCCAAGAAACATAACCGTCCGGTGAGGGCCGTAGTAAACAGCGGATGATGAGAGAGGTGTTCGAGAGATGTCCACGTAAGAATCACTTATTGTAGGAACTGCTGAGCTTTTCTGTTGGGGTCGAACCCGATGACAGCGGTACTGTCTGGGCTTGAAGCGGCGGTTGAGGTAAGTGCCCTTGGAATCGGCACCGAGGAAGGCGGTGTGCTCCTCGGCGGGCACATCGAAGACTTTCACCTTTTAACATTTTGTTCAAGCTACGTAGTTTAGTTTCAATACTTAACGTCAATACGCAGCGGACTAGATGCTACCGCGGCCTCGTTCTTCTCTTTCAAATTTGTTTCGCGATATTGTGATGCCTTCGACGCCTGCCCCAACACCCAGATTTTTTGAATGATGCCGAACAAGAAAGCGGTGGTGAGCCCGAACAGTAAGCATCCGTTCAGCGCCTCTATCGCTCCCATCAGCTGCCAGTGGGGTTCCAGGAACAAGCTCTCGTGCCCATAACTTGTTATTGCATTCAGCGAGTAGAGCATTGCGGTCTTAAAGTCGGGCATAGCACCGAGAAACCGGTAGGACATCGCCCAGATGCCGGCTTCCACCGCGTGCAGGCTGGTGGCCAATAACGTCGTTGTGCCCATCACGACCGCGAATACAACCGTTGGATGGTGGCGCTCCGTGATGTCGGTAAACACCCGGCCCGCCTTCTGATTTATGAGCCCTAGGCACAACGCATGGACGAGTACGGTGAGCACGATCAATGGTAAGCCCCACGCCCAGTTGGCGCGCCATGAAACCGGGATAATGAGCTGAAGGCTTAGAGCACACGCAATTCTCATCAAGACCTCTGCTTCAATTTTGCTGCTCCTCCCGCGTCAGAATGTTGGCCACCGAAAGCCCCCATGGCTCTCCGTTTGCGAATTCACCAGGTACCGAAACGTAACGGACCGTTCTCAGATAGTTGCAGTCGCCCGCTAGTGCAACACGAGGAATGAATCAGTGCCAACTGTTATTTGTTACAGGAGAGAGGTTGAACAATTTTCCACTCCGGGTCCTACCTGTCAGCTTTGACAGTTCTCGGCCCAATATGAAGCCCGTACCATTCGCGTGTCGGGACGCGCGTGGAATGTGTTGGCAGGCGTAAACGTGTTGACCAATCGCTTTGCAACACGCTCGGCCTAAGTTCTGGAGGGAAAAGTGAAACGAATCGACAGCAAAGAAAATCCGGCTACCGTAGTTTATCCGCAGTTTTTCGATACCGAAAACGGAGTTAATCTGTCTTTCAGCATAAAGAAGCTGACCCTTGTCCTCTTTACCTGCCACGTACTCAGTGCAGCAGTAGCAGGTCAGGGTGTTTCGACTAGTATTTTGGCCCCGGCGACGCAGCTGCCTGCAGCGATCGGCGTGCCGCTGAAGGCACCGACCGTGCAGGCTTCCCAATCCCAGACTTTCCATCTTCAGCAGACGGCTGAAAGTGGTGCGGTTGGTTTCCGTGCGGCACATTCGCCTCGTACCTCTGGCGGTGTCCAGCGCATTACGCTTGACGAGGCGCAGCAACTCGCCGGGGCGGCGAGTAGTCCCCTTGTGCATCTTGGTGAACTTCAGGTTGAAGCCGCGAAGCAGCATCGACTGGGAGTGCAGTCGCTCTACTTTCCCAACCTCAGCTCGCAGTTTGACAATCTTCACTTCAACAAGCATCCGGGTGAAGTGTTCGCATTGCAAGGTCCCTTGGGGCGCCAGCATCAGGTGGCCGTAAACATATTTGATAAGAATGAGACCGTGGTCAATCTTTCGGTGGTTCAACCGCTCACACCGCTGATGGCGATCCATCAACTCGTTAAAATCGCTCGCGCTGACGAGAATATCGCCAGAGCAAAAGCAGGAATGCCGGTAACCGAAGCGGCAAGCAGAGTAGAGAAAACCTACTACGATTTACTCGTCGCCCAGCGGGAGTTAGTCAGCGCGGAAGCAGAGTCCAAGAAAATCCAAGGAAAATGGCTGACGGCGAGCAGTTCGGGCATCACCAGTGTCTCGACAGAACAAGAGAAGGACATGATCACTGCCGAAAAGGCAATCATTGGCCCGGCCAGCAAGGTAAAAGAGTTAACCGCGGCACTCGACGAAATGCTTGGCCTGGCGCAAGGAACAACATTAGAACTCGTTCCGCCCGACCCTCTGGTTGAAAACGTATCTCTGACAGAAGTTACCGAAAAAGCAATGGTGGCGAATCCCGAGGTGATAGAGGCCGAGCAGACCTCGGTAAAGGCTCACGCCGCTTCGGCCATATCAAAAATGGAGTACGGTCCGAACGTCGCGATCGTCGGTGGTTACGCAAATCAAACCGCCATCAACACTGCTGTTTTTCCGCGGGCCTCCGGCTATCTCGGCCTGATTGGCACGTTCACTGTCTTTGATTTCGGCAAGCGCGAGCATGGAGTGAAAGAAGCCGGAACAAACGCCAAAGCTGCAGATTTGGGCGTGGAATTAGTCAAGGCAAAGGTGGCGGCGGCGGTCAAGAACACCTATTTCGAACTGGAACGCTCTCGCCAATTCACGCAATTGGCGCGCCGGATGATGTCTGCAACCCGAGTGGTTGAGGCGAGCTACCAGGCAGACAATCCGGAAGTTGAATCCGCACGGGCAAAAGTGGAAGCTGAGATGTTTCGGGCCGAGCTCGAATATCGTCAAGCATACGGTCGGTTGAAAAGTCTCATGGGTGACAAATGAGTGGACACGAACTCGGCCTTCGCCTGATCATTTTCTTGACCGGAATCCGATATGGGCACATTGAAGGGCTGCACCTACACTCGTCGAGCATTACCGCAAACGATTTAGGTTGCCCCTGAAGGAAAACTCCATGGATTGCAGCCGCACATTAAGCAACGGTCCGTAAGAGGAAAGAGAAACAACACTATTGGAGGACCAGCATGAATGCAGCGGTGGAAAGCGAGAAGCGGTTGCCTAAATGGTCAGTTCTCGGATCCGTAATGATGATCGTTGCTGGGTCGCTCGCCATCATCGCGCCTTTGGAGACCTCGATCAGGATCGTGCTTATTTTGTCGTGGGTGCTCATTTTTAGTGGTGTTGGGCACCTGGTTGCAGCCCTCCGATTCAAAAGCTTCGAAAATCTAGTGTGGGATTTGCTGTTAGCGATCCTTCATATCGTGATGGGCCTGTACTTCGTTCTTCATCCGCAGTTGGCCCTGGCTCCGCTTACCCTTGTCCTGGCAGGACTATTTCTACTCAACGGGATATTGGAGCTTTTGTTTTATTTCGGAATCCGATCGACGCCGCGTTCCGCCGGGATCCTGTTAAATGCTGCGTTGAGTTTCATCCTGGGTTTCCTGATTTTTCAGCACTGGCTGGCGAACGCCATGTGGCTGCTAGGGGCACTTGTAGGAATTAGCCTCGTGTTCGGAGGTATATCGAGGCTTGCTCTGACCACGGGCACCCGTCGCATGAATAGTGCAGCGGCCTGACAGCAGCAAATCAATCGTTGCAAAGGCGATCATTTTGTGTCTTTCGCAAGTGTTTGCAGTTGAATTTCGTGCTGGAAGATGGCGGCGCATTGGGGCATGTGCGTGGAATACTTCTTAGGGAGCTGAAGGCAAAGGTCCACAGCGTTCTTGCGCATACGGTGTAGTTCGAGTAGCGCCGCTGTTCTCACCGTCATCGTAGTTTGCAGCTTGTTCGCCGAGTATGGATCCGCGACAACCTCGATAACTTCTTTATTGATCACACCCGAGACCGAATCCAGGGCCGTGACATTATCAGGAATGTAAGCGAGTTGTACCGGACCACCAGGGTTCGCCTGGCCCTCGATAAACTTCATGGACACTGTCTGAGTAGGATTTTCGCCGACTGGTTTGAGTGGAAGCTGGGCGGTTGTCTCTTGTTGCGCGAAGGCGGCGCTCACGGCAAGGAAAGAAAAACAGGTCACTATCCAGCAATATTTCATGGCTGCGTTCCCCTGAAACAGATCCCACTAAGTCGTCTTACAGATGATGAATACCTCGTCAGAAGGGTTGCGTCCGAACGTGTAATTATTGAGGACAGGCCTTTATAGCGGTAGTGCCTTGAAGAGCTCAGAATTCTGATTGCAACGCTCCGGCAAGTTGGAGCGCCGTTTGGCGTTATCTCTTCACGTCCCTGAAAACCCAGGCTTCGGATTAAGTATTTGTCGACACAAAAGTCCGGCGTCAAGAACCAAGCCCGCAGTACAAGACTGTAGGATACGGACGAAACGAGGATCTGTCTTTGCGATTGAGCAAGTATGGACGAAATAGCCTATGGGGAACATCGGCAGCGATGTCGGTTGCGCCCAGTGGTTGGTCTAGCCGGAGCAGTCAACTTTCTGCGGGTCTCTCACGAGCATTTGAAGTGAATGGCCAAGAGCGTCATGTCGTCCTCCGGTTCCCGGCCAGAGGCTTTATCGGACCATCGCGCCAGTTCGTCAAGAAGGTTGTTAGCGAACTGGTTCGCTGACAAATCAGGATTGCTCTGGAGAAAGAGCTTGAAGCGATCTACTCCAAATTGCTCTTCCGATAGGTTCGTCGTTTCCAGCATTCCGTCCGTGTAGAGAACACTCCAATCGCCTTTCCTGAAAGGTATCTCTACCGCAGTGTATGTGGCTTCCGGGAAGAAACCAAGGAACAAGCCGTTCTCCACGAATTCGTGGGTCTCGCCTGCCAATTGGTCCCTCACGATGAGAGGCGGGTGTCCCGCACCAGCATACCGGAGGCTTTGTTTCTCGGTGTCTACGAATACGTACGCCGCGGTGACGAAGTGTCCCTGGAACTTGCCATACAGAGCCTGGTTCAGACCAGACAAGACCCGTGCCGGATCAGAGGCACAGCCGGTTTGGGCAGCTAAAGCAATCTTGAGCATCGAGGAGATAAGCGCGGCGGGCATGCCGTGGCCGGATACATCCGCCACGAGAATGCCGATTCGCTTTTCGTCGATCAGGATAAAGTCGTAGAAATCGCCTGCGACTGACGTCATAGGGATATAGCGCGCAGCGATGTCCAGTCCCTCGATTGCCGGGATCTCGCGCGGCAAGATAGAGAGTTGGATCAGTCGTGCGGTCTCCATTTCCAGTTGCATGGTTAATAGTTGGCTCGCCAGTTGTTCACGTATCCCGCGGAGCACGAGGTGCGTGTCTACCCTGGCTTTAACGACCGCTGGCGAGAACGGTTTATGGATGTAATCAACTGCTCCAACCTCAAAACCTTTGGTTTCATCATCGGTTTCGGTTTGACCGGTCAGGAAGATCACGGGGATGTCCCGCGTATCAGCGGCCAACTTGAGGCGGGAACATACTTCGTAGCCATCCATCTCAGGCATCATGACATCGAGGAGGATCAAATCCGGCGCCGGACTCTGGTTAGCGATTTCCAATGCCTTCAGTCCGTTGGTCGCGATGCGAATCTTGTAGCTGTCCTTGAGAATCGAGTTAACCACCTTGATGTTGGCGGGCGCATCGTCCACCAGTAGGACAGTTTTTTCTCCAGCCTTCATACTCTTGCCTCTTCCCGAAGCAAACCATATTCTCTTACTATCGTATCCAGCTTCATTAGCGCTTCGGCGAAATCGAACTCGCCTATGTCAGCGCCGAGACCATCAAGTTGGGCCTTCTCGACATGTCCAGCGAGAATGTTTTGCAGAGTATGGAACGTCTCCTCGGAATCGGCATCGCTAGCCTCAAGCAGGCTCCGTAGCCGTACGGCTTCGTGCGAAGCTGCGACTGGATCGAATTCTCTGTTCGGATCGCTTTCAGGCGTGGGCGTTGTTAAAGTGCCCAATGCCTGCTCAATCGCCACGATCTGGGGTTGCAGGAGTTTCGTGAAATCCTGAAGAATCAAAAAAATTGCTGGATCGCCGTCGCGAACTGCCTTTTCCAGTTTCTCCGCAGCGAATTGGATTTGCTTTATCGCCATAGTACCGGCAACACCCTTTATCGTATGAGCGATGCGTTCGGCGAGCTTTTGGTCACCGCTCTTGAGTGCGGCTGAGACTTGTGAATTTGCGTCTCCGTACTTGGTTGCAAACTGCAAAAGTAGATCCCGGTACAAGCGCTTGTTTCCTGCTACTCGCATGAGGCCTTCTTTGAGGTTGATGCCGTCTATGCTGTCGGGCAGAGGCTCTGAGGAGGCAAGCGCAACTTCTCTTGGCAGAGACGCGGATTCTTGAGGCGGCGCGGACGGTTGAATAGGGCCCGGCTTGATCCATCGGATCATCGTCGCAAACAATACATTGGGATCGATGGGCTTACTTACATGATCATTCATGCCCGCTTGTATGCACTTTTCGCGGTCACTGGCCATCGCGTTGGCGGTCATTGCGATGATGGGGAGCGTCCGGAATCGTGGGTTGGACCTGATCGCCTGGGTCGCGGAGATGCCATCCATCACAGGCATCTGCATATCCATCAGCACGAGGTCGTAGTCGCGCTCGCTCACCATCCGGACCGCAATTTTGCCATTCTCGGCCACGTCGATGGAAAGACGGGCGTTCTCGAGCAGCCCCAACGCGACTTCCTGATTGAGTTCATTGTCCTCCACCAGCAACACCCGCGCGCCGTGCATTTGATCGAGATTGACATCTGTGCTGGGCCTGATTTCATCGCTGTTTTTGCTGCTGGTACCGAGCACTTCCAGGACTGAGTCGAACAGCATCGATGGAGTGACCGGCTTCACTAGAATGCTGGCGAAAGCATTGTCCTCAGCCTGCTTCAGTACCTCTTCGCGACCGTAGGCGGTAACCATCACGAGGTGCGGCGGAAAAGCGACATTTGGCAGCGTGCGGATTTGTTTCCCGGTTTCGATACCATCGAGCCCTGGCATTTGCCAGTCGATAAAAACGACCTCGTATGCTTCGCGAACGTCGGCGGCGTGGCGGACCATTTCGATTCCCTCTTTACCCGACGCAGCCTCGTGCACGACAAAGGTCATGCTGGTCAGCATGTTTGACAGCACTTCGCGGGCTTGTGAATTGTCGTCGATTATCAAAACGCGCCGGCCGCGCAGGTCTGGCTGGGAAAGATGCCGTGCGTCTGTCCCACCCTTGCCGAGTCTAGCGGTAAACCAAAATGTGCTGCCCCTCCCTTTTTTGCTAGTAACGCCCACATCGCCTCCCATCAACTCCGCCAGTCGCTTGGAGATGGCCAATCCCAGCCCAGTGCCGCCGTACTCGCGGGTGGTTGACGCATCTGCTTGCTCGAACGCTTGGAACAAACGTTTCATTTGTTCTTCGGTTAAGCCGATGCCGCTATCGCTGACCGAGAAGTGCACTAATTTGCCATTCTCATTTTCCTCCTGGACTCGGGCCTTCACGACAATCTCGCCCTGCTCGGTGAACTTAACGGCGTTGTTGCAGAAGTTGATGAGGATTTGCCCCAGCCGCAAGGGATCGCCTTTGAGACGGGTCGAGACCGAAGGTTCAATATCGAAGATCAGTTCCAACCCTTTAGCTGACGCCTTCTCAGAGATCAGATTGCTGACGTTCTCTAACACCTTCTCTAGATCGAAGTCGATAGCCTCGATGGACAATTTGCCGGCCTCGATCTTCGAGAAATCCAGAATGTCATTGATGATGCCCAGCAGGTGCTGGCCAGACTGTTGAATCTTCCTGAGGTAGTCCTTTTGTCGAGGATTGAGCTCGGTCCTCAATGCCAAATGCGACATACCGATAATGGCATTCATCGGAGTGCGGATCTCATGGCTCATTTTGGCAAGGAAATCCGATTTGACCTTGGTGGCTTCTTCGGCCACTTCCTTGGCACGTCGCAGTTCCACCTCTGATGCTTCCAGCGCTTGGTTTATCGTTTCGAGTTCTTCTTTGCGGGCGGTGATCTGGCGTTCGGAAACCGCGAGCGTTTCAGCTTGGGCCCGAGTCTGTTCGAGGAGTTCTCTAGTCTTGATGTTCCCAGACAAGATCTCAGCGCTAAGTGCCACGGAGGGTAAAAGCGCATCGAGCAAGGCTTGCTGGCGCTCGGATAGCAATGAAACCGGAGCCAATTCGATCACCGCAGTTACAACGTCTTGATTGACCACAGGCAGAAATCGGATGTTGCCGGGCTTCACAGTTGCCATCCCGGCAGTAATTCGAACGTGGTCGCCAGCGGCGATCTCCAGCGGGCGCCGTTCAACTGCAGCTTGTCCTCCCAATCCCTCGCCCAGTGCAAACTCGCGGGACGTTCCCTCATCATTAATTGCAAACGCGCCGACCCGGCAGAATCGCTTTTGACTCTCGTCAGCAATGTACAAAGCGCCGTAAATGAGCGGGGTGGATTCCGCCAAGCGCGATAACAAAGCGTTGGCGAACTCCGCAAAGTTCTGCGCCGCTTGCACGCGTCGCAAGGTCAAAGCTGCCTCCGCTTTCACCCAGCCTTGCGTCTCGCGTTCGCGAGCGGCGCGTTGCAGAGTGTGCAGGGCACGGCTGATGTCACCGATCTCATTGGTACGATCGACATAAGGAATGACTTGGTCCAACGTCCCATCGGCGAGCGCTTGGACGCTGTTGTGTAAGGACAACAACTCCTGAACAACTTCTGTTTGGACGACGTAGTAGGCGGCCGAGAACGAAACCGCAAGGCCAAAGCCGATGACTAGCCATGTGATTAGAATGGCTCGATGGGTTTTCCTGGTGAGAGCGTTGGATTCCTCGTCAGCAGACTTTTGCATATCGTCCACCAGGTCCGTCATCGCCTGCCGTGCCTGTTGCAAACTGGCATCGACGCCACCGCGCATGATGTTCATGGCTTTTTCACGATTGCCAGCCAAGGCAGCGGCGCGGACGGGTCGTGCGCTGGATGTGGCTCCGTCGAACAAGGCGACTGCCGCTTTCATTTGCTTAGCGCGGCGGGGGCTCTGGCGTATTGCGTCGGCGAGTAATGCCCGGTAATCAGCTTGCACCTTGTCCAATTCTCCGTCGTTTTCCTGCATTCGATCGGGATTGTCCTCGGCCACAAGCTGGTAGAGCAACAGACGGAACTTCATCGTATTCCCACGCGCCGCGGTCACCGATTGAAATGTTTTGACGTAATTGTCGATCAGGTTGCTGTACCAGGTATCGATGATCTTACTTTCGATCGAAGAATAGAGAGCGGCCCCCACTACCATTACCGCCAGCGGAAACATGGCAAAGAGTAACTTAGGTCGAATTCGGAGATTCGATAGCGCGCTCATCTTTTCCTGTCACTCAGTGCAAAAGTAATTAATAGTTCTTGGCAAGGGTTTCGGAAAAAAACTTGCCGAGCCCAGCCGCGACTTCGTTCAATCCCCGGTCGAGATTGAGATCCAGCGCCGTGACTACTTCTGAAATCTTCTTGCCTTCCACCGCTTCGTTGTTTGAATAGAAATGCGACCAGACAATTTTTCCCGACTTTCGGTCATAGAGCTCGAACTCCATGGACACGAGTCCGTCGATGCTTCCGCTATCAACTTCCTCGAAAGCATAGAGCCTGCCCCGAAGCACAAATTGTCCTTCAGACGTGCTACCTGGTCCGGTTACCGACTGATAATGTCCTGAGGCACGGAGCATCCGAACCAACTTGCCGTGGACCATTTCGACGGGCGGTTCAGCCCAACGACTGTAATGGTACGTGCCGACTTCATTGGCCCCGATGCGGTACGCAATCGGAGTGTCCCGAAAAATCTCCGGCGCACTGACGTTTGCAACCGATAGAGACACCGGGTACGCGTCAATGGATGGAGTTGGGGCGACTGGCGTCTGGACCGTGTAATACCTGATAGGCCGACCGGTTCCGCACGCGCTCAAACCTACAGCGAGCAACGAAATCAGAATGTGAACAGTTCTTCGATACATAAATCACCTTCCCGACTTGACTTGAAATCGATCCAGTCCCCTTTCGCCAAAACTCCTTATTCTTTTGTGCCGGGTTGGCGATCAGCGACATTGCTTCCCCGGATAAGCGAAGAAGGCTTGGTTTTTACCGTGTCCGTCAGTTGTTTTAAGTTTTCGGAAGTGACGCGGAGATCCACTAGTATCTGGTCGATGTTTTCCGAGTTGTAATCCGTCGTATTCCTGAGTTGCTCCATCAGAGATGAAGCGGTGAACAACGTTTGCTTCAACTCAACGACCACAGTACGGATATCCTTGCGATTCTCAACTACTAGAGGGTCAATGTGTGACAGGACAACGTTCGCTTGATTTGTGGTCACCTTCAGATCGTCCAGCAAGGGCAGGAGCTTGGCGCTCGCAATCTGGACATTGGTTAAGCTCGCCGAAACCTTGGGGCGGTCCTCAGCGAGCATGTAATTTAGATTCCGCAGACCGCCGCTGACGTTTACAAGGTTTTTGTCGTCCAGAAGGCTGTTGACGCGAGTCAGCGTGACTTGCATTTCCGTCAGTCGTTGATTCAGATTCTGCAGAACCTGCTGAGCAACCGGCGTTAGGTCGCCTACCATATCCCCGATGGCGCCAATTCCAACCGTCTCTACGGACTTTATTTCGCTTCCCGACGCTGCCAGCGGAGCCCCGTTCGTTCCGGTTCCGAGTTCTACATAGTTCTCGTCGAGAGCGCCAAGACTGGTAACCTTCGCAACGCTGTCGGTCTTCACGGGAACATGACGCTCGACGCTAAAGTCAATCTCGATGCGGGTCGAGTCTTGTGGATCCACCCGGACGGTCTCAACTCTCCCAGCTTTCATGCCTCCGTACCGCACCGTGGCACCGGGCAAAAGACCTCCGGCGGACTTGAAATATGAATGGTGGGGGATGTCGCTTCCACTGAATGCGCCGCTTACAGCTAAGACCGTCCCGATCAGCAAAC
The DNA here is from genome assembly GCA_035567135.1 of Terriglobales bacterium. Taxonomy (GTDB): domain Bacteria; phylum Acidobacteriota; class Terriglobia; order Terriglobales; family Acidobacteriaceae; genus JABDBE01. The sequence goes on from DATMQI010000265.1 coordinate 149,314, forward strand.
CTGCGGCAATCAATACAAAAAATCCTACCCATGTCTGCTCACGCTTGCTATTCATAATGTCCTCTCAAGCTCTCAACTCTGCATGGCCTTCCCGTCCCCGGTTAGCATCTGCAGATAGTCCAGTTCCTCGGTGACTTCAGGCTCCGGAACCCGATCCAGGAACTGGCGCACACGTGGATGAGTGCTGGCTTGCAACTCTTCCTTGGTTCCCAGCGCCACGATGTGGCCTCGGTCGATCAAAACCATCCTGTCAGCGATCAGAAAGGCGCTAGCCAGTTCGTGCGTCACCACAACGATGGTGATCGCATAAGCCTTCTTGAGGTTCAGGATCAGTTCGTCGAGCCCTGCTGCAATGATGGGGTCAAGCCCTGCTGACGGCTCATCGAAGAAAAGGATCTCGGGGTCCATGGCTAAGGCACGCGCGACCGCGGCACGTTTTTTCATTCCTCCACTGAGTTCTGAAGGCATGTAGTCTTCAAAATTCCCCAAGCCGACTTGTCCAAGCTTGATCCGTACCATGACCTCGATCGTGGAGTCTTGGAGATCGGTATGCTCGTGCAAGGGCAATGCAACGTTTTCGCCAACGGTCATCGAGCCAAACAGGGCAGAGCCTTGAAATGACATTCCGATTTTCTTTCGAATTCCATCCATTTCGCGCTCGGAAATCTGCGCTATGTTGACGCCATTAATCCAGACTTCGCCTTTTGTAGGCTTTTCCAAACCAACTAGTGTTTTTAATAAGGTGCTTTTTCCCGAGCCCGACCCACCCAGGATCACCATGGTTTCGCCTCGCAGAACATCGAAGGTGACGCCGTGAAGAATCTCGCGCTCTCCGTAGCTCACACGGAGATTGACCACCGAAATCGCTGGCGTGCCTTCGCCGGAGTCAGTCATTCTCGAAATTCCTTTGCTAACTCGGATTAATAAAATAAAAAAGGGCGGTAAACACCAGATCGACGACCACCACAAGTGCGATCGAAGTGACGACCGCCGCAGTCGTCGAGCGTCCAACCTCTTCGGCACCCGCCCCCGTGGCGAAGCCTTCTTTACAGCCGACGGCGGTAATGACCAAGCCGAATAACACACTCTTAATAAGGCCTGTATATATGTCGCGCGCGATGATGGCGTCTCGTGTCGCTTGGAAATACGAAATGACCGTAAAATTAGCGGCGGCAACGCCGAAAACACATCCGCCCACAATCCCCATGAAGTCAGCCCAGATCGAGAGACAAGGCATCATCACAAGCATCGCTAAGAACTTGGGCGCGACTAGAAACGCAACTGGATTGAAAGCCATCGTTTTCAGGGCATCCACCTCCTCGGTCACCTTCTTAGTCCCGATTTCCGCGGCAAAAGCGGACCCGGAACGACCGATGACGACGACGGCTGTGAGCAGCGGACCAAGCTCTCGAAGAATGGAAAGGGCTACGGCGCTGGCCAGGAATTGCATCGCCCCCAATTTCCGCAACTCGTAGGCACTCTGCAGGGCCATGATCAAGCCCACAAAGAACGTAATCAGCGACACGATAGGGATGGCTTCGACGCCAACCGCCATAGCTTGATGCAGAGCCCGATGCGGGCGCAGGCGCTGGCCGCGGAAAGGACCAATGAATGTGAAATAGGCGGACTCGCCTGCGAGCGCCGCCAGGCCACCAACGTAGGCGAGCCCATCCAGCGTCCACAGCCCGACATTACCCGGTATGACTGCGATTTTTTTCGAGACTTTCACACCACGGTTCCCCTTCCAACTCATTCCGCCTTAGTTCTGGTGGGCGGCTTTCGATGAAAGCCGTGTTCGAACAGCACATTCATGCTGCTAGCGCCTGCTCCTCGGTTTCGCGTATTTCGAAGACCCCGGTCAAGCGCGTGAGTTGTAACACTTGACTAACGGCCGCGGTCAAGCCAAACAGGACAAATCGCTTATTGAATTTGCGTGCCTCTTTGAGGACCTCCAACAATGAGGCAATCCCGGAGCTGTCGATGTACTTGACCGCGATCAGATTTACCGCCACGCGATCTGTGCCTTTTAAGGACTCCAATAGTGTCTTGCGCAAAGCTGGTGAATTGCCAAGGTCAATCTGACCTACCACATCGACGATTGTTGTCCCTTTTTCAATGCGGGTCGAAGACCCCATGTACCTTTCCATTTCATCTCCTTCCTCGCCAGGAAGCACGAGGTTCACGGCTCTTTGCGAAACGACAACCGCATCAGTGCTTCGGTTACTTTCGAGCCTTGGCAAGGACTCCGGCAATCACTGCCTCTCGAGACTCACATTGGCAGCGGGAAGGTGCTTGATGAGTCTCAGTTGATTTCCTTGCGCAACTCGCTCATAGCTCATCCCGTCCATAGCTGCCTTAATCAAATGCGTTCCCCGCCCGCTTAGTGAGACATCGTTCAAGGGCTGGCCACAGATTCTGGCCAGATCGGCTGGTTCGCCCTGGTCGACGAGGGTGAACTCCAGGTAATCGTCGCCGGCTTCGCAGTTCAACTCAATCTCCTGGTCATAACGATTCTTGTAAGCATGTCGAATGACGTTGGCCAAGGCCTCGTCAATAGCCAAAGTGACTTGGCGACACGAGTCCTCCGTCAAACCGTAGACCAAGCCGAGCTCGCCCACAGCAGCGCGGACGATGCGCAAAAAGCGCGGATCGCTTGACATCACAACTCTCAAATGAAAACTCATTTGGCCTCGGCTGAAAAATGTTGCTCCACCGGTCACTTCTCAGGGCGGTTTTCCACAACGGCGGTTTACCTCACTAACTTCGTAGTCAGCGAATCCGAATTCGACGCTCCGCCGCAGCAGGTGCTGTCGATGTTGCACATAGTCGCTTCGACCGGCGCCATGTCAGACCTCGCCACTCATTCATGCTAACGGCTTAGCGAGAGAAAGAAACTGGCATAACTAACAGTCCTGTGGCAAACGAGGACGTAAAGTTAACGCGCCCCTGTCAGATGTAACAGTTGTGCCCAGAGACCTGCAGTCCTACTCTCCCCATGAGCGACAGGACTCTGATGTGTTGCGCGATTCGCTACCGTCCAGCACCGGGAATCCAGCGCACTTCACATCTGAGGAGAGGTAGAGGCGCTGTTCAACCTGGATTGCAAATACTGATTTCATCTCTGCAGCGGCGGAACAACCCAGCAGGGCCATGTTGCTAAAGGACAAATAGCGTGCGCGAGTGGATTGAATTGTCGTCAGAGGGAATCCAGGATCTGGCGGTGGTTATCATTGTTGTCTCGATTGTCTTTGGTTCTTTGCGTTTTCTTTTGCAATTGTCGAAACGGGTCACAGACCCGTACCCCGCATATAAAAGACTGCTAGGCCGTTCCCTCTTGCTGTCACTTGAGTTCCTGATTGCAGCCGATGTTATCCGCACGATCTTGCTGGACGAGACAGCCAGAAGCGTCGCGATACTCGGCGGACTCGTCGTGGTCCGAACATTCCTAAGCTGGTCAGTAGTGGTCGAAATCGAAGGCCATTGGTCGTGGCGTTCGTCAGCGGTCGAGGCTCAGAGTGAACGAATAGTAGAGGAGGAAGTCCGAAAAGGTGCGTACGCGTCCATGGCTGAAAGTTGATCGGTCAGCCAGGCGAAATTTCCGTTTCTACTGCAATCGGCGACGGCGATATTTGCAGCGTGCATCCGCTGAAAAACAGCCGTAAGTGGCCAGACGCTTCGAGGAGAAATTTGAAATGACTCTGCCAAACTATCCGCAACTCGACATGTTCTCCGCCGGCATCAACGCCCTGTACGGTGTGCTGGTCGCGGGCCAACCGTCACACAACCGCAGCTTCACCGCCGCAGGGCTCGTGATCATGGCTTTCTTCGGAGGTATCGGCGGCGGCGTGACGCGCGATGTCCTCCTCAACGACATTCCTTCACCGTTCCGGGATCCGGCGTATCTTCTCGTTTGCGTTCTCATGGCTTTGCTGGGGTTGGCGATTTATCGCTATGCCGCAACCAGGGAGGAGCGGTTCCGCACCAGGACAATGGCTTTCCTTAAGTCTTTCTCGCTGCCCTGGTTTGCGATTCTGGGCGCGCACAAGGCGCTCGAGCACGGTCTTGGGATCTGGACCGCAATTCTCGTCGGAGTGATCGCCACGAACGCGGGCGGAGTGCTCATTGACATCTTCTCGGGGGTCACGCCGGACATCGTGAAGCCGTCGGAGCAACTTTTCACAGCGTCTGTGCTGGCGGGCACGATCTACACGCTGCTCTGGGAACTAACGAAGGGAAGGTCCTTCTTTCCCGTCACACTGATCGCGGTTGGAGTTACGTTTATCTTTCGCTTGTTGGCCGTCAAAGAACACTTTCCGTCGATCGTACCGATTGCCTACCCGGCAGAAGGTCCGGAGATCGTAACGGCGGCCGCGGCCGCCGCTGGCCCGGCTGCTCGCAGTTGAACGTTTTGAAAAAGACAGGCGGTTCGAAGGGGTCTGTGGCGGTTAAACAGATTACAAGGAAGGGATTTTATGGATCACATGTGGGAGCGCGTCGGAAGTCAATTGCTCGCCCGGGTCAGCGGGCCGATGAAGTTCCGACTGGTACTGCAGCCGTGCATGGCGGCGTTCTTCGCGATTCGAGCGGGACTGGCGGACGCTAAGGCTGGCAAGCCGCCTTGGTTTTGGGAACTGGTCTCGAATCCTCCCCAACGCGAGGACATGATCAAGGAGGCATGGAAGCGCATCGGAAAGGTGTTCATTCTCGCGATGGTGCTGGACGTCGTTTACCAGTTCATTGTGTTGCGCACTGTATATCCGGGGGAAATGATCATCGTCGCCGTCATACTGGCGATCGTGCCCTACGTGATTCTGCGCGGTCCGGTCGTGCGTGTGGCTAGGATGATTGCTGCGCGGCGTCAACACGAAGTGCAAACGCCTTTGCCCTTGAGGAAGGTCTCATGAGTCCGGTTGAAGCAGCACGGAAAGACAGGGGGACCCTTCTTGCCGAAGAGCGCACCGAACTCGCCCTCGAGCGCACGATCATCGCATCGGAAAGAACGCTGATGGCGTGGATTCGCACCGCACTTTCAATGATCGGATTCGGTTTCAGCATTTACAAATTCTTCCAATACTTGCCCGAAGAAATTGCCGCTGGAAACATCCGCCGTCCGCAGGCGCCGCGCAATCTAGGATTAACTCTTATTGCTCTGGGAACTCTGGCATTATCGGCCGCAGCCTGGCAGCATCGCAACTTTCTGAACAAGCTTGGGGCGTCCCATGGAAGGCATGTATGGTCCGTGTCCTTCGTGGTCGCAATGGCGGTTATCCTGATTGGGATAGTCACGTTCTACGGCGTTTTGCTGCGCCACGGGCCGTTTTAGTAGAAGGAACTTTAACTCAGAAGCAGGCGGGAGAAACACTCAACGAGAATGAGCAAATAATTTTCTGACGAGGTGGGTTAGTGAGGAGATTAGCGTATTTAAATCGTGAGCGAGCAAAAGTATCCCGGGTTTCCTTGGGCAAGTGAAATTCGGCGATGCGGTTCGCAAATCCTGTCCAAGTAGTGCCAAATGTCCCTCAATCCTGGAAACGAACTCTACATGCTTGAGCAGCTTATAGTCGCAAGGGGATGAGCGAACAACTGTCAGAACTTACAGGCGTTTGAGATGTGTTCCTGCGCGGGCAAATCGCAGCGCTTGGGCACCTGTCAAATTTGCCAGTGGTTAAGAGGTCCGCGAACTCCTAGCTTCCTATATGGAACCGCTAATCCTCGCGCGAGATCCGGGACAGCAATGCAGACCACCCTGGAGACACTTGATTCCTCATTGGTAGCGGAGATGACGCCGGAGCCACCAGGGTTCTCGTTGGTCTCAGGTGGACCGCTCTTTCAACTATTTCGGCGCTCGCATTTGTCAGGGGATGCGCTGGAGTTGCCGTTCCGACGAGTTCTTGCTATCGCCCTGTTGGTGTGGTTGCCGCTCCTGTTCTTGTCGGTGCTACAGAGGCACGCCATTGGCGGGTCCATCAAGATTCCCTTTCTGCACGATGTCGAAGCGAACGTTCGGTTCCTGGTCGCGCTCCCAGTGCTCATCTTTGCCGAGCTCCTGGTTCAACAACGCATTAGCCCGTTGGTTCGACGGCTGGTCGAAAGGGGTGTTGTGGTGACCAAGGATTCGCCAAAACTCAACGCGGCTGTCATTTCGGCGATACGTGCGCGCGACTCGATTGCGGTAGAAGGGACGCTGCTGGTTTTGGTCTATGCACTTGGGCTGTGGGCGTGGCGAAGCCAGATTGCTTTGGGCGAGCCCACTTGGTACGCGACGCCGGCAGGGAAGCAATTGAATCTCACCTTAGCCGGATATTGGTACGTCTTCGTTAGCATTCCGGTTTTTCAGTTCATTTTGCTCCGTTGGTATGTGCGTCTCACGATCTGGTTCCGGCTTCTCTGGCAGATTTCGAGACTTAACTTGCACCTGAGTGCGGCGCACCCGGATCGATCTGGTGGGATCGGTTTTATTGGCAAGAGTTCTTACGCCTTCGCGCCCTTAGTTTTCGCCCAAGGCGTAGTGCTATCCGGTTTGATCGCTAGCCGAGTTCTATATGAAGGACAGGCTCTAGTCTCTTTCAAGATGGAGGCAGCCGGGTTCGTCGTATTCTTCGTTTCGGTCATTCTTGGTCCCCTCGTGATGTTCACGCCCCAACTCTCACGTGCCCAGCGAAAGGGTTCGTCGCAATATTCTCTATTAGCCAGTACAAACGTGTTCCTCTTCGAAGATAAGTGGATACAAGGTTGCAACCCCGCACCCGGAAAACTGCTGGCGGCGGACATCCAAGCAATCGCCGCCTTGGAGAACGTGTGTTCGAGCGTGCGCCAGATGCGCGTCATTCCCTTCGGAACGGACGACATAACGCGCCTCGCCGTCACCGCTGCCGCACCGCTCTTGCCGTTGGCGTTGACGATCTTTTCTGTACCACAACTACTAAAATTTCTCGTCAAAATCGTTTTTAAATGATTGATCCTCCCGGCTGTCAGATTTGCCAGTAGTCTCGCCGAGGACCGTCCCGTACTTTTAACTTTCAGAGGATTACGGTGGACGGGCATACCGCTCGAATAAAAACTTGCAGCCTGTTTCTGACTTCCAACATGGAGCGATCTGGATCTGCATTTACGGCGAGCTGGAGGCAAAGGACAGAACGACTCCGGAAAGAGGCCCATGTTTTTTATTTCCTTCTTAAACATCCAAGCACGCCCTGGTACGCGAAGGCAGTAGCAGCTCTTGCCGCAGGCTATGTGCTTAGTCCGATTCAACTCATCCCGAACTTCATCCCAGTGATCGGAACCTTGGACGACTTGCTGGTTCTGTTCATTGGGATAAAGCTAGTTCAAAAGATCACGCCGGCAGACGTGCTCACCGAATGTCGCGAACTGGCCGACGCCGCCGAGACGCGCAGAAACGAAGAAAACAGATGGGCGAGCTCCGTCGTTGCCCCCGTGGTGATCGCAACGATGTGGATCCTCGCGGCTATCACCGCGAGCGCGCTGATGGCGGCGTACATTTACCATTAAAAAGGAAATGTTACCGGATTAATTGCAAGCCGCAGAAATATCTATTTGTTTTTACGTCGCAAAGAAGAGCGGATTTCTTCAGCCCGAATACTGTGAGTTTTGCCAGTTCACGCACCTCAATTGCCGAACATACTGTCTCCTTAGCCTTCGCACGCTGAGAGCGGGAACTGTAACAAGGAGATCTTGAAATGTACTTCATGCGCGCGGTTCTTTGGGTAATGCTGCTGCTGGGAGGAGTGACCGGAGTTGCGCAGACGGTGGTTCGTGTTGCCCCACCGCCGCCTGTGCGAGTTGGTGTAGTTGGAGTCGCACCTGCACCAGGATATGTCTGGACCGGCGGATACCAGCACTGGAACGGCACGAGGTATGTCTGGGTAGCTGGAAGGTGGGTTCGCCCGCCGCGTGCTGGCGTCGTCTGGGTCTCACCGCGGTACGTCCACAGTGGTGGCGGCTGGGTATTTTATAAAGGATATTGGCGCTAACAATTATAAGAACAAATTGCCTCGTTGGGGATATCGAAAACTACTTGTGCATAAGTCCTCTCGCCGTCAGATAATAGAAGTGTGGGAAGGGGACTTGCCATTCCTCAGGTAACGATCAAGACGGGCCTCACCACTCCGGACGGGCGCGAAGAACTACTCACTGAATATTTGTGCGACCACCCGGGCTGTCCCAATATTGCTACTCGGGCGCTCGGGTGCGTGAGAGAGGTCGGCGCAGTGGCAGCCGTTTGCGACGAACACGCGCCTAAACCTAAGTTTTAACCGCCGCTTCCCCCCCAACCAATCAGCTATTTCGCCACTCGCTTCCAGGCGCATGAATCCCGCAGACTTCGGGGACGCCAGCCAGACTGTACATTCTGACAGTTGCTCCTCCCACGCGGGAAACCTAGCATCGATGCTTCGAGAAGAGTGTGCACTCTTTATTCTCTTGTATCGGCCGTCAACATCGCAACCACAAAAGGAAGGAAGCGTCATGAGTGACCAAGACAAAATTCAACGAAGTGTTCTTCCGATCCCAGATCCACCGCGTTCAGGCCTGATGTTGTACGACGCCAAGGATCCGGAAAACAAGTACCCTGCAATCACCCAGCTACGTCCGCCCAAGGGTGCGCCAAATGTTCTGCTCATCCTGATTGACGATGCAGGTTTTGGCTCCTCCAGCGCCTTCGGTGGCCCCTGTTACACGCCGAACGCTGAACTCTTGGCCTCTGGCGGCCTGAAATTCAACCGCTTTCACACCACGGCCTTGTGCTCGCCCACCCGACAGGCAATGTTGACCGGACGCAATCACCACACGGTTGCCATGGGAGGGATCACCGAAATCGCCAGCGGGTCGCCCGGCTACTGCTCAGTCCTGCCAAACACCTGCGCGCCACTCGCCCGGACTCTCAAGCTTAACGGCTACGCGACGGCGCAGTTCGGGAAGTGTCATGAAGTGCCGGTCTGGGAGACCAGTCCCGCCGGACCGTTTGATTCATGGCCTACCGGAGGCGGCGGATTCGAATATTTCTATGGCTTCATCGGCGGCGAGGCGCACCAGTGGTATCCATCGCTTTATGAAGGCACGACACCGGTCGAGCCGAAGAAGACGCCTGAAGAGGGCTACCACTTCATGGCAGACATGACGGACAAGGCCATCAACTGGATCGGCCAGCAGAAGGCTCTCATTCCCGACAAGCCCTTCTTCGTCTACTTCGCGCCGGGCGCGACCCACGCCCCTCACCACGTTCCAAAGGAATGGGCCGACAAGTACAAAGGGAAGTTCGATCAGGGCTGGGACAAGCTGCGCGAAGAAACTTTTGCGCGCCAGAAAAAGCTAGGTGTCATTCCTCAAGATTGCCAACTCACGCAACGCCACAAAGAAATCCCCTCATGGGATGAAATGCCTGCCGCGCTCAAACCCGTCCTCATCCGGCAGATGGAGGTTTACGCTGGGTTCATGGAATATTGCGACTACCATGTTGGCCGCGTGATCGATGGGATCAAGAAACTGGGCCTGCTCGATGACACTCTGATCTACTACATTATCGGCGACAACGGCGGGTCCGGCGAGGGCACGCTGCATGGCACCTACAACGAGATGATCAACTTCAACGGCGCCTCCGCACTGGAGACGCCTGAGTTCCTGATGGCACGCCTCGACAAACTGGGCGGGCCGGAATCTTACAACCACTTTGCTGTGGGCTGGGCGCACGCCATGGATACACCGTACCAGTGGACCAAGCAGGTCGCCTCGCATTGGGGCGGCACGCGCAACGGCACGATCGTGCACTGGCCCAAGGGAATAGCCGGCAAGGGCGAACTCCGTACCCAGTTCTGTCACTGCATTGACGTAGCGCCGACCATTCTGGAAGTGGCCGGACTGCCCCAGCCGCTTTTCGTCAACGGAGTCCAGCAGCATCCGATCGAGGGCGTCAGCATGGCATACGCGTTCAATGACGCCAAGGCAGCCGAGCGCCACGAGACGCAGTACTTCGAGATGTTCGGCAATCGTGGCATTTACCACAAGGGCTGGACCGCCGTGACGCGGCACAAGACTCCATGGATTCTCATCGGCGAGAAAACCCCACCATTCGACGATGACGTTTGGGAACTTTATGACACCAATAAAGACTGGACCCAGGCGAACGACCTGTCGAAGCAGATGCCCGAAAAACTGCACGAACTGCAGCGCCTTTGGCTCATCGAAGCGACACGCTACAACGTGTTACCCCTCGACGACAACCTAGGCGCGCGGCTTAACTCGGATACGGCAGGGCGTCCGCAGCTGATTACGGGCAAGTCTCAAATTTTGTTTGGCAGCATGGGGCGTCTGTCAGAAAACTCGGTGCTCAATCTGAAGAACAAGTCGCACTCGGTGACGGCTGCGATCGTTGTACCTGCAACCGGAGCTGAGGGCGTCATCGTCGCCCAAGGCGGCAACATCGGTGGCTGGAGCCTCTACGCAAAAGGAGGTAAGCTCAAATACTGTTACAACTTCCTCGGCATTCACCAATTTTATGCCGAATCAAACAACGCGCTAGCTCCAGGTGAGCACCAGGTGCGGATGGAGTTTGCCTACGCCGGTGGTGGCCTTGGCAAGGGTGGTATCGTGACACTCTACGTGGATGGCAAGAAAGTCGGGGAGGGCAAGGTCGCGGTGACAGCGGCCATGGTTTTCTCAGCCGACGACGGCTGCGATGTGGGAGTAGATAACGGATCTCCCGTCTCGCCGGACTACGGAGCGCGTGGGAACGAGTTTAAGGGTCACGTCAAGGGCGTGCAACTCGCCATTGCCGAGGACGCCGTGAGCCTCGATCACCTCGTCTCGCCGGAGGAAGCGGTCAACATCGCTATGGCGCGCCAGTAAAAAAAAGTGAGCGCCTTCGTATTAAGCCCCGTCCAAGATCTTTCTTGGGCGGGGATTTTTTTATGAGCGAGCTGAGTCTTCGGATGGCCATCGGAATATCGCCACTCAAATTGGATTCCGAGAGAAAGCTGTTTGCAGATACATCGGACGCCTGTCAGTTTTGTCAGTCGTAGCCGGTTCTCCCAAGCATTAGGTTTAAAAAGGAATCTTCGCTGAATCAAATCTCCCGATCAAGAGCGTGCTATGAAAAAGCTCCTTACTCTCGCGGCGGTAACCGAAGCATTGACTGGCCTCATCTTGCTTCTTTATCCCCCCATCTTGATCTGGCCATTGTTCGACTCTGAAATCACCGGCCCGGGTGTCTTGATCGGTCGGCTCGCCGGCATCAGCCTGATCGCCCTGGCAGTTGCTTGTTGGCCGGACCGCAACACGCTCCGCCCGTTTTTTGGGATGTTGACCTACAACTTGCTCGCAATGCTATATCTCGTTTACATAGGGGTCAACATTGGGGCTGGGACTCTGCTGTGGCCGGCCGTGGCCTTTCACGCAGGGCTGTCGGTCCTTCTCGTTCTGGCGTGGCGCAAGGAACGACAAGCGCCGGAGCCAAAGACGAATACAATCCAGGCTCCGAATTGGCCAAAGCTCACACCTGCAGACGTGTCAGTTTTGCCCGTGGAAGCGAGGACTACCGAGCACTAGCGGGAGGGATACGAAATTCAAACCATCCGAGAGCTTCGCTTGAGCCTGCTGTTCTTAATGATGCTTCTCGGGATATTCCTACCTTGTTGTTGGGCGCAGGATCTCGCGCCGCGTGCGTATTTAATCACGCCGTTACATTCCAATGCGATCAACCTGACGTACTCTTTCTTCACCGACGGCTTGGATGTCAATGGGACAATTCCCGTTACGGGTGCAACTGGCACTTACAGTGTGCCGATCGTCAGCTATTATCACTCCTTCAGTTTCTCGCCCGGATGGTTGTCGTCCACCTGTTACTTTTGCCAGTTCCGTGCGCATGCCCTCCATCAATAAGATTTTGGTTGAGCTACAAGCGCCTGATAACCCGCGCTGAGCGCATGAAAATGGAGGAAAGATCTATGAGCAGCAGAAGAATCGGTATCGCCGTGAGTCTTTTAGCAATGTGCCTCGTGAGCTTGGGATCGGCGCTTGCCGCCGACAAGGTAAAAGGCAAAGGAGTGATTACTCTACGGTCCGGAAGCACCCTGACCGTGGAAACTGACGAAGCAACTACAACCGTGACCGTCACGTCTGATACGAAAGTGCAACACCCGATCGGGCTTGGCGCCCGCAAAAAGCAAGTTGGTCAAGAAGTCCTGATCCCGGGACTCAGGCTGAAGTTCGAAGGAACCGGGGATCAGAACCAAGTAACAGCGGAAAAAATAACCTTTGATCAAGACGATCTCAGCCTAGCCAAAGTGATCCAGGCAGGATTGAACCCCACCGCACAGCAGCAAGCCTCGAACATGGCCGCCTACCAAGCAAATAAGGAGGCGACCGATGCAGAAATTGCCGCCAACCAGGCGGCCAATCAGGCAGCCATCGCAGCAGCTAAGCAAGATATCGCAGCCAACCAAGCGAGCATTGACGAAGTTGCGCAATCCACCAAGAAGCGCTTTTCGGAGTTGGGTGACTTTATCGTGAAGGGCGAACATACCGTCTACTTTGCCACCGGGGATTACAGCATTTCGGGGCAGGACCGAAATGCACTTGCGGATTTAGCAAAGAACGCCCTCGCCTACCCAAAGGGCTACGTGATCCAGGTGGCTGGCTTTGCCGACTCGGTGGGTAGCGCTGCCAGCAATCAAGTGCTAAGCAAGGAACGCGCTCAAGCAGTGGTCGCCTATCTCCTTCAGGAGTGTAACATTCCAGTTGGTCGCATTGTTGCGCCGGGCGCAATGGGTGAGACCAACCCCGCAGCCTCCAACGAGACTTCTTCCGGGCGAAGTGAAAATCGCAGGGTCGAGGTCAAGCTGCTGGTGAACAAGGGCATCGTTGTCGCCAGCGCTGGAGGAAACTAACGCACAGTTCTTTTCCATCAAAACGGAGGCACCGGCTGCGCGTTTTCTGTTGCTTCTGTAAAACGTCCATCAATCTTTAGGCTGACGTTGTTCTTTCGTTAGTTTCACTCAAGCCTCGTCCAGGGTTCTCTGGCCGAGGCTTTTTATTGTCATCGAAAGCGGAACGGGAAAGAAGAACTGGAACTACGCGTGTATTCAAGGCTCCCTTCCGTTCAGGAAGAGACTCGGATCCGCGACTGGAAAGGCGTCTTCGACGCCATCGCCACATGATTCTGGCCTGCACGTCCGCGCAGGCAGGACTTGATAGCGAAGCGCGATCCTCCGCCCCTGTACGTTTTGACAGTTACAGGATGCATGCGTCGAGCCTAGTCTGTGGCTGCGCGTACAAGGCGGACCTGTAGCCAAAAGCAAAATGGTGAGCGAATGACTCTAATGACTGACGATACCTGGCCGGTCAACACGCCGCCGGGCTTTCATCTGCTGGCAAAGCCGAGCGGATCCACATGCAATATTGATTGCACTTACTGCTTCTTTTTGTCCAAGGAGGCGTTGTATCCGAACGAAAAAAATCGGATGTCCGACGCCACGCTCGATGCCTACATCCGCCAGTTGTTGGAGGCGCACCGCACGCCCACGGTGACAGTAGCGTGGCAGGGGGGCGAACCAACGCTGATGAAGCTTGAGTTCTTCAAACGTTCCGTCGAGCTTGTCGAGAAGTACCGCCGGCCCGGGCAGGTCGTGGAACATACCTTTCAGACCAACGGCATCCTTCTCGATGATGAATGGTGCGCCTTTTTTAAGCAACACAAGTTTCTGGTTGGCCTGAGCGTCGATGGACCGCGCGAGATTCACGACGCGTATCGTCTCGACCGCGCCAAACGCGGGACTTTCGATCGGGTAATGAAGGGCTGGGCATACCTGCACAAGCACGGGGTCGACTTCAACATACTGTGCACGGTCAATGCTGCTAACGAGAAACACGGCCGAACGGTCTATCGTTTCTTCCGCGACGAGATGCAGGCGAAGTGGGTGCAGTTTATCCCCATCGTGGAGCGCGCCTCGGAAGAAACGATCGATATCGCCAACCAGGGCTGGAGCGAGCAACCTGGCCGCAAGCGCCTGCTCTACACGCAGTCCGGCAACCTGGTAACGAAGCGCTCGGTGGGAAGCGAACAATACGGCCGCTTCCTCGTCGATATCTTCGAGGAGTGGGTACGGCATGACGTCGGCACAGTTTTCGTGCAGATGTTCGACGTGACGCTCGAAGCCTATTTCGGCCGCCATCTACTGTGCATCCACGCTCCTACCTGCGGATACGGTCCGGCGCTCGAATACAACGGCGATGTTTACTCTTGCGATCATTTTGTCGAACCTCGTTACAAACTCGGCAATATCCATGAGACGCATCTTGTGAAACTCGTAGCCTCGGCTGAGCAGCGCAAGTTCGGCGATGACAAACGCGACTCGCTTACCACGCAGTGCCAGCGCTGTGAAGTGAGGCCGCTGTGCAACGGGGGGTGCCCGAAGGATCGATTCATACTCTCGTCCGACGGCGATCCGGGCCAGAACTATCTCTGTGCCGGCCTATATCTGTTCTTCACCCACAGCCGCCCCGCGATGCAGACAATGGCCCAACTGCTGCAGCGTGGCTGTGCGCCCTCCGATGTGATGGCATTAACAACTGCAGACGATGCGAAGCGCGGGCCTTATGCACCTTGTCCCTGCGGGAGTGGCCAGAAGTTCCGATTCTGCCACGGCGACCGAGCCCCGCAATCGCCATTCAGTGGCATAAGCCCCACTACGGCTACGCTGAAGGACGAGCGAGTCACGCCTATGCCTTCCCAACTTCCACTCCAGGCATCGTCCGGTGCACATGGAGGAACTAATTGACACGTGAATGGGGTATTTCAGCCTCGACGAGTTTTTTCTCCGGCTCAAGCCGGCAACCTAAACACCAATTCAACTTAAAGGAAGGAAAAACATGGCTACAAAGCAACCGAATATTCTGATTCTCTGGGGCGATGACATCGGCACTTGGAATGTCAGTTACTTCAGCCGAGGCATGATGGGCTATCGCACACCCAACATCGACCGTGTTGCCAACGAAGGCGTCGCCTTCACTGATTTCTACGGCCAGCAGAGTTGCACCGCTGGTCGCGCAGCCTTTATTACCGGCCAAAACCCGCTCCGCACCGGCTTGACCAAAGTCGGGATGCCCGGCGCCAATCTCGGACTTCAACCGGAAGATCCAACGATCGCAGAATTACTCAAGCCGCTCGGCTACGCCACCGGCCAGTTTGGCAAAAACCATCTCGGCGATCGCAATGAATTCTTGCCGACCGTACATGGATTCGACGAGTTCTTCGGCAATCTCTATCACCTGAACGCGGAGGAAGAACCGGAACTTCCCGACTATCCCAAGGATCCCAGGTTCTTTGCGGCCTTTGGTCCCA
Organism: Terriglobales bacterium; assembly: GCA_035567135.1. GTDB lineage: Bacteria > Acidobacteriota > Terriglobia > Terriglobales > Acidobacteriaceae > JABDBE01. The sequence continues at coordinate 164,666 of DATMQI010000265.1, forward strand.
GAGGCGTGATGCACTGCATCGCGACTGACAAGGACGATCCAACGGTTGACGGCCGCTTTGGTCGAGTAGGCAAGCAGATCATTAAAGACACAGGCCCCCTGACCAAGAAGCGCATGGAAACTGTCGATGAGGAGATCACTTCGGCCGCAATCGGTTGGATGGAGAAGCAGGCCAAAGCGAACAAACCATTCTTCCTCTGGTACAACTCAACTGCCATGCACTTCAGAACCCATCTCGCCGACAAGAACCGTGGCAAGAGCGGACAGGACGACTACAGCGACCGCATGGTCACACACGATGAGCAAATCGGTCAAGTGCTGGACAAGCTGGATCAACTGGGCATCGCCGATAACACCATAGTCATGTATTCCACCGACAACGGTCCCCAGAACGACACGTGGCCCGATGGCGGCAACACGCTCTTCCGCAGCTGCAAAGATACAAACTGGGAGGGCGCCTGGCGAGTTCCCGCGTTCATCCGCTGGCCCAGCAAGATCAAGGCGGGCACGGTCCTGAACGACATCGTCTGCCATCAGGATATGCTGCCGACATTGCTGGCAGCGGCAGGCGACCCGAACATCAAGCAGAAGCTCTTGGACGGCTACAAAGTCGGGGACAAGACCTTCAAAGTATGTATCGACGGGATCAACCAACTGCCTTACCTAACAGGACAAGTACAGAAGAGTCCCAGAGAATCCTTCTTCTACGTCAGCGATGACGGTGGAATCATGGCCATCCGGCACGGTGACTATAAGTTGGTCTTTGAAGAACAGCGTGCGGACTCAACGAACGTTTGGGCAGAGCCGTCGGTGAAACTGCGGGTTCCGCATGTGTTTAACTTGCGTCGCGATCCGTTCGAGCGCGCCAATTTCAACTCCAACGTCTATTGGGATTGGATGGTCGATCACATCTTCCTGCTTTACGGAGCGCAGGCTCTCGTGGCAGGGCAGATCCAGAACTTCCTCAGCTACCCACCGCGCCAGAAGGCGGCCTCATTCAACCTCGACACGGTGATGGCGCAATTGGATCACGCCCAGGCAGCCAAAGCGGCAGCGGCGGCAGCCAAGAAGCCAGAAACGAAAGAGCGCACAAGCGCAGCGGCGGATTAAGGGCCTGACGAAAGGGGAGGTCGGAAGGCCTCCCTTTTTAGCAAGTAACGGCGCGTACTAGACAGGTTTCCCGGTGACAATCCTCCACTTCAGCCGAACAACCAATACACCGGCCAGTCCACCGCATCCCGGTATGGCTTGGATACCCGGCGGGACATTCCGCATGGGATCCGAAGATTTCTATCCTGAAGAGCGGCCAGTTCACGAAGTTAGCGTGGACGGCTTCTGGATGGATTGCTACGAAGTCACAAACGAACAGTTCGCGGAGTTCGTAGAGGCGACTGGCTATCAGACGCTCGCCGAGCGACCGCTCAATCCTGCGGACTTCCCTGGCGCACCTGCCGAAAATCTCGTGCCTGGCTCCATGGTCTTTCAAAAAACCGACGGGCCAGTCGACTTACGCGATTACTTCAACTGGTGGGCCTGGGTGCCGGGAACCAGTTGGCGACATCCGCTGGGACCGGCATCCTCTCTCCAAAGTCTCGCAGAATACCCCGTTGTGCACGTTGCTTCTGAAGACGCCGAAGCTTACGCACACTGGGCAGGAAAAGAACTGCCGACCGAGGCGGAGTGGGAGTTTGCTGCTCGCGGCGGCTTTGACGGGAAAAAGTTTACGTGGGGCGATGAGCCTTCTCCCGGCGGCAAGGCAATGGCAAACAGTTGGCAGGGTGAGTTTCCCTGGCAAAACCTGTTGGACGACGGCTACGAGGGAACTTCCCCGGTGGGATCCTTCCCGCCGAACGGTTATGGTCTGTACGACATGGCGGGAAACGTATGGGAATGGACTTGTGATTGGTTTGCGCCGCGCCACGCCGACGAGGTGGTCAAGCCCTGCTGTGGCCCTTCAGCCAATCCGCGGATTGTCTCTCCGGCCAAAAGTTACGATGCCGCGCAGGCGCAATTCCGAATCCCGCGCAAGGTTGTCAAAGGCGGCTCGCACCTGTGCGCGCCCAACTACTGCTTGCGTTATCGTCCAGCAGCACGGCAGCCGCAGATGGTCGACACCAGCATGAACCACATCGGGTTCCGCTGCATTGCACGCCATAAAGCAAAGGACGGAGACGGAAAGTGTTTCTGAGCACGGGGGAACGAATACGAGAACTTAATTCGACGTTGGGAAGTTAAAAAGGAGACAAGATGAGCGCTGAAAGCAAAGAACCGAGAACACCAACTGCGGGTCAACCCACCAGCCCCTACGGCGGAGGGCCGAGCACCGGCCTGCAGTTCCCGCCATACTACCAGCCAACGCCATCGGTCCGCAGCCGGATGAACTACTTCCCCGGCAGTGAACCGATCGGAAAGGACGAGATGCGTATCTCGTTCGTTGGCAGTTGTCCCTTCCCGCCGCGGCGTGACCAGGCCGGCACATGCATCATGGTCGAACTGGGCAACGGCGACCGCTTCTTCTTTGACTTCGGCCCCGGCTGCGTCAAGAACATCCTCGCCATGGGCGTCCCAGTCCCGAGTATCAACGACATCTTTATCACCCACCTACACGTCGACCACTACCACGACCTTTCCTATCTGCTGCCATTCTCAGCGTGGGCAGGACGGTGGAAGATGCCTCTGCGGGTCACCGGGCCTTCAGGACGCACGGCGGAACTCGGCACCAAGGGAATGGTTGCGGGCATGAAGCAGATGCTCAAGTGGCACCTGGATGCCTTCGACGCATGCCCGATCGGAGACGGCTACGAGGTCGAGGTCAACGAGTTCGACTGGAAGGACGAGAACGGCATCTGCTACGACAAGAACGGCGTCACGGTCCGCCACTGGCGACGCTCGCACGTCAAGGACGGCGCCTCGGCCTACCGTCTCGACTGGAACGGCCTTTCGTTCGTGTGGACGGGTGACGGTCGGCCTGACGACCTGACGGCCAAGTATGCCAAGGGCGTCGACGTCTTTGTTACCGAGTTGCAACCCGATCTGGCGCATCTCAACCAGCTCAAGTACGGGCTGCCCGAGTTCCTCTTCAACTACACCGTCGACATCCACCATACATTGGCTTACGCTACGGGCTACCTCATCAACCAGGTCAACCCGCGCTGCGGTATGGCCACGCACCTCTGTTTCGATAATGACACGCTCAACGAGCAAAGCGCCGATGTCCGTGCTCACTGGAAAGGGCTTTTCCTCTATGGCGCGCCGGACGTGGTGACCGTCAACGTGACCAAGGACGCGATCTGGCAACGCGACGCCGTGCTACCCAATTTCGCGGGCCAGCCCTTGCCGAATCCGACCCTGCTCTTTGGCGACCCGTTACCACTTGCTACGGGCCAGGGCGTAGTCCCACAGCCGAGGCTGCCGCGTGAGCAACAGCAGGAGCAACTGACGCGGGACCTCGAAATCAATCCGCGTCTGTACTATCCGCCGAACGTTTACCGCGAGCCGCTCACCAAGCTCCCGAATCCGCAACTCGTCGACCTTCTTGAGATGGCGAAGACGATGGGAATTGATCTGAGCAAATTTCTGAAGGATATTCCCAAGCCCGCAGACAAAGTTAAGGAGAAAGCGGCATAGGTGCATGGTTCCGGTGCCCCGCTGCTAATCGCGGCGGGACACTAGGGGTTGTGTCTTGGATAAGTACAGTTCTTATCCGCGTGGTCACTTAAGAGGAACCTTAAACACATGGAGATCATAGAAGACGAGGGCAAGACCACTCCGATCACGATCCTGACCGGTTTCCTCGGGGCGGGGAAAACTACGCTGCTGAATCGCATCTTGACCGGCGACCACGGCCTCCGCGTGGGAGTCCTCGTCAACGACTTTGGCTCGATCAATATCGACGCCGAACTCATCGTCGGCGTGGACGATAACATGATCAGTCTGTCCAACGGCTGCGTCTGCTGTCAGATTCGCGACGACCTCATCGAGTCGGTTGTCGCCTTGCTCGCACGCCCAGAGGCCATCGAATACATCTTGCTCGAGGCCAGTGGCGTCGCCGACCCCGCCGGGATTTTCGCGACGTTCACCGATCTCAACCTGCGCGATCGCATCAGGCTCGACAGCGTCATCTGCGTGGTGGATGCGGACCAGGTTTTCGCGCACCCCGAGTATCCGCCGCTGCTGGAACTGAAGCTCCTCCAGATAGGGTTTGCCGACATGCTGATCCTTAACAAGGTGGACCTCGCTGGTCCTGCACAAGTCGAGAAGGTTAAGAATTGGCTCGACGAACATTTCGGCCGTCTTCGCGTCGTCGAGACTAATTACTGCGAGGTGCCCAACGAGATCCTCTTGGGTGTCGGACGTTTCGATCCTGCTCAAGCAGGCCTGAGCTCGCACACCGTCGACAGAAACTGCACTGACCCGAGATGTCATGACGAAAACCACAGACAGAACCACTCGAAGGTGTTCAGCACTTGGAGCTATGAGACGGATCAGCCGCTGGCACTGGAAGCGTTGCGGGAAACCATGCGTAAGTTGCCAGGTAGTGTTTACCGGGCTAAAGGAGTGGTCTACAACAGCGACGTACCACACCGGAAGGCGGTGCTGCAGGTAGTCGGTAGGCGCGTAGACATCTCGTTACAAGAGGAATGGGGCGAGCGCACTCCGCGCACGCAGATCGTAGCCATCGGTGCAGCGGGAAGCATTGACGCGAATCTCCTGGAAAAAACATTCGCTTCCTGCATTTCGGCCCCACGAGTCCGACACGACCTCACTGAACTCGGAAGATCAACATGGCTCGAAGAGAAACAGCCCACGCAATACACGAGGCATTTCCGATGAGCCAAGTAGCGGAACAGCTTTTGCCATTACCTGGTGTAGGCGAGGAAGTGCGGGCCTTCTATGACCGTTATCCGTATCCTCCACCGGTCGATGACCTGGGAAAATATCAGCGGCTCTGGCAGGACAGGCAGAGACGCCGCGCGGACTATCATCTGTTTTTTCCCACCAGACCTTATCGGGAAGGCCAATCTATTCTCATCGCTGGCTGCGGCACGTCTCAGGCTGCGAAGCATGCCTTGCGCTGGCCAACGGCTCAGGTTACGGGCATCGATGTCAGCGCAACGAGCGTGCGTAGTACTGAAGAGCTCAAGGAAAAGTACAACCTGAAGAATCTCCAGGTTCACTGGCTTTCCATCGAGCGGGTCGACGAGTTGGGGATGAGCTTCGATCAGATCGTGTGCACTGGGGTTCTTCATCATCTCGCCGACCCTGATTCGGGCCTTCGCGCTCTACGCAGCGTGCTTAATCCGGATGGAGCATTGCATCTTATGGTGTACGCGCCCTACGGACGCGCGGGCGTCTACATGCTGCAGGAGTTCTGCAAACGTATCGGTGTCCACGCCACCGATGCAGACATTCGCGATCTTATCGGTGCGCTCAGCGCGTTGCCTCCGGGACATCCGCTGCAAAGCCTGCTGAGCCAAGCCCCGGACTTTCGGCGTGCGTCGGCGCTTGCCGACGCTTTACTGCACCCGCAGGATCGCGCTTATTCCGTGCCGCAATTGTTCAACTTTATCGAGAGTGCTGGATTGAAATTTGGCCGCTGGGTGAGACAAGCGCCTTACTCCTTTATTTGTGGCGTCATCGCAAAACTTCCACAGACTGCCCGCATGGCGCGTCTTTCCCTCTTAGAACAGTATGCCGCTATCGAACTGTTTCGGGGCACGATGGTTCGCCATAGCGCGGTTGTGTACCGAAACGATAGTCTCTGCGGCCGGCAACAGATCAGTTTTTCCGACGACGCATGGCTTGACTATGTGCCGATTCGAATGTCAGACACGATCTGTGTTCAAGAGCGTTTGCCTATCGGTGCCGCGGCTGTTCTGATCAATCAGACTCACACTTACAGGGATCTGTTCTTGCCCATTTCGCCAAGGGAGCAGCAGTTGTTCGAGGCTATCGATGGGGTCCGCAGCATTGCCGCGATCGTGGAAAGTACGCTGTCATCCTCGCACCGGCCAACATATCTCGACCTGGCGCGCACCTTCTTTGAAAGGCTGTGGTGGAATGACCAGGTGGTGTTCGACGCGTCACAGTAACGAAGTTTGACGGTTCGATCTTAAGATACCGTCAGTTCGAATTGGTTGCGAAAACCCTGAGATTTAGAACAGCGCCCGAAAGATCACTCTGAGGAGTTCCGTCAGAGGAACCTGGGTCAGAATCGCGGGTAACATCGGAACCGCGGCTGCGGCGATTACTTCAATGAGCGTGATTTTGTCGATCGGCAGTGGGCTTATTTTCCGCAGCCTGTCGAAGCTTACGGCCAGATTGTTCAACGCCATGATTTCTCGGGCGGCCAATAACTCTCCCATGTGTCCTCCCCGCTCGTTTATCCACTTCTCGTGAAATTGCTCTGCGTGTAAATGCGCGAGGGATCCATATTCCAGGCATCCCAGGCGATGCAGCAGCGCCAGCTTGCGGGCGAAAATCGCCAGTGGTCCGACAAAGACTAGGAGCATTACCGCGACCCACAGACCCAGGACAGTGTTCAAGGATGCGCGCGAGAACACCGAATGCGGTACCTGATAACAAAGGACAGAACCCATCGCTGTCGAGGCAGCTATTATTACCGGTACGAACGCGGTGAGCGAATAGCCCAAGAAGCCGAGGCCACCGCTTTGATCCGGATCGCATGCGACCAACTGTAGCTGCAGTTGAGCAACCCACCCGAAGAACAGCACGTAGAGAAGCCATTCCCACATTGCGAGCCCAAGGAGAACCATATAGATCGTTTGCGTCACCAGTTCGAAGTACCACCCAGCCGACGATTGAGAGAATGAACTTGCAAGGAAACGCACGGACCAAGGTGCATCGAACATCAGATGATTGCCTACGAATAGAATTCCAGCCACGCAGCCGAACGTCACCAGTAGGAGCTTGGGAAACCAGGCTTCTTTTAGCCTTCTAATGGTCGCCAAAATTGAATGAAATTTCGGCGAATCTTCCGCTTTGAGGAGCCCAGCATCCGAAAAGTGCTGAACGATTAAGCGGAATCGTTCGTCAATCAGTGTCTGGCCGGCGAGCAGCAGCGGAACAGCGATGAATACGCGCGCGAAGACGCGATAGTCTTTCAAGAGTGCGACAAGCGAGCCGTGCAAACCGCTCACGGCGGTGAGGACAACCAACGGAACCCAGCCGACTAGTACCGTTACGAAGATTTTCCAGCCTGCGGTCCTTTTCTTTGGCCGAATCAGGCGCGACATTTTTTGAAAAGGGTGCCGTGGGCGCGGGTGAATCAAAGACGCTGTCTCCAGAGTCACTGGCACCTGCACTTTATCCTTGTCTCCTTTCGACCCCGTCTGTCGAAATGGCTCTCCTTAACTGATCACTCCTTTCCTAACACTCATACGTGGTTTGCCTCTGGGATGGAACTGTCAAGAGTGACAGCGCCGGGGCAGGAGTCCAAAACGAATGCAGGCCTTAGACGTTTGTAATTTTCGTGTCAGTTCAGGAGGAGTATTCCACTAGAGACTGTTCGCTTCTGCTGAACTCCACAACGGAGAGCGTTATCCCGGTTCAGAGCAGTTCCTCATTCTGCATTTGGGTCACTACGAGCTTGACCAATTCTTTGATTGCCTTATGCACATTGGAGGGATTAAAGGTATCCGTGATACCGGTCCAGACCAACTGTCCATCCGGCGCAGAAGTCACGTAATAAAGGTTGGTTTCAACTCGCACTTTCTTCTCTTGCTGCAGATAGCCCGGAGAGTAGACCACCGGGTACAGAGTGCCGTAGTAACCATAAAAGGTGTTGTAGTAAGCAAAGGGCACGGCGTACGCTGTGCCCGGGATATACGTGATGGTATCGTCCACTTTGATCAGGCGCGAAACCACCACGGCTTCAATCTGGTTCGCCCGAATTTGCTCTCTCAGGGTATTGAGGTCAAGCTGCGTTCCCGGCGGGCGGAGCAGGATCGAATTTCCAGGGACCGCGTCGAGGCCCAGGCTAGCCAACTGCGCCGCCAGTGCGTCCTCAAAGTCAACACGAACTTCCGTCTTGTTGCTAAGACCCAACGCCAGCACTCTATGAAGTTTCTTCGCCTGAGTGTTAGGAACCCTGCAGCTTGCCACCAGCTTGCTGGACTTGCCAGAGACTAAGGTAACCGCCGCGAGAACGATAGCAGTGGCTAGAACCTTGCGATTCACACATCACCTCATTCGTATTCAACGAGCAGAGATTACGGGACGATACCAAGTCCGAAAACTGTCAAAACAGACAGCGTTTTTGCTGGGTGGTCTTGCGTGGGCGAACCTGCGACCGACCGCATCCGATCATAAAGGAATTTCAGAAGGTTGGCAGACCGATCTGCCATCACTGTTCGGACATCGACGCTGGGCTGGCAAGCGCCCGGCTTAGTGCGTACGTAGGCTCTGAGAGAGGCTTATCAGGTTTTGCGGGTGCACGCGAATTACGCCGCCGCGGGGGCTATCAATGTCGGCAATTAGAAAGAGCGAGACAGATACAGCCAGCGGTATGACTATGAACAAGAAACTGGTTCGATGTGCGCCATAGCCGATCAATAAGTTGCAGCCCATGGCGATTGCCGCCAACAAGAGCCAAGCCTCGAGTGGAATCCGGTTCCACCATGCAGCCTGAGTGTATCCTTGCGAGTTCAACACGTCGTTCATGCCTGAAACCGATAGGGCAACCGTCGGTGTCGGCTGAGCCGCGGCGCGACTTTGAATGATAGACCACATCTCATTCTGCAATTGAGAAGTGTCGGTTCTGATCTGCCGAAGGCGCTGCGCATCGGGGGTGCTATAGAACAGTACACGCTGATCGAGATATTTCGTCAGCAGGTCACGCAACCTCGCCGCATCTTCGGTCGGCAGTAGAGCTGTGCGAACGTACTCGGTGCCGATGGCATTTGCTTCCTCCTCCTCATAGTTTTTCCGCTGCTCGTAACGGCTGATGGCCATGGAAAAAGTGAATCCGACAAGGAGTCCGAGTAGCGTTAGAGCAGCGCCTTGCACAATGGCGAAATCTGAGCGCTCGTCTTCTTCCAGGGGGCCCAGCTTTTTGCGAAAGAACCCGCCAAGAAACGCCGCGAGCCAAAGCCCAAAGAAAGAAAATGTGAAGACAACAAGTGGGAAGTCCAGGATATTCTTCATATGAGTAGGCGTCGACAGTCTCGACCGATGACTTTATCATCGCCCTGGCGAAGGGACATTGGCTTAAGAGGTCCGCTATAGCGGATTCGTGGCCCGGTTTAGTGACGATCGATCTCGGGGGCACTCCGCTTTTCACAAAAGATCATTGTGACCCTAAAAGAGACAATCGCCTTGCCGCGATGCTCGGTGAGAAACTTGCATCTGACAACTGTTACTTTTGACAAATTGACTGCACACTCGCTGTGACTCATGTACCGCCGAAGTGATAGAAGGTTTTGAGCAAGTTATTAAAATGTCCACCCCAGGCTGGAAGTGGATCCGTAGTCAGTCCGGGGCAGGTCTTGCGGTGGGCGGCTGTCGAAATTTAAATAATAGCCGAACCTCCAATACAGGTCTTTGGCCACCCTGAATTTGAGCGAAGTATTGAGGTCAAAACGTACGCGTCCCGCGTCGGTCAGGCTGGGATAGAGGCGAGCGTCAGCGAGAACATTGGTCGTTTTAAAGCGAAAGAAATTTACCTGGGCTCCTAAGATCGTTTCAGCGCTGTTTCCTGTCCTGCCAACCGTCGCCTCAGGAGAGTAGCGCTCGCGGTTCCAATCTGCACCGGCGTAGGCGATAATGAAGCTATTGTTTGTATAACTGAACATATGCCCCAGGGCCCCGCCAAGAGTCGTGCGCAAGGTAAGTTGCTGCTCGTCACTCTGTAAGAAGTCTGCAAGTCCTCCATAGAAGTTTCGGGGCGAAAACAACTGTCTGGTAACATTCAGTCGCACTTCGTTGCGAAGATCGGAGAGGTTCCCTCCGCCGCTGAAGCTGGATTCATAGTTCGCGGTAGCCAACCACTTCGTCCGTTCAAAGACAGTATTCGACTGAAACGTATACTGTGTGCGGTTTTGCTGCTTTGAGTAATTGAGTCCGAAGTCGAATCCGCCGTGCAGGTTCTCCCAGAACGTGTCATCCGTCGTGTGAATCTCGACGACGTCTTTGGCCGCGACCACCCTGTTTATGGAGGATCCTGTTACCTTTACCTGCAGTTCTTCTGGCGCCTTTTCATCGCCCACACTCTGAAGACTGCCGGCATAGCGCTCTCCTTCCTTATCCGCAACCACAAAAGTCTGGGGACTTTCCACATGGGCAATCTTGGACCAATCCAGTGCAACCGTACCATCGGCGTATGTCAGCTTGACATACAAGTAGCCCTTCTCAAGCTTGACAATCTCGCATGTAATGCGGTCACCATTGCGGAACTGAATAACATCTTTCTTTTCTCGTGCTGAGCAAACTGCACTTAGTAAAAGCAACACCAGCAAGACGGGCAGATATGAAAACCAACGGTGGTAATGGACACTCACGTCCCGCATTTTTTCCACCTCTAGCTCTCAAAAGCACCGGGATGCGGTTCATAATCGGCTTCAGAATATAATTGGCTAGTCGCTGCCTACCACGAGTGCAGTGCGAACGGGAAATGGGCGCAGTTCGATCCTCAAACATCCCCGCAAACTAGACGGACAAATCAGCGACCGACTTTTACACGGGGTCGGATTTCTGTTTTGTATCACTCATGGGCATTCTCTTAGTCCCTAGCCACGCGGCATACACCAAGATGGCTACGGAGCCAATCACGACCAGCAATGCTTTCCCGATTGGCCCGACAAAAACGAGTTCATCAGACGTAAACATCTCTCCACCTCCCGCAAAGAAACAACCCGGCGAGGATTACCTGCCGTTGCCTGCAACGGCAACTTCAATCGGCGCCGGGCGACGATCAGCAGACCGTATTCACGGCGAACCACAACATGACGTCGGACGACAAGTGAAACGCACCTATTCGCCACCCGCCACTCCACGATTCACCAATACCTTGACTTCCACGCGGCGATTCTCTGCCCGTCCGTCGGCCGCCTCGTTGGGTGCGGCAGGATCAGCTATGCCCATGGCTCCTGGTGCCACGATGTGCCGTAGAGGAATCTTGCAACTCTGTAACAGGTACGCCACGACTGCTTGCGCTCGATCCATGCTGAGTTGCTGGTTCATGGCGGCATTGCCTGAGGAATCGGCAAAGCCCTTTACTTGAATGATGTAGCCCGTGAGGCTAAGCGCGCTCTGGCCCAGTTGTGATAAAGAGGCTTGATCTTCTGCTGAAAGTTTGTCGCTTCCAGTAGCGAAATGGAGGGTCACCGTGCCCTTGGTGTCATACTCCGAAAGCTCGGAGAAGCGCTTGGTGGTGTTTTGAATGTCCTGCTGATTGGTCGCGATCTGTTCCTGGTTGGAACTTATCTGCTCTCGATTGGCCGCTACCTGTACCTGGTTGGCGGCAACCCCTTCTTTGTTGGCCTCGACTCCCTGTGCGTTGGTAGCAATGTTGGCCTTGTTGACCTGCTGCTGCTGCTGCGTCGGATTCAGGCCAGCTTGGATAGTCTCGGCCAAACGCAAATCATCGCTGGAGAACGTGATGGTTTTGGCGACAACTCGGGTTTCACTGCCGGTTCCTTCAACCGTAACCTTGAGGCCCGGAATCAAGGCGGTGACGGACTGCTCCGAGCGGCGTAAGCCCAGGCCTTTAGGTGACTCAACCTTCGTCGAGTCAGTCAAGACTACGACAACGTTTGCTTGAGTCTTGGTAGTTTTTAGCGTGAGATTTTCTCCATCTCGTCCGGTAATCAGTCCATTGATTTTGACTTTCGTGCCGTTCGAGGCGCCAAAGGCTAATCCGGCACAAAGGACGCACAGAAGTCCTGTGCAGGCTACGATCCATCTACGATGTTGATTCATGATTTTTTCCTTTCGTTAGCTGTCATTCTTGAACTTGCACGAGCCAATTCGCCCGGTCGGGAAACACATAACGAGGAGATGCTAGGCAAACTTATCTGCCATGCATACTGGCAATAATGACAGCGGGGTCATGGTGGAAATAAGAGTTCAAGGAAGCGAGTGGGGAAAACCTATCCTGTGATTGTTGACGAATGGCCAGTACCGTCCCCGTCCCAGTTGACAGTCTTCAGCTACGCATTGAATTTATGTACTTCACCGGAATGACGAAGTATTCGTATTACGCTCTGGATGGCGCAGTCCAGGACACTCGTTCATTTCAGGCAATCATTCGCCCGGCGGAGGAAGTGTCAAAGGCGCAGACAGTCGAAAGCTCAGCGCCGACTCCACCGGGATTTCAATCTGCTGATTCCCTGTCACTGCCCCTCCAACTAATCCGGCACCGGCGCCAACAAGCGCACCAATGCCTGCTCCCTTACCTCCGCCTGCTATTCCACCAATCAATGCGCCCCCTGCGGCTCCTCCGCCGGTGGTGGCAGCTGTTCTTTTGCCCTTCCCTTTGGTCGTGTTCTCCAGTACGCCAGTCTGGATCGCATAGGTACGACCCTTCACCGTAACGCTGATGAGTGTAAGACTGAGTTCGCCTTCGCCTTTGAACTTGCCTTTCGCCTTAGCCGTTACGACCGTACCGCTGAGCGTTGATCCGGCTGGGATTGCCGACCTTCCTCCTACACTCACCGGTTGCCCCAGCGTGGCGAGAAAAGTTTGTCCTGTTTGGCTGGTCTTGGAACTCAAAGCTTGCCCAACTCGAACCGTAAGGACAGTTCCCGCGGGCACAACAATGGGTTGAGGTTTGGGCGCCGGCGCAGGCGGAGGAGGCGGTGGCGCCTGCACTACCTGTTGAGCTTCGGTTGGTGGCGTCGCTTCTGGCTCGATCGAGGTTTGATCGTCGACGCCAGTATTTCCTGGCTCTTGCTGAGCGATTTGCTCAACTTTCTTCTGCGCTGCCGGAGTCTTAACCTTGCCGCTCAGCGTAACTTTGCCGGCTTTGGCTACGACGGTGACATCAGAGTCTTTCGTATCAGGATCAGCGGCAGCTTTTGTTTGGATATCTTTTTGGATCTCCTCATCGTTGGGCCGGCGAGAACAGCCGACCGCTATCGTGAGTACTACGAAGATAGAAACGAGCGATGTGATGCGCTTCCGCATAGTTTTGCTCCTCAGGGTTTTACAGTCCAGAAATATGCTAAGACGGTAGGTTGCGGGAACATACTGGCAAAAATGCCAGCGGCACAAAGATTTGAACAGTTTCGTCGACCTGGAGTTTCGCATCAATCGATGCGATGAGACACCTACGACCTGGAAAACCGTGCCGGGACGGGCACGGATGCTGCAACTGATGCAAGCAGATGCTTTGTTTCAGGATCGAATCCCGTTACGAGAGCGTGACATACGTCCTCCTTAGGATCATCGAGCGCCTAACTCTCTCCGGTAGGGCCGAACGAGACTGCGATTCTGCTTTCGCAACTATTTGCTCGCTCATCGGGGAGGCTAGCCCTGCTTTGACGTGTGAGCAACTGTTAAAGTGACGGTGCTCAGAGAAAGCTCCGGAGCAGTTTTACGAATGGAATTCCAGGGCCGGACCTCGCCGAACGAACCTTTTAGGATTCAAAAGGGTGGACTGGCTCGAATACAGAAAATGGGTGACCGAGCGGTATCTACGGGCTCAATCGACCATGCAAACTTTCACCGTGCTGACGGCGCCACTGTCCGTGATCCCGTCTGCCGGCGTGCTGCGGTGTGCGATGGCACGAAAGCCAGCCTTGTATTCTCCGGGGATGTGCATGAAGTAAGGATCCAGCGCAAACATGGCTTCAGGCGGGGCGTGGTCCGGGACCATTCGAATGCTTGCACCCAGGGATTCCGCGGCTTTGTGTCGGGCCATTCAATGTCCGCACTAGATGAAAAGAGCGAATAGCAGCGCTTGACTTTCAACATGAATTGCACGTCTTTGCCGTTCCACGTAGCATCTAACGAGTTATGCCAACCGCTACTACGGCGACGGAGCGCCGTCCACCTAAACTGGTTTTTGGGGAAAGCTTCGGCTTTGCCTATGACACGTTCTGCGGTAACAAGGTGCGCTTCTCTCTTACTGCATTGGGGATGGTCATCGGTACGGCTTCCCTCATCTTGGTAGTCACCATCGGTATGACGGGGAAGCAATACGTCTTAAACCAGATTCAGTCGATCGGAGTCAACATGATCGACGCAGAGTATGAGGGTGGAGAACAGAGCAACGTTGCACCCGATCTCTTGACCATCGATGACATGCACACCGTCTTGCAACGCGTGTCCGGAATCGTGGCTGCTTCTCCTGTCGTTCCGCTGGACGACCGCATTTCGATTGGGGGTGGCAAGGAGCGCGACCTTCGCATACTTGGAGTTCTCCCTGAGTACAGTTCCGTGCGCAATCTGATGGTTCTCTCGGGAAGATTCTTTGACGCCGTGGACGAGCGGGCGCACAACAAAGTCGGCGTGATCCAGCAGAAAATGGCCGAACAGCTCTATGGGTCGGTGGATGAGGCCATAGGGAAGGTCGTCAAAGTGAAGGGACTGCCGTTCACCATTATCGGCGCCTTTCGGGAGCGCGTGGACACCTTCGGGCAGTCGGAAGTCACCAACAACTCCATGGTGATCCCCTACAGCGTGAGCCGTTATTTTACCGACACGGGATCGGTCCGGCAGCTTTATTTCTCGGCGGCAGATCCTTCCATGGTGGTTGCAGTGACAGAACAGATTCATCAAGTGCTTCAGTCCCGTCATCGGCCAGAATCAAACTACGTTGTTCAGAATCTCACTGAGTTGGTCAGCGTAGCCGACCGCACAGCAAATGCCCTGACGTTGGTATTGCTTCTGGTCGCGACAGTGACACTGCTGGTAAGCGGTATTGGCATCATGAACATCATGTTGGCAACGGTTACTTCGCGAATTCACGAAGTTGGAATTCGCAAAGCGATGGGTGCGACGAATGCGGAAATTCGGTTTCAGTTCTTGTTGGAGGCAATTCTGATTTCTCTGATTGGGGGCTTAGGCGGGATTGTAGTCGGATTGGCCCTGCCGGTCTCGGTGCGCTTATTCACCGAGTACCGCATCCCCATCTCGGGACTCTCTGCAATCGTGGCTATCCTCGTCTCTTCAGCGGTGGGCATTCTGTTCGGAACGATGCCGGCCGCTCGTGCCGCGAAGCTGGACCCGGTGGAGAGTCTGCGACACGAATGAGTCTGCTTGGCTCCCGAACTCAGCCAAGAGCTTGGGTCTACCCGGAAAATCAAGTAACATCAATTTATGATTTGCGAGCGAGATTTCGTATTAATTCGATGGGCGAGCCTCCTTGTGCACGCGATTAGTCTTGCCCAGACGGAAGGTCCTTATCTCGCATGAAGTCCTCTGCCGGGCTGCACTTCAAAACCTATCTATTGATCTTACTAATGGTAATCTTTGGTCCCCTGGGCAATGTGCTTCTTGGCAAGGGGATGAAGCGGATCGGCGCGGCGAATATCGGAACGGCGGCCGAGGCTCTTGACCTTCTTTCCCGCGTCCTTACCTCGGGAACAATTTGGCTAGGTATCGCTTCTCTCATTACCTTCTTCGTGGCTTACACGCTGGTACTCTCGTGGGCGGACTACAGCTATGTGCAACCAGCCTCATCGGTCGCGTACGGTGTGGTTGCGCTGCTGGCCCACTTCATATTGCGCGAAGTGGTGACGCCGATGCGCTGGATGGGAGTGCTGGTCATTTGCCTTGGTGTCCTGGTGGTCGGACATACTGCACCGCGTACTACGGAGCCGACCTGAGTGCGCGAGCTTATTTTCTATCTTCTGATTATCGGAGCCGGGACCGGAGGCGAGCTCTGCGTCACTCGCGCCATGAAGGCCGTGGGCGAGGTGAAAGACTTTCGACCGGCTGCTCTGATGGGAGTTGCCATCCGCGCACTACGAGTTTCGTGGATGTGGATCGGTCTGATGCTTATGGGGACTGCGTTCTTCGCCCTACTCGCGATGTTATCGATGGAAAATGTCAGTTTGGTCGTTCCGGTTACAGCTCTGAGTTACGCTGCCGGCGCATTGGGCGGGAAGTTCTTTCTCGGAGAACAGGTTACACGGAAGAGATGGACGGGAGTGCTTCTGGTTTGCATAGGCGTCGCCTTGGTAATCATGGGCCGGCGGTGAAGGGGAACGGATACGGCACGATCGCCAGCGAACGATCTGCCTTCGAGTTTTGTGAAACGCGGTCCAATGAGTACAATCTTTTGATTGCACTCCCACAGCAAGACCGTATAGCATTACCTTCTCAAGCTAAAGTAGCTGGGAGTTGCGGGGTGCACTGATTCTAAGGAGTCGCGGCGAGCGGCACGCCTGGCGCGACAGCGACAGAGGTATAGGTCCTTGTGTGGAATCGTCGGTTTTACCCACAAACGTTGGGCGCCTGATTCTGATCGCATTCGCAGGGCTACCGCCACACTGATTCACCGTGGGCCGGACCAGCAGGGTGTCTTCCAGTCGACCTTGTGCTCGATGGGGGCGACACGGCTCAAGATTATCGACCTCGGCTCCGGCGACCAACCAATCCTGTCTGACGATGGTGATGTTGCCATCGTGTTCAACGGCGAAATCTACAACCATCAGGAGTTGCGCCGCGAACTGGAAGAATCCGGCCACCACTTTTACTCGCACTGCGACACCGAAACTGTTCTTCGAGCGTTCCTCGAATGGGATACAGGTTGTTTTGCACGTTTGCGGGGTATGTTCGCGATCGCGCTCTGGACGAAATCAACGAAGCGGCTCGTGCTCGCCCGGGATCGAATGGGAATTAAGCCACTGTATCTGGCGCGGCGCGGAGACGATCTGTTCTTCGGCTCCGAATTAAAGGCGATTCTGATTCATCCTGAGATTGAGCGACGATTGAGTTTGGAAGGTCTCGATTGCTATTTGTCGTTGAACTATGTGCCATGTCCTTGGACGCTTGTAGACGGCATCGAAAAACTTTCACCGGGACAATGGGTAGAGTGGCGCGATGGTAAGATTTCTTCCCAGTCCTACTGGCGCTTACCGCTTGGCATTGTCCGTGACTGGACACTAGAATCTGCCCGTGAGGAACTGGACGCTCTTCTGCGGCAGTCGATGCGCGAGCACCTGGTTTCTGACGTGCCCCTGGGCATGTGGCTTAGCGGGGGCATCGATTCTTCTACGATTTTGCACTATGCTGCCACCGAATCCCGTACGCCGCTTAAGACGTTTTCGATTTCATTTCAGGGACGGAGCTTCGACGAAACCGCATACATTCGCGAAGTTGCGCACCTCTACCAGACTGAGCACGAGGAACTGGATCTCAATCCGGACGTGGATCTGCGCGGTGCGATCGAGGAGTTTGCGTATTACTCGGATGAACCTTCCGCGGACGCAGGGGCACTTCCCGTCTGGTTCCTGTCCAAGTTGAGTAAGACCAAGACGACGGTTAGTCTGAGCGGCGAAGGTGCCGACGAACTGTTTGGCGGTTATCTCACTCATCGCGCCAACAGTCTTGCTGCACTCGCCCGGCGATTTCCGCGAAAGGCTCTCCAACTGGCGCTTGGCTGGTTGCAGGGCTGGCCGGTTTCAGACGAGAAGATCAGTTTCGAATATCAGGTGAAGCGATTTCTCGAGGGCTCTCTGTTGCCTGGCGATCGGGCGCATGTCTACTGGAACGGAACTTTCTCCGAGGAGCAAAAATCAGCTCTGCTGAGCTCAGAACTTCCACCTGCTCTGCATGGCATCCTGGGCGAACTGCGCGATCGGTTTCATGCAAAAGACGATCTGGCGCCGTATTTGTGGTTCGATCAAAAATATTTTCTTCCCGACGATATTCTTAACAAAGCGGATCGCATGAGCATGGCGCATTCGCTCGAAGTGCGACCGCCGTTCCTCGATCACCGGATCGTCGAATTCGCTGCTACCCTACCCGCATCTCTCAAGATTCGGGGTTCTCGACAGAAGATTCTTCTGAAGGAATTGATGAAAGATAAGCTGCCAGCTTCGGTTCTTCGGCGAAAAAAAGTCGGATTCGACATTCCAGCGCATGAATGGCTTCGCGGCTGTCTGCGGCCGCTTATGCTGGAGGTTTTGATGGACAATGCGTCGGAGCGCTCAAGACTTTTTCGGCAGGACGCGATTGAGACACAGATTCGAAATCACCTGGAGAGACGAATCAATATTGGATACCACCTATGGGGCTTGATGGTGCTGTTTCTGTGGATGAAAAAGTGGCGGATTCAGGCAGTGGCCGCCCGAGAGACAAGCGTTTGGACGCCGGAAAAAACTGGTACTTATACCTAGGCGTTTTGCTCTTCGCGGGAGCGGTCTACCTGGGCTGCATCGTTTCTCCTCCGTCCCTCATGGATGATGTGGATGCCGTGCAAGCGCAGATCGCACGCAACATGCTGACTTCGGGCGATTGGGTAACGGCTCGGCTCGACGGCGTGGTGTATCTGGAGAAAGCTCCCCTGATTTACTGGACCATGGCGGTTGCCTACGCAATTCTCGGCGCGCACGATTGGGTAGCGCGCCTTCCGATTGCTCTATCGGCCA
Source organism: Terriglobales bacterium (assembly GCA_035567135.1). GTDB lineage: Bacteria > Acidobacteriota > Terriglobia > Terriglobales > Acidobacteriaceae > JABDBE01. Next base: position 183,222 of record DATMQI010000265.1, read on the forward strand.
TTGCCCTCTGTTGGTTGACTGCCGCTTTCGGCACCTGGGCTTTCGGGAAGCGGGCAGGATTCTATGCAGGCCTATGCATGGCGACGTGCATTGGGCTGTTCTTGTTCACCCGGATTTTGATTCCTGATGTGATGCTGACCTTCACGGTCGCCCTGGGTATGTGGGCGTTTCTCCGTGCCTTGGACGAAGAGGAACCTCATCCGCGGTTTTGGGCTTTTATGCTGGCCGCAAACCTCGGGATAGGTCTGCTGTTGAAGAGTTTGATTGGAGTCTTATTCCCACTCGCAGCCGGGGTGATCTACCTTTGGCTGACCCACCAGCTCTTTTCTGCCCGCACCTGGCGACGGTTACATTCCTTGAGTGGAATGTTGGTCATGCTGCTGATTGCCGCACCCTGGCACATTCTGGCCACGTTGCGCAATCCGCCTTACTTTGCCTTCACACTTCACAGCGGGCCGGGGCAGTATCACGGTTTTTTTTGGTTCTTCTTCATCAATGAGCAATTGCTCCGTTTCCTGAACCTGCGCTATCCGAGAGACTACAACACCGTGCCGCGACTTTACTTCTGGTTGCTGCACCTGGTGTGGCTGTTCCCCTGGAGCGTCTATTTTCCCGCTATCGCCAAGCTATCCTTCAAGCCCGCCGATCGCGCCGGACGAACGCGGCTTCTGGCGCTATGTTTGACCGGCTTTGTGCTGATCTTCTTCACCTTCTCTACTACGCAGGAATATTATTCTATGCCCTGCTATCCAGCTCTTGCCCTGCTCTTGGGCTCGGCGATGGCGACAGAAGGCGACTGGATACGGCGCGGCACACGCGTGTTGGCAGTGATTGCGGCGTGTGCCGGGCTGGTGACATTGACTCTCTTTTTCCTGACCCGCAATCTTCCCGCGCCGGGTGACATTTCGCAGGCACTCAGCCAACATCCCGGCGCGTATAAGCTCTCATTGGGTCACATGCAGGATCTTACCCTGGCGTCATTTGCATATCTTCGGCCGCCGCTGCTGCTGGCGGCAATTGCCTTCTGCCTGGGTGCCGTGGCAACCTGGAGTTTGGCCGGCCAGCGCGCATTTCTGACCGCCGCATTGATGATGGTGCTGTTCTTCCATGCTGCTCGTCTGGCTATGGCGGTCTTCGATCCATTCATGTCTTCGCGACCACTGGCAGAGGTAATCCTGAAATCGCCGGAAGGGACGCTGATTGTGGATCATCACTACTACACATTCTCTTCCATCTTTTTTTATACGAACCGCACGGCGCTGCTTCGCAATGGCCGCTTCTTTAATCTGGAGTATGGCGCCTATGCTCCGGGCGTGCCCGATGTGTTCATCGATGACTCACAGTTCAAGAATCTCTGGCTTAAACCGGACCGTTCCTACATCATCGCAAAGCAGAATGTGATTCCTCAGCTGGAATCCCTTGTGGGTGCTGCACGCCTTAACGTAGTTGCCGCGAGCGGTGGCAAGGTAGTTCTGACGAATAGTCCGATTGCACAAGGCGAACCGCCCAAAGCCGCTGTGGTGTTTTAGAATATATTTGCTACTTCTGGCAGTTGACATACGCACGGGAGGGTGGAAACTGTTCCACTATCGTCACGATCACTGAGTTGCGAAGGCAAGACTATTAGGTAATCATGGTTCAGGGCACCTACGGCGAGGAGGCCAAATGAGGGTTGTGGTGCTGGGAGGTGATGGCTATTGTGGTTGGGCAACCGCTTTATATCTGTCTAACAAGGGACATTCTGTTGCGATTGCCGACAACTTTGCGCGCCGGCACTGGGACCACGAACTTGGCGTGCAAACCCTGACGCCGATCCGTCCGCTTTCAGATCGCCTACGCGTTTGGCAGGACCTCACTGGGAATAGCATCCCGCTCTTTGTCGGCGATGTAACCGAGTACGACTTTTTGTCCTCAGTCATCAAGGATTTCGAACCAGAGGCCGTCGTCCACTTCGCCGAGCAGCGCGCCGCTCCCTATTCCATGATCGACCGCAAACATGCGGTTTTCACTCAGGTGAATAATGTTGTGGGGACTCTCAACCTGCTATTTGCCCTGCGTGAGTTTCAGCCCGATTGTCACCTCATCAAGCTTGGTACCATGGGTGAATACGGCACTCCCAATATTGATATTGAAGAAGGCTACATCACGATCGAGCACAACGGGCGCCGCGACACCGTGCCCTATCCTAAACAGCCGGGCTCCTTTTACCATCTTTCGAAGGTCCACGACAGTCACAACATCATGTTTACCTGCAGGGCATGGGGACTGCGCGCCACCGACCTCAACCAAGGCGTTGTGTACGGAACCATGACTGATGAAGTAGCGCTGGACGAGGCACTTATCAATCGCTTCGATTACGATGAAATCTTTGGCACCGTGCTCAATCGCTTCTGCGTTCAGGCGGCTATTGGACACCCGCTCACCGTGTATGGCAAGGGAGGCCAAACCCGCGGTTTTCTGGATATTCGAGACACCGTACGGTGCGTCGAGATCGCGTGTCTGAATCCGGCGGCCCAAGGCGAATGCCGGGTGTTCAACCAGTTCACCGAACAGTTTTCGGTTTTGGACCTGGCACGAATGGTGCAAACTGCCGGGGAGGAACTTGGCCTCACCATCGAAGTCGACCACATCTCCGATCCGCGAGTGGAGGCAGAAGAGCACTATTATAATGCGAAACACTCGAAGCTGATTGAACTCGGCTTGAAACCGCACCTACTTTCCGACTCTTTGTTGGATTCGCTGATGAATGTTGCACTGAAATATCGCGACCGGATTGATACCGCCGTGATGATGCCGCGGGTGAACTGGCGGCAGCCCATTAACGAGCGTCGACTGCAAAAGAGCCGAGAACCCGTGCCGCTGATAGAAGCGTCTCTGGAGATCGTGGATGGATCCGCTGGGAAGAGCAACGGGCGCACTGCACGAAGATCGCGCGTAGCGAGTTGACGAGTACGGGGACAGCAGGCTCAGGCCGCTGGCTCAGCATTGGTTGACGTCACGGGCACGAGCCTGCCATCGCGGATGTAGTACTCGCCATCCCGCCAGCGGATGCTGCTGCGCGCAAAACTGGTCAGCCAAATCAAGAAAGCGAGGCCATCCCATACTGGAATGAGCCACATCGTCTTCCAAAGCGAATCTTGCTTTAGGCCCCAAATGCCAACCATCCAGGTCATCGCAAATCGCAGGATGAAGTACGTACCGAGATAACCCAGGGCAATTCCCGGTGAGGGATGGGTCACAATCGCTGCCAAAGACCAAGGTAATCCCTGAGTGAGAAGCAGGCCGAGGTGTCCCCATGGCCTCATGTGGCGCATGACGACGATCCAGCGCAGGCGCTTATGGAAAAGGTCGCGGATCGACGCATAATCGGCAACCGTCGAAATAGTGTAGGGCAAAAGTTCAACTTTGTAACCCTGTTCGGCGATGAGGCGGCCCACTAATAGATCATCCGCAGGACGGTTTTCAATCGCTCCATAGCCGCCGAATCCGGCCAGGTGTGTGCGCGTGGTAGCGATGGTAGTCCCCAAGGCAAACTTCACTCCATCGAGCTGACGTGCGACCAGGATACCGGCGTAGAAGTCAGAAAACATACCAATCGTCTGGAGACTTTCGGTGAAGGTTTTATCTTCGATCGAAACGTAAAAACAGGTCACAGCTCCCACCTTGGGGTCGGCCAAAGGAGCAACCACAGTGCGCAGGTAGTCGGGCTGCACCCGAACGTCACTATCACTAATTACAACAACTTCGTGCTGAGCTTCGCTCACAAGCCGGGCTAACTTGACCACTTTGTCGTTAGATCCTCTTCCGCCTGAGCCGAATAACACCCGAATGCGGCGTTCGGGAAAATCACGTATAAGTTTTTGGAGGATGGGAACGACCGGGTCGCCCTCCTCGCCGACGCAGAAAAGCACCTCGTAGTCCGGATAGTCTTGCCTGCAGAAACTGGCGAAGTTTTCGTAGGCGTCGGGATCCAGCCCGCGAATCGGTTTTAGATTACTGACCGGCGGAGTGAACTTATCAGTAGTTGCGCTTCGACGCGTAGTGCGAAAAAACTGCCACGAACTGAACAGCCCAATCAAATAATAAATGAACGGGATGGCAGCAACCGCAAGGACTAGATAGTTGATGCTAGATATCATCGGGACCTCGCGTGACGAATACGAAGAACGTTGCCTACGGATCCGAGGAGCCCGTCGTCCATCGGATCCAGACGTCTCCGCAACAAAAGATTAAGAGGCGGGTCTGTCGTTCGTCGTCCTGTTTCAAATAGTTCTCATTGGCGAGCATAGCATAGCGAAACGGGGCGACCTGCAATTGGGAGACTTCTGCAAATTGGCGCCCTGTAGTGATCAGCATTTCTGCTGCGACCATCAACAAATCGGGCGGGTTCATCTCCGGCGAAGTGGCGTGCCGCATTGCATCTTCCATTTTCATCATAATGTCCCGCGTGTTGGTAGAAGCCGGGGGCAAGCTGTCAAAGTTGCCAGTTGGCGAATGCCGGATTATTCCCTACAACCAATAGAGCACCAGACTCGTGTTCCTGGACACTGCTATGAGGGAGCCAACTCACCAACATCAAGGAGAAGGAGGAGCAACGGCGCACGTGGGCGATTGTTACGTCTGGGCCGAAATCTATTACCTGGATTCAGCGACGAACTACCGTGAGTGTCTTCCCGGCGGTCGTCCAATGTCCGTGAATCCAGGCAACGAGTTAATAATGTTAGACGATATCGCGCCAGTTCCACTGATTGCAGTTGCAAAGTTCTTGGCCAGCATAGGTTCAGCCTGCATGATCCTTATGATGGTCGTAGTTGCCTTTAGGGTTTAGCCGGCGCAGACTCCGAAGCACCTCGATCGTCCACGTTAGTTGCAACAATCTGCGTGGAAACGAGCGAGAAGTTTCCCGTCAAGGACCTTTTTAAAATACGGCTAACTTGCTCTTGAGCAACGACCGTTTCCCTGTCGCATGTAACCATCTATCAGCAACAGGTTCTCTGCAAATCAGCTCACAAGGATCCCCAGACAATGAAGAAATGGTTAATTAACGCAGGCCTTTTGTGCCTGCTCTCAAGCCTCTGCCTACCAGCGAAGGCGGCAACCGCAACCTTTCAAATTATCACCGACCCTGTGAACGGCACGTGGTCGAACTACGCACTTTCCGGTGATGGCACGGTCATGGCGGCAAACTACGGCGGCGAGATCTATCGCTGGACCGCTGCGGGCGGATTTAAAGATCTTGGCCACGGCGATCCGAATTCAAGCTCGATCGGAATCTCGCGCGACGGCTCGACCATCATCAGCGGTCACGTGGGGTTGCGTGGTTTCACGAGTCCACACATCTGGAACGCCAGTGGCTTGGTTGATCTGGGCCATCCACACAACGGCTGCACTAAGATTGGCAACAGCTGGGGCAGTGGCTATGGAGTAAGCGCGGACGGCACCGTGGCTGTGGGACTCGCCTGGACCTGCACAGCTGCGGAAGGTTTTGCGTGGACAGCAGAAACCGGCAATCTTTCTCTAGGACATCCGCCCGGCAACCATAGCAGCAGGGCCAGCGCTATCTCGGCCAATGCAAAGACCATCGTTGGGTTTTGGGAAGATCCTACCGGCCCTCGCCGTCCCGTACGATGGGTGGGTGGCAAGCCCGATTTGTTTCTCGGCAGCACACTGCTCGGTGAGGCCACGGCAGTGAATAGCAACGGTACACAGATCGTAGGACAGTCTTTCAACGCGACTGGGAACGGGATAGCATTCTTCTATTCCGACAAGCGCGGGTTGATCACGTTGGGCACACTCTCACACTCTACGACAGATCAAAGCATTGCGAATGGCATCTCAGACAATGGACGAGTCGTCGGCTGGAGCGGTGATTCATTCGGTGCCGGGATCGAAGCATTTACTTGGACGTCTCCCTACGGGATGAAAAGGCTCGCGACCGTTCTCAACAAGCTCGGTGCCAGGATTCCGGAAGGCACAACCCTGACCACCGCCGTCAGCATTTCGGCTGACGGTTCCACTATGGCCGGCCAGTATGTCAATGGTCAAAAGTTCGGCAACTGGATAGCGCGCATCATTAAGTAAGTAAATCCCTGCGAAAATCTGGAAGGGCTGGGGCGCCGCTCCCTCACTAGCGGCGCTTGCCAGTCCTTCATCTTCCAGAAGGTGCTCTTCGCCGTCTACTTACCGCAATAGGCTGCGGCACGACCCGCCCAAATAAATACGAAATCGGTTGTGTTGATCGTAACCGAGTACCGCATTGTTCCGGTCGGGTAACAACCTTCTACCGAGCACCGAACAGAGTAGTTCCGAGGGTCTTTGGTGACAAACGAAACCGTCAAAGCTGTCTTGGGAGTCACGGTAAAGCCTTTGGACGAAGCGTTGGTTGAAAAGAAATTCTGGTTCGGAAGAGAGCCGCTCGAAAAACAATGCATTCTTGCGATCTCCCATACCTGTTTCCGTTCTTTCTTGCTGAGGCCTTTGTTCGTGGAGACGACCGTAAGGGCCGAGGCTACATGCCCGTCAACACTGGCACCACCTTGCCGCACGGAGAGCTCAGATTCCGTATTGTTGACAATCGTTGTGGTGAAATTCAAGAGTTCGCCCGCTTCTCCTAACCCGACGCTCTCGTATCCCATGCGGGATCCAACCTCGATTCCTGCGTAGCTCAGCTTGTGGATTGCATTCCCGGTTACAGGATCTTCGACACTCGAAGAGACAGCGCCGGACCGGTTGTCTTCTCCCCACACAAATGCGCTCGCGACCTCAGTCGTGAGGGTAGCTAATTCGTTTTGGGCAAAAGTGGGGAATGTAAAAGCAAGTAGGGCAAACGTGACTGCAAATATACAGCGCATTGTAGCTCGCAGATCGAAACCGCCGTGTAACAAAAGCGGAACGGCTTCTTATAGTCGGAGCCTCAGCCCGCTTGCAATGCTTGATGATCGGCGTAGCAGGGCCGTTGTTTAGCCGGCGTGTTGCTTCGCCGGTTGAGTCCTTCCGCCTAGAATGCCCCGTAGTGCCAGGTGCGCTTTAGATAGCTGGGACTTACTCGTGCCCACAGCCACGCCCAGACATCGGGCCACCTCGCTGTGTGTATATCCTCTGACATCGTGCAATATGACCACATTCCTGATGTGACTTGAAAGGCTGCTGATGGCTCGTCGCAGGGCAACTCGTTCAATTGGAAGAGAAGAGCTGCAACCTTGGATGCGAAAGTTGGAACGCAGCGGATATCGTCTGGCTTCTGGGAATGCGGTTAGCGAAACCTGGTTTAGACGCGGTCGTCGCACATGTATAAGCACAAAGTTGAAAGCCACTCGGTACAACCAGGAACCAAACTTTGCATCGCCACGAAAACTGGATATCTTGCGGTAGACCTGCAGAAATATTTCCTGTGTAAGATCCTCGGCATCGGGTACGTTGCGGGTATGTCGCAGACACAATGAATAGATTTGGCGCTTGTGCAGGTGGTATAGGGCTTCGTAACCTCTGACATCGCCGTTCTTGGCCTTCTCGATTGCTTCGGATTCAGACATTTCTGGCAGGCCAACCGATTCCAGCATCTCTTCCTCCCCGCTCGATTTCACATGACCGAGAACTCGAACTCACAACTGTGAAACGTTAGGGCAGTTCGGATGGGTGCGCATTTTGGCGGAGCCGAACTGCCCACGCGCCATACATTCGAAAGCGCGATTCGGATATGAACATGCAAAGCGGGTTCTGGTGAACTGTTATTAGTAACAGTCGCGCAGTTGAACACCGTAGCGAAAAGTCGTGCAGCAACCTGTCACATATGACAGTTGTGGTGGCGAGGGATACGAGATTAAATCTGCGTAGGAAGAAGAAGTTTCATGCCCGTTCATCGAAGCAGCCAGAGGAGCAGACAGCAAATGAAAATACAAACACATCGTACAGCTGTTTCCGTGATTTTCCTTATCTTGACCGCGACCCTGCCAAGTCTTGCCCAGGAGGGCAAACTCAAAATTAACGTAAGCCCTAAACAGGCATACGCGTTCGTGGACGGCCGCGCGTACGGCGAAGCCACCCTTCATGCGCTTTACCTCAGCCCAGGCGACCATAAGATCGACCTGTACAATTACGGATACTTGCCGGCAAGTGCGAGTGTCTCTATCACAGCGGGGAAAACCACAAACCTTGAAGTCACCTTGACACCCGTTCTGTCGCGGATATCTGGGCCGGTGGGTGCCATGACAATCGAAGGAGCGAACCGCGACGCTGTGTTACTCAATGGAAAGACGCCCGACTTCTTTGTCGGCCACGGCGATGAGTTCGATCACGAATGGTGGTGGAAGCAGGAATTGGTTGTCCCGCCCGGCACTTACCAGGTTACGATCCTTGGCCTGAAGGGCAGCGAAATCTGGTCTGGAGCCGTCGATGTTCCGGTCAACCAGCGCGTGGTTCTGGATATTCCGAAAGGAGTTCGGAAAACCGTCCCGTGGCCACGCGGAGAAAAGCTCAGTACTCTGGCCCGTTTTGCCGCGGGAACGGCTACCGCGACCGTGGCGGTCGCCAAACCTACTGCCGAGTTATCGGCCACCGCAGGGCAGGTTAATTGTGGCGACGCATCTCAACTCAAGTGGTCTTCCTCCGATGCGCCGCAGGTCGAGATTACTCCTGTCGGCCCGGTTGCTGCTTCCGGCGAGCAAGCCGTCCAACCCACTCAGAACACCACCTATCAACTCACGGCCGTTGGGCCGGGTGGAACGGTCACCTCCAGTACCGCCGTCAATGTGAACACCGCCGTCCAGGCGGATCTGGGATTTTCGCCGGCCGAGGTCCATTACAAGCGAGTCGGTGACCAGGTCGTCGAAGACAGCGGTGCGGCACTGAATTGGACCGCCTCGAACGCGTCGAAAGTGTCGATTGATCCTCTGGGCGCAGTTGATTCAAGCGGAAACCGCACGCTGAAGGTGGCGCCACGCAAGACTGATCCGGGATCTGTCGATGAAACTGTCACCTACACGCTCAATGCCTCCAATGGTTGTGGCGGGTCAGAGACTAAAACGGCTACGTTGCGCATTGTGGGCTCGATCGAGCCAGAACCTACGCTCTCGATGCGCAGTGTTTATTTCCCAACCGATCGGCCAAGAACGCTCAAATCCGAAGACGCGTTGCTGCCGAGCGAAACGGATACGCTCAAGACTATTGCAGTCGAGTTCAAGAAATATATTGCGTTCAAGCCAGATGCCCGCCTGGTGCTCTCTGGTCACGCCGATCAGCGCGGCCCGCAGGCCTACAATAAACCGCTTTCGCAGCGTCGGGCCGAACTAGCCAAACGCTTCCTTGTCGAACAAGGGATTCCCGAAGCCAACATCGAGACACAAGCGTACGGCAAAGAAAAGAACTTGACCGCCGATCAAGTCAAACAATTGTTAGAACAGGACACCGCGCTGAGTCCTGAAGAACGGCAAAAGACTCTGCAGAAGTTAACCACCATTGTCCTATCCTACAACCGTCGCGTGGACCTGACCTTGACCCCTCCCGGCCAGGAGTCGACCCACATGTATCCGTTCAAGACTGAGGATTTCGCAAGACTGGTCGATCGAAATGGTCCGAACAAAGGAAGCGGTGTAGAACTTGCAGCGGAAAGAAAGAAGGTCGAGAACTAGAAAGATATCTTGACTTGTGGAAAGAATCCGACGTGGCCACCAGTACAACCAACCGTGGATCGAACATGATCGATTCTCGATCAGCATTGGCCGCGGCCACGTCGTCGAGTTTCTTGACAGGCCTTGAGCAACCGGCTGCGGAGGCGATTCTTGCCGCCGCCCAGATCCGGCGAATTTCGGCTAAGCACAACATCATCTCCGGAGGCGGCCGGGCTACTCATTTATTCCTCGTGAAAAGCGGTCGGGCACGCTATTACCATCTCACTAAACAGGGCGATTCAGTTCTTCTGGCCGGGCTGGTGCCGGGAGACATCATCGGGTTGGTGACCCTCCTGAAGACTCCGTCTAGCTATATGGCAACCGCGGAAGCGACCTCCGACTGTGAACTCTTAGCTTGGGAGCACTCCGCCATACGCAGGTTGGTGTCTCACCACCCTTTGCTCGGAGAAAATGGTTTGCACATCGCTCTTGGCTACTTACAGGGCTATGTCCAACGCCATATTGGATTGGTTACCAAAACTGCAGAGGAGAGGTTGGCTGGGACCTTACTTAAGCTCGGTGAACAATCCGAGGAGATTCATCCCGACGGAATCGAAATCCGGGCTACAAACGATGAACTCGGAGCTTTGGCGGATGTCAGTCCGTTTACCGCCAGTCGCGTGCTCAGAAATTGGATGCGCGCAGGAATTGTTTCCAGACAACGCGGCCGGGTCCTTCTCCATGCTCCCGAAGCGCTCATGATTGATTAGCGCAAATGCTATCGGTCTCCCCGCCCTTGAAATTTCGTGCTTGCTTGCTCTGCCGCAAAGACAGAACCCCAATTCATTCATATTCTGTAGTTCTGCCCTCCCCCCGGTGAGGCTTGGTTTTCAATGCTGGATGCTGGCTCGATATTGACGTTTTCTCAGAAATCCGCCGGACGTGTTGTCAAGTATTCGCGCACATTAATGTCCCAACCGATAGTCCGAGTCCTTGTGGTCGATGATTTCGAGCCGTTCCGGCGACTCGTATGTTCGATGTTAGGAAACCGGTCAACATTACAGATCGTCGGTGAGGCCTCAGACGGATTAGAAGCGGTCCGGCAAGCGGAAGAACTGAAACCGGACCTGATTCTTCTCGACATCGGCCTCCCAAGGCTGAATGGAATTGAGGCCGCGCTACAAATTCGAAAACTCGCCCCTCAATCAAAAATCATCTTCGTGAGTCAGGAATTTTCTCCGGAGATGGTGCGAGCCGCCTTCCGCTTGGGGGCATGGGGCTACGTTGTGAAAGCAAAGGCGGGAAGCGATCTGTTGGCTGCAGTGGAATCCGTTCTACTGGAAAAGCATTTTGTCAGTCGCACCTAGGCAAACTACCGTTTTGATCTGATGCTCAGACCGCCGTCGAAGCGGAATTCCGAGAAGACCAACTTACAAGGCAGAGTCCAGTGGAACAGTGTCAAGTGTCACGTGTCACTGACGTGGCGGATCATGGAACTGCAACGGACCGCGTGTGGGTTGAAGTTTGGCAGAGGCGGCTCCGCGCGTCCTCGCGGGCGATCTCGGGCTTACTTTCTCACCGGGATTCGACGCTGCCAATACGCGGGGAGTGGGATTGGCGTCCTCCCTCCCCGCATTTGATTTCGGGCGCGGCGGGGGAGAGCTTCTCCTTTCGGCTCCCTCGGAGACGGTACGGCGGAGTTCCATCGTCGCACCGTCGAACGCCGCGCCGGGGGGCGGGCTTTCCTTCCCGTGGAATCGCCGCCTCGCAGACATACAGCTACGGGGCGGTTTCTCCCGCTGTGCGAAACGTGGCCTTGCATTACTTGAAATGCGCTGTTGAACGGACGGCAACTTGGCGAAATCATCTAATTCGGTATTCCAGAAACGCCTGCTCGCAATGCTTCAAGCAGCATCCGCAGCTCTTGAATTGGTTGCTGAATCTTACTACGCTCGGCGGCCACCTGTTGGTCTAAGGCTTTCTGGGCTTCTGGGCCGAAAGCGGCAACAACAGTCTTCAGGGCGTAAACATCGGCAGAAAGCTCGCCTAATAAAGTCCCGTTCTGTAAAAGCAACTTGAGAATAGCATCCAGTACCTGTTTCATCGGAGGATCTCCCTCACCTTCAACTGAAAAACTCGTTAAACAGAGGCATCACGTCCTTGTAAACATACTCCAGCATCCCAGCCATAACCGCGGTGACGTGCATACCTTTTGCGGCTCCCTCATCGAACGCTATAAACGCTATGACATGCAAATTCGTTGGCACTTGTATTCCAGGCCCCTCGCTGCCGTCAACAACAGGGAATGGCCCGATCTTTGCGTCGTCCTTAAGTTTGGCCAGATCAACGTGAGTCCAAACCTCTCCATCGACGACTTTAGTTTCCGTATCCTCGGGAGCAACTCCTCCGTGCATTCGGGTAAGAGGAACACGTCTGTGCTTGTTAATGTTGCACAGATCGTCAATGATCCACAGCAGAGACTTGCTGAAATCCCCACAATTGTATGGTTGCAAACACTCAATTACTGTTGTAGCGATAGCGGGTACGCCTGCAAGCCGTCGCTGTTTAACGGTCGCATCTCGGAAAGCATCAGGCGTCGAGCAGATGGGAAACATGTTGTGTTTGGCGGGGGCGTTCTTTGCAGCGAGTACAAGTTCCCACACCAAGTAATCGAGGGAGGATCGGAGATTCTGGAGAAAATCTCCCAGTATGACGGGCAACTTTGCTGGGACGGGATCCTCCGTTACAACCCGCGCGACATATTCATTCGGGGCACCTTCATTCTGTCGCACTACTTTTGCTGGGTGAGTCTTGTAGTACCCAGCCATCTCCGTTTCGAGGGCTTGGAGATGTTCTTGTGCCCGGACGATCTTGTAAAGGACGGCATCGGGAACACCAGCCATGAGGTCAGCGTAACAGAGTCCTTTGTATCAGTAGATAGTTTACCCTGACTTTTCAACCCTTAACTCTTGCCGCATAGCGGCTGTGATTGCGTTCGACTTTGTCAATAGGTCCTTTAGGGAAGTGTTAAACGCCTCGACATCCCCGCCTGTAATTTCCACTGAAAGTTTTCTGGCAAATGAAACAAAGTCTAGGAGACTTCTCCGCAGTGCCTGTCCACACACTAGGTTCACGAGGAACGTTGCTTGGTCCAAGCTGTTTGCTGCCCGCTGCCATTCGCCCAGTACTTCAAGTTCCTTTTCGCGCCTTCGGGGCGAACCCTCCTCCACTGACTTCTTCTCAGACAAATAGAAAGCCTGTAGCGTTCCCAATTTGTCTATTATGAGTGCTATTCTTTTCGTCGCTTCAAACAGTGCTTCACGTTTCAATTCCCATTGTTTCTGCCGGTCCCACACGTCGTTCGAAATCTGCGCTTCAATTTCCTTGGTCGCCGTTGTGACGGCGCGCACTTCTTCTAACACATTGCCAATATCCTCGTGCGTCGCCAGGTTCTCCCCCTTCCTCTTTAGGTAGGAACCGAGGAATGCGCCACCTCCGGCAAAGACGGCCAAGATCACAAATTGCAGCAGGGGGTCCATGAGCACTTCATTATTCTAGCGCTCCATCGTTACCGTAGCGTTACCGGTGAGGCAGGATGAAAAGGCCAAACCGCATAACCCTTTTATTTAGTTGGCGTCCCCGACGGGATTTGAACCCGTGTTACCGCCGTGAAAGGGCGATGTCCTAGGCCAGGCTAGACGACGGGGACTTGAGGAATCAGGTATTTGCAAGTATACCTGATTCTTATCGGGTAGGGATTGCGACAGGTCGATAGACCCCACAGCGCCGGGTGGGCGTCCCGCTTTCCTTGCGTACCGCCGAGCCTACTCGCCAATTGTCGATTGTGAGAACTATACCACCGGGTTATTTGTCGATCCTGAGTGTTTCGGATGTTCTAGAATCTAATCAGTACGCCTGACACGGGAATGGGAGAACGATCTGTGGCCGATGGGCTTTTTCTCAGTCTGTGGTTTCCGAGTTTTGAACTGGACGAGATGCTGCCGCGAGCTTTGGCGGTTATGCGACAGTTTCCGTTTTCCTCAGCCCAGCCTGGCATTACCTATGTGGCCATGCATCCTGTGTCTTGGAACGAGCCGACAATTTTCGAACAGCGCTTCAGGCCCGGTATCGCTCCTGAGGAGGCCGTACTCCTCGCCTCTGATTTTCTGCATGAAGACTATGCCTATGTGTTTGAAGCGTTCTGGGACCTTTGGATTTTTTCGCGTGAGCGCAACGAGTGGACTATGCAGCCGTCGCAGGTAAAGTTTCTGGTGCACGGCGTCGAATTCGAAGAAGGAACTTATCAACACGAAGGCCACATCGAGGTGGATTTCGGCATAGACTCGCCGTTCCTTCAGGACGAAGTGCAACTCACGAGCGAGGCCGAAAGCCGAGTTCGCGACAATGTACAAAGGCTGGTAGAGTTCACCAACAAGGCAGAGAAAAGCTCCGGCGCCAGCGGGCGTTTGCTGTCATCTGAGTCAGAAGAGAACTTCGCTCAGAAACTGATCGTCCGCTTGCAGAAAGTACAGTAGCGCGCAAAGCCTTATATGAGCCGAAGGGCAGCCTGCAACGGCTCGTAAGGTTTTATTTCGTTCTTCCTCCTTCAATCTTCAACTTTTCGCTGGCTCCCGCTTGTGCGGCGGCGAGCCGCGCGGTCAGCACGCGAAATGGGGAGCAGGCAACATAATCCATCCCGACCTCGTGGCAGAACTCAACTGACGAAGGGTCGCCGCCGTGCTCTCCGCAAATTCCCACCTCAAGGCCAGGACGCTGCTTGCGTCCGCGTTCGATTCCGATGCGAACCAGTTCTCCCACGCCCTCGCGATCGATTACCGCGAAGGGATCCTGTTTGAGGATGCCTTCTTTGAGATAGGTTGGCAACACTTTGTTCACGTCATCCCGCGAGAAGCCGAACGTGGTCTGGGTAAGGTCATTGGTACCGAAACTGAAGAACTCAGCCACCTTGGCGATTTCGCCCGCCAGCAGCGACGCCCGTGGCAATTCGATCATGGTTCCGACGAGGTAGTGTACCTTTTTGCCTTTTTCTCGGAAGACTTCATCGGCCACGCGTCGCACGATCGCCGTCTGGTTCTCCATTTCCTTTACGGTGGCGATGAGCGGAATCATCACCTCGGCGTGCGTCTTTACTCCTTCTTTCTCCACTGCAACCGCCGCCTCGAAGATAGCACGGGCTTGCATCTCGGTGATTTCGGGATAGGTGATGCCCAAGCGGCAGCCACGGTGTCCTAGCATGGGATTGAACTCGTGGAGTTCTTCGACCCGGCGCAGCAGATTTCTCAACTCTTTCAACTTCGGCGAGCGCGGCTTGGTGGCCTCCAACACTGCGATTTCGACCATCAGTTCTTCTCGCTTGGGCAGAAATTCGTGGAGCGGCGGATCCAGCAAGCGAATGGTTACCGGCAGGCCATTCATGACGCGAAGCAGGCCAATAAAGTCGGCGCGCTGCATCGGCAGCAATTTCTTGAGGGCTGTACGGCGATCTTTCTCATTGTCCGCCAGAATCATGGCGCGCATGTGCGGGATACGATCCTCGGCAAAGAACATGTGCTCAGTGCGGCACAAGCCGATGCCTTCGGCGCCGAACTCAAGCGCTTGTTTCGCATCACGCGGAATATCAGCATTGGCGCGCACGCCTATCTTGCGGAATGGTTCCGCCCAGCCCATGAACTTCATCAGTTCAGGATCATCGGGCGCTGCGTCGAGCGTACCCAGCTTGCCCTTGATCACACGGCCGGTAGTTCCATCGAGTGAAATCCAATCGCCCTGCTTGAATACCTGTCCCTTTGCCCTCATCTCGCCGGCTCTTTCGTTCACTTCTATATCTCCTGCCCCTGCGACGCAACACTTGCCCATGCCGCGCGTAACTACCGCCGCATGACTGGTCATGCCACCGCGAGAGGTTAGAATTCCGGCGGCCACTTCCATGCCGTGAATATCTTCCGGAGTAGTTTCCGCCCGCACCAGGATCACAGGGTTTTTCTTGCTGCCGTGTCCAGCCTTTTCCACCGCCTCGTCCGCCGTGAACACGATCTGGCCGACGGCCGCACCCGGAGATGCCGGTAAGCCGGTTGCCAAAACTTCTACCTTCGCTTTCTTCTCGTCCAGACGGGGAACGAGAAAGTCGTAGAGTTGGTTGGGTTCGACGCGAAAGATCGCATCTTCTTTCGTGATCAAGCCCTCTTCCACCATCTGGATGGCCACGCGCACAGCGGCAAGTCCGGTGCGCTTGCCGTTACGAGTCTGCAGCATGTAGAGTTTGCCTTCCTGGATGGTGAACTCGAAATCCTGCATGTCGCGGTAATGCTTTTCCAGCCGGTCGGTGATTTCGCGGAGCTGCCCGTAAACCTCCGGCATAACCTTTTGCAGCTCAAGAATCGGGACTGGCGTACGAATGCCCGCGACCACGTCCTCGCCTTGGGCGTTCATCAGGAACTCACCGTAAAACTCCTCGGTACCAATTGCTGGATTACGAGTGAAACCCACGCCCGTGCCGCTAGTGTCGCCCAGATTGCCGAAGACCATTGCTTGCACGTTTACCGCTGTGCCGAGATCGTCGGAGATATTATTGATGCGCCGATAGTGCTTGGCGCGGTCGTTCTGCCAGGAGCGGAACACAGCGTCGCGCGCCATGACCAGTTGTTCGTGTGCATCCTGCGGGAAGTCGCGTTTGGTGTGCTTCTTGACAACTTTTTTGTATTCCTCGATGACTTCCTTCAACGCTTTGGCGTCGAGATCGGTATCGAGCTTGGCTTTTTTCTGTTTCTTCTTGGCATCGAATACCTTTTCGAAATCTTCCTTCTCGATTTCCAGCACCACGTTGCCGAACATCTGGATCAAGCGGCGGTAGGAATCGTAGGCAAAGCGCGGATTGTTGCTGCGTTTCGCCAGCGCCTCCACGCTCTGATCATTCAGGCCGAGATTGAGAATCGTATCCATCATGCCGGGCATGGAAAATTTGGCACCCGATCGGACGCTTACCAATAAAGGGTTCTCGCCTTTGCCGAGTTTCTGACTTTGCAGTTGCTCGAGACGGGCCAACGCGGCTTCCATCTCACGGTCGACCTCCTTCGAAACGCCTCCCTGGCGCATGTATTCGCGACAGGCTTCTGTCTGGATGGTGAAACCGGGGGGGACAGGCAGGCTCGCGTTGGTCATTTCAGCCAGACCCGCGCCTTTCCCGCCAAGCTGGTCTTTCATCTTGCCACTGCCATCGGCCTTGCCACCGCCGAAGAAATAAACGTATTGAATTGCTGGTTTCTTGGCTGTTAGTACAACTTCTGCTTCGGGGAACGTTTGCGTTGCCATAAGATTAGTCCTTTATTGTTTCTGGGATTCCTTGGTGTCTTTGCCTTCTGTCACAATTTCGGAGAAGTCAGCAATGGTAGAAAAGTTTTCCAACAATGTTTGCAATAAGGCGAGCCGGTTCGCCCGAATTCGCTCATCCTCAACCATGACCATTACCTTATCGAAGAATCGGTCCACTGCAGGCCTTAGTTTTGAGATCTCCACAAGAGCTTGCTCATAATTGCGCTGTGTGCGAAGCGCATTCACCGCTGCGGCTACTTGGGGAATTTGAGATGCGAGTTCCTTTTCCTCCGCGTCCTGGAGGAGTTCCGTCTCGACAGCCGACGCCACTCGCTTTTTAATCTCGCTGGCCTGCCGCAGAATATTCTTGATGCGCTTGAATGCGATCGAAATCGATTCGAAATCCGCCGATGGACGAACCGCGGTCACCGCTTGCGCGCGTGCGGCCGCATCCACTACATCGTCAAACCCCGCAGCCAGCACGGCATTCACCGCGTCGTATTTAAACCCGAGCGCATCGCGTAGATAAAATTCCAGCCGCTCGCGAAAAAACGTTCGCAGCGTGCCCGAATAATCTACCTCACGTGAAAACTTCCGTTCCGCGGTCGATCTACGATAGGACTCGCGCGCGTCGGCAAACAATCGACTCAGGCTGAGCGGTAACTTTTTCTCTGCGATCATTTTTACGATCCCGTTAGCCTGTCGTCGCAATGCGAAGGGATCTTTCGATCCTGTGGGCTGCATGCTCAGGGCAAACATTCCGGCAATGCTGTCCGCCTTATCGGCGATAGAGAGAACTGCGCCCTCGACTGAGCGCGGAACCGAGTCCTCCATGGATTCCGGTTTGTAATGATCGTAGATCGCCTGCGCGATCGCTTGCCGGGTTGCATCCGGCATATCAGCATCAAGTTCTTGCACGCTGGCGTACAGTCCGCCCACGATCCCTTGCAGTTCTGTGAACTCTTTCACCAACTCGGTCGTGAGGTCGGTTTTCGCCAAGGAGGCTGCTTTGTGCACGATACCGGGACGAACCGGAATTTCACTCTGGCGAATGACTTCGCAGAGCCAACTGCACAGGCGTTGCACGCGCTTGGTTTTGTCGTAGTAACTCCCCAGGTCCTTCTGAAACGTAACATTCTTCAGCCACAGGGTCCGCTCGCGTAGTGGATGTTTCTGATCGGTCTGCCAGAAGAACCGCGCGTCGTTGAACCGCGCACGGAGCACGCGTTCGTGCCCATGGCGAATGATACCTCGCGGATCGCCGTCGGTGTTCAGCACGGCGAGAAAATGCGGCAGCAGCCCGCCGCTTGCGTCCTCGATCGCGAAATACTTCTGATGGTCGCGCATCACCGTCACCAGGACTTCCTCGGGCAATTCCAGAAATTCTTTATCAAAGCTTCCGAGAATAACCGAAGGAAATTCGGTTAGGTTCACCACCGAGTCCAGCAGACTCTTGTCTTCACGCCAACGTGCCCCAGGAACTCCGCGAGTGGCGGAGTCAAGTGCTTTGCGAATTTGATGTTCACGCTCGCCACGACTCAGGACCTTTGCTGCACGCAAGGTTTCGACATACGCAGAACCGGCACTCGGAATCCGAATGGGTTGGTTCGCTAAGATTCTGTGCCCTCGTGATTCATTTCCGGCACGGATGCCATCGAACTCCAGCGGGATAACATCGCTATCCAGCAACGCCACAAGCCAGCGCACTGGCCGGACGAATTTTTCGCTCGGCTTGCGCCAGTACATATTCTTCGGCCAGTAAATCGAGTTGATCTCTTTGGGAAGTAGCTCGGATAGGACTTCAGCCGCCGGCCGGCCCTTCTTTGTAATCTTCGCCGCGAGGTATTCCCCCTTGGAAGTTGTCAGCCTCTCCAACTGAAAAACATCCACACCAGCCTTGCGGGCGAAAGCATGTGCAGCGGGTGTCGGTTGCCCGTCCTTAAAAGCCACGTTCGCGGAAGGCCCAGTGATCTGTTCGGTGACGTCGGGTTGAGCTCGTGGGATTCCTGATGCCAGAACCGCAAGGCGACGAGGGGAGTCAAAACTCAAACTTTCTCCGGTTGCAGCGAGATGTTCCCGCTCCAGCAGTTTGTGCACACGGTCACGCAAGTCGAGTGCAGCGGCATCGATCATCCGCGCTGGAATCTCTTCACAACCGATTTCAAGCAAAAAATCTGGCATCTCTATCTACCTGTAGCGCCGGCATTCTGCCCAGGCTTGGCGGCGCTACAAACTTCTTTATGAAATCACTGGTGCTATCTCTCTTTTCGCTTTCGGCGTCTTCACCGGTTCGGGCTTTTCAGATGCGGACTCGCCGTACTGCTGATCCACACATGCCTTTGCAATTCCGACGGCCAGTGCGCGCACTCGAGCAATCACTCCTACACGCTCAGTCACCGAAATCGCGCCCCGCGCATCCAGAATGTTGAACAGGTGCGAGCACTTCAGACAGAGATCGTAAGCGCCAAGGATTGGAAAACGCTTCTTGTTCCGCACCCATCCATCGCCAGCGATCTTCTGTTTGCTCAGCGCGGCATATTGATCCAGCAGCGACTTGCATTCCGCTTCAAACAGCTCGAAGTGCTTCCAGGCTTTTTCGACGTCGGCCATCTCGAAGTTGTAGACAGAGAACTGCTGCTCATCCGCCAGCCGAACATCGCCATAAGTTGTGACTCGACCGGTCTCAGGATCGCGCGCCCACACGATGTCGTAAATCGAATCCACGTCCTGTAAGAATGCCGCGATGCGCTCCAGACCGTAAGTCAACTCCGCTGAAATGGGATCGAGATCCACGCCACCACACTGCTGGAAATAGGTGAACTGAGTGATCTCCAGCCCATCCAGCATGACTTGCCAACCCACGCCCCAGGCGCTGAGCGTCGGCGCCTCCCAGTTATCTTCTTCGAATTTGATATCGTGCTGACGCAAATCAATTCCCATCGCGCCCAGCGATTCCAGGTACAGCTCTTGCACGTTCTCCGGCGGCGGCTTCAGAACCACTTGCAACTGCGTGTGCTTATAAAGACGATTTGGATTCTCTCCATACCGTCCATCAGCTGGCCGCCGGGAAGGCTGCACATAAGCCACTTTGTACGGACTAGGCCCCAGCACGCGCAGAAACGTTTCCGGCGCCATAGTTCCCGCACCGACTTCGACGTCATATGGCTGCTGCAGCACGCATCCTCGCTCCGCCCAGAAAGTCTGCAGGCGCAGGATGAGTTCCTGAAACGTCAGCGGATTGGAGTTGCTATTGGTCAAAGTGTGAGTAAGAAGCACTTAACACTTAGTCCTTATACATCCGAGCGGCCTCAACATGGCTAAGTGCCAGGTGCCAGATTCTAACTGCTGATTCTCTCCAGCATCCCTGCCGTCACCAGCTTCTTCTCCATGTGTCGCTGGAGGGCCTGCAGCAGAAACTTCCGGAGATCGGCGGCTTGCGCCTTGCGTCCGACCGCCACCGCGAAACTCTCGACTGGTGAGTGCAACATCTGTCCCGCCAGCGTTCGTGATTCCGCGGAAATTTCCGACGACGCCAGCCGCTTATCCTCCACGCACATCAACCCATCACTCAGCGCATGAAAGAATGCTCTACTTCCATTCAGCGTACGTCCGCAGACAGTGCATTCGGAAAGCTCCGGCAGATAGCCCATGAGGCGGGTCATCCACAGCTCGAAATACGTGATGGGCATCCAGACATCGGCGCCGCGCAATGCCGTTAACACCGCCAGCGCGAGCCGGAAAGCGTCATCGTTGGCTTCACGATCCGGCAGCAACTCGTCCAGCAGTTCCGCCACGTGGCCCAACGCCACTGCCCTCGAGTAACTTACTTCGAACGCCAGTGGCGACTCCAGCACTTCACAGGAATCGAGACGCGCCAACTCTTGCCGCTCACGATCCTCGTAGTAAGCCCGAACATAAGTCAGGGGCTCGAGCGCTCCGCCAAACCGGCGCCTGGACTTCATGGCTGAGCGCGCCACTCCGCGGACTTTGCCCTCCAAGCGAGTGAACAGCGTGACCAGCAGGTCGGCCTCGCGCAGCGGATACGTCCGCAAAACAATCGCTTCCGACTCCTTAAGCGCCATCAAAGCTCAGCCGATAACATTTGATTGTAATGGAGCGGTGGGGGGATGGAAAGGGTCTCACTCCGTTCCGTCTTCTGGCTCGTCGTCGGCCACTACTTCCACGGAGTGCCCACGAACCGCGAAGGTCGACTTCTGATCAGCTCGGGAAACGAAGCTTACGCGTGTGGGCGCACGCTGCCAGTCGGGTGGGGCACATTCGGTATCGTCGCCGGCCGCGTCGCCCAGAGGTTTTTTCAAGATGGGCTTGCGGCGGCCAAGTTGCATCACGACGGCAGAGAGCTTGCGTCCATCATTAGAGATTCCGCAGTAGGCAACGTAGTCGCGGTACCAAGTTGCTGAGGAGGAGTCGGGATCAAACTCCGGCAGGTTGGTTTGCGAGATGTGTCCAGTGACTCGGTCGATCACCAGCCATCCGCCGCGCTGCCAATTCCAGCGTGGACTCGAGGCAGCTTCCTGGGGCAACAGGTCGTTCACTCGAACCATTCGTCGTACGACGAACAACTGCTCGGTTACCTCGTGCGGAATGCCGAAGGTAAATTCTTTCAATCGGCCATCGACATACAGCGGCCGGACCCTCAAGTTGTCTGATGGACGTTGGTCAGAATTCGTCGAGGCCTTAACCACAGTCCATTTACCGAAAGTAATGACGTGCGGCTTGGAGACGGCCAGGGCCGGCATCACAACAATAAGGAGGCAATAGGCAGCGATTCGAAGGAAAAAGCGCATGCAGTCAGGCTAAGCGGGCGTTGCCTGCTCCCGCAAGGTCAGATCGCACACCATTTTACGGAATTTCCCCAAATGGGCCGTCTTCTCTTCATCCAGCGCGCATCATCGAGCAGATTCGGATCGTGCCAAGAAATCCAGATTCTTGTTTTTACGATCATTCTCCTTCTCGCATTCTCGATAGACATTTGTTGACTGAGACGTTGGAGGCGAGGGCCTCTCCCAAGTACCTCGCCTCCAGTGGTGGTTGGCGTTTCCCGTTCCCCACCGCCGCCTTTGCTGCGAATTCCGGAGTTCGATCTACATTTGGTCTTCGGAACGATGGATTCTTCAGAACAGGGCTCGCAGCTTAGCGCGTAAGCTAAGTCTTATTTCGCTGTCGTACTACTGTTAGAAAAGACAGTCCTATGACGGTTCCTCAGGCGCTGCGAAAGCCCGATAGCGCACACAAGTGACGGGGAAAACCGAAGATTTTCCGAGGTTTTGCGGGCCTGTCAGCTTTGACAGTTGTCACTGAGGTGCCCCGTTCGTAGTATTCGCGTGTCAATCATCCCAAGCCTAATTGTTTGCGGGACGAACGCACGCATGAAGAAAAAGAATCGAACCAGGGCGCAGACCGCGCCGACGTTATCGGCACTGATGCGTTCAGTGTGGATATTGATCGCTCTGGTTGTACTCTCTGGGGCGGTGGCCTTCGCCGTGTTCCGCCCGTCGCCTCCTTCGCCCTACCCTAAGTTGGAGGCGGGCCAGTCAATGACCGAAGCCGCCGAGGCCGTGGCTTTCGGTCCCACCCTCCCCACCGCTACTCCCGCTCCCACGGCGTTACCGCATGGGATGGTGTGGATTCCTGGCGGTGAATTTTCCATGGGCGCGATGGATTCACCGGTCGCCACCGCGGTCGGCATGCACGCAGTGGCCGATGCCCGGCCGATTCACCGCGTGTATGTGGATGGCTTCTGGATGGACGAAACAGATGTGACCAACGAAGAGTTTGCCCGGTTCGTCAAGGCGACAGGTTACGTGACCATAGCGGAGCGCAAGCCGCGCCCGGAAGATTTCCCGGGCGCTCCCGCCGAAAATCTGGTCGCCGGTTCCGTCGTCTTTTCTGCCCCCGACCATCCTGTGTCACTCAACGACCATTACCGATGGTGGTCCTACGTACCAGGAGCGAACTGGCGCCATCCCGAAGGCCCCGACACCAACCTTAAAGGTCGTGGGAAATATCCGGTGGTTCAAGTGGCCTACCCAGATGCTTTAGCCTATGCAAATTGGGCCGGCAAGCGTTTGCCTACAGAAGCAGAGTGGGAATTCGCTGCCCGCGGAGGTCTTGCCGGAAAGCAATATCCGTGGGGCAACAAGTTCCAACCGGGCGGAAAGTGGATGGCAAACACCCACCAGGGACACTTCCCCGACACAGATAGCGGAGATGACGGATACGCGGGAATAGCCCCAGTCGCTCAGTTTTCGCCGAATGGCTACCACCTGTATGACATGGCGGGAAATGTGTGGCAGTGGACCAGCGATTGGTATCGCCCCGACTACTACCAGCAATTGGCGGCGGCAGGAGGCGTGACGCGAAATCCTCAGGGGCCGCACACGCCATTCGATCCCGCGGAGCCGACCGAGAAAAAAAGAGTTCACCGCGGCGGATCGTTTCTTTGCTCCGACCAGTACTGCTCGCGCTACGTCGTGGGCACACGCGGCAAAGGGGAGGTCACCACAGGGACTAACCATCTCGGCTTTCGCTGCGTAAAACCGGCAACCGAAAATAATGGATACGTAGTCACCGCAAAGAACATAACGCGGTAAGCAAATAGGAAAGAGAAAGTAAATGAGAATCGGAAATGCAATCTTAACTTCCGCGTTTTTCGTCCTGGTTTACGCTTCGTCCTCGCATGCACAACACAAGGAACAACTCAATGCCAGTTTGACTCCAGATCTCGGAGTCACATACGCGAACTCGACAACTCCAACGACTCTTGCGGTTACCGATGAACCATCGGCCGCTCCCGCCCCTGCTCCTCAAACTGGAGGTGGCGTCGGTGGGACTGATCAAGATGACCTGTGGCATATATCGATCAGCCCTTATCTCTGGTTTCCGGGAGTCCACGGGACCGTGGGCGCGTTTGGCCGCGACGTCGGCTTCAAAGCGAGCCCAACCGATCTTCTTTCTAATTTCCGATTTGGATTGATGGGGGCGGTCGAAGCTCGCCGCAACCGGATCGTGGTGCCAATCGATCTGATGTGGATAAGACTGGAAGATGACAGAGCGGTCCCGTTCCCTAATTTGCTAGCCACCTCAGCGAAGCTTACAGCGACTGAATTCATTCTCACTCCAAACATCGGCCTTCGCCTTATCAATGAAAAAAAGATCAAAGCCGATTTCTTGACAGGCTTTCGATACTGGCACTTTGGAGAGGGTTTGAGTTTTAACCCCTCCCGCTTTGGCCTGAATTTTTCAAAATCACAGAATTGGGTGGACCCGTTGGTGGGGGGAAGAATTGAGGTTGGCCTTTCACCCAAGCTCGTGGCCAATATCCTGGGCGACGTCGGCGGATGGGGGACCGGCTCTCAACTCGAATATCAGATAGCCGGTCTTCTCGGCTACAAGGTCAAACCGAAGATCACCTTGCAGGCAGGGTACCGCTATCTGTATGTGGATTATCAAAAGGGAGGCCAGGCCGCTGCAATTGCTATTGCCGCCACGTCCGGCATTGTGATTGGCGCCACGCTAAGTCTCAAGTAAATGAAATCGACTGGTGAAGACCTTTGCGGAATCGCAGGGGCGCACGATCGCACAAACCGCCTGTCGGGTTCGGAATTTAGCAATTTAGAAACATCGAGAGGATACTATGAAAAACGCAGCACGGCGTATCTTAAGCATCACACTACTGACCCTCGTTGGTCTTGTTGTCGGCACAGGGTTCATTCGTTTTGTCCACGCTCAGAATCCGGAAATGCAGCAGCACATCTCGGACATCAAACAGTCCATGGCCAAGAACAAGCAGGCCCTCGCACAGTACACCTGGAACGAACAGGTAACGATTAGTTTGAAAGGCGAAGAGAAGAAGCAGGAGCACTTCCAGGTGCGCCTCGGACCGGACTTCAAGCCAGAGAAGACTTCGCTGGACCCGCCCGCCGAGCCTCCTTCCGGGGGACGTTTGAAGAAACACGTGATCGCGAAGAAAACGGACGAGTATAAAGATTACGCGAACCAGATGAAGGCCCTGGCGCAGCAATATGTCCCGCCGGATGGAGCCTTGCTGCAGCAGGCCTATGCGCAAGGAAACGTTAGCGTGGGTCCGACGGGCGCTCCCAACGAGCTTCAGTTGGTCATTCACAATTACCTGAAGCCTCAGGATTCAATGACCTTGGTCTTCGACAAAGCACAGAAGGAACTGCTGCGAGTTCAGATTGCTTCCTACATGGACGATCCGAAGGATGCGATGAACTTGACGGTGCAATTCAGCCGGTTGCCGGATGGGACAAACCACGTTTCCAATCTGGTGATCGACGGCGTCAGCAAGCAATTGAATATTGCCATTCAGAATGCGAACTACCAGCACGTGTGAGAGTTCGCTTAAGACTCATCGAGGCCGCAAAGGAGAGCCGCTATGGCAAAGTCAAAATCACGAATCACGGTTGCAGCTATCAGCATCGCGCTGCTGACGCCGACGATTGTGAAGTCCCAGTCGCCGGAGGTGCAGCAGCGCGTGGCTGCGCTCAAGCAATCCGTGGCTCGAGACCAGCAAAGCATCCGTCAGTATGAATGGATCGAGACCACCGTGATCAGCCTCAAAGGCGAGGAAAAATCGCGCCAACAGAAGCAATGCTATTACGGCGCTGAGGGCTCCTTACAGAAGGTCCCGGTGTCAGCGTCTTCGCCCCCGGCAAAGAAACACGGGCTCAGAGGCCGCGTCATCGAGAAGAAAAAGGAAGAGCTGACCGATTACATGAAGGAAGCCGTCGCTCTGGTGAAGACTTATGTTCCACCAGACGCAGCGAGAATCCAATCGGTCAAAGATGCGGGCAACGTCAGCCTGGACTTACCGGGTGGGGGCAGGGGAGCACGTTTGAACCTCCGCGACTACGACAAGCCTGGCGACACGTTGTCGGTAGAAGTCGATCCCGCCAGCAACCGCGTGACGGGGCTCACGGTGGCAACGTACCTCGCCGACGCAAAGGATTCCGTCACTCTGGATGTTCGCTTCTCGTCCCTCCAGGACGGCACAGGATACCCGCCGACCGAAGTTCTAATCGCCAAGGCAAAAAATCTTTCGGTCAACGTAACCAACTCCGGATACCGGAAGGCAGGGCAGTGAGCGAATGGTTTCGAGAAGAATTGGTGCAAACCATGCCAGGCAAAAACGGCGTCCTTCCGCTTTTTGCGGAGCACTCCGCTGTTTTGTCATAGTGCACGGCCTGAAGCACGGCGTACAACATCCGGCCCAACACCCTCCGCCAAGAGACGCAACTCAGTTTCTGGAAGTTTGAAGTCCGTAGAACCGCAATCCAAGCAAACCGATAGCTTCGGGAATGCCAATACGGCGGGCATGTTCAGACCTTTCCTTCCGGGAAAATGGATATTCATCTCCGCCGCAAACTCTTTCTGGTTTTCTGAGGCACACGATCTACACGACATAACCAACTTCTCCTGCGACCGGCTTTGACCTCTGTGAGTTCGTTAGCAAGATCTCCCATTGGAACACGCCTGGGTTAGCGGAGTGTGAATTGTGCACCAACGCTCAGGACGTCAGATCCGTCACGATAATGCGGCCATCACAGGCTCCAAATGCGCGGGAGCGTGGTCACTCCTAAATTCTTAGGAGAGTTGCGTTGATCCTGCAATGCGCTGGAACACAGCCAGTTGTGACGATGATTGCCAATTAGCGGTCTGTCGTCACATGTTAGAGTCTGACGGCCACCGTCGCCGTGTTCCAGGCTCCCAATTGTGTGACTCCGTGAGTTCGGTGATCTTTACCCAGCCGCACGCATGGAATCGACTCCCGTGCCGAAAGGCACGCGAGCATGGATCGTGGTACCACGCTTGGGTTGCGACTCGATGGAAAGCGTTCCCTTCAGGAGTTTCAATCGCTCCTCCATGCTAATGAGGCCAAGCCCTTGACGCTCCTTTACCGCTTCATTGTCAAAGCCAACGCCCAAGTCGCTGACCACGAGATGAATCTCATCCGACGTTCCCCACAATCGCACTTCGACGTGCCGTACGCCACTATGTTTTGCCGAATTGTGAAGGGCTTCTTGCAAGACTCGGAACAGGCAAAGAGAAATGTCCGGTGCCAAAGGGGTTGGCAAGTCATAGCTTTTGAAGTCAATCCTTGCCTTCGTCTGCTCCCCGAATTCTCGGCAGAAGCCTCTCATGGCAACAGCTATGCCGAGATATTCCAGTTTTGCCGAGTGCAACTCGTGCGACAGGGTTTGGATGTCGGTTGCAATCTGGCTGGTCCGCTGGTACAGTTCGCCCATACGACTGCGCACTTCGGGCAAACTGGAAGGGTCTTGGCGAAGTTGTTCTAACTCGACGGCCAGCAGCGCGAGACGTTGACCGATATCGTCGTGAAGTTCTCTGGCGATCCGGGTGCGCTCCTGTTCCTGTACCTCGATCAATCTGCGGCTAACATTTGCGAGGGCATTTTCCGCCAGTTTGCGCTGTGTGATATCCATGAACGCTATCACTGCCCCGACAACCTCTTGATCTCTCCGCTGAGGATAAGACCAATATTCAGCAGGGAAACTTGTTCTATTCGCTCTCCATAACACTTCGTCATCAACGTGGATTCCTTCTCCCGTTCGCACTGCCTGCAACACTCGACACTCCTCACGGGAAAGCAACGTCCCGTCTGAACGAGTGTGATGAATCAGATCATGCATATTCTTGCCGAGGAGTTGGTCAACGTGTTCATATCCCAAAGTGCGAAGGCAGGCTGGGTTGCAGAATGTGCAGCAACCTTTGAGATCAATTCCATAAATAGCTTCGGCGGTCGAGTCGAGAAGCAACCGGAGTTTGTACTCGCTCTCGCGGAGCGCCTCTTCCGCCTGTTTTCTTTCGGTAATGTCCGCCACTATGCCGATCATCCGCAAAATCCTGCCTTGCGTGTCGAAGAAGGCACGCGCGCTGTTCTCCACCCAAATCACGGCACCATCAGCACGAAGCATGCGGTAGCTATTCTGAATAGTCGGGTTCTCGGGAGTAAGGTCAACACCCCCAGCAATGAATCTTGCCCGGTCGTCCGGGTGCACTTTGGCCGCTACTTGCTTACGAGTAAACTGCTTCGCCTGTTCGCTCAAACCGAGGACACTTGCGTATTCCCCGGATCGCATGACCTCGTCGCTGGCGACGTCCCATTCGAAGGCGTACATCTTTCCGGCTTGGGTGGCAAGACGAAGCCGTTGTTCACTTTCGCGCAGTGCCTGCTCAGCGCGCACGCGGGCTTGCTCCGCGTGGCGACGATCCGTGATGTCCCGCTGAATCCCCCATGTTCTCGTCAGCACGCCATTTTCGACAGTCCCGATCATGCTGTTCAGGAACACTTTCGGATTTCCTTGTAAGTCCACTTCATGCGACTCCCGATCCACCACCCGGTACCCGCCGCGGATGTAGTCGCGAGTCAATTCGATGTTTATGGGATTCTCTGCATCCAGGGTCTCCGTAAGCCGCTTACCTGTAAAGTCGGCCGGCGACATCCCGTACATGCGGGCCAACGCATCATTGCACTCGGCCAGATACGACTCGTGCAAAATGCGCTGAACCTGTTCCTCTTCGGGCAAGTCCACAGGAATTGGGCGGTCGAGTTCCTGACGAAAAATACCTTCCGAGCTCTGCGCAACGAACAGGCGGTAATTCGACTCGCTCCGCTCCAGAGCCTTTTCGGCCCGCTTGCGCTCCGTGATATCCGCCACCATGCCTACAATCCGTAGCAGCCTGCCTTGCTCCGAGAAGTGAGCTTGGCTGTTCCTTTCCACCCAAATTACAGTACCGTCAGAACGTATCATCCGGTAGCTGATTTGAAGATGGGGCTTTTCGGGTGTAAGAGCAGCAATCGCGGCCGAGAGTCTTTCTCGGTCATCCGGGTGAATCATGGTCATTAGTTGCTGACCGGTCGTGTGTTCCGTCTGATCGGTCCCCAGAATCTGCGTCGCTTCTGTCGAGCGCACGATTGCATCGGTGGCAGCATCCCACTCGTATGCGAACATTTTTCCGGCTTGAGCTGCCAAACGAAACCGTTCTTCGCTCTCGCGCAAAGCCTGTTCCGCCTGCTTGCGCTCCGTGATGTCAGTAGCCGCCCCAAGCAAGCACGGCTCGCCATTCAGTTCGATCAATTCCCCTGTTGCTAAGCCGATCCGGATACTGCCGTCTTTCATGCGAAAACTGGTCTCCACGTCACGGAGACGGCCTTCGGAAAGAAGCCGGTTTGTGAGTTCCACCCTTTCGGAGGGTCGCACCCAGAACCCAATGTCGAACGGTGTGCGTCCGATGACCTCGTCGCGGCGCCAGCCGGTTACGCGTTCAAAGGTTTCGTTAACATCGATGTAGCGATGGTCTTTGGTGCTCGTTAACGTGAGTATGATTGGGCTTTGCCGAAATGCTTTCGAGAACTTCTCTTCCGACTTCTTGAGTGCTTCTTCCGCATACTTGCGCTCGGTCACGTCGATGCCGATCCCGATGTAACCGATAAAAGAGCGATCCTGATTAAACCTCGGCACTCCAATGTCGATAATCCATCGATACTCGCCGTCGTGCCGTCGGAGCCGGTACTCCATTCTGAACTCCTCACGCCGGCCAAAGGCCTGCGTGTACGTATTCATGCATGTCGATAAATCCTCGGGGTGAACCCCCTCTGCCCAGCCGTTGCCGAGCTCCTGGTCGATCGACCGTCCGGTGAAGTCCAGCCACGGCTTGTTAAAGTACATGCACAGCTTGTCGGTGTCCGCCATCCAGATCAGCACAGGCGCGGTATCCGCCAGCAAGCGGAAGCGTTTTTCGCTTTCGCGAAGGCTTTGCTCGCTTTGTTTACGTTCTTCTACAAGAACAGCAAGAACCATGAAAGGTGTCGCGGCTAAGAACAAAAATAGTTGCAGCGACATCACATTGTTGAGTGGGTTTGATCCAGTGAAGGGCCCGCGCCCGTGGACTGCACCCCAAGTTGAGAGAAAGGCAACTACGATCATCGAGGTGCTGATTCCCATCAATCCAAAACGCAGAGCGGACCACAACAGAAATGGCAACAGAGAATAAAGGAGTACGGGCGAACTGATCCGTCCAGGAGCCGCGAAAGCGACAGAACCCAGTAGAACCAGCCCAGCGACCAGCGCGACGGCTTCCAGATAATAAGCGCGAGGCTTCTGTGTCCATTGTTTCGTGCTCACCCATATCAAGATTGCCGGGGTAAGGGTAAGAAGGGCTAGTGCTTCGGTAAAGAAACTAGTCCTCCAACGCAGCCAGTAGTCCCCGCTGAAAGCGACCGTGCTAATAAATGCTGTCGTGACCGGGGCGAGGACGACCGCAAAGAGTGAATACTTGGCCAGGGACCTTATGCTATTCAGCCGAGGAACACCACCGAAAGCATAGCTGACGCCCAAAGCGGCGATGAGAACTTCGAGCGTATCGGCCAGAATGAGGAACGTCGTCGAGCGAAGCGTTAAGCCCGCCCGCAGATCATAGAGAACAAATCCTGCAAATCCCGCTGCGAGCAGTATCGGCCAAATCTTTCGCGGTACCAAGAGCAACACCGCAACCAGAAACGCGCAACCTGGCCAAACCGGCCAAACCATTTGGGGGCGCAGTACCAGTACACCCCCAAGTAGGGCACAGAGGTAAGACAGGAAGGCTACGAGACACGCCAAGACCGCTGTGTGGAATGGAGAATCCGGATTCACGGTTCTCCAAGATAGGCGGCTTTGGATAGAATTCATACACACCTTCAGCCGTGAAAACTGCACTTACGGCTGGATGAAGGTTCGGCTGCAAGTCAATTCGCAAATGCTGTTTCCGTCACCGGTTGCCCCATGTCGTCAGCGCAGCCCATTCGCCCACGCGAGAATCCAGGTCGCAGCACATGAATGACATAGCGTATCGCCTACGTTATACGCGCATGCCTCCTGGACGGCAAGCTGAACGCATATTAGCGAGCAGGGCCAAGAATTGCGGTTCCTGACTCGGGCTTTGTCGCGAAACTGATCATGGTCAAGAGAGCCTTCACCCGTGTGATCCGACTATTTTTGTTCTTGGTTCTTGCTCTGATGCGGGCTGACGGAAACCGAGGCTGGTTTGCGCTCTGGCATAGTTGCGGGCCGGCTCAATTGCACGATCCGTCGTCGTGGAACTGGCCGCTGGCAGCCATGGCTGCCAGCGAGCGGGCGCAGCTCAGGATTTGCTGGTCCAAAGGGTTACCCTTCAGCGCGTCAGGCGAGATGTAATTCATATTCTTGCGGGCAGCCCGAATCTTATTACTTAACTTTTGTATGTTGTCGAACTCGTTGCTGAGCAGTTGAAAAGCGCTTCGATCAGAGTCGGTTGACACTGCTACAGACGCCAAGCGGAGATTTGTCGCAGCTTGGCTTTGGTGACCGGACACAAATTGATCGGTCACGGGGTATCCATTTTGAAGCGCATTAATAAGCCCACTGCGCCATTCTCTGATCACAGCCATTTCTTCGATGCCAGCCTTGAGGAATTCTGTCGAAAACTCCGAGCCAGCAGGCTGGGCGGCCGTGACATTTGTCGAGGACAAGCCTGCGGCCGCAGGGGGCAGCTTCAGTGTTACCTGATCGGCCTGGAAGCCTAGGGAGCCATTTGTAAGTCGTGCTACTTCTTCGATGTCTACGTAGGACCTGCCATTTATCTGGAAGATCGGTGCTTGTCCCGGCTGGCCACTTACAATGAATATCAGGTTCTGCTTCACGTTCTGCGGCCAAGTAAGCCTTGACCCAGCCAAGAGCGCTCCCACCAACAATCCTGCACTGAATAGCTTCTTTCTCATGAAATTAACTCCATCCAGGGTGACCGGATCTTTTCCCTTTGTCTACGATTTGCGAAAGTTTCGCTCCGATACCGCCGCTTGGGAACTGTCACTTCCAACAGGCACCACCAGCACTTGGCGGGTGCGGGGCGTTTCCGAATGCTGGGCGAGGCAAGAAAATGTTTGCGATGTCGCTCGCTTATCGCGCGGTCGCTGACAGGCGGCCGTCGCTGTCAACTTTACCAGTGGTAATTCCCTCAGGTCGGGGCTACTGACTTCAAAAGACAGGACAGCTCTTGCATTGGCACAGGTCTGACAAATCACTGTGCTTCGATCAAGTACTCGATTCAATCGCTCTTGTTCTGACATAGTTGGCTCCGCCGAGGCACAGAGACACTCCATGAAAGAGACCTTACGAAAAACATTTGGTTGGGGGTATGTCTGCTAGTTGCCGTGATGTCGTCGGGGGCGTTTGGACAACGAAGGAACAGGATCGAGTCGTGAGCGCTGGAAAGTGGGGGACGGAGAATTGCCCGTACTTGTTGCTTACTTCATGTGATCACCTCTCCGGGTGAACTTGCCGAGAAGGAACTCCTGAACCACGCTCGCGCCAATTCGTTCAGCGATGCCGATCGCGAAATTTCCGAACACCAGCCCAGCACCACGATTGGATCTGGGATAGTAAAGGTTCGCGAGGCTTGATGATGCCAGAACGCCGCCCAGGCTAGAGTAGTTTGGTTGCGATTCTCCATTGTCCGCTCTTGCGACAAAAGTACTGAATACTGCGTGGCGGAATCGGGAGCCAGTGGTACCAGTTCCCTGATAGAAGTAGCGCGGGTCCTGGTGCAACAGGGAAGGTAGGATGGCACCTCCGATCATGATGTCGGAAAAACCGTCGGTGGCGACTGCGCCAAAGCGCTTTCCATATGCCCCCCAGCCTTGGCCATAGTTCGGAGTGTTTCCAGCTTGCTTGGCACTGGCCACTAGGAAGACTCCCGCAGCGGTAACTGGATCTGTGGAGACCTTCAGAGCCAGCTTGAACTTCATCCCTGTCGTCAGCGGCGCGGGATCGCTCTCATAGGAGACGTAAAAATTCGGAACGATTCCAAACACGCGCTGCTTTTCTTCGGCCTTGAACTGCTCGGTGGCAACTTCGGCAGGGTCGTAATGGACGTCGACAGTAGTGCGCTCGGTTGCGATTCGCAGCTGGATACCGGTCACAATTTTGAACTGATCCGGATTCAGTGTGATCGGTGGAGATACCCAGTCTGCAAAATCCTTGGCGCCGATCCTGAGCTGATAGGTAATGCCTGGCGTCACATTGTGAAACTCGAACATCCCGGCCCCGGTTGTCACGATCGTACGAGGGTCATTGCTTTCAACTTCTTTAAGAACGACCGTCGCGTTCGGGATCACATTGCCGTTGACATCGGTGACTGTGCCCATGATGGTTGCTGTTCTCGACGCCGCTTGAATGTTCTGGCCTGAGGCCAGCGCGGAAAGGAGTAACGCCACAGCGAGTGCGGCACCGAGATCAATGTATAAGCGCTTCAACCCTAGCCTCTCTATATTTCACCGGAAAGAGCAACGCGGATGCCAAACCGAGAAGTCCGGAATGTTCTGAATCTCCTGAATCTCCTGCACGTGATCGGTCTGGACATCCTTGTCGGCAGATTCGGCACTCAGCCTTAGATAAAGGCAACTGGCATGCCAAATAGGGGACACAGGTTTGTGCTTCCAATCCTCTGGAAATGGAGGGATCTTTTGGAGAGACTGACCGGCGCTGGTGTTGAAGTATCGAAAGTGTCAGCAAACCGTCAAGTGCCAATGACAGTGTGGGCGAAGACAGTCCTTCCGATCAGAAACGGCCTCAATGTGTTGTAGCCAAACTTGGTGTTAGGGGTTTCAAACAGCCCAGCCTATGAAAGCGAAAGTGGTGGGCCGTCTTCGTTAAGTTCCGAGATCGTCGTAGCACCTGGAAGCCTTCCGGAGCGCAGGTCAGCGAACTACGACGTTTGCGTTACCCTGGCCGAAGTTCCCAGGTCCATCTTCTGCCATATAGTGAAAAGCGCCAGACCGACAGCGATCCCGATTGAAACTTCAAAGAATCGGTGAAGTGCGACCAATCGAGCACTGGTGGATCGCGGCACTAGCATGACGATTACAAGTGTAATGCTGGCATATCGGAAAGCGCTTCTCTCAATCCGCAGCACTACGCACATCAAACCGATGACGACAATAGCTGCACCACATGCCCAGACGCTTCCAGGGAAATAAATATCCGTTGCTGCGCCCACAGCTGCTCCGACCGCTGTTCCCGCGACATATTGCATGGAAACTGGCAGTGCCGCGCTCAGTGTCAAAAACTGAATGACTATTATCGCGGACGTCGGAGCCCAGTAGGCTTCCTGCAAGCGGAATAGCCGAGCAATCAAGTAAGACACAACTATCACCGCCGCTGTTAGAGCCACATGGGCTACCGACGGTGGACTATCCTTGGCGATAAACCATTCACGGAGTTGCCCGTTCACTCCTGAATTCTTGATCATTGTCCTGCTGACCTCTAGCACCTGGTAAAGATCCTCAGTACCAACAGCGACGGAAGATAAATGATGGATGCCGCGAGCAGCCGCCGGGCCGCAGAGTTGGATCTGCGAAATACGAATTGTGCTCCGTAATAGAGAAATCCCAGGCTCAGGGGAAAAGCTCCAATGCGGTACAGGGTGCTTGACGGAGCTCCAAAGGTGGGAAGCAGAGCTAAGGGCATCAGCGCCAGCAATGGTAACAGGGTGTGCCAATAGACAAATCGCCCACGCGCGTGGCCATCAGGCGGCAGCACTAAGTAACCCGCGCGATCGTAGTCGTCTCGGTACATCCAGGCGATGGCCATGAAGTGCGGGAACTGCCAGAGGAAAAGCACCGCATACAGTGTCCAAGCTTCGAAGCTGAGTCTACCTGACGCGCCCGCCCAACCGATCAGGGGAGGCATTGCACCCGGAAAGGCCCCGACCAGAGTGCACAAAGACGTTTTTCTTTTCAGAGGAGTGTAGAAAAACAAGTAAGACAACAAAGTGAAAGTGCTTAGCAGGCACGCCAACAGATTGACCGCCACCGCGATGTAAATGCTGCCCACCACCGACAATGCGACGCCGAACCAGAGGACTGGTGCGGGTTTCAGACGGCCGGCAGCGAGCGGTCGCCGTGCCGTCCTGCGCATTTGACCATCGAAGCGCCGCTCGATGTATTGATTCAGGGTGCCGGTGCCGCTGGCAACGAGCAATGTGCCCATCACCGTGTGGATCATTAGCAGGAACGGAAAATCCCGCCAGGGCGCTGTACGGCCCAAGTAGAACCCGGCGAAAGTGGCGATCACAATCAGAAAGTTGACCTCTGGCTTGGTTAACGACCAATAGTCGGACAAAAGGGCGGGACGGGTAACGCGACCGCTCTTGACGGCGGACACATCGAACGCCGCAACCATAGACTCGGTGGCCATGATTAGACGGCCTCCAGACTTTGGGGAGCTCTCTGCGGCAACGCATCAGGGCGCAATTCCGATTGCACCAGAGGGGCTTCCCGGAAACTCAAAGGGGAAAGCGACTTGGCGGTTAGAATGGCTCCGGCAACGAGGTAGACGACGGTGACGCAAGTCCACATCAACGCACCCGCGCACTGCTGATCTTCGAGAGCCGATAGGCCGAAGGGGTGCGAGGAGGAGAAGTACATTGCATAAACCACGCGGTCGCAAAACACAAGAAAGCCGGACAGGATGTCGCAGGGCAGCGTGGCAAGAAAAAGGTACAAGATAATCGACAGCCCCGGCCACTTCGAGGCGCTCGGCCAGGGTTGAATGACCGGCCACCAGAAAAGAAGACCGGTGGCGAGGAAGGATGCGTACTCCGCGAGATGCCAGCCTGCGGATTGAAGTCCTAGGGTAAATAGTGCCGGAATATGCCATCCCACCAAGGCCGCGGCGGCAGCAAGCCAGCATAACGCGGGCTGTGTGAGCATCCTTCCCGCCGTCTCTACAGGCGCCAAGCGGAGCAGCGGACGGATGACTATGTGTTCGAATGGTCGCGGTAGACCGTGCAACAACATCATGAAGGGCGCACCTAGCCAGATCAACGGAGGAGCGATCGTCATGAGCAGCAAATGCTGGAGCATGTGGACCGTCAGTAATTCGTGATCGAGTGCGGCAAGAGGTGAAGCCACCGCGGTCCAAATCAGGGACATCCCGAGAAGAAAACTACCAGCCCGCCAAACCGGAATGACCTTCAAGGAGGTCGAACGAAGACGAAGCCACCCTCGCAGGTATAACACCGCAGTGAAAGCGATGATTAATGCGAGTAGGGTCTGAGATCCGTACGCGACGTGATGCGGATGTGGCATGGATCGGTCCTACGGTTGCCCGCCGGTCCCTCTCTCTCCTACATCCCGCAAGACGGCGTCGCGCGAAGCATCGCGTGCCGGAGTTCGTCCCTCCGGATGCAACGTTTCAAGGAAAGCGACGAGCGCGGTCGTCTCTGCGGGACTCAAATTTTTTCCATATGCCGGCATGTTACCGCCTCCCTGAATCACCTGGCGGATGAGTTGATCCTGCGTGAGCCGCACAGCCACACCGTCGAGAGCCGGACCTCTTTGCCCGCCACTGTCCCCAAGCGAATGGCAGTTGCGGCACTGCTTAGCCTGGAAGACGAGGGCTCCTTGGCGCTCAAGAGCAGTGGTGCCATGCAGCAATCGCACCGGTACGGGATCGCCACTCCACGCGTTCATGTGCGGGCTCCAGGGAGTGAACTCAGCCAGATGAGTAAAGGTGCCAAGCGTGATCGCAATCAATAACACGGTCAAAACTGCGATCGGGCGCCGCTTCCAACTCTTTTCTCCTTCACCGGAAAGAAAAGGAAGAAGGAGCAATCCGACAATTACAACAACCGGCCCGACCAGCAGCGCTGGAGTTTCGAGCGATGGAGGAAGGAGCGAGAGCAAGGCATAGAGCCACAGGAAAAAGTAATCCGGTTTGGGCGCGGTCTGAATAATCGTCGGGTCCGGCTGGCCCGTCGGCCCGAATGGACCGAAGTAAAGCGCGCATGCGGCAACTGCAATAATGACGCACGCGGCAAAGAACAGATCCTTCCACACGGCGTAGGGGAAAAACGGCGCGCCATCTTTACTAGTTAGTTCGTGATACTCGCTAACGTAGGTTGCTCGCTTGACCACGCGTCCGGGCATCGGCCATTCGTTGATCCCCAGCTTCAACACCATCAAGAGATGAAGGCCTACGAACGCGATCAGCAACCCGGGAATCACAAAGACGTGCAGGGCGAAGAACCGAGACAGTGTCGCCCCGGCGATGATCGGCCCACCCAACATCAACTTCACAATTGCGGGACCGGCAATGGGAACGCGGCTCGCGATCGACGCTCCGATCCCGAGTCCCCAATAGGCATCTTGATCGAAGCGGAGCACTTGCCCGCTGAAGGCCATGCCCAGGGTCATGAGCAATAGAAATATACCCACGATCCACGTGAGTTCTCGCGGAAACTTATAAGCTCCGAAGAGAAAAACCTGCACCATGTGAATCAGAACAATCGCGAGCATGAAATTCGACCCCCAGCCATGCATCGCGCGGATGAACCAACCTAGAGTTACCTCGTGGTTCAGAGCCTGGAGACTGCTCCACGCCTCTGCGGCCGAGGGAACGTAAATGAGAGCAAGAAGAATTCCGGTCACGATCTGCAGAATGAACACGGTGAGCGCGGCGCTGCCAAACACGTACCACCAGCTGGCTGTCTCTCGCGGCACAGGATGTTCGACCGCTTCGCGGATGGGAGCAGCCAATTGCAACCGACGGTCGAACCACTCACCAATTTTGCCAATCATGATGCGCATGACGGTTTCTCTCCAGTGAGAGCTGCGATCGCTGCTCCCGGTGTAGGTAGCTCACCGGCCTGAATGTTGACCATGCCATCCTGAACTTTGTACGGATATTCGAACAGTCCACGCTCTGGTGGTCCCGAGGCGCGCGAACCGTCGCGGTAATACGCTCCGCCATGGCACGGACACATGAACAAACCGGATTGCTGAAACCAGCGCACCGGGCACCCGAGGTGTGCGCAATTGATCGCAAAAACCTGGAACTGATCGCCCGCGATGCGCCGTACCCAGCAGGCAGTGTCCACGGTCTTGCCATCGGTTGGCATCACGTACGGATTTCGAAACGTTGCCAGCCGGGTTTCGCCCTCCGGAAAATCGCTGACTGGTCCGAGGGGCACCCAGGAAAGATAACCATCGGCGCGGCCTCGCGTAATCGAGGAAAGAAGAAATCCCACCACTGGCACTGCCAATGCGGTCGCTACCAACCCATTGAACAGAATGCCCATCTTCGTGAAGAATCCGCGGCGAGAAAGTGTAGTTTCATTCGACATCGTTCGACTCCTAATGCTGCGCGAAATTCGAAGCGGAATAAGGTTGGCCAGGGTTCGACACTCGGCGCGAAGCCAGCCAGGCAACCACGTCAGAGACTTCCTGGTCTGACATTGGTTTGCCGGGAACGTTTCCGCGCCAGTCGGGTGCTCCCAATTCCGGCCGGCCAGCGATGACAATCGTGCGCAGCCCCTGGTCGCTGACCAGCGCCAGAAATGAATCGTTTGTGATGGCGCTGCCCTTCGGTCCGCCTTGTCCTTCTGGCCCATGGCAGGACTTGCAGTACGTTTCATATACAACTTCGCCTTGCTGATTGTTGCCCGTGGATCTTGGCGCATAGGAAGGCGGATTGGCTCCGTTCAGGATTCCTGGCCGGCTCCAGCGCGATCGGATTTCGTTGGCAATCACATCGATTTGCTTGTCCGTCAGCATTCCTCCCGAACCCTGAGCAAAGGCCGGCATTGACGTGCCGGGCACGCCGTTGGCAATGACCTTGTGCATCGCCTTTTCATCCACGATGCCGAGGTAAACCGGGTCGGCAAGGGCGATGGCCGCGCCACCCCGTCCCTCCGAACCGTGGCAGCCGGCGCAGTTTTGTGCGTACAGAGGGCCGAACTGCAAGACCTCGTTCGGCGCCTGAGTCTCGGAACCTTTTTGAGGCTGACCATGCGGAGAGTTACAACCCGATAGCAGGATCACGTCCAGCACCGCAAATGCGCAAAGATATCGAAATCGGTTCACGGGCGTTTCGCTCCATTGTCTTGCGGTGAAATCAATCCCGGGGCTTCAACTCCAGCTCGCAGCGCGAACGAGACGTTCTCTCGCGTTGGCATACGCGACTGCCTGATCACGACGAGGCCGGCTACGACTCCGAAGGCAACCTGCGAAGCCATAAACCAAAGCCACTCAATGCGGCTCGCGAGCAGAGGATTCAGCAACCCCATCATCGTGTACAACAGCCCCGACCACAGCACCGGCGCGATCAGTCCTCCAAGCACGATAGGCCGCCGTGCAAACATAGGAAGCATCGCTCCATAGAGGACCCCTACGAGCACGGACACGATGCCGTGCAGAAGCACAGCGAGTGCAAAGCTATCGGCATGAAACGAGTAAAGCTGTGCGGGTCCGAGCCTGAGGGATTGCGCGTAGACAGTTGCGGCGAGAAGATTAATGGGATACCAGATACTTCCAGCCTTCAATACTCCATAAAGACAGGCCAATAGGGCCATCGCCACGCTTCCGGCCAGTCCGCCTTTTAGACCGGCCGACATCGGATAGGTGTGGACGGGAAGCCACGCACGCAACTGATCCGCCGCGACCGGAACGCGCTCAACGACATGGCGTTCAGTTACGATTGCGACATCTTCTGGAACTACCGGGACAGCTACTTCACGCAGGCGCGGGAAAACTTCCCGGAACCAGCCAACACTCCCCGCCATTGCGAGCACAGCGCCGAGAGCGCTCACTGACAAGCTCGTGACAAGACCAGCGAACAGCAAGGTGAATCCAAATGCCAACACAAACGGCCAGGCTGTCGGTGCGGGTACTTCAATCTCGCGTGGAGCGCCAGACCTTGGGTCGAGTTGTTCGGCGGCCAGCAGTGTTGCCATGTGTTCTCCTCAGCGCCCCAGAATGTAAACCACGGTGAAAACCACGACCCACACGGCATCCACAAAATGCCAGTACATGGAAAGGACGTCGACGCGGCGCGACTGGCCCGGACCCACACGGCCCGCCAAAGTGAAAATCCCCACGATGCAAAGCATCGCAAGGCCTGCGGTGACGTGAAACGCGTGCAGTCCGACAAGCGAGTAATAGGTCGTTCCAAAAAGGTTGGTGGAGATTGTCAGCCCGTGTTCGTAAATCAGCCGATGCCATTCCTGGCCTGTGCCGTACAAGAAGAGGCCGCCCAGAAGGATCGTGATCAACCACAAGCCTAGAAATGTGCTTCGCTTGTTCCGTTCCAAAGATTTTCCAGCGAAGTGAATCGTGAAACTGCTGGACAGCAGACAGATCGTGTAAAAGATCGGTATTTCGAGCACTTCGCGAGGCGTCGGGCCGCTGAGGTTCTTCCCCATGTAGAAGAGATAGGCTACGACGAAAATGGTGAAGATCGCCGACTCCGCGATGATGAGACCGGCCATGGCGACCTTCCCGCGGTCGGGAAGCTTCCAATTTGCTGGGGCCTGTGGGAACGGATTTGCCATTGCACTCATTGCTGTCTTCCTTTACTCATAGCGGCTATCCGGGTCTTCCGGATGCTTCAGATCCCACAAGGGGCGGCGGCTCGCGACCGTCGGAACCGTCGCAAAGTTATATGCAGGGGGTGGCGAACTGATAGACCATTCGAGAGTCCATGCATCCCAGGGATCGTTTCCGGCCCTGGCTCCTTTCCAATGAGAAATGACAAGGTTGGCCACAAACACTAGGATGGCGATGGCCTGAATGAACGTACCAATGCTGACCATAAGGTTCAGCGTGTCCCAACCTCGCCCGGGCTCGTATGTATAGATACGGCGCGGCATGCCCAGCAACCCGGGGATGTGCATCAGATCGAAGGTCAGGTGAAAACCGATCAGAAACAGCCAGAAATGCCATTTGCCCAGGGTTTCGCTCAGCATTCTTCCCGTGATCTTGGGATACCAGTAATAGAACGCACCGAAGAGGGCAAACAGAATTCCACCCACGATTACATAGTGAAAGTGCGCCACCACGAAGTATGAATTGCCGAGCTGCCAATCGAAAGGCGAACAGGCAAGCATGATGCCGGTAAGACCTGCGATCAAAAACTGAAACAGAAATCCAATTGAGAACAGCATCGGCGTCTTGAACTGGATTCTTCCGCCCCACATCGTGCCGAGCCAGTTGAAGATTTTGATCCCGGTAGGGATACCTACCACCATCGAGGAGATCGTAAAAAAGCTATTGGCGTAGGAGTTCATCCCGATCGTGAACATGTGGTGTGCCCACACGCTCATGCTCACGAAGCCGATGCAAACGGTGGCTGCGACCATCACTGGGTATCCAAAGATCGGCTTGCGGGAAAAGACGGGGATGATCTCCGACATGAAGGCAAAGCAAGGAAGAATCAGGATGTAGACTTCCGGATGTCCGAATATCCAAAAGAAGTGCATCCAGAGAACAGCTGATCCGCCGGCCTGCGTATCGAAAAAGTGACCTCCCAAATATCGGTCTACCAGCAACATGATCTGGGCTGCGGACAATGGCGTAATCGCAATCAGAACCATGCCGGCCATCACAAAGTTGAGCCACACCAGCAGGGGCATTCGGCTGAGCTTCATGCCAGGGCATCGCATGCAAAGAACGGTGGCGATAATGTTTATCGCTGTTCCAATGCTTCCGAACCCGGAAACCAGGAGCGCGAGAGTCCAATAGTCGGAACTATGTCCCGGCGAGAAGGCTCGCGCTCCCAACGGCGCATAGGCCCACCAGCCAACATCAGGAGCGTTACCCGCTCCATAGAGACCACTTCCTCCCAGGAAACTGAAGTAGAGCAGGAAGCCACCTAGCGCTGAGAGCCAGAAACTGAAGGCATTCAGGCGCGGGAATGCCATGTCGCGTGCTCCGATCATTAATGGGACGAGATAGTTTGCGAATCCGAACAAGATGGGCATGGCCACAAAGAAAATCATGGTCGTACCATGCATCGTGAACATGCGGTTGAAGACTTGTGGGGACACGAAAGTGTTATGTGAATGCATCAACTGGATGCGGATGATGAGGGCCTCGACTCCTCCGACTACGAGAAAGAACAGCGCAAAAACGATGTACAAAATTCCCAGTCTTTTATGATCGACCGTGGTCAGCCACTCGTGGAGGGTCTCGACCCAGGTTCGATCGACAACCTGCGCGTTCTGAATCACCATTGCATTCGCTGACATAGCTAGCCTTCAATCCTCCAACTATCGAAGCGTTTCCATATAAGCCGTAAGCGCATCCAAATCCGAGTCACTGAGTTTCATGGCGGGCATCAGCGACCCGGGCTTAATGGCGTCTGGGTTCTCAATCCACCGGCGTAGGTTTTCTTCCGTATTCTCTGCCGCACCGGACCCGATAGTGCTGCGGCTCATCAAGTGCGTCAGATCCGGACCGAAGCGGCCGTTCGCGACGGTGCCGCTAATCGCGTGACAATTGATGCACGCGGTGGTTTCGAAAACGCGCTTGCCGAGCGTCGCCTTTTCATCCTCAACCGCAGGTTGCTGCTGCGCGCGGACCCACGCTTTGAATCCTTCCTCACTGTCCACAGACACGCGCAGAAGCATCTTCGCGTGCTGAGTTCCGCAATACTGCGCGCACTGCCCGAGGTAGACGCCGGTGCGGTGTGGATCCATCCACATGCTGTTGGGGTGGTTCGGAATCAGGTCAGTTTTGCCCGCGAGTTGCGGAATCCAGAAACTGTGATCAGTGTCGGCAGAAAGCAGCTTTAAGAACGTGGGCGTAGGATGTGCGGCGTCGCTCACTGGAATGTGCAACTCGTTGGCGGTCACAATCCCGAGCCTTGGATAACGAAACTCCCACCAGAACTGATGGCCAATGGCGGTGACCTCCAAAGCTGTTGCAGGCTCCGGGGCGTCCTGGACGGCGTGAATGGTTCGGGCTGTGGCCAGAAACAGCACAACCACGATGAGGATTGGAATAACGGTCCAGGCCAACTCGATTTGCGTACTCCCGTACACCTGAGCCGGTTCGCGCCCGGCGTCAGCCGCTCTCCCGCGGAATTTCACAATGGAGTAGACCAGCAAAGCAAAGACAACCACAAATATGATTCCTGTAATAACAAGGACCAGAAGAGACAAATCGACAATCGATTTAGCCGGCGTGGACTCGGGAGCGAAAATATTTGTGAGACCGTTTGATGGATCTGCCAGTGCGGCGGCTGCCGTCGTAGCGATGAACAGGAACAAGAGCGCGAGAATAAAAAGCGCGCTTAATTTAATCGAGTTTTGTTTGCGCTGCATTTGCGTTAATCGCTCTCTTTGAATTCGTGTCCAAAATCAGTTACTGGAATCGTGAGCATGGCCAAGATTAGGGATTCGTAACTCCCAAAGTCCGGTTTAGATCGTCCCGGGCCAAGAGATAAGACAGGCTCGCGTCGAGCAAACCTGCGCGTGCCTTCACCGCCTGGGCTCGCGACGCGTCGCGCTGAGATGCCAATGTGATTCCTTGCTTGAATTGATCTTCTGAAAGGCGCGCATTCTCTTGCTGCGCGGCGAGATACTCTTTTTTCACTTCCACCATGGCGCGCGCCACATCGAGCCGGTTGTATATCATTTGCACGCGGGCTTCGACTTCGTCCTTCACACGCTGCAGGTTTTCTTGTGCTTCCGCTATTTCATCCCTGCGTTCTCGAACTAGCGCTCTGCGTTTGCCTGCATCGAAGACGTCGTAGCTCAGGTGGAAACCAAATGTACCGAAGTTTCGAACCAGCAAGGGCACGTTGTTCTGATAGTCGTACCGAGCAAAGGCCGTGACATCGGGAATGTATTCCGCCTTTGCTGCGGTGTGTGCGGCTCGCGCCTTAGCGAGGGTCTGCGCCGCTTCTTTGACCTCAGGGTTATCACTCAACGCGGTTCTCACCGACTCTTCGCGTGCCGGCACCT
Organism: Terriglobales bacterium; assembly: GCA_035567135.1. Taxonomy (GTDB): domain Bacteria; phylum Acidobacteriota; class Terriglobia; order Terriglobales; family Acidobacteriaceae; genus JABDBE01. The sequence goes on from DATMQI010000265.1 coordinate 226,982, forward strand.
CAAGCGCGGCGTCGACGTTCGGATCGAGGACGAGTTTTGTATTCAGCGGCCATCCAAGCACATCGTTCAATTGGATGGTGAGATCAGCTATCTGCATGTCGGTGGCGAGCAGCGTCTGCTTGGCTTCGAGTAGGGTGGCACTGCTTTCAACACGCGCCACTTCAAGTAGAGATCCCTTCCTGACCTGCTCGTTGTTTTCGTTCAGGTTTTCGCTGTGAGAGGTGATCTGCAGTTCAGCTGCCTCTTTCTGCAGCTGGCTGGTAAGGATGTGATAGTAGAGCTCCTGTACATGGAACACGACATCGTCTGTGGACTTTTGGAAGGAAGCTTGCGAGGCTTTCAAATCTGAAGCTGCGATTTTATTGTTCGCGTGAATCTTGATCAGCTGTGTGATCGGCTGCGCCAGAGTTGTGCCACTGGTTTCGAATGTTTCTCGTCCTTGGGTAAGAAAAACGTTTGTGGCCGGAATGGTTGGACCAAAAGCACCTGGTGGAACGTCGACACGCTGCACATCGGTAATATGAAGTGCGAAGGATTCATTGCTAATGCTGGGGAAATAGCCCGATTTGGCGATGCGCCGGTTCTGCTCCTCGGCTGCGACTTGATACGATGCCGCTTTCAGGCCGTGGTTTGCGTGCGTCGCAATGTCAATGGCGTCCTGCAGGGTTAATTTCCGCTCTTGCGCCGCGGCCCCGGACAGCATTGCGAAGACGCAAGCTGCTACCGTGGTCCATCGCCGGATCGCTTGGTTTCGGGTTAAGTTCATGCTTTCGACTCCTGATTTGCGGTTAATTGCCCCTGAATGTCGCTGAGATCGCCGTAGTTCAATGGAGCCTTTCGCATCAACGCAACCAGCAGTAGAGCGAACACGCACGCCCAGGCCACCAGATAGAACCCATCGATTAAGCTCAGTGTGTAGGCCTGAAGACGAAGACGCCCGCCGATGACCCCGACTGCCCGGCCCGTTGCTGCCACGAGGCCGGAAGATTTAGCAAACAGTCCCGCCGTCAACTGGCCGATGCTGGCATCCGTAATCCAGTTGCCGTTCTGAACGTGCAAGCCGAGGAGATTCGAGTGCAACTTCTCTCGCTGCGCGATGAAGTGGCCCATAATCACAGCGCCCACGTTTCCGCCAAACAGGCGAATGGTATGAAAGAACGCGGAGAATGTCAGAATCCACTGCGGTTTCGATAAACCTCCTGAGAAAATTCCCTGTAAGACAATCGTTGCTACCAGACCGATGAACGCGAACGCTTGTCCAACACCCATCAGCAGTTCGGTGCGGTAATAGTTCGACGCCGACCACGCACTCGTTAAGTTCGCGTTCAGGCAGGAAGCAAAAGCTATGCATGCGAAACCAACAGCCATGAGAAGACGGGAATCCATTTTTGCCAGGAGCAGTAGTGCGGCGACAAAAGCGAGGAGAAGGAGAGGGGCTGCACTCCAAATCACCGCGGGTCCTATCTGATCAGCTTCGAAACCGTGGATGGCCAGCGACTGCGGCACCAGAATGATGGTGGTCACAAGACAGAAGCGAAAGAAGAAGAGCCCTAAACCCAGCAGGATAGTGTTCCATTGCCGGAGATAAGGCATGTCGACCAGGGGGTTCGGACCCCGGAAACGCCGGACCAATGCGCTGAGGATAAGGAATGAGCCGCTAGCGATCAATGCGGTGAAAACTCCGGAGCGCCACCAGTCGAGTCTTTCACCTTGATCGAGGGCGGCGTACACCAACGCGAATCCGGCGGAGGCATATAAGAAACCGGCAAAGCTAGGGGCGGCCCCAGGCTTCTTGGCTGCAGTGGACTTCGGAATTCCGTAGTAAATGCAAAGCATCATGAGTGGCGTGATCAACGACGAATTCCAGAACATCCATTGCCACGAGAGATGTTCCCTGTACCAACCATAAAGTGATGGCGCAATGTTCACGGCGCCATCAACGAATGTCGCGTACAGCGCTATCGTGAAGGGAAGATACCGAAGCGGAATGTTGCGTAAAGCAAAGGTCAGCGTTAGCGGGTAGAACGTGCCTGATGTCAGTCCAGCCAGGACGACCGCCACGATGAGCAAGCTGTAGCTGTGAATGAGCGGGATGAACAGGCAAATCACTGCAAACGACGTCGCAGCAATGAACAAAATTCGGCGAGGGCCTAGCAACCCGCCGAGATACACCGTAAACGGTCCGATAAATACCAGCGCAGCATTGTAGGCAGTGCTGATCCAGGCGCCGTCATCGAAACTGATTCCGACGTGGCCTTTAAGATCAGCCAGGCCGAGTGTGATCATGCGCCCGGTGAGCGTGACCAGGCCCGCGCCCGTGATCACGCCCAGGATTCCGAGCAGCGGACTCTTCGAAAGCTGCTGTGGTATCGCCGCCGCAGTGGCTCTCGCGAGCTGGAATGGGGTGGGTCGAAGTGTGATCGTTGATGAAGCCATTGTTTGTCCAGTCCGGTTCGTTCCAATCAGTGCCTTGTTCGCACAGTGGCGATCACCGAAAGACCCGGCCGCAACGTAGTGGCGATCTCGGAATCGTCAAACGCGATCTTCACTGGGATTCTCTGCACGACCTTGGTGTAATTGCCGGTCGCGTTGTCGGGCGGCAACAGTGCGAATTGCGAGCCGCTGGCAGGCGCAATCTCGATGACTTTTCCGTTAAAGAGTTTCCCCGGGTATTCGTCAATCCGGATCTCTGCGGTGTCGCCGACTTTGACATTGGTCAACTGGGTCTCGCGGTAATTGGCCTGCACCCACTTAATTCTGCTTACAAACGAAATCACCTGTGTTCCGGGAGAAACCAGTTGTCCGGGCCGGACCTGTCTCTCGCCTACGCTGCCGTCGGCGGGGGCGGAAATCTTCGTATAGCCGAGGTTCACTTGAGTGACAGTGAGGGCTGCGTCTTTAGCATGCAGGTCGGCGATGAGTTGAAGCTCCTGCGAATTCAATACGTCAAGCCCGCGGCGTTCGGCGTCAGCAGCTGATTGGCTGCTGGAGAGCGCTGCTTTGGCTTGCTGCAAGGAAGCTTGACGGCTTCCGAGTTGCGCGCGTGAACCCTCCTCTTCGGCCACCACTTGCTCGAGTTTCTGTCGAGTCGTCGAGTTGGTTTCCATGAGGCTTTCCTGCCGGCGGCGCTCAGGAAGAGCACGGTCAATCTCGGCTTGGGCGGCCTCAATTCCCGCCTGCGACGCTGAGATCTCGGCTTCGGCCTCGCTTACGCCAGCTATCGCGCGGTCAACCTTGGCTTGTTGCAGTTGCTTCTGACGACGATTGTTCTCGATCGCGGCTTTTGCGGCTTCCACCGCCGCACTTGCCTGAGCAACCTGCGCGCGATAGTCGTCGTCGTCCAACTGAACAATGAGGTTTCCTTGATGAACACTCTGAAAGTCAGCTACTTCTACGTCCCTAACGATGCCCGCAACCTTAGTGCTCAGCGGTGTAACATCACCCCGAACGTAAGCATCGTCGGTAACTTGCTCGATGCGGCCGCCCTCCCAGGAGTTCCAGTTTCGTGTGATGGTGTAGACGACAGCCACGGCCAAGAGCACGATCAGCATCGGTGTTCCGTACCTCTGCCAACTCGGTCTGGCAGGCGCCGCAGCGTGCTCAGGTTCAACTGGTCGCACCGGAGCAAGCGTTGGCTTTGCTGTCTCGGGTGTGGTAGAGTTCGCGGCTTCTTGAGCCATTCTTTACCTCCTCCTGAAGCACAGAGTGGAGCGACGGTGGGCGCGAGGCCACCTGCAACGTATTCGCATAGTGCACTCACTGTGCCAAGACCGATTTCTCAGAATCGAAGGCTTTTCCGCATATGGCGTTGTGGCAAGCCTGATTCTTGAGGCGGGGTTCTTGTCTTGTGACAAGGATTCGTCACATACAGCCCAGGCGTGCAGACCTTCGGGGTGCATTACGCTATCCGCCCACCCAGCACGACTTCCAATCCGGATAGTGTCGTCCAGTAACCGGTCTGTCCATCTTCTACAAATTCCTGCAAGATGTAACGGGCGCGTTCACCCGCGCGTTCCAAACTGTGTCGCCTGGGGTGACGGCTCACCGCATTGGGATTGCGCCAGACGATTTCCATCGCAGCCACTCTTCTGAATCCACTTATAATGCCCAGCATGTTTTTTCCTCCGAGTACGGCCCTCAGTCGTTTCGTATGAGCCGCGTCCACGATGTGTAGTGTGGCAAATCGAAAATCAGAACCGCATCCCAAAATGCAGTGTTTTTTTGCTACCACGTGTATTGAAGATCCGCTACCTCGGTTTAGGGAACACCGGGTACACCATTTGAGGAAGAGTTCGACGAACTCTTTGGAGAAAGATCAACAAAACGGGTATGTCGAAGCGCTCGGGTTGGGCCGTCAGCGGGAGTGGCCCTTGTTTTGCTTCTCACTTTGCGTCGAGTTTTGCTACAGACAGGACGGTGGAAACGTGAACGGGCAAGGTCAACGCAAGTGCGCCTACATGGAATGCTTATGCGTCGTCAGCGAAGGAAAATACTGCAGCGATTATTGCGCGGACGCTGACGATACCGGTGAAACCGAAATTCAATGCGATTGCAAACACGCTCCCTGTGCCCTCAACTGAGTCACGCCGAGCTCCCACGGGAAGAACACGTTCGCCAGGTATCCTGAGGAACAATTGACGATGGCTTTCCCCGAGCGCCGCATCGTTGACATTCTGTTGACCACATTGTTCTTTGCCGGGGTGTGCGCTGCCGTCTACTTTGCGGGGCACATCATTCTGATCTTCGCTTTTGCTGTGCTGTTCGCCTACCTGATTAACCCCGCGGTCAAGTTCCTGCAGCGGCACTCGTTGTTTTTCAAGAATTTGAGAGCGCCGGCAGTAGTAGAGGTTTATCTTGCTTTTATGATTGTGATTACAGTGGCGGGTTATGAACTCGCCCCAGGTCTCGCCCGGAATACCGTTATGGCCGTTGATGAAGTGCCGGGTTTGCTGGAAGGCCTTTCGACAGGAGACATCGCAAGCCAACTGAGAGAGAAATACGATTGGAGCGAGGAGCAGGAATCCCGCCTTAGGGCATTCCTAGCCAGACACAAGGAAAATATCCAGGAACTGGTCGGAAGTGTGGATCATTTCCTTTCCGACGGCGTGCAATGGCTGGGTTCGGCGCTTCTGATTCCTGTGCTGGCGATCTTTTTCTTACGTGATGGTGACCACATCGCGAATATGCTTATCCGTTTGTTCTTTTCTGCAAGGCACCGCCCAAGAGTTTATGCTCTAGCGAACGAATTGCATGTCATGCTCACCGAATACATACGAGCGCAAGTACTCCTCTGCGGTTTTTCCTTCCTCTTCTACTTATCCGCCATGATCCTTCTTCGGTTTCCGCACACCTTCGCGTTGGGCATGGTGGGAGGACTGTTGGAGTTCCTTCCCGCATTGGGTTGGATCACCACATTTGCCGCGATCGTCGGCGTCGGTGTTGTGAATCACCTGCACTGGATCTGGATGGCGGTATTGCTAGGGCTTTGGAGGGTGATTCAGGATTACTTCCTCACGCCGCGCGTCATGGGAAGCCACCTGAAGATTCACCCTTTAGCCGCAATTTTCGCCTTGCTGGTCGGGGCCGAACTTGGTGGAATCGTAGGCATTTACCTTGCGGTGCCTTTGATGGCGTCGTTGCGAGTGATCTTGCGTGGGCGTGCTGGAGAACGCCTGGAACCTAGTTCTCAAGCTCTTGCAAGTATGGAGCGGCCTGGGTTTACTGAGACGACTGCCTGACCTCAGTCACAAGAGTTCGGCCAGAGTTATGCTGAGAGGCGATTAGGAAGTGAAAGCTCCAGAGCAATACTGCTCGGGATGGAGAGTTCTACCTCGGTACCGGCACTTGCATTGCTATAGATTTTGAGTAGCCCGCCGATCTTCGTTGCCCGCTCCTGCATACCTGCCAATCCCCAGTGTCCCTCACGCCCCGCGTCGAGCACTCGGGGATCGACGCCACACCCGTTGTCTCGAACCTTCATGCGCAGATCACTATCTGCATATTCAAGGTCGACCTCAACCCTTGTGGCTCGAGAGTGACGAAATGCGTTGATGAGAGCCTCCCTGCCAATCCTATAAATCTCATGCTGGATGGCGAAATGCAGAGGCCGCTTCTCTCCGATAACACTGATCCGAAATTCAACGTCGGATGGAACTGCGAGTTCGCGCTGAATGCCCGAAAAAGCCTGAATCAGGTCCAGGGGGGCAGTGTCAGGTAAGCGAAGGCCTTGAAGAGCTTTCCGGCCATCCTCTATCCCTTGCTCCATAAGCTGAAGAACTCGATCCAGTCGCCCCTTCACCGGCGACTCGGAAGGCACGCCATTCACGGTTGCACCAAGTTGCATCGAGGCGCTCAAAAAGTTCTGCAATAGCGTGTCATGGAGCTCCTGGGCAATTCGAGTTCGCTCCTCTAGACGCACGTTTTCTTGCCGGACCCGTTCTTCCTCCTGTTTACGCGATTCAATTTCCGTTGCGCTCACGTACCATCTTCTGACTCGGCCTTCCTCCACTGAGGGGTTGTACCGCCACAGGAACCAGCGGTAGTTGCCGTCTTTCCCAAGCACTCTTGCATCAAATTCAAACGGCTCATTCCCGGCAAGCCCACGCTCGCGTACGATTCTCGCCCTCTCCACATCGTCGGGATGGGTTGCCCTGCCGATCACCTCCTTGGACCGAAACTCCTCAAGTGTCAGGCCTGTATATTCCCGAGCCATCCGATTCGCGTGAATGCACTTGCCGTCGGGTCCCAGCACTGCACTCATCTGGGGAACGAGATCAACGAGCTGCTGGAGTTCCTGTTCCGCTCGTTTGCGCTCGGTGATATCGATCACGGTCCCCACGAACTCGTCGAGATCGCCGGATTGGTTGAGGACCGCACGGCCTACGACGTGAATGTCCCTGACTCCTTTGTCCGGGTGAACAAGCCGGTAGTCAAATTCGAAATCCGCTTTGTCGCGGATGGCTTTCTCGTACTGTTCCCGGACAGGAGCCTGGTCGTCTGCATGAAGACGCTGAAAGAAGGTTTCGAATCGCGGTAGCGGTCCATGCGGGTCGAAACCCAGCACGCGATAGCACTCCTCCGACCAGTATCTAATGTCACCGGTTACAGGGTTCCAGGCCCAACTGCCGGTTTGGCTCAGCCTCTGCGCTTCCGCTAAGTACGCTTCGCTGGTGCGGAGTTCCTCTTCTGCTCGTTTGATCGAGGTAATGTCGGTCGCCGCCCCGACAAACTCGCGGTTGCCAGATGCATCTTGTAATGCGTGGGCCAGGGCATGGACGTGCTTGATGCTCCCGTCAGGCAGCAGCCAACGATAGGTATGCTCGAACCCGGTCGCCCCCGCAGACGCGCTCTCGATGACCTTCAGAAAGTTGGGCCGGTCCTCGGGATGGACGCGCCTCACCAATAAATCTATGGTTGGCTTCATCGCGTGGTCGTACTCGAAGATGCGATAGGTTTCGTCTGACCAAACAATGTCTCCGGTATCGGGCTTCCACCCGAAGCTGCCCGTCTGGCTGAGCTTCTGCGCCTCCGCTAGATACGCTTCACTGCTCCGCAGGGCTTCCTCCGCCGTCTTTCGCTCGTGAATATCCATGCTCGACCCATACCACTTGACGATGCTCCCGTTTCCATCGCGAAGCGGCACTTTCCGGTGGAACATCCAGCGGTATTCTCCATTGGCTCCGCGGACCCGCGTTTCGTATTCAAAGATCTCTCCGGTGATGAGGCACGCTCGCCACCTGGCCAGGATCCCCTCGACATCCTCAGCGTGAATAACGGCTGTCCACTTCCAACCGGCCACTTCGTTCAGAGTGACGCCGAGATATTCCAACCAACGATTATTGAAGTAATCAATGTAGCCGTCGGGCCTGGCAGTGTGAATCAGCGCAGGAATGGTATCAACCACCTCGCGAAGCTTTTTTTCACTCTTGCGAAGGGCATCCTCTGCCCGCTTCGCGTCGTCAATTTCGAGATTAACCCCGATCCAATACAGGAGAGTTCCATCGCTCGCACGGAGGGGTTCGGCACGAGTGAGGAACCAGCGATACTCCCCTGCCGCGTTCCGAACTCGAAAAGGCATTTCTGCAGCCGAACCTGTACGTAGACAGGTCGACCAAACTCTACGCGCTTCTTCGTGGTCGTCCGGATGCAGAAGCGGAATATGCGAATCCCACGCTGCGCCAGTGGCAATGCCGAATCGGAGAGGATGGTCTTTCGGCAGACCGAGATAATCCGCATGCCGTTTGTTTATAAAAGTCAGCGCCCCGGACGGATCAGCGTACCAGGTGTACGCAGGAATCACGTCGAGGGTGGCTCGCAACTGCGCCTCAAGAAGCTGCTTCGAATCGGATTCATGTCCTGGAGAGGCCATGAGGCAATGCTCCCTTTGTACTGCTGGCCTTTGAGAATACTCTCTGTGAGCGTCCGATCCCAAGCCTTTCAAACCGGGCTTTGACCTTTCCCCAGATTCCTCCCAATATCGAGACGCTTCCTGCCAAAGAGGAGAGCATCGATCGACCGGGCGCCGGGCCCGAGGACTGCGAGCGAAGCTCCTATCGTCGCCAACAGGATGGCGCTCCGCAGGTGGGCAGTACCTGTGAGGACGATCCAGAGTTCTGTCAGCGTCACAACCGCGCCGGCAATCGGCGTCCACAAACCTGGGATTAGAAAGATTCCTGCGAGTGCTGCGATTACTTGCAGGGTAACCGATTCGTGCTGAGGAGCTCCCCTTAGTCCAGCGACGCCGTCGAGAACCAGAAGAACTCCAGCAACTAGCCGTAGCAGGAGAAGCCCTCTCCCGGGCCAGCCGTTAGGGAACATCGAATATAGGCGTTGCAGAACTCCCCCCCTTGTCAGCCATAAGAGAGTAAAACGTGTCCAGGCCGATTCGACACTCCAAAACCGGGTGTTTGGCTCCCACTCTTTCGGGGGGGGTTACAATTCGATGATTCCGCGCCTCAGCGCGATGGTGACGGCGTGTGTCCGGTCGTTTGCGCCAAGTTTGGAAAGGATGTTCTTGACGTGGCCCTTGACTGTCTCCTCGCTAATCGAGAGTTGATCGGCGACCAGCTTGTTTGCACTCCCGCCGGCAATCAATCGCAGGACATCGATTTCCCGTGAGGTCAGGGCGTCCTCGAGCGCGTGTTCGGCGAGTTCGGCAGCGACCTCAGGGGGAATGCGCTTTTGCCCACCATGTACAGCGCGGATCGTTTCCAGGAGTTCCTTCCGCAAAAGGCCCTTTAACAAATAAGCCCTCGCACCGGCTTTGAGTGCGCGTAGAACCTGGACGTCCCCCTTGTAGGTCGTCAACACGATGATGCGGGCTTCCGGGAATTCGCTGCGAATGGCGGCCATCGCCTCGATACCGTCCATGTCCGGCATCTGCAAATCCATCAATGTGAGGTCCGGCCGATGCGTACGAAACTGTTCAAGGGCCTCGCGCCCAGCAGAGGCCTGGGCGACCAGCTTCATGTCCGGCTGACTGGCGACTAGCGCTGCGATGCCTTCCAGCAGCATCGGATGGTCGTCAACCGCGAGAATCCGGATCACGCTAGGACTAGTGCTCATGATTGTGTTCCCGTTCTCTTTCGGAAAACCCGGAAACCGGCGCGGGTGGAGAATGCCTCGTAAGCGATGGACCCCGGAATGCTCAAATTTACCTCCGTGCCTGCTCCGAGTTCACTCCAGACCTCCAACTGCGCTCCGATGTGCCTGGCTCGCTCGCGCATTCCAGGCAAACCCCAGTGCCCAGAACGCCCGCCGTGTTCAAGGACGCGTGGGTCAATGCCCGTTCCGTCGTCGCGGAAGCGCAAACGTAACAGAGATTCGTCATAAGTGATTTCTGTTTCTATGTTCCGGGCCTGTGCGTGGCTAAAGGCATTTCGCAACGATTCCCGCGCAATGCGGTATATCTCGTCCTGGAGAATCGGACGCACGGTTCGTGGTGCGCCTTCCACGAGCACACGAAACGCAACCGGGCTACCGTTGCCGGCAGCAAGCTCTTCGCTCAGGTCAGTCATCAGCGCAGTCATCGATTTCGCCAAATCGCGGCTTAACAAACTGGAGGCGCGCATGTCCGATATGGCATCTCGACCTTCGCTGATTGCCAGATCCGCCCGGTCGAGAGCACCTTCAAGCGCCTTTTTCGCCTCCATGGGGCGCGCCGGAAGCATCTCGTCCGCGGTTTGAAAGCGGAGCATCAATCCCTGAAAGCTCTGGAGCAGGGTATCGTGCAAGTCCCGCGCAATGCGTGCCCGTTCGGCGACGCGCTCTTCCAGACGCAAATGGAACTCCCGCGACAACTGCCGCAGCCGTAGTTGAAAGGCAGCGGCGAGCATTCCGAGGAAAGCGGTGATGCACGACAAGCGGAACCAGTAAGTCTGATAGTAGGCCGGAGCGACGCTCAAAGTGATCGCAGTTTCTGGCCCGTTCCACAGCCCCTCGCTGTTGCTGGCCACGAGCCGGAATCGATAGGGACCCGGTCCCAGGTTCGTGTAAACCGCTTCTCGCGCTGTAACCGGACGGCTCCAGCTACTGTCGAAACCTTCTAGAAAATATCGAAAGCGAATCCGCCCCGGCGCCGCAAGACTGAGCCCCGTGTACTCAAATGTGACTCGCCTGGGAGATGGAGGAATTCGAACGACGCCAGCGAGGTTCGCAGTGTTGCTATCGGCGGTGATCGCCTCGATGTAAGGCAGCGCGGGAACTGAATTGTCAGTGATCAGGGATGCATTAACCACCGACAATCCGCGGCCGAGTGAGAACCAGATCCTGCCAGATGAATCCGAGACCACCGATCGGCTCCGCTTCACTCCTTCAGTGCTCTCTAGGCCATCGGCCTGGTCATACTCGTGAACATCGACTGCCTTCACAATACCGCTTAGCAGTTTGTCGCGCGGAACGCGCAGAACATGATGTGAGGTCGCAATCCAAAATCTTCCCCTCTTGTCGTCCGCCATTCCGAGGATCTGTTCGCGCAAAACGTCGGGCGACTCACTCGGAACTTGAAAATGACCAGAGGCAAAAGAGGTAACTCCAGCAGACGTTCCACTCCAGAAAGTTCCGGATGAATCCTCGAAAAGGCAATTCACTTCTGGGGAAGGCAATCCGTCTACCGTTGTATAGGTTCTCCACCGGCCGTTTGAAAAAGAACTCAGTCCGCTGGGTGTGCCAAACCACATTCCACCATCGCGGGTTTCCAGGATGGAAGAGATGGTATTCGAGGCGATGCCGTTGGTCGTCGTGTAGGTGGTGAAGCGCCCATCTTTGAATCTGCTGACGCCGCCGTTTAGCGTGCCGGCCCACACCGAGCCATCGCGGCTCTCATAGACAGCATAAGCGCTGTTCTGGGCGAGGCCATTTGCCTCTGTATAGCTTTGGCTCCTTATCGCTCCGTTGCGAAATTGTAGACGGGTCAGTCCACCGTGTTGACGTCCCGCCCACACCTCATCTGCCCCTCCACTAATGGAATAGACGACCTCATTTGTCGGTATCGATGCAACAGGCTGGAGCCGGCCATTCTGGAGAACATACAACCCACCTTGAGCGGGAGCGAACCAGGTGCGGCCCTCCCGGTCGACATACACAGGGCCATCGTGTTCGAAACGACGATCGCTAGATGAATAGGTTATGAACGCACTGTCCCGGATGCGGCCTAGCCCGCGCGCACCCCCGATCCAGAGATTCCCTTCGCGGTCCTCGATCAGAACGTTAATCCCACCGTCTCCGCGAAGCTCATTTTCTTCGGAGAACGAAATGCCATTCGCGTTGATGCGCAGTAGCCCGCGCGTCGTACCCACCCACATGTTCGAGTCACGATCGCGCAGAAGGCTCAAAACCTGGACATTACCTGGGAACGAGGGCAATTCGAACCGACGAAAGCCGCTGCCGTTTCCGTGATACAAGCCTGTGTCCGTGCCGACCCACAACTCTTCACCGACCGGCAGCAAAGAATTGATCTTTCTGTCGGGCAATCCTGCGTTGACGTTGGTCGCTCGCCCGCCCGTAAGCAAAAAGAGGCCATCGCCGAGTGTTCCCAGCCAAACCTTGCCATCGGCTGTTTCTGCCATGGAGACTACCGGCGGTGAAGAGGGTCCCAGTTTCTGAACGTCGTCTGCCGTGAAACGGAAAGTGCCCTGCCCGATGTCGGAAACGAGTACTCCGCCGTGGTTATCTTTCGACAGGGCGGTGACTGCGAATAAGCCGTATCTCACGCTCTCAAACTTGTGATCTTCTTGGCGTACGAGATAGGCCCCCTGTGGACGGATCCATAGTTTTCCGCCGGCGTCCGTAAGCAGTTGCAATATGGGAACGTTCGAAGCGGCGGCGATTGGAGTAAACGGCACAGGCCTGAAATTAAAGCCGTCGAAACGTAGCAGGCCTTTGTCAGTCCCAATCCAGAGGTATCCATCTGCGGTCTGCGCGATGCCATTGACAGCGCCACCGGGAAATCCGGCTTCGCTGGTCCATTGTTCGCGGACGTACTGCGCAGGCAGACGGTTGGGATCGACTGCACGCGCATCGGTGACCAGGCCCGCTAGCACGATTCCGATCAGAGTCCATCGAGTTTGCTTCAACCAGCAAGTCACGGGAGGTACTCGAATTTGTCGACTATGACCTCATTTTCGTTTTTGAGGGGTATTTTGCCTTGATGGAATATATACAAACCGATTCGTACCGTTTGTCCCTCCGGGGCAGGCACACCTGAGGTAAACACGTGCCGGTTAATGACGCGGCCGCCTGTATTGCCCGATCCGGCTACGGTGGAAAATGTCACTTGCCCCGGTTCCCAGCGGAAGGAATGTGCGTAGGCCCCGGGAGGCGCCCGAAAGGCAACAATGTTAGCTGGAACGTAGTAAGGCTGGACGACATAATTCACGTTGGTATTTTCAAGGGATCCCCAACGACCAAGCTCAACGTCCAATTCGCGCCGGGTGCTCTCTGAACCAACGCCATCCCAGGCGATCAGGGTTAGAAGAGCAGAAGGTTCGAGATGAGAGACATCGCGCAACTGGAAACTGTAGGTTCCGTATCCCAGGCTGCGCGTGAGCTTCAGTTCCGCCGCAGACCACTTTCCGGGACTCCCCGAAATGCGAAGATGCAGTGCGCCTCTTTCGTCCGTCCAAACGTTCGCGGGATCGAAAAAGTTTCTTGACCCAGCACGAAAAACGGGCCCGGCGCTCGTTGTCCACTCGTAACCGCTAAAGTTCAGTATCTTCGGCGACGGGAGTACGGGCGCTGGCCCTTCCCCGTTAACGACTGCCAGCGCCGCCACGCCGTCGCCTACGATCGGCAGCGATTCAGTTTGTTCAGGCGGATTGAAGGTGGGATCAACCAACAGAGCGGCGTATTGTAATCCCAGGTGGACTAAAGCGTTCCACCGACCGTCACTTTCGATTTCGACATTGGTAAACGGCTGAGCCGATTGCCGGCACAGGCCCCATCGCCCATCTGTCTTTGCGTACAACACAATTCGCTGCCCGGATCGAGCCCCCGTGACACGGCCATCGACTGTGTCTGTCTTGTAGTCACGTTCGGTAATGTCTGTCTTGTAGGGACTCTCCTGATATGCGGCGGAGACCTTGCCGAAAGCAATTGCCGGAGCTGACTTTCTTGGCGAAGAGTCGCATCCGGTCAGCACGAAGTACACCAGCAGCACTGACAATGTTGCGGTATGTGCGACTATGTGCGGGCGCGACATCATCGATCTCCGTCACGATCCGAGGTAAAGCGGCCAGGGCGGAACTATGGCGCTCCGAATCTTAACAAACCTGACCTCGGCCCGCTGGCCTTTGAGAATACTCTCTGTGAGCCTCCGATCCCAAGCCTTTCAAACCGGAGTGTGATCTTAGCGTTGGCCGACATGCCTCGGCGGATCAATCGAAAATCGATCTGGCACCGGAGTTCCTGGCGACCGATCAAGAGCTCTGAGCCCTTGGCCAACGATTGGAGCGACCCTAGTCCCCAAGAGCTCGATCGAGCGCAACATCTTGTCATGGGGCAGCGCAGAAACCCCCATCTGGAAACTGATTCGCGAAAGCCCGCCGAGGACCTCGTTGACGTACAGCACTTTCCGCGCAACCGTTTCAGCGTCGCCGATCAGCAAGGCGCCTGTTGGTCCTCGCAGAGCATCAAATTGAGCCCGCGTCGCCGGGGGCCAGCCTCTTTCCTTGCCGATCTTAGTGAAGGTGTGAGCGTACCCCGGATAGAAATCGTCCGCAGCTTCTTGCGTTGTATTGCCCAGGAATCCAATCGCGTGCAGCCCCACAATCAGCTTCTCTTCTGAATGTCCAGCGCGCCGGCCTGCCTCACGATACAAATCGATCAAAGGCCGGAAGCGCTTGGGCTCTCCGCCAATGATTGCCACCATCAAAGGAAGTCCGAGTGTACCGGCGCGAACGAACGAGGCCGGAGTTCCGCCGACTCCCAACCAGATCGGCAGCGGGTCTTGGAGCGGACGCGGATAGATGGCCTGCCCCGTAAGCGGCGCCCGGTATTTGCCACTCCAATGAATGCGGGTGTTCTCGCGAATTTTGAGAAGGAGATCGAGCTTCTCCGCAAAAAGCGCGTCATAGTCGTCCAAGTCGAAACCGAAGAGCGGGAAGGCTTCGATGGATGAGCCGCGGCCGGCAACGATCTCGGCGCGACCATTGGATATCAAATCCAGAGTCGCAAACTCCTGGAAGACGCGGACCGGATCGGCTGCGCTAAGAACCGTTACCGCGCTGGTCAGACGAATCTTCTGAGTTCGCGTGGCAGCCGCGGCAAGTATCACCACCGGGGCTGAATCCACAAACTCGCTGCGATGGTGTTCACCCACTCCAAAGACATCAAGCCCAACCTCGTCGGCGAGCGCAATTTCTTCGAGTAGATTCTGTGCGCGTTGCACTGCACTCAATGTCAGACCCGTGGCTGGGTCAGAAATTACCGCTCCGAAACTATCGATTCCGATTTCCATGTTTACTCCTGATAGCACGCTGATGTTGTGCCTCCGCAACCGGTCCTGCCTACGATTCTGAATGCTGGGCTTTGTCTGCGTGTTTCGCTAGATTTTCACACCTGTTAGTTCTTCGCTTAGGACCCATAACCGTCCTGCTGCAACTGGATCGATTGCGTAATTCCGCACCCCAACATTGCTGGAGGAGTCGGGCCGCAGAATCGGAGCGACATCCACATCCTGACAATAGACACCCCCCATTCCGGTGAGTTGCGGACTCGTGGCGCACCAGACCGACGTAGCAGCACCTTGTTCTGGGGTCTTGAAGTCGCCTCCGTCGGCAACGGACTTTTCCGCCGGCACAAAACCGACTCTGGCTCCTCGTGGAAGGCCATATTGGTCGAGTTCCTCGTCTGTCATATGCCGACTGAGATTTGTCACGATCACCCCTGGGTGAACTGCGAAGGCGCGAATTCGACCCGCTTCGCCGCGCCGATCGAGTTCGAGCGCAAACAGAACATTCGCGGTTTTCGATTGCGCGTAAGCTTGCCACCTGTCATAGGGGCGATGTTGGAAATTAGGGTCGTCGAAGTCAATTCCGCCGCGCTGGTGAGCACGCGAAGAAAGGGAAACGACCCGCGCGTCACGCCCCCGGCGCAGTGCTGGGAGGAGGCACACAGTCAATTGGAAATGCCCGAGATGGTTCGCGGAAAACTGGGACTCATATCCCCGACTATCACGTGCCAGCGGCGTTGCCATGATGCCGGCGTTATTAATGAGAATGTGGAGCGGGCGAGCGCTTGCAAGAAATGCGCTTGCGAACGCGTTGATGGAAGTCGGATCCAGCAGATCCAGCTTGCCCTGTTCCACGCCTGACATGTTGCTGAGGGCCTGTCGTGCCTTGTCTGGGCTGCGGGCGGGGACAATCACCGCGGCGCCCGCTTCTGCCAGCGCCCGCGTGGTCTCCAACCCGATGCCCGCGTATCCGCCTGTAACCATCGCCACTTTGCCGGTCAGATCCACGCCCTTCAGGACCTCTCGGGCCGTGGTCGTGGGTCCGAAACCTGAGTGGATAGGCGCCTGTCTGGTTGCTACTCCTGTGTTTGGCATCTTAAGCGCTCCCTTCTTGGATTCGATGTCCGGCGGAATGGGAAGATATCAACCTTTCCCCTCGCCGAGTCTTTGCGCTGCTAAGAGCCCAACCTTCTTGAGCGAGGCATGCAACTGCTGCTTCTCCTTTTCCGAAAGGAGTGACATCAGTTCCTCAAGGTCTCTCGCATGCTTTTCGTAATACTGGCCTGCTACTCGCTTACCCTTCGGAGTCAGTTCCACGATTCGGGCCCGCCGATCGATTGACGTGGACTTGCGTACTACGAGGCCAAGCTTCTCCAGCCGATCGATTGCCGCCGTCATGGAGCCGCTGGCCAGAAGGACCTTCTCCTGAATCTGTGTGATGGTCAGCGGCCCTTTGTGCAACAGGGCTTCGAGCGCCGCGAAGTCGGTCAGGCAGAGTCCGGCATTCGTGATGCCCTGCTCGGCAAGGAGTCTTATGGCATGGTGACTCCTTGTCATTACCACCCAAAGCTGAGGAGCGGTAATGCGATCGACAGTTGTTTTTCTGGGCATTGATTATGCAGCTTTCACTTGAGCAACAGTCTTTGCCGGCGATGACAATAGCCGGTCGATCGAAGCTGCTCCCGCTCCGCGAATCATTAGAAAAACAGAAGTCGCAAGAATCAGCAGGTGATACTCATAGCCCTCGCCCTTTTGTGCTCCGGTCCAGTTCATGAAGAAGCCGAACTGACGATGGATCATCGCGACCACGACCAGCATTTCACCAAAGATTCCCAGAGCGGCAATCCGGGTCAGGAAGCCGAAAATCAGGCCTAGACCGCCGAAGAACTCCGCGCAAATCGCCAGGAACGCAAGAGGCGCCGGAATGTGCAGGACGCCGGTGAAAAAGCCCATGGTGCCGGTAAAGCCGTAACCGCCAAACCAGCCCAGCATTTTCTGGGCGCCGTGAGCGAAGAAGATAACTCCGAGTACGACGCGGAGGATCGCTGTCGCACTGTCGTTGTCGGTGGAAATCAATTTACGAAACATGGGAAGTCCTCTCACTGAGTGTCTCTGCCTTCAAGGCAGGCATTCCATGAGATGAATTACACTTATATAAGGATTCTTTCTGTCGAGGTACTTAGCTAAATATCAGAAAGTGCGGGGATTATGGGCGCCCGGAAAGCCGAGGCCTCGAGTTTGGCAACATTGCTCCAGAAGTGTTTCCACAGCAAAGCGGCAACCCGGGTCTTCGCAATCCTCACGAATTCGCGAAGAGATTGTGCCTCTGGATTTCGGGACCCTGAGCGTTTTGAATAACTTACTAATGGCGCGTCCATTGCATTCGTAAAGCGTCAGAACCGACCAAATCGTTTTCGCTCGCCGACGAATAAATCGACCGAGCGCAGCCCCTTCATTATGTGGAGACATTGAAAACAGGAAGGTATGAATGAGGAGGACTTATGAGATCAAAGCAGACGTCAAACTTCGGCATACGGCGCCGCGAGACTCCCCTTGTGACTCGAGGAGCCCTGGAAGCAGTACGGATTGGGAGCGACCTGATTGCGTTCTATCCCCAGGCGATCCACCAGCCACAGCCATATGTCATCCTGCTCGACCCGGCGAGCGGCATTCTCAAGCGCCTCGACCTGCAGGCAACGAGGTGACGCCCGTTCCTTCGGCAACCTGGCGCTGACCTTGGCGTGGCCGTTTCGCGGAGTTCGCGAATTCACGAATGAATCAAGTCCCTGCGATCCCGCATACCCAGCATTTTCAAGAGCTTGGGTATGGGCTTCGGGTTGCTGAGGACGAGGTGTTGCAAAACGATGGTGCAGTACACCCGGTTCGAATACGCGAGGAGGATGCATGGGGACGCACAAAACGAAGGCAAAACTGGCAACCCACCACCAGGCGAAGTCCGAGACCAAAGCCGAGGAGGCGAAGCTGAACTCGCTGAAAGCACGCCTTGACGCCATAAGAACAAACGTCGACGCCAAAGCGATCACAGAGCTGCTGACCAAAAAGCAGGTGATCCAGCACAAGTTGCAGGAGCTGAAGAAGTCCGGTGGCGACCGGTGGGAGCAGGCGAAAGCCGATCTCGAGGGACGGATCGCAGATTTCGAGAAGTCTGTGAAGGAGATCCAGTCGAAGGCGAGCTGAGGGCGAAAGGGCTCGCGATGTTCATTGTTTCGATGATCATTGTTTCATTGAAGAATCCATTGCTTTTGCACGCATAGAAGATCAGGAGGAGTTTGTCGTGATTATTAACCAACAGAAGCGATTTCTCACCCTTGCCGTGGCGTTCATGGCGCTGACATCAGTTCCGCTAGCGCGTTCCGGTGACGATCATGCCGCGAAAGTCAAAGAAGCGGCCGCTCAATCGGTCAAAGCCGGTAAGGTGTTCGACGAAATTATGCAGACCCCAGACAAGGCCATTCCGCAGGACCTGCTGGCGCACGCAAAGGCAATCGCCGTTTTCCCGCAGGTGATCAAGGCGGCCTTCTTCATTGGCGGTGAAGGCGGACACGGCGTCGTGAGCCGCCGAACCAGCGCAGGCTGGAGCAATCCCGTGTACTTTCGCGCAGGTGGTGGCAGTGTTGGACCGCAGATCGGCGCATCGGCCACCGACATCGTTCTCTTGTTTATGAACGACGACGCCGTTGCCGGGCTGATGAAGGACAAGTTCGAGTTGGGAGGAGAGGTTGCCGTCGCTGGTGGTCCCGTGGGACGCGAAGCAAGCGCCGACACTGACGCGCTGATGCATGCCGAGATTCTCTCCTACTCGCGCAGCCGCGGATTGTTTGCCGGGGTCAACTTGAAGGGCGTGGTGATTCAGCCCGAAGACGGTTTGAACCAGGCCGTTTACAACAAGAGTGCACACGAGTTGCTGGGTAGTGATGCGCCGGACCAGAATGCAGCAGCCAACGTGCCCGCGTTTCCACAGGCGGTTACCCGGTACGCCAAGACAACTGGTAGCGATCATTAACCGGTATGAGATACGGAGCGCTCTGCCAACGAAAAAATTCTGGAGCGTAGCTCAGGGCAAGCCCCAGTTCTGAAACTAACAGTGTGCAAGATAGTGAGGATCGTTTGTATGGGAGTGTTGCAAGCATGTTTATCTGACGTCCTGCCACCGGTGGGCCTTCCTCAGGTACGGTTAAGGAAAGGAGCGCCCGCGAGGAATAACCGAGCTCCTACGAGGCAGTCAAGTTCTGCCAAAGCCGTCACCCAGCGCACTATGGGCGAAGAGCCGGCGGTCGTTCAGCGAGCCCTTGCTGGCGATGCTCATGCCCAGGAGCAACTCTTCGCCCGTCACACTGGCAGGCTCTATCGCACTGCGTTGGCCCTGCTGCACAACAAGGAAGACGCAGAGGATGCAGTCCAGGACGGTATATGCAGGGCGTACACCAACCTGCGCTTCTTTCAGGGCCGTTCGTCGTTTGCCACTTGGCTCACGCGCATCGTCATCAACTCAGCCCTTATGACTCTCCGAAGGAGGCGTGTCCATCCGGAGGCTTCCCTGGACGAGATTCTGGAATGTCAGTCATCGCTGCCGCGGGGGGTGGTCAACGCTCGGCCTGATCCCGAGCAAATCTGCGTGACGGCTCAGATCAACGAACTGGTGGAAGAGCACGTCCGTCAGCTCCCGGCATCCCTGCGAACTGCATTCCGACTTGCAGTGCGAAACGGTCTTTCCGCAGCAGAGTCGAGCCAGACTCTCGGCATCTCGGTGAGCGCATTCAAATCGCGGATATTTTGGGCACGGCGGAAGGTAATATGTGGGCTGCAACAATCGCTTAAGACGACCTCGAGCAGGTTCAGAAGACGGGTTCGGAGAACCTACAACGGCTCATAGATACGCTTGAGACGATACGCTTGAGCCGATCGGCATTCTGTGCCGCCGCTGTTGCGCCTGTTATCCCAGTTCGAAAGGACCTGCCATGAGTTCCCGAGCAGAACGCTTCCGCGGGAAAAAGCTGAGTGGGGTGCTCACCGCCGCATTACTGATCTTGATGGTCGCCGCCGCGCCCGCCGTTTCCCAGTCGAACTCTGACCTGCAAACATTCTTTCGGCGGGACATCGGGCTGACTGAAGACCAGGTCGCGTCCATCCGAAACGGAGAGCCGGTCGCCAAGACCATGCCCTCCCGTACGCCGGCGGAAGTGTTCTTGTTCGGCGCGATCTACATCCACGCTGCTCCTGAAAGCTACCTCAAGTTCGCCCATGACTTCGACCGCCTGCGCAAACTTCCCAATTATCTGGCGCTCGGAGTGTTCAGCAATCCCCCGCAGCCCTCTGACCTGAAGGGCTTCTCGTTTGAAAGCGATGACATCAAGTCCTTGCAGAATTGCAAGCCGGGCGACTGTTTGATTCAGATGCCGGCCAGCTCTATCGAAGAGCTGCAGCGATCCATCGATTGGTCGGCCGCCGATGTGAACGAACAGGTGAATCAGCGCTTGCAGAAGACGGCGTTGCAACGGCTGCTCACCTACCAGCGTGAGGGCAATCAAGCCCTGGGGGTTTACAACGACAAGCGTGACCCCACCGAGGTCCCCCAGCAGTTCGCCTACATGCTCAGCTACAGCAAGGCGCTGCCAGAGCATCTGCCGGATTTCTACGACTACCTTCTCGCCTATCCAAACAAGAAGCCTGCGAACGTCGAAGACACGTTCTATTGGGCGAGGGTTAAATTCGGATTGAAGCCGACGCTGCGTGTGGTGCAGATTGTGACCATGCACGGAAGACCTGCTGACCCAGTAGCCTACGCCATCGCCGAAAAACAGCTCTATTCGAGCCACTACTTCGAGACCGCGCTGGACCTCTCGTTTTGTGTCCGCGGGAGTGACGACTCGAAACAGCCCGGCTTCTACCTCGTCATGGCGATGGGCTCCGAGCAGGCGGGTCTAACGGGGGTTAAGGGATCGATCGTTCGAAAGGCGGCGGTAGGTCGGTCGGTTTCAAATCTCCAAAACGCGCTGACCACGATAAGGAACACGCTAGAAGGTAAGAATTGAGACGCGTCCGGTGCGGATTCCTTTGAGACTGATCATTGTTTCGGACAAGATCCTTCACTCCGTGGGACAGGCCGCGCCCGTTCTGGTTTCCGTTAGGCGGATTTCGGACACCGACAGATCCAGAGTGCCGGAAGTTTCCAAATGGGCGATGGTCGGGGTCTTCCTTAGGTCCTGCGCGGAGAAGCATGAAAGCGGCACGGCCAGGGTCGCATAGCTACCGGGGGGAAGGGCCTTCAGTTTAGCGGTCACGGGCAGCGAAGCGGAACCGACGCCCAACAGCACTTCGGCGGCGGGAGGCGTATTGACTCGCACAGTGAGGGTGAGCAGCATAGCGGCATTGGCCTCGCGGCTGATGTCGCTGGGTTTGTCCCCGCTTATCTGAAGCCAGGCTTTCGACTTGCCGTTCCATGTCGCACGCAATGCGCCGTCGGGCTGCGATTCCAGCGTCAGGCCAGCGGAACCGGAGAGCGTGGTGCGCGTGCCGACGTAGTCCACGTGCGGGCCGTTGCTGTCGCCAATGGAGAGTTTGTAGCCGTTCCACGCCGTACCCTGGGCGTAGTAGACGCTCTTGTCGCCGTATCTGGTGGTGCTTGCCACTTCAGGCAAGACGGGCGTCGGCGCAGGCGCGGCGTAACTCAGGCCGAAACCGTAGGCGAACTGCGGATCATACGGCGCATCCCCAACATTCAGCGGTGTCTGATCTGGGTCCCTGGGCCATGAGAAGCTGAGCCTCGCGGTGAAGTCGTACTTGCCGGTCAGCACGTCGGCGATGCCTTCGCCTTCCGAGCCGGGCAGCCACGCCGCGACAAAAGCATCGGCGGCATTGATCTGCGGATTGACATAGAGAGCGCGGCCCGACAGCATGACCGCGACCACCGGAATGCCCTGCGCTTTTAGTTTCTTTATCAATTCCAGAGACTCTACATTGTCGTGATGCAGCGCCACGTCCCTCTGGTCGCCCATGAATTCGGCATAAGGAGTTTCGCCGAACACGACGATGGCAACGTCAGCTTTCTGTGCCGAAGTGCCGTCAAGGCTGAACAGCGTCTGTCCGGCGGCTGCGTCGATTTGGGCTTTCAGGCCCTCATAAATCGAGGTGGCGCCGGGGAAGTCGTTGGGTCCGTTATCGGAGCCCTGCCAGGAGAGCGTCCAGCCACCCGCCTGCATGGCGATATTGTGGGCGCCGTCGCCAGCGATCAGCACGATGTTGTTAGGCTTGATCGGCAGGACGCCGTTATTCTTGAGCAGTACCAGAGATTCGCGCACAGCCTGGCGTGCGACGGCGCGATGACCAGGCGTGCCAATGGGCTGGAATGTATTGGGACGCTGGTTCGGCGCAGGTTCGTCGAACACGCCCATACGCATCTTGACCCGCAGGATCCGCCGCACGGCATCATCAAGGCGCGCTTTCGGAATCGTGCCATCATTCACCTCGCGCACCAGATTGGTGTAGAGCGCCTTCCAGTCCTGCGGCGCGTTGAAGATGTCGAGCCCCGCGTTGAACGCCTCAGCGCAATCGGCATTGGTGCAGCCCGGAATCTGGCCGTGCGCGTTCCAATCACCCATGATGAAGCCGTCAAATCCCATCTGGCCCTTCAGCACGTCTGTCATCAGCGCCTTATTGGCATGCATCTTGACCCCATACCACGAATTGTAAGAGGCCATGATTGATTGCGTGCCGGCAGCGATGGCCTGAGCGTAGCCGGCCGCGTGCAGCCGAATCAGATCGGCTTCGGAGGCAAGGGAATCACCCTGGTCGCGGCCGCCATCGGTTGAGCCGTCGCCGAGGAAATGTTTGGCGGTCGAGATGACATGATTCTTGTCGAGGAAGGTCGAGCCCGAACCTTCCAGCCCCGTCACCATGGCGGCCGCATATTGGGCCACGATCTTCGGATCTTCCGAATAGCTTTCATAGGTGCGGCCCCAGCGGTCGTCGCGCGCCACCGCAATCGTCGGCGCGAACGACCAGTCCATGCCGGTCGAGCGGACTTCGGCGGCGGTGGCCTCGCCGATGCGTCGGATCAGGTCGGGGTCGCGCGTCGCACCCAAGCCAATATTGTGCGGGAAAAGCGTAGCGCCAAAGACATTGTTGTGGCCATGGACGGCGTCGGCGGCCCAGATCAGCGGAATAATGACGCGGTTTCTCGCTGGATCAACCGAGGCATCATAGTAGCGCTCGATAGAGCTGACCCACTCATGAACGCTCGCATGCTTGTTTCCGCCAGGCGCTGAACCGCCGCCGGCTTCTATCGAGCCGATATGGAATTGTGCCACCTCAGCCGGGCTGATCGACTTCCACTCGGGCTGAATGACCTGACCTATCTTCTCCTCGACTGTCATGCGATCGAGGAGGAGGTCGATGCGCCTTTCGATTTTCGGGTTGAGGCCAATCGGCGACTTGCTTTCCGGCCATAGTTTGGGATGAACAACTGGAGCCTGATCATCGGGCTCTGTTCCACCGAGGCGACCTTTGCCGGCGACGGGTTGGGCGTAAAGGACGCCGGCTGCCAAACCGATTCCAACGAGCAACGCTGTCAAAGACGCAAATACACTTTGCCGATTAGGCTTTCGCTTGAAGGTATGGTAGCCGCCGAAGTAAAAAACCGCCTGGCTCATTGTTGATCTGATGATGCACTTGGGATGGGGATTTAAGCAACAGCATCGGGCCAAGACGCGCTGCAGCTGGCGGTGAAGCCAATCCCACGGCGCTTGGAAGCCGGTGGAATTTCGATTGGTAGTCTGAGGGGAACCCGAAGTATCGAAGACGGTAGAGGTGGGGTGAGGCGAATGTCGCGCAGCTTCGCCGGATCTACTACAATTCAAGAATAAAATACAATTGGAAGTGGTTGATCGGCGTGAGCTGAACCTACCCAGTCGAAACAAATTGAGCGATGTTCGACAGATTTGAACAACTTGATTTATTGTGCAAAAAGATGCGACGGGCGACTCTTATTATAGGGAGCATCAAATGAGGATGAAATATTTAGCATTGCTGGGCTTCATTACGTTTATGCCTGGCCTCGTGGAGGCCGACGCGTGTAAGAGTTTGGCCGCTAAATTTGCGCAAGACCCCAATGCTCTGAATACTTCCGAGCTCGCCGCATTGCGCACATGCGTAAGTGACGTGTTGCTGCGCCGATTGCCAGAACACTGGTGGCCGGTTTAAGCGTCTTCGTGATCGGCAAGTGCGTTGAAGCGCTTGTGATTGTGAGCGTAGATGGCAGCGAAGCCGATGGGGCATTCGACTCCGAATGCCATCATTAGCGCTAGGCGCCGTAACGATGA
>DATMQI010000266.1:0-2797 GCA_035567135.1 Terriglobales bacterium
GATATCCATTGCTTCCGGCCGGAGATGACCCACGAGTCGCCCACTCGCCGCGCGGTGGTGCGCACGCCTTCTCCTGGCGATGGAGATCCGACGTTGGCGCTGCCGCCGGGCTCGGTCAAGGCGAATGCGGCCAGCGGTGCACCCTTGGTGGCAAGAAAGGGCTGCAGAAACCGTTGGCGCTGCTCTGGCGTGCCGCCAACCACCAGCGGCGTAAGCCCGAGCATTGTAGAGAGCATGGTGAGTGAGACGTTAGGATCGACGGTATAAAACTCCTCCGCCAGGACAGCGAGGTCAACCAGTCCGGCACAGTCGCCGCGCACAGAGACGGGAATGCACTTTCGTAAAAAGCCTTCCGCCACCAGGCGTTCGTAGAACGGGCGTGTCGCGACAAAACGCTCGATCGGGCTCGGCAAATCGCGTGTCGCGACAGCCACGCCGGATAGGACATCCTTCGCAAATTGACGTGCTTCGCGCTGCAGGCGTTGTTGATTGTCGTTCAGGATAAAATCAATCGGCATTTAAGCTCTCCAAACTGACAAAGGGTGCAAGCCCTATTCCAGCCTGCATGGCGTTCGCCGCTTGCTGTTATTGGCCATACGTGGGAATCCAAATAATGCTCAGGCCCTGACCGAGGGGGTTCTGGCCTCGCATATCATCGTAGTCAATATTTGAGGGGATGCATTACCACTTGCCGGCATGCGCCCCGCCATCTAGATGAACTACCTCGCCGTTCACAAAGTGAGCGGATTCCAGATAGAGCAACAGGTCTGCAACTTCCCCAACCTCAGCCAACCGCTTCATCGGACTAAGCTGTTTTAGAAATTCATGCGCTTCGACGGGATTCATCGGCGTGTTTACAACACCGGGCGCAATGGCATTGAAGCGAATACCCTCGGCCGCAAATTCAATCGCCAGGGCTCGTGTGACGGACTCCAAGCCTGCCTTGGTTAGGTTTGCAAGGCTTCCGGGACATCCTGCCATAGGCTGGCTTACCAACGACGTGGAGATGTTGACGACGTGTCCGAATTTCTGGCGACGCATTTGCGCTACCGCGAGTTGCGACACATAGAAGAATCCTGCCAGGTTCGTCTGCGTTGCCCTCCGAAAATCTTCGGCGGTGTACTCGGTAAAGGGCTTGGGAAGAAAGACCCCTGCGTTGTTCACCAGCAGATCAACGGTCCCGAAATTCTGAATGGCGGCACTCACAACGCGTTTGGCCGTTTCCTCGATACCAATGTCGCCGTCCACCAGTTTCAGATCGGCTGTGCCGTGGAGCGTCATAGCGGACGTAATGTTCCGGGAGTTCGCAACCACGCGATAACCCTTTTCGATCAGTTTCTTCACCATCTCGAGGCCAATTCCGCTCGACCCACCCGTGACGATAGCAACCTTGGGTCTTCCAGGGAGCGCGTCCGGCGCTCGGCCGCCCGACGAAGCGGATCCTAACGTCATGATTGTCTTCTCCTTACGTAGTTACGCCACATCAGAACTTCCTTTATTCCAAAGAATCAAAAGAGAATTAAACCTGAATGCGATTAGCCAAGCGAGATGCCGATTATTGCGTTCTCTTCGGGCGAGCCCATCCAGTAATGATATTTGGCAGCAGCAGCGAAGAGTTGCTGCATGTCCTCAGGCGACGGGGGTGCGGGCATCTGCCCAGCCTCGAAGGGCTTCGCTATCGAGCGGAAGAAGTTGTAGAGTTCTTCTTGCGTCATGAGAAGTACAGTCGTCGGTGTCGAAGAGGTGTTCCGTAACGCGTGCTTCACGTTGCCAGGAATCGCGAGCACTCCCCCTGGTTGAGCGGTGGACCATCCCTGTGGCTGACCGCTCTCCCGATAGACCTCTAGCGATCCTTCAAGCACGTAGAAGACTTCAGGCTCAGCGTGGCTGTGAAGAGGGATCACAACTCCTGGGGGCAGGATGCCTTTGAAGAGGGTGACTTCATGTCCGGTCTCTGCAGGTGTGACTAAGAAATTTAACAGAACTCCAAACACGTTGAATGTCCGATCCACAGATCTTGCGTTCGGACTATCTTGATTCTCGATTACATCCTTTGTCGACCTCATCTCATTTCCTCCTAATGTGAACTTACTAGAGCTTGTCTCGGACTCGATCGACTACAGCGGATAAGACACGCGAGGGCGTGTTATATTCCAGGTGGTGTGAGTCAGGCGCGGCAATATGTGCTGCCAGATAAGCAGCATCGTCTCCGACACCGAACAGAATTCCCGATCTTCGGTTGTACAACCAGGGCAATCCTAGAAAGTACAAGCCTGGGTATCTGGTGACTCCACGCTTCTGGATGGGATATCCGTCTGAATCGACGACCGGCAACTTCACAAGGCTGAAATCGAAAGCGTATCCCGTGGCCCACACAACAGTGGAAATTCCCACCCCTTGCAGGTTCAGTTCTGTCACCTCTTCCTCCTTATAACCATCGAGCAATCGCGGGATGTTCTCGGTCGGAGCGGCCAACCCGACACGGCTGATGTAATCGTCGATCTTCTTCAGTGCGTCAATCTCGAACTGATCGACTGCGGCGAGCGTTTCCTGTAGGTCGGGTGCGAGGATGAGTTGTCCCTCGTGAGCATCGCGCACGTGTCCGAGCAGGATGACACCGTCGCGGGCGAACTGGTGCAAATTCAGGCTCTGTCCGCCGTTCTTGCCAGAAACCTGCGGGACTGGTTGGAATTTGTCTGCCGCTGATTTCAGTTCTTCGACCTTGGTGTCGAACATCCCGACCCGGGTGAACCAATCGGTGATATCTTTGCCGCGATATCGTCGGGGCACACGTCCG
>DATMQI010000267.1:0-4501 GCA_035567135.1 Terriglobales bacterium
CGGAAACGGCTGCACGGCAGGCCACCAGAACAAGAGCGATGTGCTCAGAAAACAGATGTGTTCCACCTCGTGCCAAGAATCCGAATGCAATGCCATCTCAAAGGCAGCAGGAACGTGCCATCCGAAAAGGGCAATTGTAGCTAACAGCCAACAACTCGCGGGATTTGTGATCAAACGTGCGAACGACTTTACAGGCGCCCAACGTAGAAGTGGTCCGACTGCACCACGGACGATCGACTGCGGTAGTCCCCGTAATAGTGGAAGAGACGGAGCGCCGAGTAGAGCGAGAGGAGGAACAACTGCCATAAGCAGAAGATGCTGCACCATATGAACTGAGAGCGACACATCGTCAAATGCGGCAAGGGGAGAGCCGATGGCGATCCAGAGCGATAACAATCCACTCAGGAATGCTGCGAGCCGCCAGGTCGGAATCGCCTCGGGGAGAAGGCTCCGGATGCGAAGCCAGCCTCTGACGTAAACAAGCCCCGTGATGCATAGGGTCAAGTTGACCCATGGTGGGCTTGACCAAGATCGCAGAATGGCTTCAGCTTCGGAGGACATCGGAGCACTTAAGGCTGAGTCAACGGCCGCCCTCCGACATCCGGCTCCAGGGCAACAGAATGGGAAGCATCTCGCGCAGCCGGTTGACCGGCAGGACGCAATGTCTCCAGGAATGCGACGAGAGCCGTAGTTTCTGCAGGGCTCAGATTCTTCCCGTAAGCGGGCATGTTCCCTCCCCCCTGAATCACTTGGCGGACGAGTTGGTCCTGTGTTCGGCGTACAGCCACATCGTCGAGGGCAGGCCCCCGCTTTCCGCCAATGTTAACAAGGGCGTGACAGTTGCGGCATTGCTTGTCCTGAAAGACGAGGGCACCTTGCCGCTCAAGCGCGGACCGGTTCTGTAGGAACTTAGGGGGAATCGAGTCGGCACTCCAGGCATCCATCATCGGACTCCACGGTGTGAATCCGGCAAGATGGGTAAAGCTGCCTAAGGCAACTGCGATCAGCAGAATCGAAAGCACGGCGATGGGCCTTCGGCGCCAACTCTTCTCGCCCTCACCGAACACGAAGGGGAGAACCAATAGCGCGAGGAGAACGACTGCTGGGCCAACGAGGAGAACAGGCGTTTCCATCGAGGGAGGCAAAAGGGAAAGCACTGCATAAAGCCATAAGAAAAAGAAGTCCGGACGCGGGGCTGTCTGAATAATCGTGGGATCTGGACGACCTGACGGACCAAAGGGTCCAAGATAAAAAGCGCATGCAGCCACAGCGAGCAAGATGAGAGCGCTGAAACAAAGATCCTTCCAAACCGCACCGGGGACGAAGGGCACACCATCCTTCTTCGTCAATTCATGGTATTCCTGAACGTAAGTCGCCTTGCGAACCACGCGACCGGGCATCGGCCAATCGTTTATTCCCAGTTTTACGACCATTAGAAGATGAAGCGCAACAAATACAATCAATAAGCCGGGG
Organism: Terriglobales bacterium; assembly: GCA_035567135.1. Classification (GTDB taxonomy): domain Bacteria; phylum Acidobacteriota; class Terriglobia; order Terriglobales; family Acidobacteriaceae; genus JABDBE01. The sequence continues at coordinate 1,474 of DATMQI010000267.1, forward strand.
ACAACAAAGACGTGCATGGCGAAGAAACGCGACAGCGTCGCCCCCGCGATGATGGGGCCGCCTAACATGATGGTGACGATCGCAGGCCCCACCACGGGCACACGGCTTGCGATCGATGCGCCAATCCCCAAACCCCAGTACGCATCCTGGTCGAACCGCAATACTTGCCCGGTGAAGGCCATCCCAAGCGTCATGAGCAGGAGGAATACCCCTACGATCCAGGTCAATTCTCGCGGATACTTGTAAGCGCCGAATAGAAAAACCTGAACCATATGGAGCAGGACAATCGCGACCATAAAGTTCGAGCCCCAGCCATGGAGAGCTCGAATAAACCAGCCCAACTGGATCCCGTGGTTGAGGACCTGAAGGCTGTTCCAAGCTTCCCCAGCGGAAGGCACATAAATCAAAGCGAGCAGAATGCCTGTGACAACCTGAAGAACAAACACCACCAAAGCAGCGCTCCCAAAAACATAAAACCAGCTTGCGGTATCACGGGGAACAGGATGCTCTGCAGTCTCACGGACGGTTTCTCCAATCTGGAGGCGCGCGTCCAACCATTCACCGACCTGTCGGATCAGACGCATCTCGGCGGCTCCAAAGTTATGAGCGATGACTGTGTTTTCTGGCCAGGTGTCGGCATCTCCCCTGCCTTGATCAAAAGCCTTCCATCCTCAATCTTGTAGTGATATTGGAACAACCCGCGCTCCGGAGGTCCGGAGGCTCTAGAACCATCTTGATAATAGGCACCCCCGTGACAGGGACACATGAACAAATTCGATTGCGGAAACCATCGAACTGGACACCCCAAATGCGCGCAGTTGATGGCGAATACCTGAAAGGCCTGGCCATCCACGTTGCGCACCCAGCACGCAATGTCTGCGGTTTTTCCGTCCCAGGGATTCACGACCGGATTTCGGTACGTTGCGAATCGAGTCTGCCCTGCCGGGAACTGGTTGAGTTCCCCAAGTGGGAGCCATGATTCAAAACCTTGCTTACGCTCGTGGGCCACGGGAGAGAGGATGTAACGGACGATGGGTACAGCTAGCACGGCAGCAACGATGCCATTAAGAAAGATTCCCATCTTCATCAGGAGTTCACGTCTGGAAAGGCCTTCCTGAGCAGTCATCGAGGTTCTCCCGCTGGTTTGTCGGAATGTAGATGAGGCTGGCCGGAGAATTTCGTGCGCTGAGAAGCCAGCCACGCCACTACGTCAGAGACTTCCTGCGAAGACATTGGTTTTCCCGGCACATTACCCCGCCAGTCAGGAGCGCCCAATTCTGGGCGCCCTACAATCACCACTGTTCGGAGGTCCTGATCGCTGACTAGCGCAAGATAGGATCCGTCCACAATCGAGCTTGCCTTCGGCCCTCCGTTACCGCTAGGGCCATGGCATGAGGAACAATAGGCGGTGTAGACTCTCGATCCAGTCGACGCATCGCCAGGACTCGGTGCGGAGTAGGGTGGCGCATTGGCACCGCTCAAGAAATCTGGCTTCGACCAACGCTCACGAATTCCCCGGACAATGACATCAATCTGCTGATCCGTGAGCATTCCTCCGGCACTTTTTGCAAACGCCGGCATTTGAGTTCCGGCAACGCCCTCTGTCGTTACACGTCGTAAAACTGAATCATCGGCGATGGCGAGGTATATCGGGTCTGCGAGAGCAATCGAAGCTCCCCCCATTCCGTTGGGCCCATGGCAACCGGCGCAGTTTTGCGCGTACAGGGTGCTGAAGTCCGAAATCTCGTCCGGGTCGAGAGGTGCGATCTCCGCCCCATGCCGACCGCCTGAGGTGCTACATCCGGAGCACACCAGCGCAAGCAGCGCTAGTACACCGAAGAGCCGCCAGCAGAGGTTCATGGCTGATCATCCTTTGGATGCTTTTCTGCTGACCCAGGAGTCTCAATCCCAGCGCGCATGGCGAAGGGCACGAACTGTCTGACACGCACACGTTCCTGACGAACCACCACAAGCCCCGCGACGATGCCGAAGGCGAATTGCGAAGCGATGAACCACCGCCAATCAATCCGCTCGTCGAGCAGTGGATTTATGAGTCCGAGAACGCTGTGCAGTAACCCCGTCCACATCATGGGAGCGATGACACCTCCGAGAAGAATCGGTCGGCGCGGAAACATCGGCAACATCGCTCCATAGAGAAGACCCACGAGAATAGAAGTGATCAAATGAAGCACGATAGCGATCAGGAAGCCACCAATGTGGAATCCGTTGAGCGACGCCGACTCCAATTTTATGGATTGGAAATACACGGTTGCCGAGAGGAGGTTGATGGGATACCAGATACTCCCTTGCTTAAGGATCCCGTACAGACATGCCAGCATCGCCATTGCGGCACTGCCGGCCAGCCCGCCTTTAATGCCAGCAGAAACAGGATAGGTTTCGAGTGGAAGCAGAGCTCGTGGAAGATCCGGAGCGATCGTCAGCCGCGCCACTTGCGGACGTTGAGTCGTAACGGGAGCGTATTCCTGAACCGTTGCTACCTCAACATGCTTTTCGTAAGGCAGGACATCGCAAAACCATCCAACGCATCCAGCGACGACCAATATGATCCCAAGCAGGCTGACGGAAGCGCTGGTGACAAGGCCGGCAAACAACAACGTGACGCCGAAAGCAAGGACGATTGGCCAAGCCGTCGGCGCGGGTAGCTTCACGTACTGCGGCTGAGCTTCCGTTTGTAAGCTGGCACGAAACATTTGAATCTTTCTTATTAGCGTCCGATGATATAAACCACGGTGAACACAACTATCCAGACCACATCGACAAAGTGCCAATACAATGAAAAAACGTCGGCGCGCTCGCTGTGCTCCTTTTTTACCTTACCGAGCAAAATCAAAATCATGGCGATAGCGATGCCGATAAGACCCACGACCACGTGGAATGCGTGCAGTCCCACGAGCGAGTAATAGGTTGTACCGAAAAGATTCGTGCTGATGGTCAAGCCCTTTTCGAAAATCAGGTGATGCCACTCGCGGCCTGTTTCTACCAGAAAAATGAAGCCGAGAGACATCGT
>DATMQI010000268.1:0-8618 GCA_035567135.1 Terriglobales bacterium
CAGATAAGCCATTTATAGGGTGCGTAAATGTAGACGGAGCCTATACGGACCAAGGCAGGGCCAAGCGCGGGCTGATATTCAAAGCGCCAGGCAACAAATTGCGTGGCAACGACATTCGTCAAGAAAAGGCCGATGAATCCAACGATTGTCGGCGTCCAGTAGAAACCGCCGACATACCCCGGGTCCCTCGGCTTCCGGTATGCAGTTAGTTCTTTCACCGTTCTAGCTCCTGCTTTCTGGTCCTTTCCCGGACGGGAAGCACACGGGCATGGTCGTAACTGTAGGCGACACGAACGTTTTCGCCGATAGTCGGGATCATATCGAGAAGTTCTTTCCGGTGGATAACTGCGGTATGCGAATTGATTTGTTGAACGAGGTTCTTCTCGGTATCGGCGATGATTCTGCCCCGGTAGGTACCGCTGTCGGTCTGGGCGTGTTCAACACGTGCATCGGCAGCCCTCAGTGTTAGCGCTGATTGGAGGCCACGGGGCAGTTCTCCGCCGCCAAGCAGTTTGCGCACGTCGGTGCCCGTGGTTTTGTCGTGAAGCTCTACTGCCCCGCTTCCGGGTTGATGCACAGTTACGGTGGTAGTGGTCTCGCGTCGTTCGGTATCGGACTGTGTTTCGAGAGCGGGAGTGGACTGGGCTTTATGTCTCTCCTGGGCGCGTATGTCCAATTTCTCGATGAGGTATCTCAAGTCCTGGCTGTCCGCGGGATCGAAGAGCAATTCGTATTCAATTTTTTCCCGTTCGGTGCGGGCGATTGCGATTTGCAGGGTAGTATCCCCGAGGGTTTTCGGTCTGCGTTCACCGTTTAATTCTTCGAGGTACTCACGGGCGAGGGCTGCGTCCCGGTCGAAGGCCGCTTCGAGAATATCCTGGAGTTGCTCGGCATCAAGCGGGACCCTGCCGGTGGCATCGGAATCGAGATACGTTTCCAGATATTGCCGGGGCCACGCGATGAGGTCGTGGTCGAGTTCGGAGATGAGCAAGGTTTCTAGCTGCCCGGTCGAAGCGGCTGAATTAGTGAGACCGGACACTTGGTGGTCCACGGAATTCACGACTACATCCTGGCGAGTCGCCCCGTTGTTACTCTTCATTGAGGGAAACCTCCCAATCGGCCCAAGAACCGATTTCGGAACTGTATGGCTATGTAGTGATACATATAGCATACATATAGCACCATTGGGGGAGTGGGTGTCAATATATTACGTGGTAGGTCAGATCCGTGTTTGCGGCTTACATCTGACTTCTCGCAAGTCAGATCCGCGGATAACTCCCGAGTGGACCATCCAGCAGTTGTCCCCTAGCAACTCGAATCGATGGTCAGTTGCAGCAATGGCGCGAAGCGCGAATGGCTTCCCAGCCTTCTTTCGCGATGAGCGGCACGAGAGCTAAGGCCGCGATCGGGTCTGTCCACGGCGCGTGAAAAATCAGGTTCGCCAACAGTCCTACTAAAGCGATCAGGGACAAGTAGCCACAAACAGCGGATTCGGCTGCGTCTGCTCTCAAGGACGCGCTATCAATGTGAGTTGCGAGTCTCCGTTTCTGACGTGCCAGCCACGGCATACCAATGGCGGCCACAATCAACAGGATGATCCCGGCGAAGCTAGGTTGTGGTTCGCGATAACCGAGGAGGGACAATCCAGAACTGACGATAACGAAGGCTGCGACGACGAAGAGCAAACCTCCGGCCACATGAGCAGCCAACTTCTCGGCGTCCGCAGATTCGGATTTGGAACGAAATCGCCAAAAGACAATGATCGCCGAAAATAGTTCGATTGCGCTGTCGCCGCCGAAACCCATGAGAGCGGGGCTTCGCGCCGTCCGGGCCGCACCAAGCGCAACGACGGCCTCAACGGTCATCCAGGCAATTGTTAACACCTGGAGACGGACCACACGACGCAGTAAATCTGGAGCCGCAGATGCCGCTGCAGTAGCCATTTGATCTCGTATTTTACTACTGAGAGTCAATAGTGCCGTAGGACGTTTTAGAACTCCAGGCGCATTTGGAAAGCGATCATGCGCGGCGTGCTATCACCGCCCAATCCAACGCCGAGTAAGCCAGTCGGAGGAGAGGTCGTGTAAGTAAGCGCGCCAAATCCAGTCTGTGTAGTGGGCTTTCCCGGGATGCCGGCCAGAACCATGCTTGGAAGTCCGAAATTCGGATGATTGAATACATTGAAGAACTGGGCGTCGAACCGCAGTTTCAGTTGCTCGGTTAAGGGGAACCATTTCGATAGGTAGAAGTCACTCCACGCGAAATTGGGACCGCGGAGGGCGTTGCGGCCGAGGTTCCCGAACCGACAATTCTGGGGAGTGTCGGGATTCGGATTGTTGGGGTTGCTGCGGTCATAGCATCTACCAGTGCTCGGATCAACGGTCGATACAAAGGCATCGGGATTGAGCCACTGAACTGTGCCTGGTTGTGTGACACCCGGAATGGGATTGTGCTCGTAGAGCGGTACGCCGGAAACAACGCTTGCAAATTGTGGTCCACTGCCGTTCACAACCCCTTTGCCATTTGCCGAATAGGGCGTGCTCAGGACCGAGAATGGAATCCCACTATGCCAAAACACAGTTCCCGACACTTGCCAGCCGTTCAGTGCGTATCCCAGAACCCGGTTTCGGACCTTGACCGGCAGTTGATAGAGGTATTGAGCGTTGACATTGTGCCGTATGTCGTAGTCGCAAGGTCCGTAGTCGCGTGCTAGGTCTCCTGGGAGAGGGGACAGTATTGCTCCCGCCGAGAACTGCAGGAATCCGCCGTTTGAGACGGTGTCCATACAACGGCTCCACGTATAGTTTAGTTGTCCCATGAAGCCTTTCCCGAGGCGCTTCATAGCGGTCATTTGCAACCCGTTGTAATGACTGTTCGCACCCGTGGAAAATTGCGTTACTGCCCCGAATCGGGGATCAGCAGATTGCGCGTAAGGAAACGGCGCAAAGCACCCCGCGCAGACGGTCTGGTAACCGTTTACTTGCGCTAGATATGGTTGGTTCACTGCACGAGTGCCAACATACTGGGCGCGTATGTTTCCTGTAGTTCCGAACTGACGCTCCAGGCCAAGACTCCACTCCATAAAGTATGGCGCGTGAAGTTCTCCGTCCGGTACCGCCGTGATGGCGACGGGAGGCAAGCATGTCGCGGGACTCGCCTGAGCAGAAGCGCAGGAAAGCTGGCCCTGCGGAAATCCCGAACTGAAAGTCTGACTTGCGGCCACGGTTGCGTCAATCGCGCTGCTAGGCACTCCCGGCGCAATGGCTGTGCCACCAACGGTCCCAAGAAGTCCCCCCTGGAAAGTTTTCACGTAGGGCGGATTGACCCCAACCACATCGGCGATGGTGCCAGGCATTATGTCGCTGAAAACGCCGAAGCCAGCACGCAGCACGGTCTTGGGTTCAAACTGCCAGGCGATGGCTGTTCTGGGTTGAATGATTGCGAGGGGCGTCGAGGAAAATACATTTCCGAGACTGGTATGGATAGCGGCGTTCAGCGGCTGATTCACATCATGCGAGATGGAATTGAAGGAGCCGCTCAGACGAGCGATATGCCGATGCGGATTCAACGGATTGGAATTCAATGTGTCTCGTAGCCCGAAGGTCCACGTCAGCTTCATGGTGACCTTCCATGTATCTTGTGCGTAGAGATCGAGATTAAGGAAGTTGAAGGGTTCGTTCGCTGAGGTGGGGAAAGTCTTGGTCGCTGTCGATGCGACTCCATAAATGTATTGCGGCAGCGTGCTGTAAATTACAGTTGGGACGGTTCCCTGCCCGAAGTCGTAGTCGTTCAGGCGTAAAATCCGGGTGTTGGTTCCAAAGCGTAGCTCGTGTGCGCCGTGGCTCCAAGCGAGGTTGTCGTTGATAAAGAAACGGGAGGCGCGTCTTCCCTGGACCCAGGTGTTGTCAAGCCCCCCGACCGTCGTGAAAGGGGCATTCGCACCACTGCCTTGCAAAACGATGGGAAATGCCGAGAGAGTCTTCTGAAAATCCGCAGGCCCGAATAGGCTCTCGTACCATGAAAATGCCGGGTTGAAATAATTCACAAGATTCTGCGAAAAGACGTGGGTATAACCCGCTGCAAAGGAGTACAGGGGTTACGGGGAAAGAGAATTGAACAAAGGGTTGATGGGATCGGTATAGGCAGCTTGAACTCCGGTATCCGTCTGAAAGCGAAACCAGGCGGTGTTTTTTTCATTGATGTTGTAATCGATTCGAAGCGTCTGGACCTGTTCATGATCATCGCTCGAATGCGAGACGCTCTGGCGGTTCGCGCAACCGTCTCCATCGTTCAAAATGGCGGGCTTACCTCCGCCGATATCGAACGGACAGCCGAGTACGGTCAGAGGCGTTCCGTTCGTATTTCCGTAAAGGGAAAACATCTTGTTATAGAACGGCGCCGACTGCGGTGATGGCTCATAGACTGACCCAGTGACAGAATCGGTCCCACCTAAGGGGAGTTGCTGCAAAACGTAATTCTGAAATGCCGGGGTTGGAACGGTAGTGGCTGTGACGATAGGTAGTGCAATCCGAACCCACTCGCTATCGAAGAAGAAAAACAGCTTGTCGCGAACAATCGGCCCACCCGCACTACCCCCGAAGTGATTGACCGTGGAGCCCGGTTTGTGACTTCCTGGGGTGGCATTCGTGAAATAATCGGCGGCGTTGAACTTCGCACCATTCCACAACTCATATAAGTTCCCGTGAAACTGGTTCGAACCAGACTTTGTAACGTAGTTGACCTGGGATGCCCCATACCGCCCCTGATCGACGGCATAGGAAAGCGTATTGACCGTCACTTCCGATATTGAATTCAGTCCGAGGGCAAGATTCGTCGAGAGTCCGCTGTTCAAATTGGTCAGCGGATCGTTTGTTTCCAGTCCATCCACGATGTATCCGTTCGAGAGAGCGGGCAAGCCATTGAACTCCACGTTGCCGAATCCATTCGTGCCGCCAACAAAATCATTGCCACTGCCTGCCGTATTGATGAGCGCTCCCGCGGCGAACTGAAGAGGATAGGTTAAATCGCCGCCCGGATTCGGAAGATTCTCCAACGCTGGTGCATTCAGATTCGTTGATGTGCTTGCGTTTTCTGGATTGATGAGTGAAGGCTCGCCGCTTACCTCAACCGTCTGCTTGGATTCAGCGACCTTAAGAGTGAAGTTGACGGACTGCTTCTGTCCTAGACCCGAAAGCACATTGTCATTCTCCTGCGGATCGAAGCCTTCTGCTTCCACCCTGACTGAATAGGTGCCGGGTTTTAGCTGTGGAAAATTGAACCGGCCCTCATCGTCCGTCTTGACGGAGCGTTGTAGGCCGATCTCGCGATTCGTGATCGTGACCGTGGCTCCCGGTACGGCAGCGTGCGTCGGATCGCTGACTTGCCCAACGATCGCGCTGGTAGTTTCACCCTGGGCGAAGGTTGCTTCAGCCAAGAGAAAATGAAACAACCCGACGAAAACAACTATCGAGAAAATCGAACGCAGCATGGGTGTAGGCAAGGTTCTCTTCATCTGGACCATGCGCATAATTAACCATACTTAATGTAAGTAATTAACGCAAGTAAATACGATACAAAAAACCGAAATCCAATGCATTGGCAAGCTTCGCCAGAATCAATCCGCGCTTATGGTCCGATGACGGCGTATTCGGAAGTAATTCAGATTCCTGTTAAACGCTGCACGCGTGGTTCTCCGGTTGCGCGAATTGCGTGGAGCGTCATCCGCGTCCGAAAATCTGCTGCTTGCATCTCTCGGGATTTCCTAGTTCAGCTTGCAACTTCGTTTGGTATTGCCCCAGCCATCCTCCCCAGGAGGGCTGAACTTCGTGAACGCCCCGGTGAAGTAAGAGATCCGCTTCTTTCTGGAAGTGGGTAGAGTTCTGTAGGAGTGCGTTCGCGTCTCCGAGGTCATCCACGTGCAATGTGGGTTTCTTGTCGGTGAACCGTTTCTCGATGCGAATGAAACTGCCCACGGCAAGCTTCCCTTCGCTGCGGGCTTGCTCGATCGCGCCCGTATGGTAGATCAAATGCACCTTTGCGTCCGTGCCTTCGATCAGCATGTAGCGTTTGCCCGTTTGTTCATCTTCTGTGTGGAGAACGACGCGGCCAGCCACTCGCTGTAACTGACGGAGGGGTGTAACTTGAAGGGGAAGGCGCTTGTCGGAGAGCAAGGCACCGTGCGCCGCAAGCGTTTTTTGCCGGTCCCCACTCTGTTGAAGTGTCCTCAGTACCTTCTCAAAGTCCGCCTGCACGCTCCATTGGTGCTGCGCGACGAACTGCGCGAGCCCCATCTTTTGAAGATGCATGAGCCGTGCGAGAAGGTGCTTCTGGAGTTGCCGGGTGGAATCAGACAGCGATTCGTCCTCGGGGTTGACGGTAACCACAAAATGGGAAGAGGAACCGTCGTTGCTGAATTGGAGGATGCGGTCCAGCGGCGTGTAACGGGCCTGAACCGCCTCGCGGCGGTGCGCCTCGTGGGCGTCCGCCGCAGAACGATAGCCCAGAGTTTCGGTAGCAATCTCCTCTGCCCGCCCACGTAGGCCCCCGCGAATGTATTCCCTCGGCAAGCGAACGGGAATTCCCTTCCTGTCCACTCCCCGAAGAGCGATGTGAACGTGGGGATGCTCAGTGTTGTGATGGACGGCGGCGACCCATTCGAGTTGCGCTCCCAGGTCGTGTTCCATCCGCTGCAACAGCTCGCGAGTATATTGATGGAGGTTCAAGCGGTCGCCAAACTCGGGGGATACGATGATCTTGAAGAGTCGTTCGTCGCCGGCGCCCTGCCATTTGTCGAGCTTTGCAGCTATATCAAGGTTCTGGTCGGTAGAATTGAATCCAGCCTCCGCAGCTTTTCCCCCCTGCGTCGCGCTCTCGCGGGCCACATATCTTCCGTGGGCCTTCCACTGCCCCGGATTCTTGTTTGCCGAGTAACTAACCCGGACGGCCACTCGCTGATTAAACGTTCGCTGCGACCGCCCGCTCCCGCCTGCACCATGTGTACCGCGCGTCTTCTTTCCCCGCTCCGACATCTGGACAATGCGAAGCATGGAGCGTAGAACTCCCGTGACCTTGCGTGGATTTTCGTTTGCGTCGTGCTTTGATTTTCTCGGCCGTAATCGAATTATGGGCTCGTCAGTCATCTGCCACCATCCCCTTGAGAGTGGCTCTGTTCTTGTTGGAGATCCCTTCCGCGGCCGCACGCACCAACTTTTCATACCGCAACCTCGCCCGAACTCGCGCCGCGGGTAGCGCATCTTCCGGGGGTTCGACCACGCAAGTGATGACGTATTTCAGGAACACGTCGGTCAGAGCCACCTGGGCGTGCGCGAGCGTCTGAAGGCCCTGGACTTGCTTCGCCAGATTCGTAAGCGTGGCGGCCACCCGCGCCTCAAACTGCTCGGTCGCCTCGGTATGCTCGCCCCTTCGAATTTCATTCTCGCAAGCAGCGAGAATGAATGCTTGCTCCGAGCGGAAGCCCCTAACCTTCGCTGTGTTACGAACGCGCTCTCGGAACTCCTCGCTCGGAAAGAGGAGGCTTCGTTCGGTTCTAGGCTTTCCCATGCCTTGCCCCGATTTCCGAATGTGGCACATTCGTGCCACATTTCCGGCAAATGTCGCCACATGCTGTCTCTCTGAAAACTAAAAAGTTACTCGCAAAAAACCGCGAAGCGTAGCCACAACCCTTTATGTTCCAATACCCGTGTCTTTTGCACACCATCCACATCCATTTCATGGACGCTGCTCCTATTCGCGTTGAAAACAGTGAAATCGCGAGAACACTTGTGAAACCATGTGAAAAGGCGTGATTCGTCGTGAGAATGAGCGAACTAACGCAGACATTTGTGAATTCCTGTGAAACCTGACACTTTTGGTCCTTTACATTCGTATTTCATGGTGCTATATGTACAGCACTATAGAGATTCATGTCAACACAAAAACACTACCGCCGCTGTCTAGAACGACTGGCAGCCGATCCTCCCAAGAGAAGAGCGGCGCTTATTCGCACTCTTCTTCCCGAAATAGAAGCGGCGGTGACCTCAGGGCGGAATCTCAAAGATATTTGGGAAGCACTCCAAAGCGAAGGTCTGGAGGTGTGCTACCACACGTTCTACTTGGTTGTATGGCGCGCGAGGAAGAAACCAACCCCGGCCAGCGGCCTGGGAAAACACGAAGAAGCTCCTGCGGCGCAAGGGTCGATGGAAACAAAAGTGGCGGCAGTTGAAGACCGGGACCCGTTTGCAAATCTAAAACGACTAGAAGAAAACAGGCCTGGCTTTCATTGGCGGAGCACACGGAATGCGAAAACGTCGGTAAACGAAAGGGAGGACTTCAGTGACAAGCACAACCGGTAATGCAAGCAGTAAAACGGCGATTCACATCTTGCTGCAAGGCAAGGGTGGGGTTGGGAAGAGTCTGATATCCGCAATCCTTTCACAATACTTATTGTCGAAAGGGCAGGATGTGTGCTGCGTTGATGCGGACCCCGTGAATCACACACTCTCCGAATACCAGGGTTTGGCGGTGAGCTGCCTGAATCTGCTGAAAGAGGGAAGCGTTGATCAGCGTGAATTCGATCTACTCATGGAACGGGTTCTGACAGAGAAAGGAACCTTCGTTGT
>DATMQI010000269.1:0-12929 GCA_035567135.1 Terriglobales bacterium
CTCCGCCCCGGACGTTTTGACCGTCGCGTGGTGGTGAGTCGTCCCGACGTGCGCGGACGCGAAGAGATTCTCCGAGTCCACACCCGCAAGATTCCGTTGGCTGACGATGTCGATCTTTCCGTGCTGGCACGGGGCACTCCAGGCTTCTCCGGGGCAGATCTGGCCAACATGGTGAACGAAGCTGCCTTGAGCGCGGCGCGGCAAAACCGCAAAGCCGTTCTCATGTATGACTTCGAACTGGCCAAGGACAAAGTCCTGATGGGCGTAGAGCGCAAGTCGCTCATCCTCACGGAAGAAGAGAAAAAGGTGACGGCGTACCACGAAGCTGGACATGCGCTGGTCGCATCCAAGCTGCCGAATTCAGATCCGCTGCACAAAGTCACGATCATTCCGCGCGGGATGGCTCTGGGCGTGACCATGCAGTTGCCGATCGACGACAAGCACAACTACACCAAGGAATATCTGGAGACAGAAATCGCCATCATGATGGGCGGCCGAATCGCCGAGGAGATGTTCCTCAATCAGATGAGCACCGGGGCAGGCAACGACATTGAGCGTGCTACAGAACTGGCACGCAAGATGGTCTGCGAGTTCGGCATGAGCGATCTTGGTCCGCTGACCTTCGGTAAAAAAGAAGAGCAGATTTTCCTTGGCCGCGAGATAGCCCAGCATCGTGATTACAGCGAGGCCACGGCCATCAAGATCGACGATGAAGTTCGCCGCATCGTAGGCCAGGGCTACAACACCGCCAAGGGCATTCTCGCCCAGGATAACGGTGCGCTGGTCAGAATTGCGTTGGCATTGCTGGAGCGTGAAGTGCTCGACGCGAATGAGATCAAGATGATCATCGACGGCAAGGAACTTCCCAAGATGACGCCTCCGCCAAAGTCCGACGATGGCGTGCAGCAAGTGCTGAAGCCCGAACCCGGACGGCCAGGGATTGCCAAGGGTGGAGAGAGCCCAGCCAGGGCGTAACTCACCGTAACGAATTGTCATCCCGACCGAGCATCGCATGCCCGAGGGGGATGAGAAAATCTTGAAATACTGCGGGGCGGCCCAACAGCCGCCCCAAGTTATTTTTGGTCCATCCTCATCCGTTTACCAGGTTCATCATGTGTTCGGGATAGCGCGCTCCAGCGGTCGCGTCCTGCGGAAACACTTCGTCGATCCGGCGCAGATCCTCCGGAGTCAACTGCACATTTAGCGCGCCCACATTTTCCTCCAAATACTTGCGCCGTTTGGTGCCTGGGATCGGCACAATATCCCTCCCCTGCGCCAGCACCCAGGCCAGCGCCAACTGCGAAGGTGTGCAGCCTTTTTCTTTCGCAATCTCCTCTACCCGCCGCACCAGATCAAGATTCTTCTGGAAGTTCTCGCCCTGGAAACGAGGTGAATTGCGACGGTAATCATCGGCGGGAAGATCCTCGAATTTTTCGAACCTTCCTGTCAGGAAGCCGCGTCCCAGCGGGCTGTAGGCGACAAATCCGATTCCCAGTTCGCGGCAGGTGGGCAGGATTTCCTCTTCGGGATCGCGCGTCCACAGCGAGTACTCGGTCTGCAGCGCAGCAATGGGATGAACCTTGACGGCACGACGCAGGGTCTTGGGACTCGCCTCCGATAGCCCTAGATATCGAACTTTGCCCTCTTTGACCAGTTGTGCCATCGCGCCGACCGTCTCTTCAATGGGCGTATCGGGATCCACGCGGTGCTGATAGTAAAGATCAATCGTGTCCACGCCCAGCCGTCGCAGGCTCCCTTCGCAAGCCTTGCGGACGTATTCCGCCTTGCCATTTACGCCACGGACGTTGGGATTACTCGGATCGCGAACGATGCCGAACTTAGTTGCCAGCACCACTTGGTCGCGAAGTCCGCGAATTGCTTTGCCCACCAACTCTTCGTTGGTGAATGGCCCGTATACGTCGGCGGTATCGAGAAACGTAATGCCGAGTTCCAGGGCGCGATGAATTGTAGCGATGGACTCGTCGTCATCTCGTCGGCCGTAGAACTCCGACATGCCCATGCATCCCAGGCCCATGGCGGACACCGTGGGGCCGTTGCGTCCAAGTTTGCGTGTTTCCATAAATGCCTCCTGATAAGAAAATTTAGAAGCTCGGACAGAAGAACTCTTATCTCATCTACTAGTCCATAGATGCGGGTTCCGGAGATCTGGAGTCAACCGTATGACGTTTGCCGGGGCGCTGGCAGAAGCCGATTCAGAGATGCGTTGCTGATCCATGAAGTCTTTTCGTGGGAGGGGACGGCTTCACAGCTTGCTAAAAAAACACATTCGCATCACGGCACGGCTTTCAGCCGTGCCGATCAGGCAGCCGAGAATGCGGGCTTTGGCCCGTGGGGCAGTTGTTCGCACAATCGAATTGGCGTTTGCGAAAATTGGATGCTTTCATTCTTCTTAATTGCGGTGCATCAATGAATCAAGTCCCAAACTGGTTTGAGCGGAAGTTCGAATTCTCGTTTCCGGCGGAGTTATTGCCTAACCTGTGCACCCGCCTGCGAGGCACGCCCGCAAGGCTTGAGGAGATTGCCCGCTCCCAACCCCATGAGCGATTAGTGCAAAAACCTGGCGAAAAATGGTCGGCCCAAGAGCATGCAGGACACTTGCTTGATCTTGAGCCATTGTGGATAGCGCGGGTTGACGACTACAAGGCGGGAACCGTTGAACTCACGCATGCCGACTTGAGCAATCGGAAGACTCACGAAGCGGGGCACAATACCCGTCGCATCGACGAGATTCTTGCCGAATTCCGGAAAGCAAGATTACAGCTCGCGGATCGAGTTGTGGGTCTCGACCCTACGATTTTTGCCCGATCCATCCCGCATCCCCGGCTCAAACAGCCCATGCGGTTAGTTGACCATTTGTACTTCGTCGCCGAGCACGACGACCATCATCTGGCTCGGATTTGGGAACTCCTGCAGACGCGAGATTGAGCGACTGGCGCAGCATCAGAGCGCAACCGCGATCAGGGGCTTAGCTGACGGCAACACTTCCCCGATGACTACGGCCGGAACCCCAGCCGCAGTGAGAGCTCGCGTGAGTTCAGTTGCATCCTCCGACGCGACTGAAATCAATAGTCCTCCGGCGGTTTGCGGATCGAACAGAATCGTCTTCAGCTCTTCGCTGATTCCATCTTCATAGCCAACCACGCACTCGGCGAATTCACGGTTGGCCCTCAGGCCTCCGGGAATGTGGCCGGCGCGAACGCATTCGAGCGCGCCTTCGAGCAACGGAACACGATTGGCATAGAAGCGAAGCGAAACGCCCGACGCCAGTGCAATTTCGCGGCCATGTCCGATCAGGCCGAAGCCGGTAACGTCCGTCATGGCGTGGACAGCGAAGGCAGCGGAGCTTTGTTCCGGCCGACCGGGCCGCAGACCCGGTCCCACATGACCCGAGATGACCTCGGCGGCTCTCTTGTTTAGCGTGGTCATGGAGGTGGTGGCGGCGTCGATCCACGGCTGCTTGGCAACTTTTTTCTTGATCGCCGTGGAGATCACGCCTGTTCCCAACGCTTTGGTGAACAGGAGACGATCCCCCGCCTTTGCACCGCCATTGGTAAGCACCCTCGCGGGATCGACTAAGCCAGTGACGGAATATCCAAACTTCATTTCTTCGTCGCGAACACTGTGCCCGCCAATCACGGAGCATCCGGCTTCGATCATTTTCGAAAGTCCACCGGCGAGAATGCGCTCCAGAATTGCCAAGTCCGCCTTTTCTGGAAAACATACTAGCGCAAGTGAAGTACGCGGCTGGCCTCCCATAGCGTAAACGTCGCTCAGAGAGTTGGTGGCGGCAATCTGGCCAAAGGTGTAAGGATCGTCCACCATCGGTGTGAAGAAATCCACAGTTTGCACCAGCGCAGTGCCCGGTCCGATTAGATAGACTCCGGCGTCGTCGGCTTGATCGAAGCCGACCAGAACATTGGGATCATGCTGCCGGGCTAATTTCCCAAGCACCGTGTCCAGCGCCGCCGGACTCAGCTTGGACGCTCAACCCGCAGCTTTCACCGACTCCGTCAAACGAATTGGCTTTGCATCAGCCATGAAGGCATTCTAAAGGAACCGGGCCACGGATTCGCACAGATCACACGGATCAGGACGCAAGAATCATTAAGAGCTGATCCGTCATAATCGCGGAAATCGGTGGCGCTTGCTACTTGACCGAGACGTCGGTGACTTGCACATCGGGATAGGCTTGATTCCAGTCGCTGCTGATGTGTTCGAAGGTCAGACGAAACGGCTTACTTTGGCTGGGTACCAACGGCGACAGGCTGACATCGACAGCGTCGGGATAGGGCCCGCTGGTCTGTAGAACGTGCAGCGGAACATCTTCCGCCTGGGCAACTTCTCCCAGCGAATTCTTGAACGCAACGTGCACGATCGCGTGCGTAACCGTCTTATCGCCAGTGTTGGTGACGGTTCCGTCGATGTAGGTTACGCTGGCGCCCACAAAATTCTCCGCGGCGCTCATCTTTAGATCGGAAAGCTTGAGCTTGGCTGCGTAGGGATGCGGCACAGCCGTGCTTCTAGGACTGCCGCGAGTAAGCAAGGCAATGATGCCGACCACAACTATGACCAGCGCCACACCCAACAGAATTGGACGCAAGTTCGAGTCAGGTTCCCGTTCAGCCAGCGGAGATGGCTCGATGAAGCCGCCCATGCGAAGATTGTACTCCCCGCTCTGGAAGGGCTTCTTATACGAACTAAAGTTATTGGCGTCGATGCCGAAGGAGACCAGTAGGGGGTTTCACAATGATTAGCCCAGTAAGCAGTACAGCGCACGTCCAAGCTCAGACTGCAGTTCAGCCATCGCAGACGCGTCAACCAGCGCCTGCCGCGACACCACAGACCGCAGTCAACGATACAGTGAAGATCAGCAACGCTGCCAAGATTCTGCAGGAAGCCACAGAAACGCAGGCTCAAACCACCAAGGAAGCCGGAGCTGGAGACCTGCAGGCGAGAGCACTATTGGCAAGGGAGGCAGCCGCTCACGGTCGCAGCAAGTAATTATTCAGCTGTAATCCATCGACCAGTTAGAAGCCGGGAAGCTTGGCAAGTTTTGGAACTGCACGGCGACCCGGCTTTTTGGTGACGACGATCGGCTTTCAAGACTAATCTATTCTCCTCCAACCGTAAGGCCATCGATTCTTATGGTTGGGCAAGCGACCGCACCGCGAAACTCGAGATCGTTTCCCACCTCTGAAATATTAAAGAACATTTCCTTCAAGTTGCCGGCGACGGTGATTTCTTCTACCGGATAAGCAATCTCCCCGCCGGAAATCCACAGGCCCGAAGCGCCGCGCGAATAATCGCCAGTCACCAGATTGGCCCCATGTCCGAGAAACTCGGTGACGTAGAGTCCGTCTTTAATCTCCGAGATGATCTGCTTCGGCGTCTTAATCCCTGGCTGCAGGAAGTAGTTTCCCGGTCCGATTCCCGGCGTTCCTGCCAATCCGCGAGAAGCATTGCCAGTTGTCTGGAGTCCCAGCTTTTTCGCCGAGTACGTGTTCAACAAATAAGAGCTTAGCACGCCGTTTTCGATGACGATGGTACGCCTGGTTGGAACGCCCTCGCCGTCAAAAGGACTGGTCCCAAAACCGCCGGGGATGGTGCCGTCGTCGATTACATTAACGCTATCGCCCGCAATTTTTTGTCCCAGCTTGCCTGCAAGAAACGATGCCCCTCGATAAACGGAATCTCCGTTCACTCCCTCGAAAATGTGTTCGAGAATCGAACTGGACACCATGGGATCGAGAACCACAGGCACTTGCGCGGTCTTCGATTTTCGAGCACCCAGGCGACGCAAGGCGCGCTGAGCGGCCGTCTTTCCGACAGATTCGGGAGACTCAAGCCGACGCAGGCTACGGGCGACCGAAAACCAGTAATCCCGCTGCTTGGCGCCGTCATCTGATTGCGCGATGGGCACCGCCGCCAGCGAACAATAGGAGCGCTGGTATTCGCCGACGAAGCCGTGCGAGTTTGCCAGAATCTTACGTCCGGTCGCGGCTTCGAACGAACCACCCTCGGAATTCTTGATGCGAGGATCGTAGTCGCGCGCAGCTTTCTCCGCACGGCGTGCATAGCTGATGCGTTCTTCTCCGGGAAGAGAATAAACATCGGCTGAGAAGAGATCGAGATTGCCCTCGATTGAGCCCAGTTGCGTGGCTTCCGGTATTCCCCCGTACGGGTCTTCAGAAGTGATCTTGGCGAGCTCCAGCGCCGATTTCACCATGCGATCGAGGCCGGAGCGGGAGAAGTCGCTGGAATAGGTGCTGGCCGCGCGTTTGCCGTAGAAAACGCGCAAGCCGATGGCCTTCGAGCCGGACTCTTTCAGAGTTTCGACTTGTCCTAACCGGACAACGGTAGAAAATTCATCCCCTTCCCGGATGACGCACTCTGCCGCGCTAGCTCCTCCAGAAACAGCCCTGCGGACGATGTCCTGCGCCAGTTCGCGGAGGTCGGTTTCAATTTTCTGATTACGAGTTTCAAGTTGGGTTTCAGACAT
The DNA here is from genome assembly GCA_035567135.1 of Terriglobales bacterium. GTDB lineage: Bacteria > Acidobacteriota > Terriglobia > Terriglobales > Acidobacteriaceae > JABDBE01. The sequence goes on from DATMQI010000269.1 coordinate 6,521, forward strand.
GATATTTAAAGTATTCTAGGATTCCTTTGTGTACCTTCATGTTCTTTGTGGTTAAGCCATTAAAAGGGCATCGACCACAAAGGACACGAAGATACACAAAGGAAACACAGGCAGATTCATTGGCAGATTTACTGCATGAAACCGCCGGCATCTTTCCTGACCGTTCCGCCCACAGTCAAGCGATCGATCTTAATTGTCGGAATGCCCACACCAACGGGTACGGCCTGTCCGTCCTTGCCGCACGTGCCAACGCCTTCGTCGAGCTTCAAGTCATTGCCGACCATGGAAACGCGAGTGAGGACGTCGGGCCCATTTCCGATCAAGGTCGCCCCTTTGATAGGAGCTGTAATCTGTCCGTCTTCGATCAGATATGCTTCCGATGCCGAGAAAACAAATTTTCCATTTGTAATGTCGACCTGCCCACCACCGAAATTTACAGCGTAAAGACCACGCCGGACAGAACGGATAATGTCCTGAGGTTCATCTTCACCGGCCAGCATGTAGGTGTTAGTCATACGCGGCATGGGAATGTGCTCGTAGCTCTCGCGGCGTCCGTTACCGGTATCCGCTACTCCCATCAAACGCGCTGAGAGCTTATCACTTAGGTATCCCTTCAAAATTCCCTTCTCGATGAGCACTGTGTTCTGCGTGGGCTCGCCTTCATCGTCTACGTTGAGCGAACCGCGGCGCCAGGGCATAGTGCCGTTGTCCACCACCGTGCACTTTTCGCTGGCCACTCGCTTTCCGATTAATCCAGCGAATGCGGAAGTCTGCTTGCGATTGAAGTCAGCCTCCAGCCCGTGACCCACGGCCTCATGCAGAAGAACGCCGGGCCAGCCGGGACCGAGAACGACTTCCATCTCACCCGCCGGAGCCTCGCGGGCGTCGAGCTGCAGGATCGCCTGGCGCGAAGCCTCTCTGGCAAAATACTCTGGGGTCTTTTCCCCGAAGAAAAAGTCTAGCGCTACCCGGCCACCACCACCAGAACTGCCACGCGCGGAATTACCGTCGGTCTTGGCGATCGAAGAAACGTTCACTCGCGCCAGCGGCTGAGAGTCCTCTGCGAAGGTGCCATCCGACCCAACAACCAAAATGTGACGCAGTTCATCCGCATAACTGGCGCGCACTTCTTTGATACGGGGGTCGTAGGCGCGAGCCGCGCGATCCGCCCGCATCACCAGTTCTACCTTGGCAGTTATTTCTGCATCCACGGAGGGCAGCGTCACCGGGTACAAACTGCGGGCGGGCTTTTCCTGGAAGCCGACTGCGGGAGTCTTGGCCGGTCCGCTGGCAATCAACGCAGCGGTCCGAGCAGCATGCAGAATGCGCTCCGGTGAAAGGTCGTCAGTATACGCGTATCCGGTGCGCTCGCCGGCAACCACGCGGACTCCGCAGCCGGCGGAGATCCCCTGGGAGGCGGACTTCACCATGGATTCGTCTACCAGGAGCGAAGTGGAAGAAAGATACTCAAAATAAAGGTCGGCGAAATCGCCGCCCGCCGACAGAGCCGCTGCCAAATATTCCTCGAGATCGTGCTCAGTCAGCCCGTAATGTTGGAAAAAGAATCTATTTTTGTCCACGTTAATTAGATGTCCGGGGAAGCTGAAAAGCTCCTTCTGTCATTATCCCATAGGCAACGATGTGGTGTGGCCGCCCTCACCCGCGTTTCTCTGAGGCCATCCAAACCTTTGACCATTAAAACGGTGTTCATTCATCACAGACGAGACAGAACTCAACTGAAACAATTCCGCTGTGACTCCGGAATCCCTCGTAAGCACGGTCGAAGACTTTCTAGTTTGCGCTCACGATGCCGTGATCATTGAAGACGGCGCTGTAGTTTTTGATCTCGCGCAATCCAAATATTCCATCTCTGGGGAACGCAACAAATGCCTGCTGCATCTGTGGTCGGCGGAGCGGAACTTCGTGCGGCGGGTGCTGGAGGCTGAAGTTAAGAATGAAATCCTTCGGCTGGCGGTACAACGTCTGGGACAGACGAAGCCTACAAAACTTGAGATTTGCCGCGAGCGTGATCGACGCACTCCCTCGGCGAAGCGGGCCGCACGCGTCGCCTATCAGCGGATATTGCAACGCGTGCTGCAGCGCCGGTTCTCCGGCTTCAGCGTAACTCGGCTCAGCACATCCATGGATCTGGAACGATCTTTTGGACCAGTTTATACACGAGGATTGCTGCATCGGGGGCAATCTGCGTTTGCCGTATTGGGCGTAAACGGGCAGGAGACGCAGGGCTCCATTGATGCGGCGCTGACGTTCGGTATTTTGTGGCTCGATGCCTGCCGGATTGCGCAAGCACGGAAGTTCGTTGTCGAAGGACTAAAGCTGTTCGTGCCCGCGGGAGCTTCTGGACTGACAAAGGAGCGTATGGCACATTTAAATCCCGACGGGGCCAAGTGGCAGCTGTACGAACTGGAGGAGCGGGACGACAACCTAAAAGAACTGGATATCTCGGACTGCGGCAATGTTGCAACTCGACTGGTGCATTCGACTGATGAATCGGCGGTACAAACAAGGTTTGCGCTAGCGGTCTCGCAGGTTCGCGAGCTTATGTCTGAAGCCGAAGTTGCCACTTTATCGCCCGCCGAGATCGCGTTCCGCTGTCATGGACTGGAATTCGCGCGCGCACGCCTGTCCCACCAGCCCGGATCGTTCCACAGCAGCTCGGAAGTGGTATTTGGAGTGGGCGCGCAAGAAAGAATTCTCGGAGAGACCACCATCGCGGCGTTCACCCAACTGATCCGAAGCATCGGCGAAGTGCGTCATCCCGAGGGCCCGCGCGATCATCCTTTATGGCGTCTGCATCCGGAGCGCTGGCTGGAATCGTTAGTCGTCAAGGATGTCGCGGCGGTCGACGAACGCCTCGATTCGACCTGCCTGTATTCTCAAGTGCCGGCATTTTCCGCTTCGGATCGCGCCATGATTGACGTGCTTAGCGTCACCCGGGACGGACGCCTCGCGGTGCTCGAACTGAAAGCCGATGAGGATATCCACTTGCCGCTACAGGGCCTGGATTACTGGTCGCGAGTTGCTTGGCATCATGCTCGTGGCGAGTTTCAGCGTTTCGGATACTTTCCGGGACGAGAACTGCGCGCCGATAAGCCCCTGCTCTTTCTGGTGGCGCCGGCCCTGCACGTGCACCCTGCGACGGATACGTTATTGCATTACCTCTCGCCCAAGATCGACTGGGTATTGATGGGCATCGACGAGAGATGGCGCGAGGGAGTGCGAGTCGTGTTTAGGAAGCGACCCAGTCAGAGTTTTAAGATCAACAAAGCAGGCTAATTTTATTGGCGGGAATCCGTGGCGCAGTTGATCTATTTCCCTGGCCACACTCGCAGCAGACGGCGTACGTCTAACATTTGCCCGAGATGATACGCGTTGTGATCGGCCACCAACAGGGCTTCGCGAAGAACCGTCTGGCCATCACCCCACGGGATCCGGGCAAACAGATCGGTCCTGGGATCTTTCACCAAATCCTGCATCGCCTTCAAGTCCTGGCGGAATTTCTTGATGCTTGCGTTCCAGTCGGCCGTGCTGGGCGGCTTTTCTGTTTTTGGCCAATATTCTTCGGGCCATTTCGGGGAGGCGTGTTTCGTATTCCGGCTGAACTCAAGAATGTCCCATTGCGCGATGCGCAGGTGTTCCAGCAGCATCCAGAGCGAATGGGGCAGACCTGCGGGCCTTTCCCCGAGCAATTTGGGTGGAATGCCAGCCGTGAGTTCTTCAAACTTGGCGTGTGCGTTACCTCCTTGAAGCAGATCGACAATGTGCTTGCGCAACGCTTTATCCTTGCTATCTTCTTTTTTCATAGTTCACGACTCCTCTCTATGCCTGAGGCAGGCGACGTGTTGATGATATTCAGCGAGTCTTCTTCTGATTGTTCTCCGCGATAAACTCGCGATATGCCGCGCACGACGCGGCGCATTGGCAGCGCGCCTCGCTCGTCCGCAAAAAATATTTCGCCAATTCGGCTGCCGCGGTAATACCAGCGTTTAAGCAGGCAAAGGTGTTCCATGGTCTCTAGGGCGGTGCTTGTAGTTGCGGGTGGGAATGAGGCGAGGACGGCTTGGACTCGCGATTCCATTGACTGCGACTTTGTGTGTTCTGAAGACTGAATCGGAAACGTCAGTGGACCGGAGAGACAACCGGCATCGATTCGAAAGAAGTTGACCGACTCCGGGCTGGCGCTTGGTTGCACCATTACGCCCGCCAGACGATCGATACGGTGAACGATTTCCGGAAGTTGGGTCAGCATGGGTTTGAGCTTATCCAAGCGCGCATGCAGGGCGGAGGCATTTTCGAATTCCAGATTGGCTGAGGCTGTATCCCGCTGAATGGAGATTTCCCGCACCAGGGATTTGCCGCTGGTGTCGAAGTATGCCTGCACGCGAGACACTTCGGCTCCGTATTCCTCGTCGCTGCAGCCCTTGAAACACGGTGCCAAACACATCTTCATCTCCGAGTAGATGCAGCCCGGAAACTTGGGATCGGGATGCAGATCGTCGACGCAGCGGCGCATCTTGAAAAAATCCAGCGAATCGCTGGCAAACTTTTCTGCCACAGTGCGCGAGGGGAATGGCCCGTAGTAAATATTGCGCCCGCCGAGACGGCCGAGCCGTGTGGTGATAGAAGCGCGTGGGAATTCGTTCTCCAGATGCAACTTGACTAGAGGAGCCAACCGCAGTCGCAGGCGCTTGCCGTAGGTATCCGGAAACGCGGACCGCAAGAGCCGGTAAAGCAGAAAGCCAGATTCGAAGTCCGAACCAGTCGACGTGTATTCGACCCATCGAACGCGATCCCGCAGACTGAGTCTCTTGCTGTGATCCGCAGGCTCGCCGAGTAATCTCTGAAGGCGTCGCTTCAGGTTCGCAGTTTTGCTGACGTAAGGCTCAGCTTGCGTGTCATCGCCGCGAAGCGAAAACACCGCTGGCGTGGCTGGGACCGTCACCCAAAGTTCAGCGTCGCGGGCGGGCACAAACTCCAGCCGGTACGTAAGCACAAGGTCATTCTAGTGTGGATTTTGCCCGGGAGACAGATACCGCCAAATGTTTCTGTGACAGTTTGGACGCAACCGGCGGTGGAACGTCCGCTTGGGAGTGGGAGAACACACCTAGCGGAAGCTGGCGCTGCGAAATTTCTGCCGATAGTCTTTCCCGTTCACCAGGACGAGCCGACACATCTCGAAGAGACGAGATCGCATACGCTCGCCGATCCGGTCGCCTAATGTCTCTTCACGCGAAGCACGACGTGGGCCATCCACTTTTTCTGCTGCTGCGCTAGCACCGTCCAGGAAGTTGCTGGTAATCAGCGTCGTCAGTTTTTCATTGTAGCGAGCGTTCAAAACCAGACTAACCGTATCCCATACCCACTCAGAAGGCTTCACTGCACCGAGGTCGTCCAGCAACACCACTTCGGTTTCGAAAATGGGTCGCAAGAGCTCCAATTCCGTCGTCTGCACTGATGGGTTATATGAATTTTGTATCTTCTTCAGAAGCTCGCGGTAATCACAGAAAAGGCAGTGCACGCCTTTCTGGATTAGTTGCTTCAGTGCGGCAACGGAGAGATGAGTCTTCCCCACTCCGCTAGGGCCAATCAACAAAAGCCCGCTTCGATCTAACGGATATTGACGAACCCAGTTTTCAATCTTAATCTTTGCGCCGGCGAGACCATCGTTCCCTCCGGTTTCATAATTCGAAAACTCGCAATCCGCATAGCGGGCGGGGATCTCGGATGCGGCTAATATCTGCGTGGCCTGGGTTTGCATGAAACACTGGCAACGCGTAACCCGTCTCTCTTTTCCAGAAACGACGTCTTTCCACCCGGTGCCACTGCATATCGGGCACGTCTCCGGCTCCTCAGCCTGTTTGACTGCTACATTTTTCTGCATAGCATTCCCAACAAGTCCCCCACTGGGTGAGGCCAGACTGCGGATGAATTTTACATTCTTCTCTTCCATTGGGTTTCTTAAGTGTACCTTCAAAATCTAGATAAGAGGTGGTGTTGTCATCTGTGGATTTTGAGGATTTACGTCTCCTCTTGTGGAATTTAAGAACCTGTTCGTCATAGATCTCCAGGAGCACGCGGTTATAAACCCAGACAGCACCGTCAGTCATCGAGCCCTCGCGCTCGAACATGCACAGGATCGGCTCACATTCTTTCTCAAAGAATTGCCGAGTGCGCGCATTCGCGAGGCGCCACAACTGCCCGTCGTCTGGCAAATATCCCGGTCGCTCTGAAACCCATGACGCAAACAGCAGATTCAGATACCAAGCTTGCTGATAGTCCTTCAAGGCCCTGTATCTTACGTCTCCAACCAAGCGGTGGACGTAGAAGGGAAACCACTCCAGGAGTTGATTTCGTCGAGAACTCACGGGTACAGAAGCCATGATTTAAG
>DATMQI010000270.1:0-7278 GCA_035567135.1 Terriglobales bacterium
CTGGATACTTCTTACGTTCTGGGAGCTTCTTCGATGCTCTCGCAGACGGGGGCAGAAGCCGATGTTGCCAGCTTCAGTTCGAGCGGAGATACGGGAACGGTCGTTTCCAAGCGCGACTGGAGCATTGAGTTCGACACGGGCAAGGCATCGTTCACGACTGCCGGCGAGCGCAAGATGTACGAGATCAAAGACGACCTGGCGATTGCCGGCGCTTTGTTCGTCACTCTGAATGGACACACGGACAATACCGGCTCCCGCGAAGGGAACATGGACCTAGCAGAGCGCCGAGCGCAAGCGGTGCGGGACTGGTTGCAGAGAAAAGCTCCCTCGAATTTCCCCGACAGCCGTTTCCGTATTCATGCCTATGGCGACTCGAAGCCACTGGCGTCCAACGATACGGCGGAAGGCCGGGCGAAAAACCGGCGCGTCGAGATCATTCTTTCGGGCAAGGAATAGGAGCTAAGGTGAATCCCATCAAGCAGGCAACGGGGACGATTGAGGCGGGTGCGACAACGGCCGCGATTCGTCCCCCAACGGTGCCCGGTCGAAGCATCTGGCACGATATGCTGGGAGCGTTTTCTCCGAACCGGGTGATTTCCAAGTCGGCGTTCCGGTTCATCGTTGTGTTCCAGATTGCCGTGTTGCTGATGGTGTGGGCAACTTCCACTTACGTATTCCTGCCAAAACCGCTGGATGTCTGGCGCGCGTTCGTCGATCTTTGGAATCACGAGGGTCTTGGACAAGAGTTGATTGTCAGCTTTCTGTTGAACGTGCAGGCCATGGCCTGGGCGACGCTGATCTCGCTGGTGCTTGCATATCTTACGGTGGTTCCTTTTTTCCAACCCATCGCGCAAGCAGCTTCGAAGGGGCGTTTTCTGGGGATGGTCGGCCTCACGTTCTTTTTCACCGTCATTTTTGCGAGCGGCCACCGGCTGAAAGTCAGTTTGCTGGTTTTCGGTGTGGCGGTGTTTTTCGTGACCAGCATGATCGACGTGGTGGCGCAAGTTCCCAAGGAGAAGTTTGACCTGGCGCGCACACTGCGGATGGGCGAGTGGCGCGTGGTGTGGGAAGTGATCGTGCTTGGCAGGGCAGACGCGGCATTCGATGCCATGCGCCAGAACGCAGCCATGGGCTGGATGATGCTGACGATGGTGGAAGGCATCTCTCGCTCGGAAGGCGGTGTGGGGGCTTTGCTCCTCAACCAGAACAAGCATTTTCGACTAGAAGCAGTGTTTGCCATTCAAATCGCGATCCTGGTGATAGGAATGTTTCAGGATTACGTTCTGGGCCTAGCCAAGACTTTCCTGTTTCCTTACGCAGGGTTGCAGCTCGAGAAAAGATAATCGATCGGAGATTTGCGAGGACAAAACCAGTGCCTGAACGGTGCACCTACGCTGAAACGCTGCTAAAGATTGACCACGTGGGCCTCTCGTACGAGGACAAGGTTATTCTCCGTGATGTCAATGCGGAGATTCGCGATATCGTGCGCGAGGGCCACACCCAGGGCCAGGTTGTGGGTTTTCTTGGGCCTTCGGGCATCGGCAAGACACAACTGTTTCGCATCATCGCAGGGCTGAATCATCCTACTTCAGGACAAGTGCTGGTGAATTCCACGCTGACTCCCGTGAAAGCGGGTATGGTCGGAGTGGTTGCCCAGAATTACCCGCTCTTCGAGAACCGCACCATTTTCAGCAACCTGATGGTGGCCGCAAAACAGATGGAGAAGAGTCACGACAAGGCGCACGAAAAGGTGACGAAATACCTGCAGCGGCTGGATATGGTGGACCAGGCGCAATTCTATCCGGCTCAGATTTCCGGCGGCCAGCGGCAAAGAATCGCCATTGCGCAGCAGCTTTTGTGCAGCGAACATTTTCTGCTCATGGACGAGCCGTTTTCCGGGCTCGACCTGGTGATGGAAGCAAAGGTCTGTGAGTTGATCAATGAGATTGCCTGCCTGGACGAACTGAACACCATCATCGTCGTGACTCACGATGTGACTGCTGCAGCGACGGTGGCGGACCACCTCTGGCTGATGGGCCGCGATCGCGATGCCGCGGGGAATATTCTTCCCGGTGCGCGCATACAGGAGACCTACGACCTGATCGAGCGGGATCTGTGCTGGCGTCCGGGGATTACCAACTCACCCGGATTTTTGGATTTTGTCCGGGAAGTGAAGGAAAGATTTCAAACGCTCTGAGGGGAAATGCATCTTCGGGTGTGCGCCCCAATTCCCTTTCTTATGCCACCAGCAAGCCTTATTTTCGATGAGGACTGAGCGCGCGCGCGATCAATCCGAGTCCTCCGACGAACAGGACAAGCATCACGAGCGTATTGAAAAGGCTGGTCGGGCGAAAATAGATGTGCATGTTTGCGATAACGCCGCCCAAGATGAAAAGGGCGCCTGCGATAGTGAGAAGCCAGCCGGCCATGCTTCGGCCATTCCAAAATAAGATACCAACGCCAATCAACAGCGGCACAAGTGTTATGCCGAAAGTGTTTGCGCCGTAGAAACTCCAATACGAACCAACAACGCTGACCTGATTGGCCAGAAAATATCCTCCCAGGCAGGTAATAATAAAACCGATCACAAAATGACTTAGACCGCCAGGCGTCCCACCTACATCACCAATTGAACGGTTCTCCATAGTTGGAGGATATCAGACCAACCGCTGCTGATTTAACGTATATCTCTATTGGACATTCGTGAGAAGTAACATCAGCGCAAATTGATTTTGGCCGAGTGATCCCCTCGGACGTGAAGGGCGTGTTGATTGAACGGACACTTCAGTTACTCGCTTGCACTTCAACACGCATGAGTTCACCGACCTCAGAGGCCACGAAATCCACCGGCAGGAAGCAGCGGATAATGTCCATGTTGGTTCGGGAATGGAGATTCAACTTCTCGGCGGTGAAGGCGCCACCACCCGCCAAGGCGAATGGAAGTAAGAGCTGATCAGTAAGGTGTTCTCCTGACACCGCTCCCGACACGAGATAGGAGCGTGCCGCGTCGGCGGCCTCGGACGCCACGCTCTCTGCGCTTGCGCCGATACGCCCAAAACCGCAGAACACTTCGGTCACATTGCTGCTTGCAAGTTCGATCAGAACGATATTTCCAGGGCCGACCGAGTTTCGTGTCTCGACGATCTCGATAGACTCAGCGTTCCAATTCAGCAGTTTACCGATTGTATCTGTCTCGCGCTGCGCAATGCTGCGCGGCAGATTCGCGACAATTGCAACCGCGCTACGGCGTTCGATCTCGCCCCTCTCCAGTAGTTGAATCGACATAAGGCGTTCGCACGGTTCAATCGTGGCGATAAAACGGCCACCGCCAGCCGGATAGAACCCATACTTTTCAAGTCGAATCTCGATCTTTGGACCGAGCCTGTTTAGCACCGGCAAAAATGCTTTCTGCAGAAAATCCAGTGGCGGCGCCTGCATGTTGTGCGTGCCGCCTTCGATTATGATCTCGCTCCGCCCGGACGCCGTCATCAGAGCCGGGAGGATGGTCTGGAGAACCAACGTTCCGCTACCGGCCGTTCCAATCGCAAAGTGATAGTTTCCGGACCGCACAGAGCCCGGAGTGAAGGTGAGTGTCTTTGAACCCAGATTCGCGCCCTCGGCTTGTGCGCTCGCGATTTCACACGAGGCAAGAACCGCAGTGAGATGTTGCCGGAGAAGTCCGGGCCTTTCTCGCTTGGCGCGGATGTTCTCCATCCGGAACGCTTTTCCTGTCACGAGTGAAAGGCTAAGGGCGGACCTTAACATCTGTCCGCCGCCCTCGCCCGCCGATCCGTCAATGCGAATCATGCATCCGCTCCGTTGATGCGGGTTCCCCAAAAGATCCCGCCTATCCTTTCACGCACACAACCTGGCGTAACGTGTGAACGATTTCCACCAAGTCTGCCTGCGCAGCCATGACGGATTCGATCGACTTGTATGCGGCCGGAGTCTCATCGATTACGTCCGCATCTTTCCGGCACTCTACGCCGGCGGTCATGCGAATGTGGTCCTCAACCGTGAAACGGCGCTTGGCTTCGCCACGAGACATTGCACGGCCCGCTCCGTGGCTACAGCTCATGAAGCTTTCCATGTTGCCCTTGCCGCGGACGATATAGGAACGCGCTCCCATGCTTCCAGGAATGATTCCCATATCGCCTTCGCGGGCGCGCACTGCGCCTTTGCGGGTGACCAGAATGTTCTGGCCATAGTGCTTTTCGCGAGCCACATAGTTGTGGTGGCAGTTGATGGCTTTCAGTTCAGCGACAAACGGGCGGACCTCACCTGAGTCACGAACTGCGCCGACGATCTGCTCCATCATCAAGTGACGATTCCACCGGGCAAAGTCCTGCGCCCATTCGACCGCTTCTACGTAGTCGCCAAAGTGCTCAGTCCCTTCTGAAAAATAAGCCAGGTCCTTGTCAGGTAAGTTGATGAAAAACTTCTGCATGTCCTTGCGCGCGACCTCAATGAAGTAGCTGCCCATGCGGTTGCCAACACCGCGCGAACCGCTGTGCAGCATGAACCACACGTTTTCCGCCTCATCCAGACACACTTCGATGAAGTGATTTCCCGTTCCCAAAGTGCCGAGGTGGTTTGAGTGATTTCCACGGTCCAGTTTCGGGTGCTTTTCGAGAATCGCGTCGTAGCGAGGCTTCAAGGTCTGCCACACTTCGTCGTTGTGACTCGGAATCTGATTCCAAGCGCCTACGTCACCCGCACCACCATGATTGGTTCGACCATGCGGAACGGCTTTTTCGATGGCGGTACGAATCGCGTGAAGGTTATCCGGTAAGTCGCGTGCGTTGAGGTCGGTCTGCACGGCCATCATGCCGCAACCAATGTCCACACCGACAGCGGCCGGAATAATGGCACCCTTGGTTGGGATGACGCTGCCTATCGTAGCGCCTACGCCCCAGTGAACATCCGGCATGGCGGCAACCCATTTGAAAATAAAAGGAAGCTGCGCGACGTTCAAGAGCTGCTGACGCGCCTGATCTTCGAGCTGCACTCCCTTCGTCCACGCCTTAATGGGTGCGCCCTTTTCCGGAACGATTACGTTGTAGGTCGGCTCCGCCATGTCATCCTCCTTCATCTGGCCTCAGTACTTTTGCGAACTCGGAGAGGCGCCAGGCAGTATGACCTGCCCTGGCGCCTCAACTGGTCCGCGACTCCCAATTCGCTCGCGGAACCTCTCTCTCCCTATCGTTCTGTACTGACATAGAGCAACACCGTCGCCTTTCGGCTAGTTCTGCCAAGCGATTATAAACAAAATACTTAGACTGATACGGCCTATTCACATGTGCATTTAGCAATCTTATAGGATAAGGATGTATACTCACAGATATGGCTGAAAAGGCCAATGTTGTTGTTGGGCTTTTGGGGACCACCCTGGATGCCGGACGAAATCAGGATCGGTGGCAGAGCTGGAGACCCACGGTCTCCATCTGCCGACAACCCGACTTTGTGGTCAAGCGCTTGGAACTCCTTCACGGGCTCCGCGACAAATCGCTTGCCCAGCTTCTTGTCAAAGATATTGCGGCAGTCTCGCCGGAAACAACGGTGCGCCTCAACGAAATCGAATTTGGTGACCCTTGGGATTTTGAGCGAGTTTACGAGACGCTTTTCAAATTTGCTCGTTCCTATCCGTTCGATACGGATGCGGAAGAGTATCTGGTCCACATCACCACGGGAACGCACGTTGCCCAGATTTGCCTCTTCCTTCTGACGGAATCAAGATACTTGCCAGGCAGATTGCTCCAAGCCTCCCCCGAGCGCGACCGAGGCGCACCCGGACAGATAAAGGTTATCGATCTCGATCTTTCCAAGTACGACCGCATCGCGTCGCGCTTCCGTCAGGAACAGAGTTATGCCGTCTCGTACCTGAAAGGTGGCATCGACACGCGTAATCCGGCATTCAACCAACTGATCGACCGGATTGAACAAGTGGCCATCGCCACGCGCGATCCCCTGCTCTTGATGGGGCCCACTGGAGCCGGCAAGTCAAAACTCGCACGCCGTATATTCGAGTTGAAAAAGCTTCGCCATACGGTGACCGGAGATTTTGTTGACGTCAATTGCGCAACCGTGCGGGGCGACGCTGCGATGTCGACGTTATTTGGCCACGTGAAAGGTGCGTTTACCGGAGCCCTAAGGGACCGGGCGGGTGTCTTGCGAGTCGCCGATAAGGGCGTCCTCTTTCTGGACGAGATCGGTGAACTTGGCATCGACGAACAGGCTATGCTCCTGCGAGCGCTTGAGGAAAAAACTTTCTCACCTCTAGGTTCAGATCGCGAGGCTCATAGTGATTTTCAACTCATCGCTGGAACCAACCAGGACCTCTTCGCCGCGGTGCGGGAAGGCAGCTTCCGGGAAGACCTGCTGGCCCGGATCAATCTTTGGACATTTTCCTTGCCGGGGCTGCGCTCACGCCCAGAAGACATAGAGCCGAACCTGCAGTTCGAGTTGGAGCAATTCGAGACTCGAACCAACCACCACGTGACCTTTAACAAAGAGGCCCGTGAGAGGTTCTTGCAGTTCGCGCTGTCCCCGGCCTCTTCCTGGTCTAGGAACTTTCGAGACCTGAACGCAGCGGTCGTTCGCATGGCGACACTCGCGCAAGGCGGGCGAATTTCCACCGAAATCGTCGAAGAGGAAATCGAACGCTTGAATTCTTCCTGGGCGTCGCTGGAAGCGGAAGCATCCGGGGAAATACTTTCTCAGCTTCTGAATCGGGATCAACTCGCAGAGATTGATCTATTTGACCGAGCACAATTGGCTCAGGTCATTCAGATTTGTCAGGAAGCGCGCACCCTGTCAGACGCAGGCCGTAGATTGTTCGGTGCCTCACGAGCGAAGAAAACCAGCACCAATGATGCCGACCGCCTGAGGAAATATCTGGGCCGCTTTGGGATTGATTGGACTCAGATTGCGAGAGCGTGACCAGAACGCGCCTTCCCCTGAATATGAGCCAAACATTGCTTTGCGATAAAGTAGACAACAATGCTCCTAACCATCACCTATACCGGAAATCCAGCGACGGACTTGGGCTACCTGCTGCACAAAAGCCCATCCCGCGTTCATTCCTTTGAACAGGTCTTTGGCAAGGCTCACGTCTTCTATCCGGAAACATCCACGGACCGCTGCACGGCTGCACTGCTGTTGGAGATCGACGCCATCGGTCTTGTGCGTAACCGGCGAGGACCTAGTGGCGAAGCGCATAGGCTCGAACAGTATGTGAACGACCGGCCTTACGCGGCCTCATCGTTTCTAAGCGTAGCC
>DATMQI010000271.1:0-6342 GCA_035567135.1 Terriglobales bacterium
CGCATCGCAGAGCACCCGATCAATCGCATCGAAGAATTGTTACCGTGGAATCTTACACAGGAATCCACCGTAGACTCGTCACGCGCCGCTTAGCCCATCACTCTCAACTTGTCCAGGTGGCCTCGAGCTCACGCTTACGCAATTCTCGTGCTCTCCGGCATCTTTGTAGCCGCAGCGTACGCACAAGAACATGCCCCCACGCTTGACCAGTGCCGTGCTGACCGCGACTTGTGGATTTATCAACTCCCAAAGGGTTCGACTGCCCATGAAGAACTTCGCAAGACGTTAGCAGGCATGAATTCGGATGCTCTCTTGGCGCGTCAAGTTGAGATAACGAATTGCATGACGGCGATAGACCCGATGCCGAACATGAAGACAGATTGGGCCTCTGTTACTCAGGAAAACTTCTCTGCCACTGTGTTGGCGCACCAGCAGAAACTATTAGACAGAGAAAAATGGGATGAGTACATGCTGCTTCGTTTGGTGTACGCCGAGGAGATAGAAGAGCGGTTGATGGCGCTTCTTAAATCGAAGAAATGAAATCGGCAGCTACTTCTCACTCAGGTTTCTCCAGCGTCTTTGTAGGGAGCGAACACTCTTTTAAAAATGCCTTCGAACTCGGCCCCCATTTCATCTCCGCTCGACGGATTTTATAACCCTGCGCCGATATTCCTCCAGAGCTTCGGGAGTGATTCGCCCCTTGTATTCTTCCATCCACTCATCCGCGATTTTGTTGTCCTTTTCGTTTCTCGTGCGGCCACGGACCATGACACCGGGGCCGAGATGGTCGTGGTGAGGTATCCAGACATCCCAAATGTATCTAAGGAACTTCACGAATCGCTTCATAATCCCTCCGCATCATGGTTCTTTAATAGGTTGCTCTTCTTTGTAACGCTCCAACAATGCTGGCAGGCCTCTCAGCAATTGGACGTAAATAATGAACCCCCAAATAACATAATTCCAAGAACGTGGAGACTTGACTGTTTCGAGCGCACTACGCACCTGTTGCCATTTATCAGAGGGAATGAACTCCATCACACCCAGATAAGCGCGGCCTACTGCGATGTCCCATATCCCGGTTCCGGCAAAAAGCAGAAGTAAAACAACCATGACGCCTAATGACAATACCTCATAGGCTTTCGGGTGTTTGTAAGCAAGAAACCCTAGGCCGGAAACTGCCGCGACAATCAGAGAAACCATAAGAGATTCCACAACGACCTCCCGCATGCGCGGATACTATCACGGCACGTAAGCAGGGCAACAGCCGACTCACGGGCCTCACCGTCGCTGCCGACTATCGCATCAGTGCTCGGAAGAGTTCCACCAACAAAGCGACGAACGCAAAAATTCGTACCGCCAAGTGTGCGTAGGCGTCGATTACTAGACCCGACTGTTTAGCAAAGCGGATTAGTCGCGGACCACTGAATTTGTGTTTCACTACGATTTGGCGTAGCCACGTTGAACTACAGGCTACGCCTAAGCCCATTCCTACGCAAGTAAAGTAGAAGTGAAACAACGCCCGTGCTATAAATTCCTGATGAAGATCGTTGAGCGATGGTTATTGTTCAAGTACATCGGCGGTCAGTTCACGCCGCTATCGAAACCGTTCAAGACGAAACCAGCAGCGGAGAAGGCGCGTTTGAAACTCCCGGAGCGGGAACGGCGGGCGGTTGGTGTCGGGGTTGTTCGGACCAGTGGCTAGCCGGAGGGGCTTATGCGGAATCCCTATACGAAGCGGTGGTACGTGGTTTGAAACAACTGTCGGGATGAAGTAATCTGGCCTTTGTGTCGAGACAATCCGAATGACAACCATCGAATATCGTGGTTATTCAATTTGCCAAAAGAGCGAATTCGGTCCACTGCGGTTACTGAAATGGGTCGAAGAGGGTGCGTTCACAGTCACGAAGGGCAACGCAGATGCCATGCACGGCACTAGGTTTCGGACCATTGACGATGCCAAGCACGTGATTGACACCATAGAGAACACTCTAGCAGCAATCTGGAAGAGACCAGCGATTCTATAGTGGCCCTCCTATCTCTTCTTCGGAGATTTCAAGGTCCGTCATGATGTTATTGTAGCGTTCCTTCCAAACCCCTTCTTCCTCTCGGAGGTAGAGGCTCAATTCCTCGAAAAAGATGCTCTTGAATCTTTCATACCACTTGTAGCAATCGGAACAGTCTGGCTCGAATTGCTTGACCGTAGGTGTTTCGCCGTGGGGTGGGTGGCCGATGCGTGCCATCGTTCGTCTCAAGATTTGGTCATGAGCGCGTTTATCAAGCGCTACCACTTGGCCGTCTCCCTCGTGTTGCTCGGGTTTGTGCAGGCTTCGGCAGTGCGAGCAAAGCATATAAAGGCAGGCAGTGCAGGGCGCTAAATCCTCGCTGGGCTTGTCGCACATCTCGCAGTTCGTAAGGTCTGTCGGGACGCCTTCGTTCCAGTCGTGGCGTTCGGGCTTATGTATTCGCTGGCATTCAGGGCAAAGTAACCAGCCACAGCGCGGACAGTTCGTAAAGCCAAATTCAGGGCGTTGGGGGCCGTTACATACTCTGCACTTGGGAGCCCTTCGGTCTCTTATCATTTCGACGAATTGTTCACGGAACCCTTCCGCATAGACGTTGCGTCCCATGACTGGCACACTCCTCGGAGCTCAATCATTTCGGGGCCGAAACCGATTGTCACCGAAACTCTATCACAATTTTCATCAGTGCCCGGTTTGTCGAAAGCCCGGTGTGGGCGACCGCCACCGTGGTCTTTTTCAAATCCGGGAATCATTCAATCTTGGGGTGTATCCGACAGCAGCGCGCGGAGGAAAGAGGCGGTGGGGTGGGCGTGATTCGAATCAAATGAGAGTTTTATAGAGAGCACTTATGGCTCCGAAGATAAACGCTCGAATTGCCGACATCGAAAAGATGATCGAAGAAGAGAAAAAGAAAATAGTGGCCTGAGGCGCGTGTTGTGAGCGTGAGTGTCTTCCGTTACGTGTCTATCTAACCAGCCGTACCAATGCTTCGCTTCTGCGAGCACCACTCCCATCCAGTGAATTCTTTCTTCCTTTGTCATAAGTTTCTCCATGCAGCCCCACTGTCACTAGAAGCTGCATGGGTGAACTTTACCACACGCCTGGACCCGCAGATGGAACCATCCAATTTGTGAATGCCGGGTGCCGGACTCTACCCCGGTCGATCTCATTTTCGTTTCTTGGAGAAGTCCGCAGGAAAACTCACTTGAGTTTCATGGTTTATGATTCTGAATTTCGTCTGCCTGAAAGACGGCTTTTGCCTCCGCCAACGTATGTGGCTTTGCCTTTACCCAGCTATCTCCGAGTTTCTTCAGCATCAAGGCATCACGCAAACGCCCGATGGCAGATGCCTCAAAAGACAAAATAGGAATGAGAGATTTAATTGAATCTCTTAGTTGGCAAATATCTCAGGAAATAACTCCCGTTTCGTATTCTCAGCCATCAAACTCAAGCGAAGCTTGAACTCTGCGTCCTCGACTTTGCTGCGGAAGTCTCGTCTCGCTTTTACCATCATCCGGGCGATATTACAGTCGGAAAACTCGCCTGTGCGCTTCGCGAACTTTTTAAACTTCGCAATATCGTCCGAATCCCCTCTCGGCATTTTTCGTCCGAAGAATTGCCGAATCGACTCTCCCCCTGCCATACATACTTTAGCCATCAAGAACACATCTGCGTCTGATTGAGCTAATCGGTTTTCGAACCCCGGGACAAATAAACCCATAGATGCAGAATTAAAAGGATTCCAAGCATTTGGGTCATACTTGATTAGCGGCCCAAGTATTTTGAAGTTTGAACTATCAAATCCAAGCTGAGTTGCGACTTCCACAACAACCATGAGATGCCCGGATTCGTGGTAGCAAGCCGATTCAATCCTTTCCGGTGTAGACAGACCCGTATGTATGCCTTCCCGAGCCTTGGTATACCACTGGTCCTTTACGGCATAGTCTGGAAAACCTTCTTCTCGAATAAGTCCGTCAATAATCTCTCTTACAGTTCTCATCGTGAGTATATTTTACCCGCTCTTTAATCAGAGGGTCGGTATACTTTGCGGTTTTGTGGCACACGTTCTTCTGCTGTTCCTGGCGACCAGTATTTTTGCGTGCTCTTTCATTTTTGAATGGAGGAGCACGTTGAAACCCCGCCGACTGAAACAACTCATCAAGACAATCAACGATCTAGGCGGCGTCGTGGACGCTGCGCAACGGCTAATACTCCAGGCGCTCGGGATGGCTGCGCTCATCTACTTGGTGATTCAGGCGATCTTACGGTGAGCACCGAGTCTCTCCAAACGATGATAAGCTCCGCTCAGATTAGGAGGCATGATGCATCGTCAAATCATCCTTGCCCTAAGTATCCTGTGTCTAGTTCTGGCTGTTTTGTGCGGTGTGCTGACATTTAAACTATCGAACCGAGTTCGGTTCACTCCATTGAGTGATCGTGCTTTGTACTACATGTTTGACCAGAAGAGAGCCCAGGCATGTTGGGCAGGTCCTCCAAAGGTCACAAATGATGGCTCAACAGCTAAAGACTTAGCGAACGACCCGTTTTTGAAGGGTCTGGGCAAAGCCCCGCTCCCAACGAACAATTCCGCTGGCCTTCCGTTTTGCAAAGACCTATAAAATCAGCAGCCGCCTTGCGGGGTTGCTCCGAATTTGGATAGCATCTCTTTAGGAGCCGTGGCCGTGGACAACAAACTGGATTTTCCGACGATAGAACAGGTCGAGAAGGCCACCCGCGAAGACCTTGCGCGGTGGTATCGGTTCCTGCTCCCAAATGGTAAAGAACAACAGGCCATTCTGGACAAGATTGCCGACCGTTTCAAAAAGTTGGGCGGCATGACCCCGGAAATTTCTAAGCGTATCGGCCACGGCGGAGCTTAAAACATCGGTTTGTTGATCTTGCTTTCCACTTCTGCCGCGTCCTGCACTCCTAAATACTTCTGAGTTGTCTTCAAATCTGCATGGCCCAAGTAAGCCTGAATCGTGCGCAACGTGATGTCGTGTGTATGCCAGAAAGTCGCACGCGTCTTCCTGAGACGGTGCAGATAATGCAGACTGCAACCTTCACTGTATGTCGCGCACTGTTTCTCGACTTTAACCTTCGTGAATCGTCCCTCTGATCGTGTTGTCGTGCATTTGCCACAATTCAATCCGGCACGGAACGCAATCTTCTTGAACTTGCGAAGAAAATGCCCCTCCGGGTCGCCCTGTTCATTCGGAAATATCCATTCGGAATTTGATTCCTGCTTGCACTTCTGGAGCATGTCAACTAGTTCACGGGTAATCGGAATTTCACGGCGCTCGTGAGACTTCGGTGTGAATTCTCCGGCGTTTCCGTCGCTGTATTCGAACTTCTTAGCCTGGACTACGAAGTGGGGCACGTTGCCCTTTAGCACCACATCCGTCCATCTCGCGTGTGCAACTTCTTTCTCGCGGCACGCAGTCATCAGAAAGAACGTATAGCGGCAAACCTCGGCTTCGTCCATCTCCGCGAACAGTTTTTTCAGTTCCTTTTCAGAGTACGGCTCCGCGATCTCCTCTTCCACGGTCGGGAGCAAATCCTTCACAATCTTGTACGGCGCGACAACGCCAGCTTCCTTCAGCATGAACACCACGACCATCACCTTGTTGTTAATCGTCTTTGGAGCCGCGTTCTTTTCGTCTTCAAGCCAAGTAACGTATGCGTCCAGGAGTTTGCGGTCTACCTGGTCGATGTATTTGGCACTCGTCTGCTGGAGAAATTCATTCAGGATGAAGGTGTAGTTCTCGACCGTGGACGCGTTCTTGCGTTTCTTCAGGTCCAGGAAGCTGGCGATTGCATCCGCGATGAGTACACGGCCAGCACCATTCTCAGCGGGGAGAGCTTGGCCGCGTGCTTTCTTATCGCGCTCTAGTTTCGCCTGATCGAACGTGGCGGCGTCCAGAGCTACCCACGGCTGCGCTCCATTGGCCTGGGTTGGCCGTATGTAGAAAGGACCGTGTATGGAGGCTGTCTTGACCCCACGGGCCTCCTGGATGCGCCGATAACGCCACACATGGCTGTTTCCACGAGGTTCCTTCAATCGCTGGTAGATCGCTAATCCCGCCACAAAGCCTCCAATACGGGCTTCGTTCAAATCACCCAAATAACGTAGCAAGACGTAGCATATGCCAAAAAACGTCAATTTGTAAAGGAAAAATAGTATGGCGGAGAGGGTGGGATTCGAACCCACGGTACGGTTTCCCGCACGCTCGCTTTCGAGGCGAGTACTTTCAACCGCTCAGTCACCTCTCCGCGGCCGTTCACTGCATTTTATCAGAGAGGATGCTCCTGGGGCTATGCC
>DATMQI010000272.1:0-4177 GCA_035567135.1 Terriglobales bacterium
CCGGCGGCCTAGTTGTGCGGAGGCAAGAGCTACAGTGCGGTCGTCCTTACTACCGCTTCCGGCTTCAATGGCTTCGACAAAGCGCCGGCCATTGAAAAGCAGATACGGCAGGTTCACATGGGACTCTGTTATGAGTGGATCGATCTTCTCGGAGCGATTGAGTTCCTGAATCGCCTCATCGGTGCGCCGGAGCGTCAACAGATAATGAGCGTAGCCGGCGTGTGCTCGCGGCAAGCTGGAATTGAGTTCGAGCGCGCGGCGAAATTCGCGCTCGGCACCCGGCCAGTCCCAGTCAAAGTTAAGCTTCACATAACCCATTGAAGCGTGAGCTTCCGCAATGGCATCGTCGAGCTCGATAGCCTTAGCAGCAGCTGCTTTGGCCTTTGGCATTACTTCGAGTGGAGCGCGAAGCATCGTGCTCTGATCGTAGTAAGCATCAGCGAGGCCGGCGTACGCTAGAGAATCATTCGGATCAAGGGCCACTGCCTGCTGGAAATGCTTAATCGCTTGCTCGATGCTTTCGGCGCTCTGCTTGTGCAGATCGAAGAGCCCTCTCATGTAGGCTTCGTGAGCCTCAGGCTTGACTGTTCGCGCGTTAGCCAGATGAACTTGCTCTTGTGGAGTGAGCTTAATATTCACTTCACTTGCAATCGCCCGCGCAACCTCGGCCTGCAAAGCCAAAACATCCCGCAGATCGCGATCATAGTTGGAAGCCCACAGGTGCTTGTCGGCTGGTGCCTCAATCAACTGCGCGGTGATTCGCACTTTGCCGCCTGAGCGTTCGACTGATCCCTCAACTATCGCGTCCACATGGAGTTCGCGCGCTATTTCAGGCAACGTTTTTTTCGTTCCCTTGTAATGCATCGCGGAAGTCCGTGAAATCACTCGCAGCGCGCTGATTTGCCCCAGATCTGTGGTAAGCTCCTCGGTCATTCCATCAGCGAAATACTCTTGCTCGGGATCACCTGAAAGATTTGTCAAAGGTAGAACTGCGATAGATCGAATCTTGCTAGCACCCACATTCGGCCGGAACCACCCGAATCTCCAGACGAGGCCAACAAGAACGGCTAGTAGCAGAAGCGCCGCCAGCACAGCTCTGCGCTGCCAGCGCTTTCCGATTTCGCTCTTCACGCGAATCAAATCGGTCCGCAGCTCAGCCGCTCGTTGATAGCGCTCCTGGGATTTCTTTTTCAGCGCCCTGGCGATAAGCCGTTCCAGCCCGGCTGGGACGCGCGGATTGAGCCTGCGCGGAGAGACCGGCTCCTGGTTGAGGATGGCTTCACGAATCTGATTAGTCGTTTCTCCCGAAAACGCCGGCTGCCCGGTGGCCATTTCGTACAGCACAGCGCCAAAGCTGAAGATGTCCGTCCGCCCATCCACGCCCTCCCCTCGGATCTGTTCAGGAGACATGTAGGGTGCCGTACCCATCAACGCGCCGGGGCGTGTGAGGTCGTCTCTAGCAAATGTATTGGTACCCGCTGTAGACAGATCGAGCCCCGCGGGGGCCTCCGTGGTCGCCTGTTTGGCCAACCCAAAATCCAACAATTTAGCCTGACCGCGTTCAGTAACAAAGATGTTGGCTGGCTTGATGTCTCGGTGAAGAATACCTTTGGCATGCGCAGCGTGGAGCGCGTCGGCGATGTGGATTCCCAGCTCTAGCACGAGTGCGCTTGGAAGCGGCTTGCTCGAGATGCGATGTTTGAGCGTGCATCCCTCGAGCAGCTCCATAACGATAAAGGGTCCTCTTTCGTAATTCCCGATGTCGTAGATTGTGCAGATATGCGGATGATTAATGGCGGACGCGGCGCGCGCTTCTCGCTTGAAACGTTCCAATGACTGGCCATCCTGGTCCATTTCTGGCGGTAGGAACTTCAAGGCCACGTACCGGCCCAGGCGGGTGTCCTCCGCTTTATAGACAACACCCATGCCACCACCGCCCAGCTTGTCGATCACTCGGTAGTGCGAGATCATTTGGCCGAGAAGAGACCGTTCAGCACCTTCGTCCCTATGTATCTGGTCTTGAGCGGCGTGGTGACGGACCATCTCGAACGCCGGCTCTTCAAGGAAGTGATCCGCTTGCTTCTGATCGGCGAGCAGCGACTGGACTTCGAGGCGAAGGCTGTCATCTCCGGCGCAAGCGCTATCAACGAAGGCCGATCGGGATGCTGGGTCGAGCTCCAGCGCGGATTCCAGAATCGGCCGGACGCGTTGCCATTGTTCCGGCGTCATGCGCGCAACTCTTTTTGACTCATCTCGCGTCGCAGCCAAGCTCGTGCCGACGCCCAGGAACGTTTCACGGTGGCTGGAGAGATTCCGAGAAAACCGGACGTATCTTCAATCGAAAGACCGCCGAAGTAGCGCAGCTCGATGATCTGGCTCTGCTGTGAATCGAGTTTGGCAAGGCGGGCGAGAGCTTCGTCGAGGGCAAGCAGATCCACGCCGCACTGTGGCGAGGCGATGCTATCGTGCAAAGTCAAACGCGTTACGCCAGCGCCGCGCTTGGAGGCACGCCGGTTACGCTCATAGTCGACCAGAATCCAGCGCATCAGTTGAGCGGCAATGCCCAGAAAGTGGGCGCGACTTTCCACCCGGATGGATTTCTCACCTGCAAGCCTCAAGTACGCCTCGTGCACCAGGGCAGTTGTTTGCAACGTGTGATTCGGACGTTGTTGACGGAGGTTCGACCGAGCAAGGCGCCGCAACTCGTTGTAAACAATAGGCAAAATCGCCTTCAGCGCCTGCCGGTCCCCATCTCCCCAGTGGAGGAGGAGTTCACTGACTTCCCTGGAAGCACTTGGACCCACGTTGGGGCCTCCGGTATGGTCACCGCTGCGGGGAGATGCCGGGAGAATAGTCAAAAGCCCGCCAGATTTCAACTCCTTCCATCGCGCATGTTGAAAACACATGGATTGAGGGCACCGCAAATCCCTACGTCCTGGTCCGCAAGAAATCCCTCTGTGGCGTGAGCCAGTCTGCCTCCTATTTCCGATTAATGGGGTAGCAAGAGTTTTCCGGACAGGACTGAACGCCGCGACAGCGGCGGAAGCTGAAAACCGGACCGGCGCTGAGGAGCGCCTCCAACGAAGGGAGAAAGTCATGTCGCGAAATTTGGTTTTAGCAGTTCTTGCGAGCCTTGTGCTCACGTTCGGAATGGCTCTCGGTCAAAGTCGCGCGCCTACATTCACACAAATTGATTACCCCGCTTCCGGCACCACGGGGACAATCGTGAACAGCATCAACGCGCGCGGAGACTTCGTCGGCATTTATTTTGATGCAGCCGGGAACACCCACGGCTTCCTCCGAAAGAGCAGGAAAGGAGACAACGGCGATGCTGATGCTACTGCGAAAGGAATCGACTTGAGTGGCGGGCAGTTCACAACAATTGACTACCCAACTGCCAATCCGAACGCCATCACCAATCTGAACGCTATCAACGACGAGGGCGACATCGCGGGCACAGTCCAGTTCAACCCAGCACTACCTGGCGGCGACTACCACGGCTTTCTGCTGCGGGACGGAGTTTTCGAAAACGTGGAGTTCCCGGGGCACCTCAATACCATCGCGGCGGGGGTTACCGACATTGGCGAAGTCATCGGCTGTTATCACGACCACGACTTTTCAACGACTATGCACGGCATGATCTTGAGCCATGGTAATTACACGGCCCTCGACGGCCACTACCCGCCGCTGCCCAATGAGTCGGCTTCCATGAATAACGGGGCGACCCCCCATGGCGACTTGCTCGTGGGTCTCTGGACGGACACAGCCGGAAATACACATGGCTACCTGCTGCGTCCAAGCGACGGCGAGTTCACGCCTTTCGATTATCCGAACAGCATCCACACTGAGGCTTGGGGCATCAACGCTTCCCACGAGGCCGTGGGGCTTTACCTGGACCAGAGTTCCAACTATCACGGTTTTGTGATGAACCGTGGCCGCTTCAGTTCTATCGACTACCCAGGAGCCGCAGGCACGCTAGCCTTTGGAATCAATCCACAGGGGGACGTGGTTGGGATGTTCTTTGACTCAGCGGGGAACACGCACGGGTTCGTGGCCAACCGGTCGCCGAGACTTCGCTAGGATCGTGTTCGTGCCCGGCATGTTCGTGCCGTGTCGTCGGCTAACTATTACCTATCCGGCTTTCCCGGCAGGATTAGTCCTGGGAAGTCGGCTTGTA
>DATMQI010000273.1:0-14131 GCA_035567135.1 Terriglobales bacterium
TATTTTCGCAGCTCAATCTCCCACCCCGCCTATTCCCCTGTTTACGCTTCGCCGTGCACCTCGCGATGCCCAACGCAAAACTCGGGGCCAAAGTGGATCGCTACTCCTTCTTTGTAAGGCTTCTTCCTCCTCTGCTTCATACCGGTTTAGCCCGGCGCACAAACATCGCCATTACGCTCATTGACCCCGGCGCAGAGAGCGTCACAGCGAATCGTGACTGCCATCGCCGACACAACAGGAACCTAAGGGCAGCATTGATGAGAGGAACTGTGCGCCTCCCCCAGCGCAATCGGGCGGCAAGGCTCCGAGCGGAGTCGGGCCGCTTTTTCGTTTCTCTCCTTGCCCCAGCTCCTAAAACATAGTGGAGACGATCAGGAAAGCGCCGCCGACTGCGGCGAGATCTTCCGCCACCGCCACGCCAAAGTCCGGAAGCCCAAACGCTTCCACCAAACGATGGCGGATCTCATAACCAGCGAACGCACCGGCAATACTGCCGAGGACACCCGCGAACGTGCCGATTATCGGTGACTGATGAGCCGACGCGCAGATCGCCATGCTGGAGAATCCTCCGGTGATCGCCCGGAATACGAGAGGTACCAGATTGGTTCGCTTTGGTGTTTTCGGCAGCTTGTCGGCCACCAGTTCGGCGAGTGCGAGAAGCGACAGTATAATTGTTGCGGTCCTCGAACCGAGGAACGACAACCATGAACGGCTGAGGTCAAGCCACCCGAGATGGGCTGCCCAGCTCACCAGTGCTGGTGCCGTCAGCGAGCGCAACCCGGCGATGACTCCAATGGAGAAACAGCCGAGATACAGAACAGCTCTGTTGACGTTCATGCCAGCCTACTCTAGTCTCACGCGCGCACTTGTCAAGCCATCGAGACTGATTCTGTTCGTTGGAGCGTTTGGACCTGCACGCACTGCGGTAGGGTCGCGTTGAATGGGGTCGGACCTCGCTGTATCGAATCGCCCATAGGCCAGTGACATTCATCACTGATCCGCCCACCCGCTCGGTTATCTAATGTTCGACCATGGACGCTTTCCTAGTTGGAATGCTCACGACTACCGCAGTTAGAAAGGCCATTGAACTAGCCATCACTGATCTGTGGCGCAAGCTTTACGGACGAGTCACTCGCGAGGACAAGAGGCAGATTGAGAAGGCTGCCGACAAAATGGTTCAGGCTGCCACGATGGATGATGTACGCCGATACGATCCGAAAGTGCTAGCGATAGAGCGTGGAGTAAAGAGCAAGCGACTCCCGGTGACAGCAATGAAGTCTTCTTCAGGGCGGTACAGGAACCGTTTGGGCATCCGTTCAAAGAAGCTGAGTACAAGACTGACGGCGCGTTCACGAAGGACTGCTCTAGGCCGGAAGAGTGTTTAAGACACGATCCGCAAAGGCAAGGATATTCCCGCCTTCCGCCGCCGACCCAGCCGCGTCTACGTTTCCCCTGCCTGCTACAACTCCTCAAGTTTTAGGACGCGATCTAGCCGGAAAGTCTTGAGTCTCTCGTTGTCGAACGCTCCCAGATATTCGTGGCCGTTGCTACCTTTACCTTTGCGAGCGAGCAAGACGAAACGCTGCGTCACTGTACCTTCGTTGTCGGAGTACTCAAGAAAGCATAAACGTGACGGAGAAAGTTCTTCGGTCCACACAATCTCATCATCCCGAAAGTTCGGCGGGTAGGTGTGAGGTCGAATTGGCTTGCTGTTTTCAGGGAAGAAACCCTTCGCGATGAAGTCGAGCATCTCGGCTTCAGAAATTACGGATGCCCAATTTTCGCCGCACGTTTCGCTTTGTTGGTGTCGAACCGTGAAGCCACCAAGTAGTTAACGTCATAGGTGACTTCAGCACTGAAATGTGCATTGGTTCGCTCGATTAATTGCAGCGCTGCCTTGCGAGGCATCGAAAGCACACCCGTAATCGAAACCTTGACCGCCATTCGGTTCCGCCACACTGAGCCGCACCGGAGCGTAGCATGAGAATCAGGGCAGTAGATGTGACGCGGCGCACAGCGGACGGTGTGCCCAGCATCGGGGAGGAAACGTGCGAACATTATTGAACCTCGGTTATGGCCACGGAATAAAGGCGGAATTGTCGCCCGTCTTAAATCTCTCTAGTACAATGCCCTGCCATGACAAATCTGAACTCCGTCCTGAATCAACTCCAGCAGGAACGCAACCGTCTCGCGTCTCAACTCGAACGTCTCGGCTACGCGCTCTCAGCGCTGACCGGCGCGAGCAACACCCGGAGAGGCAGAGCCATCTCCGCCTCAGGTCGGGCGCGGATCGCCGCTGCGCAGCGCGCTCGCTGGGCGAAGGCTAAAGGGCAGAAAGTTGTTGCAATCACCGCCCGCAAAACACGCACGATGTCGCTATCCGCGCGGAGGAGAATCGCGGCTGCACAGAGGGCGAGATGGGCAAAGTGGAAGAAGGCCCAAAAGAAGGGTTAGCCTCTGCATTTCTGGCCCGCGAAGACTATTCATCTGCTTTCGGCGGGCCAGCATCCCGCGCCTCGGCATCTCCATACGCCTGCCCGATCGTGTGACGCAGAGCGATCAGATTGCTGCGCGAAGATTCGGTATCGCGATTGATAGGGTCTCTCGCAAGCTCTGCCTGATACAGCCTTAGAAGTAGGCCCGGTTTGCTTCCCCACGCGTTCCATCGTTCTCAAATCGAGTTTTTCTTCATGCTGCATACTGTATTGTAACGGCAGAGCGTGGGGGAACGTCCCGTTGCTAGCTGGGGGCGGCAAATGCAGCATCCCGCGCGAGCCTCCAGACAGGACTTGACGACGACTGGAATTGGAGTGGGTTATGGCAATTTTTCAGCGCGGCTATTTTGGCCAAGCTTTACCGATTGCGCTGACGTTACTGCCAGATTTCTTAGACCTTCCACCAATCGCTCATCTTCCGCGATCAGCTCGGGGCTTCTTTGTCTTCCGCCACTCTGGATTTCAAGCAGCCTCTGCATCAACTCGGCGAAGTTTTCCATGGCTTCCTCCAAGGCTGGCAAGGCTGGTAGGCAAACATGATAGGTGACAGCGAAGACAGAAAACTGGTCAAAAGTGAACAGTGCTAGGGACGGGCCCCTCTGAGGCATTCAAAAAAGATGTAGCGCAGAGGGCGGTATTGGGGCTGCAAGTTTAGAAACTTGCTCGCCCAGGCTGCGCCACATGGAAGAGATTGAGGCGACCCGAGTCGCGCTCGATTCCCGTCTCGTGAATGCATCCAAGTTACGATGGCGGAGTTTTTCGTGTCTGGCCAAAATTGCTCAGTTTTGGAAAGAGTCTGAGGGCACACCGAACAACGAGTCGGCATCAAGCTCGACTGTGCCTTCTTGAGCAATATTGAGCAGCCAGACTGATCCTGCGTTGCTATGGTGATTGCATGACAATAGTGCGTCACTATCCGGAAACATCGCCACCACCAACCGAGAGTTCCTTTCCGGGATACCCGCTCGGCGTCTGGCCTCCTATAATCTCGTCCTTTTGCAGAGAAAATGCCACGTACGAAACAAGACATGGTGATTGCAGTCTGCCCGGTTGCACCTGCCCATGCCATTCCAGACCAAGGACGATGGGAAATCTGGAGCGGGAGACGAGAACAAGCACTGCCCTGGCCGGAAAAGTCCTATTCTTCGTGCCGGTACCGAATCTGCTGGAGCGACATCTGGACCAGCCGAACGTCACAATCGGTAAGGGGAAATCATGAACAAGCTCCTAAAATCGCTTCTCCAAACGGGTTTGTATTTTCTGGAACAGCCGGATCGTGCTGCAGAAGCCGTGCGAGAACGTGTCAAGGAAGACATCGATGAAGTCGGACGAAAGTTTGAGGGAGAGGACCATACCTTGCGTTATGTCTTGACATTCGCGGCGGGTGTCGGTGTCGGCCTGGGAGTGGGGATGCTTACGGCTCCGTCCAGCGGAGAAGAAAGCCGAAGTGCTATTGCCAGCAAGGCTCGGGATGTCGGCGATAGAGTTAAGAAGAACGTTTCTGGGGCACGCAACCCGGCAACGGGGACCTAGTCGTCGTTGCCCCGACCGCAGTTCAGGCGCTTTGGTTCTTCGGGATTGTAGTGACCGCCGTGTCCATCGGCCACAGCACGTCGTTGGCCTCTCCGCAAAAAGGACACGTCACGCCCTGTGGCACTTGCTTCGCGCTGCTGTAGGGGCCAGAAACCGTAAATGTCTTCCTGCATTTCGTGCAGGTGATGATTTTCTCCACAGGTACCTCTCTACGTGGCCGCGCGACAAGTGTTTCGATATACCTTCGCGACCGCGTCCGGCATTTCCTCGTATTCGCTTTAGCTTGTTTCAAGAGGGTCACAAGCATCTCATCACCTCGCAGGGAATAATGCTCGCCGTGCGAAGGTTTCGTCCGTGTTCGTCGAAGCAAAATTCGTCGACTTGATCGCCGTCGCTGCCGGAGATACGGACTAGCCCTCCAGCTTGGTCGTAAAGTATTTTCGCTCTACGCGTCCGCGCGATGTGTTCCCGCTCCATTCGACAATCTTTCCGTCTCGATCAAAAGCGGTTGTGCTGAATTCGTCGATGATGGACTTGACCGGTCCGTGCAGGCCACATCTTTCACGGCCAGAGACTGGGGCGCGAATCAAACTTGCTCCTCCGAAGCTTCTGCGTAAAGCTTGCATCCGGTGTGTCGGCCTGTCAATGGTCTGGCTGGTGGGATGTTGCAGAGTGCGCCACAGACTACTAGAATTCGCCCCATCAGGCCGGTAACCGTTTCTCAATCAGGAGGGGAATATGAAAGCAAGAGCGATTGTACTGACGCTGGTGCTGTGCTTTGTCGGAGTAGCAGTGTGCCTTGCTGATGACGCATTTACGGGCACATGGAAGCTGAACGAGGCCAAGTCGAAGCTCGCCCCTGGGGCGCCAAAGAATTCCACGGTTGTCTACGAGGCCGCTGCCGACAGTGTGAAAGTCACGATCGACGGCACCGACAAGGATGGGAAGCCGACGCATAACGACTGGACCGGCAAATACGACGGCAAAGACTACCCGGTCACCGGTGATCCGAATTCAGACGCACGGTCACTCACAAAGATCGACGATCGTACGTTAGGGGTCAACGTGAAGAAAGGCGGGAAGACCACAATTACCGGTCGCATCGTCGTCTCTGCCGATGGCAAAAGCCGCACGGTTACTACGACTGGAACCGATGCGAAGGGAAAAAAGGTCACGAGCACAGCGGTATACGACAAGCAGTAGGGCGATTCTCTCCCCGTCGATCTTCAATTGCGTATGCCGCCTCGAAAACCAGACGAAGAGTAGAAAGTCCACAGCTCCACGAAACCTTCGACATCTGGAGCGATGTCACCCATGAAAAAAGGGCACACTATTCATCATGTGCCCTTTGTCGGCTATGTTGTCGTTTGTCTCTATTGCAGGCTGGCCATGATCTCGACCCGCCCCTGCGTGAGATTCTGCGCCAGGTCTCGAGCCGTCTCCTTCTCTCGGCTGGTCTTCGGGAGTTGGTGTCCGCGGGTTTCTCCTGCCACCCAGATCTGGGACAGGAAATATCGGTTGCCATACTGATTGAAAACCAACTTGGTTTTATCCGCAGGCTTGAGATTTTCCGCGGCATTGCTACCCACCATCATGCTCGCGTTTCCGTCTCTCGCCTCGAGTAGCAGAATCTTGCTATTACGGTGGTCAATCGTTCCGACGTCGTAAGTTCCGGCTGGCAACGTCTTGTTCCCAACCGCGAAGTTGAAAGGAATATTCCCGCGCACATGGACGGTCTGTGCGAATGCCGACCCCGCTACCAGGAGCAGGGTGAGTAGGCTAACTAAACTGAATGCTTGCCGTTTCATAGATCCTCCTCCGGCTCAAGAATGATGGAGTCGCACACTCGATTGACGTGCCGTGCGTTCTTGCTCTCCACACCCCACAACCGTTGATTTGAATTTCGTTCGCTGGTGTTTGTGCAAGCGGAGTGCCAGATCTGCGGTGCGGACGATTTCGCAAGCACACCGGCAACTAACTTGCTGATTGCGGGAAGGATTCGCTGCGCATACCGAGAGAAGGAACTACAACGCCGTCGAGACAGAAGCTCCGCATTTCTAACCAAACGGTTAGAAGAACAATCCGAAAGGTTCGTACCGCCAGTTTAGTGCGCCGCGCAAATCGATGGCGACACTGCTCAAGACATCGAAGATTCGGGCGCGCGAGATAGGCCACTCTCCTCTTGAGCAATGGCTCCCGCCCTACGCTCCTCGAATATCGAACCGCCTTACCAGCCCGTTCGCGATCTGAAAAATGTGCCCGACCATCTGGTCCGCTAGTAGCTTCCCCTGAAGGTCGCGCACGATCTGGTGGACTTCGACGACGACTTTTCCGTTTGAACCGGAGGAAAACTCGACCGGCTCAACATGCGGATCGATAATCGCCCATTGGCGCGTCCAATAGCTACGCACGCCGTCCCGTCCGTGAACATGCCCACCTTCCATTCCATTTGCCCAGATGACGTCCTCATGCATCGACGCGAGCACAGCCTCTATATCGCGAGTGTTGAACCGAGCATAGAGGACTTTGAGTAGTTCAACTTCGCTGGACATCAGACTCTCCATTCTCCATTCAGTTTATCCAAGGCTGGCCGGAAGATCCCAATCGAAGGGCTGGAGACTCTGGCAGATGTTTTTGCAAACGAGGTTGGAGACGCCACAACAGAACGTTGGATCGGAGCATCGACGCTGACATTCTTAGGTCGCACGATAAGCGTACAGCAATTTGGCGGCAAGGCTCCGCTGTATCTGGGCACGGCCTGTGGCCGATTCACGACAAAATGCAATGCCCCGATCCTGGCTGTTTAAATGATTCCTGCTAACCAGGCAGTTTGTAGTTTTCAAGTTTCTTGAGGATAGACATAGGAGACTCGTGAACGACCTGCGTCTTTCCATCGCCGAACGTAATTGTCGCGCCGTTCAAAACTTCGTGTATGGACCGAATATGCTCTGGATTGATGTGTACGGGTGTTTCGTTACCCGAACTGTCGAGGGTATTCACTTGAAGGAAGAACATGCACGATTTCTCCTTTCGGGCCGAGAATTATACGCTCGTTGACATGCGCCCGGCCTTCCTCGATGAATGTTCGTTCGGGCAGGTGACAAGCTGCTCAATCGACACTGACTAATCCTCCATCCTTCGATAGCCATTTGGCGAAAGAACACCATGAAGGCTGATTCATTGCCCGGACGTAAAGGGCTAGCTCGACGGCGACTCAGTCGATCAATTCCGGAGTTACACTGAGGCCAACCCGGTGGACCAATACAAAGCCAGCCCGCAGGAATGGACATGTACGCGTGCTGAAGCCATGATTGCATGCCGTCATCAGAAATCTACAGAGCAACTAATGGCGACGGCCTGTCTCGCTGAAGAGCAGGTCCCTTTTACTGGAGAGTATTGAATCCCGACGCTAAACGCGCTCGAACCTGCGCTCAGATTATCCAGGGTCACAAAACACAGTTGCGAGACGCCGGGTCTGGTTCGGTCGGTTCTGCGTAACGATGACGAATTTCTCTAGTTTTCAATCAGCCTTGATGGTCAGGGTTCAGCAGTTCCGCAACCGCCGAGACTAAAGCCCCGGACTTGGCTTTTTGAATCACTCGGGAGATTCCGTGTCTGTTGGCTTCCAGAACCACGTCTGCACCATATATCGTATGCAACACGATCCGCACTCCCGGCAGAAGCTTGCGGATTTCATCGGCTGTCTGCAAACCATCTAGGTCTGGCATCGCGAAATCCAAAACGATCAAGTCGGGCTTCAGTTCGACGGCTTTCGTAATTGCTTCGTACCCGTTTACGGCTTCACCACAGACACTCCAGTCAGGGTGCGTTTCGAGCATAGTGCGCACGCCGCGCAACATTGACTTATGGTCGTCCGCGATGAGGATGCGTTTTGGCACGGGTTCCCCTGAGAATGCACAGGACCGTTAATGAAGGCAATACAGCCATACTGGGAGGGATGGATTCGACACTACAGTAGTCCCTGTATTGCGGCTACCGCCGTGTGGCCGTTACCTTCCGCACGGAACTCCCTTGGAAATTCATCCACTCGACAAACGGATTCAGGACCTCTGCGAGCACGTAAGAATCGCCGAAGGAGCTGAGCTGGAATCTCTCCTTTGCGAACTGCGAGCGGCTCTTCGAAAACATGCGCAATTCGTCAAGTACATGGCCTTGCGAGCAAACCGGTCGTTCTCCCTTGCTAAGCCCGCTGACTGAACGGGCGTACACCTACAACTTCGTCAAAGGTCGAAGAACGCGCCAAGGAAAGTGGGTTAGAGGCGGGAATATTTTAAGCGCCGTTCCAATTTGGTACGCCGGTAATGTTCGCAGTCGCCATGCAATAAATTCCGCAACACTCGCAAAGATCGGCACGTGAGCTGTAGCCGTAAAGCTGATCGGCCCTTGATAGATGGGGGTGATGATTGTCGCAGTCGGTCCGGGGTTCCATCCCAAGCTCGGGTTTGCCGAGTTTGTGACGAAACCATTGACAATTGTTCCCGCCACGACTTCGCAAGCGCCTGGACACCCTCCACACCAATTCGCTGTCGGGAACCCTCCAACTGAGGACAAGGTTGTACTGTTGCCATATGCGAGACTGATCGAATTGGCCGACAACAATGCAACTCCGAGGGGAGTACTGGTGGAGGCCAAGTCTGCGTCAGCAGCCTGTGCTTGGATATTACAGATTCCATTTGCGACGCCCGTCACTAACCCCGAGCTGTTCACCGTGGCAACACTCGCATTGTCGCTCGACCAATTGAATCCGGGCGCGATCGGAATCGCCTTTGATATCGTAGGCCTGTGCGAAAAGTTGGAGCGTTCCGCCGACAGTCCCAATGTGAAGACAATTTGGCGAAAGTGGATGAAGGGGCCTGACTACACAAGTTGCACTTATTCCTGCCATTAAAATTCCTCTGAAATGTGAGATTGAAGGAAACTGTTTTGCCGATGTTCGGGGTCAATGAGTGCAATCGCCAAAGTTAGATGAGGTCCACCCAATAAGATTGAGCACTCACATATCTCAGATTGCAGGAATCTTGATCAGCGTCGTAACAGAATTACAGGCTCACTTTCGCTTCGACGACGTCGGGGCGCGCACCAACCAACGCATTCACGAAGTATGGAATGCCTTGCTGCCCGCATTCGCGGTTAAGGAATTATATGATGATCGTTACGCGCAGTTGATGAAAGACAAAGGCATAAATCCGTGAGATGCCACCCAGATCCAAGCGGGCCGACGCCGTCCGCATCCGAGGCACTGGCAGGCGCTTGCGCGGCTCGCGGGCGTTTGCTCAGACGCCCAAGAACGAGCCCAAGACCTCGGATTCGGTCAAGGAGTTAATGGCGATGGTTACGGCAACGGCCTCCGACCAGACACCGCCCAATCCCGTGGCACGGATCGTGAGAAGGCACTACCAGATCAGCTTCAATCCAAACTGAACCTGTCGCGAGGTTGTTGAAGTGCTCGTGATCGCTCCTGCGGTACCCGACGTTTTGGTCCCCGTCGCCGAAGACGTAAACGTGATCAGATTCGGCGTGTTGAAATTCGCCCGGTTGAGCAGGTTGAAGATCTCAGCTCGGAACTGAAGAGACAGTCGCTCGTGGAGAGTGGTCGTCTTGAAAGTGGAGAAATCCCAGGTTGCCAAGCCCGGACCGATCAAGGTATCTCGGCCCAAATCGCCAAAGAAACCGCTGCTCGCAGGCGGTGCCAGGAAGGCCTTCGGACTGAACCACTGCGCGGGTTTACCGAGAGTGACCGGCCCGTGGAAATCAGGATTTACGAACGGCCGCACTGGATTGCGAGTATCGCCGTTATTCGATGGGTTGTAACTGAGCTGCGGAGTGAAGGGAAACCCTGATTGTAGTGTCACGATGCTGTTCACCGACCAACCACTCACGAGAACGCTGCTCATGCCATGTAGATCGCTCGCCAGTGGCTGTCCCTTCCCGAACGGCAATTCGTAGATGGCGTTAATCACTCCCATGTTCCGCACGTCGTAAGTTGCGGGACCGTAGTCGGCACGCAAATTAAATGGGTTTGATACCAGCCCTGGTGCATTGGCGGCCGCGGTTGCGTTCAGCGAATCCCCATCATCCAGCGCCTTCGACCAAGTGTAGACGCCCCGCAGAGACAATCCTCGGCTGAAGCGCCGGTTCACATCCACCTGAAGCGCGTGATAGTTACTGATGCCCTGAGAAAACCACGTCCAGGTATTTGCGATCTTCGGATTCGCGCGCGGCGCGCCCGCCGGAATGTAGTACATTCCCGCCGGAACAGGTTTCCCCGCGAGCGGCGAGCCGATCGGAAAGCCGATGGCCGGAGAATTCGTAGGACTGGTCAACTGGCTCGGGTCCCAGGTGGGGTAAACGGCCGGGCATGGCGATGCCGGACAAATCACAGGGAACGGAGTGTTCGCATCAATGCCCACCAACTCATGGTAGCCGTGACTTCCAACGTACCCAATTGTCAGGGACGTGTTGGGCGTAATCTCCTGCTGCACCCGCAGTGACCAGGAAATGAGCGTGGGCGTCCTCATGTCCGGCTGCACGCCTCCCGGGACAAGCTTCGCGCCGGCGGGCCGAGGAGCCGCCGGATCGATTGGCAGGGACGACACAGGAAACGGCACCGTTGCACTGCCCACGCTGTACACCGGATTAAATGGTGCATTTTGGTCGGTCCGATAGCCCAGCGCGTCTTGCAGGTCGTTATACATCCCGAATCCGGCCCGGAACACGGTTTTGTCAGAGAACGGACTCCAAGCCAGTCCGATGCGCGGCTGCGGCAAAAACTTGGCATGGTTCGAAGTGAAAAGAGAGCCTCCGACACGCGGAGTGTTTGAGATCACTCCGTTGTCGAATGTATAGTTCGCGGCGCGATGGTGCGCTTCGTTCCACCCAGTGGTGAATTCGTCCCTAAACCCCAGCGACAGGGTCAGTCGCGGACGTACGCGCAGAGTGTCTTCCGCATACCAGGCACCGAATAACGAACGCCAATTCATCTGGGTCGGTGCCGGATCCCACAGGAAACTGGACATCAAGCCTTGGAGAAAATTCGCTAAGCTTGAAAATGTCGCCTGGCCATATTGGCTGAGTGCGATGGTTTCGTTCGACTGAAATGGTTGAAACCAGGCCCCGAACGTGAACTGATGTCGTCCGCGGGTCATTGTCACGCGATCTTCGAAAGTGTACAGATTGCGCGCGATAGTAAGGTTGCTCCCATTGTTGCTGCCTGCGAGGCCTATTGCAGCCTGCGGATTTGACGCGGCACTGCCCCCTACAACAACAGCTCCCACCTGATGCCCTACCAGGAAGCCAGTAACGGACGTAGCGGGACTTCCTGGAGTGGGTAGACCGGTGAAGAAGTATCCGGCCCGGGAGTACCCGACCCGTACGACGTTCACTGTGGATGCCGAGAAGGAATGCGTTTCATCGATGCTGAGCACCTGTTCACGCAGCGTGAGGCGGTCCGAGCTGTAAGGATCCAGAATGGTTTCGGTGAAATCCTCGCCGTCATCAATCGTGTAGACCGCTGCCAGTGAGTCTCGCGACGATATGGTGTGGTCAAACCGAACCGTGCCGAAATCGTCCCGAATCGTCTGCAGCGGACTGCTGAAGGCCTGGGCTATTCCATTGAAATCCGGCGCATTCGCAGGAGCCACCGGCCAGAGATTGAGTAAAGGCTGAACACTGGCCACGGCGGCGGCGCGGGACGCTGCATCTGGAACAAAGGCCGCGGACGTCTGGTGAAGATGCTGACGCAATCCTTCGTAGTTGCCAAAAAGGAAGGTCTTGCTGCTACGGAGAGGGCCGCCGAGCGCTCCGCCAAATTGGTCGCGCTGGAAGGGCGGAGCCGAGCCTTGATCAAAGTAGTTAGGCGCGTCCAGAGCGTTATTTCGCAGGAATTCGTAAGCTGTGCCGTGGAGTTCTTTGGTTCCAGATTGCGTGACAATCGTCACTTGCCCGCCGGGACGCTTCCCATATTCCGCCCCATAAGAGTCGCGAAGAACATTGAACTCTCGCACCGCATCGACGCCCAGCAACTCTTGACTGGTGCCCCCCGGCTGCATGTTGTTCTCTGCCGCCCCGGTGAATTCAACGCCGTTCAGCATGAATATGTTTTGCTGTGGGCGGTTTCCAGAGACTGCAAAATTGTTGCCCGTGGTTGAATTGGAGACACCGATTCCGCCAGTTTTTTCTGACGTGAAATTTACAATTCCGGGATTCAAGGGGAGGAGCAAGTCATAGCTGCGTCCGTTCAGAGGAAGATCTTTGACTTGCCTTTCACCAACTAGGCCCGAGATGTCTTGGGTGGTTACGTTCACGACCGGCGCATCTTCAGTAACCTTCACTTGCTCATTGACGCGCCCGACGCGCAGGCTCAAGTCGGCGCTTGCGTCCTGCCCGACTGCCAGCCGAATGCCTGACCGGATACCCTCCGCGAATCCCTCCTTTGTGACCCTTACCTCGTAAAGTCCGACCGGCAGCGCATAGAACCGGTAACGGCCACTTTGATCGGTTGGAGTAGAGCGTGAAATCCCCGTATCCAGGCTGCGGGCGGTTACTGTTCCCGCAGTCACCGCCGCGCCTGATGGGTCCGTGATCACTCCCGACAAGTTGGCCGACACTTGTGCAACTGCCGAGGGGGTACGCGGGAGTAGCACAAGCACGGCCATCACGAGGAGCACGGCGTGGGTTGCGCCCGAACAGGAGAAACCCCTGTGATTTGATCGAACATGAGTCTCCTGCAAGTTGGGCGCTGGCTGGATCGCACGCATTGCTTCCCCCAAAGGAGTGATCTACAGAGTGCCCAAAAGTGTATATGATTGGCAGTTCCGTTGTCGAATTCAATGCGGATACATACGACAATGGAGCTCCGCGAAGCTTGCGCACCGTCTACAGAATTCTTTTGACCGTCCTTCGTCTTCGATTGTAGGATTCGGCTCCCAGTGCTCCGGAAGTCCAAAACACGCGCACGCACAGCGGAAAGCGAAGAACTGCTCAAGCCGCGGGAAGCCGCACTAGAGCTTCGCATCAGCTTTCCAACCATCAAACAATGGATCTACAAGAAGAAGATTCGGAGCATTCAGACTGCTGGAGGCCACCACCGGATTCCGCTAAGCGAAATTGACCGACTCTTATATCGAACCAGAGGCCGAACCAACCCGGAGCGAAAGCTCGCCACGCGCAACTTGAGTGGCAGGAACCAATTGGTGGGGCGCGTGGATAGTGTGCGCATTAGCGGGCTCATGGCGGAAGTGGTTCTCTCCATCGGTGATCAGCATATTACTTCGATCATAACCGCCCGCTCTGCCCGCGAAATGAACCTCAAAGCGGGACAAACCGCCGCTGCGCTCATTAAGTCCACAGAAGTCATGATCCTCAGAGTATGAAATGAAAAAACTGACCCTGCTCTTGGCGCTCTTGATCTACCTGGCGGCTGGTCCCGCACTCTATGCCCAACAACTGACAATTCAGGCCGACGCAGGAAAACAGGTACTCAGTCGTACAGACATTGAGGGCCTGCCCCATGTTAAGGTGACGGCTTCAGAGCATTCCTCCGGGCCTGTCGGTTTTGAAGGCGTAACGCTGAAGAGCATCCTCGAGAAGGCAGGCGTCTCCTTCGGCGAATCCTTGAAGGGGAAGCGACTGAGCAGTTGTTTACTAGTTGAGGCCGCCGATGGTTATCGGGTTGTCATTGCTCTGCCGGAGCTCGATCCCGCTTTCACAAACAAACAGACCTTATTAGTATTCCTGCGGGATGGGAAGCCGCTTGGCGAAAAAGAAGGGCCCTACCGAATCCTGATCCCGGATGAAAAAAGAATGGCGCGGTGGGTACGCCAGGTCACGACTCTGAAAATCGTGGAAGTGCAGTAGCCCGGTTCAATCTTTCTGAATCATCACCTCGGTCGCTTTCACAACCGCCGCGACAGTATCGCCCTTTTTGAGCTTGAGTTCGTCGGCACTTCGTCGCGTGATGACGCTCTCAATCAGGTTTTCTCCAACTCGTACTACAACATGAGCCATCACATCGCCAAGTTGAATTTCTTCGATTTTTCCGCGCAGTTTATTTCTCGCTGATATGGGCATGGCACGATTATAGA
>DATMQI010000274.1:0-4353 GCA_035567135.1 Terriglobales bacterium
CCTGATCTCGAATTCCGGAACTTTTTCAGGCATGGGATTCGCGATTCCAACGCAAATCGTGCGGCCCACGGTGGAAGCGCTGATTCGCGATGGCAAAGTCAGCCACGGCTACATGGGGCTCGGCATCACTGACGTCACGCCCGAAAACGCGAAGTTCTTCGACTCGAAGGACAATCGCGGCGCCATCGTGACGCAGGTGGAAGCCAACTCCCCCGCGGCCAAAGCTAGACTGAAAGTCGGCGACCTGATCACCAGCATCAATGGCCATGAGGTCAGCGATGCCAGCCAGCTCCAGGTCATGGTTGGACAGACCCATCCCGGCACGACCATCAAGCTGGCAGTCAATCGCGAAGGCAAAAACATGGAAGTGCCGGTGACGCTCGAGAAGATGGGCGCGCGGGACAAGGGCGAAGACGAGTCAGCCAGCTCCGAAACGGGCAAGCCGCGTTGGGGCCTAGGCCTGGGTGACATCACGCCCGATGTTCGCCAGCAACTCGAGGCGCCGGACGACGTGAAGGGTGCGGTGGTCGAGCGCGTGCTGCCGGGCAGCCCCGCTGACAACGCTGGCCTGCGCCCGGGAGACGTGATCCTGAGCGTCAACCGCCATCAGACGGCGTCCGTCTCCGATGTAAAAAAGGCCCTCGCCGATATTCCCAAGGGACAGGATGCGCTTCTGCTCGTCCGGTCGAACGGAGGGAATACGTTCCGGGTGCTGCATTCGGAAGGTGCGTAAATATAAGTCGCCACGCAAAGGAACAGAAGGGAGCCTCGAAGGCTGAGGCTCCCCTTTTTTGGGGTCGCAACTGGAGTATTATGGGGCGCCAAAATTTGAGGAGGTGACAGCGACCATGCCAGACAATGCCCAAGTCCACACCGAATCCGGCAGGCGGCACTTTCTGCAGAGCGTTCTCTCAGGTGCAGTAATCGGAGTCGCAGCGCAAGCTGGAATCGAGTTCGCTGTTCCTGAAAAGCTCAGCGCCCAAAGCAATCTGACCCCCGATGCGGCGTTCCAGGAATTGCTCGCGGGAAACCAGCGTTTCGCCGCAAATCAGCTGACCTCGATTCAACACGACCTGACCATCCTGAAAGAGCGCACGGTGGATAAGCAGGAACCGTTTGCCGCAGTGCTCTCCTGTGCAGATTCTCGCGTGCCGATCGAACTGATTTTTGACCAGACCATTGGCCACATCTTTGTCACACGGGTGGCCGGCAATATTGTGACACCAGAGATTATTGCCAGCCTCGAGTATGGTGTTGCTGTTCTCGGAGTCGAGGCTCTGATTGTACTCGGCCATAGTGGATGTGGAGCAGTGAAGGCGGCAATGAAGGCCGATGCGGTCCCCGGACAAATCAGCGCATTGTACCCGGCCCTTCGACAGGCAGTAGAAAAGTCGGGCGGAAGCTTCGACAAAGCAATCGAGGCCAATGCAAAAATTCAAGCAGAATTGTTGCGTACCTCCTCCACAGTTATCCGCGACGCAGTCAAGGGTGGCAAACTGAAGGTAGAGGCCGGAGTCTATGATCTCGCTACGGGCAAAGTCACTCTGAGCTAAAGAGCATAGCGATTGCCGACGGGAGGCTCCGGCAATTACCCCAGAACTCAAAAACAGAGCGGCTCCAGACACACCACCGCGCACCGTCGGCCGCTCTCTGACCTCCGCTTGTGGAGCGTCGGGCGTCCCCGCCCGACAGACGGGCGAGGCGCCGTCCCTCCATGTCTGGCGTTTCCAGCCTATGGCAGCGAGCCGACGATCTTGCGGAACTCAGCTTCGGTAAAAGCTTTCAGAGTCTGCGTTGACACGTTGCCTAATGCGCCGGTGGACAGCATGAATCGTGCGGCCGCGTCGTCATCCGGAAACTCCGAGATCAACACCGCGTCATACTTGCCCATGGTCAGGTACCAGGCGTGGATCTTTCCCTTGGAAGCTTCGGCGGCTTTCTTGGCGGCATCGAGGCGTGTCGGGCTTTCCTTGATCTTGGCAGCGCCCTGCTGCGTGTAGCGGAGCAGTGTCAGGTAGTGTGGCATGGAGAGTCCTCCTTTAGCAGGGGACACTATGCCGCCGACCAGGCGGAGTCAAGACGAGGCTCGCTGTGATAGCTCCGGATTTTGACAAATGCTTTTTTATGGCGGGAATTTGATATCAGATGCCATCACACTCACTGACCTCAATGAGTGCGAGACGGACTTTTCACCACCGATCGGTGCAGTGCGACAGGGTTATTCATTGCCTGTTGACATGCACCGTCAGTTTGCACTGGTCCCATCGGACATTGTCGACCCACTTGCATTGTGAGGAACAAATGCCGCCATATTTTTCAACTTCGCTGCGGCATGCCTTTAGGGAAGAAAATTGACCCGCGTAGCTGAAAGAGTTCTGGTGGATTTTCTCGTGCCCGATCCAGACCTGTGGACGCCCGACGACGAAGAGCAGTAGTCCGACAAGAACGACAATGATGGCTGTCACGGCGGTGCGGCGCATCGCTTGTCGTTGGAACATGCAAATGTTCCCGATTGAAGGTTCTGAGCGTAATGGCGATTTTTCACCAGTTACACTTCTGCAAGCACTGTAAATTCACTGTCTACGTCCCGCATCCCTAAAGGATCGGAACGTCTCTCGCGCTCCCCAGATGAAGAACGGGAGCGGAGTCAGGACGGCCACTCCCCTTATTCCCATCGCTGCCAACCGATGGGTTGCGATTGAGAAAATAATCACGCCTGTCCAGAAGATGGAACAGAAAAGAGCCGCGATAAAAGACGCTAGGAAGAACCACTTCATCTCGATGAGTGTAAACGATTTTTCGTCAGTGATAACTATCGCTCTGGCTATCGACTGGATTCGTTGTTGAGCGGCCGGAACGAACCGACAACACGAGTTGCAGTTGAGGGTTGCTCCTCGTTGCCCAGCCACCTAATCGAAAAAATGTAAAACTTGCCATTGACGCAGTAAAACCGATCAGACGAGGTAAAGTTAGGGCTGACCTTGTATTGATACTCGACTCCCTGATGACCAGCAACAGCAACATCTTTCACGGATGCGGGATCAATGTTCGCCTTACCCTGCAAGCCGCCTTCTTTTAGTTGGGCCAGGGTTGAAGCGCAGTCCCTGTCTTGGTGCGAGACACGCAAACTCAAGTTGGCGTTAGGCGGCAAAGAAACCGTATACACGGTTACGTCTGGGAGCGTTGCATCTGGATGGGGATGGGGGTTAGCAGGCAGAGTAATGGCAAACCCATCCGCTGCAAAAACGTATTCCTTCCACGTCGGACCGTCCTGCTGAGTCAGTACAGGAGTGGTATCGGTTGGCGAGCCCACCGGCTTGAGGTTCGGCACGTTTTGGGGAGCAGCCCAAAACAGCTTTCCGTTGCGCGCGAAAGAAAGGTAAATGGCGATATCTTCCGTGTCAGTCATGTTTTCGCCATTCTTCCTCAAGATGTAGGCAGTCTGCACGTTGCATCTTGTGTCAGCCGGTTCTGGTGCGTCAGCCAGTCGGGGAACTGGTGTCCCAGTCGCAAAGTCGGGTTTACCGAGGAGTTTTTCCACATCAGCCACCGACATCTGCAACTTTAACTTCGGATAGTTGTTCATCAAATGCTGCTTACGACCTTCTACCGCAACGTAAGGCTCACCTCCGCCTAATCGCGTTTCTCGATACCAATCCTCAAACCGTGGGAGACCGGTGTCACATTTTGCGCGAAAGATCACGTTGGGCACAGAAGTCTGCGCCGCGAGGGAGGAGCCAAGAACAGCCGCAACTGCGAGCAAAGAGAATTTTCTGACCATATCCGCGTTGACCAGTATAGTTGTTGCAACCAGGCGATTACACTTGTAACCAGTTGGTTACGAATGCAATCGCTATTTCTCGCCACTTAAGTTGCCTGTGACTCCAAAGTCGGAATTGGACTCCGCAAGAGGACAACGCCCAGCACCAGCACCCATAACATAGCCGAATATACGTTGACGCGCTCCGTGATTCCGAGATACGGCGTCGGCAAATTGGCAGCGAGCCGCGGGCCTTGCATGCCGGCCAGCGCGCCAAAGACCAACAGCGTCACGATTGTCCCGCTCGAATAGAAGCGGAACCATGTTCCGGCAGCAGTCGCTCCAAATGCGGTGAAAAGGAAAATCAGAAGGACGAGCACTATGGTCAACACGATGTGCATGGTGTCGGTGAGCGAACCGGTAGGCGGGCGGCCCATACAAACATTGGGTGCCTGTAGATGATCAAGACGTTGTACCAGGATCCGAGCGGCTGATGGGCGGCTGGTAGTGAAGGCTACCATGGGGCCGGACGAAGTTGTAGTAGTCGGTCCAGGGAGCGAGTGCGAGATTGCGCTGATCGGAGTCGGGCCAGT
>DATMQI010000275.1:0-86045 GCA_035567135.1 Terriglobales bacterium
CTCGCACCAACGTAAATAATCTGAAAAGGATACAAGCAACAAAATGGCAGAACAAGGAACAGTAAAGTGGTTTAACGACGCCAAGGGCTACGGCTTTATCAGCCGGCAGACTGGCGAAGATGTATTCGTGCATTTCTCGGCAATCCAGGCGGGCGGCTTCCGCAGCCTGCAGGAGGGCCAGAGCGTTGAGTTCGAAGTCACCAAAGGACCGAAGGGCTGGCAGGCTGAAAACGTTCGCCCTCTGTAAGTCGGGGACGTAACAACAACTTAGACCTCGTGCCCGCCAGCCGCAACAAGGGGCGGGCACGTTTCACAGAACTACAATCCACTCCCGGATGGAGTCTCTGCATGCAGGCTGAATCAAAGGGTTCCTTCGCAGTAATCCGCTACAACCTACGCACTTATGAATCCGGCGGCGTCATGGCCGTGATTAAAGGGAAGGAAAGCGCCGAGTCCGTCCTTAAGCAATTCGAACAGAGCCAGACCTCCGACGACCGACATATCGGCTGGCGCTACTTCCTCGAAAAGACCGATTTGAAAGCGGGGATGGATCCGGTTGAAGCGACCAACCTTCGTCAGTCGCGACTCGAAATCCGCGAAGCCGAAGCCTAGGCCTACCTAAGAATCTTATGCTGCTCTCCAGCGGCCCGTCGTTTATAATCGCACCGCGTCGGTGAACAGTTCACACGTCTACTTTCCACGGCGCGATTAGGAGGCAGTATGAAGATCACTAAGCTGGTGACCCTCGCGCTGGCAGGTGGAATTCTGTTACTGAATGCCCAAGCGCAGACCGCCGGCCCATTGTTATGGACCAGCTATCTCGACATGGTTGGAAATTATGTGCGAAGCGAATCGGAGGGGGTAATTGTCAGCCGCTTTACTCCT
Source organism: Terriglobales bacterium (assembly GCA_035567135.1). Classification (GTDB taxonomy): domain Bacteria; phylum Acidobacteriota; class Terriglobia; order Terriglobales; family Acidobacteriaceae; genus JABDBE01. Next base: position 886 of record DATMQI010000275.1, read on the forward strand.
GGTGCTGCCATCACCGTGACTCGCGTGCAGTTACAAGCTGCGCACGGATCCTCTATTTTCTCAAGCCAAAAGTGCAGTCGGGTTCCTAAGATCGCGGTTTCCGACGGCACAACCAAGTATGTCCTCGCAATACCCAACGCACGGCAAACCGGTCCTGACCCTTTTAGTGTTCACGCCGACAGTGGAACCCTCGCATTGAGCTTTCCGTCAAATGCGAACCTGCGCTTGAACGTAATTCCTGGCGAGCCCCGCTGTAATGCCGGTTCGATCAACATCAACGTTCAGTACAGCGTTAACTGAGTAGACGCCCCATGGCGATTAGTGTCGACGCTCCGTCTCAAGAAGAATCGTAGCGAAGTTACGCCCGCCGAACGCGAACCCTTGCTGGATAACTCCGGTGGCCGCCACCTTCGCGCCTCCGCCAGGAACGCCGTAGCCTTTACTAAAGACCCACATGGTCCCGGTGCCATCGTCTATTTGAAACACACCGCTTCCCGCGGCTCCGAAGGAATCAGTCACCTGTCCCGCAATAGAGATCTCTTTGCCGACGAATCGGGCCGGATCCTGGTTAATCTTGGCAATGCTCTCATGCCGCGGGCACCCAGCCAACAACATGGCCACCAGACTCAGCAGGAAGAAGGAAAGGACTCGAGTATGTATTCTGGTCATGCCATTCTCCTGAGACAGTAAAAAGTTGAAGTCTGCCAGACTCAAACCCAGCCCCTGGTTGGAAGTTGTCCGCCCGCCCCAGGTTGCCACGGCGACTTGCCGGTTGTCATTTGCCGAACCGCCCTCTCCAACTTAAAGTACTTAGTTTGACTTCAAATGGCGAATCCCGATGACAATGCTCGAACATATCCGGAATCTTTTCTCGTATGACGAATGGGCCAATCGCGAAGTCTTGCGTGCGCTGCAAACCCTCGACGTCCCGCCCGCGCGCTCGATAAGCCTGCTGGCGCACATCCTTTCTGCTGAAAGGTTATGGCTCGAGCGGTTGCTCGCCGAGAAGCAGACTTTGCCGGTTTGGCCGAACTCCACGCTCGGTCAATGCAAGCTCGAAGTCGACCAACTGGCGGGCCTGTGGAATCACTACCTGACTTCGCTTAGCGAGCAGGGACTCTCCCGCTCGGTCGCCTACCGAAACACAAAGGGTGAAAGCTTTAACAGTCAGACACAAGATATCTTGCTGCACGTAATTATGCATTCCGCCTATCATCGAGGCCAGATTGCCGCAGATATGCGGGATGCAGGATTTACTCCGGCCTATACCGATTTTATTCACGCAGTACGGCAAGGATTTTTGGACCAGAGCTCTCACAGCGATTTCTGAACTGGATGACCGACACGACCCGCTCGCAGGACGAGCAGGGGCACGAGAGCCGTAAACGCCGTAATCGGGATCAGTGGGTTGGTGGCAAGAGGCAGGTCCCACAGGCGAGGACTTGCATGGTGGAATACAGATATTGCGACAAGTAGCGTCCCCGCCACCCAAGGCCACACGAGTGTGAGCCAGGCACCAAACCAGAGCGACCGGGCGATACGTCCGGCTGACTTTATCTCCTTGCTTTCCCTTAGGAGCAACAGGTAAGCCGGCACCAATAAGACCTGATTGTGCGGCGCCAGGCTGGGAGCACTGATGCAGGTAAAAACCAGGACAAGTGAAATTGCCAGTCTGAAATCGTCGGAATCAACCGGTTCGAATTTGGCGCGCCAGGCAGCGATCGTAGTTATGACGGCCAGAATAAAGAGCACAATCGTTCCTCCAACGCGACCAAATAGTGCATGGACGCTTGTGGTCGCCTGCGTATAGCGAAGATACGGCTGCATACCAGCGAAAAATTCAGAGGGCCATCCGGGCAGCAACCACTCCGAGGCTAGTATGAACCCGACCAGGATTACGCAGACGCTGATGGCGACAGACTTTCGGGACTTCCACCGCCATACCGACCAGAGCAACAGACAACCGATCAAGTAAATGGAGAGTTGCGGCTTAATGGTGGCAATGGCCAGCGATATTCCTGCGGCGGCGAATTTTTCAGTCGCCAGGGCAAACACTGCGGCGGCCAGGAAAAACGCGACCAGCACGCTAAGTTGCTGGAGTTGTATTCCCTGAGCATACGGGATAGCAGCGAGCGTGAGCAGAATGTATGGGAATATCTGACCGCGTCCCGTTTTAAGTCCGATGATTCGAATCCAGAGGATCACCGTCCAAACTGCGGCCGCAAACAGAATCACCGTGAACAGTGCTTTGACCACGCTGAAAGGCAGGCTGACCGTTGGAGCCAACATAAAGACTACGAACAGCGGGTAGGCAAAGCGCTGTTCATCAACGGGATCAGTTGCTTGGCGGCTATCTATCGGTCGGCCATAGTAGCCTCGCTGAATCTCCCTGGTGATCTCCGGAGAATAGGGATCGCGGCCACGAAGCAGTAGTTCTCGTGTGCCCAGCCAACGCGGGAATAAATCGGAGAAGTTCCGCTCTGGAAATCCGCTCGCGGTCAATCGTTGTTCTATAAGTTGGCGAGAATGCGCGTAATATCCCCACATCAAGAGGGCCAGGACGAAAGCTAATACGGCGCCGAAATGTTTGCCCGAAATCTTCATGCCAAGCGTGCGCGGCTCCTCTGCATGGGTCACCTGCATGGTAATTCAGCGCCTGTCTCGATGCTCGCCCGGTCGCGTGTTGCGCACTCCACAAAACGGAGAGAGCGTATACAACCTGAGGATGCCGCTGTACTATTCGATTTCTGAGGTATGCGGAAGCCAACTGTCATCGCGGGTGCCTTGATTCTAGCTAGTGCGATAGGAGTAGCTCTAGCGCCGTTCATTAACCGTGCTCAGATCGAGAACAGTGATTTTGTAAACTTTTACGTGGGCGCGTCGATTGTGCACCGTGGAGATGCTGCGAATCTCTACCAGCAGGATACCCAGCTTGCAACCTTGCGCTCGGTTCTAGGACGCGACTCGATCCAATATTTTTTGCATCCCCCGTTTGAAGCGGCTGCACTTACTCCCCTGGCCTCTCTGAGTTTCGCGCGAGCCTTTGTTGTCTGGACGGCGATCAATGTAGCTGTGCTTGCGATGTTGCCGGCGGTGTTAATGCCGTGCATTCCACTGGTCGCCCGCAGGCCATACCTGGGCTTGCTCGGATTCTTCTTTCTTCCGGTGCTTATCGAGCTCTCCCTGGGACAGGATTCCATATTGTTGCTATTTGTCATCAGCCTGTCGTACTTGTTGATGCACAAAAAGATGGATCTGACGGCAGGATTGGCTCTTGCGCTCGCGAGTATCAAGTTTCAGTATCTGATCGTTCTGATTCCTCTGTTGCTGATGTCGCGAAAGTGGCGAGTGGTTGCGGGTCTTATTCTGGGTTGTGCGGGGCTCGCTGCCGTTTCCGTCTCTGTAACCGGCTGGAGCGGGTTCTCGAATTACTTCAGATTCGTACACGCAGTGGACGTGCAGGCAGGAGCCGGAGCGCCGAATCCCGCCCTGATGGTCAACGTCCGGGGATTTCTGGCAGGAACTGGCTGGGCGCCGCATTCGCTGATCTATGTTGCCGCAGGCGCCGTGCTGCTTCTCGGATTGGCGGCAGTATGTGCGCGGACTGCTGCAGTTACCGAAAAAAATGGCTTGGTCTTTGCTGTCTATATTGCGGTAGCACTGACGGCGGCGCCGTACGCGCACTTCCCCGACATGACGCTGCTGCTGCTACCCGTCCTGCTGGCCATGGACCGCCTGGCCGACATTGGAATTGGAAACATTCGCGCGGGGTTGATTGTCTTTGCCTGCGCGTCCCAGTTCCTGTGGCCGGTGTTGTTGGTTGCCCTGGGCGGACACTATTGGTGGAACAGCCGAATCTATCTGGTTTTTCCGGGGATCGTGTTCTTGATTGTGATGCTAACGGCGGAGCTTCGCTTTGGCAAGGATCGTCGGCCCGAAAGCGTTTCTTTGCCTGTTCTTTCGGCACCTTTCCGCCTGTCGCGGTAAAATCACTGCACCCATGAAAAAAAAATCCGCACTCCTTTTAATTCTATTAGTCAGCGGGTGGTTGTCTGCTTCGACCGACCCAGGGGTTGACCCTCTCCCCGATCCCGTCTCCAATAATGCCGTCGCCCTGCTCAAGGTCCATGGCCAGCTTTTGCTTTACTCTTTCATGGGGATGGGCGCGAAAAAGACCGCAGATGCAATCACCAATACTGCCTTTTCTTTGGAGGCCAAGAACGGAAGTTGGTCCTCGATACACGCCGTTCCCGGTACCGTAGGCCGTATAGCCGCTGTCGCCGCTACTGCCCGTGATCAGTTATTCCTGTTCGGCGGATACGTCCTGGATGCGCAAGGCCGAGGCATGACCGTCCCCGACGTCGGCCATTACGAGCCGGCGAGAGATCGCTGGTACCGTGAAGCTGATATTCCGCTACCCTTGGGCGACTCGGTGGCTGGGGTTTATCGCGACCGCTACATTTATTTGGTCAGCGGCCGCTCGAACGGCGATGTTGTAAGCAATGTTCAGGTGTATGACGCCGATAAGAACACCTGGTCGCAAGCCACGCCAATTTCCGGACCACCAGTGTTCGGCCATGCCGGAGCGCTTGTCGGTGACACCATCCTCTACATCGACGGAGCTCGCAAGAATCCCGCCGGCAGCAGCCCGAGGTACGTGGCCTCTGACGAATGCTGGATGGGCAAAATCGAACATCACGATCCCAGCAAAATTCAATGGACGAAGTTGCCCAGTCATCCCGGTACAGCTCGATACCGCATCGCGGCTGGTGGGTCTGAGAAAGATGGAAAGATTTATTTCGCAGGAGGAACCGACAATCCGTATGACTACGCGGGCATTGGCTACGACGGCAAGCCCTCCGAACCGTCTCCCGTGACCTTCGATTTCAACCTACGCACGGGTAAATGGGAGACCATCGACGAGAACACCCCTGATCCAACTATGGATCATCGCGGATTGCTGGTCACCCACGAGGGTCTGGTTCTTATCGGAGGGATGGAAAAGGGACAAAAGGTGACTGCCCGAGTCGCCCTCCTGTCAAAGCAACCGACGGGTAAGTAGAAAGCGAGGGCCGCTTAGACCGGAACCAACAAACCTAACCATATCTCCCTTAGGTTGTTGTAAACTGCCGAGAAAGATATTCCTCAAGCGCTCACGCGAGCTGCCCCCGCAGCCGGTCGAGTGACGTGCACACCTTTATGCAAAAAGACGCGAATGCTGATAAGAACGACTTAAGCGCTAGCGGTGCAAGGAAGAAGCCATATCAAAAACCCGAATTCCGATACGAACGTGTTTTCGAGACCATGGCCTTGTCATGCGGCAAAGTCAGTCCCACAGAATTTCAGTGCCGTTTCAATCGCAAGAGTTCTTAGTTTCGTTTTGCCATGCCAATCACGACAGAAGCCCGCGGTGATCATAAGCTTGAGCTTGCCGCTGAAGTTCTCAGTTCGGGCGGCACCATACGCCTGCGGGCATTCGGAACCAGCATGCTGCCGTCGATCTGGCCCGGCGACATTCTCACCGTAGAACACAAACCCGGCCACGAGATCATCCCCGGCGACATCGCCTTAGTGGCGCGGAACAGACAATTCTTTATCCATCGAGTGATCGAGAAGCGCAACTCCCACTGGATTACGCGAGGCGACTCGCTTCCCCAGAATGACGAACCCGCAGCCGAGGTTCAAGTGCTGGGCAAGGTGTCCCTGATTCATAAGAAGGCCGGCGCAGTCGCTCCCCCGCAACTTTCACTGTTCAGTCGCACGCTTGCCCGGATGCTGTGCCACTGGGATTCATTCCGGACCTTCGCGCTGCGCATTCATTCATCCCGGCAATGCGGAGCGGAGTAGCGGCGCTACTTCACCATCGCGTCAACACCAATGCGCCAGTCGTCTCAGATCTCGGCCAGTGACGGCGTTGCCATCGAGATTGGCGGCATGGCGATCGGGCTGCGCACGCGAGATCCCGCGTTTCGGGAACTCCTCGAAAATCGTTACGCAGGATTTATTCAGCCTTCTGCTGATCCTCAATTCGAGTTTGATATCGAGCTGTTCGAGCCATCGGAAACATCGCATGCTGACGAAGACGCGCAGGTAAAGGTGCAGAACGGCCAGTGGCTGCTTCAGCGTGGCGACTTCCGTGCTCGCTGGGATGCAAAGGCCGGTCGCGGTCATATTCGTCAGTCGTGCAACCCATACGCCATCGACTCCGTTCTTCGCATCGTTCACACTTTAATATTGGCCAGGCAGGGCGGGTTCTTGGTCCATGCTGCCAGTGCCATTCTCGGCGGACGCGCCTTCTTGTTTGCGGGTGTTTCGGGCGCGGGCAAGACTACGATCTCGCGTCTTGCTCCGTCGGACGCGACTTTGCTGACGGATGAAATTTCCTACGTGCGACGTAATGCAAACCAGTATCGCGCTTGTGGCACGCCCTTCGCTGGCGAATTGGCCAGGCTGGGCGAAAATCAGTCCGCCCCTTTGAGTACGCTGTTTCTACTGGAGAAGGGTCCGCAAAACCGAATCGAACCGGTGGCCGCGTCCGAGGCAATCCGGTTGTTGTTGAGAAATATTCTGTTTTTCGCCGAAGACATAGACCTGGTCAATCTGGTCTTTCGTGCTGCCTGCGAGTTTGTAGAACAGGTACCTGTACGCCGGTTGATATTTGTTCCAGATGAACGAGTCTGGGAGATAATACGCAAGTCGCGAGCGTAGGTGCTGGTGCAACCCATTGCCGCGACGCGGGAGACACGTCATAGCAGAAAAGTACATTGCGAGGAGTTCCGCCATTGCTGCCCGCCTTATTGGCGGCGAAATGATGATTATGTCCGCGGTCGACTCCACGTTTTTCACGCTGAACGACATCGCGACGTTGATATGGCAGTCGGCAGACGGCCAGACGCCATTGTCGAATATTGTGACCAGCAAAATCTGCTCTGAGTTCGATGTGAATCCAGACCAGGCCGGACGCGATGCCGAGCAGTTCGTGGATGATCTTTCCCGGCACGGCATCCTCCTGGTGTCAGAACAGCCCATATCTTCCCAGGCCTCACCGCCGGAGGCGCGATGAGTCTTCTGGCCGAAATGAACCAGAAGGCGCTAGTCCTGGGCGTCCCGATCAGCGTGCATCTTGATATTACCTACCGTTGCAACGAGCGCTGCGTTCACTGCTATCTGGATCACGACGACCACGGCGAAATGACGACCGCCGAGATCGAAGATATTTTGAATCAACTCTCCGATGCGGGAGTATTCTTCCTTACTCTTAGCGGCGGAGAAGTCCTGATGCGCCGCGATTTCTTCGAGATCGTGGAACACGCGCGCCGCCTGCTATTCAACGTCAAGCTGAAGACCAACGCAGTGATGATTCGCGAGCCCGATGCCAGGCGCATTCGCGAGTTGGGTGTCGAGCAAGTGCAGATCAGCGTGTACTCGCACCGTTCCGAAATTCACGACGCCATCACCAAGTTGCCCGGATCACTGAAGCGGACGATCGATGCGATCCGGTTTCTCAAGTCGCAAGGTCTCAAGGTAGTAATTGCCAACGTCCTGATGGCCAGCAATCTGTTCGATAACACGGGAGTGATGGCGTTGGCGAAAGAGTTGGGTGTTTCCTACACGCTCGATCCCACCATCACACCAAAAATGGACGGAGATACATCCATCCTCGCGCTGCGCATTCCTGGCTCTGAGCTCAAGCAGGTCTTCCGCAGCGAGGAATTGGTGGGCAACGTGGAAGAGTTCTGCTCGCCCCCGCCTGCCCCTGGCGAAGACATTATGGACGGTTTTCCCTGTAGCGCCGGACACACCGCCTGCTACATTTCTCCCTACGGCGACGTTTTTCCTTGCGTGCAGTTTCCGCTGCCCAGTGGAAATCTGCGGCGCCAGAAGTTCGTTGAAATTTGGCGAAACTCGCCGCAATTGAACGAAGTTCGCTCTATCCGCGCGCGCGATCTACCAACTTGTTCGACCTGCGCTCACGTGGGGACGTGTACGCGTTGTCCCGGGTTGGCGTATATGGAAGGGAATATGCGCGGGCCATCCACCGCCGATTGTGAAAAGTCGTTTCAGAGAACGGGCATCCCGTCGGCGAATATGCTGCTGCGGACGCGAGCCGGTTCTGCGGTTCCTTTAGTTCAAATTCAGGCGGCGTTTTAGAGCCGGCTAGCTCGCTTCATTTCAACAGCCTGCGTCTGACTGCACACATTCTGGTGCAGGAAATCTCTCAAAAAAAACACTCGATTTCCCCCAAAATATAGAAAACAAAGGACTGGGAAAAATTCTGCCTTGTAATCTATGGTTCTTAAGGCAGTTACAGGCAAAATATTCTAAACATTGGGGTTAGCGTGTAGGTCCGGCCTGTGCACCTACTTTCTGGACAACAGCAAAGCGCCGGACGAAGATTCTTGCCTTCGTCTGGTTGGCCGGACTCAGCAGCTGGCAATGGCCCAGAGCTGCGACCTCGTCAGGTTGTCAAAGAACGTGGTTATCTTGTAGATAACCTGTGTCGTTCTATAATATCAGTGGCGGAGGAATGGGATCAAGGAGAAAGTGGATGGGCCCTGAAGGCGATTCCCGAATTGGGAAACGCAAAGTATGCGAACTGTGTGGGCCCCGAAAAACGGGTGTTACGAGCCTGAATAACAAGCAGCGGGTTCGAACTTGGGGCGCGCAGGGCAAGAACTAGGTGAACGCCCCGTCTGTCCCCAGATTAATGGTCCCCAGATTAATTCCAGATTAATTCTAAGAAAGTTCCGGCGGGCGTCGATCCTGTTGCGTGTCGCATATTTATTCTCCTGACTCCAAAGTCTGACATTGTTCTAGCGAGCACGTGAGTTACGGCGAAACCTCGAATACAGTCCCGCAACCGAAATAACTGCAGGCTCCATTACCACCCTCGGTTGTTGTGCCGTAAAGACTGCCGTCTTCATCGAAAATCAAACTCGTGGTCGGTATCCTGCCGTTGGGGGCCCCTGGAAACGCATAAAGGACGTTGGCGGCCCAAGCCTGACCCTTTCGGAGAAGCTGCAAGACAGTCCCGTATTGCGCCCCACCACCGTCCACGCTCGCGGTGCCGTACAAACCCCCGTGATTGTCGAAAACAAGGCTAGCCGCCGGGTTTGCACCGTCATTCCCGCCACTAAAAGGATGTAGCACCATCTCCGTCCATGAGTGGACCTTTCCGGAAGGCTTCTTCAACTCAAAAATTAGCCCATACCCGTGTGGTGGCCCAAAATATGTTGTGCCATAAAGGTTGCCATTTGCGTCGAGAACGACCCCCGCCGCGGAGTTGGAGCCATCCCGACCATTAAACTGGTGGACTACTTTCTCCGTCCACCTGCCGCCCGCCCTCTTCGGCGGGGTTAGCTTGAACACCATGCCGCATCCGGTTCCCCAAGACCCGCCCTGGCAGCTTCCTTTCTGATTGTTGCCGCCGTAGTACGTCGTGCCATAGACGGCACCTTTGCTGTCCAGCACCAAGCCGCCGTTAGGGTTCGCGCCGTCGCCCGACTGCTGCCCGTTGACGACCCCAGCAAAGCTATGCAGCTTCTGCTCCGTCCACTTGCCGCTTTTTTGGTTCGGTGGACTTAGCTTAAACACCATCCCGCAATACTGATAGAACGGATCGCAACTCGTTCCTTTTCCTCCGCCAAACGTCGTGGCTCCGTACAGATTGCCCGCGTTGTCGAATACCAGATTCCCGTTGGGCTCTTGCCCGTCGCTGGCATTCTGAAAGCTGTAGAGTACGGTTTCGGTCCAAGCCCCACCCTTTTGCGCGGGCGGAGACAACTCATAAACCAGACCGCATCCGACGTTGTAGCCCAACAATAGGCAGGTCCCAGTTCCCCCATAAGCAGTCACACCGTAGAGGTTGCCCTGCTGGTCAAGAATGACACCGCCCGTCGGTCTGGAACCGTCGTTGCCGTGAAACCCGTAAAGCACAGTCTCGGTCCACGGGTCTCCATTTGTTGTGGGCGGCGCGAGCTGGAAAACCGTGCCGCACCCCGGCGATGGACAAGACGAACCTCCATCCCCGGTCGCGCCATAAAGGTTTCCTTCCTTGTCGAACACCACCCCGCCCGCAGGGGTCGCCCCATCAGAACCACCTTGAAAGCTGTATAGCACTTTCTCCTTCCACTCGGCCGAGGCAGGAGTGCCCAGCGCGAGGATAACCCCGAAGAGGCACAACAGGCGGATTGCGAAGTGAGGACAAGGGTTGCGATTCATCGCCAGGGATCACCCTCAAGCGGGATTGCCGGGGCTGTCGAGGGAGCGGCAGGAGCGGCGCGGCTTGCAGCGATATTACCCTCGTCTGGGGCGGGTGTCCATGGCAAGTTCTTGCCGATGGGATGTCAATGCTGTTGCGGACGGTGATATTGAGCGGGTCCTGAATCCTGGCGTTCGTGCCGGTCAGGTCTCGCCCCCCACCCTTCCGCAAAGAACGCGGAAAGGGTGGGGCACCCCGTTTATCTGTGATTTAGAGTTGCGCTTGAATGGGTGGGCCATGGTGGCATAGAGCACGATGGTCACCAGACGGGAACCCGACTGGTCACGCTGAGTTACGAAAGTAAGGCTTCGGATTCCCGAAATGTGCGCGAAAATTAAAGGGGGAATGATCGGTGAAAGCTTGAGGAGAAACTCCATGCCAGCGTATCCAATCCGTAGGTTCTATGTGGCGGCAGGTTTGCTCCTGCTGTGCCTTCCGCTTTGGGGCCAGACAGCTACGGAAAGGACCGCACGCGAACACGCGAGCGATGAACCGGTGCACCTCGGATATCCGCAAGACTGGAGTTCGCATCACCTGGTAATGCCGGGCGTGCGAACCGAAGACGTGATGGAGGCGGCAGACCGCGACCCGAGGCATGTTTACAACCTGGTGATGCGACGAGTGGCTATCGAAAACGCACGCATAGGCGCACGGGTAGGGGTGCCACTCCGCCGGCGACGGCGAATGAAAATCGACTGGTCGGTTTCACTGGAGAACGGGTACGTGCCCGCAAACCAGTTTCCGGCGAAATACCAATTTGGCATCGGCACCGAGAATTGCAATTCCGATTATGCTCTGTTTGGACTAACCGTGACCTCAGGGACACAGGCCAACCTGGTTGGCATCAATAATCTGTACACGACGGGAACATCGCCATGCAATGGCGGCTCGCCTTGGGTAGCATTCGCGTACAACACGGTCACACAAACAGGAGGGCAGATCAAGACCTCGCCGACGCTGTCGACCGACGGGACGAAGGTGGCGTTCATCGAGAGCACCGCCGGGGCTTCGTACTTTCACGTGCTGGTGCTGCCCAATCCGATTCCGACACCGCCCGCGCAGTCGGGCAATGTGTTGAGTCCATTGACCCCCACTACGTGCACGACCCCGACTACGCCTGGCTGCATGACGACGCTCACCATTGAAAGCACCGCAACTAATTCGAACTCCTCGCCCTGGGTGGACTACCACACGGATACAGCTTACGTGGGTGCGGATAATGGCGTGGTGTACAAGATCACGCCGGTATTCGGTGGTGGTGCACCGGCGCTGGTGAGCACCGGGGGCTGGCCGGTCACGGTCTCGACTCAGACCAACAAAGTCTTGACCGCTCCGGTGGTCGATGACACGGCCGCCAGGATTTTTATCGGAGACGGGTATGGCTATTTGTATGGGGTCAACCTGACTAACCCGGGAACTTCCATGGCGCAGGTGACGGTCGGATGGGTAGGGCACGGCGCAGGGACTGGGGTTGTGGATCCACCGATCGCGGTCACGGATTCTGCCAATTCTGCAACTGACCAAGTGTTCGTTTTTACCGGATGCAGCACGGTGCTGGGCATCGGCGGAGCCGTCAGCCAGATTCCCGCGAACTTCACAAGTTCCACTACGCTCACCACCAGCAACACCGTGGACATGGGATCGGCGAGCGGCACCGGCGACTGCACGACCGGCAACCTGCACTCTGGCGCATTTGATAACGCATTCTGGCTGAATGGGTCAACCTCGGGTCACCTGATAGCGTGCGGATTCGTGTCGGGAACCTCGACGAAAAAGCTTATTCCGTCGAATCCAAAGATGTATTTCTTCCCGTTCGCGACCCATGTGATTACCAGCACGGGCTCGTCCAACTTTGTTGTTAACAATACAATAGGGGACGAGTGTTCGCCGCTGACCGAATTTTACGACGGCACCACGGACCGGTTGTTCTTTGGGGTCGGGAGCTCGACCGACGGATTTCTGGAGAGTTCAACAATTACAACCTCGCTGACGACACCGAACTGCACCGGTTTGCCGACGTCCAGTTGCGTGAGCTCGCCGAGCGCTCTTGGAGGAACCAGCGGGATTGTGATCGACAATCAAGTCTCGAACGGTGGAACAAATATCTATTTCTCGACGATAGCGCCGGGGTCGGTGAACAGCCAGAAGTGCAACGTATCTGGGGGAACTGCAAATCCGTATTGCGCCGTGAGGTTGACCCAGTCAGCGTTACAGTAACGGCGCGGATTAACGAGGGTGCTTGAGCACCCTGTCGTCGCTTCGGCAGTTGAAGTGTTTCTTCCGCTTCTGCCAGCACTGCAGCGCTGGCTAAGCTGCTTCGCCCCCGACTGTGGCTGAATGGTTGCCATTTCATCCCACCGGTTCCCTCGACACGAGTTCCAACATTCACACTGACGCACGCCTCCCGTAGTTACCAAGGTTTCTAATCTGCCCTTTTCCTTAGAGACTGCCGGACAGATCTTCCTGTATTTGTAAATTCCAAGGTGACATTCATGACTTCCCCATTCCAGACGCTTAACAGGCGCTCGAACGTCGTTTCCTTCAACCTGCTTCTCGCACTGGTGCTTTGCATTTGCGGTAGTTTGGCAGCTCACGCGACTGTGACAGCAGTGTCCGTGCAGTCACCAAGGTTATCGACGAGTTCGACCACCAACGTTACTACGCCAATCCATTTTGCAGCGACGGCCGAAAGCGATTTGGCAATCACCGGATACGTGGTCTACGTTGACCACAACGATGTCTATCGCAACTTCAGTCCGTCCCTGGATGCCTGGGTAATTCTTCCCCCCGGTGGTACTCACATCGTGTACATCACGGCCTGGGATTCGAGCGGCAGTCATCTCAGTACTCCGATCTATTCGATCAATGTAGCGGCGGTTGCCGCACCTACTCCACCCAACACTGCGACTCGAACGGCCAACATCGATAAACCCGCATCCTCTTACTGGACAGTGGACAATAATAATGGGGTGGGCGGCCAATGCAACGATGGCAGCATAGAAACCTTTGACCACAATTCTGACCCGAACACGATGAACTCCCCCGATTTTGATGAAAATGGCCAGCACTTCGTCGTCAGAAGCCATTGCGCTTACGACGACAGCCTGTTTTATTGGAAAGATCCCGAGAATCCACAACTCAACAGCACAAACTTCCTGTGGGACTTCTGGTTCTACATCCCGACCAGCACGCGCAATAGCACGGTGCAGGCTTTGGAATTCGACTTCTTTCAAGCTGTACCCTTGCGCGATGGCGTGCATGAATTCATGTTCGGGTCGCAGTGCAACTACGCCACTAACCAGTGGCAGTTCTGGCTTCCCGACAAAGGCGGTTTGACCTGGGTGAATGCTGGTTTATCCCCCTGCCAGTTCTCGACTGGAACCTGGCACCACGCTACGTACTTCCTGCAGCGGGTGACCACGAGCGGATACCAGGAGATCCCTCGCCAATTTGACCCCAGCACGGACAGCAACGCCAGCTTACGATTTGGGACTCTGTCCATCGATGGGGTCGCTGCGTACCTTGGAGGGCTTTCGTACTCCACCATTCCGCACCCGGCGTGGGGTCCGACGATCGGCTTGCAGCATCAACTGGATAGCTCGGCTTCCGGTGTGACGATTGAAGAGTATGTGGACGAGGAATCTCTAACTACTTGGTAGCTTGGCAAAGAACTTTCCGCAGCCGGCAGGGCAGTCCGCCCAGGAGTGGGTTGGCTGCCCTAATCCGTCGCGAGCCGCTATGATCGGTCTAAACGTCCACTCTTTTGACAAAAGCATGGTTATCACAGTCTAAGATTGGGACTTAGCCACTATCGCAATGTTGCAAAACCTTGCAACCGGTTGCAAAAACTCTCAGTCTTGACAAAGCCAGATACGGGTATAGACTCATGCGAGTTGTTGCCCGTAAAGGCCGAGTCCTCTAAATGAAACGATATTTTAATCTGGCGAGCTTTTGCATCGTGTTCCTGTTGGCGGTTTCGACCTTCGCCTCCGCAAACTCCAACGACAGTTTTTCTGGCGCCACTCTCATCGGCGTCTCGGGCACAGCTTCCGGACAGTTCACCTTTAGCGGTAATGGTTCGGCCGGTACGTTTTCCAACCTTTCGATTGCGTTCAATGGCGGTGTGTTTGCGGGCAATGGCGCGTCAAATGGCGGAGGGCAGGCAATTTGCGCAGGCGGATGGTGTGGATTCGGTTGGCAAACAACATTGGGAAACGGTGATAAAGTTTGGAACCTTATTGCCTTCAATCCTTCCAGCGGGCAGTTTCAGGAATGGGGAGGGATTTCCAATTCGCAGTATCAAGGCGGTTTTGACTATCTGTCAGTTGCTGAAGGCGGAGCCACGCTGAGCTATCTGATGCTGTCAGCACTCGCGATCTTTGGCGGGATCTTTCTATCCGGGAAACGGCGCCGCAGCACAGGCAGTCCGGTTCACGTTCTCGCTCACCCTGCTGCTACCGCTTAAATCCGCACGAATTTCGGCTTCTCGCAAACCTGGCGCATGTGGATGACTTTGTCAGCGGTTACTTCCACACTCTGGACTTATCTCTTCGGCACGTAGTGCTTTTCTCCTTCGCATTTTTTTCGGGGGGACGAAAAAAATAGGGACAGCCACACCGGTAAAATCAAGCAGTGGGCTTACGCCCTGATCAAATGCTGTGCCGCGGAACCAGGAAGGACCGTAATCCCAGTTACCCCAAGTTGCGTTATTCCTGACTTTCGGCCCGAGCCTGGAGGATTTTGCGGCGGTCTCGCTTGGATGGTCGGCCTTCCGGCGCAGGCGTGAAATTCATCATTGCCTTACGCTCTTGTGCAACCTTGAGCCGCAATTCACGGCTCGACTCGGTTTCACGGTAGAGTGCCTGAGCTACCGATGCCGGACCGCGCACCTCGCTGAGGGCCAGGACCTCCAACTCGAAATCGCCACCCTCGGTTCTAACCTGTAAGAGGTCACCAACCCGCACCTCGCGGGCAGGCTTAGCTCGTTGCTTGTTGGATTCAATCCTGCCAAGTTCACAGGCCCGCGCAGCCATGCTACGCGTCTTAAAGAATCTGGCAGCCCAGAGCCACTTGTCCATCCGTACGCTGGTCATGATCTATTTTAAATAGCGAGGGGACAAAGCGCGGGTGCCGACTAAAATCTACTAAGCATGCCAGAACTGCCGGACATTGCCGCTTACATCAGTGCTCTCGAACCGCGTATCGTGGGGCAACCAGTCAAGCAGGTACGATTGGCGAGCCCCTTTCTGCTTCGTACCGCACAACCGCCAGTATCGAGCGTCGAAGGGCGCTTGGTTCGCGAACTCCGGCGAATCGGCAAACGAATCGCGATTGGAGTAGAAGGCGATCTGTGGATGGTGCTGCACTTGATGATTGCCGGCCGGTTGCATTGGCGGCCAGCCGGAGCGAAGCTGGCAGGACGCAGGAGCCTGGCAGCCTTTGACTTTCCGAATGGATCCCTCATTCTCACAGAAGCCGGCACCAAACACCGGGCATCGCTACATCTCCTCATCGGCGAAGAAGCCTTGCGCTCCGTAGACCCGGGTGGGATCGACATCTTCACCAGCAATCTCAACTCGTTTCGTGATGCACTGACAGCGGAAAACCGCACACTCAAGAGAGCCCTCACCGATCCGCGCATAGTCAGCGGCATTGGCAATGCGTATTCGGACGAGATCCTGCATGCCGCCGAATTGTCTCCGATCGCATTGACCCGCAAGTTGGAGCCGCGTGAATGGGAAAGGTTGTTCGCTTCCAGCCGCGACATTCTAGGGCTATGGATAAGCCGGCTGCGTTCGGAAACCGAGGTAGGATTTCCGGAAAAGGTCACCGCGTTCCGCAAGGGTATGGCGGTTCACGGACGATACGGGGAGCCGTGCCCGCGGTGTGGCGAAAAGATCCAGCGGATTCGCTATGCGGATAACGAGACGAACTATTGCGCTCGATGCCAAACTGGTGGCAGAGTTCTTGCTGACCGGAGTTTGTCCCGCTTGTTGCGATCAGACTGGCCGCGCACGCTGGACGAGCTTGAGGCGCTCAAGCGTCGCTAGGCCGCCGCCCGTTTTGATTCTAATGGCAATCCAGCCCTCTTCCACGCATCGAGTCCGCCTTGAAGCGCCCACACATTTTTGTATCCACGTTCCTGAAGTCTCTGCACCAAACTGGCGCTAGATCCTTCGCTTGGTCATGTGCAGTACGCCACAACGGCCTTGTCCTTGGGAATTCTGGGCAGGTTCTCCTCGAGATTATCCGACGGCAGTCGAATCGCCTCGGGAATCATTGTGCTGGCTTCTGACCAAGCCTTGGGATTGCGCACATCAATCACCGTGAAATCTTCGCCCGCCTCCATCCGCTTTCTCAATTCTTCGACTGTAATTCGCGGAGCGTCAGCCATAGAGTACTTCCTTATCGGCGTTCCAACTGGTTGCGAGGGAGTCAGGTGAGCAAATCGATTGACGCCAGCTTCTCTCGCCCTCATCCAGTGCCTTTATCAATTCATGAACCAGCGAATGAAGCTTCTTGGAGTCGGTCTCGTTGGCTACAGCTTCACACAGTTCACGCCAGTCCCTTTGCTTGTGTCCGACCATGCCGCACCTCCAAATGGTGCTGATCGTAGTTGCATGTGATCTGCCAAAAGGCTAAGTGATTGTAGTCGCGGCATATGGTGAGGGGCTGCGTGTAGTTTTGTCCTACCTCGTGGAACAAATGCGCTGCGCCGGCGGTCGTCGGGGTCGCACCATTTTGGACGATTTTTCCCCTATGATCGCTCCCCGTGTGTCGCAGGTTAGCCAAGCGGTGAGACAAAGCGAAGCGTTTTCGTGTCTATTTCTCGACTTGAGACGCAAACGGCAGTCCCAATACGGGACGGGCGCCGCAGCTCCCAGAAAACACGCCATTTAACTGGTGGACCAAATTGGCACCATGCCTGCAATACGTAAGCGCAAGCGTGTAGGTACCTACTTGCATTCAGCAAGGTGTTGGCGGACGACCTTAGCACGCGATGTTGTAAAGCAGCAATCGCTCCGTTTACAGGTCGCGACTGCCACTTCAACTTCACTATAAAAGAGCGCTGACCTAAGCGAGAGGGGCGAAGCCTTGTCGCAAGTGATCGAGAGAGGTTCAGATTTTCCGACTGATGTTCAACGACCACCAACAGGGTATTGGCAAGGTGCACAGACCCAGCACTGGCACGCGATATATTCTCGTCCCCGAAACGAAAAGCGTATTCAAGAACATTTGTCGTCTCGCCAGGTCGAATGTTTCTTGCCCTTGTACCGCACGGTTCATCGCTGGAAGAATGGCTGCAAACGTGTGGTCGAACTTCCACTGTTTCCCGGATATCTTTTCGTGAAGATTGGCATGGGGCAGCGAGTGCGAGTGCTGGAAATTCCCGGTGTGCTTTCGTTTGTTGGCGCAACCGGGAAACCCGCCCAGCTTTCCGACTTTGAGATTGAAACCTTGCGCTCAGGCATACAGCTGAAAAAGTTCACGCCCTATCGCGATCTGGTTGTAGGAGAAAAAGTACGAATCCAGGCTGGTCCACTAACCGGGCTTGCAGGCGTGCTGGTTCGCACTATGAATGGGCTGCGAGTAGTGCTTACGCTCGAGATGATCAACCAAAGTGTTGCGGTAGAGTTAGACGCCAGTGATGTAGAACCGCTTGAATCCCATCGTTCTCGAATGCTCTCTGTGGCAACCGCCGAATTTCAAAGCTAAAGCTCAATGCCTCCCTTAAAGGACCGGAGTAAGAATCCGACTCAGGACCGCATCCTTGCGGCTGCCGTGCAGCTCTTCTCGCGACAAGGATTTACGGGAAGCAGCACGCACGAGATTGCTCGCCTTGCGGGAGTCAGCGAGGTGACAGTATTCCGTCATTTCCCTCGGAAACGAGACCTGTTCTGGGCGGCAACGGAGTCCCGTCTGCGGAGGATTCGCATTAGCCGCGAACTACGCATCCGGTTGGAGAGTGATGAAAATCCCAGATCCGCATTGCCGGGGATTATTGAGTTGCTGGTGGAGATTGTGTACCAGCACCCTGAGACGATTCGATTGCTTTATCTCAGCTTGTTTGAGCTGGAGAATGGTGCAGAGCGCATTCTACGCAAGCATCTGGTACCACTGTTTCAACCCCTTCGCGAATATCTGTGTCGATGTGTGTCAAAAGGTCTAATTCGTGACCTTGATCCCTCCCTGGCAGCCCTCAGTCTTGCGGCGTTAGTAGCGGCTCACCAGGGATTGCAATCGCTTCTGATTGGAGATCAAGGCTCAACCGCGAACATGGATGATGCAATCGCAACCTATACCAGCTTCTGGATGACGGCGATGTTACCGGAATTTGCACTGTCTGAAGGCGAACGTTCTGTGATTCAGACGATTTCACCTGCCGCCGATTAAGGATGCCATGACAGACAACCCCTTAACCATTAATAGAAAGATCGAACTGGAGAAGTTCAGTTTCTCCGATGCTCAGCCCGTGATCATTGATTCTCAGGATGACCAGATTTCCATCGTCCAATTCTGGCGGGTACTCCAGAAACGCCGCTGGCTGGTCCTCGGAAGTCTGGCTGCAGTCGTACTTCTGGTTACCGCCGTTTCCCTGTTTCTTCCCAAGCGCTACGAGGCATCGTCCCGGCTCTTGCTCGACCTTGAAGGTTCAAGTGACCTCGGTCTCGAACAGATGGCGATGCCGATTGGCCTCGATATGAATACGAAACTGGAGACTCAGATCCGGATCGTGCAAAGCGACACCATCGCAACCAGTGTCATCAAGCAGTTGGGACTTCACCACAACAAAGGATTCGCAGGACAGCTCTTCGATTCAGCGCCAGATTTTGACACTCTGACTCTCCAGAAACGCGCCAAGCTGGTCAACCTGTTTCACAAGTCCCTCAATGTCCAACTGGTTCCCAAGACACAGATCATCGACGTTCACTTCCGCAGCAAGGATCCGTACCTGGCAGCAGATGTCGCGAATGCCGTGGCCAACAACTATATTGAGCACAACTTCCAGACCAAATATAAAGCCACCATACAAACCTCCGACTGGCTAACCCATCAACTGGATGATCTCAAGAAGCGCGCCGAAACTTCTCAAGAGGCCCTCATCGCTTATCAGAAGAAGGTCGGCATCCTGGGAACGGACGAGACCCACAACATCATCACCGACAAACTGGAGGAACTTAACAAGCAACTTTCCGCCGCCGAGGCTGATCGCATTGTGAAAGAGGCGAAGTATCGCATCGCCATGACGGAGAATCCGGAACTGATCGCGAACATTGCCCCGGAAAGCGTTCTCGGAGCACTATACAAGGCTCGCTCCGAAGCCAGATCTCAATATGCCCAACTCGCTGCCAAGTACGGGGTTTCGTATCCTCGGGTCCTCCAACTGCAATCGCAAATGAATGAACTTGATCTCAGTATTAACCAGGAAATAAAAAAGGTGGGGGACGCGGTACACGCCGAGTATAAAGCCGCACTGAAGTCCGAAGAGATGCTACAGGCTTCGTTCGCCAGACAGAAGCAGGACGCCTACAAGCTGAACGAAGACGCCATTCAATACGCGATTATGCGGCGCGATGTTGAATCGAGCCGCGACCTTTACGAAGGATTGCTTAAGAAGCTTAAGGAAGCTGGAATCTTGGCGGGGCTGAAATCCAGCAACATTAATATTGTCGATCCCGCAAGCACACCAATTGAACCGGTTGAACCGAGGATCCCTCTGAACATCGCACTCGGTTGCATGGGCGGTCTTTTGTTCGGCATGGCCTTGGCCTTCGTCGTCGAAAATGTCGACAACTCCATCCGCACTCCGGAAGACATTGAGGCTTACTGTTCGCTTCCTTCGCTCGGCGTGATCCCGAGCGTCGTTGTGGAAGGCAAGAATGCGCACAAACTGGTGGGCCGCACCGCCACCCGGCAATTCATTCAACCTGTCACCATGGAGCATCGCAATTCCAGCAGCGCGGAAGCCTTCCGGGCGCTGCGGACTTCACTGCTCCTTTCCTCCCCGGGTACGCCGCCGCAGGTCATTATGGTAACCAGTGCCATGATGCAGGAAGGAAAAAGTTTCACCGCTCTCAACCTGGCGGTCGTATTGGCCCAGACCGGACAGAAAACGCTGCTGGTGGACGCAGACATGCGTCGTCCCACAATTCACAAATACCTGGGCATTTCGGGCACCAAGGGTCTGAGCGCATGCCTCGCAGGCACCGAGGCGCCAGAATCGATGATCGTCAAGGTTGACGAGATCCCCGGCTTGCATGTCGTTCCCGCCGGACACATGCCGCCCTATCCATCAGAAATGCTGGCTTCTGATGCTATGCCCCAACTTTTGCGAGGCTGGCGCGAAGAATTCCGCTACATCGTAATTGATACGCCTCCAGTACTCGCAGTAACCGACGCCGTGGTCTGCGCCAGGAATGCTGACGTAGTCGTCCTCATCGCCCGTTCCAAAAAGACCGGTCGGCAATCTCTTCTGCGTGCACGCGATGTCCTCAGGAAAGTCCGGGCAAACATTGCCGGAGTTGTCGTGAACGACCTCGCCTTCGACTCAGTTGAGTATCGAGGCTACTACGGACACTACGGATCCGACTACCGTTACTACTATCACGACGGCGACAACAGTAATGGCAATGGAAATGGTAACGGTAATGGAAATGGTGCCCATCTGCCTACTTCAGAGAGCCTACCCTCATGAATCAACTAAAGAATTGCACTTGCTACGCTACGCTGCTGGTTGTGTTGACACTTGCCGCAAGCGCGTCTGCCCAAGATCGCGGACCAGCCACGCTCGGAGGCAGCAGCGGCTTCGGAAGCGGCGCGGCGGGCCCGATCGGCGCCGGAGACCTGGTTGAGATGAGCGTTTTCGATACCCCTGAACTCAGCGGTAAACTACGCGTGAGCAACACCGGCGACGTGATTCTGCCGCTGGTAGGCACGGTTCATCTGCAGGGGTTGACGGCGGCAGACGCTCAGAGTCTGATTCGCCAGAAGTTCATTGCCGGCGGCTTCCTCAAAGACCCGCAAGTCACAGTATTCATCTCCGAGTACGCGACGCAAGGCGTTTCGATCGTCGGCGAGGTGCACAAACCTGGCAACTACCCCGCTTTCGGCGCGCATCGTTTGCTCGACTATCTCTCGCTGGCGGAAGGACTCACGCCTTTGGCTGGCACGGCTATTGTCATCACGCACAGTGGTCATCCCGAGCAGCCCCAAACCGTTAAAATGGCCGCAGGAACCGCTCCTCAGCCGGAAAACAATCCCGAGATTTTACCAGGCGACACGATCTTCGTGGAAAAGACTGGCGTCGTCTACGTAGTCGGGGATGTAGTTCGGCCCGGTGGCTTCCCCATGGATCATGACGAGCAGCTCTCCATCCTGCAGGCAGTAGCGTTGGCGCAGGGCGTCAACTACACGGCAGCCAAGGGATCCGTAAGACTGATTCGTACAACCGCGACCGGGCGAATGGAAATCCCCATCAACCTGAAAAAGATTTTCGCCTCAAAGGCCGCTGACATAGCGATGCAAGATAACGACATTCTATTCGTCCCCAGCAGTACGGCTCGAGGTGCGCTCAAGGCAGTATCCATGACGGCTGTCCCCGCAGCGGCGAGTGCAACGATCTACCGCGTTCCATAAGTGACCTGCAGGGAACGTCTGGGAATTAACGGCGACTCAGCTATAGACACTTATTGACATGAAACGCCTGAGGAGAACACAGGAAATTGACGCTTGAATGCAAGGCTGTCATGGAACGTGAACTGGAAGTTGCAGCGCAAGGCCTTTCCAGAACTGGGACTCTCCTAGGTACAGTGCCTGTTCCCGACACTGCCCCCCCCACCCCCGAAAAGACTCCCGCGGTCGTCGTGCCTTCGCTGCGGGTTGCATTTAGTTGGACACTGGCGGGAAATCTGATTTATTACGGCTGTCAATGGGGAATGCTTTCCGTTTTGGCAAAACTCGGAAGCGCGGCGATCGTCGGGCAATTTGCGCTCGGGCTCGCCATTGCCGCTCCGATATTCATGTTTACAAATCTGCAGCTTCGTGGCGTGGAAGCCACCGACTCGCGGTCCGAATTTGCATTCGCGGACTACTTCACTCTCCGTTGTATCGCCACAACCCTGGGTTTCGCAGCCATAGTCACGGTTGTCTTGTGTTCGCGATACGACCGCTATACGTCAACGATCGTGCTTCTAGTGGCCGGGGCCAAAGTAGTCGAGTGTTTGAGCGACGTGACTCTGGGCTTGATGCAAAAGCACGAAAGACTGGATCAGCTTGCGACCTCTTTGACCCTCAAGGGCGTTGCATCCATTCTCATTTTCACTCTCGCCTTTTGGCGGTCCCGTAGTTTGGCTACAGCAGTCGCTGCCATGGGCCTTACGTGGCTGCTCGTCTTCCTCAGTTACGACCTCGGCGTCGTGCGGCGGACTAATGGACCCCAAGGCAGACTGCTGAGGGTCGACGTTCGGATTCTTAAGCGGCTGGCTTTGACGAGCCTGCCTCTGGGATTCGTCATGGCTCTGATGTCGCTGAATACCAACATTCCAAGATACATATTGGAGCACTACAAGGGGCCGAGTGAGTTTGGCATCTATGCATCGCTCGCATACTTGGGTACGGCGGCAAGCCTGGTGATCAATGCCCTTGGGCAGTCAGCTGCGGCCCGGCTTTCCCGAATGTTCGCCGACCGGCAGTTCGATGGATTCAAATCACTGCTCCGCAAGTTTGTCCTATTGGGGTTGCTGATTGGGATTGTTGGTGTGCCCACTGCCGTGTTTTTCGGACGGTCGGTGCTTTCGTTAGTTTATAGACCGGAGTATGCCCGCCAACTGAATGTCTTTCTTGTCATGGTCGCAACGACAAGCATCCTGGCAGTGGCTTCATTCCTCGGGTATGGCCTAACCGCTGCCCGCTCTTTCAAGGTCCCGCTCGTAGTTGTTGGAACGTCAACCCTGACCACAGTGATTCTATCGTGGGAACTCATACCGAGGTACGGATTGATGGGCGCGGCCCTGGCGCTGCTCACAGGCGCCATATCACAAGTCATCGGCTTCGCGATCGGTGTAATGCTCGAGTTGAGAAATGCCGGACGTCAGTCGACGCTTAAACACACGGTTTACCGACCAGAATTCGAGATTGAACCAAGTTTCTGATTCACATCTGGAAGGAATCTCATGCAAACGCTCAACTGGACGCAGATAAGTGATGACCCTATTTCCCAACATGTCTTGCAGCCTATTGCTAACGAATTGAAGCGGCTACGAAAAAGTCGCTCCTGTTATTTCAATTGGATAGATGAATTTGTCACAAGCCGCTCCGTGCTGGATATTGGCGTCGTGGAGCACGATATCGGCCACATCGAACAACCCACGTGGAAGCATAATTACATTAGAGAGCGTGCCTCGCACATCTTAGGAATCGACATTGTTCCAGAGGGAATCGACTTGTTGAACAGCAGGGGGTATAACGTTCGACTCGCCGACGCCACCTCGGAGGAAGATCTCGGTGAACGATTCGAGCGAGTAGTTATTGGAGATGTCATCGAGCATGTCAACAGTCCTGTTCGCCTCTTGGAATTCGCAGGCCGGCACTTGGCGCCTGGTGGCTTGATTCTCGTTTCAACCCCGAACCCTTATTGGATAAAACACATTGTGTCTACTTTTGTGAGTGGAACGCTTGTAACGAACGCGGATCACGTTTCATGGGTATCGCCCTCCGCCGCACTGGAATTGGGTAGGCGTGCCGGGCTAAGCCTTCGGGAGTATTGGCTACTGCGCCAAGGCAAGGCCTACGCGAAGAGGGCCCTTCTTGATCTATTGAATTGCATTGCCCCCGACTCCGAGTTGCTGGCGTCAAAATTTCTGTACGTATATTCAAGTCCCGATCGCGCGTGTGTCTAAAGCTTCTCTCAACAACGTTTTCCGATCATGAAGCCCACTTGGGTTTATCCACTTGCATTCGCAGGATTATTGGCCGCTGGAGTGCTATTCTGCATTCCTATTGAGGGTGGTTTTGATCTAGCCGCGATAGTGATTCCGTCGATCGTTATCATCTGCATCGCCTTGATAGCCGTCATTGCGCGCAACAATCCATTTTTGTTCATGGTGATGATTGTCGCATCAGTTGCGAAACTGTTAGCAGCGTGGATATACACAGCGTTGCCGGCGTTCCAACTCTCGGATGTCAAAGGGTTGTATTTCGACAGTGCAAGGCAGTTGGCTGGTTCGGTCACCTATCTCACCGACGTGTTTTCCCTGCATCAGTTATGGGGCACCAATCTCATCATAGAAATCGGCGCCTGTCTTTTCGCTGTAATTGGGCCATCGCTCGCGGCTGCCATGGTCTTATTTGCGATCGCTTCGTTCTGGGGGCAGTTTCTTTTTTATCGAGCCTTCGTTGTAGCTTTCCCAGGCGCGAACCGAAACATCGCGGCGTTGTTCTTTTTTCTTTTCCCCTCTCTGGTGTATTGGACAGCCACTTTTGGCAAGGACGCTGTAATGATGCTTGCCCTTGGTCTGATTTCATATGGCATCGCCCGGCGCTTTGACACTAAGGGGTGGGCGGCCATATTGATCGGATTACCACTCGCGACGCTGGTTAGACCACACATTGGCGCCTTTGTTGTGATCAGTTTGGTCGCGAGCTATCTGCTTGGTGATATCAAATCAAGTCGTAAAATGGTCGGTTTGAAATTTCTGCTCTTCCCGTTATTCCTTGCGATTTCTGTGGGGGTGGTGACCTACGCCCGAAACTCCTTAGAGTTGGGCAGTGTTGAGGATGCTCAAGCCATGTCTGATTATTCGTACAAATATAACCAGGTCGGCGGATCGGCGTTCGGTGACGAAAGCTCAACGCAAATCGGCAGATTGGCTCAAGCGCCTTTCCTCATGTTTAGGCCCTTTCCCTGGGAGACAAACAACGGGCCCGCGCTCATCGCCTCCTGCGAAGGTGTGGTTCTACTGTTTCTAGTGGTACTCCGGCGAGATTCTCTCTTCAGGGTCGTGCTCAACGCCAGGGACACTCCCTTAATTATCTTCTCAATTTGTTTCTTTCTGATTTTTTCCATTGTTTTTTCGGTCTCGTTGAGCAATTTTGGGTTGCTCGCAAGACAACGCGTAATGGTTTTGCCCCTCGTCTTAACGCTGCTGCTGGCCTCCAAGTCGTCGGTTGTAGCCCGACGAAAAATTAGATTGAAGGATGCAGCGTTACACGAAAACCTTCCATGTCCCACTCCATATTGTTCCTGATAACCGGCCTCTTCCCTGGAGGGGCCGAGACGCAACTCGTTCTTCTAGCTCAGGAGCTTGCATCACGAGGCTGGGAGCCGACCGTCGTGAGCATGATATCTGAGGGCCCACTGCAGTCTTCGTTGGAAGCCTCGGGGATCAAAGTCTCATCTCTGGGCATGAGGCGTGGCGTTCCCGACCCGCGTGCCGTGCTGCGGATGTCAGGTATTTTAAGGGCGGAGGCTCCGGACATCCTGCACACACACATGGTTCACGCCAACTTGCTCGGGAGAGTATCGAGATTATTTGCCCCAGTCCCAGTGGTCATCTCTACCGCGCACAGCGTTACCGAGGGCGCCCGGTGGAAAGAACTGGCCTACCGAGCGACAGATCGACTAGCTGATCTCACTACCATCGTTAGCGGCGCCGCTGCCAAGCGATACATAAGGATCGGTGCCGTTCCATCACACAAGCTGAAGGTCGTTCCAAACGGGGTACCACTTCAAGCCTTTCAACGCGATACCGAGACACGGGCGAGAATGCGAAAGAGTCTTGGCGTTGAAGATCGGTTCACGTGGTTAGCAGTGGGGCGACTGGATGTCCCGAAGGATTATCCCAACTTGCTAGCGGCAATAGCTCGCTTGTCAAAAGGTGGCATCTTGTTGATTGCCGGGGATGGCCCCTTGCGCGAGTCTATCGAACGGCTCGCGGCAGACGTTGGCATCTCTGATCGAGTCCGATTCCTGGGAATCCTCAAGGACATCCCCGCTCTCATGACGGCTGCGGATGCGTACGTGATGTCTTCGGCATGGGAAGGTTTGCCGATGGTGTTGCTGGAAGCAAGCGCCTCGGCTTTGCCGATCGTAGCTACGGACGTCGGCGGCAATAACGAAATCGTTCTCGACGGAATCAGTGGATTCTTGGTACCCGCGAAGAGCCCTGAGGCTTTGGCAGAGGCGATGCAACGGATCGAACAGCTATCCACTGAATCGAGACGCTCCCTGGGCTTGGCTGGACGAGAGCATGTAGCAAAGCACTACAGTCTGACATCCGTCGTGGACCAATGGGAGCAGATATACGAATCCCTTCTGCGGCGAGAGTATCAGTATCTTCCTCATTCGCAACCAGTCTCACAGACATAAATGAACCACGAACGCCTTCTCATCGCAGTCACGTCTCCACTGGCTTGCAGCTTATACAGCGGCGGCCTGCTGACGCACTTGCGGAGCGCAGGCATAGAACCGGTTTTGCTGTCTTCCCCTGGCGCGTATTTGACTGAGGTATCCGCAAAGGAGGGGGTCGAAAGTATTGCCGTCCCCATGGAACGGCAGATCACGCCGATTCAGGATCTGGTTTCACTCTGGAAACTTTACTGGACAATACGGCGGGTTCGCCCTACCGTCACCGAAGTCAGCACGCCGAAAGCGGGTCTGCTGGCCGGCGTCGCTGCGTGGTTAGCGCGGGTTCCTTGCCGGGTATATACGCTTCGTGGATTACGGCTGGAGACTGCTCGAGGACCGAAACGAGCGATATTGCTGGCAGCCGAGTGGCTGGCGTGTGCGTGCTCTCATCGCGTGGTTTGCGTTAGTCCAAGCTTGCGTGAACGCGCGATCAACTTGAATCTGGTCTCACCGGAAAAGTCTACAGTCTTGGTAAAAGGAAGCCGAGGGGTCGACACCAAGCGATTCTCCGAGGCAAACCGGAACTCGCCAGAAATAGAAACTCTTCGCGGCAAGCTCGGGATCCCGCCAGGCGCGCCCGTGGTCGGCTTTGTTGGGCGATTGGTCAAAGACAAGGGCATTCGGCAGTTGGTGGAAGCCTTTCAACAACTGCGTGTAACGTACCCGCAGCTGCACTTACTGCTGGTTGGAGACTTTGAGCCAGGCGACCCGGTTGAACCCGAAGTGCGCCGCTACATTGAGTCAGAGACGGCAATTATTCGTCCGGGATTCGTAAGCGACACCGCTCCTTATTACCCATTGATGGATGTGCTAGCCCTGCCCACGTATCGTGAAGGTTTCCCCGGCGCA
The DNA here is from genome assembly GCA_035567135.1 of Terriglobales bacterium. Taxonomy (GTDB): domain Bacteria; phylum Acidobacteriota; class Terriglobia; order Terriglobales; family Acidobacteriaceae; genus JABDBE01. The sequence goes on from DATMQI010000275.1 coordinate 28,401, forward strand.
CCGCTCGAAGCGCAGGCTAGCAGCGTTCCCGTGGTGACAACTACGGCAACCGGTGCGGTGGATTCGATTATCGACGGAGTGACTGGCTTAATTGTGCCCGTCGGAGATGCGACCGCCCTCGCAGAGTCGGTGAGCAAGCTCCTGGCTGACCCGGATTTGCGGAGGCGAATGGGAAAGGCTGGTCGCGAGCACACAGAGCGAGACTTTCAGCCCGAGGTTATTTGGGATGCACTGATCCATCTCTATCGGGGGTTGATCGAAGAGAAGCTTGGCTGCCCGGAGACAGCATCCGAGAACAAAATCCCATTATCAAAGCGGTTTCTCGATGTAATTCTGGGCACTGGCGCGCTCCTGCTGCTCTCCCCGTTGTTGATGGTCATTGCGATACTCATCAAGCTTAGCCTCGGCTCTCCAGTGCTATTCCGGCAGGAAAGAGCTGGCTTCTTTGGATCTCGCTTTGAATGTCTGAAGTTCCGGACGATGACCAACGCCTGCGACGAAAACGGGCAGTTGCTTCCCGATGCCGATCGGCTAACCCGTTTGGGGCGATTGCTTCGTAGCGCCAGCCTGGATGAGGTTCCTGAACTGATCAACGTGATTCGCGGAGAAATGAGTTTGGTCGGGCCGCGTCCACTGTTGGCGAAGTATCTCGAACGTTATTCTCCCGAGCAGATGCGCCGTCATGCTGTAAGGCCCGGAATCACTGGATGGGCTCAGATCAATGGCAGGAACCTGCTGAATTGGAATGAGAGATTCGAATTCGACGTTTGGTACGTCGACCATTGGAGTTTCTGGCTGGACCTTTCCATTCTGACTAAGACCGTCTGGCAAGTAATAAGACGTGAAGGAATCGCGAAGCCGGGTCACGCCACCATGCCGGAGTTCCGAGGGTTGGACGCAAGACCGGACCAAGGAAACATTGTATGAAACTGCAGCGAATTGCAGTCATTGGCGCTGGAGGAATGGCTCGCGAAGTGGCATCGACACTGAAGTGGATCAATCAGGTCGAGCAGCGATTCGAGTTCATTGGCTACATCGTCAGTGACCTCTCCCGCTTAGGGGATCGGGACAGTCTTGATGAGGTCGTAGGCGACTTCAACTGGCTTGATCAGCACAAGAGTTCAGTCGATGCCCTTGCCATGGGCGTTGGCAGCCCTTCGGTTCGATTGCGTTTGGCCACGGAACTCGATTGCCTGGTGAACGGCATCTACTGGCCAGCGCTTATACATCCAACTGCCGTCATCGACCTCGAATCAGCCAGCCTGGGTGAGGGATGCTTCATCGGAGCAGGTGTAGTCACGACGGTGAACGTCTCCCTGGAAGCTTTCGCACTCTGTAACTTCGGCTGCACCTTGGGCCATGAAGTTCGCATAGGCCGCGGTTCTGTGGTCAATCCAGGAGCCAACATTTCGGGAGGCGTCGTTATTGGCGAGGGTGTGCTGGTCGGGACGGGAGCACAAGTTTTGCAATATCTTCATATCGGTTCCGGCGCTGTTGTGGGAGCAGGTGCCGTCGTTACCCGCGATGTCGGAGAGCGAACCACGGTGCTGGGCATCCCTGCGCGCGAGCGCAGCGCCGAGTTGTCCATCGCAGCCGGCAGATAGTTTTACAGGCCTACCAAATCTAACTCTTTCCTTCACAACTCTTATGACTACTGCAGCGGTTCAAAAACAAATCGCGCACGTCCCCGCGCATGCGACTTTGCCGTTTTCACCCTGGCCTTACTTTGCAAGCGATGAAATCGAGGCCGTCGCTTCGGTCCTTCGTTCTGGGAAGGTGAACTACTGGACTGGACAGGAAGGCCGCCAGTTCGAGACTGAGTTTGCCGAGCTTGTCGGAACCAAGCACGGGATATGCGTAGCCAATGGAACGCTGGCCTTGGAATTGGCCCTCCATGCGCTTGGGATTGGAGCGGGAGACGAAGTTATTACTACGTCCCGCACTTTCATTGCGTCCGCCAGTTGCGTGGTTATGCGCGGAGCGCTTCCGGTTTGCGTTGATATAGACCGCTATAGCCAGAACATCACGGCGGAAACCATTCGACCAGCGATTACGGCGAAGACCAAAGCCATCATTGCCGTTCACTTGGCCGGGTGGCCGTGCGACATGGACCCAATACTCGAGTTAGCGAACGAGTATGGGCTCAAAGTGATCGAGGATTGTGCCCAGGCCCATGGCGCCACCTACAAGGGTAAGCCAGTAGGCTCAATGGGACACATGGCGGCGTTTTCTTTTTGCCAGGACAAAATCTTAACCACCGGTGGCGAAGGTGGCATGTTGATCACGAACGATGAGCAACTTTGGAACCGCGCCTGGAGTTACAAGGATCATGGCAAGAGTTACGATGCGGTATTTCGGCGCGAGCATCCTCCGGGATTTCGCTGGCTCCATGAATCATTCGGCACGAACTGGCGATTGACGGAAATGCAGTCCGCGTTAGGGCGCGTAATATTGCGAAAGCTCCCCGAGTGGGTCGCGATTCGCCGGAAAAATGCTGCCCGCTTGACAGAGTGTTTTCGGTCGATGCCAGCGCTCCGCGTCCCTGAGCCGCCCTCCGAGATCGGGCATTCCTTTTACAAATATTACGCATTTGTCCGCAGCGAACGGCTTCGTCCCGGATGGGACCGGGATCGCATCATGGCAGAGATCACAACTGCCGGCGTGCCTTGTTTTTCGGGAAGCTGCAGCGAAATCTATCTGGAACGCGCCTTTGCAGGAGAATTGCGGCCGCCGGCACGTTTGCCTGTAGCTCGTGAGTTGGGCGACACCAGTCTCATGTTTTTGGTCCATCCTACCCTTCTCAATATTCACCTCGAGATGACTTGTGAGACGGTCAAGCGAGTAATAGAGCTCGCGACACTTTAGTACGCAAGACAGCAGAAATTAAACTCTCTATCTTGATCCCACGGCTAAATAAAGAGGATTAGCAACAATGCGTAAGTCCAAAGTCCGCCTTGAAATTCTGGTGCGAGTTGTGGCTGACCTCGCACTTTTGAATGCGTCCTTATTCTTAGCGCTTGTGCCGCAGATAGTATTCGGTCGCTTACGTCTTATCTCATTGATTAGTATATGGCTGCCTGCCGCTGTTCTTATCAGCGTGCTCGCTCCCTTCCTCTTCTACGCCATGGGTTTTTATACCAAGGGACGCTCGTACAGCGGTAAATATAAAGCGCTTGTCATCTTGCGATCAGTGGCCCTGCTGTTTTCCATTGTCGCGCTCTGTTTGTACTTTGTAAGATTACAACCCGCATTTCCACGTTCATCTCTGTTGCTGGCTTTTGCGAGCGGCTCTGTCTTTCTGCTTGTAGCAAGGCTTTGGGCAAAGTTGTGGAAGCATCTGGTAATTCAGGAGAATCAACTACTGCGAGCATCCGTTGAGCAAGATAAACAGAGCGTGTTAGTGATCGGAGGTGCAGGCTACATCGGATCTGCCTTGCTGCCAAAGTTGCTGGACCGCGGCTATCACGTGCGCGTTTTGGATTGTTTTTTGTATGGAGAAGAACCACTCCACCCAGTTCTCCAACATCCTAATCTGGAGATTCACCGAGGAGATTTTCGCAATGTGGATACGGTGGTCGCGGCTATGCGAGACATGAAATCGGTGATTCACCTTGGCGGGCTTGTCGGCGACCCGGCTTGTGCGCTGGACGAGGAGTTAACCATCCAGATTAACCTGATTGCCACTCGCATGATCGCCCAGGTCGCCAAGGGAAACCGGATCTCGCGATTCGTATTTGCCAGCAGTTGTTCCGTTTACGGAGCCAGCGACCAGATTCTGAACGAAAAATCCTCGCTGAAGCCGGTTTCGCTTTATGCGCGCAGCAAAATCGCATCTGAGAATGTGCTATTGGATTTGCGCGGTGACGGCTTCGAGCCGGTCATCCTGCGATTTGGCACTATTTACGGCTTGTCGGGCCGGACACGTTTCGATCTGGTAGTGAATCTTCTTGCCGCTAAGGCGCTGGTTGAGAAAGTAATTACGGTTTACGGCAAGGATCAATGGCGGCCGTTCTTGCATGTGCATGACGCAGGTCGCGCTGTCATGTCCGCGCTCGACGCAAGATCAGAATCGGTTTCCCTGCTCATTTTCAATGTAGGGTGTGATGAGCAGAACCGGACCCTCGGCCAAGTCGGCGAACTTATTCGCGCAATGGTACCGGGATCGGTGCTCCGCTGCACCGAGGACAACGTTGATCGCCGAAATTATCGGGTCGAGTTTTGCCGGATCCGGGAAGCGCTCGGATTTGAGCCCGTGTGGAAAATTGAAGCCGGCATTCAACAGGTTCTGGATGCCATCGTGAGCGGTAAAGTGACAAACTACCAGGATCCGAAATACAGCAACGTTAAATTCTTAAGTGAGCCGGACGCACGGGAACACTTGGCGGTGATGGAAGATTGGGTTCCAAAGTTCATGGCCATTCCACAGCAGACCCCAGCTAACGCGTTTGACTAGCAACAATGCTGGGTTGGGCATCGCCGCTACAACCGCCCGGGTTACCTGTCCGCAACTATGAAATCCTGCCAAGACATGGTCTGATGTTCCTTCTGGTGGCTTCCTTTGGCTTCATGTTGTTCTCGTGGTACGCAACCGAATATGCTGAGTGCGCGCGCCTGGGTAAAGATAGCAATTTGCTGGCCGAGCATGGTTCTGAAGGTGCTGGTTTTTCTTTAGCTTGGTCTGGGGGCACGGAGCCTCCAAAACCTGTAAGGTGGATCTGATGTGCGGTATTGCTGGAATTCTAGAATCGACGTCGCAGTTTCCTGCTGAAGAATTGCGACGTATTGCGTTACGGATGGCCGACACTCTTCGGCACCGCGGGCCAGACGATGGCGGTGTGTGGGTGGATGCTGCGGCTGGTATCGCGCTTAGCATGCGGCGACTTGCTATTTTGGATCTCTCGCCAGCCGGACATCAGCCGATGCAGTCATTCTTCGGACGCTACTCTCTCGTCTTCAACGGGGAGATTTATAACTGTGAAGACTTGCGAAGAGACCTCCTTGCCGAGGATGCGCAGATATCTTTTCTCGGACACTCCGATACCGAAGTAATGCTCGCGGCTTTCGAACGTTGGGGCGTATTGAATTCGGTCAAGCGCTTTAATGGGATGTTTGCCTTTGCGCTTTGGGACCGCCGCGATCGAACGCTGACCCTGGCTCGAGACCGTTTTGGCGAAAAGCCGCTCTATTATTATGCGACTCCGGACCGCTTCCTCTTTGCGTCTGAGTTAAAGGCCTTGCGTGCCCACCCTCACTTTACAGACGAGGTTGATCGGGGTGCGGTCGCACTCTACCTGCGCCACAATTGCATTCCAGCTCCGTACTCCATTTATAGCAATACGAAAAAGCTGCCTCCTGCCAGCGTGCTGACTGTTTCTGTGGATGACTTCAACGGCACGATGCAACAGTATTGGTCTTTGAGGGAAGTTGCCGAAACGGGCGCAGCGAACCCGCTTCAATGCGGCGAAGACGATGCCGTGGAGATGTTGGATGGCCTCCTGAGGGACGCCGTGAAGATCCGAATGAACTCCGATGTGCCGCTGGGAGCTTTCCTTTCCGGCGGGATCGATTCGTCTGCCATTGTCGCGCTGATGCAAGCGCAAAGCGGCGTGCCGATAAAAACATTTTCGATAAGCTCGCGAGACAAAGAGTACGACGAAGGTGCCGATGCAGTGCGAGTCGCGCGCCACCTGCAAACCGACCACACCGACTTGTGCGCAACATCGCAGGAGGCGATGGAGGTAATCCCCAACCTGGCTCAAATGTACGATGAGCCATTCGCGGACTCTTCGCAGATCCCCACCTTTCTCGTGGCGCGCTTGGCGCGACAAAGTGTGACCGTGAGCCTATCCGGCGATGGCGGCGACGAGATCTTCGGCGGATACAATCGTCATACCTGGGGCGGGGCACTCTGGCGTAACCTAAAGCCTTTTCCACTGGCGCTCCGAAAGCTGAGTGCTGCGACCATCACGGCCTTGGCGCCTGATGTATGGGACAAGCTCTTCCGCACTCTGAGCCCTATTCTCCCGAAGGCGATGAGGCAGCGCATGCCTGGCTATAAGTTGCACAAGCTCGCCAGCGTCATGGGGAGCCAGGATGCATATGAAATGTATTACCGGCTTGCCTCACATTGGAACCAGCCGACTCACGTTGTGAATGATGCTCTCGAACCCGATACCTTGCTCACGAACTTTAACCAGGTCAATCTTGAAAACGCTGCCGAGCAAATGATGTATCTGGACTCGATGACATATCTGCCTGACGACATTTTGGTCAAGGTAGATCGTGCGACCATGGCGGTCGGCCTTGAAAGTCGCGTGCCGATTTTGGATCATCGCCTGGCAGAGTTTGCGTGGAAGCTTCCGTTATCGCTGCGAATCCGTGGACGGGAAGGGAAGTGGATTCTTCGCCAGCTTCTTCACCGCTATGTGCCTCGCGAACTCATCGAGCGTCCGAAGTCTGGCTTTGGTATTCCGATCGATTCATGGCTGCGCGGTCCACTCCGGGATTGGGCCGAAGCTCTTCTCGCGGAGAGCCGTCTGCGACGTGAGGGCTTCTTCAATCCCAAGCCAATCCGACACATCTGGCGAGAGCACCTTACCGGGAGGCACAACTGGGCCTATCTCGTTTGGGACATATTAATGTTCCAATCGTGGCTGGATGAAAGTCGTCGCCAACCGGAAATGAGATCGCATACTGAGGCAGGCGAGGCCCATCTCGTGGCATACCCGTGAATCCCAAACCCTAGTGATGTTGGCGATCTACCGTTGCTAGTTCTTGACGACTCCCGATGATTTGACAGGGAACTAGGTCAGAAAAATCCAATCACGAAACCAGGGCCGGAGCGAATGCTCCGGCTCTTTTGTTTTGGGGTAAACTCCCTTACGCCGGAATTCCACAGGGCGTCGCGTTTGACGGTGCCAATATCTGGGTTGGCGCACTAAACACTAACATCGATCGCATTGAAGGTGCGCTCCCCACAGGTCGACGTAGTAAAACCTTGAGGTGACGCGTTTATTAAAACAACAATTGTATCTTCGGAGACGAACTGCAAGTTGAGCTAGCGGTGAGACAAACACTGCAATCAAGGCAAGCGCTTCTGGTTCGGGAATGTCCGGTCACGCGCTCGTGGCACCATTCTCACTCAATCGGGGGCTGATTGGAAGGGTGTTCGATCGATGACGGCGGAATCCTGTTTGTCTTTTTCATCCACTCCGCGGCTCTTTGTTCCGCTTCGAGCAGTTGCTCCATCGTATACTCTTGTTGACGTGGTCTTTGGCCACTAGTCGCTTCTGGATTTGGGATTGATGAAACTCTGAGAACCAATCTAACTTTGGCTATCGCTACCTGGGGCTTGGACCACTTACTGGACCCTTTATAAGTCGTACCACCGCTGATTGCAATCATTTCTTAAACAGATGCTTCCGCGGCGTGACTTGGTTTTTTAAGCTGCATCGGTGCCCAAACACCGTGCGCGGCAGAGCCAGAAAGGACGCGCCAAAACAAACTACGGCAGAGGGTGCACCGTGGTGTTGAAGAGAAACGGATCCTGGAAATTCGTCTGATCGCCCGGTTTCTTGTCCTGAATAGGCTGAAGGCGTGCTGAGAGGGGCTTGTTCCATTTCGTTGCGAGCGAGGCCACGTCACCGAAAATGTGTTCCATCTGTTCCAAGCTGACATTCCCTGGGAGAGGAACGGTATCCAAACCAGTGCCGCAAACTGCCGAATAAGCAAGCAATGAGTCTAGGTTGTAAGTGGACTCGGCCCACCGCTGGGCCAAAATCTTGTCCTCCATCACAGGCACCATCAATCCGGAGTAGCCGACTTGCTTCTCTGGTACGGCTCTTACTGCGGCCGTGATGATACTGGCCGCAGTGAGCGTCCCGCTGGAACCGAACTTTGCGCCAGTGAAAGCTTCGATGGCCGCCCCTATGGATACGTCCCCCAAGGGTGCGGGAGTAGGATCGACTCCCAAATAAGCCCAGCCAGTTTCCGCTGCAACCTTCTTCCCCACTGCCGTGGCCACTACTGCATGTTTTGTCAGGGCAGCGGTCAATTCGGCAAAAGCAGCTTCGACGTTTCCACGATCTTTGGCGAAGATGTCGCGGACGACGTTAGCTCCTTCGAAACCGATGGCGAATTGTCTGCCAGCACCGGTGTGATAAGAACCCGGGAAGAACGGAGCAAACGGCTTCAGCATGGCCGTGGCTGTGAAGTTGAAAGTTCCTTTGCTGTGTGGACTGTGCTCGCTCACATACTTCACGAGTTCGGCGGTGCGGCGAATTGTTTTCCAATGAATCCCAGATTCGTCGGCGATGATTGTGCTGGCCGAGATGTTCGGAAGCGTCGAGAGCGCTCTTTCGAGCAAGTGCATCGTGGCCGGATCATCGGCGTCGTGCAGCAACCCCGGCCCAACGTTCGGCAGGAATTGCTCCTTTACAGAGAGTTCATCAATCTGCGCAAGGAAAGCTAATGCCTGTTCTTCCGACATGCCGGCGACCAGTTCCGCCAGTGGTTGTGTCGTCAGGCGCACAGTTTCAACTTCGTAACCCGAGGATTCAAATTCGGCCTTTACTCTTCGCAACACGACGAGGGCATCAGCAATTTGCTTTTGATACGTTGCTCGATCCAGTCGTACGAATCCGGTGATTGCCCTTACCTTCGGATTGGACGAAGCGGTCGAAGCGGAACTGGTCTGAGCATAGGCTTGCACTGAGAGAACCAGGACAACGGCAAGGATGATTCGCGTCATTACGATCTCCTGGATGTGAAATGCGAAGCAGTATAGCGAACTTATCGCCGCTTTGTCGGTTAATCGGAAACTCTGGCGGTGATACAGTTTGAAACCCACATGCCAGACCAAATATTGAATTTGACGATAATTACGTCGGATACTGGAACACTCGCATTGGTGAAATGATCTCCAAGGTGAGAGAAGATGCGGTGCCTACGGAGGTGATTAGGCTATGAATTCGTTTGCTCCGATATTTCTTCCCGATGAATTCAACGCCGCCTCCTACTTCGTGGATCGCCATATCAAAGACGGTCGCGCAGACAAAGTAGCAATCGAATGCGGACAGGTGCATGTCACCTATCGCGAGCTTTTTGAGCGCGTGAACCAGGTTGGGAACGGGCTACGAACGTTAGGCGTACGCATCGAGGAGCGAGTGTTCCTGCTCCTATTGGACTCGCCTGAGTTTGCCACTAGTTTCTTCGGTGCCATCAAAATAGGAGCGGTCCCCGTACCGGTAAACACTCTGCTGAAATCCGCCGACTATGAATACCTGCTTAATAACTCACGAGCACGAGTGGCGATCGTGAGTGACTCATTGGTGGCTGCCATCGAGGCGATCCCCAGAGAGCAATTGCGTTATCTCGAAACCATCATCGTGGTGGGTGGAGAGTCTCGGATAGGCACCCTGTCATTCGAAAAGCTGGCGAGAGAGAGTTCTTCCGTGCTCCAAGCGGAGTTGACTAGCAAGGACGATGCTGCCTTTTGGCTCTACTCTTCCGGCAGTACTGGGCCACCGAAAGCTTGCGTTCATCTGCAACATGACATGGTGGTGAGTTCCGAAAGATATGCCAAAAGCATACTGAACATTACAGACAAGGATCGATGCTTCAGTGTAGCCAAGCTCTTCTTCGCCTACGGATTGGGAAACGCACTCTATTTTCCCTTGGCCGTGGGGGCTACAAGCATCCTGTTACCAGGCCCGCCCAAACCTCAGAGTGTGTTCGACGTCATCTCGCGCCACCGGCCAACATTGTTCTTTGCAGTCCCATCGAACTACGTCAAACTTCTCGCTCACACCGCGCGGGACGGAAGGGAATTCGACCTTTCTTGTGTGCGGCATGCAATATCCGCCGGAGAGGCCTTGCCGGCCACTGTTTTTCATCGCTTCAAACAGCGATTCGGAGTGGAAATCCTGGATGCCATCGGCTCGACAGAAGCACTGCACATGATCATCTCCAATGTCCCGTCTGCCGCCAGGCCTGGCTCAAGTGGAAAGATTATCCCTGGTTTCGAGGCCAGAATCGTGGACGACCACAACCGGCCTGTTGTGCGGGGTGAAATCGGCAATCTTCTCGTTAAGGCAGACTCTACCTGTGCTTACTACTGGAACCAGCATGAAAAGACCAAAGACACAATTGAGGGCCAATGGATCCGGACTGGCGACAAGTACTATCAGGATGAAGAGGGATATTTTTGGTACGCGGGAAGAGCCGACGACATGCAGAAAGTGAGCGGCATGTGGGTCAGTCCCATTGAGATTGAGCGTGTGCTAATCGAGCATCCTGCGGTACAGGAAGCGGCGGTGGTCTTCCGCAAGGATGCAGACGAATTGCCCAAACCGGTCGCCTGGATCGTGACGCGTGATGGTGCTGTGGGCACGCCGGAACTCGCCCGTCAGGTGCAGGAATTTGTGCGGAGCCGATTACCCGTCTTCAAACGTCCGCATTGGATAGAATTCCTTCCCGAACTTCCGAAAACGGCCACCGGAAAAATACAACGTTTTAAACTAAGGGCAGGTGTCGACGAATAGCGCAACCCGGAGGTAAATGGACGTGATGTTGTCAACACCTGACATGATGGTCAGCACCAACGTTCAGCTATCGTTCGTCGTGTGCTTGTCCCTGTCGACAATAAAAGTCGCCCAGGAAGTCCCGACAGGTACTGTCGCTCCTCGATCGCCAGATCGGGTGAATTCGGATCGGGAAGAGGCAGCGCCTGAGAATTGCTTGGTAGACCGGCGCGACCGCCGCCCGGGCGGACACTGTAAGGAAATCACCTGTGGCCGTCCGCGGCAGACGCAAGCCCAGCCCTTCGTAAGCGAAGAATAAAGCTTTGCCCTTTATGATGGGTCCGCCAACCGTCCCGCCAAAGTCATTGTGACGGAGCGGCGGCTTGGGAAGTGGAGACGCGTCAAAATCGTTGCGCGTCGAAGATATCGTTCCGTAAATAATCAAACGCGGTGCCGATGGAACTGGGTTGGTACCGGATTTCGTGACGATCGAGATCTGGGCTCCGGAAGTACGTCCGTCTCTGCCGCATACGACAAGGTCTGGATGCGGAACTTCTGGATGGCGTTCACGGAGACCAGTCCGTTGGTGCCGCATTGAGCGGTGAATCCGGGAAGCGCGCCAGCGATAGACTCACCAAGGCCACCGATAACTGTTACGCCAAAATTCGCACTCACACCATCCACCATGAAATAGTTCAAGTCGGTGTACTGTCCATTTACGCTGAACGACGGGGGGACTCTTTCGTTATTCGCAGCACACTTTCGCGGGGGTCATGTGAACAGGCCTATACTGTCCTCATCAAACCATGTAAGCGACTTTTCTTATGAGCCAATCGAACTGGCAACGCTGGAAAACACATTGTTTGCGGTCCCGCCGATCAGTCGGATCGTGCCGACCACGATCACCAGGATCACCGCCAGCATCACAGCGTATTCCGCTATGTCCTGGCCTTCGTCGTTCGACCACATAGTACGAAAGAAATTAGCCATACTCATCTCCTTAAGGGAAAATTCTCGCTTCTTGTTGGTGCAGATCCTTATTGTCCTGCCCGCCACATTCTTATGCCGCAGGAAGGAAACTCGCCGCGGAAGATCGTCGATTCCAACGCGTGCGAAGGGCGAGATCCATTTCAACTGCTCTTTGATCGGACCGAAAACCTGCGCGTGTTAGGGGAATAAATATCGCGCGCGATGATACGCGGAAAAAACTGGCAATTCACTTCTACTAATACGGCAGCGGGTGCTCGCCTCGACTGACCGCGCTTCACCAAGCTGTCCCGCGGCGAAGGTCAGCGCTCTGGGGGGGGCGGCAGCCATTCTTGACTGCTTTCCTCCTTTTGTCAAATGGATTCTGCGTTTTTCTCCTCATCAAAATTACTAGCCCATTTGTGCTAGAACTTCAGCATTAGCCCCTTTTTTCGTTTCTGTATCTTGACACAACCATGAGTTGCGCCTAGTCTTTCTCTGCTCCCAACGATTTCTTTGTTGCTCCCGCAGTCTGGTGCAGCGGGATTCCGATGGGTTGTTTCGGTTTCGTGTATTTGCTGAATCCCTCCCCTACTGGCGAGATCCGATTGATGGCTTGCTTGTTCCTGGTTGTGAGTCAGAGTTTCCTCGCGATATGAGCATTAGCCCAAGTGGAAAACTCGCGATTGATCACAGTCTGTGAAGTTTAGAAGCAGACAGATTCAACCGTAAGCCCCCTTTCTTTGCTGGGCTGGCAATCTGCGGTGGAAATGAGATCGCCTCGCCGAGGCTCATTCGAAAAACAGCGTGCAGGCACCATAGCTGCCAACTCGGCGCAAGCGAGGCCGTCGTTCAGAGGACATCGGCCGAGTTATTTGATTGCGATCTGGTTAGGGCAGTTGGTTTGCTGGTCTGCACGGCGGGGGTTGGAGTCTCGGGGCAAAAAACGATTCTTGGTTACTGTCTCGTTGTCGTATTGATCGCGGCTTGTCTATTGCAAAGTGCATGCGGTGGTGGAACGAGCACTAGCCGTGCCACCACGACCGCGAGCACTTATCTCATCGGTGTGACGGGCATTGCGAATGGAGGTATGCCGACGACGATAACGATGAATGTGCTTTGACGAGTTGCGGATGGTTCCAATGGGGTGCGAATGATAGTCAAAGTAAGTAATGAGAAGTCAGTAGCGCCTAAGTACTAACGCGGAAAACGCAAGATTCGACTATTCTGTTTCAGCGGGAACAACAACTGCGGTATAGTTAAGACTCTCGCTAATTGAGTCCTCCCCAAGGCACTCGCTCATCAGGATCGCGTACAGATGTGGGGGTTCGCGGTCACTGAAGCTTTGCTCGTGCTTCCTAAGGCGATTTACGCACCTCATGACTTGCGGCGCAGACAGGCGAATGCCTGTGTGTTGACTTACAGCGCGTGAGGAACGGTTGGGCGATATTTTCCCAACTGCCGATAGACGTGCCTTTTGCAGGAGAGGAATCAGATGAGCGCTGCTCCGGCTCGTGCGGGTGTGATCGTGATTGACGACTCGCTGAATTTGGTCGCTTGTAATGCCGACGCGATCCAAATCCTCACATTTCCGAAAAATCCTGAAACAATTAGTGATTTGAAATACTGGCTCACAAGTAGAATCCGTTCCTGCCTGGTCGGCCGGAAATCATCCGCCGCAACTAACTTCGTGAGCGAGTTTCAATCCGCGAAACGCATGCACCTTTGTCGCGCCTTCCCGCTTACTACCGCCACCAGTTTCACTAATCCGCACCCCATGCTGGTTCTCATGCTGGAGAGAAAATCACGCGAGCACTTCACAATGGCAGAGATCGCGAACCGGTACGGTCTGACATCACGCGAGCAAGAGACTGCCCGTTTGCTGGGTGAGGGGCTCACCAGCAAAGAGATTGCCACACGAATGAACATCAGCCCGAATACTGTCAATAGCTTTGTTCGTTTGATGATGGTCAAGATGAACGTGTCCAGCCGGTCGGCGATTATTGGAAAGATCGTTGCACCAAAAGAGTGGCCTTAGGCAATCCATCGTCCACGGATTTTCTCTTGCGTGCTTAGCCAACGGTTCCCGGATACTTATCGTCCTGTACCACTCAATACAACTTTCTGCGGAACACCGCCTGCGCCGGTTTCTACGCTTAGAGCGCCTGTTCTAATGCCGGTCGCGGTCGGAGAAAAACTGATGTTGACCCGGCAGCTTTTTCCCGCTGCAATCGTGTCCCCACAGGTTTTGCCCGGAATCACAAAATCTCCGCTCGCATTGACCGCGACGATGTTCACATTGGCGATGCCCCGGTTGGTGATAGTAACGATCTGAGGCCCATTGGTGCTCTCTACGGTTTGATCGCCAAAATCCATCCTTGCCGGGGACAAGTCGAGGGGGGAGCCGATTCCGGTAAGAAAGACTTGCTGCATTACTGTCGCATCCGAGTCTCGAACCAAGACCGTTCCCGCTCTCTCTCCCGCAGAAGTGGGTTGGAACCAGACTCTGACCGAACAGCTCTGATGCTGAATCAGCTCTTGGCCGCAGTCGTTTTGCTGGTAGAAATCCCCGTTCGCCTCGATGCTACTGACTTGTATGGAAGTGCGGCCCTCGTTTCTCAGTTCCACCCTCTGCGAATCGGCAGTGACGCCCACCGCCGTAGGATTCCATCGCAGGGTTCCCGACGATAGCCTGACGCCAGTTGCCATCGCTTGTAAGTGGACGACGTGCGGAGACCCGCTGTCGGAACCCACAATCTTTATCTGCCCGCTGTGTGAGCCCGAATCCGTGGGCGCCCATACCACGGCTATGGTGCAACTTCCCAGTGGCGCCAACGTACGGCCCTCCTTGCATTGGCCGGCCGTGCTAGCTAGTTCAAAATCCGGAGAGACGGCAATGCTCGTGATCGTTGCCGGAGCCGTGCCGCCGTGATTCGTAAGACGCACATATTGGGGCATACTGGTCATCCCTACCAGCACAGTCCGAAATACCAGGTAGGTTTGAGATAGCGTGACGGGACTCTGCAGTCCATTTCCCTGGAGGTGAATTGTGAGTGGCTGAATTTGATGATCTTCCTCAATTACGATTTTGATGTTTCCATTGCGCAGGCCGGCCGCGCCGGGAACGAAGCGAACAGAAATGTCGCAGCTGTTACCACCCGGCATTCGATTGGGGGCCAGAGCACAGTTATGCACCAGCCCAAAATCTGGAACGGTGCTTGCGACTTCACGGAGCGTGAGAGTCGATCGTCCGGCATTCGTAATGGTAATGACTTGGGGAGCAGAAGCTGAATTGAGCTGTTCATTCCCAAAAGTTAAAGAACTTGCGGAGGAAGTAAGCCCGCTCGCAGCGTTCCGCCCCGCCGCTTGAGCCATCACCATAACCGGTGTTGATCGCTGCGCAATAAAAACCGCGCCCTGACCCGCTGGGAAGGGGGTGCTTAGAAAGAGAAGCAAGCAGAGCAGCCGATCAGTCCTCATCCTGGGATACCTTTGGGAGCGCAGTCGCGGCGCGTCGTCAATCGACTAATGTTCCGCCGAGCGGAAAATGAAACAAGGGGAGGGCTTTTGTACACCTGCTGTTTGTGTGCGCAAGTGAATGGGCGACTCCGTCCGCTATTGTCATCACGGGCGGCCGGTTGTGCATCAACCGGTCGCCCGGTCTGGTTGTCACCGCCGAGGCTTCACCTCTGGGAGGACCCCGCTGGAGAGGCCCCTTTGGCCGATGACAACAAGGTCAGTTGTTGCTCTACCATCTGATGCAGCGTGGTGTAATCCACTGCGCCGCTAATGAAATGGCCATTAATAAAGAAGCTTGGAGTGCCAGATAACCCCAACTTCATTCCCTCATCCTGATCTTTTTTTACGTTTGCCGCTTCTTCCGCAGAATCCAGGCATTTGTCGAACTTGGCTGAGTCCAGGTGGAGCACCGTCGCTTCTTGCTTCAAATCGGGAGTGTCGAGCTTCTTGTCCTGAAATAACAGGTTGTGGTACGCCCAGAACTTGCCTTGTTGCCCAGCGCACCGGGCCGCCTCGGCTGCCTTTTCCGCATGGGGATGCATCGGCAGCGGAAAATCTCTATAAACCACCGAGACTTTGCCCGCGTATTCGTCGATTAGTTTGTTCAGGTCCGGATTGACTCGTTGGCAATAGGGGCATTGGTAGTCGGCAAACTCAACGACCTGGACGGGAGCATCTGAACGCCCTTCAGTGACTGCTGCGTTCTCGGTTCCGACATTTGCCATTGGGGGAGCCAGTTGGACGACGATGGTGGCCTTAGCGCGAAGGGTCTCGATATAGGCGGAGCGCAGCTTGGACCTCCGTATGTCCCGAATGTGTTGCATGATCTTCTCGCGCACCAGATCGTAGGGCTCTTTCGAATCCAATCCCTCGTAGTAAACCAGCAATTGATCTTCGTTAGGATCTTTCACCTTACTATCTACTTCGCGTTTTAAAAGTTCATCAGTACTGATGGCCTGCCTTTGGGCCTCTTCTTCCAGCAAGCGCTGCACGATCAGGTCATCAAGGGCTTTGCGTTCCGCCTGATAGTACTGATACTGGGCTTGGAGGAGGCGGTTGACCTCCTTCTGTTCAAGATCCTGGGTTGTGATTGCCTTCCCGTTGACCATCGCCAAGGTGCCGGGGTTCTGCTGAGCGGCGGCCGAACAAGAAACGATGAGAGCTGCGGTAAAGCAAAGCAAGAAACGAATTGCTGTTGATCGAAGCATTGGAGTCCTCCCTGATTGATGGTGTGAAGCCAAGCGCCAGGGAACCATTGGTTACCCTGGCGCTAAGCGTGTTTAGTCGCCATAACCGCAGGTGCATTTCCCGTGGCCACTGCCGTTCGTGTAGATCGCGCTGCACTGGTTTTGCAACCAGAAAAGCTCGTTAGCACTAAGGGGAGCACCGGCAAACTCCTCCTCTGTTTCGGCATACCCGTCGGATACGGCCTGGATGTGGGTATCCCAAGATTGGAGTTCGGGAATTACGTCGCCCAACTCCAAATCCGGGCGGCAAGGTCCGCTCGACGGTGTCCGTTCGGAAACAATCTTGATCACGCCATCAGGGGTGACTTGGCGTACGTTGATTGGATTCCCCAGCAAGTTCTTGTTGATGGAGATAGTTCTTTCGCTGTCCGGTGTAAGCATACAGCCACAGCACTCCACTTCCTGCTCATCGTTGTTCAATACATAGATTTGGGCGCAGAGGTTCCCGTCGAGCGGTTTCCCGTCCGCGTCGAGCTTGGTTACAGCAGAACCGGGGTTCACAATGTGGACCGTCCCGTCGGGAGCCCCGCTGTTCAATGCATTGCTGTAGTAGGTCAGTCGGTAGGTGTCCGATCTTTTGTACTTAGTCTGAGCAAACGAAACTGCCGTCAGAAAGACTAGGGACGCGGTGAGCACGGTGTAAGTCAGCAAACTTTTTGTTCGAAACATGTAACTCCTCCTTGAAGTTTGGCGCTCGGTTGCAGCACGCGTGCGCGAAGCACGCGACAATGATTGTTCTCGAACTCAGTGGCGGTAACCCGATCAATTGCAAACGGTGGACGAATTCCCGACTCCTTCGCCGCAAATCCCGGCACCGCTGCCCACGGTTACGATTCCGTTGCATTCTTCCTGCAGACTGTCCAATTCAGCCGTAGACAGGACCGCAGTCTGGTACTCATCCTCGGTGAGACGGCGGTCATTTTGCACGTGAGTACCCCACGCACGGAGATCTACCGTGGGCACGATGTTAAGAACGTACTTGCCATTGGAGCCGATGCCACCGCCGGTTGGGTCGCATGGAACTCCGCCGAAGTTATCGTTCGGGGCTGCGGAAATAATCTTGATGTCTCCATCGGTTGGTGAGCGTCCATCAAAAGGATTGGAGACCAGGTTTTTATTTAGACTGAGCTCCGCTAATCCGTCGGTGCTGATCAGGCAGCCGCAACACTCTTTCAATTCCTGCTTGTTGTCGAAAACGTAGATCATCGCGCAGAGATTGCTTGGTGGGTAGGAAGGCGCATCAGCACCTGTGTTAATGATCCTTGTCCACGCATCGGTCCCCGCACTGTTGTTAGCGTTGGAGAAGTAGTTGACCTGGAAAGTGTCATAAGGTTGTTGAGCCCACCCCACGCTTGCAGTGAGAAGGCAGGTGGCAGCAACCAATGCGATCGCAAGCCATCCGGAGTTTCCGGTTCGAAACATAGTAATTCCTCCTGTTCTGGATTGCGCCAGGGAAGCCAGGGGAGAGGGAATATGCGGCGTCCGTTCAGCGCAATTCGCACTGTATCCGCAATTAAATGGTTTACAAGTCCCTGGTTTCAGTAATGAAAAGATCTTAACCTGTTGGACTAAACGCGGCTTTCGCGATGGAGATAATTCTCGCTCGTCCGGACAGTTAAATGCGGCAGGTTGAAACCACCGGCAGGAGCCATGGAGCGTAATTCAGCCCGCCGCTCAGCCCTCTGAGCGAGCAAGTTGGCAGCGCGGGCAGAAATGCACGTCGCTACAAGATGTTCGGCTTTTTCTCTAGGCCGGGCGCGTAATTCATGTTGTCGGCGCCGACCATTTTCCCAATGATCCCCGATCGGGTCGAGACGCTCATCTTAACCATGACCAGATGAACAAAAGCCTTCACAGTGTTGGGGCTGATGTTCATGCGTACCGCAATTTCTTTGCTGCAGAAACCTTCTGCGAGTAGTCGCATCGTTTCCTGTTCTCGCGCAGTCAACCCGAAGCGTTGTGAGATCTCAGCCACAGTTCTCCCCCCGTTCGGCTTTCTTTCCAAGATGAGGGTTAACGCCGGACCTGCAGGCACATTGGTGCCGCTCTGGAGCGGCAAAGCACGACAAAGATAGGTCCTTTGGGCAGAGCGAAACTCGTTCACGAAGCTCGGTCGGATCAAAGCCTTGCGGTCCAAGAGTGAATGGATCTTCTTCGCAAACCAATCGCGCAAATTACCCAGCTTCTCCGGAGGTTCGGGAAATGCAAGGATTT
The DNA here is from genome assembly GCA_035567135.1 of Terriglobales bacterium. Classification (GTDB taxonomy): domain Bacteria; phylum Acidobacteriota; class Terriglobia; order Terriglobales; family Acidobacteriaceae; genus JABDBE01. The sequence goes on from DATMQI010000275.1 coordinate 46,867, forward strand.
TAACCGCATCAAGATTGGCTGCGACCAGGTTCAGCGATTTGTCCACCAAGACAACACCGGGTTGCGACGCGTTGACATTCATAGCATTCTCCTGTTTCGCAAGATGGTCGCGCCCATGCGACACCTTGCTGAATACATCCCCGAATCGGGTCATAGTTAACTTCCCAAACCAGTCCGTTGGGGAGTCCACTTTGCCGATACAGCTGAACAATCAAATGGACCCTGGTTATTGCCAAATGGAGTGGCTTGCACACGCGGCGATTCACGGCCGCAGAAGTGCGCGACACGAGCAATGGGGGGAAGGAGACGCTAGCTCTCCCTGGGGAAGGGCAAAAAAGGAGCGTCTGATTTTGGAGTATCAGCGGGCTTCTTGTCAAGCGAAGTATCTGAATCCACCGATTTGTCTGGTGTGGATTACGTTTCTTTTCACGATCCGTTGGTAGCAGGTCTTCCGCTGGAGTTGCAGCGGCGAAAACCAAGCGCCCGACCGGTGGGACACGATTCAGTTCACTGGGCCCAGATACTGATCCAGCCAGTTCAGCGTTTCCTTGATAAGTTCGTTGTCTTAGTCGTGAACGGAGAGCAACATTGAAATCGTGTTCACAGGGAAAATACTTTCCCACCGGGTTAGGGCTGGCCCAATCCGACACTGGGGTTTGCATAGCCAGCGGCGCATTTCTTGTCTGGGGCATCGACGATCTGGTTGCGCTGTGCATGCAGATGTCATTGCTTGCCACGGACGGGCGTAACAACCCAACGTGCGAAAGGTTGGGGCATTAGTTTGCCGAATCAGAACTGTTTTGCCCTCATAGAGTTGACACATCGGCGCGGCGGTCGCAGTCCATGTGAACACCACGGCATGGCGGTTGTGCGGTTGTGGTGTGGTCAGTTGGTTCCAATAAAGGCTTCGGCGTTTATTCCTGCTTAGCGTTGCGTCTTCACACTATACTTCGCGGATTTCCTAGTCAGGTCCGTAGCACCTCGAAAAGCCTTCGGTACTCTTCCTCGTGTGGGACAAAGCCGCTTGGATCGGTTGTGAGATTGGTCTGAAGCTCCCGGAGCGCCACAAACCTTACCTCAGCGACTTCCCCGTCGCTAAACTTAAGGGATTCGACCTCAAAGTCTCTTTCTACAAGAAAGACGTAGTGATATTCGTTGTCGACGTAGGTGCCATTATTGAGCGCTACTTGCTCGGCAGCGGTAAAGAGATAGCGGCATTCACTGGGATCAAGCGTGACCCCAAGCTCTTCTCTTGCTTCTCGAAGCACCGCTTCAACAGGCCCTTCTCCAGCAGAGAGATGCCCGGCCACTGAAACATCCCACAAGCTAGGCCAGTTTTCCTTCGTGGGCGCGCGACGCTGAATCAGAATCTGCCCCTTCGTATTGAGGATCCAAACATGAGCAGCGCCATGCCAATCGCCGTCGCGATGTACTTCTGACTTGGGCTTTATCTTTCCGACAGAACAACCTGACGAGTCAAGCACATCAACGTATTCCATCCTCTTATTCTAAGTTGTCGGGGGAAAGAGAGGTTGGCAGTGGTGTTGGAATGGAGCTTTACTGTGCATTATCCAAAACAACCTTCGACAATAAGCCGCGGTCTAAATCGAGGGGGAACTATTGGAAACCTAAAGAATGCGCTTCAGGAGCTTCGTGCCGAGCGCAAGCAGGCGCAATTGCAGGTAGAGAAGTTAGATCAAGCGATCTTGGCGATCGAGTTGTTAAACGGTTCGGGAAAGCAAGTCAACCGACGCGAATCATATCGGCACCGTCACGGCGGAAAATGGCGCAGGCACAAAAGGCGAGGTGGGCAAGGGCCCGGAAGCAATTGCAGCCATTGGAACCAGCGAAAACAACGGGCTCTGGCTCCTGTGAAGCGCGCCATGTCCGTGGCAGATCGCCGGAAGACCGCGGCGTTCCAGCGGGCACGATGGGCAAAGATCAAGCAGCAAAGAAGCCTGCGTAGCGCTGAGAGCTGCAAGTCCCACCCGTAACCAGCATGTTGTTCCTAACGTGACCTTCCCCATTTAGGCCAGCCCCGGTAGAGTGTGATTGAGCAGACTTCGGGGGAGGGCTGTTCGACTTAACGCCCCAGGACTCGGTTGAGTTGGGGCGTTTTGTTTGCGTTGGGTTGTTGCTCACACCGTCGGAGTCTCATTCACGCGACGGAGTGGGACGTGACGCGGTGTGGTCTATGTGCTTCCTTTGGGCGTGAAACAGCGACGTGCAGCTATGAAAGCAGAACATTCTGGTGGTTGAAGTGGATGGCAAACCGGTGCCGCGGGTCATCGACTTCGGTCTGGCGAAGGCCACTACGCCTCACGTTGCCGGAGAAGGCCTCTTCACTTAACTGGGACATTTTATCGGGCACGGGCGGATATATGAGTCCGCAGCAAGCCGATCCCACGCCCGAGCATCTTCGCCGTCGGGGTGGGATCCTTCGAAAGCTCATACAACATGCGACCTTCCGCAAGACTGTAGCCGCTATCTAGAAATTGCTCGTCCAGCCATCCAATGAAGTGGGTGTACATGCGATTAAAACGTCGAAAAGCCACGACCAGCGAATCAAGCGAGGGGTTTGAATTGCGGGACATGAGGGCCATCGTCCATCAGTATGGACGATGACAACTAGTTATTTTTTGTTTGGTACCCGGTTGCCGTCAAAGGCGAGAAATTGAGATTGAGTGACGTCCGCGTTCAAACCTTTTGGTTCTGGATGTCCACGCGTTTTGGCATCTTCAGGAAGCAATCCACGGCATGCCAGAATTGCTGACGATTCAAGCCGAGGGCAATAGAGTGGGAAGCGCCCGGGAGAACAACAAACTCCCGGTCCGTCACTGGCAGCTTGCGGAAAAAATTGAGCAGATCGTCCTCGGTGGCGATGCCGTCGTATTCCCCACGCACGATCAGTACTGGCGCCTGCACCTTCAAGGGATCGACGATTGGTAGTCGCGTCGTCATGTCGAGATAGGTTCCGGTGGGAACGGTATCGCCGAACTTTAGCTCAGCATCCGCCATTGCCTCGGCCACCGCAGGGTCCGATGTTCCGGGCTTGTCGCGAGTAAAAATACTGCGGATCATATCTCGATCGCGCGGCCGCCGGCTGTGCGTACGATAGTATTCCAAGGATTCAGAGCGCTTCGAGAGGGTGGACGAACCTTGTCCCGTCCAGGTAAATGACGCGAGAACCAGCCGGTCTACACGCGCCGGCTCCGCCATCGCGAAGGCTCCGGCCCGGAGAGCACCAGCAGATTCTCCATAAAGATGAAAGCGGGTTTGCCGGGTCTCGCGAAAAATCACTTCGGAGGCGGCTTTTATGTCTTCGACTCCGGAAGCAATATCGGAATTGCCGGGGCCTATTCCGGATTTGCCATAACCCTCGAAGTCCATCGTCCACACGTCGAAGCCATATTCGGCGAACTTATCCATCAGCGAATAATCCCCGTGGCCCGGCACGCTGAGGTCGAAGGTCGGTCTCGCCGAAACAGAGGAGCCGTGGGCCAGAAAAAGGACGGGCTTTGCCGTTTCTCCAGCCTTCGGTGCTCCCATCCGCTTGCGAAAGATGTAGAGGGCGATTTCCCCTTTCTGGGCCCAATATTCGCCGCTCCAAGTCTTTTCGTTCGCTGGGCCCGCGGAATTCGGCGACTGCTCCTGCGCGAGGGCGAAACCGGGCGAGGAGAACACGGCTAGACCGCTCGCCAGTGCGGGCGCAGCTCGTGTTAAGAGAGCTCGACGGGAAATTCTCTGCGTTGAATCCATGAGACCTCACTTTACTAAAACTGGCTGGTTCAGGCGCAATCGGGCCGCGTTACGCAAGATTCCGTTGCAGAGTTTCGCGATCGAGTTCATTTTCCCAACGAGCCACGACGAGAGTTGCGACTCCATTGCCGATCATGTTTATCAAGGCCCGGAACATACTCATGAAACGGTCGATGCCAAGAATCAGAGCCATGCCAGCGACGGGGATGCCGGGAATCACCATGAGGGTTCCTACGAGAGCGATAAAAGCCGCACCCTGTACGCCGCTTGCCCCCTTCGATGTCAAAATTGCCACGCCTAAAATAGTGGCTTGCTGCAACAGGGTCAAGTGGCTGTTCGTGGCTTGCGCAACAAACAGAGCTGCCAGAGTCATATAAATGCTTGTGCCATCCGTATTGAAGGTGTAACCGGTCGGAACCACCAGGCCGACCAGGGACTTCGAACAACCCAGTCTTTCCATCTTTGCCATTAAAGTGGGCAGCGCAGTCTCCGAGGAGCTGGTAGCCAGCACCAGGAGGATTTCTTCTTTGATGTAGACCAGAAATCGGATGATGCCGAACCCGGCCACCCTGGCCACTCCTCCCATCACAACCAGCACAAAGAGGATGGACGTTATGTAAAAGGTGACAATGAGCTTGGCCAATGGGCCGAGGGAGGCGACGCCGTATTTTCCTACCGTGAATGCCATAGCTCCAAATGCTCCAATCGGAGCGAATTTCATCACGATACCGACTATTCTGAAAACAGATTGGGTCAAGGCATCCACCAATTCCAACAGCGGACGGGAGCGTGGACCCAGACTGGACAACGCGAATCCGAACAGGAGTGCCACGAATACAACTTCGAGTATGTCGCCCTTGGCGAATGCGTCAACGACTGTATTAGGAATGATGTGCATCAGGAAATCGGTGAGGGTCTGCGCCTTCGCCTGACCCGCATACGCAGAAACCTCGCGCGCGTCCAGGGTAGCGGGATTGGCGTTGAAGCCTCGTCCTGGCTGCACTATGTTTCCCACTAGTAATCCGACCACCAGCGCGAGAGTCGAAATAACTTCGAAATACAACAAAGCCTTGCCGCCGACCCGGCCGACCTTACGCATGTCTTGCATTCCAGCGATGCCAGAGACGACGGTACAGAAAATAATCAGCGTGATCACCATGGAGATCAGCCGAATGAACGCATCGCCGAGCGGTTTCATGGCAACCGCTCTGGCGGGGCTGAGATAGCCCAGCGCCACGGCGAACGCCATGGCCACCACTACCTGGAACCACAGGGAGGCATAAAGCGGCTTTCCCTTCGAGTCTGTCGGCGGCGGAGCAGACTGTTTGTGGGAACTTTCTGTGGTCAAGCTCTCCGTCACAAGGGCCTCCTGTTTATGAATTCCAAGAAAAGTACGTACGGCTCCTAGAAAATTGCCGTTACTTGAAGAGATCGGGCCGATAAGCCGCGAGGTCCGCGTACTCGACAAATTCAAGGAAATTACCTTCCGGATCTTTCGCAAAAATAGCGGTAATTCCCTGGCGAATCGGAACCGGCTCTTTGCTCATCAACTCGACGCCGAATGTTTTTAAGCGCAGCGTCACCTCTTCCACGTCGACGATCACAAAGGTGATGTAGGTGATGCCCTGGCGCTCAAAAACCCACTGCGAAACTGGATTCTGCTTGAGCACGGTCCTCTTCGGCTGAATCAGTTTTATTCTTTCTCCGTAGGGAGTTTGCAAGCGAATGATTCGGAATCCGTGCGGCCCGGTTCCGAACTCCGTGCTCATCTCTGCGGATGCTTCGGCATCCGTCGCAAATTTGAGGCCTAAAACTTCGGTATAAAACTGGAGCATGCGATCGAGATCGATGCAGACAATTCCAGGCTCTATCGGCGTTGCCATTCGTAAGGACCAGGATGGTTGGGGAGGAGTGTTCATATGCTTTCTTCAAAGCTGAGCGGCTTGCGCGTCATACTGAAGCAAATACCAGCTGCCGCGAATAGCAGAAATCCCGCTAAATAAAATGCGAGATCGAAAGCGCCGGTCCACTTAACGATATATCCGGTAGCGATCGGCACCAATGATCCGAAAATGTTGCCGCCAAGGATGATGAAACCAATCGCAATGCCAACCATTTCTGGATTCCAAACCAGATCGTTGGTGAGGGCAATGTTCAAGGAGAGTGCGCTGGAGATACAGGCCAGAGAAATTGAAACCAGCAATAAGAGCAAGAATTCGTTAGCGACCAGGTTGGTCAACAGAACGACGCACGATAACAAGATGAAGACCATCAGCAATGTACGGCGCTTACCCTGCTTTATCGCTTCGCGAGTCAGGAGGCTATCACTGAGTTTCCCGATCAGCAATCCCAAGACCACAGCGACTACATAAGGGATGGAAGTAAACCAACTGGCTCTTACCAAAGACATATGACGGGATTGCACCAGATAGGACGGCAACCAAAAAAGAAAAAGGAGCATGGTATAAGCGCAACATCCCTGAGTTAGGAATAGGCCCCACATGGTTCTGCGGCCCATGAGCCGAAACAAAGTGCGCTTGGATGGTTTCGCGGCTTTCGCCTGGGAATCCGTTTGAGACAAGATGTAATTTCGCTCGTCCTCCGGCAGCCAGGAACACTCGGAGGGGGTTCGGAAAAACTTCAACCACAAAATTACCCAGACAAATCCCAGGGACCCCGTGATCATAAACGAGACTCGCCAACCTTCTTTCAACAACAGCCAGGCAACCAGGGGAGCTGAAAATGCTGGTCCAGCGAAAGTCCCAGCGTTAAAGATCGCGGTTGCCAGTCCTCGTTCTTTTGGCGGAAACCATTGCCTGACGACTTTGCCGGATGTCGGGAACGAAGCTGCCTCGCCGCCGCCCAGAGCCAATCTGGTCGCCAACATGCCTCCAAAAGTTGTGGCTACGCCAGTTAGGATTCCCGCAACAGACCAGATTGCGACCGACAAGCCGTTGACCCAGCGTGTGCCAACTCGATCGGACATCCATCCCCACAGCAAAAGGAAGAGACAATACGTCCACTGATAAGAAGAGAAGAGCAGGCCCATCTTTCCCGCGTCCCACCCGAAATCTCTGGCAATCGCAGGCGCCGCCACCGACAAATTGATACGGTGCATGAAGTTGATGAAGAGATTGAGGAACAACAACGCGGCGATATAAAAGCGTTTGCCAGACCACAGCGAACCTGTTTCGACAGTTGCCAGGTGCTCCACCGATGGCGCTGCAATGCCAATGCTTGGTCCTGTCGTCATAATGTGGCGCGACGCTCTGAACTACTCCTCGTCCCCACGTTGCGAGTGGATTCCGCTCCATGAGGAAGACGTCGTCACTCGTCTTCCCCCCAGCCGAAGTTCGGCATCGGATGAGGAATTGGCGGAAGATCCCAACTCCCTGTAGCCAAGGGGCGAATCTCGCGGTCGATGCGTACGTCGAGAACGGTGGGTCGTCCGGATGCGATGGCCGCTTCTAGTTGGGGCGCGAGGTCGGCTGGCTTCTCGACCGTTTGGCCATCCGCGCCCATGGATCGGCCCATCATCGCGTAGTCGGCGGAAAAAAGTTTTCCGTTCGGATCGGTGAAGCTGGTAGCAAGTTCCCGGTCGCTGCCGAAATAGCCGCGCTGCTGATCGCGGATGGCGCAATAGCCAAAGTTATTCCAAACCAGCCACACCACTGGAATCTGGTACTCAACCGCGGTGAGAACAGCGCTGGCATTCATCATGAACGCGCCGTCTCCACACAGCGATACGACGGGCTGATCGGGTGCAGCAAGTTTGGCGCCGAGCGCACCGGCTACCGCGAATCCCATGGAGGCAAATCCCCAGGTTTGCAGGAAAGTACGAGTCTTCCAAGCCTCGTATTCGGAGACGAGCCAATTGTGATGGATGCCAACATCTGCGAGTACAATGCCATCGCCAGGGACAACCTTTCGCAAGTCGGCTACGGCGCGCTCCGGCCGAATCGGAATTGCGTCCGATGTGCGCTGCGGCCGGGTCGCGGCTTCCCATCGCTTCCGCCATCCGGCAATTCGTTCGAGCCACGCCTCGCGGCCGCTATCGATGGTTCCGCGCTGCGCGGAGAGCAGTTGTTGCAAAAAAAGTTTAGCGTCACTGATGATTCCAATCTCAGGACGAAAGTTCCGGCCAATTTCAGCCGCATCGATATCGACGTGAATCAGTTTGCTCGGCGGGATGCTGTAAGTAAAACCGGGAAGCCATGCGCTCGTCGCCCGGTCATCAAATCGCGTGCCCAGCGCCAGAATCACGTCGGCGTTTCGGCACGCCGCGTTTGCCATGTAGGATCCGTTACGGCCGGTTGGTCCCAGGCTTAGAGCGTGGCGCGGATCGAAGACACCCTTTCCGAACGGCGTCGTGGAGACGGGAATGCGAAGCGCCTCTGCCAGCATGAGCAGTTCGGGCTCAGCCCCGCTGAGTTCGACTCCGTGTCCTGCGACGATTACGGGACGGACCGCCCGCTGCAGGAGACGAATCGCCTCGTCTACCGAAGAGGGATCGGCGGCAGGCCGTGACCATTCTGCAGCCGGCCAGTGATTGTCAGGTTGTGACACACTTTCCTCGACAGCTTCCACGAACACATTGAGCGGTACATCCAGATTCACCGGGCCAGGCCGGCCGTTGGTCATCAAGGCGAAAGCTTGACGCAGGGCCAGGGGCAACATATCGGCACGCGTCGGTTGAAAGCTACGCTTGACGTAGGGACGCAGGACGTTGACGAAATCTCCCTGGAAATATTTCCCTGTCTCCTGAAAGGGACCGCGGTTCCATTGCCCGGTGGGCACGTTGCCGGTAATGTTGAGCATTGCCGAGGAATCGGCGAAAGCGGCTGCGATTGCCAGGATAAGATTCGCCGAGCCAGGGCCGCACGAGGTAAATGTCGCCACAGGCTTTTGCGTGATGCGAAAATACGCCTCCGCCATGAACCCGGCCGCAGCCTCGTGATGCACAGAGATAGTCTTGATCTCCTCCTGCCGGTCGAACAATCCATCGAGCAGCCCGAGAATGCCGTGACCGCATACTCCAAAAACATAAGGCACTTTTTGCTGGACCAGAAAATCTGCAATGTACGCGGCGCCTTTGGACGCTGGTTTCACGCGAGCTGTTTGCACTTCGCTTTTCGGCATACCCATTCCTCGCCAAATATTTCGCTGTATTCTATTTCGCGATGCTGAAGCCGCCGTCGAAGGTGTCGGACATGCTCCAGAACATCGTCTTTACTTGTTGGTAAGTTCGGATCCCCTGCAATCCCTTTTCGCGTCCCAGTCCACTCTCTTTGAATCCACCAAATGGAGCTGCAGTAGAAAACTGTTTATAAGTGTTGATCCAAACCATTCCTGCTTCCAGTGCCCGCGCCACGCGCCAGGCGCGTTTGTAATCCGCGGTCCAGATTCCGGATGCCAGACCATATATGGTGTCGTTGGCTTGCCGAATAAGGTCGTCCTCGTTGTCGAAGGGCATGGCGCACAGCACCGGCCCGAAAATCTCTTGCTGAGCGATTTTCGACTTGTTGGTGATCCCGGCCACAATCGTAGGCATATAGAACGCACCCTTCGCCAGGCGCAGCTCGGAGGGACGAGTGCCTCCAATCAGAATCTCGGCGCCTTCCTGGCGCGCACCGTCGACCATCTTTTCGATGAACTCGCGCTGCGAAAAGCTGGCGCTCGGTCCAAGCTGCGCCCCTGGAGCATCGGGCAGATCGACGCGTAGCGCGCGGGCCCTCTCGATGATCATGGAAATTATTTCGTCGTAGACCTTGCGCTCCACGAACAGACGTGATCCCGCGGTACACGATTGACCAGTTCCTTCGAAAATGGCTACGGTCGCCGCATCCGCCGCGGCCTTGAGGTTCGCGTCCGCGAAAATGATGTGAGGTGATTTTCCACCCAGCTCCAACACCGCGGGAATTATCTTCTTGCCGGCAAGTTCGGAGATTCTTCGGCCGACCTCGGTGCCTCCAGTAAAAGAGACCATCCGCACCAAGGGGTGGGTCACAAGTGCGTCGCCAATCTTGCTTCCCGCTCCGGGCACGACGTTGAGCACGCCCGCTGGTACACCCGCGTCAAGCGCAATCCGGCCCAACTCAATTCCGGAGGTCGGCGTGAAAGACGCCGGCTTAAGGACGACGCCGTTCCCGGCAGCAAGGGCGGCCGCAATTTTGTTGCAGGTCAAAGTGATCGGCGAGTTCCACGGCGTGATCGCCGCGACGACTCCCCAAGGCTCGTAAACCGTCATGCTCAGGTAATTTCCGCGAGGAGGCGTGATCTCGGAGCCAAGCGTCTCGATCGCGGCAGCGCAATAGCGGAAGGTTGCCGCGCCATTGATAACCTGATTCCTGCATTCTTTCCATACTTTTCCGTTCTCGAGCATCTGGCACCGCGCCAGCAGGTCGGAACGTTCCATCATCAGATCCGCGATGCGATGCAGTATCTGTGCCCGGACGTGCGGCAACATATTGCGCCAGGCAGGCTTGCTGGCAGCTATATGAGCTGATTGGACGGCTGCGTCGATGTGCGCTTCGCTGCCGGCGCAGACTTGATAGTTGACTTCCCCTGTAGCTGGATTCACGTGCGTAATGTGAGAAGACGTGTCCCGGACCCATTCTCCTCCGATGAGGAACGGCACCGGGGTTGAGACTGCGGCTGACGACATTTCTAACTCCTAATCGCTTTTATGATTTCAGACGCTTGGCGGATCCACATCTCGCAGTTGCTCGCCCTTACGATTTCACCCTCGCTCGCCAAATCAGAAAATTAGCTTCAACGCGAACTGGACTTCGCGGCTGCTGGTTGAGGTGGAATCAAGCGCCCCAGCCGCACTGTTGGGAGATCCGTCCTGATTAAACAAAACATTGTTAACGAGTGGCGGGTTGAAATTCGTGTGATTGAACAGGTTGAAAATCTCTGCGCGAAATTGCAAATCCAAACGCTCAGTAATCTTGGTGTCTTTGATAAGAGAGAAGTCGAAGTCAACCAGGCCGGGCCCGTAGATTTCGTTTCGGCCACCGTTTCCCAACCTGTTCGCGCAATAAACCGTCCCGCTTGGCGCAGGAGCAGCTGCCGCCGGGAAAGAGGCAGGGTCACACAGCGACGCAGAAGAAGCAGGCAACGTCGGCAGCGTAAAGCACGGCAGCTTAATGTAGCCGGCGGCGTTGCCTGGATTGACGGGGGCGGAACAGCCGGAACCTGTCAGACGATCTGGATATGCGAAGGGAGCCGAACTCCTAAGCCCGAGTGGATCTCCGCCGATCAGCGGAGTGAAAGGTATCCCGCTCTTAATTTGTAGGATGCCCCCAGTCTGCCATCCCTTGGCCAGCCAGGCGGCAGGACCTTGAAGTGATTTTGGAGCGGGGATATTCCACAAGTAATTGATGGTTAAATTATGCGTAATGTTGAAATCGGCGGGGGCGCGACGGTATCGCGGGAGAAAGAAGAACAGACTGGGGATTGAATTTACGAATGAATCGCTTGCGATTGAGCCGTCTCCTCCGTCGATGGCCCGGCTCCAGGTGTAGCTGCCTTGCACCTCGAGTCCGCGACTCATTCTTTTTTCCACTTGCACTTCGAGGCCGTCGAAATACGTATCGTTGTTCCACTGCAAAGTGTCCATTCGACCGATGGCAGGGCTGACCTGCGTCCCGCTACCTACCGGGGTCGGCCAAATAAAGGGGGCCTTAGAGGTTTGCAGGGGCAGCACGGTATTAATATCGTCGGCGCGGAATATCATGTGCAGGCCGCGTGATCCCACATAGGCGGCGCTCGCCGTGAGATTCGGCGCCAGTTCGCGCTGTAAATTCAGGTTCCACTGCATCAGGTAATTACGCTTGGGATTGGGCTGAATATACGGGATGCGCAGGCCGAGATTACTGGCGGCATTGGTTGCGAGAATGTCGAACGCGCCCGTCGGAAACGAGCCTGCGGGCAGATTGCTCGCCGTGCCATTCTCCGTGAAAGGAGCGGTGTTAGTGGCGAACTGTCCCAAAAGATAGGGAAGCGGAAGCACGTCGAAAATAGCAAAACCGCCACGGACCGAACTCTTACCGCTTCCGGACGGGTCCCAGGCGAAACCAATTCGAGGCTCAAAGTTTCGCTTCGTAGGATTCTGAAAGACAGTCGAACCGACAATCGTATCTGCAAAAGTCTGGTTAAACGGGCTGTGCAGCGCCGACAAGTGGCCATGGACCTCCGCCGGGACCGTTGACATTTCATAACGCAAGCCAAGGTTTACCGTCAGAGTCGGGCGCAAGCGGATGTCATCTTGAAGATATCCGCCGAAAATGGTCGAGCGAAAATTAAAGTGAATAAACGGTGCGCTGGGGAGCGGCGCGGAAAGAACGATTGGGTTATTCGTCAGAAATCCGTTGCTGGTAGGGTCCGCGAGCGTGCCGAATGAAATTTCTCCAAACGGCGCGGGATCATATGCATTCAGTTGGACTCGTTCCACAGCAAAACCGAGTTTTAAGCTGTGAATTCCACGCGTCAAGAAAACGTCGTCGTAACCCTGATACGAATTCTCGAAGAAATCGAGCCGCTCGATCTGGTTCAATCCCGGCTGAATGGATATATAGCCGGGCACGTCGATTTGGGGGTTGTCGGCGCCGGCACTTTCTCCTAAGGACGGATTGTTTGCCAAGGGATTTATCGCCTTTGCGCCTTGCGAGGTATGAAGAGACCGGTTGAATCCGAAGCGAGCGGAGTTGATTAGCTGTGAAGTGAAGAGGTGCGTCTCTTCCAAGGCAAAGTAAGCCCTTCCGGTTGAATTCCCAACCAGTACGTCGTTCGCCGGGTCAGGCTGTGTAGCGTTCGCAAAGTCATATTGATAGCTTCCGAAGATGCTGTCCTTTTCCGAAAACTTGTGATCCACGCGGGCCGTTCCGAAATTCTCAGTGGTAATGTGTGGCGCGGTAAACGAGTAAATGCCTTGATCGCCATTGCCGACGAGACCCGCATTGGGCAAGCCCCACAAGGGCAGATAGGGGAGGACTGATTTATCAATTCCGGTTGCCGGATCGGGGTTAAAGGCTCCGGAAACCTGGTGCGTCGTGCAACCGCCGGCTCCGGGTTGCGGGATTGAACATAGTATGCCCTGCCGGGCCGCTACCGAAGGGACAGGAACCTGCGAGGTGATGCCTTGATTCTGACGCAGTCCCTCGTAATCCGCGAAGAAGAAAGTGTGCTCCTTCCAAATTGGACCACCAATCGATGCTCCGAATTGATTTCGCCGGAAAGCTGGGATACTGGCCGGGTCAAAGAAATTCCTGGCGTCCAGAGCGCTATTGCGCAGATATTCGTACGCGGAACCATGGAAACGATTGGTCCCTGATTTGGTCAGGGCATTGATTACACCTCCCGAGGTGCGGCCGTATTCCGCCGAATAGTTGCTGGTCAGTACGGAAAACTCCTGAACTGCATCCACACCCAGCGTCGACCCTTCGACGCTGCCCGGGCCGCCGTTCGTGTAATCGTTCACGCTAATACCGTCGATGCGGTAATTGTTTTGCGTGGGACGCGAGCCGGAGATGGTCATTTGCACTCCGTAGCCGCGGCGCGCCCGGTCTGGCCCACCGGTATTTGCCTGAATTGACCCCACAGAGTCAACCCCAGGTTGCAGCGTGGCTAATTGCGTCCAATCACGTCCATTCAACGGTAAGTGTGCGACAGCGTTCTGATCAACAACTCCGCCAATGGTTGAAGTAGCCAAGTCCACCGAGGGCGCCAGGTCTTGTACCTCAAGGGTCTGAGTAACTTGGCCAATCTGCATTTTGATATTCAGCAATTGCTGAGCGCCTACCGTCAACACGACGCCGTTTTGTACCGCGGTAGCAAACCCGGGCGCGCTAAACGAGACGTTATACTTCCCAGGCAGCAAATTTGGCGCAGAATAAAATCCCGCCGAGTCCACCGTAACCGAGCGGACTTCGCCCGTGTCTTCGTTCTTAATGGAAATCTGCACGTTGGGAATGACCGCGCCCGAGGAGTCGCTGACCGTACCCGTGAGCGTCGCTCCCGAGACCTGGGCGTTAGCGCAAAACGGTAGCAGTATCGAGAGGACGGCTGCCGAGAATAGAACAAACCCGCTTACAAGACTTCCCCAGCTTCGATTGCGCACGATCATAACCCCCTCATTTTCATTCAATTGACCGGGACGGCGAATTCGCAAACTCTTTAAAATAACTCGAAGTTTCCGATTAGGACTTTGATCGCGCTTCGTGTGCCCAATTTGCCCATGAGTCCATACGGTTTGCACGTATTGCCCAGTCACAAGTGAGCTATAATCTCTTCCCCGGAGGGGATTTGGGTTTTCCGGGATTGCGGCAGCAAACCTAGTGGTACAGGCGACAGAAAGTCTTGTGGAATCGCCAAAAGAAATCTTAAGAATTTATTTATTCGATGGCAATGCATACTTCTGTCAAGCATTTGTATGAGTTCGGCCCCTTTCAACTAGATCCCCCAGAGCGTCTCCTTCTCTGTGATGGCCACCCCGTTCCTATTCCTCCCAAGGCGTTTGATTTGCTGGTTTACCTGGTGGAAAGGGGTGGCCATCTGGTCGAGAAGGACGAATTGCTGAAGACCATTTGGCGCGGCTCAATCGTGGAGGAAGGCAATCTGTCGGTTACGGTTTCGTTCCTGAGGAAAGCCCTTAACGACGATCGCGGCCTGCATAAATACATCGAGACGGTGTCCAAACGGGGCTATCGTTTTGTCGCTGAGGTCAGGCGGGTGGGTGAACCCGAACTAACGGCCACCTTGGTCCACACCGATGACCCCGGCGGAGCAGGGCAGGAGGGGCCAGGGAAAGTTCAAGTATCCCCAGTGGTGTTCAAGGCCCCCGCCGTTACTCCTGAGACCACTTTGCGCTGGAAGATTCTGCCGGCGGTAGTAGCTCTGGGCGTGTTCTTGATTCTGGTTCGGATGGCTGTTCGACGTGGGGCCAATCCAGCGCAAGAGGCGGCCACGCTTCGTTCGCTTGCCGTTCTTCCGTTTCAAACTTTAGGTGCAAAAGGCGCTGACGAATATCTGGGCCTAGGGATGGCGGACGCGTTGATCACAAAGCTTGGCAACACCGGAAAGATCATCGTACGACCGACCAGCGCCATTCAGAAGTACGCCGAAAAGGAACTGAGTCCTCAGGTGGCTGGTCTGGAACAGGGCGTCGACGCCGTTCTCGACGGGCGCATCCAACGAGCGTCCGATCGCGTTCGGTTGACGGTACAACTCATCCGGGTGCGCGACGGCGTGCAGCTTTGGGGCGAAAGCTTCGACAAGGAGTTTACGGACATCTTTGCCTTGGAAGACTCCCTTTCGGAACGCGTTGCCCAGTCCATCCGCCTGAAACTCACCGGCGAGGAGACGCGGCGATTCATCAAGCGATCCACGGAGAGACCTGACGCGTACGAGGCATACGTCAAGGGGCGTTACTTCTGGAACAAGCGGACCGAAATAGGGATGAGGAAGGGCTTGGAGTATTTCCGCCAGGCGATCGCCCTCGACCCGACTTTCGCTGAAGCCTACGTCGGCGTTGCAGATTCCTATGGCACACTAGGTCTCTACGCTATGCTTCCGCCGAAAGAGGCGTTCCCAGCCGCCAAGGAAGCTGCCAAGCGAGCTCTCGAAATGGACGACGGACTTGCCGAAGCTCATGCCAGTTTGGGTTTCATTCATTTTTACTATGATTGGAACGCGACCGACGCCATAGCGGAATTCCGACGCGCCCTCGCCGACAATCCGAACTATGCGATGGCACACTCCTGGTACAGCGAAAACCTTGCGGCGATGGGACGCTTTCAGGAGTCGGTCGCGGAAGCGCAGCACGCCATGGAGGACGATCCGCTTTCGTTAATCATCGGCAGCAATGCCGGCTGGACTTTGTCTCTTGCAGGTAAAAGCGATGAGGCGATTGAAGTCCTGAAGAAAGCGATCGATATCGATCCTGGCTTTCCGCGCACCCACTTTCGTTTGGGAAGAGCCTACGCACAAAAGAAGTCATACGAATTGGCGATCGCGGAATTGGAGCGGGCTGTAAACCTATCCACCGGGGATGCGTGCTACAAAGGCTCGCTCGGATACGTTTATGCAATTTCCGGACGAGAGAATCAAGCGCGCAAAGTGCTGCAGGACCTGGAATCGCGCCTCGGCCAGCCTTATGTGCCTTCGTATGCAATTGCGCTTGTCTATGCCGGACTGGGCGAAAATGATCACGCCATGAGCTGGTTGCAAAGAGCTTTTGACGATCGATCTACGTCGATGGTCTATCTGAAGTTAGACCCCGAACTAAGCAGCCTTCATTCTGATCCGCGATTCGAGCAGCTTTCCCATCGCATTAATTTCTGATCGGCACACTGTCACTCGGGGACGATTCATTGTCTCGTCGAGGCCCCGTTTGCTCAGCGTACATTCTTGTCAAGCCAGCTCATAAAATATTTCGCGATTCCGGCACTGTTCTTTTCGGACATCATTTGGTGCCCGTTGCCGGGTAGCCCGACATCTTCCAGGTTCACATATGTGGTCTTCACGCCAGCCTGATTAAGCCACTTGGCGACACACCGGGCGTACGGACGATGATAGCTCGCCTCTGCGGAGACATTCAGGACCGGGATACGTTCAAGGTTGATGAGTTTGCGCGCGGGCTCCTTCTGGAGCCAGCATGGAACGAGGTCCGGACCATCGGCTTTCTCCTCGCGAACCGTGTGCAACTCCGACGCTTCTTTGATTGGCGGATCATAGTGAATCGGAAAATTGGTCAGGCCCCATATGTGGCCCGGACCTCTTGCGTCCAGTTCCGCGTTCTCGATCGGTGGTCCCCATGGCTCGGCTGCAATAATACCTTTTATCAACTTCGGCCGGGCATCCGCGAGCAACCAGCCGGAAGTTGCTAACCGCGAGTGCAGAAGCAGGATGACTGGTTTGCCGATCAAATCCACCAGTTGTACCAGGTCATCCGCAGCCAGCGGTTCCATGTCATCGGCCGAAGGAAACCCGAGCTCAGTCTTGGCAAAATAATCAAACACGGGATCGCCGATTTTGCCTTTATTGGGCGCGTCGCTTGGCCACTGCGTATATTTCTTTGATTGAGGCCAAGCGCGCTGTGGATTCGTGGTCGGATGGCCGCCCGTCCAAACTTCTTCCATGTGCTCGGCCGTCCGAGGTGGAGTCATTTCGCCATCAAGACCCGGAATAAACGCCGCACGCCCTCGCCCCGGAAAGTCCATCATATAAATGGTGTAGCCTTGATTCACGAAATCATATGCCCAGCCTGGGCGCCCGTCTGGAGTTTGCAGCAGCGCTATGTCGGTTTGTCCGCCTCCTGCTTCCACAAATAAAATTGGATACGGATGCCGGATCTCTCTGGGCACCCACACCTCAACATACATGGCGCCGCGCATTCGTTCTTTACCTGGTTCCCCAACCCACTTACCGCCCACGTAGAAATGGCCTTGTCGCCCAATTTTCTCTGTCGAAAAGGTGGGGACCGATGCCAGAGGCAGCGATACCTTTTCGTCGCTGGCCTTCGCTCCGAACCCGCATTGGACCCCGGCTAGGACCAGTGCGAAAAATGCCGCTATCGATGTTCTCGTCTTCATGAAGAAATTGTCCTTAGAATTTCAAATTTTGGTTTGCGATGTATTCGGAGTGTCGACGGCACACACTTTAACTTGTTAATTACCGTATCAGCTAGATCGGTGTCAACGAGTTCGCACCTGAAGTGCAGGTTGAGCAAGCCACCCCGCGGCTTCTGCCATCGGTGCCGAAACACCGTGCGCGGCAGAGCCATAAAGGACGCGCCAAAACAACTACGGCAGAGGGCGCAGCGTGGTGTTGAAGAGAAACGGATACTGGAAATTCGTCTGATCGCCCGGCTTCTTGTCCTGAAGACGACTCCGTATCCATTCACGCCCCCGGAATCCCGTCGTACCCACAAAGATTGCCTTGTTTGTCTAATGCCAGATTACTGTACGAGAAATAGGCCGTCGCTGCCGCCGCTTGGCTTCACCTGTATGAAGATGGAAACTTTACGACCTGTAATCCCGTATCATGTTTCGGCGCATTTGTCGTCCCAAACCGCTCGTAGCTTCGAGGCTCAAATGGAACTCCGGATTGAAAGGCTCTGCAAGCGCTATCCCAATGGCGTGCAGGCTTTGCAAGATGTTTCCCTCAGCATTCCCCTGGGCATGTTCGGGCTGCTCGGCCCGAACGGCGCCGGAAAATCGACCCTGATGCGAACCTTAGCGACCCTACAGGAGGCTGACACCGGGAATGTCTTCCTCGACGGCATCGACGTCCTCCGGCAAAAGGACGAGGTGCGCCGCGTCCTCGGCTATCTGCCTCAAGAGTTCGGCCTATATCCGAAAGTGTCGGCGCAGACTCTGCTCTCCCATTTCGCTGCATTGAAGGGAATCGCCAATCCTAAGGAGCGCCGTGAGGTTGTGCAGGCTCTGCTTCAGCAGACGAACCTGTTCGAGCATCGTAATAAGCCGCTGGGAAGTTTCTCCGGAGGCATGAAGCAACGTTTTGGCATTGCGCAGGCGCTGCTAGGAAATCCTCGCCTGATTATTGTGGACGAACCCACCGCTGGCCTCGACCCCCAGGAGCGAGTGCGATTTCACAACCTGCTGAGCGTCATCGGTGAGAATATCATCGTGATTCTTTCGACTCACATCGTGTCGGACGTCAGTGATCTTTGTGGCCGGATGGCGATCATTCATCAGGGGCGCGTGATGCTGGCCGGCGAACCGACCGCATCGGTAGCCGAACTCGACGGTCGCGTCTGGAAGAAAGTCATTCAGCCATCCGAGCTTTCCACTTATCGAGAGCGCTTCCAAGTGATCTCGATGCGCCTGTTCGCCGGGCGAACGCTGATCCACGTGCTGAACGGCGATAGACCTGAAGCTGGCTTTGAGCCGGTTGCTCCCGATCTCGAGGACCTCTACTTCGCCACTATTCGTGGCTTCTTGCATCCAGCGACGGCCGCGTCGGTGAACTAACGAATATGGTGTTCAACATTCTCAGTTTCGAATTCCGTCAGCGGCTCGGCCGCCTTTCGACCTATGTATATTTCCTGGTATTTGCCGGCCTGGGTTGTCTATTCACAGCCGTCGCCGGCGGCGCAATTTCCCAGGCCAGCGTCGATTTTGGAACTGGCGGCAAAGTTCTGGTGAACTCTCCTTTTGCGCTGAACAACATTATCAGCTTTGTAACGTTCTTCGGCATTATCGTCACCGCCGCCATCGCCGGACAGGCTACCTATCAGGATGTGCAGAACGACAGCACCTCTTTCTTCTACACCGCTCCCATCACCAAGTTTGACTATCTGGCGGGACGATACTTGGGAGCCTTGGCCATCCAGTTGGTCATCTTCGCTAGCGTCGGCCTAGGCGTGTGGACTGCGACACATCTACCCACCATCGACCCCACGCGCATCGGACCGCAGAACGTCGCGGCCTATTTCCAGCCCTACTTCGTTCTGGTCATCCCCAATTTGATCTTCATCACCGCCATTTTTTTTGGATTGGGAGCTCTGGCAAGGAAGATGCTTCCGGTCTATGCCGCCAGCGCTATCCTGCTGATCGGATATTTCGTAGCGGCGCAGCTTTCCACCGATCTCACGATAAGTGTCCCGGCAGCCTTGGCAGATCCGCTCGGCGCCAACGCGATCCAACGCGTCACGCAATATTGGACTGCCTTTGAACGCAACACCAGGCTGATTCCGCTTGCCGGAATCCTGTTGCTCAACCGCCTTCTTTGGCTCGGCTTGGGCGTGGCAATCCTCGCCATTACCTACGCGAAATTCAGGTTCTCCTATCCTGAGCAAGGTCAGAAAAAGCGAAAGCAAGTCGTGGCAGAAGACGACGCAATTGCCGCTCCGCCACGAGCCCTGCCGATTGCGCATCCTGTCTTCTCCGCGGGAGCATCCCTGCGCCAGTTCGTTTCCCTCACCCAGATTCAATTCGCGGAGACGGTGAAGAATGTTTTCTTTGGCGTCCTGCTGCTCGCCGGCGGTTTGTTCGCTATCTTCTCCGCCAGCGGTATCAACAACCCGCTCGCAACCCCAACCTATCCGGTGACAGCCAAGATGTTGGAGGATGGCGGCGGAGGCTTCTTCATATTCGCTTTGGCCATCATCATCTTTTACGCCGGGGAATTAGCCTGGCGAGAGCGGGATGCGAAACTGAACCAGATTGTAGACGCGCTGCCCATGCAGCGCTGGGTTCTGTTCGCTTCTAAGCTGGCGGCCTTGATGCTTATTCAGGTCTTGCTAGTCCTGGTCATCTGGGCAGCTGGACTGATTGTCCAGATTGCTCACGGTTACTATCAGTTCGAGATGGGGGTGTATTTCAAGGAACTGTTTGGCATTCGGCTCATCCGGTTCTGGATCCTATGCGCATTTGCCATGCTGGTTCAGACCATAGTGAACCATAAATATCTCGGGCATTTTGTGGTGGTGCTCTATTTTGTTTCCACCATTGCACTGCCTGCTCTGGGCTTGCAGCATTATCTCTACCGTTTCGGGCAAGCCCCTCCCTTCACCTACTCTGATTTCAACGGCTTCGGTCCTTTTGTGGGGCCGCTGTTCTGGTTCCAGTTGTACTGGGGGATTGCCGCCATCGCGATCGCGATCTTGAGCAGTTTGCTGTGGGTGCGAGGGACAGAGGGCAATTGGCTGGTAAGGCTACGGCTGGCCGCGGCCCGCTTGACAACGCCTGCAGTCGCCGGGCTGACCGCGTGCATGTTGCTTTTCGTTGGTGTCGGTGCCTACATTTTTTACAACACCGATCTCCTGAATCCTTATCGCACGACTTTCCGCGTCGACGACGCTCGCGCCCAGTATGAGAAGAAGTACCGGCAATACAAAGAACTGCCCCAACCCAAAATCACCGACGTGAATACGCAGGTCGATCTTTACCCGGAGAAGCGGTCCGCCGTGATTAAGGGTACGATGATCCTGGAAAACAAAACTTCCTCCAACATCGATCGGGTTGCGCTCACGGTGTGGCCAACGGATCTTATCCCAGTCCCGATGCCGCACATTCAAGTCCGCGAGTTGGCTCTCTCCGATGGACAAACGCCGGTCATGACAGATGCAGCTCTCGGCTTCAACCCTCAGGGATTGCCAAAGCCCGCTCCACCACGTCTCGGGGACGGTCAAACGCCCATCATTCAAGATCCGGAACTCGGCTTCTATCTCTACCGCCTCCACAAGCCATTACTCCCACATGGCCGCACGCAGTTAGAGTTTGCTCTGGAGTACGACAACTACGGTTTTCAGAATTCCAATCCCAACACCGACCTCGTGCACAACGGCACTTACATCGGTGAGCGATACTCTCCGTTCATAGGCTACGCGCCCGACATTGAATTAACCGATGACAGCACGCGCCACAAACATGGTTTGCGAAACACCAAACGCATGCCCACTCTCGAAGATGCCGCCGCGCGCAACGAGAACATGGCGAACACGGACGCCGACTGGATCAACTTCGACGGCACTGTCAGCACCAGCCCCGACCAGATCGCGATTCTGCCGGGGTACCTGCAGAAAGAGTGGGTGCAGGACGGCCGGCGCTACTTCCATTACAAAATGGATGCCCCGATTCTCGATCTCTATTCACTTAATTCGGGGCGTTACTCGATTCGCCGGGATAAATGGAGAGATGTCAACCTGGAAATTTACTATCAGCCGGGACATGAGTTCGATCTCGATCGCATGATGGACGGCCTGAAGTCGAGCCTCGAGTATTGCAGCACAAATTTCAGCCCCTTCCAGTTTCGCCAGGAGCGCATCATCGAGTTCCCGCGTTACCAGACGTTCGCTGCGTCCTACGCGAATACTATTCCGTTTTCCGAGGCGATCGGATTCATCACCTATGTCGACCCCAAGAAGCCCGACGCTATCGATCTACCTTTTTACGTCACCGCTCATGAAGTTGCGCATCAGTGGTGGGCGCACCAGGTGATTAGCGCCAACGTGGAGGGAGCTACCTCCATAGTCGAGACTCTTGCCCAGTACAGCGCGCTTATGGTGATGAAGCATCGCTACGGGCCGCAGTCGATCCGGAAATTTCTGCGCTACGAGGTGGATGGCTATCTGCGTGGTCGCGCCCAGGAGCGTAATGAGGAAGAACCTCTGTACAAAGTTGACGTAAACCAGGGATACATCCATTACAACAAAGGCGCATTGGTGATGTATGCCATCCAAGATTACATTGGCGAGGATAAAGTCAGCCTTGCGCTGGCCGATTTTACCAAGGCCTATGCGTTCAAGGGCCCGCCCTACCCCGTTTCTCTTGATTTAATTGCTTATTTGAAAAAGTACACGCCGCCGGAATATCAGTACCTCTACGACGATCTTTGGGAGAACATCACGCTGTATGACAACCGGACGATTTCCGCAAACTATGTCCAGCAACCCGACGGCAAATACCAAGTCAACCTTGTGGTCGGAGCAAAGAAGCTGCGGGCGGATGGAAAGGGCCAGGAGCACGCGATTCCCATCCATGATTGGATTGACATAGGGGTTTTAGATTCTGACGGGAGGTATCTCTATCTGCAGAAGCAGATGATCGACAAGGAGCAGACTCAGTTCGCACTTACCGTCGAAAAACGACCGGCTCAAGCGGGAATTGATCCACTCGACAAACTTATCGATCGCAACCCCGATGACAACTTGATTAAGGTGAAAAAACAATAAAGCATGTGCTACGAGCGATGATCGGAGATTACTGGTTGGCATTCGCCCCTCTCTCCGGGCGTCAGGTTACGTCGGCTACTTGGCTTTTTTACCCCTCAGCACACCAAAATCATTGAGACACAGGTGTCGAGCGTGCAAACCGCAAAGAACAGAAATGTGGTGTCATGCGTTCCGCGCATCGCGCACCGCTCGATTGACCCGACGACCGGGGTTTTGAGTGCTATAAACGTGGCTGAGCAATTAATGTGACCCCGCGCCAGCCGCGACCCGTCGCGGAACCGCAGGTGGAGGGAAGTTCGTAAATGGAGACCAAGGTGGAAGCCTTGAGCTAACGACCGCAGCAGGGTGATCCGCAGGAGTTCCAGCCGCGGCCTTGGCCGACAAGCGAAACACTACGCCACAGCCGTTTGGGTAATAGCAATTGTCATCTCCACCTTCTTCTGTGCCGCCATACAGGCGCCCATCCTTACCCTGAATTACGCTGGCTGCTGGAAATGCTCCGTCCGCCTGGCCGTCAAAGCCATACAGCGGCGTGACGGCGCCCGCCGCGGTCATTTTGTAAACCGTGCCACGGCCTCCAGTCCCACCAATGTTAGCAGTTCCGTAGAAGTTCCCATCGGTGGCTTGCATGAGTCCCGCATAAGGGATACCACCGTCTGCGCAGCTGCCGGAACAAAAGCTGTGCACCGTCGTGAACTTACCTCGCAGACTGATTTTGTAGACCGTGCCAAGGCCCGTAGCGCCGCCACCGTCCGTGGTGCCATAGAGGCCTCCGTTTCTTGCCTGAACCAGGAGACCTTGCGGGATACTCCCATCCGCGCATCCAGCCTGCCCACAGAAGCGGTAAATGGTTGTGAATTTGCCGTTCGCAGTGATCCGAAAGAGCGTGCCGCAACGGTAGAGACACATCGGACTGCTGTTTCCACCTAGCGCCGCCGCGCCATAGAAGTTCCCATCGCGGGCCAACGTCAGCCCGATGTTGGGTTGAGCGCCGTCCACGCAGTTCGTTTTCGAGCAGAAGTTGTACAGCGTCGTCAGTACGCCGCTGGTGGTGAGCTTGAATACAGTGCCTTGGTTTCGGGCTCCGCCGATGACGGTTGTCCCGTAGAGGTTTCCATCGCTGGTTTGCACCAACGCTGATTGCGGCAGGGCGCCATCAGTACAACCTGTTTTGGTACAGAAGCTGTACAGCGTCGTCAGATGGCCACTCGATGTGATCTTGAATATAGTTCCAGCGCCAACGCTCCCACCGTTGTAGGTTTGACCGTAGAAGTCACCGTCAGAGGCTTGCGTAAGCCATCCAGGATAAGAGCCGTCAGTGCACTTGGTCTGCGCGCAGAAGTTGTAAAGAACCTTGTGTACGCCTTGAGGGGAAATTTTGAAAAACGTTCCGAAATTGCTGTTCCCTCCATACACCGTCGTGCCGTAAAGGTTGCCATCTTTGCCTTCGATAAGTGACGAAAAAACGTCCTCGCCATTGGTCTGATTGAACGTAACGACAGTCTTGAATGTCTGAGCCCGTAATGCAATTGCAGCGGAGAGAAAGAATATACCGGCGATCACTCTCTTCATTTTCTTCATTGAATCCTCCGAGATGGAAGAGCGTACGAGTTTACCAACAAATACCGTTCCGACCACTTTCCAGCCGCCACTTGAACCAACTCAAACACCACTCCGCCTGCCTGACCTGCCGCCAGATTCCCGAACACTGTCGCTCCCTCGACATCGAGACGATCCACTACCTGACCAAGCGCCATCCGGTCCGTCGTTGACTCACCGAACTAGGTGACCGGGCATAGGCGATAGACGGAATTTCGAGGCCAAAGTCACTGCATCACTGGATATTTCATCCGTTCAAGACGCATGTAGTTCCAACGGAGGCGTTCTTGGACGTAGCTGTCGAATCGCCGTTACACTCATCGAGGGGTTTTCAATGTGATCGCCGTCATTCGTAGATTTCTTCCCAACTAGAGGAAAATCGCAAGTTCTTGGGTGAGACCGAAATTGGTAGATTACGGCACAGGAGCAGGCTCCCAAACTAGGCACGCTAAGAGGTGTGTTTTCAGCACTGCTTGAGGGCGACTGGAATCAGGGATTGTGGCACACTCGCGAAGAGCGGCTACAGACTTCCCAGAAGCGACTTCTGGCTCAGAACAACTTCCCGGTTCCCTTGATTCGGGGAGTAACCCTCGTTGACATCCTGGTGACCTCTTTGCGGCCACAGGCAATCAGGACTTCAAGTGGTTCATGGCACTTCTCGCTGCGCGATCATGCTGGGAAGTATCGGCAAACACGATCCCATCGCGCTCTCTACTTTTTAATTGTGTATTGCCGTGTGAACTCGTTTCCTTTACAACTGAAGCGACCCGATTCTGGATGACCACTTTTACTAAGTCGCGTGCGGGGCAATCGGCGCAGGTTCGCACTCGCAAAGCCGGCCTGTTTGTCTTCGTATTCGTCATGTACTCATACACGACGGCAGGGCCGTTCGGGTTGGAAGATCAAGTCACCACCAGCGGTCCGGGCCTGACCCTGCTCTACCATCTGGTCCTACCTTTCTTCTGGTGCATCCCAGTCTCGCTGGTCGCGGCGGAACTCACGACGGTTCTCCCGGTAGAAGGAGGCTTCTATCGCTGGGTGCGCGCGGGCTACGGAGATTTTTGGGGATTTCTGGCGGGCTGGTGGAACTGGAGTGCCTCTTTTGTTCTCGGTGGAGCCTATGCCGTCCTCTTCAGCGATTACTTCAGCTTCTACTTTCCTCAGATCGCCGGCTGGAAGCATTATTTGATTTCGCTGGCGCTGGTGGCGGTTATCGCCTACGTCAATGTTCGCGGCATTCAGATGGTCGGATCCGTTGCCACGGTGCTGGAAATCTTCATTCTTCTTCCGGTAGCGGGGTTGTGTGTGATTGCAGCCACGAAGTGGCGCCACAATCCGTTTTCCCCGCTCATTCCGCCGCATGTCCCCTTGTTCCAGGTTTTTGGGGTTGGGTTGGCTCTGGGCCTCTGGCTCTATTCCGGATACGAACAACTCTCTACCGTTGCCGAGGAGGTGGAGAACCCGCAACAGACTTACCCTCGCGCCCTGGCGCTGGTTGTGCCGCTTTCGGTGGCAACGTATTTTCTTCCCACTATGTTTTCGCTGGCCGCGCTTGGCAACTGGCAGCAGTGGCACACGGGTTATTTCTCCGATGCAGCACAACTGATCGGAGGGCGCTGGCTCGGTTTCTGGATGACTTTGGCTGCGATGGTCACCAACGTTTCCATCCTGAACGCCACCGTGCTCACCAGCACGCGAATGCCTTTCGCCATGGCCGAGGACGGTTATCTGCCAAAGGTGCTCACAGAAAAACATCCGCGCTACGCGACGCCGTGGATAGCCATCTTGGCCTCGTCGGCGATTTACGGAGTTTTGGCTTTTCACACTCTCACCCAGCTCATCACAGTCTATATGTGGCTGCGCATCGCAACCACTATCCTGACGGTTCTCTCGGCGTGGAGGTTGCGGCAGACGCTGCCTGATGTACCTCGATCTTTTCGCATTCCCTGGGGACGAGCGGGATTGCTCTACGTGGTGGGCGCTCCGTTAGTGATGAGTGGCGTGGCGTTGCTCGGCAGCGACCGCTTCGCCCTGCGCTGGGGACCGGTTGCGATACTACTAGGTCCGATAGCTTATCTTTTGGTCCGCAAGATGCGCGCCCTTCGAATGTAGGCGCGGGCGTCCTCGCCCGTGCGGAACCAGGATAAAGTTACGGACGGGAGACTCAGCTCACCCAATCGAGAAATTTGTAGTAAGCGCCGGCCAAGGGAAGAGCCCAGGTGTGCCCGCTACGCAAGCCCAACGGCGGATTCGGAAAGGGAATACTGTCGTATGGAATATCGTTGGCATCGCCGCAAATCAGGCCCGCGATCTTAGTTCCGAGATACGTTCCAATGGCCACGCCGTGTCCTGCATAGCCTACCGAGTAGTACATGCCATCGAATCGTCCGGTGTGCGGCATGACGTCGAAGGAAAAATCCAGCGTCCCTCCCCAGACGAATTCCACTTTCGTATCGCGCAGCTGCGGATAGACACTAATCATGCCGCGTTGCAGAATTTCCGCGCTCTGCCGCACCGTATTTTCGGTCTCAGGGAAAAATGCAGCGCGCCCACCGAACAGCATCCGACGATCGGGAGTCAGGCGATAGTAATAAAGGAAATGTTTGGAGTCGTAGATCATGCGGTTTTTCGGACTCAAATCGCAAGCCACATCTTCGGCGAGCACTTCCGTCGCAATGATGTAGGATCCGATCGGAATAATTTTCTTGCGAAGCGCGGGAGTTGCGTTACTCGTGTAAGCGCCGCTGGCTAACAGCACTTCTCGCGCCAACAGACTGCCCTTGGAGGTGCGCACCCGAAACCTATGTCCACCATTACTACTTTCGGGCTCCACGCTTTCGACGCCTGTGTGGTCGAACATGGCGGCGCCGGCTCGTTGTCCTGCCGCCACCATCCCCGCCACATAGCGTGCCGGGTTTAGTCCTGCGCTGGTTTCATCCACCAAGCCTCCGTAGTAAATGTCGGAGCCAATCTCGTTTCGCAGTTCTGACTTCGGCACAATTCGAAGCGAGTGGTTGAATTCGCGCGCGATCAATGCCGCGGAATCGGCATAACTGTCGAAGTGCGCTTGCTTGCACGCAACTTCCAGATGACCGCAGCGGAGGAAGTCGCAGTCGATTTGTTCCTCGCGAACAATCTGTTCAACACAGTCGATCGAATCCAGCGATGCGGCGTACATGCGTTGAACTTTTTCCCGTCCGTAGCGTGAAATTAACGTGGGCACGGGCAGCTTCATGCCGGTCAACACCATGCCGCCATTGCGCGAGCTCGCGCCCCAACCCAAGGTCTCGGCTTCGAAAACAGCAACGCCGACACCGCGCTTGGCCAAGACCCTTGCCGCCGAAAGCCCAGTAACGCCGCTTCCGACTACGGCCACATCAACGCTTTCCGGCAACGGTCGGTCGTCGCCGGTCGGGATTTTTACGGTCTCCAGCCAGTAGTTCTTTTCTTTGATTTGCATCGGCAGAGAAACCAGCAATCTTAGCATCGCGACGGCGCAAAGGAATCAAAATTACGCCCAGGTCACTTCTGGACAAGTCAATGTCGCTGGGAGACAAGTTTGCGGTGAGCAATAGAGAGTAGGATGTTGGCGAATACTTATCGGATCACAGAAGCGGAGTGGTCACGCACAAAATTAACATTGCCAAGATTCCCTGCGGGAGGTTCCTATGAAGCTCCGCACGCCTTTTGCCCTTCTGCTCACAGTCTCAGTGATATTGACCAGCTTTGTCCTTTCCCAAACTTCATCGACCTCGCTCCGAGGCACTATGACCGATCCCAGCGGCAGTGTGGTATCGGGCGCTACGGTCACGCTTGAGAATACGGATTCGAATACAAAGCGAACCGTCACCACCAGTATCCAGGGAGACTATCAGTTTCTTTTTCTTCCGCCGGGCACGTATTCGCTGACGGTGACCACTGCGGGTTTCGAGCGCTACGAACAAACCGGATTGCAATTACTCGTGAATACTCCAGCCACGGCAAACGTACGACTCAAGTTGGGCCGGGCCAACGAAGTCGTCACCGTCACCGGAGAAGCACCGGCGCTGAACACTGTAGATGCTTCACTGGGAAACTCTTTTGATCAAAACCAGGTGCGACAGATTCCGCTAGAGGGCCGCAATGTCCCCGACCTGCTTAGCTTGCAGGCCGGCGTCGCTTACACCGGTAACCGGCCCGATATCGATAAAGATCAAGATACGCGCAACGGCTCAGTCAACGGCGCGCGCAGCGACCAGAGCAATATTACTCTCGACGGCGTGGACGTGAACGACCAGTCGAGCGGCTACGCGTTTACTTCCGTGTTGCCGGTGACGCTGGATTCGGTTCAGGAATTCCGCGTTACGACCAGCAATTACAATGCCGATCAAGGTGAAGGATCGGGCGCGCAAGTTGCATTGATAACCAAGAGCGGAACCAACACCTTCCACGGATCTCTGTACGAGTATCATCGCAACACCATCACCAGCGCCAACGATTATTTTGTCAAGCAAGCGGAACTCGCAACCGGCCAGCCCAATCAGCCAGACAAGTTACTGCGAAACATTTTTGGCGTGTCCGTGGGCGGTCCCATTAAGAAAGATCGGTTGTTTTTCTTCGCTAATTATGAGGGCACGCGCGAGCGTGAGCAGCAGAGCACAGTCCGCACGATTCCGACGCCAAGTCTCTGCCAGGGTCTGATCCAATACGCAAATGTAAATGGCGGGATCACCACCATCACGCCGGCGCAACTGCAGAGTCTGGATCCACTGAGCCTGGGGATAAACTCTGCGATCGAAAATGCAAGTCACACCGGCTATTTCGATAAGACTTTCTGCACTGGCCAATTTGTGACTAACGATCCTTCAGTCGGCGACGGCTTGAACTACTCCGGGTTTCGCTTCCGCGCGCCGGTGAGCCTGGACAACAATGCCTTCATCGCCCGCCTTGACTACCATCTCACTGCCGATGGCAAGCACACGTTGTTCTGGCGCGGCGCTTTGCAGAACATCTACAATCCGCAAGCCCCGTTCTTGCCGGGCGCGCCTCCGGAGCAGATTCTCACCGACCACAGTAAGGGCTTCGTTGTGGGATACACAGCCGTGCTCACGCCGACCGCGGTGAATACTTTCCACTGGGGATTCACGCGTCAGAGCACCGGTATTGTTGGCAATAGCAACCAGGAATGGAACGAGTTCTACGGTCTCGATCAAGGCATTTTTTACACTCACAACGCGCAGACGCCGGTCCATAATCTGCTTGATGATTTCTCCTGGACAAAGGGTAAGCACACGCTGCAGTTTGGGACCAACGTCGGGTTCGCGCGCGATCCCCGGCTGAGCTTGGAACACTCATTCAGCTTGGGCAAAGGCGCAACCAACTGGATGTCGCCCACCGGCTTCGCCAATACGGGTGGTTATCTCGATCCGGCGAATGGTGGATTTCCAGAACCTTCATCGAGTTCGCAGTATGACTATCCAGTGCTCGGCTTGTTGGGTATGGTTTCTGATGTCGTGGGAAACTACAACTACAACAAGAGTGGCGACGTACTGGCTGCCGGCACTCCGATCAAGCGGAACTATGGCCTTAACTGGTACGAGTTCTACGGACAGGATGCGTGGCGGATCAAGCCGAACTTGACCATCACTTACGGTCTGCGCTGGTCGCTGTTCCCACCGCCCTGGGAGGTTAACGGTTTTCAGGCGTCTCCAACCTGCGTGCCCGCGGTAAATCCCGTAGTCGGATGCCCGGCCGGCAGCGCCAATCTTGGTAGCCAGTTCAACCAGAATGTCAGCAACATGCTCAACGGCACCGGCTACAGCGGGACGCCGCTGGTATCTTTCATCCTCGGCGGCCCTGCCAACAACGGACCGGGCTTCTATAACTTTTCAAAATCGGATCTCTCACCGCGTTTCTCTTTTGCTTATTCGCCACGTCCTGAAAGCGGCTGGCTAAGGAGTCTGGTTGGCGATAACGATAAGACCGTAATTCGGGGTGGCTTCAGCCGAGTTTATGACCGTGCCGGTATGGAATTGCTCAGCACGTTCGACGCAAACGCGCCTGGAGGTTTGGCGGCTACGGTGCAAAACCCCTGTTGCAGCCCAGCTTATTTTCCGTTTCCCGGACAAGGTGGTGTTCCCGGAAGCGCCTACGACAATGCCGCTGGAGTGCCTCGCATTACCAACATCAACAAGATTCCCACGGTGAACCAGTTCGGGGACGTATTCTTCGAACCTGCGCCTCCCGGCGCCTTCCCGCAGACGCCGCCTCCCTTCGGACAGGCCATCACCTGGGGAGTCGATCAGTCGCTAAAAACTCCGAATGCCTGGGCATTCGATTTTTCGGTTGCCCGCGAGTTGCCGCAAAGATTTTCGTTGCAAGTCTCCTATGTGGGACGGCTGGGACGTCATCTGCTCACACAGCGTGATTTGAGGCAGCCGCTGGATCTCGTGGATCCAAAATCGGGGATCGACTATTTCGCAGCTTCGACACGGCTCTCGCAATTGGCCCGTCAGGGTATTACTGCGAGCCAGGTCACGGACAAAATGGTTGGTCCCACTGCGGCTTTTTGGCACGACATGCTGCCACCGCTTCAACCGGGGGCCAGTATGTTTACCAGCTTCTCTGGGCTGAGCTTCCCCAATCTCATTCAGGCGGTTTACGATCTTTACTATGATCCGTTTCTCTCTTATGTGGGCAATGAAGTCGTAGGTTTGGGTGATATCGATATTTACGGAGGCCTCGGAGACAACTCGGGAAATGGAAACGTCTACTATTTCAAGAGTCCAAAGTGTCCTCCGCCCAGCCCGTTGGGGTGCCCCGGCAATATGCTCAATGAGCAAGCCACGAGCATGTACGGATGGAGTTCCATCGGCAACTCAAGTTACAACGCATTGCAGGCCAGTCTGAGAAAACAGCTGGGCAGCGGAGTTCAGTTCGACCTCAACTACACCTATTCCAAGTCGATCGATCTCACGTCCAATGCAACCCGTCTGGGTTTCAGTTCGAGCGTCAACGTCGGAGCTCCGGGCAGCCGATTGGTGAATGCCTTTGATCCCGCTGGGCGCCGGGCGGTATCCGACTTCGATACTACTCACCAGATCAATGCCGACTGGATTGCCGAGTTGCCGTTTGGCAGAGGCAAACGTATCGGAGGTGATGCCAGCGGTCTCGTCAACGGCCTCATCGGTGGCTGGCAACTTTCCGGTTTGATGCGCTGGACCAGCGGGTTCCCCTTCACCGTGGACAATGGTAATTTCTGGCCCACCAACTGGGACGAGCAAGGCATCGCGAATCTGTTGGCTCGACCGACGACTGGACACTTCAAGCAGGCAGATGGGGCCGTCAGCGTCTTTTCGAATCCCACCGCGGCGTTCAGCGACTTTGCCCATCCTTTTCCAGGACAGAGCGGCTCGCGCAACGTAGTCCGCGGGGACGGTTATGTCGGAGTCGATGCGGCTCTGGCCAAACGCTGGCAGATGCCCTGGGAGCACCAAAGCCTGCAGTTCCGCTGGGAGGTATTCAACGTCTTCAACCAGGTGCGCTTCAACGCACTGTCGGGGCTGGGAACGCAGGCTTGCGCCTGCATTGCTTCGTTACAGCAGGTACCGAATACTTTTGGAAATTACACTGGCCTGCTTACCCAACCACGGGTGATGCAATTTGCCCTGAGGTACGAATTCTGAATGGAGGACGGGCGTCTCGCGCCCCCGATCGGCCGGATGAGGCGACGTTTGATTCCGTCAAGGCGCTCCTGAATTATCTGATAATCTTTTCTCCCGATACGGCGGCGGCAATGAACCCGTGACCAAACTCGCCCGCAAGCTCCGTCTATTCGATTACTTTGCACTCGCCTTCGGCGTCATGGTGGGAACGGGTTGGCTGGTTGTAATGGACGACATCTTGCGCCGCGGCGGTCCGCTGGGCGGCGTTCTGGGTTTCACCGCCGGGGCTTTGATGTTACTGCCCGTCGGCTATGTCTATGGCCAATTGGTCCGAGCCATTCCCGATGCCGCGAGCGAAGTGGCTTACACCGCGCGCTTCTTCCCACCGATAGTCAGTTTCGGGACCGGCTGGGTGATGTTCCTGAGCTACTGGCTGACCTGCCCCTTCGAGGCACTGGCTGCTGGAAAGATCAGTGGCTACCTCTTTCCCTGGATGAATACCTTCGAACTGTACCGTCTGGGAGGTTTCCCAATTTATCTGCCGCACATCGTGCTCGGGCTGGTCATCACACTTGTCTTGATTTGGCTGAACTACCGAGGCATTCAGGCGAGCGCGAGGTTCATGAGGTGGACCACCATTACTTTCCTGACCCTGGTGATTATCTTTGCTCTTGCGGGTGCGAAGCATGGCAGCATATCCAATCTGAGCCCTCTATTCAGCCACAGCCCTGTTCTTTCTGTACTTCTGGTTTGGCAGATTGTTCCCTGGCTTCTCTCCGGCTTTGAGTCCGTCGGAAAATGCGCGGAAGAGGCCACCCCGAATTTTCGCGAATCCGATTTTTCTGTTGCCGTGATCTTGACGATCTTCGTTGGACTCGCGTTCTTTTGCTTCGTGATCCTGACGGTAGCTTACGTCGCACCCGCAGGAGCACTGAACAGCGCAGGGCCGTTTCCAGTGGCAATCGCTTTCGAAAGGGCCTTGCACGCGCACTGGATTGTGGATTTGATAATGGCTTCAGCGCTGGTCGCTGTGCTCAGAGCTTTCAATGGAAATATGATCGCATCGTCGAGACTGTTGTTCGCCATGGGGCGGCGCAACCTGATTGACCACCGAATGGGACACATTCATCCCCGGAATCAGACGCCCTCCACCGCTTTAATTGTTGTGGGCGCTGCTACAGCAGTGGCTGTCTTTGTTGGACAGGCAGGCCTGGTGCCAATTCTCGAGGTAGGAGCCGTCGCCTGTTCTGTCGGATGGATGGCGGCATGTGCTTCGTATTTCTGCATGAAGCCAGCCTTCGCCGGACGTGCGGCGGCGATTTTTGGCATGTGCGTGACAGCCCTGATGATTCTGGTGAAAGTGGTGCCAGGAATTCCTGGCCACTTCACCCTTTATGAATGGATTGCGGTGGCGATTTGGGGCGCAATCGGTGTGTTGCTGCGAGCGTCGTCAAGCCGCGGCGCCAAAGCGTTAGAGATGAAAATTCAGGAGGCAGAAGTGCCCTAGTTCGGTGGTGAGTCCCGAACGTTTGCAGATAGGCCTTGGAGCCGTCGTTCGTTCCCCAAGCCAGCCCACGCTTGCGAGCGGAAGACACGCGGACAGATCCCAAACAATTCCTTAAACGAACGGCTGAAGTGCGCCGACTCGCAGAATCCCCAATGGAAAGCTATGTCTGTAATAGTGTGATCACGCAACCCGGGGTTGGTCAGATCATTCCGGCATCGTTCCAACCGTCGCTCGCGAATCCAGTCTCCCACGGTACGTCCCTGGCGTGCGAAGAGACGATGCAAATGACGTACAGAAATGCCGGCGGCGGCAGCGATCGACGCAGGCCTGAGGGTGGGTTCCGCCAGGTGTTCCGCGATAAAATTTTCAACCCGTAAACACAATTCACTGTTGGTACGGTTGTCGGCGTCGCGATCGAGCTCAGGGCGACCCACGCAAGCCGACAAAATATCGAAGTATGCTTCAACGATCGCAGTGCCTTCTTGCTGAGTTAACTCGTCGGCCTGGCGGTAGAGCGAGTTCGCGAGATGAAATAGTGTCGCCCCAAGGACTGAGATCCCAGAAATCCGCCGCGCGCTGGGGATCGCAGTGGTTTGGAGCCGATCTTCCATGACCCAATGCGGAACGCGCAGGTACAGCCGAACACCACTACCAGGGCCGTCGGAAGACCAGGGGAATGCCGAATCAATGAGAGTGGTGTCTCCTGAATTCAGGATAATCCCAGTCCCATTCTGCGTATAACTCCTTGTCCCTTCGAGCTGAGTGATGACTGTACAAAACATCTTTTCGGGATGCCGGGATTCGATAGGGAACTTCGCGAACGAAAGCGAACTAGAGGAAAACAGGCACAGCTCGAAGCCTCCCACGCTCCAGGTTTGGATGGAACCATGGAAGGTATGCCGGTTAGGAATGCGGAAACGGCAGCCACCACAAAATTGACGGGCATTCCATTCCCAGGCGTCTATGCGGTCTGCTGCTGGCACCAGCTTCGTGGAAAACGACCACGACATACATCGCACCCCAGGCTCGGCTGGAGCGCAACACTAGCACAACGCAGAGGGCGGTTCAAGCTAATTGGTAATCCGCCATTAGACCGATGTTTTTCGATGCACGATACTGGCGGCATCGTATACCTCGTCGATAACTTGCGTTAGCGTCGGCGCACTCAAACATCAGACAAGAGTTGGATGGTTGGTGCATGTGCAGGAAGACCTCAGGTGCCATCGGTAGCGTCCTCAGTTCTCTTAACTCCTCGGCAAACCGGAACTTATCCCAGAAACAGGCTGGTGGGAGATCTCCGCGAAACCGACTTCTGGCTCGCGTCATTTATGGGCTGATTTCCGTTTTGCCCGTGACTCGGGGCACAATTCGTCCACAGAGAACTAAGGTGGAGGACATCTCCCTACAAGCGATTAGCATGTCCAGGTATCAAGAGTCGTTTGCAGCAGTGGAGAGATTCACTCATCGGAAAGCGCGAGGTGTGTGCACCCTTTTCCCCGAGCGCTGCTGTTCAACTGAGTTGTGCGGTACGGCTACATCCCGTTTTTTGACACCATGGTTTTCGCGCGAGCGAGCTCGGGACGATCGGAATTTTTTCCGTCGTTGCAGTTCTTGAGTAACTGGGCGTAGTAGGTGTTGGCTTTTTCGGTTTGGTGCGCCATCTCGGCCGCCCGGGCAGCGCCAGCGAGTCCGTTAAAGCGATTGGGATCGACCTTCAAGGCACTCTCGTATTCTGCCAGCGCTTCCTGCGGCCGGTTAAGTGCGAGCAGCATGTCGGCCAGCATCTCGCGGGCCGGAATATCTACCTCGCGCTTCCCCACTTTGTCCTGCAGATCGGCTACTTCGCGCATCTGGCGTAGACCGTCGTCGCCCTTCGTCTCGGCGAACGCCAGCCAGGCATGGACCTCTCCGCGCGGGAAGTCTGGCCCCTCAAGCGTGTAGGCGTACTTCGTCTTGCGCGTTGCCTCTTCCATGGCATCGAACTTCTGCGCGTTGCTCCGGGTGGCTTCCACGTCGCCCTTTTGAGCAGCGGCGATGGTCCGTGCCCAGTAAGTGATCGTCTGCAAATCAACGGGCGCGCCGGCTGCAGGTTCGAGCACAGCTACGTCCGACCAATGGCGCATCTCCAACGCATAAAGTGCAGGAAAATGAGCGGAGGCGAAGCCGTAGTACTCGAGCATTCCCGTGTCGTCATCAACCTTCGGAGCGCTGGCGATGATCTGCTTCGAATCGTCCACAACGCGCTTGGCCGCGTCGTCTTGTCCCGTCTGAAGATAGGCGTAGATGAGAAAATGCATGGCATGCAGTTCATGCCCGTGCATGTACATCTCGCCAGCTGGATGAGCGAGCGCCACTGATTTCAGGTTCGCGTCGATGTCTTCTTGCCAGAGGCCGAGCCGGGCAAAGATGTGACTGGGCATATGAACAGCGTGCGCGGATGAGGACGCAATGGCGGCATAGCGGCGGGCCGCCTCGAGTCCCAAGGGAGCCATTTCAGGAGAGTCACAGGCGTGGATGATGTAGTGCGCTAGCCCGGGATGATCGGGTTGCCGGAGGAAGAGCGGGTTGAGCACGGCGACAGCTTTCTTTCTTGCCGCGAGGGATTTTTCGGCCGGGGGTTCAGCGGCCAACAGCGACAGGCCGTAAAACGCGCCCGCCTCAAGATCGCTGGGATATTTCTGGTAGAGCTTCCCCATTGCGTCCGAATAAGCGGCGACGCGCTGCATGTGGTCGTGGGTGCCGTGGTCGCGGTAGAAGTCGGAAAGCGCGGAAATATAGCCCCGCTCACGGTCGGTCTTGGCGCCGAGCTTCTGAGCTTTGTTTATCTCGCTCCAGCCACGCTTCAAGGACGGTTCGCCGGGGCGCTCCCATATCTGATGGAACAAACTCAACGCGACTCCCCAGTGCGCCATAGCGCAAGCGGGATCCTTCTGCGCGATCTCGACGAACTGGGCTTTGGCCTCTTCGTAACCGAAGGAATGCATGAGTGCGACGCCCCGCTCGAAGGGCTTCTGTGAATCGGGCGCACAGGAGATAGGAAAAGAAACGTTGCCGAGCTTTTCGGCGGCTTCGTGATGATGCGCGGGCGTCTCATCACTGAACGCCGCTCCCCGTACAGAAAACAGAACACAGATGCAGGCTAGCAGGCAAGCAACAGCTGTTCCTCTGACCATCTTCATCCCCTCTGAACGCGACACCTACTTTACACCGAACGTGGGGCGGAGGGCCAAAATGCAGCTCCAAAACTGCGGGCGTCTTCGAGGTCTAAAGAATCAGGCCGAAGTTTGATGGCCGGCCCTAGCAGACGATGTTCGAACTTTCACTTGGATTACTTCCGGTTTTTCGGCAAAACCGGAAGTTATCCAGAAACGGGCTTCGAGACCATGAGTCCCAGTTGAACGACCACACTGACCCGATGGCGTAGAAGGCCGCCAGTATGGCGCATCGAAAGACATCGAAACGCTCCAGTGCAAGAACGATGCTTCGCCTGGCCGATTTAGAGCAGTTGAAGAATGCGGTTCTCCACTCGCTCGGCGCAACATTGTTAGCCGTTGGTCGGCAAACCTTCCCTAATCGATAGGGTAAGGTTTGCTCGTTATACGCCCGGTTCACCAACCTGAGACCAACTAGCTCCGTTGCGCCTTGCAGGATCAAATTTGGCTTGACAGTTGTTAGAGTACGGTAGTACTCTTTAAAAGATGCGATACTCGCCGGAACACAAAGCGCAGAACCACGAAAAGATTCTTTCCGTGGCGGCTCGCTCGTTCCGCGAACGCGGCGGGGACACGAGCGGCATCGGAACGGTGATGAAGAAGGTAGGCCTGAAAAAAGGGGGCTTCTACCGACATTTCAAGAGCAAGGACGACCTGTTCGTCGAAGCGGTGGCACGGGCACTCGACGAGACGGGAAGAGGCATGGTGGAAGTGGCAAAGTCCGCTCCCGAGGGTCAGGCTCTGCGGGCCGTCATCGAGCGCTATCTAAGCGTGGGCCACGCGAATTCGCCGGGAACCGGTTGCGTGCGCGCCGCTCTCGGGCCGGAACTCGCACGAAAACCGGTAGCGGTACGCAGAAGGATCGAGGCGTTGTTGGAAGCGTATCGCGAGCGGTTTCTGCCATTCATGCCTGGTCAGACGCGAGCAGAGAAACAGGCGAAGATCAGGTTGTTGTTTCCGAGCATGGCGGGAGTATTGATGATGGCCCGCGTCAGTTCGGACCCTCAAAGGCGTGAGCAGATTTTGATGGACGCGAGAAACTTTTTCATAAAGAGCTTCGCTGAACAATAATTTTTTTCCTCCAATAGAGGACGATAGTACTCTATTAAAGAGAGCGAAACGAAGCTTAATCGAGAGGAGAACCGGATGAAATTCATGATCCCTTTGCTTATGGCAGCGCTTCCAGCCCTGTCCTTCGCGCAATCGCAACCCGAGGCTGGCCAAGGCTTGCCCAGCGGGGCCATACCTAAAACCACCGCAGTGTTTGTCATTCAGACTCCCAAGCAGGGCGTAACCGTTCAGCAAGTCATGGCGGTGATTCCGGATGAGATTCAGGCGACTGTAAAGCTCTATCTCGACGGGAAAATTCGCGAGTGGTATTCGCGCGGCGATGGCAAAGGCGTCATCTTCCTGGTGGACGCGAAGACCGAGGACGAGGCGAGGGCCCTGATGGAAACGCTGCCGCTCGCGAAAGCACATTTGATGGATCACGAGTATATTCCCGTGGGGCCGCTGACGCCGCTAAGAGCGCTGAACCCAGCTGCATTCCAGTGACCCCTCGAAATGGCGCCGCTGCAGAGGGACGATCGGGGTGCAACCCCCCAGTCCTGATCCGCGACTGAAGCCTGTCGCAGCCGCGATCTGTTACGAGAAGAAGCCACATGACTGGCTCGAATTTTGGAAAGGAGAAATTCATCATGCCACAACAAACACAATCCGAGGCCGCTTCAGGCGTGCCCAGCATTCCTACACCTAGAACCACAGCAGTGCTGGTCATTGAGACTGCGAAGCCGGGCGTGACCGCGCAACAAGTCATGGCCATCATACCGGCAGAGATTCGGGCCACTGTGAAGCTTTACCTAGACGGGAAAATCCGCGAGTGGTATTCGCGCGGCGATGGCAAAGGCGTCATCTTCCTGGTCGATGCCAAGACCGAGGACGAGGCACGGTCCATCATGGAAACCCTGCCGCTCGCAAAGGAAGAGTTGCTCCATCACGAGTACATTCCCGTCGGACCCTTGATGCCCTTGAGGGTATTGATGGGGCCAGCTGCGCAGCAGTGACCCTCCTCGCGAGAGCGCTACTGCAGCAAGGGAATCCTGTTGGAGGAAACGATCATGAACAAGCCGCGAATTATTGTGACTGGCGCAACCGGGAAGACGGGTAGCGTCGTGGTCACCGAACTGCTGAAAGCCGGTTATCCGGTCCGCGCTATGGTGCACCGAGAAGATAGCCGCAGCGCGCGGTTGAAGGCGGCGGGGGCCGAGATCGTTGTCGCCGACATGAGCGATGTCGAACGCATCGCTGATGCGTTAAGGGATGTTCAGCGGGCCTATTATTGTCCGCCTTACGATCCCTACATGATTCAGGGCGCGGTCGCCTTCGCGGTTGCCGCGAAGGAATCGCGGCTCGAACAGATCGTTGGCCTGACCCAATGGCTGGCGAGCCCCTCGCATCCCTCACTCGCAACACGCCAGAGCTGGCTCGTGGACCGGCTGTTCTCAATGACGCCGGGAGTGGCGCATACGATCGTCAACCCGGGCTTCTTCGCTGACGCTTACCTGGTGACGATTGGTTTGGCCGCGCATCTCGGCGTGTTTCCCTGGATGTACGGAAACAGCCGCAACGCGCCACCCTCGAACGAGGACATCGCGCGAGTCGCCGTCGGGGCCCTGATGAATCCGGCGCGACACGCCGGACAGAGCTATCGTCCCACCGGACCGGAACTGCTTGGCGCGGACGACATGGCCCAGGCAATCGGC
>DATMQI010000276.1:0-3278 GCA_035567135.1 Terriglobales bacterium
CTTACTGGAAAGTGGTGCATGGGATTCGGTTGACCGGAATGCCCGGGTTTCGTGGCAGCTTGTCGGATACGCAAGCTTGGCAAGTGAGCATCCTGCTCGCCCACGCCGACCACTTGCCCGATTCCGTCAAGTCATCGCTTAGACCATAGCCAAGAAAGTCGGCGAGGAGGTTACGCCTGCTGCGTCTCCGGAGATTACGCGAAGAGGACTCCTCAAAATGGGTCGACTAATGCTTTAGCTTGGCGAAGCCATCCTCGCCTCCTGCGGAGCTACCGTACCCGCCAACGCGTTCCGAGTGTGAACGCATCGCAAGAATAGATGCTTACAAGGACCTCAGCGGCACTCAAGAACACCGGTTCATAATAACCACCTAAATCCCGACGCCAATCGTCACATTCAGACCTTGGCGAAGGTGGTTGCCCTGCGAAATCCCAGCTTCCCGTGAGCTCCGATTGTGCGACCGCGACCTGGCTGGAAATCCGTCTTTTCCATGCCTAAGCCGAGGGGCCGACCCGAAGTCGAGCGCGTTGCGCAATGTTGACAACCTTTTTACAACCGGGACTATTCGAAGTCATCCAATCCCATACCTGCCGTCTTCGAAGTGCGAATTTGCAGCACATGACTCGGACGAGCCGGAAAAATCCTCAACAATATGGCGGGTGTCTCCAGATCGACGCGGTACTCGTCTCTTTCTCTGAAAGACGTCGTATGTCTTTGTGCCGGGCCTTGTGATGACGCGGCCTGGGAGGAGTTCGTTTTGCGAGTGGGAAAGCCCATCAGCCTCACCATTATGCGAACGGCTTCTCTGTGGGGTGAGCCCTCGCGGGCGCTGGTGGAGGACCTGGTGCAGGCCACCTACCTCAAGCTTTGGGAAGACGGCTGCCGCCTGCTGCGGGACTTTGCCGTACTGCATCCTGAGGCAATTTTGGGGTATTTGAAGAAAATTGCCTCCAATGCGGCGCACGACTATTTCAAGCACGGCCATAGTCAATCGTCCGGTGGCGACCAACCTCATGTTTCCACCACCGAGGTTGATCCGGAAGCGGGAAACGGGGTGGATGGGAGCGAAGACAGAATCGCATACAAAGTCTTTTTGAATGAGGTCGATGATCACCTCAAGCGTAGCTTGACGGGGCCGGATCAGGAGCGCGACCGCACGATTTTCTGGCTCTACTTCCGGCAAGGCATGAGCACCAAGGAAATTGCCTCCCTTCCGACCATTGGATTGGGAACGAAGGGGGTCGGAAGCGTCATTGAACGGCTGAAACATTGCATTCGAGAGCAGATCGTTGGCGGCAGATCGGATTCTGATCCCAAGGAGGCTACTGCCAAAAGCAAATTCCCGCGGGATCTCGTAGTTAGATTGTATGGAGTTTCTGGGTATGGGTCGCCCACCCGATAAACATATCGATGATCAAGAGCTCGATGCTCTCGTGCCCTCGTCTGCGAAGAGCGAGAAAGATCTGTACAGACTTTCTGCGGGTGTCGTTCGCGAGGCTGAGCGTCACGTGGATTCGTGCGCATCCTGCAAAGGCAAGGTAGCGAAATACCGGCGACTGTTGAACCGGCCCTCTAACGAGGTATCGAATACCGGGTCGCGAGCTGAGTGCACCGTGGGTCAAGACGTCGACTGGCATGAGGTGGCGGCGGGAGTGTGGCCGGAACTGAAGGCGAATCAGTTGATCATGCATGCAGCGCAGTGCGATCACTGCGGTCCCCTGCTTCGCGCCGCTGTTGACGAAGAGCCGACCCCTGAAGAAGAGAGACTGCTGGCGGAACTGAGGGCGCCCTCAAGGCCGGTTGTGAAAGCCACACGCGAGCTAGTTCGGCCGCGTTCATCGCCCTACTCCGCCTGGCGACTGGTTCTGCAGTGGAAGGTCTTTGCTCCGGCGTTAGCCCTGCTACTCGTCGTCGGAATCGTTGCGACCAGATCGCCGTCATCGCAGAGGCCATTGTCAGGTTCGAAATTTGCCGAATTCGCCGTCAGTGCTCATCGTCAACATGCTCAGGGTCATCTTGCGCTCGACGTTCGCTCGGACTCGCCGCAGGTGCTTAATGAATGGGTTCGGTCGAAGGCACAATTTTCTCTTGCCTTGCCCGCGTCCCCAGCGATTCCTGGCGAACAGCGGCCCTACAGTATGGAGGGCGCGCGGCTGATGCGGGTCGGTGGCAGGAGCGCTGCTTACGTAGCTTACCGGATGCAGTCGGGCTTGGTGAGCCTGATAGTGGCACCGGATTCGGTGGCGGTCGCTTCCGGGGGAGTGGAGGTCGATTTTGCGAAGGTTAATTTTCACTACGCCACTGTTGAGGGCTACAAGGCTGTGACCTGGTCGGTCCATGGCCTGACGTACGCCCTGATTTCCCAAGAAGGAAACCGTACGCAGCGATCCTGCATGGTCTGCCACTCCGCGATGAAAGATCGCGATTTGAGTCAAACGCCGACTCCTTTAGGCGCCGAGAGAAGTTTTCCGGAGCCCGTGTGGCAATAACTGCGTTTGTGCAGTAGAACTCCCCCCTGATCTTCGAAGACACACGGCTGCACTACATCACTACGCACCCGTTGCTGCGTTACTGCGTTACTTCATCTCCTTCTTTTAAGTTGCACACGATACTCCCGCGACGATTTCCCTCCACTCGCAATGTTTCTCGCCGAACAAATCCTGCTCTCGCAAAAAGCAAATCCTCGCGAGATCTCGTGATGTCTAGTGAGGCCGATTGACGGCTTCCAAATAACGGTTTCGTAGAGACACTCACAATCGGAATCAAGGTAAGACTGTTTTGCTTGCAAGCGGTGACAAAACAAGGTCTCCAACTAATTGTGTGTGTCAACAACTTTAACTGCAAGACATTCCTGAGTAAGCACAAGAACTGGAGAAAAAATGAGTTACAAGGTTAGTCTTAGCACCAATAACTTTGCGCGAGGGCGGAAGCTGTTCACGGCCACTCTCGTGCTTGCATGTGCATTCGGCGCAGTCTCGCTCGCGGCGGCGCAAGTCACGCCCCCGACTACTCCTAGCACCATCGCAGTACCAGCAGGGAACTCTGCATACCTCGTCGGCCACGCTTTCGGTTCGCAGGGCTATACCTGCCTGCCCACGAGCACTGGCGGCACAGCGTGGAACCCATCCGCTCGCCCTGAAGCCACCCTCTTTTCGGATCTCTTCGGGCAGCAGTTTCAGATCATCACTCACTTCCAGAGCATCAATGCAAACCCCAAACCTAACGTCCAGGTTCCTCTCAGTGGGAACGCGACGTGGCAGAGTTCTCTCGATAGCAGC
>DATMQI010000277.1:0-17406 GCA_035567135.1 Terriglobales bacterium
TGTGCCAGAGTGGCAGGTGGAGTCAACGGAACCGTTTTCCGCAAACCCTACGATTTGTCCATGGATATTGATCGCGCTGGCCTGCCCGTTATTTCCGCCGAGCGTCGGGAGCGCGCTCATGTGGAAGAGTTGCCAGAGAAACGGGCGACACGTAAGGTGTGTGCCGAAGCCGCAAATGTCTTCGCCATTGGGGTCTGGGACAGACGTTTCGGAATAACCTACTATCTGCCCGAAGTCGTTGATCTCGCCCCAGTTCATCCAAGTGTTCTGTCCTCCGAGCGTGCCGAGGTCGAACTTGAATCCGGCGATGCCTATCAGTGCGCGTCCGCTTAGAAGTGTCCCGAATATGTTGTCCTGCTCCCCCGCTGGCAGGTTCCCAGCCATGATCTCCGTCCAACCTTCCTTATTGACGGACATGGCACAACCCAGATTGTCAGTCCCCTCAGAGCCCAAATCGGTAACTTTGTAGCTCGCTTGAGCGACTGCATTGCTGAAGCAAGCCAGAACAATCGTCGTAACCCACAGTATCCAGGAACCCCGCAACCTAAGCATGCTCATATCTCCTCTTTTCCTCCGGTAAAGTCTTGGTGCCGGTACGAATTAATATCGACTGGCGATTTACGTCAGCTACATTCGGCGCTCGGACAGTTAGCGTGCAATTGAGAGCAGAATCGGCTCACAACTTCACAACTCCTGCTGACCCAGAACCGAGGGAGCATGTGGTGTTCCACGTTCACAACGATTACGCGAGACAACAGACCCAACACTTCAGAGTTCGAAAACGAGTGGCGGACTAACAACCTCTTGGGACGATCCCAAAACGGCTAGAGCGACTGTTTCTCCAACTTTTCATACACACTGGCGAGAGGTTACGAAATTCGAGATCGCCAGCAGCCAAAAGGCAGATGCTCAATTAGGATTGACTTTCAGATGATTTAACATACATACTGGTCGGTATGTTGGCAGTCGGCAAGAGTCCGAAACAGAGTTCGAAACAGGGTTCGAAATCTGGAGCGACTAGACTGCGCGATTCTGAGCGCACGCGGGAACGCTTGCTACAGGCGGCATCCCGCGAGATCTACAGATCGGGTTTCCAGAGTGCCAGCCTGGACACCATTCTGGCCGTAGCTGGGGTCACCAAGGGCGCGCTGTACTACCACTTCGACAGCAAGGAAGCCTTGGGACACGCCGTCGTGGAAGAGGTCATCGCCCCCGACGTCCGCGGCAAGTGGGTGCGTCCTCTACAGAGCGGCAAGGACCCTATCGACGCTTTGATCGGCGCTGTTCAGCGTATACCCGTTCGGCCCGCGGATGTACGCGGTGGTTGCCAACTGAATAATCTGGCGCAGGAAATGTCTCCGCTTGACGCGGGATTCCGGAAGCGATTGGCGATAATCTTCGATGCCTGGCGCGAGGCCGTTGCCTCCGTTTTGCGGGAGGGCCA
This sequence comes from Terriglobales bacterium, assembly GCA_035567135.1. Taxonomy (GTDB): domain Bacteria; phylum Acidobacteriota; class Terriglobia; order Terriglobales; family Acidobacteriaceae; genus JABDBE01. The sequence goes on from DATMQI010000277.1 coordinate 1,445, forward strand.
GACCCACGGAAGCGTTCGCCGCGATGTGGAACCCGCTGATGCCGCCGGCTTACTGATCGCGATGGTCGAAGGCTATGCGTCGCTGGCAAAGAATGCTCAGGATCCGAAAGTGATTACAGCTGGTATCAAAAACATCGTGGGCTGGCTGCGGTCCCTGCGCGCCCCGGGCAACCGCAAGCGAGGTTGATCGCATCGGTGTCTCAAGGAGCAGTTTGACACTGTTACATACCAACCGGTCCGTATGCTCGCACAGTTAGTATCGCGAATCGGGCGAAGCGCTTCAAACCACATCAGGAAAAGGAGAACGAACAATGACAAGGATAACAATGTCGCGCAGGGATCTGCTCGCAACGGGAGCCTGCGCTCTGGTTGGTGCCGTGAGCCTGCCGGGAGCGGCAAGCGCGGGCGCATTGGGAGGGCAGAACTTAACGAACGAGGAAATTGTCCGGAAGTGGTACGCAGCCTGGGGGCAGAAAGACTGGGGCCCCGTGGACAGCCTCCTGGCCGACAACTTCACCTTTTCAAGCGCCGCTGGCGACGACCACATCAGCAAGAGCGCTTTCAAAGAGCAATGCTGGAAAACGCAGATCAATTTCATCAAAGATTTTAACCTGGAGCGGGTCTCCACCGGCGCGGACGACGCTTTTGTGAAGTATCTTTGCCAAACCACGAACGGCAAATCGTTCCGGAACGTGGAGTATCTCCGTATCAAGAACGGAAAGTTGCAATCCATTGAGTGTTATTTCGGCGAGCAATCCAGCTTTCCGTCAGCAGTGAGCACTGGGCAGAAGTAGCCAACGGGACTTGAAGTTAAGGCGTGCGGTGCCGATCCCCCGAAATCACCGCTGAGGCTGAATCTCACTTCGGGTAGGAAGTCGAAACGAGAGAGGAAGGGGTTCCATCATGAGCGCCCGCCAAAGTCAGGATGAGAAGGCCATTGCACGTGAGATGTTTGGTCAACAAGCAGCTCGCGCTTATGCGGACGTCTCGACTAGCCCACTAAGGGGAGCTGCGATTTGCTCCCCCAAGAGTAGGCGGGATTACACTCTTGAATCGACAGCGGATGAGTTCTGCGAAGCTGCAGATACATCATTGCTTCCGGTAGTTCGAGTTGATGCTGAAGACTTCATGCGAGTCTGGCGGCAGTTGGAGGTTATAGCAAAACGACATGCGCCACGAATCGCGTTCAAGGCAAAGGGTAGCATCTTACTCTTGGATTTAGCCGACATCCTGGCAGTGCAAGCCGAAGGTAATTATGTTTCGTTGCAACACCGACTTAATCTCTATATGGTGCACGAGTCTCTCTCGTCCATGGCGGAGAAGCTCAAACCCTACGGTTTTATTCGCATCCACCGCTCGGTAGTCGTGAATATTTCGGCCGTGGACGAAATCCAACCTTCATCAACGGGGGAGTACAGGCTGCGTGTAAGAGGTGGGAAGGAATACTTGGTAACGCGTACATACAAACACAACCTCAAAGATCTGGCTCAACTGTGGGTAGGCTCAGAGCGGCTTTGCGGCTAACAGGCAGCAACTGCTTTTACCTCGTTATTCCGTCGTAGCATTCCCCGATCGTCCCGCACGAAAAGTCAGCGCGTAAACAGCGCGGCAGAATAAGAACGTAAGCAGCAAACCTTGCTGGGCGCTGCAAGATTAAACTTGACATCGAACCTACACTGTGTATACTCAGTATAGAGACATGCACAGCGACCTCGTAATCTCCCAGACTGATGGCCGTCCGATGTATCTCCAGATCATGGAGCAAATCAGGCAAAGGATCGCGGTGGGGGATTGGGAGCAGGGGAAGGAAATTCCCTCGATTCGGCAGCTTGCGGTAACGCTTCGAGTGAGCGTAATCACGGTGAAACGTGCCTACATGGAACTGGAGCGCGACGGCATTATTGTGACCCAGCAGGGAAAAGGGTCGATGGTTGCGCCCGATCCCGAGCTGGGGGCCAAGCTTTACGATCAGGAATTAGCCAAGCACATCGACCGGGTTGCCCAACTGGGGGAACTGCTGGGCGTCACGCCTAGAGAACTTGCCTCGCGCGTGCGAGAAGCCACAGACCGGCTGACGAAAGATCGCCTAACGACAGACCGACTAATGAAAGACCGGCTGACAAAGGAATACTCATGAATGATCTCTCCGTCCATTTCGAAGGAGTGAGCAAGATTTATCCTCACTTCACCCTTGACGACCTTAGCCTGGAGTTGCCCACGGGCACGATCATGGGCCTGATTGGGGCGAACGGCGCCGGCAAGTCCACGACGATCCGCATTCTGATGGGACTGGTCCATCAGGACCGGGGTCTGGTGAATGTGTTGGGCCGGGAGATGCCGCGAGAACAGGCGGCGGCCAAACTGGACATTGGATTCGTGTCGGAAGACATGCGTCTGTATGGACCGGCGACGCTGGCCTGGCACATGAACTTTGTTCAGTCGATCTACCCGCAGTGGGACCAGGCTTATTCCGAAATGTTGTTGCGGCGCTTTGACCTCAAGCCTCAGCAGAAGATCAAAGGCCTGTCGCATGGACAGCGGGTCAAAGCGGCTTTGTTGCTGGCCCTCGCGCGGCGTCCGCGGCTGCTGGTGCTGGATGAACCGACGACCGGACTGGATCCGGTGGCGCGGCAAGAGGTTCTGGGAGAACTTATGGCGGTACTTGCGGACGAGGACCGAACGATTCTTTTTTCCTCGCACAACACCCTCGACGTGGAGCAGATTTCCGATCAAATCACGTTCATCGATCGGGGACGAATCATCGCTTCCGACAATAAAGAGATGTTTCTGGAGCGATGGCGGCGCTTGCGGCTGGTGCTTTCGCCGGAGGCAGACTTGCCGAGTCTTCCAGGAGTGGTTGAGGTCGGCGGAAGCGAACGGCTTCCGGTGTTGGTCACCAACCGTTTCGATCCGGCGATGGTCTCGGCCTGCAATGATGCGGGGGCCACCGTACAAGCGGTAGACCCGATGACGCTGGAAGAAATCTTTGTCGCCAATGTGCACAGCAGAAGGGAAAAACAAATCGTATGAACTACGCGATGGTGAAGCGGCTGGTTTTGAAAGACTGGTACTTGCAGCGCTGGGCGATTCTGGGCTCTCTCGCCGGAGTTGTGGCTACTCTCGGCATCATCGCGACGGGAGCAAAAGTCGCGTTTCTTCTCGGCCTTATCCTGCTCATCATCGTGATCATCTCGATCGGCGCGCACATGGCCGTATCGACGATCGTGACTGAACGGAAGGAGCAGACGCTCCCGTTCGTGATGAGCCTGCCGATCTCCTACCGGGAATACACGGCCTCGAAGATTTGGGGCAACCTGCTCATCTTTCTGGTTCCGTGGGTGACCATGGTGGTGGGCAGTATCGGAATGCTTCTGTGGTCGCCGAGTTCGCGGGGATTGGTGCCGTACACTGCCATCATGTCGGGTGAAATACTGCTGAGCACTTGCCTGATTCTAGCCGTGGCTTTGATCACGGAATCGCAGGGCTGGGCCGTCGCCGCCATCATGGTGGGAAATATCGGTGTGAACGTTCTTGGGTATGCCTTCGCCCACATCGGGGGCATTGCGAAGGGCATGTGGGGGCCCACGATTCAATGGAGCGGGGCGGCCTCGGTTGTGCTGTTGGGGGAATTCGCCACAGTTGGTTTGCTGCTGGGCGTTACTTTCTTCGTGCAGGGGAGGAAGAAAGACTTCCTGTGAGATCTGACGATTGACGGGCCTGCGAGCACCAACGGGCTTGCATCGGGTGGCCAACTTATCAGGACAAATCCCTCAGGAAGGTTGATCGGACTCCTTCCCGATAACCGACCGTAGGTGCGCACTGCAAGAAGGAGTCTCATCACATGCGTCTCCCCTACACGCGATAGCCCACGAGCTTCCAGTAAAGACAGAACGGAACAAAGCCGAAAGCCGAGAGAACGACGGCGGTGAAGTAAAGACGGAAGCCCAGCCCACATATTCGTTGTCTCCACGCAAGGAACAGCGCAATGGGCAGAGGCAAGGCGGCGACACACGCCGCAGTATAAAACGCCAGTAAGACTTTGAACATTGCGGGAACACCGACTATTAGCGAAGCATTGGGAATTGTGAATCCCAAAAGCACAAACGAAAGGGCGCCCGCGAGAGCGAGAAGCGCGACGATGCTCATATTCCAAAGCGGGCCACTGGAAAAGCCGGTTAGATGAAACCAAGCCGTTCTCAGCCGGCGAATGAAATAGGCCAACAGAATCGAAAGAAGCCAAGTACTGAAAAGGCACAGAACCAGAAGATGCATCACTAATTGTGGAACCTGCGACCAAAACCACGGGATCCTGCGAAAGCTGTACTGGCCCAGGGCTCCCGCGCTGATGAAGAGGTTGGTAGCCGAAGGGGTTTGCCGGAAAAGCATCTTGATTCCGAAGTCGCCACCTTGACTTTCGAAGAGCAAGCCATCCCTCTGGACCAGATCGATGATTTTGTCCGAGCTGGGTGGGTGAAACTGGAATACACCGCGAACTTTGTCGAAAGTGATGCGCGCGTCTCCGTCACCAAACATCAGGCCTTGAATGAACTTCTCAATCGATGAACTAGGGACCGCATTGTCCCGGTAGGTTCCAACCATGGTTGAGGGATCAAGCGCTACCTTCGCAGAAGTTGTCGGCATCGCGATGCCGGTCTGTGGAAAGAAGGTTCCGAAGAAGTCGTTCACGAAAGAGGTCAGCAACGGTTCGCGGAGTTCGCCCTGCAAGCTCATCACAAGAAAGAAGCCCGCTGTGTGCTCCGGGGAAATGCAGAGGACGGAGATGTGGCGGTAGTCTCCAGTGTGCATCCACACGAGATTGCCGCTCAGATTCGCTTCAAAAAATCCGTATCCGATTCCGGGTATCTCGGGATGCGGACTGAAGTGTCGTGTCAGCATCAGTTGGAGGGTTTCCGGCTTCACTACGCGATTCGCTCCATACGCACCGCCATGCAATAGCGCGATCAGAAAATGAGACATATCGTCGACGGTTGAAGCCATTCCACCTTCCGGGTACTTGATGAGGGGAGGTACGTTCAGCATCTCCGCCCGGTACTGTTTAAGCACATCCGGCAGGGGCTGACGAAAACTTGATTGCCGCATTGCGAGAGGCGCATAGATGTGCTCCTCGACATACTGGAAAAATGGCTCACCGGAGATCGCTTCCACAACATGGGCCGCCAGAGTCATTCCGTTGCCGGAATAGTTCAGTTGCTCGCCGGGAGGGTACGCGACCACTGGCGGGAAACGCTCGAAAAATTCGTGCAGGGTCATCAGTGGCTGGTCAAACGGCTGGGTGCGGCCGAGTTTTCTGTCCTCGACTCCACTGGTGTGGGTAAGCAGTTGCGCCATGGTGACCGGTAGGGGGAAACGGTTCTTTATAACCAGGCCAGGCAGATAGTTCCTGATGTCAGCGTTCAGGTCCAGCTTGTTCTGTTCGCAGAGTTGCATCGCCGCCAGGGTGACAAACAGCTTCGAATTCGAACCGATCTGGTATACGGTCTGGCGCGGATCGGCCAGTATTCGGTTGGCAGGCTTGGCGTAGCCGAGCGACTTTTCCAGCAGGACGCCGCTTTCATTGACGAAGACTACGGAGGCGCTGGCCACCGTCTCACCGATGCGCCTGCGGAGATGATCCTCAGCAAACCGGTCCAGATTGTTGCCGGTAAGTGGTTGCTGCCCCGGGCACAATGTGCCCAGACAGGACGGCGAGCAGCACAAACCGCGCACTCATGCTAGCGGTCACCTTTCAGGGCATACAGAAAGATCACAGCGACAATCACGGCGCTGAGACCAACAATGACCCAGTTCCACCAACGCCGCTTCAACGCCACTGTGACCACGATTTCATCGCGCGAGGGTGCCGTGCTGAAATGGGTGATGGACAGCAGGTTGACCACCAGCGCGATCAAAGGCAGAACGAACAGGAGCAGAGGCTCGAGCCATGGAACGCCGGAATGTCGGATCGGAGCGAAAATGAAGCGCTCCAGTGGCTCGAAAAACGGTCCCACACCGAGACCATATTGTAGAAATACAGCGGTCAAGAAGACCGCCGGCAGAGCGATCAGGAGCGTACCCCACCAGGCCGACCTGCGGGCGTCCAGCAGCGCGAGCTTCAACCGACTCTTGTGGGCCTCGCTTGTAACCTGCGGTATCACGATCTTACTGAGCCGTGCTTCGATCGGATCTGGTTTCACGATTGCCTTCCGTCGTCTGAAATGAAAATGCCGAGGGGTTCATTCGGTTGCATCCAGCGGCAATTTTTTTCTTATCCTATCCAGGCCTCTGGACTGCAGACTCTTAATGGTCCCTTCGCGCTTTCCCAGGATCTCGGAGATTTCGCGGATGCTCTTGCCTTCGAAGTAGCGCAGGGAGATCACGTCCTGGTATTTGGCGGGCAACGATCTCAGGCACGACTGGACCAAAAGGAAGTCTTGAGACCGCTGCAACTCCCGCTCGGCGTTGAGCTTTTCGATGTCTGTTGTCTTTGCGTCAGGCGCGTCGAATCCTTTTTCGTCGAGTAGCTCTGTCAACGAGACATCGCGCTTGAACCTCCCACCGCGAAAGTACATGTTTACTTCGTTAGTAGCGATGCGGTAGAACCATGCGCCGATGGGGATGGAACTCCAGCGGAATGTCCAGAAACTCCTGTAGGCCTTGAGGAAGACCTCGGCTGTAATGTCCTGTGCGGTTTCCCAATGTAGAATGCGGCGATAGACGTAGCCGAAGATCTGCGAATAATGCTGCTCGTAAAGAAGGCCAAATGCCTGAGGGGTATTCGAACGATCCGGCGGGTGCTGTCGTTCGTTGTTGGCCATGAGTCGCCAGAGGCACTACCTTCCATAATGCAGCCGGGCAAGAACGTTGCACCATGAATTGTTGCAGAGGCTCGAACCTTCAGAATTTGGTCCTACCCGCTGGAACACGCACAAAGGCCACTGCTTCGAGGAGGTGTCAATCGCCCCGGATTACGAGCCATTCGGGATGCAGGTTCGGTAGTGGATTGTTCCGAGGAACACCCTTACAACCGTGGGTCATGCTCATGGCGAGAATCGGAGCGTGGCGACTTGGTGACGCTCATAAACCCAGGGCTTGCACCTGCTCCTCGGTCTCGTAGCCGAGCCAGTGGGCGACCTCATGCCAGACCACGCGTTTCACTTCGGCGCGCAAATCTCCTTGGGAACAGCGCAGGATGGGGCCGCGAAAAACAAAGATCAAGTCGGGGGCATACTGCACCTGGGTGTGCGAACGTTTCGTCCTTAAAGTGCCGCTGTACAAGCCCAATAACTCGGTTCCGCGGCGCCATTTCTTTCTGGTCGACATGTCCTTGAATACGTCGGCAGGAGGTTCGTCGACGACCTGAATGCCGGGGAAATCTGGCAGGTCCCTGATCTTCTGCGGCAGGGTGCCGTAGGCCCACTCGACAATCTCCTCAAAGCTTTCGGGATTTGTGGTGCCGGCCATGAGGCCAACTTTACCACCGGGACATCAGCGGCAACCCAGCCAAGTCTATTATTCTGAAATGTGACTGAAGAGCCAGACCTACAACCCAAGAGCCCGCCTCGCAAAGGTCGTCTCCGAACCTTCGTTCGATGGCTTGCCATCGGCGTGGTGCTTCTCTGGTCGCTGGCCGCGCTGATGCTTGTGGCCGCCCGGTGGATCGACCCACCGACAACCGCGGTGCACATCCAGCGCCGCTTGCAGGCCTGGATTCGCAACACGCCGTATCGCGAACGCTACAAATTTATTCCGCTCAGCCAAATCTCGCCTGATCTGCAGCACGCTGTAATCGCCGCCGAGGACTCGCGCTTCTACCAGCACCATGGGTTTGATTGGCACGAGATCCAAATCGCCGCTGAAGACGATTTGGAAGGCGGCCGCACTCGCGGAGCTTCCACCATTACGCAGCAACTTGTGAAAAACCTATTTTTCGGAACTGGCCGATCTGTGCTCCGCAAGGGTGCGGAGTTCACACTGGTGCCGGTGGCTGAACTCGTCCTCGGCAAGCGGCGCATTCTGGAGATCTATCTCAACGTGGTTGAATGGGGCCCTGGTATTTATGGCGCCGACTCGGCGTGTCGTTACCACTACGGAACCGCGCCCCGGAATGTCGGCCGGGAACAGGCCGCGCGGCTCGCAGCGATTCTGCCGGCCCCCCTGAGGCGACGGCCTGAGCGCATGAATCGCTACAGCGTGCTCATCCTTGAGCGGATGGGCCAAATGGGTTGGTAATCGCGAGCAACTTCTTACCAATGCAGCATGGCGCGGCCTTCTCAACAGAAAGCCGAGTATACGGGATTGGGGAGTGGTTTCTACAGGGAGCAATGTAGAGCAAGACTGGGTTGCTTCCGTTACTCTACGTCCGCGCCACTGTGTCTACCGATGCGGTAGCGCCATGCTTCGTATGGAAGACAAGATCCGCAGACTCTGCACGCAGCTTCTTGCTGCAAAGGAGGACGAAGAGGAATTCAGGTCAATTCTCGTCGAACTTCGGGTCGCGTTGCGCCAGCACATCGAAAGCCTTCGAGCGCGCTTCGCCAGCTATCCATTGGTCATCGAAAAGCGGGTCCGAAATGCGACTCCAGCGACGAGTGGGCTATCGTGGCTTGCGGAGGCATGCGATTTTCAAATGACCTGTCGCATCTGCAAAGGAGCCCTTAAACTTGGGATTGAAACGGCTGCGGACGAAGAGGGTAAAGCCGTTCACGAGACCTGCTACATCAACCTCTTGCTCAAAGGCAATTCTCCCGAAACGTCCGCCGCTGATTAGACGGTATGCCAAAAAAATATACATAACCGCAAGGCGAATTGTGGCAATATTTGCTCATCAGGAGGTGATCCCCGATGTTCCTGGTTCGCGCAATTCTCTGGACGGTAGCGATGGCATATACCGGATTCATTCTGACCAACCAGGGGCTGCGAACGTTCAATAGCCTCTCAGTTACAGAAGCATTCCTCGGAGCTTTGACAGGATTTTTACTTGCTATCATGTTCACTCTCCGAGGGAGGCGGCGACAAAGACCTGCCTTCGTTACGCATTCCATTGCACAATTCTTCCCGGACTGGAGCACATCCCGCGAAAACCCCGACTCAAGTCCGAAGCTAAAACGTTGATCCCGACAAGGCAGGCTGAGTCCGGGCTGATCGAGCCTAGTCTCTTCCATAACGGTGAAGGTCACCAGTAGAATCTCGTCTCTGCTATGGGGCTTCGATTAGTTCCATCTTGCCGTCGCGGGTGCGGTGCAGGACCATTACTTTGCCTTTGGGGTCGCGGAAGACGAAGACGTCGCGGTCGCGGAAGTGGGCTTCTTTGATGGCCTCTTCCAGGGTCATGGGCCGCATGGCTACGGCTTCGTCGGAGCGAACGAGGTGGACCTCTGTGGTCCTTGCCACCGGAGGATAGCGGTGCACGGCTACTGCTACAGCGGTCTTTTCCGTCAGGCCTACGGCGGTCAGCACGGTGGCGGCCTCTTGCGGCGAGTGGCCGTTCCACTTCTTTACTTCCTCGCTCTTGCGGGCCGAACGCTTCTTCGATTGCCAGCGGGTTTTGTATTTCACCGCCTGCTTCTCGAGGTGGTCGAGGGCCTGGCTGACGGCAATGGCCATGTCCCGGGCCTGGGCCAGGCCGACCAGCGGGCCGTTGCGCGGGCTGATGGTGATTTCGGCTTTGTGGCGATGCTTTTCTACGGTGAGGATCACGTTGGCGTCGAACCTGTCGCCGAGGATTTTGCGGAGTTTGGTGAGGCCAGTTTCTACTTCTTTGCGGATGTTGGGGGTGATTTCGTAGTGCCTGCCGGTGTATTCCACGTTCACTAGCGGCCCTCCTTAGGTCTTGCTTATCTTTTGGGGACAGCTTTTTATTTTATCGGTTGCAGAAATCAAAATCTTTAACACTGAGGACACAGAGGTCCACAGGGTAAATCACTCTTTCACTCTGCGCTGATGGGTGCTCGGGATGCGCATGTCCTCCCTATATTTCGCCACGGTGCGGCGCGTTACTTGAATGCCTTGCGATTGCAGGATGCGGGTGAGTTGCTCGTCGGTGAGCGGGCGGCCGGGGTCTTCTTCTTCGATCAGCTTCTTGACGCGGCGCTTGAGGATGAGCAGCGACGTGTTGCCGCCCTCGGGCCCCTGCACGCTCTCACTGAAGAAGTAGCGCAACTCGAATACGCCTTGTGGCGTGTGGGCGTATTTGCTGGCCACGGCTCGGCTCACGGTGGAAGGATGCACTCCGATTTCTTCGGCCACCTCCTTGATCATCATCGGCTTTAGCTGGTCGATGCCTTTTTCCAGAAAATCCTGCTGGCGGGCGACAATGCAGTAACAGACTTTGGTGATGGTCTGCTTCCGCTGTTCGATGTTCTTGATGAGCTGGATGGCGCTCTTGTAACGCTCTTTCACGTAGTCGCGGGTGTTCTTGTCGTTGGTGTCGCGGGTGACGAGCTTCTTGTAGGCCGGGTTGAGGCGGAGTTGCGGCAGGTCATCGTCGTTCATCAGCACCAGCCACTCGTCGCCGTGCTTGATGAAAGCGACGTCGGGCTCGATCAGGCGCGCCGTGACTTTGTTGTATTGCAGGCCGGGGCGCGGATCGAGAGTACGGATGTAGTCGATGGCCTGCTGCACGGCATCAGCGGGTCGGCCGATGGCTTTGGCGATTTCTTTGTGCTGCTTGCTTTGCACTGCGCGCAGGTGCTGGTCGACGACGGCGATGGCATCCTGCAAGACTTGTGCGGTGCCGTTGCCATTTTTCTCGCCGTTTTTCTGTTGCGTGAGCTGTTGCTGATGATGGCGCAACTGAGTCAGCAAGCATTCGCGGAGAGTACGGCAGCCCACGCCCGGAGGGTCGAGCTGGCGAATCACTTCGAGGGCTTCCTGGAGATCGGCGGGCGTGAAGTTTGATTTCTGGACGGGGCGCGGAGGAGCGGCGATGGGCGCGGGGGCTGCGGCGGCGGCGGAATCTCCGTTGCGCGAGCCGAAAGAGGTTTCAGCCGGCGAAGTTGCGGGCAGACTGTCGGGCTTGGCGAAAACATCCTCAGCAGCCGCATGGATGGCGGAAACATCGGACGCATCCGCGGCCGCGCCGATCAGGTCGTTCAAGTCGGGCGTAGCAATGGTGTCGTCGAAACCTGCTTCGCCCGACGTTACCTCGCTTTCTCCAGACATTGGTTCTTCTGCTCCCAATCCCAGAGCAGCGGCTTCGCTGATGATATTTTTGGCGGCTTCGGCGTCGGCTTCCGGAGCCGCCGGTGGAGCGATGCCCAGCATCTCCTCGTCGCTGGCGATCAGGTAACCGTCTTCGTTGAGGTTGCCGACAATCTGCTCGGCAGCCTCGCGCACTTCGCGGCGCAGGCTTAGAGCACCCAGTTGCCAGGCGAGGTGGTCGGTGAGATTGGTTGGCTTGGAGAGGAAATTTTCAAACGACGGGCGCTCAATGTCCTCCATCTCGCCGCGGGTGCGGTAGCCGGGATCGAGGTAGTCCTGGAAGAAAGATCCGAAATCGATCTCTTCGAATGGATCTTTCTTTTCGGCGGTGATGGGCGCTTCGTCTGTGGAAGTCTTGGCGGTGACGCGGTCGCGATCCTCTTCTTTGCGGCCGATCTCATCGATCAACGGAACGGAATCTTCCAGTTCTTCGAGAACCGGGTTCTCGACCATCTCGGCGTTGATCATGTCCTTGAGTTCAAGCTTGTTGAGCGCGAGCACGGAAACCATCTGCACCAAACCCGGGGTGAGGATCTGGCGCTGCGACAGCTTGACGCTCAGTTTGTGTTGAAGAAGAACCATAAAAGTCAGTGGTCAGTGGTCAGTGGTCAGTGGTCAGTCATTGAACGAGTCGTCTTTGTTTCGACAACTGGCCACTGACCACTGGACACTGACCACTGACTTTTTCACACCAGCGAAAAACTCTCCCCCAAATACACCCTTCTCACTTCCGGATCGGCTGCCAACTGCTCGGGTTGGCCCTGCCGGAAGATTCGGCCGTCGTCGATGATGTAGGCGCGGTCGGTTACCGATAATGTTTCGCGCACGTTGTGATCCGTGATCAACACTCCAATGCCGCTGGCCCGCAGACTGCTGATTATCTTTTGCAGGTCTAATACAGCAATGGGGTCGATCCCGGAAAACGGTTCATCCAGCAAAATGAAGGTTGGACTGATGCACAGGCAGCGGGCAATTTCGACCCTCCGGCGCTCGCCACCGGATAAGGCATAACCGCGGTTCTGCCGGATGTGCTCCAAGCCAAGTTCATCAATAAATTTTTCCATCTTCTCGCGGCGCTCGTGCCAGGACATAGGCTGCGCCTCCAACACCGCGAGGATGTTTTCCTCAACCGTGAGTTTGCGAAAAATCGATGCTTCTTGAGGGAGATAACTAATGCCGTACTGGCGCGCCCGCAGATACATGGGAACGTCAGTAATGTCCTGACCGTCGTACAACACGCGGCCAGTATCAGGGGGGATCAGGCCAACTATGGCGTAGAAAGTTGTTGTCTTGCCGGCGCCGTTGGGGCCAAGTAAACCCACCACTTCGCCCTGCTCGACCCGCAGACTGACACCATTTACGACGCGCCGGCCACGATACGACTTGCCAATCTCATCTGTGGCCAGGGTACGCATTTATCTTGCCATTTGTCTTCTTTATTTGGCCACTCGCGTCTGAGTTACCACAGGAGTACTTGCTTCGCCTTCAACCAGCACCCTATCATCGGCCCTAAAGAAAGTCAACGATACACCGGTAATCTTGCCCCGTTCGGCATCAAAAATGCTAGGCGGTCCGCCGGTGAGCACGAATTTGTCGTCCGAAGCGGTGTAAACCAAGGTTTGGCCCTCGGCTCGACGGGTAGGTTGTTGGACGATAACGTTGCCTTTGGCGATCATGTGGTCGAGGCGTCCCGGCCCGGCAAGTACCTGATTGCTTGAGGTTTGGCTTCGGGGAACGAGGTAGGCGTCAACGGTCTTGGAGGACTCGGTGAAGTTCGAGCCTTTGGCGAGGACTCCACCTTCATAGTGGGCCAGGCGCTCGGCGTCGGCATAGGTGAGCCGAGCCGAAGTCACGGTCACCGGGCTGGTCGCGGAGGGCTTTTCCTCAGGTTTTGTGGCTGTTTTCTGTTCCGCTTTGCTCTCTGGCTGATTTAATTTCGCCTGAACCAGCACCGTGGAGACCGGTTGTGCGGCAGTTCCCTGGGCGACCAGGAAGCGGCGGTCCCGGTCGAACTGGATCGACGGGGCTTGAATGACGTTCGCATCCTGCCACAAGCGCGCGTTGCCCTGGTAGAGCGCGACTGCGGGAGAGTTGTGGGCCGTCATGGTGGCTGCGGTCACGTGGATCGGCGAAGAAGATGCCAGCAGCGCGCCGGTCGGGTCCTCTTTAAGTTCGCTGTAGGTGCTCTTGACGTCTCCGTCGGCGAAAGCATCGTCGGTGGCTCGATTGATGCGGATGGTCTTCGCCGTAGTGACCATGCTTCCTTCGGCAACGCGGGGCCTGCCACTAAGCACCAGAATCCGGTCAGCGGGAGTGTAGAGCGCCTTGTCCGCCCAGGCTTGCGTGCGTTTCTCTGGAGCCTGGCCATCTGTATAGGCCACAGATCCCTGCTGGATGATGGAGGCAATCCCGCCTTCAGGAAGGAACGCGGCGTCGAGCGTCTGACTGGTGCTGACGCGGTCAGGCAATCCCGGAGCAAGATTCACGATCCTCGCGTCGGGGGCGCCATGGACCGAAGTTAGCCGGCTCGAACCGTTGGGAGTCGCCGCGAACTTGGCATCGAAGCGACCGGCAGTGATGACGGTGCGTTGGGCGGCGGGTTGCGGGGAAGTTTTGGCGTTAAGCGGAATCGACGCCTGAGCCGGTGTGATCGTGATCTGCGCCGCGCCAGAGGTTTCGGCATGATCCAGACGGCGTCCCCCGGCTACAAAGAAGTCGATGACCGGCGCCGTGATGTCGAAATCCTGCGGCGGGGATGCATTTGCCGCAACTGCAGCTGTGCCGGCAGCATGCTGCGCCAGGCGGACTCCCTCCGTGGCATGCACTTTCTGGAGCTGGTTCTGGCCCTTGAAATCCAGGATCGCGCGCCCGGCATCGCCCTGCATCGGCTGCGATCCGGTGCGTTCGACACGGACATTGCCGGTTAACGTCGCTGTGTGCAGTAGATTCTGCTTGCCGGCAAGAAGCATCTCCGCTTGATCGGCGCGGGCGCGCATCGGGTCAGCCTCTTGTCCGGCCGATTCCGCGTTCACGTTCCCTGTGGCCAGCACGCGCTGCACATCGTTGTCCGGCCCCAGAAAGAACGTGGCCTGCTCCGCTAGCAGCATTCCGCCTTCTCGTTCCATGCGGGGATGGTCGAGGACAATTGCGCGGGGATCGCGCGTGATGATGCCATGCGTGGCAGAGAGGCTGGCGGCATCCTGACCAGCCAGCGTCACATGAATCTGTGACACCAGCGTGAGCGTATTGCTCTTGCCGGAGTACTGCACACCCAAGGCCCACCCGCTGGCCTGCGGCGTGCGGAAATCCACCCGCGAGTTGGTGGAAGCGTCGCCGCTATTCTGGTTGAAGACCAGGTCACGGGTCTTGAGGTGGATGGGATTCTTGAGTTCCTTGGGCGTGCCCTGGTCAGGACCAGTGAGACCAGTCGGGTTGGCCTCGAGATCGATCTGCACGTCGCCGCTGGCCGTAACGTCGCCCGATTTCTTGTCGTAGGTGAAGTCGTCGCCGTAAATCTGGTCGAAGCGGGAGGAATCGCGGCCGTAAAGAATGATGCTGACGTTGTGCAGTTCGGCGCGCCCATTCAGCTTGAATTGTTTAAGGTCGCTGGCCTCGACCGTGAACAGCGTTCGTTTGCCGTCGGACTTGGAGAATTGAAAGCCATTCGCGGTCTGCTTGATGTCGATTCCAATCTTGTTGGGAACTTCCTTCAGCACATTGCGAAGGCGCATGCGAGCGTAGAAATAGGTGCCGGCCACCATCGCGATGAACAGCACGGCGATCACAGCCAGCCAGCGGCGGAGGCGGTAGATGGGGAGCGGCATGCTGGGATCAGTCTAATCCAAACGAGCGGGCGCTCCCTTTTGGGTCTTGAAATCCCGCAGCGTGAGTTCCAGCCCGCCGAAGTCGGGATGGTCGTTGTGGCCGATGGTGAATGCGATGTCGATGGCGTCGCCTGCCAGGAGCGGCGATTGCTGGAGGCGTTCGGCCATGTGCCAGCCGAGGGCGTCGAAGACAGTTCTCAGTTCCCTGTTCTCAGTTCTCAGTTGAAAACCCTTTGCGTCGGCTTTCTCTTCGCGCCTTATGGTCGCGCCATCGGGATGGCAGCGCGGCGTGGTCACGATCGCTACTGCCGTGAGTTCTTCTTTGCCTGGATCTTCTTTAACCAGACCGGGAGAAAATTCGTGATCTCTATTGTCTTCCCCCACCTTTAGCTTTAGCTTGATGTGTTTGTCTTTCAGAATTTTCGGGGGCGCGATCAGGCGCACGCCGCGGGCGCTGAATGCAGGCTCGTGATTGCCGGTGCCATAAGGCTCGAGCAGACGCAACACTTGAAACAGTCCGGGAGTGATTTCATCGAGATCGAGGTCGGCCTCGACATCGAGAACGGGATCGAAATCCGCCATCGTCAGGCGCGTTCGCGCGAACGCATCGAGTTCCGTCCGCAGTTGAGGCACGTTCGCCGACGGCATGGCGAAGCCGCAGGCGTGGGAGTGTCCGCCGTAGCGCGTGAAAAGACTGTGCGACGCCTCGACGGCTTCGAGCAGATGAAAGGGGCGAATGGAACGGCCGGAACCGAACGCCTCTTCGCCTTCGCGTGCAATGACGATGGCAGGCCGGTGGTAGCGCTCGACCACACGCGTGGCCGCAATACCGATGACGCCGCGATGCCAGGCTTCGCCATCCACCACGATGCAGTAGGCCTCGCACAGCGCGGGATCGCCGGTGATGCGCTCGTCAATCGAGCGCAGAATGCGGCGCTC
>DATMQI010000278.1:0-2620 GCA_035567135.1 Terriglobales bacterium
GGAGATGCAAAAGCCTATCGAAGCGATTCCTACGGCGGTAATGAAGGGGCTGAGGACTTGGGACTGGCCCGGCAATATTCGCGAACTCGAGAATTTCATTGAGCGAGCCGTGCTCCTGACGAGGGGCAAGTCGCTTGAGGCTCCGCTCGCAGAACTCCGAAAGACCAATACGGAAGGGTTTATGCGTACCGACCTGCATGAAGTTAAACAAGTCGCTGGAGAAAGAACAAATTCGCGAAGTGACAAAAGTAGCGTTGCTGACGAATATGAAAGAAAGCAGCGCGATCAGATCATACGGGCACTTGCTGCATGCAAGGGGCGCGTGGGTGGTGCCGATGGTGCTGCCGCGCGCCTGGGAATGAACCGCACGACTCTCCTCTCCCGAATGAAAAAATTCGGCATCTACCCGAAGCAGTACGCTTAAGTTGTACCCCACCTCTCTGTCGGTTGCCCTCACCCAATAGTTTCGACACTTTCGACTCTTTCAACTTCTTCAACCTCGACATTTTCGACTTCAAGCGGTCTTCTCCCGAAAATTCAGCAACTTACGGCGCGGCGGGTTTGGAGCGGGCTTTGCCCTTACTGGTGGTGCGAGCAAAAGGAAATGTTGAGGATCACCATTCTCGATACTCCCGATCGGCGACGGTTGGTGCTGGAGGGCAAGCTGGTCGCCCCGTGGGCGGCTGAGTTAAGGAAAGAGTGCCGGGAGGCCGCAGCGGACCTACTAGGTCGGGAACTCGTGATTGAACTGAGGAACGTGACCTGCATCAGCGAAGACGGACAAAACGTACTGCTTGACCTGATGAAAGAAGGGGTCAGGTTCCGCTCCTCGGGCGTGTTCACAAAACACGTCATGAAACGGCTCGCCCACAAGATTCGCAGAAATGTCAAGGAGCCGGAGAGATGACCACCATTAGGTATCGGCTGGCCCGGCGCCGTTTGCGCCCTGCAATTTTGGCGACGAATTCAGACAGCTCGGCATCTTTGCGAAGCGATACACCTGAGTCGCGCTTCCCCCTTTTTCATAGCCATCCGAATCGCGTCGACACTTTCCACTCTTTCGACATCTTCAACTTCGACATTTTCGACTTTGTTGCGTCTTCTCTCGAAAATTCAGCGACTTACGATTTCGTCAGTTTGGCGCGAGCGTTGCCCTTACTGCACGTGTACGGACGTAACGCAGGTAGGAGGGAAGCGCTATGCCACTGGTTCTCAAATTCATCCGCAGGTGGAACAAGTGGTACCGCGTTCTGCGGTATCGCAAGGGATTTGGACTGTTGGATTCCGTGCGCTATGGCCTTTGGCTGGCGCATAGCTGACCGGCAGGTGCTGTCATGAATGACGCATGCTCAGTGAATGTGAGAACGGATCTTCGACCAGCGTTTGCCGGCCGAGGCACAGGTTCCTTGCTCGAAATCGACGCTTGGATGGCGAGCGAAATCAAGGCGATCTCGCCGCTGGTGGAACGGCTGATGCGGCTCATCGAAGGGTCGCATTGCATCACGGGCGAGGAAAGCGCTGTAGAACTGGCGCTCCGGGAAGCTCTGAATAACGCAGTCATTCACGGCAATCGGCTGGATGCCCACAAATTAGTTCACGTCCGTTGCCGCTGCAGGGTCGGGGAGTGAATCTCGCTGATCGTTTCAGACCAGGGTCAAGGGTTTGATCCGAGCGCGGTTCCTGATCCCCTGTCAGTTGAAAATCTCGAGCTCGAGCACGGACGCGGTATCCACATCATGAAGTTGGCGATGGACCAGGTTTCGTTCGAACAACGAGGCACCGAGGTTCATATGTCGAAGAGGCCAGCTTGCAATCCAAGAGCAGATTTTCGAAGCGACTCGCGCGGTTCTTAAGAGGGAGTTATGGCCACTCATCAGATTTCGATTTTTGGGCCTATCCAAGATGCACCGGCAAGAAAGGTTGCAGGATCCCTCCGTCTCGCTGCGACTACCTTGAACGGGGAGCCGGTTTCGGTTTGAGTTTGCAAGTGCAGGTGCACTTCAAACTGAATTCATAGAATCGCCTGACCTGCGCGTGAAATTAAGACTGGTGCGAGAGGAGGTCCTAAATGGTCACGTTTCTATTGATTGGCGCAGTAACGATTATGGTTTTTCTCTGCTTCATCGGTCCAGATGGGTTCACTCGCACCAAGTATCGCCGGTGAATCGCGTTTTCGCAGGCGGCTTTGGATTGGGCTCTGCATCCCGGTGCGACTGCGCACTTAGCCCAGCACTTCGCGGGCATCGCTTGTCGTTCTGAACGGCGATACCGCGCGAGTCGCCACGAAGTCCCGGCTGCCCCCGCCGGGACTCCTGGCGCAAGGCTTTGACCGGGAAGTTGCTGAAATCGAAGAAGAATTTTTTCAAGGAGGAACGAAGCAATGAAACGGGCTGCAGTAAGGAATGCTGAGTCTAGGCCGAGCGCCATATTCCAATCAGACAACGCAGAACGGGGAAGAAGGAACTCGCCATCCCCAGAGGAGATCCGGCAACGAGCATTCGAGATCTATATGGAACGTGGCGGAATTCACGGCTGCGACCTAGACGACTGGTCGCAGGCGGAACGCGAACTCCAAGAAAAGTTCAACAAGAGCTCTGGCGAGTAACAGGAAAGACGATGC
>DATMQI010000279.1:0-4437 GCA_035567135.1 Terriglobales bacterium
ACGGAAGAATATCTTCCTTATTCGGTGTCATCAGCGACCACAACTGCCCGCCGACCATCTCCCACTTTCCTTTGCGCCAGTCCAACCAAGCCTGACGAATCCGGAACGGATAACCGGATTGCGTCACAAGATTTCCGCCGATGGGCGCACCGACAAAATCCATTTCGAAATATCCAGCGATTTGGCTGGATTTCAGGTCAGCGTCCACGCGCAGCGCCAGCCGCGTGTTCTGCGGCGATAGACGGAATTCGCTGGTCGTGCCTGGAACCGTGTTGTCGTACAGGATGTTGTTGAAGTTGGTGGCCACGTTGCCGCCGTTGTTGTTCGATCTCCACACCGAAGTCAGTGCAGGGTAGCCGATTAGACGAATCTTCGCAGGGCCTAAGTGGAGGGCCGGTGTGGTGGGCGTCACGTCGGCAATTTCCGGACCACGCTGCAACTCTTCCTCGACTTGCGTCTGCTGCGGAGTAAGCGGCTGCTGTTCACTCGGAGCGGAGGATGGTTTATTTTGCGCTTGCAGGTGGTTGTCCGTCTTGGGATATACGGGCGGATTCGCCGTGTCACTGCTCGTCGCTCCTTGCACCAGGCTCACCAGCATCTTCTTTTGTTCCGTCAAGGCGGAGTGCAGCGCCTGAATTTGCGCTTGTTGTTGCTCCAGCGCTTTCTGTTGCTGATCGACAATTAACTTCAGGTTTTCAATTTCGGCACTGTTGCCCGAATTCTGAGCCATCGCCGATAGGCAAGCGACTGAAAAACTCCAAAAAACTGCGACAACAGGAACAATAAGCTTCATAAGAAGACGCATCTTCTGACTTTTCATTACTCCCCTCCATGCTCTTCCCCCGCGGGCCGTTGCGAGGAGCCCCGGGGGAAAGCATGGATTCTATACCTCTGCTCGCAGCGTCTAAACTTAGGAATTGAAAGATGCATCCAGCCTTATTCGCGGAATGCGCTCCCTCGTGGTCCGTTAGCTGATTTCTCGCGCCAATGTCCTGGTAAACACGGTGGTCTCAATTGGTCGACGCAACACCATCTGATGTGAGTCTGCTCAGAAAAGGTAGTGTTGCTATGAGATCAGGGAGGTTGGGACTTTCTGCGATCGATAAGCGTGAGATTTGGAGTCGATGGAAGGCCGGACAGACGCTGCATGAGATCGGGCGGGCCTACGGCAAGTGCCATAACACGATTTGCGCCGTGTTGCTGCCTCGTGGCGGCATCCCTCCTGTGGCTCGTCGCCGCTCGCGGTTAGCGCTCACCTTCGCTGAGCGAGAGGACATTTCGCGAGGGATGGCTTCCGGTTCATCGATTCGTGAGATCGCCAGTTGCCTCCATCGAGCTGCTTCCACGGTGAGTCGGGAAATAGCGCGCCATGGTGGCCGACCTACCTATCGCGCCTATGATGCGGACCAGCAAGCATGGAACGCAGCGTTGCGGCCAAAACGCTGTCTGCTTGCCGTGAACAGCGAGTTGCGTGACCTCGTTGCGAGTAAACTGATTCTGGATTGGTCACCCGAGCAGATCGCCGGGTGATTGAAGGCTCAGTATCCCCACAACGAGAGCATGCGCGTGTCCCACGAGACCATATACCGCAGCCTGTTCATTCAAGCACGGGGAGCGCTGAAAAAAGAGCTTACGGAACACCTGCGGTCGAAGCGACCCATGCGCCGCTCGCGTCTCCCTGACCTGGGATCGCGGGCTGGAGATGGCCAAGCACAAGGAGTTCACGGTCGCGACGGATGTGCAGGTTTACTTCTGTGATCCGCAAAGTCCCTGGCAGCGTGGAACAAACGAAAATACAAATCTGCTGCTGCAGCAATACTTTCCGCGTGGTACCGATCTAGCCCCCATCACTCAAGCGCAGCTCGACCAGGTCTCGCTGCGCTTGAATCAACGACCAAGAAAAACTCTAGGATTCCAAACTCCAGCGAGTAAACTTCAAGCAAGTGTTGCATCGACCGCTGAACCGGCAGCGGTAATCGGCGATGTAGGTACTAGCCTAAGGCCCGGTGGTGTAATCGCTGGTGTGATGCCCGGCCCACTTTTGTGATTCGAGGTGTACTGAGGCTCAGAGATAAGAATGGGCGGCACTCCTCGCTTTCTCATAGTCCGTTTCCAATACGAAAACTTGCCAAGACATTTTCAACTTCCGTGCGAAGGGATTGAAACCGTAAGCCGTGTCAGGGTCGGCGGCAGACTTAGCTCGATTAGGAATGTTTGCATCGCGCAAGGCTGAAACAATCGATCTGAATTTGGACAGGCCTTGCCCTTCCCATAGAAGGACTGCTTTTACAGCCTCGGCCACTTCCAAACTGTCCACAAGGTCGGCAAGGCAATCCGAGCATTGTCTGAACTCTGCGCGATATTCGGCCTTGCAAATCGGGCAATACCGCATAGTTGCCTTCCGTCTCTTGACGGATTCTAGCACAGGCAAGCTAACGCTAATCCTCCGAAGGTGTCCCTGCTCGAAGACCACCTTCCGAACAGCTAAGAGGCCGGGAGATTCTCTAGATATTCAGCGAGGTCCGCTAGACCGGGACTTATGTGGATTGTACTGCCATGTCTTATCTCAAAGGTTTCGCCGCGATTACAAGTCTCAACGCTCAAACCTTCTTTTTCGAATCGAACGCATTTAACGGACGCTGCCACATGCTTAAGTCCGTATTCGGTCATCAATATTTCCATTTGATTGAACCACGCGACATGCATTGTCAATTCTCCGTGCGTCAGCCCCGGTGAATATGTGAAGCGTACTGCTCGACCCCCTCGCCCTGCAACCGGATGATCAACGCCCGCACCAGGTCCTGATTAACGCGGACCGGACAAGAGGGTCCCACTACCTCACCCACCCGATCACCACATTGTTTGCCGAGTACGAACTACGCTGTTCTCCCCGTTCCTCTGCACACCATTCAACGAGACCCAGATGACCGAAGAACGGAAGTACGCGATTCTGTTCGCTGCCACTTTGCTCTGTGCCCGGAAATTAATCGAAACGACGGAGTCGGATAGCCATGCCGGGGCTTTCTTTCTGAGTTTTTTGTTGCCCTTGACGTTGCTTGGTGCAGGCATGGCGCTCAACGGGAATGCGTCACCTCCCGAGTGATGCCGTCTCGCAACCCCTAATTAGCCCGGTGCAAAGCCGGGCTTTTTCTTTTGACCCGCCTAGTCTTTCTCTACGCACGAGTGCCAGGCTTCGTCCTCAGCGTGTGCATCGCAGAACCATCTCTTGCAGGCGGGGCAGTGCACTGTAGCGGGATAATTACATGGTTCATCGTTGGGTGACACGCCTTGGCACAAGCGCCCGAGGTCTGGGCCTTCCGATTCATCCAATTCTTCAAGCATCGGCACACCCTAAGGCACCATTATGCTATAAATCTCCGATGAAAATCATCGAACACTGGCTCTTATTCAAATACATCGAAGGTCAGTTCACACCGTTGTGGAAGCCGTTTAAATCGAAAGATCAAGCGGAGAAGGCGCGTTTGAAACTCCCGGAGCGGGAACGGCGAGGAGTTGCGGTCGGTGTGATTCGGGTTGGCTGGAGCGAAATTCGTAGCCGACCATCGAACTTGCATTTAGGAGCGGAACATCAGCTCGATTCGAGCGCCCATCTGGTCGTGGGTCAAGAATTCACCGCGATCGAGTTGGTCCAAACCTTTTTTGACTTGCTCCCTGAACCATACGTCATGGTCAACATAGTGTTCGACGAGCTGCTGGACGTATTCCTCAGGGCTGCGGTTGTTGGCTTTCGCTGCCCGGTCAACCCGCGCTTGTAGTTCCGGATTTGGGTGTACTTCCATGTTGGAAGGTGCTTAAAAGAAAACTGCGGGAGAAACGTGAAAGCGTTGGCTAAGCTTTTCCATCTGTTGCAGGTTGAGTTGTCGTTTTTCTTTGAGGACCAGGGACACGATACTCTCGCTCCCCAAATCGTCCGCAAGGTCTTTTTGTCGAGCTCCATTGGCAGCCATCAATTCCTTTAGCACCTCGACGCCCGAGACCTTTTCGATGGTGAAATGCCTCGCTTCGTAGTCCGTGATCAGAACGATAAGCAGATTGGCAGTTTCCGTTTCCTCTGGAGTTCGATGTGTTTTCCGTTGCAGTTCGAAAAGCCTCTGAATATATATTTCGTGCTGATGGGCCGAAGAAATGATCTTCTTTGGAGATAGCATCTACTGTCGTCCTCTCGGCTTCTTATCCAGCAATCTCGGCTATCGGCTTCGGATGAAAACGTCCGCCGGAAGTTTGAAGCGTGCGCTTAATTTCCGTACTTGCTCCAGCGTGAGTTTCCGTTGCTTTGCCAGGAACATGGAGACGGCGCTTTCTGATCCGAATTCAGGGACCAAGTCACGCTGCGTGAGGTCCTGTTTCTCGAGGAGGAGGCGTACAACGGAAACCGGGTCCGCGGCAGGAATCGGATAGTGCGTTTCTTCGTAGCGT
>DATMQI010000280.1:0-9000 GCA_035567135.1 Terriglobales bacterium
GCGCTTCACAGCTTTGTCCGAATATGACGTGAAGGGCGAAACAACCGTCAAATTCAATGTCGGTAAATCCGATATCTCGCCGCAGGACCAGGAAACACTCAAGCAGTTGGCGCAAACCGCCACTGGTCTGACTGGATACATTGTCGAGGTGACGGGCTTTGCCGATTCAACCGGAAGCGCTGCGATAAATACGAAACTGAGTGAAGACCGCGCCAAAGCGGTGATCACTTTCTTGATGCAGCAGGGTAACGTGCCAATTCGGCATATCGTGGCACCCGGCGCAATGGGCGAATATGGAGCAAAGGCACCGAACGAGACGAAGGCCGGACGGGCCGAGAACCGGCGGGTTGAGGTGAAAGTCCTGGTCAACAAGGGCATCGCCGGTAGCTAGGATCACAGTGCTGCTGCAGTGTATTCACTCACGCGCTACCTTCGCCCACCAAGGTAGCGCGTGGGTCGTGTTCTGAACGTCTTCCTATTGCCCAGGTTCGTGAATACGGTAACGCATTGGCTGCGGGCCGCCACGTGCTACCTTCTTGTGCACTCTTCGCGGATACGTCTCCTTCCTCTATTTGACAAAAATGACAGTTTTCACCGTCGAAGGTGCTTGCCACTCTCTTTGCATCGGATTCGGAGATTCCCTAGGAGCGCCGGATCGACCTCGACACTGAGCCTGACAGCAAAAGAGATGAATACTAAGTACAAGGAGACCTCAGAAGGTGGGCTAGCTGTATCTCTTGTGCTCTGCTAAGGAACCGTGTCCACTTTGGCAATTGATTTTGGTCCCGGACGAGCATCTATGAGCCAAATAGGCGCTCATTTTCAAAAGTGAACCAGTGTCAGCTCGATCTCATCCCAATCGAACGCGATGGTAAGGAGCACTCGTGTTCCGCGCACTACTTGTCTTTGTCGGCGGTACAGTTCTGATTTTATAACCCCTCTCGGCTGTGGCTAGGCAACGACCCACAGCCACAGCCGATCAGGTTTGAAGTCACTCGGGTGCCGGCAATCACCCCTTCGTCATCGGGAAGGCTTCGCCACATAGTTTTCTCACTCAGCGACAAGCCGCGCAAAGTCCCAACATCCGCAAGTTGCCGCACTGAATTGGTCGGACAGTCGCGTTCCCCCGGAACTGGTCTTTGACGGTAGGTTGGTGGAACTGTTCGTGGTGCGGTCCGCGGGTGAGGATGACGTACCACCTCGGGTCGACCGTGACTGTCGTCATACGTCACGAAAGCTGTGGTGCCGTGACTGCAGCCTGTTCTGGCGGAAAGTCGGAGTCAATGAATCTCAATGCTGTTGTGATCCCCATTGCCGTTTCGTGTGCCAAGATGGATCCGAAAAGACCGGCAACCCTTGATCTCGCGGTTCACAACCACATACACCGGTTGCACAGGAGTTATTCGCGAAAAGCGAGATGCTGAAAAGTTTCGTCGCTAAAGGTGATCCCACGATTATTACAGCATCTTAATTCGCTAGATACCAGAGTAGTGGCGAGGCTATTTTAAACGGAAAGATGTTGCAAGCACTCGCAAGTAACTCGGTGTTCCTTCTCGAGATCATACTGCAGGTTATCTGGAAGTGCAGGTCTTTGATCGTGATTTGGTGTAGCACCGACGATCCTGTGCGAGCGGTGTAATAGCTCGGCTTATCACCCTGGCTCTGTGCTTCGTGTTCCATTGTGCCCCTGACGGTTGAGTAAAGTGGCGATGTCATCAAACGTCAAGATTGCCTTGTGTACACCTCGTCGCAACGAACATCAGTCACTTGCACACTCCATAGGCCCAGGAAAACAGGCTCCTATCCCGCCGATTAAGCCACGAGATCTGTAACTTTTGTCAGTGTTGTGACTGAAGAGTTTTGGTCTACGTTCCAATTGTTGTCAATGAGGCAGCAAGGTGCCAGCGGCCCCTCTCCGGAAGGGTGAGCGCGGTCTAACACCTTGCGAAAGTGGTGCTGGTGCCAGCGGAAACGGAAGCTCGTGCCATGTACAAGCAGTTTCGCATTTATGCATTTATCCTTTTTTCAGGCGTCTTCATTGGTGCTCAAGATAGGCCGCTGTTACAAGTTCAAAACGTGAACGACGCGATGGGTAATCGATCTGTATCTTTCATCGAGCTTCTAAGACACGCCGAGGCAGGCGATAAACGCGCACAATACAGCGTCGGTAACGCCTACGCTACCGGTAATGGCGTTCTCAAAAACGATGCGGACGCGGTGAAGTGGTGGCGACAAGCTGCCCAGAATGGTCTTGCTGAGGCTCAGAATCGTCTGGCGTATCTGTACGAACGCGGAATGGGAGTGCCTCAGGATTACAAGGAGGCGGTGCGTCTATTTAGCAATGCGGCGGAGCAGGATCTGCGGGCTGCACAGTACAACCTTGGCCATATGTATCAAACAGGTGAGGGCGTGCCAGTTGACTATGCTCGGGCTATAGCTTTGTTCCGCCAAGCTGCAGCCCAAGGTCTTGCTCCAGCTCAAAACGAATTAGGCGTGGCATATCAGCGCGGAACTGGCGCGCCGAAGAATGCGCTTGCAGCCTTTAATTTGTTCCGGCTCGCTGCAGAGCAGGGGGAGCCGTCCGCACAACATAATCTGGGATTAATGTACCTTGCGGGAAAGGGCACAGCTCGGAATTATGCTGCGGCAATGAAATGGCTCAGCCAGGCTGCAGATGGGGGAGTTACGGAAGCGTATCGCAGCTTGGGGCACATGTACGAGTATGGAAATGGTGTCGACAGCGATGCAGCGAAGGCGGTGGGGTTGTATCGAAAGGCGGCGGAGCGTGGACTTGTCACAGCGCAAATCGAATTGGGCTACTTGTACAAGACTGGGAAAGGTGTGCAGCAGGACCTTGCCGAAGCGGCAAAGTGGTTCCGCCGAGCGGCTGAACAAGGGCATCCAATCGCGGAAAATACTATCGGCTATATGTATTGCCGTGGCGAAGGCGTCGGTCGCGATTATCGGCAAGCAGTTGAGTGGCTCCAGAGAGCAGCAGAGCAAAACTATGCGCCCGCACAAATGAATCTGGGATTTCTCTACCAGAATGGTTTGGGTGTTCCGTTGAATTATGCTGAGGCCTATAAGTGGTTCACGTTGGCTGCAAATGGCGCGGCTGACGACAGCGCTCGCAGTCGGAGTGCCTTGAAGGCATTGGCACAGATCATGACTACGAGGCAGTTGCGCGACGGGCAAGGCAGGACCTCAGATTGGCTGTCCCGCCACAACAATGTCGAGTTCGCAGTCCAGAAAACTGATGCTGCAGAAGTGGACAACTATGCGACTGGCGCAGAGCCATAACTCAGCAGACGAGCAATCGCGACACTCAAGCGGAGCAGTGCATGGAAAGCCGATTCTTCGCACCCTACTACTCCCGCCGCTCGTTAGCCATTGAGCCAAAGCGCTGGGTCCGGGGCCGACGGCGAAATGGTGAGGATTCGAAGTTCCTACGGCGCAGTCTACATTGAGCGAGACTCCCGTGGAAGAAGCGGAATTCATTGTTCTGAACGTGACGGGTTTGTGCTTGGGGAGGGCTGATTATCGTGACCTTCACGGTTGCGGGCGTAGTAAGGTCCGAGGATGGAGTTGTGGATCTAAGTTCATGGCTGCTTACGTATGTGGTCGCGAGAGGGGGACACCGTTCCAGTGGATTGTTGAATTGTGCTGGAAATCTTCACCGTTCACTATCACAACGAGGTCGGGAGTACCGTGCGCCATGCTGGCGGGCAGATCGAGGCAATCGACGGCGTCTCGACGCAATCCCCCCAAGATAAGGAACGCAGAGCAAAGGCGATTGCGAGAGTACACGAACAGCCTGGAATGGCTTGCGTAAGTCCTGGGGGACCTCGAGTTGCCTCATCGCTTTGTTCGAACCGAGGGAAGCTTGGGTCGTGGTGCGCTTTGCCACTTGGGGAGCCACGACTACAGGCGGCTAAGCGAGGAAACTGGCTGAGACCGCGAGGCAACCAGAACAACGCTGAAGTGGGGAAGCCCCCGTCTACTCTTCATTGACGAAAGTGTAATGGCGCCGCCCTTTTGCTGTCGAGGCCTGGGCCAGCAAAGTTTGCCGCTGGGGTGAGAGGGACCAATCATATGACGTTCGCGCATGCCGGGATCTTTAGTGCATCGGCTGACCAAGGATTGCAGAAACTGATTGAAGGCAATCGGCGGTTTACGCGGGGTGAGGCTCGTTTTCCCACTCTGTGTAAGGAGACGCTTGCCGACCTAGCCAAGGGCCAGCAGCCTTTTGCGACGATCCTCGGCTGCAGTGATTCAAGGGTTCCTCCGGAACTCATCTTCGACGCTAATTTTGAGGAGTTGTTCATCGTGCGAGTTGCTGGAAATGTGATTTCGCCCGAGGTGATGGGTAGTCTCCAATATGCAGGAGCGCATCTGCGTACGCCTCTCTTTGTTGTCCTCGGTCATGAGGGATGTGGCGCAGTGAAGGCTGCATTAGAACAGAAAGTGCTCGGCCGTGAGCATCTATCTCGCATCCAAACTCTGGTCAACTGTATTTTGCCTGGACTGCTGGCGATAAGCTCGCAACTCCCTAAACCGGAACAATTGGCTACAGCGGTCGAAGCCAATGTGAGGTGGTCGATACACCAGATTCTCGAGACCTCCGAGGGACAGAACGCGATAAAGGCTGGCGCCAGGGTGGTGGGTGCCGTCTACGAAATCACCTCGGGGCAGGTACGGTTCCTCTCCTGACTCCATGACAGGCAACACTTATCCTTCGGTCTTTTTCGCGTAAGATTGCAGTCATGGCGAATCGCAGAGGCGCGCGCAAGTCGAATCTGGGCCCACTTCCGGTTGGCGTGCAGGGATGACGGCGGTCAAGCTGTCTGGCTCGAGCCTGACGAGGCTGCAGAAAATGAACCCAATGGACTTTCCACTTCTTGTGCTTGTTTTGTCGTTCGTACTTCTGTACTCTGCGGCGTACATCGGTGACCTCTTTCGCAACAAAGTGCTCCCGTTGAAGGAAGAAGGACGGGAAGACTTCGGTGTCGTGCTGGGCGCAACCCTGACCCTGCTGGCGCTGCTCATAGGCTTCAGCTTCTCAATGGCCGTCAGCCGCTACGATCAGCGCAAGAATTACGAAGAGGCTGAGGCTAACGCGATTGGCACCGAATACGTGCGGGCCGCCATCCTGCCTACCCAGAACGCGGTGAGAGTGCAGGAACTGTTGAAAAAGTACACTGACCAGCGCGTGTTGTTTTACACGACTCGAGGACGGCAAAGGCTTGCGAAGATCGACGCGGATACAGCTGAACTCCAGAAGGAGCTGTGGTCCGCTGTGCTGCCGGGAGCCGCGGCGCAGCCCACACCCCCGGTTGCCCTCGTAGTTTCCGGCATGAATGACGTGCTGAATTCGCAGGGATATACACAAGCTGCGTGGTGGAACCGAATTCCAATCGCGGCTTGGGCGTTGATGGCGGCCATCGCCATGTGTTGCAACTTGCTCATTGGGTACGGTGCACATCGGACAGAGCGGGGCATATTTCTGATCGTGCCAGTCGCAGTATCCATCGCATTCTTCCTGATTTCCGATATTGATAGCCCGCGTGGAGGTGCAATTGTTGTGGCTCCCCAGAATCTTGAGAGTTTGTCGCAGTCCCTACATTCGCAATAGGTGGTGAGAGAAGCGAGGCCGGTGGTGCTCCTGGTATCGTTGACGAAGGCTTTGCCGAATATCAAGATGGGAGTGTAGTTTCCGTGATAGCTAGCTCCAACCTGTATTGAGTCCCCCGACTCACCTTCAGGCGGGCTCTCGTACTTCTGGCTTCACAACAGTTTCACGACGATATCGACGAAGAGGATCTTGATTATCGTCATACCGGGAAAGATCGTCGCATAACCAAGATCGGGTCTATCCGTGGGTGCGAGTCGGTTCGAATAAGCCAGAATCGCCGGATTACCACAAGTGCCTGCAACAATTCCCGCCACCCCGTCGTACGGCATCCGGTATACAAACTTGTTGGCCAATCGCGAACGGTTCGTGGCAATGCGCAAATTTTTCGGCGATTCGATCAAGAGCACTGCTGAATTCAGTTATATCTCCATCGGTCTCGGCATGGCAGCTTTCTCTAGGGTTAACCCGAAATTTCGCAGAACGAGGTTGGCAGAAAGCGGGATCGTCCAGTTCACGCCGCCCGTGCGGCGGAGGTTTCCTAGTATCAGCATGGTGGATGCTCAGTTGCATTGGAAGCAACCGCATCTGTTAGAGATTGGGGACAAGAAAGCGCTCATAAATGACTTCCGAAATGTCTCCTACCCTTTTGCAAAGTTCGGAGATCAATCGAGTTGGCGATACAAAGTCGAGCTTCGTCTCGCCCCATCGTCTGAAGGCTTCTCTTACTTGCAAGGCGCGGTTGTGTGATCAAATTCTCGAGGGAACTTTCGGGGAACTATACGCGCGGTGTTGTGCGGTTTTCGGCTACTTTCGCTCCGTTGGATTCCTCGCAACTCCTTGAAATCACATTTCCGGCTACATTCGAGTCCTTCCGCGCTCACCAGCTTTTCGATCACTTACCCACTTATCGCAAACCTGAAATTTTCAGGTGTGCCGTAAAGTGTGCCGTTGCCGAATACGCCTACCCGCCGGCTTCTGGGCAAGCTTGAGACAGTCGCGTTCAACGCTGTGCGCACAATATCCAGATCTGGATGCTGGGTATTTCATTGCCGTCATAACGTCTACCTCGCCCATCGTCGCCACTCTTGTACTTCCCTAATTTCCGTATCCACAAATGCAATTTGTCATAAACCTGACTTGCGCCGGCTCAGTGAACCTTTCAGCTTTGCGGACGCTTGGGCACTCACCCTCAATCTTTATCGTGTATCGTGTCTGATTGCTCCGAAATAACGCGGCCGGGGGATTTGGATGCAGCCAACTTTAAGCAGTCGTCGCTCCCTTCTGCACCTGTGTGTAGCCATTGTTCTGCTCGCAATTGTGTTTGCGCCTGCTTCCAAAGGACAGGAACCTGATACCGGGAGGCTCCCGGGATTGCAGTGGCGGCTGATTGGTCCGTTTCGGGCGGGCCGAGTGACCGCTGTTGCTGGAGTGGTGGGTGATCCAAGTACTTATTATTTTGGCACTCCGGGTGGCGGGGCCTGGAAGACGTCGGACGGCGGGCAGGTCTGGAAGCCGATTTTTGACAAGGAGCGAGTTGCTTCAATCGGGGCATTGGCCGTCGCGCCGTCCGATCCGCGTGTCGTTTACCTTGGAACTGGCGAGCAGACGAGAGGGCACGGGCTTTACAGGTCGTCCGACGGTGGTGCGACCTGGAAGAGTGCCGGCCTGGAAGACCTGCTCTTTATTCAGGCGATTGTGGTCGACCCGCACGATCCCAATGTCGTGATTGTGGGCGGGAATTCCCTGGGGATTGGAATGCTGTGGCATCCGCTTCCCAGGTGGGCAGATACGGCGAACCGGGGAATCTTCAAAACAACCGATGGCGGAGCGAGCTGGCAAAAAGTATTCGGAGACCACAACAGCGCGGGTGTGGTCGACATGTGTTCGGACCCCTCCGACCCACGCGTGCTTTACGCGGTGGTGTATCACACATCCTCCGCTTCAGGCGAGTCCAAGACCGAAGCGACTTCGGAAATCGTCAAGTCCAGCGACGAAGGCTCAACCTGGGCGCCTTTACAGAGCAAAGGCTTGCCAGAAAAATCGCGCAAACGAATGGGGGTCACGGTCGCAGCGGGAACCGGTGGCCGGCGTCTGTATGCGATTCTCGATCAAGGTTTCTTTCGTTCCGACGATGGCGGCGCAAACTGGCAGCAATCCACAAAAGATCCACGCCTGGTCGGTAATGAATACTTCAGCCGGGTGTTCGCCGATCCCAACCGCCCCGATGTGATCTACGTGTCTCAGACGTCAATGTATCGTTCTGTGGATGGCGGCAAGACGTTTGAAGCGTTTGCCGGTGCTCCGAGCGGGGACGACTTCCACGTGGCCTGGATCGATCCCCGAGATTCCCAGCGCATGATTTTTGGTGTGGATCAGGGCGCGATCATCAGCGTTAATGGAGGAAATTCATGGAGCTCCTGGTACAACCAGCCGACCGGGCAGTTCTACCACGTCTCCACCGACAATTTGTTTCCATACCGAGTGTATGCAGCCCAACAGGATAGCGGGACCGCGGGCGTGGCCAGCCGGAGCGATTACGGCGAGATTCTGGCACAAGATTGGTACTCGGCCGGTGGCTTTGAGTACTCCTTCATCGCGCCTGATCCGGTTCATCCTAACTTGGTTTACAGCGGCGGATGGTACGGATCGGTGGTTCGACTCGATAAGACAACGGGCCAGATTGCGACAGTCTTTGAACGCGGACAGAAATATCGCGTCCCTCACATGGCTCCTCTCGTCTTTTCACCCCAGACTCCGTCCGTGCTTTATCTGGGAACACAATTTGTCCTGAAAACCAGCGATGGTGCAATGAATTGGCAGGAGATCAGCCCCGACCTCACGGGATATGTAGAGAAGGAAGAGCCCGAAGGAAAAGTAGAACTGGATAAGCCGCGCCCTCCAGGAATCACTTCGCTGTCGCCTTCGCCTGTGAAGGACAGTGAGATCTGGGCTGGCACGAGCAACCGGTTGGTGTATATCACGCGCGATGCGGGCGCGACTTGGAAAAATGTCTCGCCACCCGGTTTGGCTGAGCCTGTCGAGATCCTCTACGTCGAAGCCTCGCACCACGATCCCGCAACCGCCTATCTGACGGTTGGTGCCATACGGGAATCGACGCCGCCCTATGTGGCGCGCACTCATGACTACGGGGCCACCTGGGAAAAAGTGGTGAATGGATTCCCGGACGATGAAATGGTCCGGGTTGTGCGTGAGGACCCGAAGCGTAAAGGCCTGCTCTATGCGGGGACGGATACCGGAGTTTTCATCTCATGGGATGACGGCGACCATTGGCAATCGCTTTCACTCAACCTGCCCGCGACGCCCGTTACGGATCTGGATGTGCATGGGAACGATCTGGTCATTTCCAC
>DATMQI010000281.1:0-7124 GCA_035567135.1 Terriglobales bacterium
ATGTCCATTGTCGAAGGATGTAGAGATTACCGTCGTCGGCTCGAACCTTATAAAAGAGGCTTTCTGGGTCGTACCACTGATCGAGCACCGCCTCGACCCGATAATGCGTTCCGTCAATCCAGAATTGAATAGGCCGTTCATCGGCCTTTCCGCCCGAGTAACACTCCACCCTCAACCTCATCCTTATTCACTGCCCTCGGCGCGGCATGCCGCATCGGCCATGAATCCGGCCTTTTGCCCGAACGCTCGACGCGAGTAAACGTACCATCCGCCCGCAGGGGGCCGTTACTCCGATCTGAACAGGCATACACTCATTCTACTGACTGCATTGATTTTTTAGGACCAAATGAAAGCAATCGCCAGCAGAATCCCGAACATCACTCCTTGCTTCATCTCTGACCATCCGAGGCTCTTCACGTTGAGCGGTTCCGATTGGCGAAAGAACCACCGTGTCCCCCGAACCAGAGCCGGAACAAAAGCAAAAATCATAAAGGGAGAGACTGCCCTCAAAAGTGCCGCGACGACCAAAACGGCCAACAAGGCCGGCTGCGCCAGAAAGAAAACTCGGCCTCGGGCAAATCTCTCTGAGAAGCGGACGGCGCGGGAGGAATGGATGCAGAGCTGGACGAAGTGGATCTGGTTGCCTGCGAAGACCCAGTTGGCCGCCCAAAGAACGAAGGCACGCTCACTTAGCCGTCCGGTGCCAATGTAGTAAGCCGCCGGCGCGGTGCAGGTGAGACCAATTATCCCCACCAGCTGTGCCGCCATTCGCGCCCGCCGGCCTAGTCTACGAAAGACCGCCTGGGCCACGAATGCGACCCCTGCCACCGTTCCGAAGAGTAGCAGTTCTAAATTTCGTCCCTTCCACATCAGCCCGGTCAAACAAGCGACCGATATACCAGACAACAAAACGGAGGCCAGAAATGCAGTCCACCACTCTTGCGAAGTATGGGCCGTCAGCGGACTTGTGCCGGTGAGGCTTTCGATCGGTGTCCGCAGCCAGAACAGGGACAGCGCCGCAATTGTGAACGCTAGCAGCGGCCAAAGCCTGGGCGCCGACGCCATGCCCGCTGCCACGCCGGTGAAGAGCGGGACAAGCAATAATCCCCAGGCCCCATGCTCACGAGGAACAATCAGGGCCCACCGACGCGCCCGGCAAGCCGCACGAACAGCTTCACTGGTCTCCGTCGTAACCGTTTCGTCCTTCGGACTGAGACTTGTTGTATAGCTCAGTACTGCTTTTGATTCCTGCATTGTCGTAGGCTCATCGCCTCGGTGAACAAACCTGCTCCTTGAGAGTCCAGGTTTCCCGCGTGGGCAAATCCGTCACAGTTGGTGCGCCTTCTCCATGGCGATCGCACGCGGAAACAGGATGTTGTTCTCCAAGTGAATATGCTGGTGCAGATCAGCTTCAAACTCCGCCAACGCTCTGTACAGCGTCTGGTAGCTGATGCATGCATCGCCTGGAGGGGTATAAGCACCGCTACCCTCGCGCAAGGCACGCAAAGCGTTCCCGGCGGAATCGTGTTCATACTCCATCATCGAAACGGGGTTCTGCACACTCCCGAATGGTGGTGGCAGGACGGGTTCCTTCTGGATGACGGCCTCTTCCATCCTTTCTATGTATGGGAACAGAACCATCTCTTCTTTCATCATGTGCATGGTCAGCTCCTGTGCCAAGCCCCGGAAGATCTCACGAATCCGCGGCAGCTCAGGATGATTCTTTCCGTGAACGGAGCAGACTTTATCCAACAGGGGTCCGAAGCGAGTAATCTCTTCACGCGTGTATTTGTGGTGCGTGTTCTTGATGTGTGCGATCAGATCAGCGAGCTCCTCGTTCTGCCAGTCCCGGTCGCCTTTCGCGGCTTGTGCAGACGGTTCCGCTGACTCCAGCGAATTCAAGACGCCGTCCATTTGGAGGTTGGCCGCACGGCAGGCTTCTTCGAGCGACTTGTTGCCACCGCAGCAATAGTCGATACCCAATTTTTCAAACACTCTCGTGGCGGCTGGGTTTTCCAGGGCCAATTCACGTACAGTTTTCTCGGCAATCATGGTCATCGCATCCTCCTGGCGGCCCAGCTCCGTGCATTGCGACCGCGCTTGATGTCCTGAGCCTAACGAACGAGCGTCGCCGTGCCGATGACTTTTGTCACGGCATCAACAAATGACTTGATGAGGTGACCGCGTTGGGAGGAAAGCAGGCTGGAACACGGCAGGGCCCATAGAAGATCAAATGCTACGGGACTCACTCGGCGGAGTCGATTTCGGCTTCCAAAGCCTTGGAATCGCAGATGGTTACGCTGCGGCCATCAATCCTGAGCATTCCTTCCGCCTGCAGCCGGGAAAGGTTGCGGGAAACGAGCTCGCGCACCGTTCCAATCTGCGAAGCCAATTCCTGATTACTGGCGGGCAATGTAATCTCTACGCCATCGGCAGAGGGCCTGCCTTCCTTATGGGCGAGACGCAAGAGAAACGCAGCGAGCCTGTGACGTACCGTCGTGAAGGAGAGTTCCTCAATGATTCCTACCAGCCTTCGCAGGCGAGCCCCGACCACGCGCAGCACTTTGAGCGCGACTTCCGGATGAGCCAGGCAAAGCGATTGGAAATCCTGCTTGCTGACGAAGAGGAGCGTGGCATCCTCGATTGCCGTCACTGAAGCCGGGTAGGTTCCCCCATCGAAGACTGGAAGCTCTGCGACCGAACTTCCCGGCCCATCGATGCTGAGCACCTGCTCTCGTCCACCAGAGGAACTCTTGAAGATGCGGATGTGCCCGGACTCAACAACATAAAGTCCTGTGCAAGGTTCGCCCTCGCTGAAGACGGTCTCGCCTGCGGAAAAATTCCGTGGCACAGCCCGCTGAACCAAAAACGCAAATTCGGATTCTGTAAGCCCAGAAAAAATGGGGACTTTCGACAGCGCCTGACCGTGGTTGACTTTGACTTCCGACACGGGCCTATTTTACCGGAGGAAAGCCCGCAGAGATGGGCGCGGTGGCCAATCGGTCGAACCGGAGCAACCACATGAGCGATGTCGCCAATCGCAAAGACTTCCGCCTGTCCGGGTACCGACAGGTCTCCATCAGCGTCAAACGCATCCTTGTCGCTCCATTCTTTGTAGCAGGCCCAGATATCGGCGACACGATTCCGGTTTCTGGTCGGACGCGCGTCGCGACGTTCATTGCTGCCGTCTCTTCACATTTCTGGAAGGGCGTGACGCTTGCCCGGGTCGAAACAAATGGAAAGGCAGCCGTTCTCAAGTCGCGCTATGGCGTTCCCGTGGCGCTCGCGACGATTGATGCCACAGCGCAAGTCATCAATCAGATCATGTGGATCATGAGACCAAGCAAGCTCGTCGCGATCTCAAAATACGCCAAAGATGAGGCGAGCCTAACGCGCCTGAACTTGCAGTCGACTAAGCGATTGGCGAAGCGTCCGGTTGGGGAGACATTCCCCCGGGATGAGGCAGAAAAGCCACTCGCCCCTCGCTCGCGAGGAACATCCTAGTGTCTCTCTTGTTCGTCGATGCGCTTGCGAAGTTCATCGATAATTACCTGGGTGGGATGACTCCAAATCCATTTCCATCGCGCGGTGTGCGACCAAAGCAATTGCTTATCGCGGCCCACCCAAGCCATCGTTACGTAAACATAGTTCACGATCGCTCCGCCATGAGAAACGTTTTGATATCCTCCGTCGCCATTGTTGGCCGTTGGCTCCCAGACTTTCGTGGTGGAGCCGGAAACACTAGAGCTAGAAGAACTTTTGGACAAGATGACGATCACGTCCGCGTCTTCCGGCCGGTCAATAATAGTAAGCCGGTTCCATTCTTGAATCTCGGTATAGCAATCGTCGAGTAGTTTCGCCTCACCACTCTGATTCTGAATGTAAACAGTCTTGGCGTGGAGGAGCGCGGTCGGGAGCGGCGCATGCGGTTTGGCAAAAGCAGCCGCAGTCAGTAGAGCAAGCGCGACGAAGTTACGCATAACCCACCTCAAGTGCCCTGGACGATGACAATGAGCCAGTGCTCCTCATACCTTACTTGGTAGCTATGAACAAAGGACGAGAGTTTAGCATGAATGGCAAACTTAACCGCCGCAGGCGGATGAAAATTCACTGAGATCGCAAAGAAGAAAAAGAGGTTCGGGGAACGGGACGTTCGCGACGCTTTTACGGAACAAATAGAGCCCGAGCTAGTCAAGATGAGACAGGAACTGAAATGAGGAGCGGAAACGTCAATCTCACCGAGTCGTGGGAGGGATTGGAGCGATGGTCGCGAGCCTAAAACCAGGAACGTTTGGAGCGATTCCTCTGCTTGCGGCGGCTGGTTTTGGCGGTACTCGGCCAGGTATTTCCGATCGAGGTTAGCGAAAATGCGTAAGTTGCCACTCGTTAGGGGTGCTAGGAGAACACAGGTGTGAAATCATAGGTGTGAAATTTCGAGCCGGGTCGCTAAGCAACTGAGAGATATGGTGGCCAGGGACGGAGTTGAACCGCCGACGCCAGCCTTTTTCAGGGCTGACTTCTCCCGAGTCTATCTGTTGATTCTGCAAGACATAGCTCTTAAAACCAGCCTGTTTTTGTCCTTTTTATTGGAGCCAAAATGGAGCCAAGTTGTAAAAATCTGAGCCTGCGGAGATTTGCCTCAAATCGACACGGCTTCGACTTAGCACTATGCCGGGCTAGATTTCAACGGACTCGTTTCGACCCACTGATCCCGAACACGCAGGCTACCGCCGTGAAAGGCCTCTGACAAACTGGATCACGTTGTAATTACAAGGCAGCGGTCGCACTGCAACGCCCTGTAAGGAACGACCAGCGTGTGCGGTTGGCGCCATCGTAGTTAGTGAAAACGACCAATGAGAAGCCACTATCGAGGAATACAATTTCTTCCCTGGTGAAGCCAGCGATCTCACCGTCTTGGCTAGAATAAGCTAGACAGGAAACATGAAGTCGGTGCCATTCTGTTGGCGTAGGGATCGACAACGGGAAGTGTTTACTCATGAGTCTGAAGCGCAAGCTTTCTCGCCAGAATGCATTTGTATCATCCGTGGCAATGCTGGTCGGGGTTAGCTTGGCAATGAACCCTTTTTGCGTCCAGGCGAAGGCCCCTAGGGTACGCCACTTAGGTTCACCAAAATCCGACAATCAGGCCCCTGTAGTTCATCCCAAACTATGGCCGGAAAGCAAGTCACCGATTGGCCTCGACGCCAGAATCGAAGAGCGGATCGATGGCCTGCTCAAACGGATGACGGTCGAGGAAAAGGTCGGTCAGGTCGTCCAGCCTGAGTGGAAATCGATCAGCCCCGCCGAAGTGGCGCAATACCACATCGGATCAATTGAAAACGGCGGCGGTGCGGTGCCCGGCGGCAACAAGCATTCGAGCGTTCAGGACTGGGTCAACTTAATCGAGCCCTACTACGATGCCTCGGTTGATCCGGGGAAAAACCGCATCATCATTCCTCTGATCTGGGCCTCGGACGCCGTCCATGGGCACAACAATGTCTATGGCGCGACCCTTTTCCCGCACAATGTCGGCCTGGGCGCGGCACACGACCCGGATCTGCTTCGCCGCATCGGCGAAGTCACTGCCGCCGAGGTGCGCTCTACCGGCATGGACTGGTCGTTCGCGCCGACGATTGCGGTGGCACGCGACGACCGCTGGGGCCGCAGCTATGAAAGCTATTCGGAGGATCCGAAGATCGTGGCCCTATATGCCTCCGCCATGGTGACGGGGCTGGAAGGTTCGGGTTCGAACTTCCTCGACAAGGATCATGTCATCTCGACCGCCAAGCACTTCCTCGGCGACGGCTCAACCGACGGTGGCCGCGACCAGGGCGATTCACTTGCCTCCGAAGCCGATCTGATCAGGCTGCACGCTGCCGGCTATGCCCAGGCAATCGACGCCGGCACGCAATCAATCATGGCATCTTACAATTCGTGGCACGGTATCAAGATGCATGCCAACAAGGCCCTGATGACGGACGTGCTGAAGGGCCGAATGGGCTTCGACGGCTTCATCATGGGTGACTGGAACGCGCACGGCCAAATTCCCGGCTGCACCAATGCGGATTGCGCGCCGGCGTTCAACGCGGGACTCGATATCTTCAACGCCCCGCAGGACTGGAAAGCGCTCTACTTAAATCTGGTGCGCGAAGTGGGGGATGGCACGATTCCGAAGGAGCGCCTCGATGACGCCGTGCGGCGGATCCTGCGCGTCAAGATGCGTATGGGCGTGTTCGACGAGCCCGCGCCGAACAAGCGTCCCAATACTTACCAGCCCATTGGCACGCCTCTGCACCGCGCCGTCGCACGCCAGGCGGTGCGCGAATCGCTGGTACTGCTCAAGAACGATGGCGTCCTGCCGATCAAGCCGAACGCTACTGTCCTGATTGCGGGCGATGGCGCCGACAATGTCGCCATGCAGGCGGGCGGCTGGACGCTCTCCTGGCAGGGCGCCGATAACGGCCCGAACGACTTCCCGGGCGCCACCTCGATTTATGGAGGCCTGAAGTCCCAGATCGACGAAGGCGGCGGACAGGCGCTGCTTAGCCCCGACGGCACATCGGCGCAAAAGGCCGACGTTGCCATCGTGGTTTTCGGTGAAACTCCTTATGCCGAATTCATGGGCGATCAGAGGGACGTGGCGCTACATCACGACAATGTAGAGTCTCTGGAACTGATAAGGAAACTAAAAGCGCAGGGCGTTCCGGTGGTCGCCGTCATACTGTCGGGCCGCCCGCTCTATGTCAATCCGCAGATCAACGCCGCCGATGCTTTTGTCGAGGCGTGGCTCCCGGGTTCGGAAGGCGAAGGCGTCGCCGACGTGCTAACGGGCAAGTACGACTTTACCGCCAAGCTCAGCTTCTCATGGCCCAAGGATCCCGATCAGACACCGTTAAATGTTGGGGATGCGACGTATGATCCGCAGTTCGCCTACGGTTTCGGGCTCAGTTATGCCGCCCCTGCGCAAATGCCGCCCTTGCCCGAAGTAGCCAGCACGACCAAATACGGCGAGAAGAACGTCTACTACGCCAAGGGCAGTGCGTGGAACGGCTACAGACTCTCCATTGGTGACAGTAACGGCCCATTCATGGACTATGCCGGGACGCGCACCGCGCTCGACTCGG
>DATMQI010000282.1:0-12774 GCA_035567135.1 Terriglobales bacterium
AGTAGCCTGACGTATAGCTAGCTACCCCGGCATTGTTGAGGGTGCGACCCACCAGGTACGAGTAGGAGCTGATGCTGATCCCGCCGTTGGCCTTGGTCACCGCATTGGTCGTCGGCGTGCCACAAACCCCATTGCTGTACACCGTGCACATCGACCCGCCCTGCAACGTCAGCAACCCACTCACCGTCAGCGTCCCCGTTCCGTAGTAGGTGCCGCCACTCATGGTCATGCTGGAAACCGTCAGCGCATTCTTAGCAAAGTTAGCGACCCCGCCCGACACAGTCAGCGCCCCTACACTGCTGATCGTGCCAAAGCTCACTGCCGCCCCCCCCGCTACCGTGGTCGCCCCGGTCACGTTATAGGTGCCGGTCAGAGTCTCCGTGGTGCTGTGAATCACCGACCCCGCCCCGCTGATCCCGCCGCTCAAGGCAAACGTCCCGGTATAGAACTCCAGCGCAGCGCCCGAACTTACGCTCCAGCTCCCACTGCAACTCGAACCACAACTGCCACCATCCTCGAACTGCTGCGTGCTGGTGCCTGTTACCTGCACCGCGCCAGTATTGTTGAATGTTGCCTGAATCTGGCTGCCTCCACTGCCCGAGCTCTGGAATGTCCCCGCATTGTTGAACACACCCGTCCCATCGGAAGAGTAAAGACGGCCGCCATTGCTCACGTCCCACACCGCCTTCGCCGCATTATTCACAATCGCCCCGTTGTTCAGCGCCAGGTAGTAGCCGCTGGTGTACGTGGCCACCCCGGCATTGTTGAGGGTGCGACCCACCAGATACGAGTAGGAGCTGATGCTGATCCCGCCGTTGGCCTTGGTCACCGCATTGGTCGTCGGCGTGCCACAACTCCCATTGCCGTACACCGTGCACATCGACCCACCCTGCAACGTCAGCGAACCGCTAACGGTGATCGTAGCGGGACCGGTTAGGTAGCCTCCGTCGAGTTCCATGGTGGTCATGGAGGCGGAGCCGTTTAGCGTCAGAACATCGCTACTAACGCTTAGGTCTGCAGAGAAAGTGGCCGTACCTGAGACGGTGAGGGGACCGCTCTGGAAGGAGATCGGAGCGCCCGAGATTACGCCGGCAATCGTTTGGTTCTGGCTTTGCAGGCTGGAGATTGTGATCGTACTTCCCGAAAAAGAGCTGGCAATACAAACGTTATCGGTGGAAATCGGAACCCGATTGTCACTCCAGTTGGAGGCAGTGGTCCATCGATTGTCGCCGCCGTTACCATTCCAATTATTGGTGCTACCGCCGCAGGTGACGTTATTCGGGTGGGGGAAGCCTTCTAGTTTAGCCACGAAGCTGCCGATATCTTTCTCGGCCACCGTTGGACTCCCGTCGGGCAAATGAAGCCTGTTGGCTTGCGGGATGTCAGTAGAGTTGGTCCAACCTCCCAGATAGGCGGCGCCTTGGGCGTCAATCGCAATTTCACGGACTTCATCCAGTTGGCTACCGCCAAAATAACTGGAGAACTGAAGCTTGGAGCCAGTTGAGTCAAGCATGGCCAGGAAAGCGTCCTCGCTGCACTGGCCCAGCGCATTCTTGTTGCACACAGCCTGTAGCGGATTGGTCATCGGAAAATCGGGAGAGTGAGTTCGTCCGGAGATGAAGATGTCGCCAAAAGAGTCGACGACAAGGGCATTGGCTTCATCCGACCCACTTCCGCCAATGTACGTCGAGAAAACGAGCTTCGCTCCGTCAACCGAGATTTTGCTTAGGAAAGCGTTGCCAAACCCGGCGAGCGTGCCTTGCAGCGCTTTCACACTAGGAAAATCGTGGGAACTGGTTGAACCAGCAACGTAGACGTATCCTTTGCTGTCGAGTGCGATGGCATTGCCCACGTCGCTGCCGCTGCCACCGAGGTAGGTCGAGTAAAGAAATTCTGAACCATCGGCCGACAACTCCGCGATGAAGGCTTCGTGGCAGGCGGACGTGCCCGGCGCTGCAGTTGTGCATTTTGGCTGCAACGCACCATGGACGGGCAGATCCAGTGACGTAGTTAGACCGGTGATATATGTCCGCCCGGATCTATCGACGGCCATAGCCCTGGCTTCGTCGGTACCACTGCCACCGAAGTAGGTGGCGTACAAGACATGTGATGTGTCAGCCGATATCTTGGCCACGAACGCGTTGGCCTTGCCCGAGAGAACGTTCTGCGCTGGTTTGGTAACGGGAAAGTCCGAGGAACTGGTCGAGCCCGAGATGTAAATGTTACCTCGCGAGTCCAGCGCAACGGCATTTCCGGAGTCGGTTCCGCTGCCTCCAAAGTAGGTTGCAAACACCACAGAGCCCTGAATGTTCAACTTGGAGAGGAAAACATTGCCCGAGCATGGTTGTCCTGTGTTCGAGCCGCATTTTGACTGCAGCGCGCCGTAAACGGCAAAGCTCCGCGAGCGCGTTCTTCCAGTTACGTAAGCATTGCCTGCTCCATCAACGGCGATGGCTCGGGCCTGATCCAAGCCGCTCTTGTCGAGAAAAGTAAAGTAGAGAATCTTGGAGCCATCCGCTGACAATCGTGCCACGAAAGCGTTGCCCTCGGCCTCGTGGGGCTCCGGCTCACTCTGCCGCGAACCCTTCGAGAGGGTTATTCCGGCGACGTACAGCGTTCCGTCAGCCCCGACGGCTACTGAGTTTATCCGGTTTCCTGGGGCAGCAAAGATGGTTGCGTAGCTCAATGCCGGAGCCGAGGAGACAGAGTTAGGCGATCCCGATTTTGCCTTTTGCACGCTGCTTTGCGCAACATGCTCTGTACCGGCGGCGCACCATGGCGTGCCCGAAAAGAGAAATCCGAGACCGAAACTGAATGCTGCGAGACACGTAGACCGAAGGCTTAGGTTTGACATCGAGCCCTCACAAGTTCTCGAATTGAACAGTTATCGGGGAGCGGACGCGGTTCGGTCTGACAGGTTTCGGGGGAAAACCCCCGCCACCCCGTGGCACTGCATAGTAGGGGCCACGCGGGGAACTGTCAACGGCTTTTTGTGAGGTTAGAAACTGGGGCTCAATGACCACTATGGCGAAGTCATTGTTTTGTGGTTTTGTGCTCGGCAGAGGAATTACTTCTCTTGTTTGCCAGAAGGTTGAATCTGCACAAACTGCCAGCCGAAACGGCCTTTGATGCAAAGATTCCCATAAGTCACGCTGTGGTCAGACGGCGAGGTCACGCGGACAATCTGGCCTTCCTGCTGATGCACCGTGAGTTCACAGCCCACGCCGCAGTAAGGACATATGGTGTCAGTCTGGGTTTGACGGCTCTCGTCCCATGTCCCGGCCTGGCGCATGTCATATTCACTCTTGAACATCAGCGCGCCGGTCGGGCAGACGCCGATACAGTTGCCGCAATAGACGCAAGCTGAGTCGGGCAAGGGAACGTCAAACTCCGTGGCAATATGGGCGTAGAAACCGCGGCCCGCCACGGCGATAGCGAAAGTATTTTGTGCGTCTACGCCGCAGGCTTCTACGCACTTGTAGCACAGAACGCACTTGGAGTAGTCGCGGACGTAAAGGTCGTTGTCGATTCTAACGGGCTGGGCGACGGTTGCGGAATCCGTGCCAAAGCGCTCGGGGTGGGCGCCATAGCGCTCCATGTACACCTGCAGTGCGGGTGCCGTGGAAAGGTCTACGGACGAAGCCAGAAATTCCAGCACCAGCCGCCGGCTCAGGCGGACGCGCTCGGAATCCGTCTTGATCGACATGTTTGGTTCGGCCTTGCGTGAGCAAGCAGGAACCAGCGTGCGCGAACCTTCTAACTCCACGACGCACACGCGGCAGACATTGACCGGAGTGAGGCTCTCCAGGAAGCAGAGCGTGGGAATGTCAATACCGAGTTGCTTTGCGGCGTCGAAAATGGTCGAACCTTCGGCCACTGAAACGGCCTCACCGTCAATTTTGATTTCGATCGAACGCCGTTCGGGCTGAGGCGGAGCCTGTGGAACCGGGCCGCGTGGTAGAGGAATCGTAGGCTGGGGCGCGTCGAGCACTTGATCGATTTCGGTCGAGCCTTCGCTCATG
The DNA here is from genome assembly GCA_035567135.1 of Terriglobales bacterium. GTDB lineage: Bacteria > Acidobacteriota > Terriglobia > Terriglobales > Acidobacteriaceae > JABDBE01. Next base: position 4,023 of record DATMQI010000282.1, read on the forward strand.
AAAACAGGCTCCAGCGTTGCAGGGCAGATTCCAGTGCACTGGCGGCCGTTTGGCCCAGACCGCAGATTGAGGCATCGCGCATGGCCTGGGCCATCTCGCGCAATATAGTGATTTCCTGAGCTGCCGAGCCAAGCGGCTTGGCGTTCACCAGGCGCTGCAACGCCTCCTGTTGACGCACCACGCCGACCCGGCAGGGAACGCATTGGCCGCAGGTTTCATGGCGGAAGAAACTGGCAATGCGCAGGAGGATGAGGCGAAGATCAATCGTGTCATCAAACAGCATGACCACGCCGGAACCGAGAGTAGCTCCGATGGCGCGCGTGGCTTCAAATGTTAGCGGCGTCTCGAGTTCCTTGGGAGAAACAAAAGTTCCGGCCGCGCCTCCCAGCAAAACCGCCTGCAGATTGCCGCTCCCAACAACACCTCCAGCAAGATCAATGAGTTCGCGAAGCGTGGTTCCCATGACAATTTCATACACGCCAGGCCGCGCCACGTGTCCGCAAAGGCAAAAGAGCCGAGTTCCGGCGGAGTGGTCCGTCCCGAGCTTGGCGTAAACAGCACCGCCGTCGCGGATGATATGGGGAACGTTGACCAGCGTTTCCACATTGTTGACGACGGTCGGCTGGCGGAAGAGTCCGGACTGTGTGGGGAACGGCGGCTTGTTGCGCGGTTCGCCGCGATAACCTTCAATCGAGTTGAATAGTGCCGTCTCTTCGCCGCAGATATAAGCGCCGGCACCCCGGCGAATTTCGATGTCGAAATGCAGACCGCTATCGAGGATATTGTCGCCGAGGGACCGGTTGTCTTTGGCCGACTCGATTGCGAGTTGCATCCGCTCGGCGGCCAGCGGGTATTCTCCGCGCAGGTAGATATACCCTTGCCGCGCGCCGGTGACGAAAGCGGCAATCGTCATCCCCTCGAGAATGGCAAAGGGATCGCCTTCCATGAGGATGCGGTCTTTGAAGGTGCCAGGCTCGGATTCGTCAGCATTGCAGACGACATAGTGCGCGTGGGTAGGGTCCTGTTGCAGAAGATGACGCTGCAGGAAAAGCGCTTCCCATTTTTTGCCGGTGGGAAACGCCGCGCCGCCGCGACCCAACAGCTTTGAAGCAGACAGCTCCCGTAGCGTGCCTTCAGGGCCAAGCTCCAAAGCTTTCCGTAGACCTCTGTAGCCGCCGAGTCTTTGATAGGCCTCCAAGGTCGAAGCTCCACCTTGGCCAATTCGATGGAGAAGTCGTAAAGGAGACGGTTCACTTTTCTGTGCCATCTGGGGGACGCTGGTCTGAACGTTAAGCACGTCGGGCTCGGCGGGCAGTCGGCCCTGGATGGCGTCGTTTATCAAAGACTGCACAGATTCCACGGAAGCGGGCGCTAGCACTCGTTTACGGGATTGCTCGCCAGCCGAACTGACGAGTGTCGCGGGAGCGCGCTCACAAAGACCCAGACACTGGCTGCGAACCCAGATGGCACGTCCGCCGAAGCAAGGTGAGCCCGCGGGACCAATCGCGCTTTCCAGTTTGGCACAAAGTTTGTCCGAGCCACGCGTGACACACGCAATGTCATCACAGACGTGGGCTGCGACTTGAGGACGGGGCTGGAGGGAAAACATTCCATAGAAAGAAGCCACGCCATAAACTTCCGCTGGAGCAACATCCAGCCGCAACGAGACATAGTTGATAGCGCCAGGGCTGATCCAGCCTATGCGGTTCTGGATCGCATGTAGTACGGGTAGAAGGAGATGCCGCATTCCAGCGGTATCGCCGTTGAAAGTCGCGTGCCTCTCGTGGGATTGACGCTTGCCGCCTCGCCAGCTTGATTCGGGCGAACCCAGCTCAGAGTCAACGGCAGCGCGTTCCTCTGCAGTAGCTTGCGCGCCGGTCAGATGAAAGTCCAATCAAGTCCTCTCATATTTTTTCAATACGGATGGCCGTCGCCTTGAACTCTGCGGTGCCTGATTTTGGATCTACAGCGTCGATCGTCAGCTCGTTGGTCGCGATCTGGTCGTGATCGTGAACCGACAAAAACGCAAGGCCCGGACGCAACCCCGAATCAAAGCGCACCGGCGCCAGAAGTGAGCCACGCCGAGACGTCACCCGGACTTTTTCGCCTTCCCGTAACTTGTACTGCTGACCGTCTTCAGGAGAAATATCCAGCGCTTCTTCGCGGCGCAGCGGCGATGCGTATTCTCTGGTTTGCACGCCGGTGTTGTAATCATCGAGCCGGCGGCCGGTAGTGAGGCGGATGGGATATTGCTCATCGAGCCGGTCCACGGGCGGCTCAAACTCCACCACGCTAAACGGTGCGCGCGGGCCAATCAGCGGATCGCTCCACAGCCGTCCGTGGAGAAACATTTCTCCAGGGTGCGACTCGTCGTAGCACGGCCACTGAATGCCGCTCATTTCTTCCAAGCGACTGTAGCTCATGCCGCCGTGCATCGGGCTCAACGTGCGCAACTCATTCCAAATAGCTTCGGGATGAGGCGCGCCCCAGTCGTGGCCAAGGCGGCGAGCAAGATCGAAAATGATTTCGAGATCGTCGCGAACGCCAACTGGAGGTGGCACAGTGCGGCGGACCCGCTGCACCCGGCGCTCGCTTGAAGTGACAGTACCTTCACTTTCAAAGGCGCCCGCGGCAGCAGGCAGTACAACGTCAGCGAGTTCCGCAGTCTTGGTATAGAAAAGGTCCTGGACCAGAAGGAATTCCAGTCTGCCCAGGCGCTTCAGAGCGCGATGCCGGTCGGCCTCGGAGTCGGCCGGGTTTTCGCCCAGCACGTACAGTGTCGTGAGGTGACCGTGGTCCATCGCCTCGAACATATCGCTCAGGTGCCAGCCACGCTTGGGTTGAATCTTCGCACCCCAGGCTTTTTCAAACTTGGCGCGCAATTGGTCGTTCTCAACATGCTGGAAACCCGGAAGGCGGTCGGGAATCGCGCCCATGTCGCCGCCGCCCTGGACGTTGTTCTGTCCGCGCAGTGGATTCACGCCACTGCCGTATCGGCCCACGTGTCCGGTCAGCAGCGCAAGGTTGATGAGGGCAACTACGTTGTCCACGGCGTTGTGATGCTCAGTGATACCCAGGGTCCAGCACAGCTGGGCACGTGCTGCGCTGGCATAAGCATGGGCCATCCTGCGGATGGCCTCGGCGGGCACGCCGGTCTCACCCTCCGCACGCTCGAGGGTGTATTTCTCGACGTGCGCCTTGTACGCTTCAAATCCGCTGGTGGCATGGCGGATGAACTTTTTGTTGGCCAGGCCGGAGGCGATGATTTCGCGGCCAACCGCGTTGGCGAGTGAAATGTCAGAACCCACGTCCAACCCCAGCCATAGATGCGCCCAGCGCGCGGAGCTGGTACGTCGAGGGTCCACCACGTAGAGTTCAGCGCCGTTGCGTACGCCTTTTAACAAATGATGAAAGAAAATCGGATGCGTTTCCCGAGCGTTCGATCCCCACAGCAGGATCACATTGGCATCTTCAATTTCGCGATACGAGCTGGTCCCTCCACCCGCCCCGAATACCGCCGCCAGACCGGCGACGCTGGGCGCGTGTCAAGTCCGGTTGCAGCTGTCAATGTTGTTGGTGCCCATCACACTGCGAACGAATTTTGCCGCGACGTAGTTCAGTTCGTTAGTAGTCTTGGAGCAACTGAACATGCCAAAGTTCTGTGGATCGTTTTTCTCGATGGATTTGCGGAACGCCGCAACCACGCGGTCCATGGCTTCATCCCATGTAGCGTGACGATGTGAACCATTCACGCGCACCAGCGGTTGGGTCAGGCGGCCTTTCAATGATATCGGCATCATCGTGTCCACGAAAATAGATTTGAAGGAGAATCTTAGCACTTCTCGATTGAGGCGCTGGAACGACGACTCGTTGACCGTAGGTGATCAGGCTCGCGATGTGATGTCCCGGTTCCGATTCGATTCTTGATGGCGTCGCGCACTGTTTTGCACTCCGCAACGACTCACAAACTTATCACCCGAAGCCCAGTGCACCCATCCCCTTCCAGAAGCCGAACGCTAACAATGGGCGATTATCGATTTTGAAGTACCTGGTCTTGCACTAGTCAGTTCATCGAGATCGTTTCGAGTAGCGGACAAGTCGGAAGTTAATAGGACCGTTTTTTCTGCTAATCGAAGCCAACTACTATCGTGCGAGCTTTACATAGTTCGCTATTGCTGCCATCCACCGCCCAGCGCCTGGTAAAGCTCAACCAGCGCCAAGCGCTCGTTGAACTGGGCTTGCACCAGGTTTAGTTCCGCCGAGAAATAGTTCGTTTCGCTGGTCAGAACCTGGAGGTAACTGGCGCCGCCGTTCTTATAAAGCACCTCGGAAAATTGGTCGGTTCTCTGTGCTGCTTGCGTGAGCAACTCCTGTTGCTCGCGGAACTCACGATTTTTCTGAGAAGCCACGAGTGAATTCGAAACTTGCTCAAAGGCATTCAGAACAGTCTGCTGGTAAGAAAGCACTGCTTCCTGCCAGTTAGCGCGGGCGAGCCTCAGTCCCGAGCGCAGCGCTCCGCCCTGGAAAACCGGCTGACTCACGCTGAAGGCCCCAGCCCAGGTTTCGGAGGGCTTGCTGATGAATTGGTTCAAGGCGTTGCTCTCCAGTCCTCCCAACCCCGTGATCGACAAGCTAGGGAAGAATGCGGCTTTGGCGACGCCGATCTGTGCATTGGCTGCCACCATGTTCTCTTCCGCTTGGCGGACGTCCGGCCGGCGCTCGAGTAATTCCGAGGGAAGGCCGGCCGGAACGTTTTGTGGGGCTGGTTGTTCGGTAAGCGCCCGCCCGCGGGGAATGGATTGTGGGTTTTCGCCGAGCAGAACGCTGAGCACGTTTTCCTCCTGCTCAATTTGCCGTTCGAAATCCGGAATCGTCTCCGAGGCGGTGTAGACGAGTTGCGCCGCTTGGCTCACGTCTAGCCCTGAGGCTCCGCCGTGGCTCTCAAGCGTCTGTGTTAACTTCAGGGATTGTTGACGCGACGCCAGCGTACGCTTGGAGATTTCGAGCTCGCTGTCGAGCGCGCGAAGCTGGAAATAAGCGGTCGCTACATTAGCGACCAGCGAAGAAATCACTGCGCGCCGTCCCCACTCGGTCGCGAGTAACTGGGCGCGAGCTGCTTCGGTCTGCCGGCGGTATTTTCCCCAGAAATCCAGATTCCAGATCACCGATAGATTTAGTTCGCCGCCGTTGACCTGGTAAGCGGGAAATAGCTTGGTGACCTTCGGATTTTGCTGGCTGAAAACGTCCGCGCCGACGTTCGCCGAGGGGAGTTGGTTGGCGCGGGTGATGCCGACTTGCGCCTGGGCTTCCAGCACGCGGGCGGCGGCGATGCGCACATCATAATTTTGCGCAATAGCAGTGTGGATCAACTGCGTGAGCACCGGATCCTGATAGACTTCCCACCATTGCTCGTTGCCCAGCGACGAGGCTTGGGCGGCCTGTTGCGGAGCGGGTGCACGGTATTCCTGCGGGACATCGACAGTCGGACGCTTGTATGTCGGCCCCATCAGGCAGCCGGTCATCAAGCCCAGCGCGGTAACGATTCCTACTAAGAGTGCAGCCTTTTTCATAATTCAATCCCCCTGACTGGGCGCTTCGGCTGTAACGAGTGGCAATGCTCTCCGTCGCTCAGCGCCTGAGAATTTCTCAACGACGTAGAAGATCGCCGGAACAAAGAATCTGGCGATAAAGGTCTCAGCGACCATTCCTCCGATCACCGCCGTTCCCATGATTTGGCGGGCTACCGCACCGGCTCCGGACGCTGTCCAGAGCGGCACGCAGCCGAGAATAAAGGCGAGGGCGGTCATCATGAGAGGCCGGAAGCGAAGCCTCGCCGCGGTAAGTGCGGCATCAACGAGGGACATACCGCGTTCGTAGTCCTCCTTGGCAAACGCAACAATTAGAATTGAGTTTTTCGCAGACAGGCCGATGAGCATTACCAAGCCAATCTGCGCGTACACATCGTTCTCGATTTGAACCATGTAGTGAGGCAGGAAGAAGCTGAGCACGACGCGACGCAGCCAGAGCGCAGCGAGAGCGCCGAATACTGCGACTGGCGTGCTGAGGAGCACGCTAAACGGCACAGTCCAGCTTTCATAGAGAGCTGCCAGAATCAGGAAAACGAATAGAAGCGAAAACCCGAAGATCACTGAAGCTGGTACTCCTTCTTCAGCCTTTACCTCCTGGTAGGACATCCCCAGCCAGTCGTATCCCATTTCGCGGGGCATGGATTGCTTGAAAACATCCTCCAGGGCCGCTCTGGCTTGGTCGGCGCTATAACCGGGAGCAGCACTCGCATTGATCTGCGCGGAACGATACTCGTTGTAGCGCATCGTGAACTCGGGACCGGAACGGTTCTCGAATTTTGCCAGAGCGGTGAGCGGCACCGTCTGCCCCTGTCCATTGCGGACATAGAATTGTCCGAGATCGTTGGTCGTCGCACGATAAGGAGCTTCGGCCTCCACATAGACCTGCCAGGTGCGGCCGAAATCGTTGTAGTAGTTGACGAATAACCCTCCCATGTAGGCTTGAATGGTGTTGTAGACGTCGGTCAAATTGACGCCTTGCTTCAACACCTTGTCTTTATCCACATCGATGAACTGTTGTGGCACGCTCGGAATAAACGTTGTCGTGATCATGCCAATCTCAGGGCGCTTGCGAGCGGCAGACATGAACTTGGCCAGGTTATCCGCAAGAAACTTGACATCTTTGCCGGCGCGGTCCTCCAGGACAAAGCTCACGCCACCGACAGTACCGACGCCAGGAATCGCCGGTGGTGAGAAACTGAACACCGTCCCATCTGGCAGCCGCTTGAGTTCCTGGTTCAAGCGTGCTTTGATGGCTTGAAATTCTTCGCTCCGGCTTTTTCGCTCGTCCCACGGCTTCAGATTTACCCAGAAAAACGTGTTATATGAAGTTCGGACGAGGCTGAGCAAACTGAAACCCACCACGCTGGTCGTGTATTGGACTCCTGGCGTCTTTGCGAGAACGTCCTCTACCTGTTTTGCAGCTGCACTCGTCCGCTCCAAGGAGGCCGAATTCGGGAGCTGCATGCTGATATAGACGTAGCCTTGGTCTTCGTCGGGCAGGAAGCTGGTGGGCAGATGTTTGCTAGAGAACCATGCTGCAAGCCCGGCCACTACAAGCAACACCATTACTACGCCAGCCTTGCGAATCAGGTCACCGGAGAGACGGACAAAGTTGTTGGTGGAACGCTCAAAGTATGCGTTGAACCAGCCAAAGAACTTTCCAAGTGGTCCGCGAGTCTGCTTTTTGGGTCTGAGCAGCAGCGCCGAAAGTGCGGGGCTCAAGGTAAGAGCATTAAAGGCAGAAAGCATCACCGAGATGGCGATCGTGATAGCAAACTGTTGATACAGTCTGCCAGTGATTCCCGGTATGAAAGCAGTCGGCACAAACACCGAGGCTAAAACCAGGGCAATACCAACCACTGGGCCGGAAAGTTCTCCCATCGCCTTTATTGAGGCATCCTTTGGGCTGAGTCCTTCCTCGATGTGGTGCTGCACGCCTTCAACAACCACGATGGCATCATCGACCACCAGACCGATAGCCAGCACCAAGCCGAAGAGAGAAAGTGTGTTGATGGAAAAGCCGAAAAGTGGAAAGATCACGAAGGTTCCCACCAGAGAGACGGGAACAGCCAGCATCGGAATCAGAGTGGCGCGCCAGTCTTGCAGGAAGAGATAGACCACAAAAATTACCAGCACGATTGCAATCACGAGGGTCCAAAAAATCTCCTTCATCCCTGCTGTGACCGCAAGTGTCTGGTCGAGGGAAACGGCGTAATCGATATCCTGCGGGAAGCTTTGCTTCATCTGCGCCATGAGCTTCCGGACACCCGCAACCGTTTGAACAGCATTGCTTCCGGGTAATTGGTAGACGGCAACAACAGCGCTGGGTTTCCCGTTGAGTCGAGCCATCATGCTGTAGTCCTGGGTGCCCAATTCGAGTCGAGCTACATCTCGAACGCGAACAGTTCCCCCATTCGGTGTTTCACGCACGATCACGTTGCCGAATTGCTCCGGCGAAGTCAGGCGGCCTTGAGCCAGCACGGCATAGGTGAACTGCTGGTTGCTCTGAGCCGGCTCGCCACCGACCTGGCCAGCCGGATTCACTGTGTTCTGGGCCTGAAGCGCGTTAACAATGTCCGTGACGGTGATGCCAAGCTTGGCCATTTGGTCAGGCTTCACCCATAGCCGCATTGCATACTGCCCTGAGCCGAACACCTGGGTCTGGCCAACGCCGTATGAGCGCGCGATTGGATCGTTGAGGTTGATGTAAGCGTAATTAGCCAGATAATTCGAATCATGGGTGCCGTGCGGCGAATACAGCGCAACCAGCATGAGCGGTGCAGTGGTCGACTTCTTCAACGTGATTCCGTAGTTATTTACCTCGGGTGGCAACTGACCGTTGGCCAACTGCTGGCGAGACTGGGTGAGCAGCAGATCCGTGTTGGGATCAGTCTTGAGATCGAAATCCACGAGCAACGTCGTTTGCTGGTTCGCGGTGGCGTTCAGTGAATACATGTAGGTCATGTTGTCCACGCCACTGACTTGCTGCTCGATGGGCACGGCGACAGCTTGCTCGAGAGTCTGCGCATCTGCACCTGGATAGTTGGCTTGCAGCCTGATCTCAGGCGGAGCGATCTGCGGGAACTGCGCTACCGGCAAGGTGAAGATTGTGATTACGCCGATTATGACCGTGAGGATCGCAATCACGATCGCGACGATGGGCC
>DATMQI010000283.1:0-13676 GCA_035567135.1 Terriglobales bacterium
TTTTCCCCCTAGATTGGAAGTAGGTCTTTGCATGGCCAATCCCACTAGTGGGGGCGTCACGGCTTCGACGGAGATGCTTGCGGCCAAGAGGCATGCCGGGGTGCACACACCCGTAATCGTGGGCAAAATGATAATTGCCAATCAACAAATGGCATACGCAGCCTAATTAATTAGGCAGCCGCTTTCCACCGCTTCGCCCTCGGGCGGTGAGCGAGCGTCACACAGAGGGCTGGTCTTCCCGACTACGTCTGGGCCGGGAGGGCGAGATCTTCAGGCTAGCGGTTGACGTTTCTTGTCCGTTCTGAGCGCCAACCGCGAACGTCCTGGGGTAATGCCCAGGGCATGAACTGGAATAAGCATGTAGTCTCTTGACCAGTAACATTTTCGGACGCGGGTTCGACTCCCGCCGCCTCCACCAATTCACTCCAGCCCTTCGGTGGTCTTCATACTCTTCAGCACATTCAAGCGCGTGTTCACCCGCTGCTCTGGGTCAGCGGTTGTGGCGGGATCCCCGTAGTATTCGATGATGTTTCGTTTTATGTCTACGGGGATAATCCGGTCTGGTCTGGAAGTTAGACGATCCAGCAGGCGCGCGTAGGTTTGATCGGCGAGCGGATAATCGCCGCGTTTCACTCGCTCTCCAGTGTCGAGGTCGATATTCGCGAGCAGGAGAGGCGGGTTCGCGTCCGCTGCTAATTTCTGCAGTACGCCGTGAAATGCGTCGACGGTGTGGTTGACGCTGCGCAAGTACCATTCTTCCGTATCAGCATTAGGAATCTTTATTGCCAGATCCGAAACCGAGCCAATCTTCGGCACAATCAGGACCACAATCGCGAGCAGATGCGCCTTGAACCCAGGTCCCTTGTATGCGCGCTTCCACCGCCGCTCATAGCTAGTACGCGCGACGCGCTCGGCGAAAATGTGATAGGCCTCGTCGTTCGGATGAGGCGGAAATTGATGCCGATACAACACTATCTCTGCTTCCGCAAACGCGGGAATGAAGCTGCGTACCGACGTCTGATAGCTTCTCAAGGCCGGGTGGGCACGACCCAAGATTTCATGAATATCAAATCCATAAATATTAATGAAAGCCTGTTCCAGAAACTTCCTCGGCACATTGAAACCAATCGATCTCAAATATGCGGGAGGAGCAAATTCTTCGTCAGCGAGCCCTTCAACATCAAACGCGAATTCTGTTCGAATGTGACCATGAGGACTTTCATCATAGGTCACGACGCGTCCAAACTTGCGCCGCAGTTTGGGGAATTCGACCGCCGTGGCGGGATTAATCGCCTGCGAATGACCAATGGAATCGCCCATATAATGGGACAATGCTCCAATCGCAAACGCGTATTCATCGATGGTGTGAGCGTTCCGCAAGAGCCACGCGATGAAATCGCCACTGCGTACGTAATGCGTCAAGTTGCTGAAGAATTGTTTGCCGAAGGGATAGTAGCCCATGTCCTGAATGGCGCAGCCGCCGTAGGCATAAGCGTGTGCTACACGTAGTTGCTCGTCCGTTGCGCGCGGAAAACGCGCTAGCAACAAAGGTCGAATGGAGTCGTTCCAGGCTAAGTCAATCAGTTCTTCATGAGTAAGAACCGAGTACGCCGGGCACCTGCCCGCAAAAACAATCATCGCCAACAAGACCGCCAATGTGCCGCGGCAAGATCGCAGCAATCCTGTCACCCCCTCGTATGATCGGCTCCCGAGCCTGAACATGTTACAACGTACATCAAAGATGGATGGGTATCTTCAGGAGTTGCAAGCTATTCTCACACGGCGCGGGGGTCCACCAATTTATAACAGTTGGATAAAGTTATGTTGACGCTTTTATAAAGCGTACCCGCCAAAGAATCGGATTAAGCAGTGCAAAGCATTGACCCACCGAACAAGCGGTGAGAGACTGTCTGCGCCTGCCTGACCCCGTTTGCGAGGTTGTATGAATCCACGACTCTTCAAAGCCATTGCTCTCGGATTAATCCCGATGCTGTTCGACGTTAGCGTCCTCGCGCAGCGAGGTAGCACCCCCAATGCCGGCGTCGTCACGAATCCAGTCATCACCGATGGCCGCCTGCCGGTCGACAGCAACGGTACCATCCTCCAACTGGCAGTGCACGATGATGAGAAACGAAAACCGCTCGATCGTCAGGCCCTGGTGCAGCTCACCAACAAGACTACCGGGCAGATGCAGGCACAGGTCACGCAAGACGGTTCCATGGCCACGATCGCCAACCTCGAGATGGGTGCGTACGACGTCGCGGTAAGCGCCCTCGGTTACTTGACCTCGCATCAGGAAATCATGATCAGCGGCAGCATTATCACAAATCACATGGAGGTCGCTTTAAAGAAAGATCCTTCCGCGATCGACCTGGGCGCGGTGAATGCCAAGGAGATGCCCACCAAGGTACGACGGAACATGCTGCATGGCTTGGCCGCGCTCAAGTCCTCGAAGTTCGATGAAGCACAGAAAAAACTCGACGCCGCTTATAGTTCTGATCCCTCTAACCCAGAAGTGAATTTTCTGTTGGGTTATTTGTATTTTGCGAAAGGGGACATGGAACGAGCGCAGAGTTATCTAGCTGCCGCGACCCGGCTGGCACCGCACAATGTTCAGGCACTCAACCTGCTCGGACGAGTGCAACTCCGGCGCAATGACGCTGCCGCAGCTCTAGGCCCGCTGGAACAGGCGATTGCGACCGACCCGGATTCCTGGATGGCGCATTATCTCCTCGCTGATGCCTATCTGCAGCAGAGGGACTTCGACAAGGCGCAAGTACAAGCGCAGCTTGCGATTGAAAGAGGAACGAGTACGGCGAATGCAGCCCAATTGATCCTGGGGCAGGCGCTGGCGAATCTGAAGCGCTACCCCCAGGCGATTCAGGCGCTGGAAACATTCATGAACGGCGCGCCAACCGATGCGCACGCATCGCAGGTTCATCTGTTGGTGGCTGAACTCGAGAAACGGCAGTCTCAGGTACCGGATGATGCCGGCACGATGGAATCCCTTACTGCAGCAGCGGTGACGGAGCCCATTATCGCCGCCACCGACCCGGGAGTGACCATGAAGAGTTGGGGGCCTCCGGGTGTCGAGGACGCAAAACCCCAGGTGGCTTCTGGCGTCTCCTGCCCGACCGAGGAAGTAATTCGCCAGGCAGGGGAGCGCGTCAAGGAACTAGTGGATGATTTGGCAAAGTTTGATGCCGTGGAAGATGTATACCATGAAGAAGTCGACCAGCTGGGGATGCCCAAGAAACACACCACGGTCAGGTTCGATTATGTTGCGTCGATCGCGGAGCCGAAGCCCGGCAGGTTCAAAGTCGAGGAGTATCGCAGCGGGCGCTCCGGGACAGAAGACTTCCCCGACCAGATCGCCACGCGCGGATTGCCGACTCTGGCATTTATCTTCCATCCCGATATGCGCGACGATTTCGAGTTGAGCTGCGAAGGTCTGGGCACGTGGAACGAGAAAGCCACCTGGCTGGTTCATTTTCAGCAACGCGCGGAAAAACCGCATCGCATTCAAGCCTACATCGTCAATGGCATAGAACATGACATCAGCTTGAAAGGACGAGCCTGGGTTTCTGCCGACACGTTCCAGATCATTCGACTGGAAACGGATTTGATGGCTCCGGTAAAGGAAATCCAGTTACTCAGCGAGCATCAGACCGTGGAGTATGCTCCAGTCCGGTTCCCCAAAAGCAAAGCCCAACTCTGGCTGCCAAAGAACGCAGAACTCTACTTCGACTTCCGCAAGCACCGCTATTTCCGCCGCCACAGTTTCGACCACTTCATGCTCTTTTCCGTCGATACCGAAGAGAAACGCAAGGAGCCCAAAGAAGCCAAGATTCCAGAGTCGAGATCCCCAAAATCCAAATCCCGCAAAAGACACGCCTGATGACAAGGATCTGACAACGGGTGCCCCACGTCCCGCGACCCAAAGGTGGGCCAGCTCCCGAGACACTCCTCAACTCAAGCGTTGAATCTTGTTGACAAGCAAAATTCCGGGAGGATAATCGCGTCACTGCCTCCGGCCAATTCAGCCGAGTCACAGCTACCGAAGGGAACCCGTCTCAAATTTATCAGATGAGGAGGTCGTCCCCATGAAGCTCGCGGCCCGAAGCCTATTTGTCCTGATTACGCTAGCCGCAACGCTAGCGTACGCCCAAACCTTACACCATTTCGATCACATCATCATCGTGTTTCAGGAAAACCGCACGCCCGACAACCTGTTCGGCAGCGTACCTTCAGTCTCGCCTTGTAATACGGATGATCCGTTCGAAGCGGGAGTAGACGTCAGGAACTGCGTTAACCATTACGGCGTCGCCCAATACTTCCAACCCCTTCACCTTAATGACGCAGAAGATCCGGGGCATTTTCATGGGGACTGGTTGACAGAGTGTAACGCCAACAGTAGTGGGGCCTGTCAAATGGACGGAACCTGCGGCAACGCTGGCGGTTGGCAAAAATGCTACTCATATGTCTACCGTGCGGACGTGCAGCCGTACTTTGACATCGCCACGAGCTATGGATTCGCGAACTATATGTTTCAAACGAATCAAGGGCCGAGCTTCCCCGCTCACCAGTTCATCTTTGCCGGCACGTCTGCCCCGGTCCCCTACAACGACCCCAGCGGGCAGTGGACATGGTTCGTCGCTGATAACCCTCAGGGAATCCCGTTCGCTGGGGACAACACTGGCTGCACGACTCTCGTCACTCAACCGAATGAATTCGCTCGGACGATCGATCCAATAGGCACCGAGAAGACGTCAAGCTACTGCTCCACCCATCAAGGCACCCCCTATTGCTTGAGGACGTGCTACGAGCGTGCGCCTTCCCCGTATAACTACGGCAGTCTCGGGGACCTGCTTAATGCCAACGGCTTCAGTTGGAAGTACTACACTCCTACATTCGACCCAACGACCGAGAATATTCACAATGGGCTTTGGGTTGCGCCCATCGCAATCAACCACTTCTGTCAAGCGGGATATAGTGGCAACAATTACGAATGCCTCGGACTGCTCCCGGGCGGTCAGTACTACAGCAATATGAGGTACGAAACCAAATCAAACCCCTACCCTATCGTGGATGACATCAACGGATGTCACCTTGCCGCAGTCAGTTGGGCGATCCCCGATAGGAGGTGGTCCGACCACGGCGCGGAGAACAATGGAACGGGCCCCGCTTATGTTGCGAACATTGTGAATGCGGTCGGCAACAGCAATTGCGACGGCGGAGCCGGATACTGGAAGAACACCGCCATATTCATCACCTGGGACGACTGGGGCGGCTTCGCCGACCACGTCCCACCTTTCGCGAATCTGAACCAGCAAAACTGCAATCAGTGGGGCTGTAACTACGTGTACGGCTTCCGCGTGCCAATGCTAGTGGTCTCGGCCTATACCCCGGCGGGTTACGTCTCGGGAGCACTCCCTCCTAACGGCAATGGTGAAGATGCCGTCCACACGCACGACTTCGGCAGCATTCTGGCGTTCATCGAAAACAATTTTCTGGGCTTCAGTTCGATCGGAACGATTGGTCCACCACAGTACAAATTTGCGGATGCCTTCGCGCCCGACAACGTCAACGGGAACATTCCGCTGTCGGATTTCTTCCCAAACACACAACCACGAAACTTCGCGCCGATCACGATACCCTCTGGGTACGACGCAAGCTACTTCCAGAACTATTTCGTGAACAACCCCAGCGACACGCCGGACGGCCCTGACTCGGATGACTGAGTTGCTGGGCGTGTTACCATGAGTGGGTGCTTGCTCGGTTCGGCCGGCGCCCGCTCTGGAACCTCCAGGTTGATTCCCGGCGGTCAGAGGCGGCTTCCCTGGCTCCCCGTCGGTTGTGTTGAGCCAGAGGTGTCAGATGAAACTCAGCCAGTTAATACCAAAGAAGAAGCCTTACGCCCTTGTGATGTCGATGGTCTTTGTGTTGCTCTCAGGTGCTTGGGGGAGCACCAAATTCAAGGTGCTGCACCGCTTTTACGCAGGCAAGAACAACAATGGCGGCTTGTATGCCAGCCTGACTCTGGACGCAAAAGGCAACCTCTACGGGACGACCTGGGGCGGCGGCGTTTATGCGAATGGTACTCTTTTCGAATTGGTACCTACTGTCGGCGGCAGCTGGAGAATAAAAGTGCTGCATAGCTTCGATCCGAGTACGGACGGCGATTCTCCCTCTGGCGCACTGTTCGTCAAAGGCGATGCAACTCTCTATGGAACGACGAGTGCTGGCGGCGAACACGGCGGTACGGTCTTCCAGATGACGCGCACTTCTGGCAGCTGGACATTTGAGGTAATCGATAGCTACGGTTCCCGTGGAGGCGTAGTCCTCGATCAGACAGGCAATCTTTACGGGAATGTAGGTCCAGGTGAATACGATTATAACGGTGCGGTCACCGAGTTGGTGGACAGCTCCGGAGTCTGGACGCAGAGCTACTTGTACAGCTTTTGCGCCAAGCCCGGTTGCCCGGACGGGTCCATTCCGGTTTCCGGGGTCATCTTCGATGGTGCGGAGAACCTCTACGGCACTACCGAGTACGGCGGCATGGGCCAACTCGGCGGCCTCGGTGGGGGCACCGCGTACGAGTTGAAGCATAAATCTGATGGCACATGGGAGCACTTAGTGCTGCACAACTTCCCCGCCTTCAACGGCGATGGTTTTCGCTTGCTGGCCGGACTGGTCCTGGACAAATCAGGCAATCTTTATGGGGCAACCATCCAGGGAGGCAGTGCCGGCTGTGGCATGGTGTTCAAGCTGACCCACGGCGCAAACGGCTGGAAGGAAAGTGTTGTCCACGATTTCATCCAACCCACCAGCGGCTGCGGCCCGAGCGGCGTCACCTTCGATCAGGCCGGAAATCTGTATGGCACCGCAGGCGGCGGCACTGGCCAATGCGAGGCCGGCTGCGGCGTCGTATTCAAACTGACGCACAACTCAGGCAGCAAATGGAATTACAGCGTGCTCCACCACTTCACCGGAAACGACGGAGCCTACCCCGACGCAGGCGTAATCCTCGACCCGAAGGGGAACCTCTACGGTACGACTGAACTCGGCGGCGGCGGCCACAGTGTGGGCGTGGTCTTCGAGATCACCCCCTGAGCCGCGGGCTTGCCCACCTTTGCGTGATCGGGACACAACCGGCCCAGCAGCCGCACATCACCAACCCCGCATTGCGCCGGCCAAACGTCGCGAGTACGAATCTGCTGGAGATATCCATACAGATACAACGGGGGCAGCGAACAAAAAGGCCGCGACGAAAATCGCAGCCTTTGCAGTCCTAAATAAATCCTCCCAAATCCGTGGCCGATTGTCTAGTGTCTTGGCCCGCCATGACCACCCCGGCCGCCCCCGCCACCCGGCCTGCCGCCACGGCCACGCCCGCGTCCGCCGCCGCCACCACCCGGTCGACGGCCGCGGTCTCCACCACGTTCTGGACGGTCTCCGGGTGGACGTTCTCCACCTCCACTGCCAGCCACGCCCGCCACTGCGTCGCGATTGAAGTTCGGTTCGTCGTCAGGAAAATCCCCGCCGCCTTCGATGGTCAACGCGGGCGCCCCAGCAACTTCACCGTTGCTCGGCTCGCCGCCTTCAGGTCCAGTCTCGCCACCACCCATCTTCGCTCGTTGCTCTTTAAGGATGGCTTTGCGTGAAAGACGAATGCGATTGCCTTCAACCGCGAGCACTTTCACCAGCACCTGATCGCCCTCTTTGAGTTCGTCACGCACGTCTTTGATCCGATGCTCAGCCACTTCGCTGATGTGCAACAACCCGTCGGTTCCAGGAATGATCTCGACGAAAGCGCCGAAATCCGCCAGCCGCGTCACAGTCCCGAGATAAGTCTTCCCCACCTCGGCCGTAGCCGTAAGATCGCGAATGATCTGCAGCGCCCGGTTAGCCGAAGCTTCGTCGTTCGAGGCCACGTTAACCTTGCCCGTGTCTTCGACGTCGATCTTCACTCCGGTCTGCTCGATAATGGAGCGAATCATCTTGCCACCGGGCCCAATCACGTCGCGTATTTTATCCACCGGAATCTGCAGCGTATAAATTCGCGGAGCATAAGCCGAAACCTTCTCCCGATGCTCGGTAATCCCCTCGCTCATCTTCTCCAGGATGTGCAACCGCCCGCGCTGCGCCTGAGCTAGAGCCTCCCGCATAATCTGAGCGGTAATGCCTCCGACTTTAATGTCCATCTGCAAAGCGGTGATGCCATCTTTGGTCCCAGCAACTTTAAAATCCATGTCGCCGTAGTGATCTTCGGCTCCGGCAATGTCAGTCAGGATGGCGTAGTCGTTCCCCTCCTTAACTAACCCCATCGCCACACCGGCCACAGGAGACTTAAGCGGTACGCCCGCATCCATCAACGAAAGCGAAGCCCCGCAGACCGTAGCCATGGAAGAAGACCCATTCGACTCCAGAATGTCCGACACCACGCGCATGGTGTAAGGCCAATTCTCTTCAGTCGGAAGCATTGCCGATATAGCCCGCTCCGCCAAAGCTCCGTGCCCAATCTCGCGCCGCCCCGCCCCCCGCAAAAACGAAACCTCGCCCACCGAAAATGGAGGAAAGTTGTAATGCAAAAGGAAGCGCTTTTTGGCTTCGCCTTCGAAGGTTTCCAGGCGTTGTTGGTCGTCGCTGGTGCCTAACGTTGTTGTGACCAGCGCTTGGGTTTCGCCGCGGGTGAAGATGGCGCTGCCGTGGGTTCTTGGTAGCACTCCGACTTCGACCCAGATGTCGCGAACCTTATCGAAGGGGCGACCGTCGGGTCTTCGCTTGTTGTTGATTACTTGTTCGCGGAAGATTCTTTCGCGAAGGATCTCGTAATAGGCTTTTAGTTTGGCCTGGGCTGCTTCGTCTTCTTTGGGGATTTCCGCTTGCAGCTTCTTCTTCAGGTCGCGGACTAAGTTGTAGCTTTCTGCTTTCGGGTGCTTCTCGGTGTCGAGGCCTTCGGCCAGTTCGCTGCCAACCTTCGCTCTCAGTTGGTTGTAGTAGGCCTGGTCGAATTCTGGGGGAGTGACGGCGCGCTTGGGCTTCCCTGCTTTCGCTTTCAGATCGTTGATCGCCGCGCAGATCTTCTTAATTTCGGTGTGGGCGAATTCAATCGCGTCCACTACCGTCTCTTCTTTTACTTCTTTAGCGCCGGATTCGATCATCACAATCCCGTCGGCTGTCCCCACGACCATGATGTTCAAAATGCTGTCCCGCATTTCGCTGTAAGTCGGATTAATAATGAACTGCCCGCTGACCAACCCTACACGAACCGCGCCAATGGGCCCATTAAACGGAATATCAGAAATAGTCAGCGCCGCCGAGGCACCATTAATGCCAGCTACATCGGGATCGTTCTCCGTGTCCGCCGAGAGCACAAACGCAATGACTTGCGTCTCGCACTTGAATCCATCAGGAAACAACGGCCGAATAGGACGATCAATCTGCCGGCTGGTCAGAATCTCGCGTTCGCTGGGACGCCCTTCGCGCTTAATAAACCCCCCAGGAATCCGTCCGCCAGCATAGGTATATTCACGATAATCGACGGTTAGGGGGAAGAAATCGATGCCTTCGCGCGGGTCGGGATTGGCCACGGCCGTGGCCAGAACGACGCTGTCTCCGATGCGCACCACGACCGAACCGTGGGCCTGTTTAGCTAGCTTGCCTGTTTCAAATGAGAGGCTTTTACCGCCGGTGAGTTGAACCGATACATCATGCTTCATGTTTTATTTCCTTCTGGGCAGGAGGGCACGCCGGTGCCGTTCTGGGAGGTTGCACAATGTGAGCAGGCGCCAGTCGTGACTTGGGATTTACTTGGAGACGCACTTTCTCCGCTTCTCATTCAACCACTGCGGTCCCTCGGGACGAACGAAGCACGATTCGAAGGACGGCAGAACAATTCCGTTGGTACAGCCGTTAAACGCACAAAAATCCCGAAACGGGTCCGGCCGCAATTACTTGCGGAGACCGAGTTTCTGGACCACAGTCTTATAGCGATCGGAATTGTAGGTTTTCAGATAGTCGAGCAGGCGACGCCGCTTGCTGACCAGCATGAGAAGACCGCGGCGCGAGCCATGGTCCTTCTGGTGCATCTTGAAGTGTTCCGTCAATGAACCAATGCGTTCGCTGAGCAACGCGATCTGGACTTCCGGGCTGCCGGTGTCGGTAGCATGCGTGCCGTACTGGTCGATGAGGGATTTCTTTTGCTCTCTGGCTAGCACTAACCTGGTGCACTCCTGTCTAATTTTTCAATTGTTTTGTAACGTTATTGAGGTTAACACGTTGCCGGGAGGGTGTAAAGACGCGCCGGGAGTTCACCCCAGAGTCTCAGAGTCACAGATGAGTCTGGGCAAATCGCAGATTGGATTGCGAGCGCACAGCACAACTCTCGACCACCGAGCCACCAGGAGGGCACGACTTCAGTCGTGCCCTAAGCGTGAAAATTCTTTGGGCTTTAGCTCCTGACGGAAGTGTTATCCTACGCGGAACAAGCTCCAGATCGAAAGGAGAATCGCAAATGAAACTCAGCGACGCGATTCTGCTCGGCAGCACCATCCTCGCCCCCCAGGCAGGCCGGCAATATTCGGCTGAGACCCAATCCGGCTGCGCTCTCGGTATGGCGGCCATCGCCGAGGGATGCACTTTCCGGCGCGTGTCCCGCCCCATTGACGATCCCGACCGGCGCACCCTCGGCGTCGAAGGCGTCTGGGGAGACTGGGTGCTGCAAAACGTCCAACGCCCCTGCAACTGCTGCCGTCTCTGGATTCCGCGCAAGCTGCGAGTCAAGGACGTCATCACCCACCTCTTCGACTACCACATCATGGCTCAGAAGGATTGGACTCTGGAGCAATTGGTGATGTGGGTGAAACAGGTCGAGAATGACTTCGATCCGCCTCCGGCCAGCAGCCGCATTTCCGACGACCCGACTCTACGGCGGTTCGTAGAAGAAATGTGGCGCAAGGAACTTGAGTGGGACATGGCCCGAAATCTCGCGGCCTAGCAGGGATTTCCCATACTCTTTGACGGCTAGGACCGCACGAGACCAAGCCACACGGGTTTCTCCCCTCCCACCCTTCGACGAGGTCTAGTGACGACCGTCCTCCCCGGCGCTTCCAGACTCGACATAACCCACAACGTCAGCCGCGAAGCGGCGCAAGATTGCAGCCCACGGCGTAAGCCGTGGGTAAGAAGTGGAAACTGGCGAGCCCCAGCGGGGCGAAAGAAGCTAGCCCCAAATGTATCTCTCATCGTATTGAATGTGGTTCTTTTTGAGGAATGCTAAGAACTCCTCCTGAAATGTATGCTTCTTATGATGTTCTTCCTGTCCTGCGATATATTTTGTGACCGCTGCGACGTTTGATTCGCCGACGCTGAACACTCCGTATCCCTTTTGCCAAGCAAAATCAGGGCTCCATTTCGAGCGCACCCATTTGGAGGAGTTCGCTTTGATCACGCGGGCGATTTCCGCGGCGGACTGGACTGGTCGAATGCGAACGAGCAGATGAACATGATCGACGGTGCCGTTAATGATCAGCGCCGTTCCTTGCATCTCGCGAATGATCCCGCCGAGGTAGGCGAACAGATGTTGGCGCACGTCCGGCGTAATTAGAGGACGCCGCTCTTGGGTACTGAAGACCAGATGTAGCAGAATATTGCCGGATGTATGAGACAGGCGTCTTTCGCCCCTGCCGGGGGCTACTCCCTTCGTTCTAACCTACCCACGGCTTGCGCCGTGGGCTGCATTCTTGTGCCGCTCCGCGGCTTTCCCCATCATCAGGGTTGAACGGGTCCCTGATCTGTGACAACCATCACATCAATTGTTCTCAACTGGGAAAGGCAGACCTTTTAGAAAGGGCAGGCTGGCCCAGCCCCCGATCCATGATTCGAGCCATGGGAGGCCAGTTGAAGATTGAAGCCGTGTTCCCCGAGGGCAAGGTGGAGATCAATCAGTTCCGCAAGTTGAAGAAAGCTGCGGGGGCGGCTTGAGATTGCTGGGCTGAACTGCCCCAGCCTCCGCAAAGAACGCGGAAGGCTGGGCCACCCGTCCCGTGTCGAATTGAGGATTGTGGTAGTCCGCAGCTCCGGGAAAGATAAAGTCAGGTTTGTTTTGCGCTTCTGTAATTGCTTGCGCTTCATATCTGAGCCTTTGGGAGTCATACCTCTGTAGGGATTGTGAAATTCGAGGTCACCGAGCTCGCGGAAGCAACCTGTCCTGCGGGTTGAACGCGCGCCAACCGCGCGCCGCTTCTTTGGCGGCCTCTTCCATGAACTCGCGGATCGAGCGCCTGCATGCGTCGTTTGGGGCATCGCAGGTGGCCTCGACCGAGGCGAACTCGTGGAAGCAGTGGTCATCGAACGTAAGCTCGTCTTCGGCGGCGAGAAACACCTCGGGGATACGAACTTGGTGGGCAATGAGAGTCCGTCCTCCAAAAAGGCGTCCCGCAATACTCTCGTGATCACATCAGCGGACAAGCCGTCGGCGTTGGAAAAGACAAGCTCGGCCCACTTCTTGTAGTTGCTGCCGTCGCGGTAAAGATAATGAAATTTAACGTTGCTCATCGGTAAGGCCTCTATCGGCCGAGAAATACCTTTTCATTATGGTAGCGCAGGAAGTTTTCGTCAGGCGCAAAACGACGAGGAAGGGAAATGGATTCGTTTTCGAATCGCCACAAAAAGTCTCGAACTGCTGTATCGACCTTGCTTCCTTTCACCTTAGGCGAAAGCTTGATCTTCAGGTCCGGTGTGACCGTCAGCAGGCCGCAGTCGAAAGCTCGGTCATGAATGGCGCTTAGGCACAGTCCATTCCGCGGATTCGTTCGGTTCTTTACGTCAACTACCCATGGCACGATGTGGCTGGCATTCAGGAGTTGCGGAACAGAAAGCCCTGTAACGCAGCACCGGGCTCCATATGCGGCCAGAACGGATGCGCGGAAAAAGCCTTGATTTATTCGCGCTCGAACCAATGTTTCGCGGGTTCTGCCTTCCGGGAATTCGTGCCTCTCCTCCGCGACCTCCGGAACTCGTCCTGTCATGTCTTCCAGCAAACGTTCGCTCTCGAACGCTAGGCTCTCCCAGTTGTCATTGAACTCGTTCCAGATATCAACTTCTGCCTGTGCTCCATGCGCCGCGCCTGCGATGTTGCGCCTCTTCAAAGCAGGATCAAGCCGCGCGAAGTTTGCGAGTTTCCATGACACTGCCGATGGTGTGCGACCGATGGCCTTTGCCAGTTCAATGATCAGAGGGTTCCGAATGTGGATTCTGCCGAAGGGAATCTTGCAGTAGAGATTAAAGGCGACAATGAGCTCTTCGCGAGTCCAGTCACGTCGACGCATAAGGTCACCAACCCGCGGAAGGATAGCACAGGCCAATTAGCAAAGGGGGCTGGATACGTCACTTCGCCGTTACGTTTCTCTGACAAGCTCACAAGTCAGCCGCAGGGCGGCGCAAGAATGCAGCCCACGGCGCAAGCCGTGGGTAAGAAGCACGAACCGACAAGCCCCAGCCGGGGCGAAAGAAGCTAGCCCCAAATGTATCTTTCGTCGTATTCCACGTGGTTCTTCTTGAGGAACGCCAAGAACTCCTCCTGAAATGAATGCTTCTTGTGATGTTCTTCCTGTTCGGCGATGTATTTCTTAACCGCTGGGACGTTCGATTCGCTGACACTGAACACTCCGTAG
>DATMQI010000284.1:0-7164 GCA_035567135.1 Terriglobales bacterium
GAGCGGGAACGCTCCCGTCTCACTTCTCAACTTGAAAGTCTCAACAACGCACTCTCGGCGCTGAACCCGAAGGGCGCATCGCATCGAGGCCGAATCTCCGCCGCCGGTCGTGCCCGAATTGCTGTCGCTCAACGTGCACGATGGGCCAAAGCCAGAGGAGCGAAGGTTGTGCCCATCAGTAGCCGACCGAAACGCAAGATGTCTGCCGCGGCGATTGCTCGTATCCGTGCCGCTCAGAAAGCTCGCTGGGCGAAATGGAGAAAGCAACAGAAGAGTGCGTGAGCAGACCGCATCCGGGGCAACGAGCGACAGGCCATCCCGACAACTCTTGAGTGCCGCCGTCAGTTACAGCTAAGACCCAACTGGGAAATTGAAGCAGACTGGCGGAACCGTCCACCCGGGCGCGGTTTTCTTTGCGATCAATGTGGGAATACATCTGGCTGGTGGCGTCGTCCAGAGTCACGATCAGGTCATACCAGAGTTCATCCTGAAACCACTGATGGCGGCTGGCGTCGATATGCAGCAGCATCCCTGGCAACGGACGCCGCTCGCCGGCGTCCCCGCGCCACCAGCCCGCTCCCTGCGCGGGCTGCTGACGCTTGACAAATATATCCGGTCAGTGTAAACGCCATACTTTAAGTTCAGTCTCCAAAACAAATTGCGTTCGGGAAGGGAAAGATATGGCTGGAAATAACGCCTTGGCCCGCCCCGCTTTGGTGTTTCGCTCGCGGTTCTCGAAGTGCTCTGCCAGACAGTTGACTCTGACCCTGACTTTGCTGGGATGCGTGTTCGGCAGCAGTCTCGCTCACGCCCAGGCAACAACATCGGTTCGGGGCACCGTAACGGATCCCAACGGAAATGGCGTCCCTGGCGCCGCGGTTGTACTTGCGAATCGCGAATCGAAGACCGAGCGGACCGCAGCAACTGGCGATCAGGGCCAGTACCAGTTTCTTCTTGTCCCTCCCGGAAGCTACACACTGACCGTAAAGGCAGCGGGCTTTCGCAGTTATGAACAGAAGGATCTTGCCCTGCTCGTGAATACCCCAGCCACCGCCAACGTTGAGCTCAAAGTCGGCTCCGCGATCGAAGTCGTCACCGTCACGTCTGAGTTGCCGGCTATCGACATGGTGGATGCTTCCCTCGGCAATTCCTTTAATGAAACACAAGTGCGGCAAATACCTCTGGAGGGCCGGAATGTTCCCGACCTGCTGAGTTTGCAAGCCGGGGTTGTTTACACAGGCAATCGCATCGGTGACAAGGACCAGGATACGCGCAATGGCGCCGTGAATGGCGCGCGGAGCGATCAGAGCAATGTCACACTCGACGACGTCGATGTGAACGATCAATCGAATGGATATGCATTCACTTCGGTGCTCCCCGTGACTCAGGATTCGGTTCAGGAATTCCGAGTCACCACCACGAATTATGGTGCGGACCAGGGGCAGGGTTCTGGAGCGCAAGTCGCGCTGGTGACCAAGAGCGGCACGAACGCTTTTCACGGCTCGTTATATGAAGACCTGCGGAACACGGTAACGAGCGCTAACGACTATCTCGTCAAGCAGTCCGAGCTGAATATAGGGCTGCCGAATAAGCCTCTGCAGCTGAACCGCAATATTTTTGGTGCTTCTGTCGGCGGGCCTATTCAAAAAGATCGGTTGTATTTTTTCGCCAACTACGAGGGAACCCGCGAGCGCGAGGAGCAACGCGCCGAACGCGTGATTCCTACGCCGTCTCTCTGTCAGGGCATCTTTCGGTACGCTGACGTGAATGGCGGAATCACCACGTTTGATCGCACAGCTCTGCAAAATCTCGACCCTAAGGGCATCGGGATTGATCCGGCGATGCTCGACCTGACCAATCACACTGGTTATCTTGACCGGACTTTCTGCACCGGTCAGACGCCGACCAACGATCCTTCCGCCGGAGACGGGTTGAATTATGCCGGTTACGTTTTCCGTGCCCCCACCAAGCTCGACAACGATGTGTTCATAGCACGCATCGATTACCACCTCACGGCGGACGGCAAACATACTCTGTTTTGGCGCGGCAACTTGGACGACTTGCGCAATCCCGGAGCTCCATTCTTACCGGGCACTTACCAGACACTGCCTGGCGAACTCTCCCCGAGTGCTCCCATGCAAGAAATTCTCGACCATAGCAAAGGGTTTGCCCTGGGATATATCGCCGTTCTCAGTTCGACCATGGCCAACTCCTTTCATTGGGGATTCACTCGCCAAAGCTTTGGCGTTGTAGGCAACACCAACCAGCAGTGGAACACGTTCCTGGGATTGGATCAGGGAATTAACTTCAGTCACAATTTCCAGTTGCCGTTGCACAATTTTGTCGATGACTTTTCCTGGACCAAAGGGACCCACGCGTTCCAGTTTGGAACTTCGATTAAAATCGCCCGAAATCCGCGCACCAGCTACTTGCATTCCAATACTCTAGCCCTGGGAACAACCAACTGGACGTCTCCGATCGGTTTTGCAGGCACTACGAGCACATTGGATCCCATGAATCAGGCCGCGCACCCAAACCTCAACATTCCGGGGTCTCCACTGGGCACCGCGCCCGAGCCTGTGACCGCAACCCAGTACGATCGTCCTCTGTTGTCGTTGTATGGAATGATTTCGGACGTGGTCGCCAACTACAACCTGGATCACAGCGGCAACGTAGTGCCGGGAGTTCCGTGTCCCGGGGGAGTTTGTGGCGCACCGGTCAAGCGAAACTATGGCCTCGATTCTTACGAGTTTTACGGCCAGGACGCCTGGCGCATCAAACCAAATCTCACGCTGACTTACGGACTGCGCTGGTCGTTCTTTCCTGCGCCTTGGGAGACCAACGGGCTACAAGCGTCCACCACATTCGGCCTGGGAACCCAGTTCGCCCAAAACGTGAAGAACATGTACCAGGGAATTGGCTACGGCGCAATGGGGTCGATTAATTTCACCCCGAGTGGCCCAGCCAACCACGGCCCGGGATTCTATCCTCTGGAAAAGACGGATTGGTCGCCGCGAATCTCAATCGCCTATTCGCCGCGATTCAGTGACGGACCTTTCAAGAGAATCTTTGGCGACAACGACAAGACTGTCATCCGCGCCGGCTTCAGCCGAGTGTACGACCGCGCGGGATTCGCGCTCATCAACAGCTTCGATCAGATCGGCGCCTCCGGTTTTTCCACCACGATTCAAAACACCTGCTGCACGTTTGGTGTGACCAGCGCTGAGAACCTGCCTCGAATCATCGGCATCAACGCGATTCCGCCAACCAATATCGATGGCGTTCCATTCCTGTTGCCGCCGCCCCCTCCGGGTTTTCCCCAGAAAACTGTCGTTAACTCTCAGGCTAACCTGTGGGGAACCGACAACACGCTCAAGACACCACATTCTTATACTGTGGACGTTTCCATCGGACGCGAACTGCCCCGCCGATTCTCGGTGCAGGTCTCGTACGTAGGCCGTTTTGGCCACCATCTGCTCACCCAGCGCGACCTCACTCAGCCATTGAATATCAGAGACCCGAAGTCGGGAATTGACTACTACACGGCAGCATCGGCTTTGTCCAATCTGGCAAGGAAGTTCGCGCTGTCCAGCAATGGTGGGGCGCCGACAAATTATTACCAGGCTGTCATCACACCAGCGCAGATTGGAACAGTTACCGCCGCGACGCTAGGTCCCACCTCTCAGTACTGGATCGACATGCTGCCTCCGCTCCGGGCGGGCGCCACTCAGTATTCGGACACCTTTGGAACCGGTTTCGTGCCCACCGCAACCAATCCTCAGGACGGTCTGCTTCAGGAAGTCTTTAATATGTATTACAACCCGGGTCTGTCGGTCATTGGCGACGAGATCGTTGGCCTGGCGGATATCGACCTGTATGGCGGGATAGGAGACAACAGCGGCACCGGATCCTATTACTTCAACGGCCCTCCAGGCTTGTCGCGTAACGGTTCTGGCCAGTTCCTGAACAACCAGGCCATTTCCATGTACGGATGGAGCTCGGTTGGAAATTCAAGCTACCATGCGCTTCAGATCAACCTGAGGAAACAGGTCAGCCACGGATTTCAGTTTGACTTCAACTATACCTATTCGAAATCCATCGACATCACCTCCGCGGCGTCGCGCGTCGGATTCTCTGTGTATGGCTATCAGAACATCGGGCTGGTAGGAAGCCGCCTGGCCAACGCCTTTTCCCCGAATCTAGCCCGCGCAGTCTCCGACTTTGACCTTACCCATCAGTTCAACCTCAACTGGATTGCGGAACTACCCGTTGGCAAAGGTCGCGCACTGGCCGGCAACGCCAGTGGCGTGTTGGACGCTTTCATCGGCGGCTGGCAGACTTCCGGAGTGGCTCGCTGGACCAGCGGATTCCCCTTCAGCGTCGACGGCGGCCAACGCTGGCCGACGGACTGGTTCCTCACTGCGGTCACTCAGATGACTTCGAAACCCAGAACAGGCACTTTCAAGAAAAACGGAAGCGTCAACATTTTTGCTGATCCCGCCGCAGCGCAGCAGGACTTCACCCTGCCTCTTCCCGGCCAGGTCGGCTCGCGCAATGTTTTGCGTGGGAACGGCTTCGCCGAGTGGGACATGAGCTTATACAAGAGCTGGAAGATGCCCTACCGGGAAACTCACAGCGTGCAATTCCGGTGGGATGTATTTAACGTGCCCAATCTCACGCGCTTCAATGCTCAGTCGGTGGGATCGTCGGCTCTGCTGACTTCGCTTACGCAGTCGCCGAATAATTTCGGCGCCTACACGAGTCTGCTGACTCAGCCGCGCGTCATGCAATTCGCGTTGCGGTACGAGTTTTAATCGAGCAGGGCAGTTCCCTTATCATCGGTCAGGCGGAAACTAAGGGGACGAGACGGATATGAGGCCACAATCAGGGGCTAGGGTTACTGCTGGTGGGCCTTCGGAAGTTCGCCAATGTAACGCGCTACTGTACTGATGGCGATTTGGTGGGCAAACGCCAATACATCCCCCGAAATACCTTGCCGTACAACGCATAGAAACGGAAGTCGGGCGCTTCCTTCGCTTTTGCGTGCAACGCCGTCTGCAAGTTCAAAGCGCGTGGCCTTAAGTCGCCTGTTGGCTACGTCTGAGGCCTTGCTTCGGGGAGGCCGACACGGCGCACGAGGCCTTGAAAGCGTTGATCCGCTCGAATTGCATTGAAAACTGGATCCGCATTGAGATTGATCATCAGATCGTCACGCTCTTGAAAAGCCTTCTCCAACCATTCAAAAACGCAGTCTTTGTCCCCCACTCTTGCGCACGCTTCCGCGACCATACCCGCCGAAACGTATCGTCGTTTCGCAGCTTCTCGATAATCTCGCAGCCGTTGTCGCCAAAAGCCTTTTACCCCGGACCTGCGAAACGCTTCCGATTCTCCCAAACCCAGGTTTGCTCACCCGGCACCGCTTTGACCTTCACGACCGTGCATGCCAGAGCGGCACTTGCGATTCCGAGAACTGGCCCGCTGCGAGACGCTTTGATCATGGGACCGGAACTCGATAAAGATTTCGGTGCATCGTGGTTTTCACGTAGGCGAATATCGAAGGGTCCGGTCCGGGCGAGAGGAACCAGCCGTCCAGGAGTTGAGTGCCTGGAACTGACTTTGCATCTTCTGGTCCTCGAATTCCCCAAGACCGGAGGTTTGGGAGTGTCTCTCCTGCGGCTACGGGAATTGCGAGCGTTGTGCCGCGGGTTGTGTGCGAATTCGGCGGCAGCCCCATATAGAAGAACTTACCGTCAGGAGCCCAATCCACAGAGCACCAAGTGCAGATCCGTCGCCAAGAACCTCCTCTAACTGGAATCGCCATGATGACGTCGGAATCAGGCAACGGTAGATCCGCGATTATCCAGCCCCGGTCCGGCGAAATGGCGATAAGCGCGGAGATCGGATCTGGGAACAACTTGGAGCGCTCTGAACCATCCTTTCTGATCTGGCCAACATAGTTCGCTCTTCCGTCCGTAAACTGGAAGATGATTTGTGCGTCAGGACCAAAATGGGGCGCACGCTCCCCGGTCGAGGTGATCATTCTAGGAGGCGAACTCCCATCTAACTCGGCTAGCCAGAGCTGGGAAGGTTTCCCGCTCGGCTGCGTTGAGAAGACAACCTGCTTGCCGTCATCCGAGACGTCATATTCCGCCATTGACAACCCCGGCAGAAGCGCCTCACTTTTCCCCGTCTCGAGATCTTTCCGCCACAACTCGCTCGAAGACGAAGACAAATCATGTCGCATCAAGCAATAGAGCAGCTTGCCATCCGGTGAAAATCTCGCCGATCCGGGGCTCGCATAACCTTCGGAAGACAACGCGCGATCACCCTGTTTGTCGTGAATCCATAACGCACTCTCGCGCAGGCCAATCGAAGTGATAATGGACCGCCCATCGGGAGCTATGGCAAGGCCGTCCTCCTCGGTAGGACCGAATGTGATTTGCTCAGGCTGGCCTTCAGGAAAGCGTTCGCGCCATAAATGATGACTGCCTTCGACTTCAGCGCCGAAGTACATCCACTTACCATCCGGCGACCACGCGGCCGAGGTGCATTGCCCTTGCGGACCCACTTGGTGGCTCTCCGTGGTGCCCTGGAGTGAGATCAACCGGCATGGTTGCCAGACCGGATCCATTTCGACGACTATCGCCCGCTGACGATCGGGCGAAGCATAGGTGAAGTGCGCCATCACGCGCTGATGCTGGGGGAAATAAAGTTTGCGGTATTCCAAGCGATTTACCAATGCAGTAACAACTCCCATGTGAACGCCCGTTTCTATTTCTGAGAATAGGATCCGGCGTTGATCTAACCAGCTGAGCCCCGCGGCATTCGACAAAAGCAAAGTCGGTTCGCCTCCCAGCGGAGACACCGTATATGTTTTCCACTCGTCAGTAAGCTCTGCGCTATAGGTTGTGAATGCGATGCGTAAACCGTCTGGGGAAAATGCCAGCCCGTATTTGAGCCTGGGATCATTCGTAAGCTGAACTGGGTCGCCGTTGGGGAGCATCTTCAAGTAGATCTGATCAGGAGTGAGAAACCAATTGTCGCTTTTGTAGAACGCAACCATCCGGCCATCGGGCGACAAAGCAGGCGCAACTGCTGAATCTGTGAAGTTGGTGATTTGCGTGTAGGTGACTTCCCGGCGTTCGGTTGGCTCTTTCCTCGGAT
>DATMQI010000285.1:0-3700 GCA_035567135.1 Terriglobales bacterium
CAGAGTCCTCTCTGAATACATCTATTTTACACCAGACCGTGTTCCAAGACATGGCCGATTTCGCGGCCAAGCCCACTGCTAAATCGTGAAACCTACAACGTACTTTCGGGACAGGCCTCGTCCGAACGATTCTCTTCATGCTCTGCAGTGATATAGTATTCTACATATAGAATTCTACATAACAAAGCAGTTTTTAGGGCGCACCAAACCGGACTCGCAGAATTGATTTTTCTCAGCGAGGTCGATCCTGTCCCCAGCAGCAACTCCGTACCTTCCCAGAGAGAGCAACTCGGCACCTCCACCCCGTTTGCATAGTTGGCGACCTCCTGACCAGAATTGAGACCTTTAAACAAACGCCGCTCTTCGCTGTCGTCGGGTTTTGTAATAAGCATTTCGACGACTAGCTCCTGTTCGGAATGATTGATCTTTACTAGGAGAGCTTTGGGCGCCGGACCCAACAGCTTGCTTCGTTGGAGATTTGCTCTCCAGGTACCGCTGAAGTTAGGTCTCATCGTCAGCCTTCATTATGGTTCTACTTTCTGTCGCCACTGCAGTACCTCGTCACTGTGCGGGAAGCGCTGGCGGGCGCAAAGTTGAAGGCGGGTGCGGCGCGCGAGGAAGCGGTAGTGGAAGAGCTGGGACAATTTGGGAGCAATCTCAGCATCACACGAAGTTATTTACCGAGCGCGGAGTCTATTACTCTTCCCTGAGCAAACCTGCCGGATGTATGCGTAAGGCGCGTTGTGCAGGAATATAGATCGCCACGAAACCCAACGCCGCCATCGTTGTGATTACTCCAGCAAACACCAGAGGATCACGCGGCGTGGCCTCGT
Organism: Terriglobales bacterium; assembly: GCA_035567135.1. Taxonomy (GTDB): domain Bacteria; phylum Acidobacteriota; class Terriglobia; order Terriglobales; family Acidobacteriaceae; genus JABDBE01. The sequence continues at coordinate 834 of DATMQI010000285.1, forward strand.
ACACGATCTGTGCCAACAGTTGGCTCGCAATCGCGCCTAGCAGCAAGCCGGCTATCGAGCCAGAAAGCAGCAGAAGGACTGGACGGCTCAGCGCCGAGCGCATCAGTTGGAATGGTTGTGCTCCTAAGGCGACGCGGATCCCAAACTCCTTGATCCGCTTCGAAACCGAATACATCGCCATCCCAAAGACTCCCGTGACGGCAAGCATCGCCGCTAACAAGCCCATCACGCCGAGGCTCGCCGTCGCTGCTCGTGCGGGGAACTGAACGAATGCCAGTGCCTCAGGCCAGCTGTGAAACACAAACGGTAAGCTAGGATCGATTTGCGCGAGCACTCTTCTGAGTTCCGGTACGATTTCTCCCGGTGGCAACTGCGACCGCACTATCAATGAGGTATCACTATCGGGATTCTGGTCGAGTGGGAAAAACATCGCGGCCCACGGCGTTTCAGTGAGCGACTCATACTTTCCGTTTTCAACAACGCCAACAATCTCATACGGAATCTTGTCCGCCATCATAAACCGGAGCCCGAGAGCCGATCCGTTTCCAATCATGGCGCGGGCGAACGTCTCATTCACGATGGCGACCCTCTGGGCCTTGGCATCGTCGTGCCAAGTGAAATCGCGCCCCGTCAGCAAATGCGTCCCGGCCGCCTCCAAGTACCCGGGCGAAATCGAGAAATACTTCGACCCAAATGGGCTATTTGACGGCCGGAAGTCAGTTGTCCCAAGCCGGTAAATCCGCGTACTGCTTCCGCCTGTTCCTAGCGGTGTTTCATCGATGATCCCGACCGCCGTAACCCCCGGAATGGGAGCAACTTCCTCCAGCATGCGCTTTTGAACCTGCGCGAATGAACTCCCAGTGTGCCCTCCCATGTGCAAATCCGTCTCCGCCAGGATCGCACCCTGCGGCTGAAATCCCAGCGGTGCGTGGAGCGAACGCTGCATGCCACGCAAAGCCACAAAGGAGGCCGTCACCAGCAAAGTGCAGAGCATAATTTGGACTCCCAGGAGAAGATCACGAAACGCGAAGCGGCGAAAAACCATCGAGCCTGCCGTCCCGCTCTTCATCACCTGGGCGAAACTGGTTGCCCAGACTTGGCGCACCGGAACCAAGCCCCATACGAGTCCGCTTCCCACGGACAGGAGCAGAGCCACCAAATAGACCCTTAGATCTGGGCTGACTGTCACATGGATTGGAAATTCCGGGAACGGCTGCCAACGCGTCAGCGCCCGCAGCAATGCGGTAGAGAAAATGGTTCCTAGCGCGCCCCCAAGAACAGAAATGAGCAACGCCTCAGCGAGCAGTTGCCTCAGGACCTGCCACCGGCTGGATCCGATCGCAAGCCGAATAGCAACCTCGCGGCTGTGATCCGCAGTGCGCGCGGCAAAGAGGCTTGCAAGGTTAGCGCAGGCCGCAAGCAATAAGAGAAATGCCAGAAGCATGACGTCGGCCAGGAAGGACCGAGCCGGGCCGCCAAACTGGTCACCCATTAGTCCTGGTTTTGCCAGCCTCGCACTCAGATCATCGTCTTCCGGATACTGATGCGCCAGTTCGCGCGCGATGGAGTTGAGATTATCGCTCGCTTGCTGGGTCGTGACGTTCGGCTTCAGCCTTCCCAGAATGAACAGATTGTGCCCTCCGCGCCATGAAAGAAAGTCCGCTCCGTCATAATCCGGGCTTTCGACGACGGGCATCCAGAAATCAGGCCAAATAAATGCCTCGGTTCCGTGAAACACGGCTGGCGCAACTCCGATAACAGTAAACGGGTGCTTGTTTACATCGACCGTGGTTCCCACAACGCGCGGATCCGAACCGAAATTGCGCCGCCAAAAGTCATGGTTCAAGACGATATAGGGAGCGGAGTTCGGCCCGCGTTCATCGCTTGCATGAAACACCCGGCCGTGCGCGGGCTGTACTCCCAGCATGTCAAAATAATTTCCTGAAACTTTGTAGTACCAGCATTTGTACGCGGAGTTTCCCGCGCTTAGCCCCGCGCTCTCTATCCTATAAGCTGCCATATCAGCGAAAGTCGCGTTTTTGTTCTGAAAATCCAAGTAGTCGGGATAAGACATATTGTCGTACCCCTGCGTTTGGTGGACGACGTTGTACAGGCCTCTGGGTTGCGGCACGTCAAGAGGTCTAAGAAGCAGTGCATTCAGCACGCTGAACACAACTACGTTCGCGCCAATTCCCAGAATAAGTGTCACTACGGCGGTGGCCGTGAATGTCGGCGAGCGGCGCAATTGCCTCGCCGCGTAACGCAAGTCGCGGCCGGCAGCGTCCAACACCATCGCGGCGTCAGCGGCAGCGACTCGTTCGCGCATCACCATTCGATTCCCAAACCGAATGAGGGCATCGCGACGAGCCTCTTCGGGCGACATCCCGGAGGCAACGTTGTCCGCAGTGCGCATCTCCACGTGCGATCGGATTTCAGCATCGATTTCCCGGTCTAATTTCGAGCGCGAGAACACATTCGCAATCCGCCTAAAGATCGACATGGCTCACCTCACGCATACCGCAATATGGCGCGAATTCCTTTGACGAGTTGCTCGAAGCTCTTTTCAGCTTTTTGCAACTCTTTTTGCCCGGCAGTCGTCAGCCGGTAATACTTTGCTTGCCGATTCGTATCCGTCACTTTCCATTCCGACCGAACCCATCCTTTCTGCTCCATGCGGTGCAAGGCAGGATAGAGCGATCCCTCCTCGACAGACAGCAGTTCATCGGACGCTCTCTGGATGTGCAGCACGATTCCGTAGCCGTGCAACTCTTCCATCTGGGATAAGGTCTTCAGAACAAGGAGGTCGAGACTTCCCTGTAGATCGTTTCTTGCCATTCGCGCGTACCCCTAGACAACTTGGGCTACGG
>DATMQI010000286.1:0-4685 GCA_035567135.1 Terriglobales bacterium
TGTCCGACTATTCCCAGTCGGACCTGAACAAAGTGGCGCTGCGCTTAAATCAACGCCCGCGAGAGACTTTAGGTTTTCAGACTCCTGCGAGTAAACTTCAAGAAAGTGTTGCGTCGACCCATTGAGACCACCCGTCTTACCAGGCACTTGGTACGCAGGGCGGCGTGCTAACCTGAGTTCCTCAGCGGAGGGAGTTGTGTCGGACAAGCCCAAGTATGTCGAGATAAAAGCGCGAACACGAGTTGAACTGGAGAAATCATTCGCGAGTGGCGACCCGAATGTTGTCTGCGAAGCGTTGTACAGCGCCGCACAGCACGAGCAAGATTGGAGATGGTCTCAAACACAATGTTTGAAGATGTTGAATCATGAGTCGCTTCTCGTTCGCTCGTCCGCTCTGATTACTCTCGGTGAGATTGCACTCTTTCGAGGAAATTTAGACCTTGATGTTGTCCTTCCAGAAATGAAGCGGTTTGAAACCGACCATGCTCTAGGACCTCTTGTTGAAGACGCGCTCGACAACATCAGGGCAGCGAATATCCGGTCGGCTAAAACCAAGTAACGATCCGAACTTATCCGGTAAGGCGACTTACCAGGCGCTTGCGGTAACATTTGAGCCCTGGTAGGCTCCGCGCCTATGACCGCAAAATTAATCAGCTGCTGCCTGCTTTTGATTTTGCTTTTGATGTTTCAGATTTTCAGGGCGAAAACGTCCCCGCGAGTTGTCAACGCAGCCGAAGAGCAAGCGCCCGTCATCACGATTCCTCTTCACTCGGGGAAGGCGGGCAACGCTGACGAACTCAAACGGCTATACGCCTTGGAGGACCAACTCATTGTTGCCATTAGAGAGTCGGGGGCGGGAGAGTATGATGGCAATGAGATTGGAGAAGGAGTCTTCACGATTTACATATACGGCCCGAGCGCAGAGCGCCTCTTCGCGGTGGTCCGACCGATTCTGAAAAAGTTCCGGCCACCCGCTGGTTCGTACCTAATCAAGCGATATGGCAAGCCTGGCTCAAAACAAGATCGCGTTGCTTTAGACAGCGACGATACCCCTCCAAAATAGCTTCTAGGCGCAATCCTGGTTGCCAAAACCACATGTCCGGTAAGGCGACTTACCGGGACTTAGCCCCGTGGTCCGACGATACTTGTGTGCCTGGAGCGCCACATCGTGTCGTTAGAGCGACAATTGATGAAGAGAATCATTCCTGTAAGTCTTTCGGAGTCAGCATGCGGCGCGGTGGTCTGATTCTTGCCAATCTTTTCGACAGATTGGTACATTTCTCCCAATCCTTCGCGGCGATCTAAGACCCGGCAGGTCATGACAGGAGCACGGGCATGTTACAAAGGTCAAAGTTCGCGACGGGCTTAGCCTTCCTCGTCTTGAGTTTGCTTACGTCAGACACTGTGTTTTCACAGGCCATTCCACGTGCGAACCCAGCACCGCATTCTAGCCTTCGTCAGGCCAAGCTGGTCTCACAACGAACTGGATGGGCCGTGGTCGACCAGCCTTCTGATCAATTCTCAGAAGATTCAGAGGGCACGACCAGCCAACACCTTTACTGGACTGACGACGATGGACAGACCTGGCGCGAAATCACCCCGAATCCGATGATGACAAGAAACCTCGGAAACATTTTCTTCCTGGACGGCACACACGGATGGGTTCTTGCGAGCGACGCGCTCGGTGAGGAAGAGGGCGCACGTTTCTATCTCTACTCCACTGAAGACGGCGGAAGGAATTGGAGCTCTCTGTTGTTGCAGAGGAAGATGTTCAATTTGAGAGACGACTACACCTTCCCGTCCCAAGTGTTCTTTTCTGATCCCAAGCATGGCTGGATCCTGTGGCACTGGCACATGATGAATAGCTCTCTGGACTCGCTTCTCGCGACTTCCGATGGAGGGCGCACCTGGAAACGGCTTCCCGACCCTCCCGGCGCTGGGCCACTGGATTTCACTTCCGCTCGCGACGGCTGGATGATCGGTGGTTCGCCAGGCCAGGAGGGCATCCCTGTCGTTGAAGACGACCAATTGTGGGTCACGCATGACGGCGGGGTGCATTGGAAAGCGATATCCGTTCCCTTGCCGGCAGATTCCCCTGCGAATGTTAGATTCAGCGAGCTGAAGTTCAACAGCAGGGGCAACGGAGTGGTAGGCGCGCAGGCCCCAGTATCCGACTACGTTGAGCGGTTTTTTAGCTGCGTTGCGCGTGGCGGTGGCAAATCGTGGCAGGTTTCTCAATTCGAAGCGTACGGAGCCAGTCCGTCCCTAGTGGATATGCATGTAATTTGGACCGTTTTCCACATGCCCAAAACGAAGGGCACGATTTTCGACCGAACCAGAACTCCCAATACGATTCGAATCGGCGACCGCGAAATCGCTCCCACAGTTCCAGATACACTGTCTCTCGAGGGCAGCCTTGGTGCCGTCGATTTCAGCGACGATTCGCACGGCTGGACGACTTTCTTCAATGGAAGGCCAAGCCAGTATGGCCTGCCGGGATCGGCTTTTGCCTCCTCGGAGTTACTCTCGACCACCGACGGAGGCAAGACATTTCAGACGATTGCTCCACCTGCGGCAGAAGAGCATCCGGTTGCTCCACCCGAACTGTATGTGTTGAACGGTTCCATTGTGCAATATCCGGCTCTGCCGCCACTCGCACTCCGGCCGCCGCCTATTTTACCGAATGGACGCGGTCAGATACGTTTTGCGCCCCCCGCGGGCGGCCCCACAATCATTAAAGGGACGGGCTTTCAACGTGAAAACACAGTGTGGATCGGCTCTCACCAGATTCAAGTTACAAGCAGCGATGGAAAAAATCTGCAATTCCTCATCCCGCTCGATATAGCTCCGGGGACTTACAAAATCTATGTTGAGAACAGCCACGGAAAAACAATTGAGACGCAAATCTCCATTCGATCACCGGAATCCCTCGCAATTTCAAACGTAAACAACGGACAAACAATCCATCCGGGGCAGGAGATACTCCTCACCGGATCCGGCCTTCTGATCGAAAACCAAGTGTGGTTCGGTAAGCAAGCAGTACCCGCGACGCTGATCATTAGCGGAGGCCCCATGCTCCAGGTCTTGGTGCCAACTTCGATTCCGCTAGGCCCCTGTGAGGTCTACTTCAGCAATGACATGGGAAACAGCAATGTCGTTAGAGTTGCGATCGATTGAGCCCGCTCGAAGGCCCAAGGGGAACCTATGGGAAGTCAGAGACGAGTTCCCGGACAGATTGTCGGCAACTCGAATGTTTTGGCAAGAAGTCGGGCTAGGTCCTGGTAAACGCGGTTACCGAACATCTCTAACAATGTCGGCCCTGTCAAACTCTTTTTGAACACACTTCTTTCTTTTTACCTGAAAGAGGTTTTCTCTTTCGTTCTCTGTTATTTTCTTTTTCCTGCATCGACGACCACGGCTCGCTGGTAATCTTTCGGTCGGTTTCAGTCCGACCCAAACATCTCTTCGATCCAGACTTCGACCATGATTACTTCTTCAAACTCCCTTTGCAGGGAGCGGGATGCCCCATCAAGTGCACGGCGTTCTACTTCGCGCCATGTCCGGTACCGAGCTGTCCCGCGTACGAACCGAACTCTAACGACTGCGAATACGCACAACCATTCCGCCACATCCAGTACAACCGGATCGCCAGCCGGCGCCCCATCGCTACTTTGGCAATGCTCTTGTGTCGACGCATCGCCAGGTGGATGTACCGACGTCTCCAGTCCGGATGGTTGCGCGCCGCTGCTTGGGCCGCCTCTACCAACAAGAAGCGCAACAAAGAATTGCCCTGCTTGCTGATGTGTCCTAACCGTTGTTTGCGGGCACTGGACTCTTCACACGGAATCATCCCTACGTACGTGCCGATTTGCTTGCCGCGTTGAAACCGCGTCGGAGTCCCGATGATCAACACATAGGCGAGTGCCGTAAGCGGACCCACGCCAGGATGCGTCATCAGTCGCAGCACCTCCGGTCGCTTCCTGGCTTCCCGCTCGGCGGCTGCGGTTAGTTCCTCAATCGTCGGATTCATGCGCTCCAGCAACTCCAGCAGCTCTTGCCGGCGTCGACTGGCCCAAGGAGCCAACGGGAGTTTCTCTAACAGTGCGCGCCCCTGTTCGCTGAACAGTTTTTTCTTCCAGCGATAGCCCTCGTTCATGGCCAACGCCTGCAACTGATTCATGATCCGCGTGCGCATCTGCACCAAGCGATGACGGTGCCACAACAGTTGTCGCAAATCTCGATTTTCCGGACCTGGTACCCAGATTTGCGGAAAGTTGTTTTCCCGCATCAGTCGCAGCAGGAGTCGGGCGTCCTCGCGGTCGAACTTCTGTTTCTTCACTCGCTTGGCCTTAATCTCCGCGGGATCGCCCATCCATACTTCGAACCCTAGCTCTGCCAGCAGTCGCTCGAACCAGCGCGAATATCCGGTAGCCTCCATGCCTACCCGCACGCGGATTCCTCTCTGCTGCAGATCCCGATAGAAGCGCTCTGCTTCCCCATCGCTGTGGTTCAGTTCTCGTTCGCCACACTCACCAGTCTCTTCCACAAAAAATGCAATCGCCTGAAAGCTCGGGTGGTAATCTACGCCTATAATCATCATGTTCGGCTCCTTTCTCCCGAGCCTATGGTCGTCGATAAACCACAGCTTACTCGGGCCAAGGAGCCGACATTGTTATGCAATCAAG
>DATMQI010000287.1:0-242962 GCA_035567135.1 Terriglobales bacterium
GCGTGAAACTGAGATAGAGATTCTTCTCGGCAATGGAGATGGAACGTTCAGGCTTCGAACGATTTCAATTCCGCAGGACTTTGGTTGTGGTTTCGGACCACCCATCCTTGTGACTGACTTTAACGCCGACGGGAAGGCTGATCTAGCCTACTGCGAGCGGGATCAGAATAACGGCAAACTCTGGATCCTGCTGGGAAATGGCGATGGAACGTTTAAGAAGCCGGTTCTCATCCCGGTCCCGGCCCAATACGGGGTATTCTCATTCACTGCTGGTGACTTTAATTCTGACGGCAAGACCGACCTGATTACTAACTATTTTGTATCCAATTCTCAAACCGAAACCGACCTCTACCTCGGAAGGGGAGACGGGACGTTTGAAACCAAGAAGATCATAAAGCTGCTGGGGGAACCGTTCTACAACGCTGAAAACGGCATCGTTCCCGCAGATTTTAACTCCGACGGATTACTGGATTTCATCTTCCAGCAGCCCGGCAACTACAGCGTCTTTTTACAGAAGTAGACAAATAGAATGTGGGGGGGGCTGGCCCATGCTTTCACCACGCTCAAAACCGGGTGCCCTGCCCTTCTCGCGTTGTTTGCGAGAGGGCGGGCTTTCAGAGGCTTTTCCATGACCGCAAGCCTCGTGGACTTGTGTTTCAGATCGCCCAAGAGGTGTTCGTCCGTCAACGCGGAAGTTCGGCAGCAAACTATCTCGGGTACCGTCTTCCGCAAGAAACGTCGAAAGGGTGGGGCACCCCGCCGATCTGTGAGCGTGGCGAAAATGGCTAGGGTGTCATCGTGGGTGCGAGAGGAAGCAGGTCCCTCGACTCCGTAGCTGCTTCGCTTCGCGAACCAGTTACTCCGCTGGGGATGACAGAGTGAGACGCGAGGAAATTGTAGCAGGATTGACAGGAGCACTATTTGTCATCCCGAAGCGAAGCGAGGGGATCTGGGGTCTTGCGTGTACCGGCGAAAACCCAGATTCCTCGTCGCTACGCTCCTCGGAATGACAAAGGTCGCTTGGCTCCTTGGAATATCAGAAACTGGTGTTGCGAGGGGTGTTCGTATTCGGACAGTTGCTTCCCATGAATGGACAGAACAAGTTCGTTGAAAGGTGTTTGCTTTGGACGTAAGCTTTTGGAGACACGCCAGTTACTTGCTTAACATAGTGGCCGTGCGCGTGCCATTCTTTAAGCCAAATGGATATTGCTCGCCCATCCGCTGCAGGTCAACGTCGTCGCCGCCAGATCCTTTATGCGGCCGTCGGAATCGTCCTTGTGGCGTTGGTGACGATGGGACTGTCGCGGCTGAAGCCTGCGGCTCCTACAGTTGAGCGGTCGACGGTTTGGGTGGACACGGTGAAGCGCGGTTCGGTTCTGCGGCAGGTGCGCGGCCTGGGAACACTGGCCCCGATGGAAGGCTCGATCCAATTCCTCCCGGCGGTCACTGAGGGTCGGGTGGATAAGATCCTCGAACTTCCGGGAGCGCAAGTGAAGGCAGACACCATTTTGCTGGAGATGAGCAATCCCCAATTGACACAAGAAGCGTTGGATGCCCAGTGGAAGCTGAAGGCGGCCGAAGCCGATTACAAGAACCTGGAAGTGGCGCTCGCCAGCCAGGTGTTGGCGCAGAAATCTTTGTCGGCTCAGGCGCAGTCCGAATATAGCCAAGCCAAGATGCAGGCTGACATTGATTCTGAATTGGCCAAGCTGGGGGTCATCTCGCAGCTCAGCATGAATGTTTCCCACCAGAAAGCGGAACAGCTCTCCACCCAGAACGACATCGAGAAACAGAGACTGGTGAACAGCAGCGAAGTGCTCAAGGCGCAGTTGCAAGCGAAACAAGCCGAGGTGGAAGAATTTCGGGCGCTGGCTCAACTGAAACAGAGCCAACTCGATCACCTGCGAGTGCGGGCGGGAATCGAGGGAGTTCTGCAGGAGCAGACGCTGAAAATCGGACAGTTCGTGACGCCGGGTACCACGCTCGCGAAAGTGGTGCAGCCGCAACGGCTCAAGGCGGAATTGAAGATTGCGGAAACCCAGGCCAAAGATATTCAGATCGGACAGCCCGCTTCCGTCGATACACATAACGGCGTAATTCCTGGTCACGTCGTGCGCATTGATCCGTCTGTAGTGAATGGGACAGTGACCGTGGATGTGACGCTGGACGCCAAGCTTCCGCAAGGGGCGCGGCCCGATCTTAGCGTGGATGGAACCATCGATCTGGAGAAGATGGAAAACGTGTTGTATGTGGGACGTCCGGCCTTCGGGCAGGAGCAGAGTACGGTGGGAATGTTCAAGCTGGAGCCCGACGGAAACAATGCGGTGCGCGCACAGGTGAAACTGGGCCGCAGTTCGGTGAATACGGTTGAAATTCTGCAGGGGCTGAAGGAAGGCGACCAGGTTGTTTTGTCCGATATGTCTCGCTGGGATTCTTATGATCGCGTTCGTCTGGAATAGGGCTGAGCGCTGAAAAAGGGAAGGGAACTTCGATGGCTGACGCGGGAACAATTATCAGCATGGAAAACATCACCAAGGTTTTTTTCACCGATGAGGTGGAAACCCATGCGCTGTCCGGAATTCACATGGAGATTCGCAAGGGAGAGTATGTCGCGATTGCCGGGCCGTCGGGATCCGGCAAGTCGACTCTGCTGGCGCTCATCGGATTACTCGACTCGCCGACGGACGGAACTTACGTGCTGAATGGACATGCGGCAGCGAATCTCAACATCAGCGAACGCTCGCGAATCCGCAATCGCGAAATCGGATTCATCTTTCAGAGTTTCAATCTCATCGGCGATTTGACGGTGTACGAAAACGTCGAACTCCCGCTCACCTATCGCGGCATGCCAGCGAATGAACGCAAAGAGCGAGTCCACAACGCCCTGGAGCGCGTAGGGATGAACCACCGGACTAAGCATTATCCTTCGCAGCTTTCTGGTGGACAACAGCAGCGGGTGGCCGTGGCGCGTGCGTTGGCGGGTTCGCCCGCGATCCTGCTGGCTGACGAGCCTACCGGAAATCTGGATTCTCGCAATGCGGAAGCGGTGATGGACCTGTTGCGCGATTTGCATCGCGAGGGCGCGACCATCTGCATGGTCACCCACGATCCTCGCTTCTCGCGGCACGCCGAACGCACCATCCACATGTTTGACGGACGCGTGGTTGAGGAGAGCGTCGAGGTGAACTGATGGAATCCGTGCTGCAGGATGTGCGCTACGGCTTGCGCATGCTGTGCAAGAATCCCGGCTTTGGCGTGGTCGCGATTCTGACCATCGCGATAGGCATCGGAGCGAGCACAACCATCTTCAGTTGGATTCGGGCCGTCCTCCTTAATCCGCTGCCCGGCGCAAGCCAGCCGGAGCGCGTGGTTGCGCTGGAGAGCCTGACTCCCTCGGGCGAATGGGTTCCAACGTCTTATCTCGACTTCAGCGACTTTCGAGACCATCTCAAGCTGCTCGAATCCATGACTGTGGCCTACCCCATGGATCTTGCGGTCGGCAATGAAACCAGCGTCGAGCGGATTTGGGGCGAATTGGTTTCGGGCAATTATTTCGACGTGCTTCGCGTCCAGCCTGAACTAGGAAGGTTTTTTTCTAAAGCGGAGAGTGGCGACGAGCAGAATGCTCACGCCGTCATTATTATCAGCCACGCGCTATGGAAAAATCGCTATCACTCTGACCCGTCGGTGATTGGCGCGACCTTGCGCATCAACCGCTTTCCATACACGGTCATCGGCGTGGCTCCTGAGAAGTTCCACGGTTCAATGCCGGGCCTTTCTTTCCAGATGTGGGCGCCGGCAACGATGTTCGGCCAGCTGAGCTCCACCGGCGACTGGATGCTGCAAGATCGTAAGACTCGCATGTTCCGGGTTCTGGCTCGGCTTGCGCCGGGAGTCGGGATCGAGCAGGCCCGGGCCGAAGTGCAGTCGCTTGCGAAGCGCATGGCCGAATTGGACGCAGACACGAACCAGGGGATGAGCGCGACGTTTTTGCCGCTCTGGAAATCGCATTACGGAATTCAGGACTCCCTGCTTGCTCCACTGAGCATCCTGATGGGGGCATGCGGAGTCGTGCTCCTGATCGTGTGCGCGAACGTAGCGAATTTGCTTCTAGCACGCGCGGTCGCCCGGCAAAGGGAACTCAGTGTCCGCCTTGCCCTCGGCGCTCCACGCTCACGAATAGTCCGCCAGCTTTTGACTGAGAGCTTCTTGATCGCTGCGGGTGGGGCCCTGATTGGCCTGTTGATCAGCCATTGGCTCGGGGGATCGCTTCGATGGCTGGTGCCGGCATCCACCGTGCCAGAAATGCTGCGGCCATCGATTGACATAGGCGTGCTGATCTTCACTGTAGCCCTCGCCTTTACTGTTGCTGCCCTGGCGGGCGTTGTCCCGTCGATACACTCCGCGCGGGGCGACGTGAACGATATGTTGAAAGAAGGTGGACGAAGCGGAAGCTCAAGCACACATTCGCACCGCTTGCGTGGCCTTCTCGTGACATCTGAAGTGGCGCTGGCGGTAGTCGCGTTGATCGGCGCGGGACTCTTTGTCAAAAGCTTTCAGGTCGCGCGAACCATCCAACCGGGGTTCGATCCTCGCCAAGTTGCGATCGCTCAGATGAACCTTTCGGCTGCAGGCTACGATGCCAACCAAGCAGATTCTTTCTGTGTCCGTCTTCGACAGGCGCTGGAGCGACAGCCTGGAGTAACCGCTGTCAGCTACGGCGACTACATTCCACTCAGCATCTCTGCTGGTTCCTGGGAAGACCTCGAAATTCAAGGATATGTCCCGGGACCAAACGAAAATATGAAGTTCTATCGCAATCTGGTCGCGCCCGGCTATTTCGACCTGATGAAGATACCGCTGCTTGAGGGGCGAGACTTCAATCTACGCGACGACAGAGCCAACCAGCCAGTCATGGTTGTCAGCCAAGAGTTCGTGCGCCGCTTCCTTTCGAATAAGGACCCGCTTGGCCAGAAGGTTCATGGCTGGGGCGAATGGTTCACCATCGTTGGCGTGGTTCACGACACCAAGATTTACCGACTCACGGAGAATGCCTCGCCGTATTTTTATGTTCCGATTCGCCAGATCTATCGGCCGGAGATGGGGCTGAAATTCTACGTTCGCTCATCGGCTCCCCTCGACGACGCCGTTGCTGCGCTGCGCCGCGAGGCGCAAGCTATCGATCCAGCGGTGCCGGTTTTCAGCGCCAGGCCTTTAGAGGAATACATCGCCGCGTCGCTTTTTCCCCAAAAGATCGCTGCCAGCTTGCTGGGCGCACTCGGGTCGGTCGCGCTTCTGCTGGCGGCTATCGGTCTCTATGGCGTGATGGCCTACTCGGTGGCGCAGCGAACCAACGAGATCGGTATCCGTGTGGCATTGGGGGCACAACCGCTAGACGTGCTGCGGATGATCATCCGGGAGAGCATGGCACTCGCGCTGCCGGGCCTGGTTGCAGGTTCGCTGCTCGCGATCGCGATGGCACGAGTGGTTTCAGCTTCACTGGTCGAAGTCAGCCCGAGAGATCCGGCTATCTATGCTGCAGCCGCCGTATTCATCATATTGATCACGCTGGGAGCGGCGGCGGGTCCTGCGCGGCGAGCCGCCAAAGTCGACCCCATGGTCGCTTTACGGTACGAGTAGCGCGACTTTCGATTCGGCTTTCGGATTCATGGAGAAATCATGATTCAACTGCGCAACATCGAACGCACTTATAAAACCGGGGCCGGGGTCACTTATGTTCTGCGCCGCATCAACCTGGATATTCGTGAAGGTGAGTTCGTCACGGTAATGGGCCCTTCAGGATCGGGGAAGTCTACGCTCATGAGCATCATTGGCATGCTTGATGACAGTTGGGCCGGGGAATATTTCCTCCTCGAGCACGCCGTGCACAAGCTTGATCGGAAGAAGCGTTCGGAGCTGAACCGGAAATATATCGGCTTCGTTTTCCAGAGCTACCATTTGCTGGATGACCTTACGGTGTACGAAAACCTCGATGTTCCACTTTCTTACCGCAGCATTGCCCGCTCGCAACGCGCCAGCATGGTGGCGGAGATTCTGGATCGCTTTCAGATCGTCGGAAAGAAAGATTTGTATCCCAATCAGCTTTCAGGCGGACAGCAACAGTTGGTTGGAGTCGCGCGAGCGGTGGTGGGGAATCCGAAACTGATTCTCGCTGACGAGCCCACGGGCAACCTTCACTCCAGTCAGGCAAAGGAAATCATGGAGTTGTTCAAGAAGTTGAATGATCAGGGAACTACGATCATTCAAGTCACACACTCCGAGGCCAACGCGGAATACAGCGACAGGACAATCCAGCTCTTCGACGGATGGATAGCGAAAGATCCTGCGAATCCGGAAGCGAGTCCGGTGGCGGCTCAGCAGTCGAGGTAGAGATTTAAAAAAGGTTTTAGATCGCGGATAGGGAAGTTATGACTTCGTCTTCTAATAGACAAATGCGGACAACACTGACAATCGTACTTACTGTTGCGTTTCTCCTGGCGACGATTGAGATCACAGCACAGAATCTAGTCGACTATTCCAAACCAGCCTCCCATTTCCCTGGCTTTCTTTCGCCTTACATCGCGCATCAGGTGCCGCCGCCTCGCTTCGGAAACACTCCACGGATTGAAGATCTGCTCAAGGATGGAAAGCTGAGGCTTTCGCTTAGCGATGCGGTTACGTTGGCGCTGGAAGACAATCTCGACATTGCTATCGCCCGCTTCAATCTGTCGATTGCCGATACCGACATCATGCGCTCCAAGTCTGGAGAAAGTGTCCGCGGTGTCGCGACCGGACTGGTGCAGGGAACTCCGGGCGGAGGAGTTGGAGGCTTTGGTAGCGGAGCACCTGGAGCGGGTGCTGGCGGAACATCGGGCGGTGCGGGCGGCGCTGGTACCGGCGCTTCGGGGCTGGTGCAGTCGACTCTAGGCACCGGTACTCCGATCGACTCCTTCGATCCCATCGTTACGGGAGGCATGAATATTGACCACGCTACCTTCCCTGAATCGAGTACGGTTCTTTACGGCGTGCAGTCTTTACAGCAGCACACAGGTGTTGCCAACTTCAGTTACACGCAGGGCTTTGGCTCCGGCACGCTGATGACGCTCGGATTCAACAATGACCGCGTCACCAGCAACAGTGGATTTGCGATTCTCTCCCCGGAAGTGGACAGCGGATTTCGGCTGACGTTGCGCCAGCATTTGCTGGCGGGCTTTGGTTTCGGGCCGAATTTGCGCTTTATTCACATCGCCCGCAACAACCGCGAGATTTCCGATGTGTCATTTCGTGGTCAAGTGATCGCCACCGTGTCGCAAATCCAAAACATTTATTGGGATCTTGTGAACGCGTACGAGGACGTCAAGGTCAAGGAACGTTCGCTCGAAGTTGCAGAGAAAACACTTTCGGATGATCGCGAACAGGTGAAGATCGGCGCCATCGCTCCCATGGAAGTGATGAAAGCGGAAAGTGAAGAAGCGGCCCGCAGCCAGGATCTACTGCTCTCGCAGAATGGATTGCAACTACAGGAACTGCTGGTTAAGAACGCGATCACGCGGGATTTGAGCGATCCGGTGCTGGCTTCGGCTTCGGTAATTCCGACCGATACGATGAGCATTCCTGCTGTGGAACCAGTGACTCCACTTCAAGACCTGATTTCCGATGCCCAAACGCATCGTCCGGAGCTGGCTGAAGCGCGCATGGATCTGAGTAATCGCGAGATCACGCGTAAAGCAGCGGCGAACGCATTGAAGCCAACTTTAGACCTGGTGGCTTGGTATGGAACGTACGGATTGGCCGGAGTGCAGACCCCGCTCTCACAGTACCAGGGACCGCCGATTCCTCCGGTTGGTACGACCGGATATTCAACCGCATTCACCGATCTGTTCAAAAACAATTCGCCTGACTATGCGGTTGGCCTCAATCTCACCATCCCGCTGCGTAATCGCGGCGCGCAAGCTGATCAGATTCGCTCGCAGTTGGAATACCGGCAGGCGCAACTGCATCTGCAGCAGTTGCAGAATCAGATCGGGATCGAGGTGCGCAACGCGCAATTTGCCCTGTTGCAAAATCGGTCTCGAGTGGAGGCTGCGCGCAAGGCGCGTGCTTTGGCACAGCAGACTTTCGAGATCGAGCAGAAGAAGAAAGCCCTGGGCGCGTCCACCAGCAATTTGGTGCTGCAGGCCGACCGCGACTTGGCACAAGCAGAGTCGAATTTTGTGGCAGCGATGTCCACCTATGAAAAATCAATCGTGGAACTGGACCGCGCCACTGGTCTGACACTGGCGCACGCGGGCATCGAGATCGAAGAAGCGGTGCGCGGTGAGGTGCAGCAGATTCCTCACTTCACAGGGGTAACTCCCAGAAAGGATTCTGCAATTGAAGACTCACGGCCGCAGAGCAATTAAACTTCTCGGAGTGCGAGTCAGATCGATTCATGGTCGGTCTTTTATTTTCAGGATTGCCACGACATGACCACGACAGCGTTATCCTCTATGACTGTGCCTACCAGCCCCAAATCCGCCCCACGGCTGCTGATTGCGGACGACCAGCGGGATGTGCTGGAAGCCTTGCGCCTGCTTTTGAAGCCGGAAGGTTTCGCTATCGAAGTGGTTACTTCGCCGTCGGGCGTGCTGGACGCACTTGGGTCGCGAGAGTTTGATGCCGTCCTGATCGATCTGAATTACACGCGCGACACGACTTCAGGTCAAGAAGGACTCGACCTGCTCTCCAGAATTCAGGCAACGGACAGCACCTTGCCGGTCATCGTCATGACTGCATGGGGCAGTGTGGATGTAGCGGTTGAGGCGATGCGGCGCGGCGCGCGCGACTTCATTCAAAAACCCTGGGAGAATGCGCGCCTGCTCGCGGTATTGCGTACTCAAGTCGAGTTAAGTGGCGCATTGCGACGAGGACAGAGGCTCGAAGCCGAAAACCGATTGTTGCGCGCGGAAGGACTCCCGAAATTCATTGCGAACTCTGAGGCGATGCAACCTGTGTTGCGGCTTATCAGCAGCGTGGGGCCGTCCGACGCCAATGTCCTGATTACCGGCGAGCACGGCAGCGGAAAAGAAGTTGTAGCACGGACTCTGCATGTGCTTTCTAACCGCGCGTCTCGGCCCCTGGTTGCGGTGAATACTGGCGGCTTGCCCGAGGGAGTCTTCGAGAGTGAGCTATTCGGCCACGTAAAAGGAGCTTTCACGGACGCCCGTACGGACCGGATCGGCCGCTTCGAACTGGCCCACGGCGGTACGCTTTTTCTGGATGAGATCGCAAACATTCCACTTTCTCAGCAAGCCAAGTTGCTACGGGTCCTGGAGAGCGGGGAGATGGAGCGAGTAGGTTCTTCGCAGACGCGTCGGGTGGATGTGCGAATTATTTCCGCGACCAACGCGAATCTGAACCAGGACGTTGACGGTGGCCGCTTTCGTCAGGATCTTCTTTTCCGTCTGAACACGGTCGAGGTTCATGTTCCTCCGCTGCGCGATCGCAGGCAGGACATCTCGCAGCTTGCCATGTATTTCCTGAACCGCTACGCTGAACGCTACCGCAAACCGGCGAAAACGCTAGATCCATCCGCCATGCAGGCGATGTTGGAGTATTCTTGGCCTGGTAACGTGCGTGAACTCGACCACGCCATTGAGCGTGCCGTGTTGTTGTCGAGCGGGGATGTGGTTCGAGTCAGCGATTTGAGCCTGCGCAATCCGCGCGAAAGCACACAGCGGATGGAGGATCTCAGTCTGGAAGAGGTAGAGTCGCTGCTGATCCGCAAAGCCATCGACCGATTTGGCGGAAACATCAGCCAGGCGGCGGACGCGCTCGGTCTAAGCCGGAGCGCGCTCTACAGACGGCTGCAGAAATATGGAATCGGAAGCAGCTAACCTTGCTCAGGGCCAGACGGCATCTAGAGATGCGTCCCGGCCAAGGCCTCGAGCGCGTTCTCCACGAAAATCCAAGCGCCGCTTAAGCCACGAAAACCGTATCCTGTTGCTAACTCTGGCATCCGGGGCGGCGGGGATCGCGCTCGCAATGGTGCTGCTCTGGACCGGCGATCACGAACCCAGCACGCGCTGGAGTCTTACTTTTCTTGTGCTGATGATCTGGCTGGGCTTTGCTTTCGCGTTGCGCTCAGCCGTGATTCGTCCGTTGCAAACCCTTTCCAACATGCAATCCGCTTTGCGAGAGGGCGATTTTTCCTTCCGTGTACGCGGCGCAAAGATGGGAGATGCCCTGGGCGAGTTGATGATCGAGGTGAATACGCTGTCGGAAATGTTGCGCGAGCAGCGCCTCGGGGCGATGGAAGCCAGCGCATTGCTTACCACGGTGATGACCGAAATCGATGTGGCTGTATTTGCGTTTGATGGCGACCGCAAACTGCGGCTGGTGAACCGCGCCGGCGAACGCGTGATGGCTCAAAATGCCGAGCGTCTGCTGGGAAAGAGCGCTGAGGACTTGGGCTTCTCAGAGTGCCTGGAGGGAGAATCAGCGCGGACCCTGGAAAAAAGCTTTCCCGGCCAGTCCGGCCGCTGGGGTGTTCGTCGTTCGACGTTTCGCCAAGGAGGCAAGCCGCATTACCTGGTCGTGATCGCCGATTTGAGCCGCGCTTTGCGCGAGGAAGAGCGACAAGCCTGGCAGCGACTGGTGAGGGTACTTGGCCATGAGTTGAATAATTCTCTGGCTCCGATCTGTTCGATCGCGGGCAGTCTGGAAGACATCATGAAGCGCGAGGTGCGCGCCGCCGATTGGGAAGATGATTTGCGCCGCGGCCTGCGTGTGATTGTTGATCGCTCGGATGCTCTGAGCCGGTTCATGCGCGATTACTCCAGGCTCACTCGGCTACCAAAGCCGCAGCTTCGTCCAACCGACATAGGTATGCTCGCCCGAACTGCGGCTGGCTTGGAAAGGCGGGCCGCTGTGGACATTGACGCAGGACCGGAAGTCACGCTGCAGGCCGACCCTGACCAACTTCAGCAGTTGCTGATTAACTTGATCCGCAATGCGGTTGACGCCTCGCTGGACAATGGCGGAAGAGTGAGAGTGGGATGGAGCAAGAACGGAAACTGGCTACATCTCTTTGTGCAGGACGAAGGCCCCGGGATCGCGAATCCATCGAACTTATTCGTGCCTTTTTTCACGACCAAACCCGGGGGATCCGGCATCGGCTTAGCTCTAAGCCGGCAGATCGCCGAGGCTCACGGCGGAAATGTTTCGCTTAATAATCGCGCCGGGGGAAAAGGCTGCGAAGCAGTAGTCCAGTTGCCGTTGGAAGTCTGAGTGTCCGCTATTAAAGAGATTTGTCATCGCAAGCACAGCGAGGGATCTGGGTTTCTGTCTGCACTCCCTGTATCGTCCACAGGCAAACCCCAGATTTCGCTTCGCTCGAAATGACAGTGCTCAGTGGGATGCAAGGTTGTGAAACTACTCTCGACTCAAGACTTCCTAATGTACAATGTGGCTCTTCCAAAGCAGGCTCATAAGCAGGCTGGGCAGGAGGCTCCGAGAACGACCTGCATGGTCGGAGGCCCGGCAAAGATTAGATCGAGACTTCCCCGAACGACATAATTCTTCCCGGAGGATTCATGAAACGGCTGCTGCTGTGGACCGTCCTGTGTCTAGTATTGCCCGGAACTTTGCAAGCACAGACTGATTCTGTGACTGACGTCACCGACCGCACCTTCTTTCCTCACGATGCATTCTGGGGCTATGCGCAGTTTGACCTGGCGCCTCCACACAACGAAATCGATCCAAACTTGTGTGCCGGCAACGCCAGGGATTACGGAGGTGCGAAGGCGCCTTGCAGCGAATTCGCCCGCTACATGCTTTCGGGATATTTGGAAGTGCGTCCGTTTGGCAAGGGCCAGTTCCGCAGGTTCATGCTATTCGGGCAACCGTCATTTTTGTTCGGTAAGAGCGTCCCACAGGCGCTTTATACCTGGTCGCCCGATGCGATTGGTATCGAGCATTCATGGGGATTAGGAGTGTACATAAAGAAAGGATTCGAATTCCGCGTGACCCAGCATTTCCTGTTCGACCGGTTGGGCGCACGCGATCGCAACCTGGGCCCGGCAGACTTGGGCAATAACGGCCCATGGGGCAGATACAACACGGTCGGAGTGAGGAAATATTTCGGCACCCGAAGATGGTAGGCTGGCCTCACCGCAACTAGGCTGCAATGGGCGTGGGCCTGCGCATGCGCGCGATTAACCAGACGAGGAAGGCAATAAAGCCGCCGAAGAACGCCAGCGGCAGCAAGACGATTAAGACCATCCAGCCGGCTCCTCCGAGCGACGTGACATCGCCACCGACGGCAGCTTGAGGCTCGTTTCGAACCGTTCCTCCCACTGCGGTTGCGTCGCCTCCCACCTGGGCGGCGCTTCGGACGCGGAGATTCCCAAGCACCGTCACGACGTCTCCAGCCACTTTGGCACCCTGCTCGATCACTACATTTCCGTGAACCGCGACGATATCTCCGGCCACCTCACCGCGCACAAAGATGGAACAATTCACGCACACGAGATCGCCCGACGTTTGTCCGGGTTCAAGGAGGATGTCATGGTTTATCTGGACACGGTCAGAGCTTTGCCGCGCTAGCGCTGGAGCAGTCAGAAGCGCTGAAACGGCAACAATACGGAGTATCGTGCGACCAGCCTCTCGAAGCATACACATCTCCCTAGGCACGGGCGGTGCCTGATGATACTACGTTCGGAATGCCGAAGAAGTTCCGTGTCTTGCCTCCTGCCAGTCATCGCGCTCAGGGACGGCCGGCGAGATGTCTCGACTCAAGCGAATAATTACGGACATCCCCAAAGGCGGTCACGCCGATATGTCCAATTGACATCCAGCGCTCGAGCGTGTGATGGCCAGTACGATGGAGCAGGTAAGAGATGCCAATGGACGTCATGGTTGCGGCGGCTTCCAAGCTGGCGAATCCTGCCGAATTGTTGACTACGTCGTCAGGGAGCAGAATCTCTTGTCTGCCACGGGCCTGGAAGTTTCGAGTGGAAGCATAGTCCATGCCGCGGGTGAACGCGATCCCGCAAAAGAGAGCAATATTTGTACGATCCCAAAAAGCGTGTGGCGGAGGAGCTGGCGTTGCCAGTTGAACCGACGCAAGCTTCGCGGCATCAGTCTCCTGCGGTTTGCCCGAGGACTGCCGGCCGGCAATTTGCTGCGCCGTCGCACACTGTGGAACAAAGAAGCAAGCCAAGATGATTATCACTATTGCGAACAATTTATAAGGAGACCGGGTAACTCCTTCTTGACGCATTTCAACATTGTAATGGGGCGAGGAGGAATCCAGAGTTCCGGGAAGTGCCAAACTCCCTGCCGAGCCTCTGTTTCTCGCGCATGCCTTGTAAGCCTTATAATTGTTGGTTCCAAAAAGCTTTACGGAGGATGTGTAATGGCGGTCTCATACAACGGCCTTCCGGTGCCCACAAATGGCGCCCGGATTACCTACAGCAACGGGCGCTACCAGGTGCCTGACAGTCCGATTATTCCTTTCATTGAAGGCGACGGCACAGGGCGGGATATCTGGAAAGCGTCCGTGCGCGTGTTCGATGCGGCGGTGCAGAAAGCTTACGGAGGGAAGCGCCGCGTGGTTTGGTACGAAGTGTTTGCGGGCGAAAAGGCAAAGGCCGAGTTCGACAATTGGTTGCCGGATGACACGGTGAATGCGATCCGCGAGTTTCGCGTCGCCATCAAGGGTCCGTTGACTACGCCCGTGGGTGGCGGCATGCGCTCGCTGAATGTCGCGTTGCGGCAGACTCTTGATCTTTACGCCTGCGTGCGTCCGGTGAAGTATTACAAGGGCACGCCGTCGCCGGTGAAGCATCCCGAACGTATGGATCTTGTGATCTATCGCGAGAACACCGAAGACGTCTACATCGGAATCGAGTGGGAACAGGGTACTCCGGAAGCTGCCCGGCTCATCGAGTTTCTGAATAAAGACATGCTCAAAGGTGGCAAGAAACAGATCCGGTTGGATTCAGGCGTAGGCATTAAGCCGATGTCCGTGACCGGCAGCAAACGCCTGGTACGCATGGCAATTCAGTTTGCTTTGGACAGCGGCCGCAAGACTGTCACGTTGATGCACAAAGGTAACATTCAAAAATTCACCGAGGGGGCCTTCCGGAAGTGGGGCTACGAACTGGCTACGCAAGAATTCCGCGACCGGGTGGTGACGGAGCGGGAGAGCTGGATCCTCGACAACAAAGATAAAAACCCCAACCTCACGATTGAAGAAAACGCCAATCTGACCGAGCCCGGTTTGGAGTTCGCGCAAGAAGAATTCCGGCAATCCATTTACCAGGAAGTGCGAGACGTTCTCAGCACGATCTACGGCACTCACGGTAAAGGTGCGTGGAAGAAGAAGCTTATGATCAACGACCGCATCGCTGATTCCATATTTCAGCAGGTCGTGACGCGCGCGGATGAATACTCGGTGATCGCCACCTCCAATCTGAACGGCGACTATATCTCCGACGCTTGCGCCGCGCAGGTGGGTGGCTTGGGAATCGCGCCGGGCGCCAACATCGGCGATGGA
The DNA here is from genome assembly GCA_035567135.1 of Terriglobales bacterium. GTDB lineage: Bacteria > Acidobacteriota > Terriglobia > Terriglobales > Acidobacteriaceae > JABDBE01. Next base: position 14,540 of record DATMQI010000287.1, read on the forward strand.
TATGCGATTTTTGAGGCCACGCACGGCACGGCTCCTAAGTATGCCGACAAAGATGTGATCAATCCCGGCTCGGTCATCCTTTCGGGAGTGATGATGTTCCGGCTCATGGGTTGGAGTGAAGCAGCGGACCTGATCGAGCACGGCATGGAGCGCACCATCGAAAAAAAGCAAGTCACGTACGACTTCGAGCGGCTGATGGAGGGCGCCACCAAGGTGAAGACCAGCGAGTTTGCCGGCCACATCATCGAAAACATGGATGCAGCAGTACTGAGCGCAACGCGCTAGCAGCAAAAACCAATAACCACAAAGGACACAAAGGTGCACAAAGGAAATCGATTCGTTGTTGATCTTTGCCATACCTTTGTGTCCGTTGTGGTTATCGATGTTGATCTTCTTACTCAAGAAAGGAAATCATGCGTAAGAAAGTTACGGTTGTAGGCTCGGGCAACGTGGGCGCCACAGCCGCCCACTGGATCGCTGCCAAGGAACTGGCGGATGTGGTTCTAATCGACATCATCGAAGGCGTCCCGCAAGGCAAAGGCCTCGATCTGCTCGAAGCCATGCCCATCGAGAAGCGCGACTCTCACATCATCGGCACGCAGGACTACGCAGACACCGCCAACTCCGACATCGTCGTGATCACCGCCGGCATCCCCCGCAAGCCCGGCATGAGCCGCGATGATCTGCTCAACACCAACCACAAAATCATGAAAGATGTTGTGGGCAAGGCGGTGCAGTACTCGCCGAATTGCATTCTGATTATCGTGTCGAATCCGCTCGATGCCATGGCGCAGGCCGCGTACAAGATGAGCGGCTTCCCCCGCGAGCGCGTTATCGGAATGGCCGGTGTCCTCGATTCCGCCCGCTTCCGCGCCTTCATATCCGAAGAATTAAAAGTCAGCGTGGAGAACGTGACCGCCTTTGTCCTCGGCGGCCACGGCGATACCATGGTCCCTCTGCCGCGTTATTCCACAGTAGCCGGAATCCCGATTACCGAACTGATGGATGCGGCCACCGTGGCCCGGCTGGTGCAACGCACCCGCGATGGCGGCGCCGAAATCGTGAAATATTTGAAGACCGGAAGCGCCTATTACGCCCCATCAGCCGCTGTGGCGGAGATGGTTGAGGCCATCTTGAAAGACAAGAAGAAGATCCTGCCGTGTGCGGCCTACTTGGAAGGCGAGTACGGGATCAAGGGTCTCTATGTGGGCGTGCCAGTGAAGTTAGGCTCGAACGGAATCGAGCACATCATCCAGATCAAACTCACACCGGAGGAGAAGGCAGCGCTGGACAAGAGCGCCGAGGCGGTAAAAGAACTGGTAGCGGTAATCGGAGTATAAGCCCGGCTGGCCTCGGGAATCAGGCCGTGGCTATTCCGTTTTCGCGGGGCTCACTGTTCAAGATTAAACGACCCCTTCAGACGAATGTCCCGCGACGAGGAGCCAACCAGTACATCGAATTGGCCTGGCTCCGTCGCCCAGTCTTTCTTCGACGGGCTATAGAAAGCTATCGCGCTCCGGTCAAGGGTAAAACGAACAACCTTGTCCTCTCCGGGCGCCAGACTTATTCGGCGAAAGCCTTTCAGTTCCTGGATGGGGCGATCCACGCTCGAATGTCCATCGTGCACGTAGAGCTCGACTATCTCCGCTCCCGAGCGAGATCCGGAATTGTGAACGCGGAGGCTCACTTCCACAGGCTTGCCCGACAGCACCTTGTTCGGAGAAACTCTCAGATCGCTGTAATCGAACTTCGTATAAGAAAGACCGTAGCCAAAAGGAAAGAGAGGCTCCACTTTCTGCTTGTCGAAATATCGGTAACCGACATAAATGCCTTCCGCGTACTCGACCTGCAGATTCTCGCCGGGATAATGTCCATAGGCGGGAGAATCCTTCCACTCCTTCACAAAAGAAACAGGGAGCTTGCCTGACGGATTGGCTTTGCCGAACAGAACATCTGCGATGGCGTTTCCGCCTTCCTGCCCCCCGTACCATAAATCCAGAACCGCTGGAACTTGTGCGATCCATCTGCTCATGACCACCGGACCGCCAGCGTTAATTACCACTACAGTGTTCTTGTTGGCTTTTGCCACGGCCTCAATGAGGTCGTCCTGCCCGGCAGGGAGGTCGAGGGATTTGATGTCGAAGTCTTCCGACTCGAGCTTCGGCGATCTGCCCACCAAGATGACTGCAGCGTCTGCTTTTGCCGCGGCGCTCACGGCTTCATTCTTGAGTTGCTCTCGCGCCTCCGGAGCGTCTTTGCTCGGATCCTCGCCCTCCATAGAGACGCCCAGTGCGTAACTCACTTGCAGGCGCTGACCCGCTCGATCCTGAATACCCTTCAGCGGAGTTATCGAATACTTGGGAGTTACCAGCGAACTGCCCCCGCCACCGGTTCTCGCTACCGCAGCGCTCGGACCCAGGACAACTACGGAGTGGATTTTCGATGGATTAAGAGGGAGCAGGTCGCCCGAGTTCTTGAGGAGAACAATACTTTCGGTGGACGCCTTGCGCACCAGGGCCCGCTGCTCAGGTGTATCGATCTCGCCGGTTGCCCGGTGCGGCTTATCGAATTGCCCACTGACGAACATGACTCGAAGCATGCGGCTTACATTGTCATCGATGGTCGCGGTGGATATCTTGCCGGACGATATTTCCGGAAGCACTTTTTCCGGGACCAACCATCCGCCGCCGTTGCCCGATGCTTGCGTGTCTGGCTTTTTGAGCCAGGACTTCATCGGTTCGCCGCCTGGCATCTCCAAATCCATGCCGGCATTCACCGTGTCTACGGTGCTGTAGGTGCTGCCCCAGTCAGACACTACGAATCCCTTGAAGCTCCACTGTTTTTGCAACAGGTCTTTTAACAAGGCAGCGTTTTCGGCGCAGTACACTCCGTTGAGTTTGTTGTACGCCGACATCACCGACCAGACGCCAGCTTCCTGGACCGCGGCTTTGAACGCGAGGAAATAGATTTCCTGCAAGGCGCGCTCGTCAACTTTCGCATCGATCCGATGCCGTTCGAACTCCTGATTGTTCGCCGCGAAATGTTTGACGGTCGCGATGACGTCTTCACTCTGAACTCCCTTGATATACGCTACGGCCAAGCGGGTAGTGAGATAGGGATCTTCGCCATACCCCTCGAAGTTTCTTCCCCACAGAGGAGTCCGGTTAATGTTCACGGTTGGACCCAGAATCATGTCCCGTCCTAGAGCTTTTACTTCCTGGCCGATCGCCTGACCTTGGCTTTGCAGGAGTTCGGTATCCCAGGTTGCGGCCATCGCGACTCCTGCTGGAAACGCAGTTGTGGTGATTTGTTTGCTGGCAGCCTCCGCACCGGTTTCAGACGAAGGCCCGGCCCATGATCTTATTCCGGCTGGGCCGTCGGCCATTTTGATGGAGGGAATGCCGAGCCGTTGGTTCGGAACGCTCTGCATCCAATCGGCCCCACTCAGCATGGCAACTTTTTCCTGCAGAGTCATACGGCCAAGCAAATCTTGTACGCGCTGCTCAACCGGCAGATGGGGATTCTTGTATGGCGGGATGCCGGAACTGCCTTGGTTCTGGGCAATGCTCGATGTGGCCGCGAAGACAATCAAAACCAGATAATGGAAATGCTTCATCGTTATATCTCCACAGGATATAGATCGACGCGCCGAAGCCTGAGCGGTCGCGCGGAGGCTTCAAACCTCGAAGTCACTTAACATGCCCAGCATACGACAAGATGCTGGCGTCGCGGAGGCTATCGCGTCAGTGAACCGAGAAAGTCCACGAAATTCCTGTGCGTTAGTTTGATTGGAGAATATGGGGCACAAACGTGAACGCTGTGCCCCGTGAGGGTTCTTACCAGTAGGTGAAGACGAAATTATCCAGGAACGTCGTGTACGAAGCCTGGTCAACATTTCCGTCCATCTGGAAGTTGACCGTGATACCCCACCAACTGCCTGGAGCCCCGCCTGGCGGATAGCGTCGATTAATGTTGCCGGTGACTCCATTCAGCGTGATCGACTGGTACAGCAGTGAATTGTCAGACTCACGCTGCACTTGAATCGTCAAATGGTTCCACGCATTGTTCACGGGATTGCAGGCGACGCCACTCGAAACCCAATGGTGGCCGACGTTATCCCAGATATCCCATTCGTGCCCGCCAAGGATGTTGCACTGGTTGCCCCAGATCAATCCCAGCCCATTGAAGTACATGCTGATGTCGAACTCGAGAACCTGCGTCACTCCGAGGTTCGTGGGATAAAAGTACACGTCATACGTGAAGTTGTGCAGAGTCGGAAGCAGCGTGTGGCCCGAGTCCGGCAGGCCTTGGGTCGAATTCGCTCCGATCAGAGGATTGCTCCACAAGACGTCCGCGTAAGGCGTGGTTCCACCAATGTTGAACTGGGTGGCGTCTCCGCTCAGCGAAGGGGTCTTGATGCCTTGCTGCATGGACCACGTGATCCCTGGACAGGGATATTTGCAGATGGCATATCCTGGAGGATACTCACCCCAGCTGTTCCATCCGCCAGCCGCTTGCAGTTTGGATAAAGAAGTCCCGTTGGATTTTACGGTGACGGTAGTGGAAGCCGGGGTCGTGCCACCAGGTCCCTGTGCGGTTGCGGGGTAGGTGGTGGTGGTGGTTGGTGTTACCTTCGCCGACCCGTTCGGCGGGAAACTTCCGAGGCCCGAAATGTTCACGGAGGTCGCGTTGGTCGTCGTCCAACTCAGAGTCGCCGTGGCTCCGCTAGTGATGTTATTGGGTTGTGCGTTAAATGAAATTGTGGGCGGAGTATTTTGTCCCGACGTGACCGTGACCGTGGTGTTTGATACGGCTGTTCCTCCCGGACCGGTCGCGGTGGCGGTGTAAGTGGAAGTCGAAGTGGGACTCACGTTAGTCGAACCGGTTGCCCCGAACGTCCCCACGCCCGCGATGCTCACCGCTGTGGCGTTCGTTGTGGTCCAGCTTAGAAATGCCGATGCGCCCGCAGCGATGCTGCTGGGCTGCGCATTAAAACTAATGGTAGGTTGTTGACCGGAACTGGTTACGTTTACCACTGTTTTGGATTGAGTTGTTCCTCCCGGCCCGGCTGCAGTTGCCGTATAGGTTGTCGTGGTTGCGGGAGTGACCTTCGCCGAACCAGTGGCCGGAAATGTGCCCAGACCGCTGACGCTCACGGAGCTTGCATTGCTTGTGGTCCAACTGAGCATCGTCGACGCACCAGCGGCTACCGTGATTGGCTGAGCGGCAAAAGTGATGGTCGGAGCTTTTTGCTGGCTGGTGGGATTCTTCCGCGTGCCCATGGATCCTCCACCACATCCAATGGCCGCGATCAAAACTGTAAAAAATAAAGCGCATGCTGACGTGCGCAGGGAAGACCGCATAAAACGCCCCTTATGGACAAAAAGTGTCAGGCAAAACGATTAGGATTAGCCTTGAGTTGCTCTCAATTTAAGCAGCGTAGCTTGTTCGATCGCAAGCAAAAATGGGCAAATAAATACTCAGAAGTGCATTGCACCCCGTCAAATCGTGCAGGCCGAGGTGCCGCTTCATCAGGGCAATGTGCCACGGCGTTTGGCTCCGCGAAGAGCCCCTCGCGCTTAGCAAGTATCCTTTTAACCAAGGTGCGGCGAGAAATGGTGGGCCAGATCTCACTTTCGTGGGTGGCCGAGAACTTTGTCGTCTGAATCACTTGACTCAGCAAGGAATCCATGGTATGCCCCAATGGGGTCTTGCTTCCGCTGGGTCGAGCTCCCCACGTTTCTCCGATAGTTTCGGCGCGCTCACACTAACAAGAAGATCAGCCTGCCGATGCAATTGGCGAATACGAGCGGCTACGTATCGGTCCAGTTAAGAACGGTATCGAGTTGCATCTCGGAGAAACCGGCCACGGTAATCGAGTGAGGAGGAAATATGAAATCAACGTTGGTCTCGGTCATATGCGTAAGCGCCTTTGCGATCAGCTCACAGGCAGCCGCCAATCCGGCTGCCGTGGCAGACAATTATGGCAAGTTGAATCCAAGCTTCGAAGCCAATCGAGGCCAAACCGACTCACGCGTAAAGTTTCTTTCCCGAGGAAGTGGCTACACCGTTTTCTTGATGTCGAACGAGGCCATACTGTTACGGAAAGGCAAGAACACAAGCGCTCCAGCGGCGCTGCACATGGGGTTGTCAGGATCGAACTCATCATCCGAGGTCGTCGGTGTTCATGAATTGACGGCCAAGAGTAATTACTTTGTGGGCAACGACCCGCGAAAATGGCGGAGGAATGTCCCATCATACGCTCAAGTGCGCTGCCGTAATATTTACCCGAATATTGATCTGCTCTATCATACCAGCCGGCAGCAGCTCGAATTTGATTTCTTGGTTGCCCCATTTGCAGATGTGTCTGTGCTCGAGCTGAGTTTTGACGGCGCGGACACCATTCGCGTGGATAGCGATGGCGATTTGGTTCTAAGCACCGCTCAAGGCGAACTTCGTTTCAACAAGCCTCATCTGTATCAGCCTGGCAACGGGGGTCCAGCTGCCGGAAAAGAAAAGACCACACCTTTGCCCGATGGCCAATACCTGTTAACCGGTCCCACCCGCGTCCGCTTCCGCTTGCCAATCTACGACAGAACTCGATCCCTGGTTATCGATCCCGTGCTGAGTTACTCGACGTTTCTCGGGGGCAGTAACGACAATTTCGGGAATGCCATCGCCGTCGACAAAAGCGGACACGCATATGTGACCGGCGCGACTACTTCCGTCGACTTCCCGACCACTTCCGGAGCTTTCGAAACAACTTACCAAGGTGACAATGGAAGTGGATATCAGAGCGTAATCGGTGATGTGTTCGTGACCAAGTTCAACCGGAGCGGCTCCGGTGTCATTTATTCCACCTACATCGGCGGCTCTGGTGGCGACAGCGCATATGGAATTGCTCTCGACACCAAAGGAAATGTTTACTTGACCGGGGCAACTAACTCCTCGAATTTTCCCGTCACCCCAGGTGTCTACCAGCCAATTTGTTGCGGGCTGAACGACGTCTTCGTTTCCAAGTTATCGCCGTCTGGTTCGAAGCTGATTTATTCCACTCACTTCGGTGTGAGCGGTGAGGGCATAAGGGGGTTCAGCATTGCCGTAAGCACGAATGGCAGCGTGTTCGTCACCGGCAACGCCGGTCCCGGTTTTCCAACCACCCCAGGAGCGTTTCAGAAAGTATGCACCGGCTTTACCAACGGGTACGTCTTCAAGCTCAATCCAAGAGCCAGCGCTGCCGAATACTCGACCTTCCTCGGCGGCAGTTCAGTCGATTTTGGCGAAAGCATCGCAATCGACACCAGCGGACGCGCCTACGTCACCGGATTGAGTTCGTCGGCTGATTTCCCTACTACCGCGAGCGCCTTTCAGAAAAGCAACAAGGGAGGCAACGATGCCTTCGTGACCGTCTTCAATCCAACTGGAAGCAAGCTTGTCTACTCGACGTTGCTCGGTGGCACCGCGAACGACGAGGGCTTTACCATTACAGTGGACTCCGCGAGCAAAGCCTACTTGACGGGAATAACTTTCTCGTCTGATTTCCCCATAACTCCCGGCTCTTTTCAAACCAAATTCGGCGGAGGAAGTACTGATGCTTTTGTCGCGAAAATCGATCGCACGAAATCGGGCGCTGCGTCCCTCATTTACTCGACCTTTTTGGGTGGCAGTGGCGACGAGAATGCGCAGGATTTCCTCCGCGACATCCTCGATGTGGACGCTCATGGCAATGTTTACGTCACCGGGACCACGACCTCAACCGACTTTCCCATCAAGAACCCCATCCAAGCAGCTTCGGGAGGAGGGTTCGATGCATATGTCGCGAAGTTAAATGCTAAGGGTTCGCGACTGCTGTTCTCGACCTATCTAGGCGGCAGCGGCGACGATTTCGGACGCGGTATCGCCGTCGGTGGTGAAGACGCTTTTGTAACCGGCCAAACCACTTCCGCTAATTTACCGATTTCGAAGAACGCATTTCAAACCGTTTTTCAAGGCTCTGCAGACGCCTTTGTGGCCAGGATAAAGCTAGTTCCGGGCGCGTCGCGTCGTGCTAAAACCGGGGAGCTTCGGCATTAACATCTGACAGGGGTGGATTAGTCGTACACAGCAAACGCGGAACACAGGCCCCTACGCTCCATCGGGTTGTCTACCGCACCGGATTGATGCCCGCGCGCGACTTCGAAGACCCCGTCGTCTAGAGACTCTCGCGCAGTTCGTGGGCAAAATCCCGCAAGGCCGTCTCATTGCGGCGGTACCACATCCACTGACCGAGTTTCTTGGCTTCGACCAGTCCTGCTTTCTTCAGAATGGACATGTGATGGGAGATTGTGGGTTGGGAAAGATGAACACGCCGTTCGATGTCGGAGGCGCATAGACCTTCGTCTTTGCCAATTGAGGACGCGCCGCGTTCCTTGAGGGCTTGCAGAATGCGGCGCCGGACGGGGTCGGCGATGGCATGCAGGGTACGATTCAGGGTTTGCTCTGCGTCAGTCACGATTTAGCAATAAGCCGGGAATCGATGATTGTCAATGTCGGAAATAGCGTGGAGAACTTCTTTTGACATCAAGGCCGTTGTCAGTTTGGTTTAGTTTGCCAATTGAAAATCGGCATTTGTCACCTCTTCAAGATTGGGTTGTAACCATCGCTGACCAGCTTGGCGCGCATGGCCTCTGCATCTTTAATGTCAGCGTACGGTCCCACCTGCACGTGGATGAGCTTGTCAGTGGGCGTATTGGTTTGGAATGCGGGGTATTGTTTCTTCTTGAGCGCATCGATCAGAGATTCGGCATCTTCGGCCTTGGTGACTGCAGCCACCTGCACATAGTAAGCGTTCGACGGCGGCGGAGCAGCCGGATCCACAGACGACGTCGGGTTTGGCGCAGGTGCAGTTTGGGGTGCTGGCGAGGCCTCCTGAGGAGCCGGTTGGCTACTGTCGTCCTTGCTCTGAACCGCTTTGTAGAATGTCATGTCAGCCGGCGGCGTAGTGCTGGCATTCCTGATTGCGGGCGGTCGTAGGCCGGCGGTGGGAGCTGCAGCCGCGGCCTGCAAGTCTGGCGACGTGAGCCTGACGGAGCTTCTTCCCAGTGAAAACCCCATTCCGAAGAAGACCGCGCAAATTGCCACCAGTCCGAAAAACAGGGCAAGCATCTTTCCGGTGCCAAGGGTAATTTCCGTATCTTGCGATGTGGCTGTTGTCATTTGCACCTCGTCGTGTTTGTTGCCGATGGATGCCCGCTCAGCTTTTCGCAGCGGCAGGGGCAGCGTCTCCGTCGGGTTTTGCCAATAGTTTTTGCATGCCGGAAAAAAAGTCCACGGGAACTGGGAAGACCACTGTGGTGTTCTTCTCCACCCCAATTTCGGTCAGGGTTTGCAAATAGCGCAGTTGGATGCTCACCGGTTCACTGGAGAGCAAGTGTGCGGCATCGACCAGGCGCTGAGCGGCGGAAAATTCGCCTTCCGCGTGAATGATCTTGGAACGCTTTTCGCGCTCCGCCTCAGCTTGTTTGGCCATGGCGCGCAGCATCGACTCCGGCATGTCCACTTGCTTGACTTCGACGTTGGCCACTTTCACTCCCCACGGCGCGGTGTGCGTGTCGAGAATACTCTGCAAGCGCAGGTTGATCTTGTCGCGATGAGCGAGCAGTTCATCGAGTTCCTGTTCACCGAGTACGGAACGCAGCGTGGTCTGCGCGAATTGCGATGTCTGGTACACGTAGTTGGAAACTTCTACGACGGCTTTTCGTGGCTCGATCACTCGCAGGAAGATGACCGCGTTTACTTTCAACGTGACATTGTCGCGGGTGATGATGTCCTGCGGGGGCACTTCCAGAGCCTCCTGACGTAAAGAAATACGAACCATCCGGTCGAGCGGAGCAAACACAAAGATCAGGCCTGGTCCTTTGGCTTGGGGTAGCAGACGTCCCAAGCGAAAGATGACGCCGCGCTCGTATTCCGCCAGAATCTTGATCGAACTTAACAGGTATAGACCGGCAATGATAATTACGATGGTCGTGAAACCAAAGCCAAGCTCCATCTGCGCCTCCGCACCTGATTTTCAGGAAGATCCTGAGGCGGATTGTATCGCAATTGGGCGGCAAAAAGCGGTGACTAATCGGGTTATCGATAGCATGGGGCGTGGCGTTTGGGCAACTCTAGGCAACGTGTTCATCAGCACATGTAGGCTGCGGGGCTTGACTTCTGTGATATCATCGCCGTCCGTTTGACGAGGGTCATTATGAATAGCTACCGATGTGTGCTGCGTTCCAAGGTCATCTCCTTGATGATTCTTGCGGCGGCTGCTGTCGCCTTTCTCGCTCCGGTCGCGGGAGCGCAGGTCTATCTTTATGGTCGCGCAGACTTCCCGGGCGCTACTGGCAATCCCGGGACTGTGATCGTCGGGGATTTCAACGGTGACGGGCGACCGGACCTGGCGGTTTCGGATTCTCACAACAACTGGGTTTCCATTCTGCTTGCTTCCCCGAGTGGAGGCTTTGTAGCCAACGGCACCTATGCCACAGGCTCTTACCCCACCGCGCTTGTGGGGGCCGACTTCAACGGCGACAAAAAACTTGACCTGGCCGTGGTCGATTCGAATGCGGGAACAATTTCCATCCTGCTTGGGAACGGCGACGGTACGTTTCAAAGCCATGTGGACTATCCCGTTGGCCAGAGCCCAGTGGGGATCGTCGCCGCTGATTTCAATGGCGACGGGAAAATCGGTCTCGCGACGATTAGCACAAACGACAGCGCGGTCGCAATCCTGCTGGGCGACGGTGCGGGAGGTTTTGAAGTACAAGCGCTAATTCCAATATCCTCTGGCCCCACCCTGCTGACGGGCGGCGATGTGAACGGTGACGGCAAGATCGATCTGGTTATATCCACTTACAATAACGGTGCTGGAGGCATTTCGGTTCTGGTAAACAAGGGAGGCGGCACGTTCACGCAAGTGACTTCCCAGGGTCTCTCCTATCCGGCGGGGATAGCCACGGGCGATTTCAATCGTGATGGCAAACTAGATTTAGTTACTCAGGCCAATTATGGTGGTCTCTACGTGTCGCTGGGCAATGGTGACGGAAGTTTCCAGAATCCGGTTCAAATCTCTAACGCGCCCAACCAATATGGGCAGGGCCTCCTGGTTGGAGACCTCAACCACGATTCTAAGCTCGATCTAGTCATGCCAGGCATTTGGGTCATGCTTGGCAACGGCGATGGCACGTTTCAAAATCCTGTGCTCTCAGCAGCCACGTCCACCCCGATGGCTCTGGTAGATGTGAATGGAGATGGTGAGCCAGACCTTGCCGCCATGACAAATTCCGGTGCGGTTGCTGTGTTACTGGGGAACGGTGCCGGCAGTTTCATGGATTTGCAGAGTGTCGCCTTGGCCTCCACGCCATACTCCGGTACCGCCGCGGTCGCAGCCGATTTCAACGGAGATGGAAAACTTGATATGGCGGTAGCTGAAGCGAACTACCCGAACGGGCAGATTTCCGTCGAACTGGGCAAGGGCAACGGTACCTTCCAGCAACCGCTCGTGTCTGCTTTGAGCACAAATGCGACGAGTCCGTCTCTTATGCTCACAGCAGATTTCAACGGCGATGGTAAGAGTGACTTGGTGGTCTTGGATAACAATGGCAATGGCTTCCAGGTTGTACTGGGCCGTGGCGACGGGAGTTTCGGAACGCCGGTCGAGACTCCCTTGAACTACTCGATATCCTCTTGGGCTGCAGGCGACTTCAACCGAGATGGAAAGGCCGACTTGGTTGGCGTTGTCAACAACAATGGCAGTCCGTTTCTGAATGTCTATCTCGGCAATGGAGACGGCACCTTCAAAGTGGGAGCCCAGTACATCGTGTATCCCAACTCCTATGTCAGCGTCGCTGACGTTAACGGCGATGGCGATCTGGATCTCATCGTTGCGGCTTTCGGCAATTACAGCGGGGCGAGTCTCCTGATATTTCTGGGAAACGGTGACGGATCCTTCAAGACTCCGATTTTCGGTCCAAGTGATTACTACACTTCACAAGCGGTCATACAGGACTTCAATGGCGACGGCAAACTCGACATCGCGGTTGGTACGTCGCACGGAATCGCGTTTCTCGCAGGAAACGGCGATGGCACCTTTGGAACGCAAGTGTATTCCAATGCCAGTTACCAATTCTCAGGTTCTTTGATTGCGTCCGACCTTAACGGCGACCGCAAGCTTGATCTAGCCATAACTGGTAGTTACTACAACGCTGCAACCCAAGTCATGATTGGAAATGGCGACGGTACATTTGGAGCTCCACAAGAATTCGATTCCACTTCCAACGGATATCAGCTAACCGCCGTGGCCGGTGATTTCAATTCTGATGGCGTCAGCGACCTCGGTATTCCCGGTCAGATTGCCACATCCAACGCACCCGTTGTCTTCTTGTACTTGAGCACGCCCACTCCCAACTTACTTCCGAGCGCTTTGAATTTTGGCACGGTGCAGGTGGGCAAGACGAGTTTTCCGAAGAACGTAAAACTGACCAACTTCGGCAATGCCAAGCTCAAGATTTCCAGCATTACCGTGAGCGGAGATTTTCTGGAGCAAAACACCTGCGGAAAAGGCCTGGCGGTAGGGAAGAGTTGCACGATTCGAGTATCCTTCAAGCCGCAGGCCAAGGGAATTCGGATAGGGCAGGTGAGTATCGCCGATAATGCTCCCGGCGGCAGGCAGATAGTTCCTCTGCGGGGCACTGGTAAGTGACCGCCAAGGGCGACTTTGGTCGCGTAGACCGAGTGAGTAGTAGCGCTTAGGAGAATTGTTCAAACGCCCACGGAGATTGCTAGGCGGATGGAGCTGGATCGACCGATAACCGCAATCCGTCGACTTGGCGTACTACGACTGGCTGTCCTGCGGGGAGGTTGGCTGAGGAGATTGCGTCCCAGAGTTCGCCATGGACGAAAACTTTCCCTTGTGGTGACAAAGCGCTTTGGGCGACGCCCACTTCTCCGATTAGCCCTTGCACGCCGGTTACAACCTTGTTGGCTCGGGCTTTAACGGCGATGCTCATCAGAAAAACCGTGATGATTCCTAGCGGAATGCTGACCGCAAGAGCGGTTAGGAGATGGACTCGCATCTCCGGGATAGGCGCGTCCACGAGCAGCAGGCCTCCCAGCGTGAGCGTCACGATTCCGCCGATGGCTAGCACTCCGTGGGCGGCGAACTTGGCCTCGAGCGCGAACAGAATAAACGACGCAAAAATCAGAACGATGGCCGCGAAACGAGTGGGCAGAAGGTTCAGTGCGAAGATGGCGATAAGAATGAACACGACTCCAACCGTTCCGGGCACTACCGCGCCAGGGTGGTTGAACTCAGCGTAAAGGGCGAGAGCGCCGACAGCGAGCAGGATGAAGGCAACGTTCGGATCCATCAAATACGCGAGAATATGTTGTTTCAGGGTCATACCAAAGGGTCGAATCGAGTCCCCGACCAGATTGAGCGTGATGGTCTGGCCGCTGAATCGCTTCACTTGCTTGCCTTGCAGTTGCTTGAACAGATCTTCTTCGCTGGGCGCTACATAGTCGATCAGTTTTTGTGAAAGGGCTTCCTGATCGGTGAACGACTTGGACTGGCGCACCGCGGTTTCAGCGATTTCGACGTTCCGGCCGCGCTTGCCGACCACCGATCGCATCAGGGCGGCGGAGTCGTTCTCAATTTTTTCCTTCATCGTGTCATCCATCTTGCCGCCGCCGAGCGAAACCGGATGAGCCGCGCCGGTATTGGTTCCGGGAGCCATGACTGCCACATCGGCGCTTTCCAGGATGAAGAAACCGGCGGAAGCGGCTCGGCTCCCACTCGGCGTGACGTAGATGATTACAGGCACGGGTGAGGCTAAAATCTTCTCAATAATGTCGCGCGTCGATTCGAGCAGGCCGCCGGGAGTGTTGATTTCGATTAGCAAGGCCTGCGCTTTGTTGTGCTCGGCTTCGGCGATAGCGCGGCCGATGTATTCGTCGGTGATGGGGTGAATCGAGTCGTTCACTACGATCTTCAATACTTCGGCGGAGGAGGAGGAGGCGGAGAGCATGAATAACAGCAATCCGGTCACAACGACTGGAAAAATGCGCGACACGAAAGACGGCTTCATCGATTGGGCAGCGGCTGCGCTTCCTGCGCAAGTTTGGCTGCGACGGCGCGTTTGAGCGCCAGGGCGGCCGCATTGGAGGGTTCCAAACGCAACGCCTTGTTGATGTTCTCCGCGGCCGCTTCAGCTCTATTGTCTCGCAAATCAAGCTTCGCTAACACCAAAAGTGGTTCGGGGAACTGACGCAGCCGCAACGCCTCTTCGGCTTCGGTGCGCGCCGCGGTGAGGCTGTCTTCGGATTCAAGCACGCTGGCTAATCCTGCATGGGCCTCGGGACTTGATGCATTGAACGCAACTGCCTCGCGGAATTCAGCTTCGGCTTCGGAGAGGAAACCCTGGAGCAACAGTTGACGTCCTCGATCGGTATGGAACTGCGCATGGGTGCGGGCATCGGCCTTAGCCAGGCGCTGCTCGGCGACAGCGTCGATTTTCAAAGCAAGCTGCCTGAACGAACTCTCGTCATAATTCGCGCGGATGCGCTCAAGCGGTGTTTTTTGAGTGGCTGGCACAACTGCCCGCTGAGCTGAGCTGGCGTCAGACGTAATTGCGTCGAGAAACGATTTGGCTGCAGAATCGCCGGATTTCCGCGAAAGAGTCTCGCGTAGTTGGCGGGATGCGGCTGCCGCATCGCCTGTGCGGTAGAGTTCTATCGCTAGATTGAAGTGATAGTCGGGATCGCTCGGATCCGCATCGATCGCCTTCTGAAAATATCCGGCGGCGGCTTTTCTGTCGGCGTGAGAAGTGGCCACCCCAAGATTGTTGTAAACCTCGGCCAAGGGTAATCGGGCCGCAACCAAGCGAAACGCGGACTCGGCTCGCTGAAAATCTCCCTGGTTGTAGGCAGCGAGACCAAGATAGAAATTCGCCTCGCGGGCGAGCGGATCATTTTCGGGGATACGCGCCAAAAACGAGACCGCCTGCTCGTACTGCTTGCCAAGGTAATAGGCTTTGCCCAATTGGAGGAGCGCTTGGGCGTACTCCGGGTTCAAGCGAACGGCTTCGCGAAAATGCTGGATCTGTTCTTGAGTCATCGGTGCCGTCACGCCACGAACGTAGTTCTCGAACGCGTCCAAGCGGATCGGTGGCGCAGTGGAAATATATGACTGACGGTTGACGGAGCTTTCCGGGCGAAGGGTGTGCAGAATATCCCACGCCAATGCAGTCTGAATATTGATCAGTTGGATCAAGGGGCCGGACTCACTCATTTCGGGCAGAAGCCTCAGACGGCGCATATCCAGCAGTTGCGCTGTAGCGGTGAACGTCCGGCCATCGAAGCGGTACAGGCCCAGCACCCCGTAATCGACGTCTAACTCTTCGGCAATACGGTACAAAGTGGCGCGCGCGGGATGAAGTCCAAGCGGGATGCCGACGCGGTCGTAGGCGCGCATGCGATCTTCGCGCGGCAACACGAACAGCGTGGCGGAATCCAGACGCTCTTGCAGCAGTTCGGGAAAGGAATCGCTGATCCACTCGATGCCCGGAGCCTTGGATTGATTTTCAAAAGGAACTACCAGCACGGTCTGACCCGCTGTGGCCTGTCCCTCGGCGAAAGCGGCGCCGGACAAGAACAACAGGAATACAGTGCTGACCCGGAGAAGTTTCAAGGCAAGTAGATTATAGCGGGTGGGGACGCTGTCGGCAGTGGGGTGAAAGGCTCTGGATGTTCTGCCTCAAGCTTCTTATCGCACAGTTGCGGTGGTTAATTTTGAAGGAGGGAAAAGTAGAAATATTGTAAAGCTGCGCCTTCGGTGATATAAGGGTGGCCCATGGCCGACCGGGGGCCCAGTCTGCTCAGCAGTCCCGGTACCCAAACGCCACTAAGAGAAAAAGAGGATTACCGAAATGAAGCTCCGCGCATGCTTCGTCATCGTCAGTTTTCTGTCAGCGGTGGTTTACACAACTCAGGCTCAAACGGCGGTCCCAAATTCGAGTCTGACTTCCAGCCAGGTGCCACGACTTATCAAATTCTCGGGTATCGCGAAAGACGAATCCGGCAAGCCGATGACCGGTGTCGTCGGCCTTACGTTTTCTTTGTACAAAGAGCAGCAGGGCGGCAGCCCATTGTGGGTGGAGACGCAGAACGTCCAGGTGGATGCGACTGGACACTACACCGCAATGCTCGGCTCGGCCAGTGCCGATGGCGTGCCGCAGAGTTTGTTTAATTCAGCTGAAGTGCACTGGGTCAGTACGCAGATTTCTGGACAGCGGGAGCAGTCGCGGGTGCTGCTTTTGAGCGTGCCATATGCACTGAAAGCAGCCGATGCAGAAACGTTAGGCGGGCTGCCCGCGTCAGCATTCATGCACGCCACGGTTGGAGGAGCGCAAGGCAAGACAGGCGCGCCGGTTGCTTCTCCGTCCTCAGCGAATCTGCCTCCAGCGGGCGTGACGGGCAAGGGCACGGCGAACTTCGTTCCGCTTTGGACCGGTACCACAACATTGGGCAATTCGGTGATCTACCAGACCGGAGGCAATGTCGGGGTCGGCACTAAGACGCCGCAGGCTGAGGTGGATGTTGTCGGCACCGGAGTGCGCGGGATTCAGGCGACGGTGCCGGGCACGCAGGCTGCTATCTCGGGCATCGCCACTGCCTCGACAGGAGGAACGACGGGAGTGTACGGCCAGAGCTCCGATCCAGGTGGCAATGGCCTATTTGGAATGGACAACGCGGCCACGGGTGGCTTCGGGGTGATCGGAACATCCAAGGCTACGTCGGGTTCCTCCTTCGGCGTGTTCGGCCAGAGCGCCAGCACCAGCGGTGCGGGCGTGGGTGGACACTCGTCAGCCAAGACCGGAGGTGTTGCCGGCGTTATCGGAACAGCTCTTAGCACAGGACAATTCTCTGCGGGCGTGAGCGGCTACGAAACGGCCAAGACGGGCCAGGTCTTTGGCGTTTCGGGATCGAGCAACAGTACGACCGCAAATTCCGCAGGCGTCGTCGGAGAAGAAAACGCGACGACGGGTGCAGTCTCAGGCGTGGCAGGAAACACCAACAGTACGACGAACGGTGCGGTAGGAGTAAGCGGTTTCGAAGGCGCCGCAACCGGCCAAGTGTACGGTGTCAGCGGCGGGACCAACAGCACCACGAATTTCGCGGCGGCGGTCAGCGGTTTCGAAGGGGCCTCAACGGGCCAAGTCTTCGGAGTTACTGGAAGCACGAACAGCACTACGAGTGGGGCCGCAGGCGTGAACGGCTTCGAGGGCGCTACAACAGGTCAGATCTACGGGGTCAGTGGCTCGACAATTAGCTCGACCAGGGGCGCATCGGGGGTGATCGGCTCCGACACTGCCGCCACCGGCCAGGTCTTTGGCGTGTTTGGATACACGAATAGCACCACAGGCCTTGGCGTCGCTGGCAATGCCAACGCCGCTACCGGCCAGACAACTGGAGTGGCGGGAACTAGCCTCAGCACATCCGGAACTGGCGTAAGCGGCGCCGCCACGGCCACAACCGGACTGGCCATCGGGGTGGTCGGGGTAACCAACAGTCCGGCTGGGATTGGAGGCGTATTCACAAACTTGGGTGGCGGGAAGAGCGCGGTCCTCATCGGAAACGGTGCCAACTATGCTCAAGTGTTCATCGTTGACGCCAGCGGCAATGGGAACTTCGCGGGCAACCTCAACGTGACCGGCAAGCTGACCAAGGGCAGCGGCTCATTCAAGATCGACCATCCGCTCGATCCGGCGAATAAGTATCTCTCGCACTCGTTTGTCGAGTCGCCTGACATGATGAACGTCTACAACGGAAACATCACGACTGACCGCCACGGCTTGGCAACGGTGAGCTTGCCCGACTACTTCGAAGCGCTGAATGGGGATTTCCGTTATCAGTTGACCGTGATCGGCCAGTTTGCGCAGGCCATCGTGGCCCGGAAGATCGATTCCAACCGCTTCGTGATTCGGACGAGTAAGCCTAATGTGGAAGTGTCCTGGCAGGTGACCGGCATTCGTCACGACGCGTATGCAGAGAGCTACCGCATTCCAGTGGAGGAGGACAAGTCGGCTGGGGAACAAGGATATTATCTGCATCCGGAAGTGTTCGGACAACCTGAATCGAAAAATATTTCGTCGGCGCGGAAGTCTGTACCTCCTTCGCAGGAGGTCGTGGCGGACGCTTCCCACAATTAGAAAGAGACTTCGAGTTCAATTCGTGTCGTGCTGGCGTGGATGCCGCGCTTACATAGGCTCTTTCTGAGTTGTCATCGCCTGATTGACTTGCGCAGTCTCAGCGTGCTACTGTTCCGGGCCGCCGGCCTGTAAACGCCCGCCAGTAGCCGAACATGCACTGTCATGTGGTTCACTTACCGGCATGTTTACGAACGGCAATTCCATCGAGGACGAAAACGAGGGGAATATGGAGAAGCTTCTCAAATCGCAGTTTGGATTGCTATGGCTGTCCGCAGTTGTCGTGCTCTGTCCCGCTCTTCTGCATGCTCAGCAATATCTCTACACCAACGACAGCATTCAGTTTAACTCCGGGAAGAATTCAGTTACGGCCTACAAAGTCAGCAGCAAAGGCGCGGTATCCTTGATCAAATCTTACCCAACCGGCGGACTTGGGTCGAACGGAAGTTACTTTGCTTCGATTGACATTGCCTCCGGCAAGACCGCGAGCAATGATTGCATTTTTGCCTCGGATGCGTATTCCGACGACGTGGCTGCGTATGCGATAAAGCTTGCGGATGGAACTTTGAAAGCAGCCCCGCACTCTCCCTTTAAGTCGGGTGGCGCGGGCGCTGGCCGTGGCATTGGACTGGCTGTCGCTTACACGTCAGGGAAACCTTTTCTGTTCGCCGGGAACACGCAGTCCAACACAATTACCTCCTTTCAAATCAATGCGAATTGTTCGCTTAAAATGCATAAGACTTACAACGTTGCGGGCCCGCCGGTTGGGTTGAAGGCGACGTCCGGCGGAAAGTACCTCATCACGGCTTACCTCGGCCAAGTCGATTCCTTCAAAATCAATGCTAAGGGAGGGCTGACGGAGTTGGGCCCGTTCAGTGCGCAAGGTCTGGCGGCCGGCGTAGAGATCAGTTGCGACAACTCGACTGTGTATTTTGGTGATGCCGCCAGCGATATGCAGGTGGAAGTTTTCGGCTTGGATTCGAAAGGAAAACTGACGGAACTCAATAACTTTACGGGCAACGAAGCTGTGAATTCCAATAACGTCATGCTGAGCGCCGACGGCAAGACACTCTTCGTAAGCAATACCATGTCGGCTCCGCCCGCAATCAGCGTGTTGAGCGTCGGTTCGGGTGGCTCTTTGACTTATATCAGCACCACGAGTCTGAAAGGATCCAGCCAATACGCTCTGGGTCTATCGGCAACAAAATCGGGCGCAAAGCTTTTCGTAGCGGAAACGAACAACAACGAGAATGTTGGCGTCCTGAAGGTAAAGGGCACCCTCTTAAAGGAAGTGTCTGGTTCGCCCTTTTCGGGGACGCAAAACGGTTTCACTTCCTTTAGTTTGGTTGCTGTGCCGAGCCAGAGTTGCAAATGACTTGATCGAGGGGCACACGTGTTTTTGATTTTGAAAGCGTGTGTCCCTTACCTAAGTCATTCTCGTGTCGCAGACTTCAAGCGTGTAGCTCCTTTCCTTTCTCTTTAGATACCTCTTGCCGCTGCAGATCTGGCCAACTTGGCAAGGTTTGATCTCCTGTGATCAATCTGGCTCCGCGTTCGTAGGTGAAATACGACCACGCCCATTGAATCATTACGATTAGACGGTTTCGGAATCCGATCAGAAAAAAGATGTGCACGAATAGCCAGGAAAGCCAGGCGATGAAGCCGGAGATGTGAACCTTGCCAAACTGGGCAATGGCGGCGGCTCGGCCTATGGTCGCCAGACTGCCTTTGTTCACGTAATGAAAGTTCTGTCTGGTCTTTCCCTGCAGGTCGCGGGCAATGTTGCGGGCCGCCGCCTTTCCCTGTTGGATTGCGGCAGGCGCCACCCCAGGCACCATCTGGCCAGTTTTATCTTTCAGTGCAGCCAGGTCTCCGATGACAAAAACTTCCGGATGTCCGGGAATGCTGAGATCAGAATTCACCAGCACGCGGCCGGCGCGGTCGACAGCCACGCCGAGTTTCTTGCCCAAGGGCGACGCGGCCACTCCGGCGGCCCACAAAATTACCGCAGCGGACAAACTGGTCGATCCCATCCGCACGGCGGCGGGTTCGACGCCCGTCACCATCGTGGATGTATGTACCTCGACTCCTAATCCGTGCAGTTGTTCTTCCGCACTTCGGGAAAGATCCTCCGGGTAAGCTGGTAGAATTCTGGGACCGCCTTCGAGCAGGATGATCCGCGTGTGCTTGGGATCGATAGAATTGAATTCGTCCGTTAAGGCTCGCCGGGCGATTTCCGACAACGTTCCCGCTAACTCGACCCCCGTGGGACCGCCGCCAACGATGACGAAATTCAATTGCACTTGTCCGCGTCCGCTGGCAGCCTCGCGTTCGGCTAGTTCAAATGCGAGCAGCACGCGGCGGCGGATCTCCAGCGCGTCCTCCACAGTCTTCAGCCCGGGCGCCAAGGGCTCCCACTCATCGTGTCCGAAGTAGGCGTGGCTCGCGCCCGCGGCGACGATCAGATAGTCGTAGGGAAGGTCGCGATCGGCAAGCTTCACGACGCGGCGATTGACATCGAAATCTTGTACCTCTCCGAGTAGAACCTCAACGTTGTGGCGGCCGCCAAAAATCCAGCGGATAGGGGCGGCAATTTCCCCAGGCGACAAGCCCGCGGTCGCTACCTGATAAAGCAGCGGCTGGAAGGTGTGGTGATTCCTGCGGTCGATCAGGGTAATCCGAACCGGATAGTGGGCGAGCCGAAGAGCTGCATTCAGGCCTCCGAATCCGCCGCCAATAATCACAACCTGCGGTACTGGTTTAACGTTCATCTGATTTCTTCATCGACGTTTCTTTACAATATTCCGTGTGGGACAGACTTGCATCTCACGTTTAGTAGATTCCTGTTATGGCTGCCGAGTCGAAAAGTTTAATTTCCGGGATTGTCGCCGTGCACACATACCGTACGGCGCGAACTCGAGCGGTTGATCTGGTGGGGCCGTTCGAGATCGGACTAGTCTTTGCCCTGATCATGGTCGCCGTGTGGACGCCCCCAGGCCGGGTCAATACGATCAGCAGCGCTCTAGCAGCACTTTGCCTTGTGTGGTTCACAGTTCGCAGTCATTATTCAGTTGGCGGCTTGGGACTCACCCAGCCTGGCTCCGGGGTAGTGGTGATGCTCGCTTCCGGGGCATTTATGGTGGTTACAATCGTGGCGGTTGGTTCGGTCATGCATAGCTTCGGCCCCCCTCAGCCGGTGCCTTGGCGAAGAGCTTGGCAATATGCCGTCTGGGCACTGCAGCAGGAATTTATATTGCAGTCGTTCTTCTACGTGCGGATGGAATCGGTTCTGGGTAGTCGGCGCGCCGCGTGGGGTTCGGCACTGCTGTTTTCGATAGCGCACATCCCGAGTCCGGTTCTTGCCTTGCTGAGTTTCATCGGCGGTTTGTTGTTTTGCGAAATGTTTCGTCGCTATCGCAACATTTATCCTTTGGGCTTCATACACGCTGCGCTCGGACTCAGCATTGCCGCCAGCCTGCCCGATAACTTGCTTCATCATATGCGAGTCGGACTAGGCTATCTGTTGTATCGTGCCTGACTTTGGATGGGCGCGAATTTCATTTGAGTTCGTCCGGACGTGGCATCCAGGGCTACGTGGGTATAGGAATAGCGCGCTCCTCGGTTTAATCGGGTAACATGAGCGGACGGGCGCGAGCACGCTTTGCATTTGAAACCTCTGCAAACTGAGCCTAAATTTAATAATGTGTCGCCGTCCGGCGGCGTCTCACGTTGGCTTGTGTTTCTCCTGCCTTCGGTTTCCGATTTGCTTTTCGTCGCTCTGTTATTCGGTTTCAGCTGCGGTGCGATGGGACGGCTGCTGCTCCGTGATGCGGGGACAGGATGGCATATCCGCAACGGTCAGCTGATGCTGCGGACGCACTCGATTACTCGCGTCGATCCATTCTCGGCGACAATGAGCGGGCAGACCTGGTATGCGTGGGAGTGGCTGTACGACGTGCTGGTAGCTGCGATTCATCACATGCTTGGGTTGAACGGCGTGGTGTTTTTAACCGCCGCGATTATGTCGGCCACATTCGTTCTGGTGTTTCGCCTGGCAACGCGTCGGGGTGGCAGCCTGCCGATTACCCTTTTCTTGCTCGTGCTGTCCTTGGGTGCTTCGGCCGTCCATTTCCTGGCGCGTCCCCATGTCTTGAGTTGGCTGTTTACGGCGATCTGGTTCGAGTTGCTGGACTCCGCGGCATATGGATCTGAACCCCGCGCTCAATTCGATAACAATAACGCCCGCCGCCTTTTTTTCTTGCCCCTACTGATGCTGCTATGGGTCAATCTGCACGGCGGATTTCTGTTCGGGTTTGCCCTGTTGGGGGCGCACATCGTTGGCGGCGGGATCCAGTACTTTACTTGTCGCGACCGACGGGAAGAAATTCGAAGATGGTTGCAGCAACTGGGATTGGTTAGCGCGCTCTCTCTGGCGGCGAGCTTCATCAATCCGTACGGCTACCATTTGCACCTTCATATTTATCGCTATCTTTCGGACCGGTTTCTGATGAATCACGTCAGCGAGTTCTTGTCGCCGGACTTTCACGGCGCAGCCCAGCAGTGTTTCGCGGTCATGTTGTTGATTGCCATCGGCGCGCTGGCGAGTGCCAGGCGAAAACATCAACCCGCTCGGTTGCTGGTGATTCTCTTGGCTGCGTATAGCGGTCTCTACGCTTCACGTAATCTTCCAGTTTCATCCCTGCTGCTGACATTGATAATTGCTCCACTACTTTCGGAGACCGTTGCGAACGCGGCCGGAAATGCGGAGATGGCTTTTTGGCTGCGCGCCCTATTTTCAAGGGTGCAAAATTTCGGCGCCCGGATGCAGACAGTGAAACTGCAAGGGCACATTTGGCTGCTGCTGGCATTCATTCTCGGCTTGTGGGCTTGCGCGCACAGCGGCGGGCTCGGGTCCACTCAGTTGATCAATGCTTATTTCGATGACAAACGCTTTCCAGTTGAAGCTGCAGAATTGATCGCCGAGCGGGGAATCCGTGAGCCGATTTTTTGTCCAGACCAGTGGGGCGGATATCTGATTTACAGCCTCTATACGCAGACTAAAGTCCTGGTGGACGATCGCCACGACTTGTATGGCGATCGATTCTTCAAGGATTATCTGAAGGTTATCTTAGTGCAGCCCGACTGGCGTGACGTGCTCGACGCAAGGCATGTCGATTGGATACTGGTGCAGAAGAACTCGTCGTTGGGGACGATTCTGGAGTTGACGCCGGGCTGGAAACTGATCCATGCGGACGAGACGGCGGTGCTGTTTCACCGCGAAGGCACATGATAAATGCGGTCGTAGCGCCGGCATCTTGCCGGCTGTTCTGAGGGCGTCTCGCCCTCGGGCTTGAAGCAAACCTGGTGGCACTGGTTGTGCCAAAACCGCCCGGACGAGGCGTCCGGGGCTACGTGGGCATGTTGTGAGCGGTGTCGAGATTGGGCGTGGTGTTAGCGAGTATCGATGTCGAACCCTAGGATTGCATTTACTTCTACCGGTTGGTCGCCGCGAAATACTGGGCGAAATTTCCAACTGGTTAGCGCCGCCAGGACTTTCGTGGTCATCTCACCACCCCCGGGCTCTAACACCTTTAGATTTCGCAGTGCTCCGGAACGGTCGAGGATGCAGGCAATCACCAGCCGCGACGGCTTCAAGTTGGCCGGCAAATCGGACCGCATGGGCTGCGGAGCGACCAAATCTTCGGCGTACGGATGCACAGCGGACGATGGATCCGCATACTGCATCACCGCCGTACCCAGGATTGTGTCGATGTAGATGGTGTAATTCTTATCGCCGATGAGCTTCCCGTAGAAATTGAATGCACCTCCCGAGCGCGCACTGCCGACGATAGTGATGCCTGGTCCAGCATGATCCTTGCCGGTGGAAGAGCGTGCGACGACATTCGGCCCAGCTCCATCGGCGCCAAAACTCGGGAGTGTGACAATGTTGCTGCCGCCACTGACAGAGACTCCGGGCATCGGTGGTTTACCCGTCGTTCCGTTGCCGGCCCCACCGGGACCAGGGTACGGCGAGATTCCGCCGCGCGCCAGAGTCTCAGTTCCGCGACCCGCGCCTTCTTTCGTGGCGTCGGCTTTCGCTGCTCCAGAGCCTTGTCCGGATAAGCCGCTGCCCGGCCCGGCACCACGGCCGATACTCGCTCCTCCTCCTGATCCCCCGAGTCCAGGCTTGTCTCCTCCAGATGGAGACATGGCCAGAGAGCCTGTGCCAGCATTCCCGGGCACACCGATCTTCGATCCGGGTTGGCTCGAAACTACGACGCCAGTTCCTTTCCCGCTGCCACCGTTGTTGCTCGGTGGTGCGGCTACCGATCCCGCATCCATCGGACCGCCCAGCCCTGCACCCCGATTCCCGCGAGCCATGCTGGAGAGCGAACCTCCACCGGAAACTGTTGGAGCCGGTGGAACCGCGGCGATTCCGCCTCCCAAGCCTGTAATCGTCGGATGCTGCAGTGAACCTCCACCCACCTGAACCGGAGGAGGAACCACGTTGGCGTTCCCCAAACCAGCTACCGCGCGAGTTCCCGCCGCAGCACCGTTCAACTGCGCCGGCGGTGGAACCACGGCAGCGTTTCCCAAGCCGTTGAATGCGTGGTGTGCGCTGGAAGAATCTGCCATTGAGGCCGGAGGCGGAACGACCTGATTCTGTAATGTCCCTGTACCAAATCCTGGTCCTCGAGGATTGATGTCGCGTGCAATCTGCGTCGGGGGAGGCGCGATCACCGCGGGTGAGGGAAGTGTCAGCCGCGAATGCAAATTGTTGGCTTGCTCGGGAGCGGACACCGGTGGGGGAATGACGCTCACGGCTTGCGACCCGGCTACGGGAACGAAAACGTCGCGCCGAGGAGCGCTGGGACTTGGCGGAACGATGGCGGCGTTTAGTGGCAGCGCGGAACGCATCTTGTCGCGTTGCGCCTCGGGCGTCGGTGGGATGACGTTGGCGTTCAAGGTAGGCGCGCGCTGCGGCTTGTCATTCCGCACATCCGGGGTAGGAGCAATCGCGGCTTCGGTAATCGCTGGAGCCCGCAGTGAAGATCTAAGGCCTTCGGTCGGAGCAGGTCCAGGAACCGGTTTGAAAGCCAGCAGATTGGCAACCGCAGAGTCCGACTGCGGTAGCTTGAGCTTGGGAGCGTCCACCACTCTTTCGCGCAGCGACTCGCCACGCGCGACACGGATTGTCTGGGAACGATGATGACCTTCCTGCCCGCCAGCGCGACCCGAACGCCCGGCTTGCGCTCCACCCATATCCTCGGTTCGAGGCAACTCCTCACCAGAGAAATAAATGACGTCGTATTTGGGCATCGCCGGTGGCTCATAAGGCTGAAGCCTGCCGACCGTTTGCGACAGCATGATTGCGAGCCCAAGCACTGCGCCTTCCACAATCCAGGAGGCAAACATCCCGCGGTAGGGAACCAGTCCGGTCCTGGCTTCTCCCGCGAGGCGTTCTGGAGAGCGTCCCAGAGCGGGCCGAATGGCCGTCACGAACTCCTGCCACGGCGACGACCACTCGACCAGAAGTTTGAGTTCGTCGTTCACGCCGGGCTTACCTCCCGTACTTGACCCAAAGCAATTTCAATTTCATCTCCGATCGCAGTTCCGCTGGACTTTAAGGTGTTGCCTGGTAACTCGAGAACTGAAGCTGTGCGCATGCTCACCCGGGCCATCCGCCACGGTTTCAAATTCTGCGCCACATGGACAACGTGTTTGTTTGGGTCCAAATAAAGAACGTCGATCGGAAACCTCATGGCGAGGGTATGCACGCCGCGAGATGGAACAATCCAAAGGCCGTCCCCAGCGGCGAAACTTGCGGCATTCCTACCCATGAGCCCGCGCAGGCGTGACCAATGACTTCCGGCCACGGATAAATGGGTGGCAAGATAGGTGTTGCGCGTCCGATTGAACGCGTATCCTGTGGAAACCGGTGACAACATCAAAACTCCTGAATCACAACTGCTGGCTCGATCAATGATCTTTAATAAAAGTCTTTCATCTGCAGGTCATCGATCTTGATCGTCGGCTCTATCGGTGTCCCGTCACCGGCGCCAGCGTCCGGATTAAGTCGATGATCGCGGGGCCAAGCGTGACAAAGATGATCGAGGGGAGGACAAATAACACCAGGGGAATTACCATTTTAATGGTTGTCTTGGCAGCTTGTTCTTCCGCCCTTTGCCGGCGCTCCGTACGCAGCGAATCTGAGTGTACCCGCAATGCCTGGGCGACACTTGTACCGAAGCGATCAGTTTGGATTAATGTGCCTACCAGCGAACGAATATCGTCAACCCCGGTACGCTCTACCAGATTGCGCAAAGCCTCAGCTCGGGGCTTGCCGGCGCGCATTTCCAAATTTACCAAATGAAATTCGTCGCTCAGTTCGGGATGAGCATGATGCAGATCCTGACCGACGCGCATCAACGCCTGGTCGAGGGCTAATCCAGCTTCGACGCAGATCACGGTGAGATCCAAGGCATCCGGTAAACCCAGCTTGATACGCTGCTGGCGGGCTTTGATCAGCCGCTTAAGCACAAAGCGGGGTAGAAAGAATCCGAAGGCGCCCACGCTAACCATCAGGATTGGCGACTCAAAGCCGCTGCCCGCGATCACGACCGCAAATGCGAAAATCGCCGTCGCCAGGCGGCTGCCAACATATACGGTCAGGTGGCGGGATTCTCGATAACCCGCCTGAATCAGCCAACGGCGGGTTCGTGAGACTTCGCTCGGCGACAACGGTATCGCTTTACTGAAGGGATCGAGTGCTTGTTCGAGGCGTTCTTTGAGTGCCGGTTTCTCCGGAGGCTTGGCCCGTTGCCACCCCAGTGAGCGCAAGCGCGTACCGAGCACGGAAGAAGGTGCATAAGCCGCCGCCCCGAACGAAAACACCACCAGAGCGATGGTCAGAAAAACTACGATTGTGAGCGCAATTGCCATGCCTCAATTCAAACCTGAATCTGAATGATCTTTCGTATCACAAAATAACCCAGGGTCTGCAACACAATGCCGGCGACGACCAGGACGTGGCCGATGGGATCCGCGAACAACGGGTGGATAAATGCCGGGCTCGTGATCAGCATTGTGATCACAATCAGCGGAGGCAATCCCATCAGAAGCAGCATGGTGAGACGTCCCTGAGCTGTGTATACCCGTACCTGCCGCATAATCTTGAACCGCTCGCGGATGACATAAGAAAGATTATCGAGGATTTCGGCAAGATTGCCACCGGTTTCGCGCTGCAGCATTACTGCCGTAACGAAGAATTTCACGTCCACCAGGGGCATGCGTTCGGCGAGATTCATCAAAGCGTCCCGGACGGGCAGGCCGAACTTTTGCTCCTCAAAGAGCTTGCGAAACTCGGATGCTATGGGCTCGGAGAGTTCGTTGGCAATCAACTCCAGGGCCGTAGTGAAAGCGTGTCCGGCACGCACCGCTCGGGCCAGGGTATCAATGGCCTCGGGAAACAACTCCTCAAATTTCTGGAAACGTTTGGAGCGGCGATACGAGGCAAAGGAGTAGGGAAGGAATCCGCCCAGCAGCAGGCCGACAGCGGCAAACAGTAAAGCTTGTTTGGGGGGCAGAGATCCAGCCAGTAGAAATCCTATCGCCCCCAACGTGAGAGCGCTGGCCACGGAAAGCATCAGTATGTTGCCAGCCCGTATTTTCAGGTTCGCCTGTTCGAGGAAAGGTTGCAGGTTCGAAATTTTGGAAGAGCGGCGCAGCAGACTATCCAGCGCCGGAATCTTGCTCAACATTTCGTCGCGCAACAGGGCGAGTTCTTGGCTGGGCTCACTGGTGGCCGCCTCTTGCACGGTGGCCAAACGTTCGCGCAGAAGCCGGGCTTGTGCGCTGCGCTGATCCAGCAAAGAAGCCACAGCAAAGACGCCCATGGCTACAACCACGAAAACCAGTATGGCGATAAGTGCTAGCATGATTTTCTGCTCGCCGACTATGCCGGTTCTAGACCTCCACCCGGGAATCAAATAGCGCCGCACGCAAACGGCACCCACCAGTGGCCAGACGCTCGGCGAATTTTGGTCGGATGCCGGTGGCGCGAAATACGCCCTTCACTTTGCCACCTTCATCGATCCCCGTCCGCTCGAACACAAAAATGTCTTGCATCGAAATGACCTCGCCCTCCATGCCGGTAACCTCGGAGACCGAAATCACTTTGCGGGTTCCGTCAGACAGACGTGCGATCTGCACGATCGCATGAATGGCGGATGCGATTTGTTGCCGCATCGCCCGCTCAGGAAGATTGAGGTTGGCCATCGAGACCATGCTTTCCAATCGGGCCAGGGCGTCGCGGTGTGCATTGGCGTGCACCGTGGTCAGCGAGCCCTCGTGGCCAGTGTTCATGGCCTGCAGCATGTCGAACGCTTCTTCACCACGCACCTCGCCCACCACGATGCGGTCCGGGCGCATACGCAGGCTGTTGATCACCAATTGCCTCTGCCGCACCGCGCCCTTGCCTTCGATATTGGGCGGGCGGGTTTCAAGACGCACCACATGCTCCTGCTTCATTTGCAGTTCAGCCGCATCCTCGATGGTGACTACTCGCTCAGAATTCGGAATGTAGCCGGAGAGCACGTTGAGCAAGGTGGTCTTTCCGGCGCCGGTTCCGCCTGAGATCAGGAGATTGAGCCGACCTTTGACCATGGCAGAGAGCAATTCCAGCATGGGCTCGGTCAACGTTTTGTTTTCGATCATGTTCCGCGCTGTGATCGGGTCACGGCCGAAACGCCGGATAGAAAGACATGGCCCGTCAATGGCCAGAGGTGGAATGATTGCATTCACACGCGAGCCGTCGGGAAGGCGCGCGTCCACCATCGGCGACGACTCATCCACGCGGCGTCCCACTCGAGACACAATCCGGTCGATGATTTGCATCAGATGGGAATCGTCTTTGAAGCTCAATCCTGTGGGTTCAAGCTTGCCCGCGCGCTCCACGTAGACCCGATCAAAGCGGTTCACCAGAATGTCGGAGACGGTTGGATCTTTGAGCAGAGGCTCCAGTGGACCGAGGCCAAAGATTTCGTCCAGAATCTCCCGGGCAAGCCGTTCCCGCTCGGCAAAGCTAAGAGGCACGGCTTCGGTGTTCACGGTGGTGCGGATTAAACCGAGGACTTCGTCGCGGGCGGCGTCGCTCGGAGTTCTGCCCAGTTTCTCCAAATCAAGACGATCGAGAATCTTGCGGTGGAGATCCGCTTTCACCTGCTGGTATTCAGTTCTTTCGAAGGTCTGCAAATTCGCCATGAAGTATGCCTGATAGTCCTAAAGCCTGAAGCCTAGAGCCTACAGTGTTCTAATTTCTAAACTGTTTTGAATAAAGACCAAGCCTTGCGTTTTACTTCCAAATCATTCTCCGTCAAACGAGCCGCCAGACCCAGGAAAGCACGGGCGATTTCCGTGTGATTTTGTGCCACCACAGGAACTCCGCGATCGATTGCAGTGGACACTGCGAAATATTGATTGGGAATCTTCCACAGCAACTTTACCCCAGCGGCCGCTTCCGCATCCGCTTCGCTGAAGCCGGGTATCTTGCGGAAACGATTCAGCACGAGACTTATCTTGTCGCGGCTACCAGTTTCTCCGAGATAGTGCTGCACTCGAGCCGCGCTCCACAACGAAGTAACGTCTGCGTTGGCCACCATCAACACGGTATGGGACAAAGTACAAATCAGCCGCGTGGTCTGGTCGAGACGCGTGGACGCGTCCACCACAACATAACGGAACTGCCCCATCAGCATGTCGAACAGCCTGGCGAACTCCGAACTCGAAGGCTCTACCGCAACCGGAACATTGGGACCGGCGAGCAGTTGCAAGCCTCCGCTATGTCGTGTCATGAAACTCTCCAGCAGTGAGCTGTCGAGACGATGCAGATTGCGGATCGCGTCGGTCACGTTGAACAGCGGCTTCAGGTTCAGATGGAGCGCGGCATGTCCTAGCGGGGCCAAGTCCACTAGCGCCGTGTTGCCATGGGAAGCCTGTAGCGCTAAGGCCAGGTTCACAGCCACCGTAGTGGCACCGTTGCCCCCTTTAGCATTGACTACACTAAAAACTTTGCCGCTTGCCCCTTCCCGATTCACTTTTCGCTGAGTCGCTGTCAGACGGACAAATGCTTCCAGGAGATCGGTGGTGGTCGTGGGACGCTCGAGGAATTCCCGAGCCCCGGCCCGCATAGCTCCAACTATCACCTGAGGTTGCGAGATGCTGCCCATGGCAAACAGCGCCAAAGCTGGTAACTCCTGATGAATCAGTTCGATCGTCCGTAAAGCCAAAATCGCATTGTCCGCGGGGATATCCACTAGAACAACATCGGCCTTTGTGGTCTGAATGCGGTGAATAAGAGGGTCCGTTGCCGCCACCGGAAAACTGGCGTGGGTGTGGACGGCCCGAGCGACACTTGTACCGTCCACCAAAACCTGCAGCATGGCGCGCTGCTCGCTATCCACCGCGACGATTACGACTGAGAGTTCGGGCATGACGCGGCTACTTCTCCTACGGATTTCCCTACGAACATGGCGCGCACAAGGCCCGCCTTTAATTCGACGTTCCAGAGTCTACTTGCTGCCGCCCGACGGCTTCTTCCCATCAAATTTTTCTTTGTCCAAGAAAGGCTGCGGATCGTTGGGTGGGGCAGGCGCCTGGCTGCTGGGCGCGATGCGGTGCACCGTGCACAACACCATCAATTCGGTTTTGCTCTTTTGCAAATTCTTACTCTTGAAAAAATTGCCCAGAATCGGGATGTCGCCGAGTCCAGGAATCTTATTGGCGATTTGGGTTAGACGATTATCCATCAGACCTGCAATCACGAAGCTCTGCCCGTCCTGCAGCTCAAATTCCGTGTCCGCACGGCGCGTGCTTATCGCCGGGACGTTAAAGCCGGAAATCGTTAGCCCATTGGTGAAGTCCAGTTCACTTACTTCCGGCACTACCCGCAGATGAATATTTCCATTGGGCATGATTACCGGCGTGAACCTCAGCCTGACTCCGAATTCCTTAAACGAGATGCTGACTGCGGTGAAACCCTGTCCCGGTTGGACGATAGGAAAGGGGAATTCGCCACCCGCCAGGAAACTCGCTTCCTTGCCGTTCACCGCTATCAGGTTCGGCTCCGCCAGAATCTGCAACAGGTTCTTCTGCTGTAGCGCCTGGACCACAACTCCAAAGTTGATGTCGCTACGGAATAAAAAAAGATTTAAAGGGTTGCTCAGGTTAATGGTGGGAGCGGTGCTGCTCGTGGAGGTGGTGGTTGTGCCTCCCGCAGTAGTGGTGCTGGCCGTACTGGTAGAAACTGTGGCTCCTCCAAATTGTCCGGTGCTTAAGGTTCCTGTAGTATGCCCAGTCCCAGGAGTGAAGTAATTCACTCCCAACTGCAATGCGGCGCTACGGTCGACTTCGGCGAACTTTACTTCCAGCAAGACTTCCTGCGCGCCCACCGGACCAAACGTCAATACATTCACAACATTCTTGGAATAGGCTGCCGCAATCATCTCGGCGCGCTTGGCGATATCCTCGGTGGTCACGTGACCGGAAAGCACAATCGCCGAGCGGGAAGGGGTGACCGTGATCCGTTCGTCGGGGAAGATTCGCTTTTCTTCCTCGGCGGTTGCACTGACGTCTACATCCACTCGCAGGTCGAAGCTGCGGGAGCGCTCCAGTTCATCCCAGATAAGCAGGGAAACTTCGCCAGCGGAACGGCCATGCACCAGGATTTGCGTGGGTGTGACTACGATGGCATCCGCTACACCCGGATCAGTAACAGAGACTCTCTTCAGCCGCTCCGTCGTATTGATGAGCAGCGACTTGCCGACCATTACCCGCAACGGCGCCGCCCCGTGGGACTCAGTCTCCGAAGGAGACTGTGCCGTCGCCGCAGGCCCCTGAGGAGTAGCTTGCGACGGCGCAGCCTCAGGTGCCGATTGCTCGGGCATCGCGGCGGAAGGCGCTGACTGGGGTTGCCCAGGTTGTGGAGATGAGGATTGTGGTGTCCCTGGTTCCTGCAATGCTCCGGTCAACGCGCAGAGGAGCAACAGAATGCTAAACATCATTGCTGCGCGTTTGCCAGATCGCATTTCACGTTTCTCCCACCCGCGGGAGCAGATCGACATGTTTTGTTAACCTCGCACCCAACTTGTCCTTAGAACTTGTCCTCTTCCTTCTTGTCTCCCTTGTACACCTCTACCGTGTAAGCGGTCGGGATCGAGGGAGGAGCCTGGACGGCGACGTGTCTTGACTTGCTTCGCGGCGCCTCTGGCGCAGGAGCGCCGCCCTTGAAGAGAGAATTGGCTCTCGCCGCGGCTATGTCTTCCTGTTTGGTATCCAGCGGATTCCGCAACGCCAGCTGAATATGACCCTGAGAGGTGGCCAACGTAAGTCGCTGAACATCATCCGGCGATAACAGAAGGGTCACTACCGGCGAACTCTGCGCTTCTCCCGCAGAGTTGCGTTCCAACCTCGTGCCGGTGGCTATGACTGCGACGTTCTCGAGGACAGTGGTGGTTTGCTGCTCGTTGGACCCTTGTGGATTACCGGTCAGCAACACGTCCACGCGCGTCCCCGGTAGTACGAAGCCCGAAACCGAGGTCGTGTCGTTCACTCGAACCGAGATTGCCCGCATACCAGGTGGAATCAATGACGGCAAACCCGAGCCCGCATTTTCGCCCGCCAGCTTGTTGGTTAGAACGAACTCTCCTCGGGCGATGGGCAACACCACGCCTCGGCCGACTACCTTCGACTTCTGGTGGAAACAACCAGCCGGCAGGTCGGCGCTGGGGAAGCGGACTAGTCGGATGTCCTTGTCTTCTATTTTCGTTCCCACCTGCAGATCGTCCGCTGCTACAAATACTTCTTCGCCCGGCGGAGCTTTGGAGGCTGTCCGGGACTGCAGGCTACGGTAGACAACAAAGCTCACAAACGCGCCCAGTATCAGGGCGACAAACCCGATCAACAAGAGCCGGTTGCGATTCATCACTGCTCCTCAGGAATCGAACTCTAGCATGGCTGGACCGTCGACGAACAACCGGACGATGGAGCCGTCCGCTTCGCCAAGAGAACTCGCGAATAATACGCGAGGAACGTTGGTGGTTCCCCGAGCACTATTGAGCGATTGAACTGGCAACGGAAGAGAACACATTGTTTGCGTTTCCACCGATAAGACGGATCGTACCTACAACGATGACTAGGATCACCGCGAGCATGACCGCATACTCGGCGATGTCTTGGGCTTCGTCCTCGGACCAAAGTCTACGGAAAATCTTCTTTATGTTCATTTCGGCTCCCTGCATCCAGCTGACGCACAGACACTCCCCACCTAAGCTGTGCATTTCCATGCGCACCTGAATAAGCAGCGCACGGGTGACTTGCTTTTTTTGAATCAAAGGTTTACGGGCAGGAAAGGATCTTCTCTCCAGTCCCCCCCAATCATACCCCGAGGTAACTGACTATAGCGACAATTTGTTGCACACCTTGGCTCCCCTGGAGTGACCTTAGTTTCTCATGGAATCGCTGGTTTAAGAGCCCTTGATTGGGGATTTTCGCCCTCAAAGGTGCAATTTTTCTGGGCCAAATAGACGAATTCGCACGATTTCCCCGCGGTTGGTTCGCGTTTCGCTGGCAAGTTCGCCAGGATGTGCCATCCCCTACCGAGCTTTCTTGGTTAATACCACGGCCTGATGGTCGGAATACATTGTTTCCCAATCCGGCAAGGCTCGCAAAGCAATCACCAGCGGAGCGTCCGGAGGCAGAAGGACGGTTCGGATTCCCCACCTTTCAAATGGCCTTCGCCAGGAATCGCCTTTCAGGTAATAGGTCGTGGCCATCTCGTCCATAAATGCGTCGCCATAAAGGTCAGCTCGGCCATCGATGTAGACCCGATACTCGGGATAGAGCTTCCAGATGAAATATCCTCCCCAGTTGTAATGGTTCAATACAGGCGCGGTGGTCCGGTGTGTGGCAATGTAAGAGAGCGCAGCCGCCGGAAATTCTTTGGCCTCGCTCTCGGCTTGGCGATGTGCGACGTAGCGCACTCGCATGCCCAGAAAAACGAGAAAACCCACCATCAAAACAGCGTTGAGCAGAGCCTTAGCCGGAGTCAAGGAACTTTGCTTCGACTTGATCCGCTTCGCAATCGGGCTGTCGTGCAACCAAGCCAGCACCATCGTGCTCAAGATAGGAATCGCGATTAGCGCATAAATCGGAATGTGCCTTACTGAACGCAACGCCGCATACGTCGCGACCGATAACAGCAGAATATCTCGCGGACGCAAACGGCGGGGCGACAGCGCGGCCAGTGCTACCGTGGCCAATATCATCGCCAGCGTGGGCAGGTACATGGATTGATGAAAGTCTGGGGAAAACCACTCACCGATGTAGCCCTGCATCGCTCGCGACCGAATCGTCTGGAGCGGGTAGGCATACATCATCACTCCATACGGGTTTAACGGAACCACTGCCCAGCAAACCAGGATGGCCAACCCCAGGGTTCGAAAGCGGGTGGCGGTCGCAGGCGCGCCTTTGAAACCAAAGGCGACATCCAGCGCGTCGCCAACAAAAAATAACGCCATTAACGCGATGCCCAGCGCGTATCCCGCATGAACATTTACCCAAAACAGCATCAGCGCGGGAGTCCACCACAAAAGTTTGGGACGTTCAAAAGAACGTTCCAAAATCAGCAGAAGCACGCTGGCCAACAGCAAGGTAAGCATTTGCGGACGAACTCCCCAACTGGGAGCCGACGCGAAAGCGCCCAGCAATGTGATCACCCCCGCGACGTAAGGACGTCCGGGACAACGCGAGAAAGCCACCAGGAACGCAGCCGCGATAACTGCGCCGAACCCCACAATCAGTCCGCCCCAGCCAGCCAACCGATACAAGCTGAAAATAAAAACTTGAGATAGCCACTCGTGATCGACCCACGGTTGTCCAAAGCGCGTGAAGGAGTACGGATCAGTGTGAAAGACAGAATGCGTTTGAATGATGAGTTCTCCAGTGCGCAGATGCCACCAAACGTCAGGATCGGTCACGCTGCGCGCCGCCATGGTGAAAAGACCCAACGCGAGGATGGCCACGAATACCCGACGCGTTTGCAGGAACTCCATCACCAGTCCGAAGATAATACCTTGCCTCGCGTCCCTCGGTATAAAATCGCCTCGCCTCTGCGAGCATGCGGCTTGCGCCTTGGGCGGGTTGCTAAGTGATAGCCTCAAAATTAAAATTCGCTGTTTGCGTCTACTTGGCGGCAACCACTGCGCTCTATGCGGTAATGTTTTGGAATGTAAGGCAGTCAATTCGGAGGGGATACTCCGACTTCGCCATCTATTACTGCGCAGGAACTATTGTGCGACGGGGGCTGGGACAGCAACTGTACGACGACGCGACGCAGTTTAGGGTGCAGCGCGAATTCTCTCCAGAAGTTGCCATTCGTGCCGGTGCATTGCCTTACAACCATCCGCCGTTCGAGGCCGCATTGTTTGTTCCCTTCACTCTGGTGCCTTACCCTTTGGCATTCGCGCTCTGGGACTTGGTAAATTTCGTAATGTTGATCGCCCTGCCATTCTTTTTGGCGGCGCATCTGTCCCAGCTTCAGAAGTATCCCTGGCCGCTCTGGGTCCTGGCGAGCGTAGCTTTCTTTCCAATCTTTGCCGCGCTGCTTCAGGGTCAGGACTCGATCCTGCTCTTGTTGCTCTATGCCCTCGCTTTCGTTTGTCTCAAGGGAAATCGCGATGTGCTCGCAGGCGGTTGGCTTGCGCTAGGACTGTTCAAGCCTCAATTGCTGTTGCCACTAGTCGTTCTTTTCCTGGTGCAGGGCAGAAAAAAAATCTTGTCCGGGTTCTTACCGATAGCGGCGATATTGCTGCTCGTCTCCGTTGCAATTGTAGGTAAAGAAGGCATGCTGCTGTACCCACACTATGTGATGCATTTGGAAAACACGTTGGCAAGGGGCGCCATCGTACCTTCGGACATGCCAAACTTACGCGGCGCGCTGGCCATTTTCTTTCCTGGCACACCCCCCCACATAGTTGCCGTGATCCTCGTAATCTCACTTGGGCTTCTCCTCTTCACAGCATCGGAGTGCCGCAAGGTTTTCGGGAAGAATCTCGTCGAACTGGAATTTTCTCTGGCTGCAATTGCAACCGTCCTCGTTAGCTATCACGCTCTGATTTATGACTTGAGTGTACTCATGGTGCCGGTCCTGCTGCTGGCGGATGAACTATTGGCGGGCAAACGCTGGGGAAGGCACCGCGTGCTCATGATGGTCGCAATGACAACATTCTTTCTTCCTCCGTTGCAAGTGATCTTGTCCATTCGCAATCAGTGGGCGGGCATACTTGGTTGGGTGCTTCTGCTGTGGTTGTATGGAATTGCCAAAGAGATCTCGTTTCTAACTACATCGAGAGGACAACCAAGTGAGATGCGAGAGTCTGTATAGCTGCCTCGCCTGAAAGAGTTGGCTCATTGCTGTTTGGAAGGCCGCACCAATATGGAGACGGAGCTCCTACAATTGATGACCATGGTTCGAATTTCTCCGTGTCGCCTCTCTGAGGTCTCTGGCCTTGGAGTTACAAACTGCGAATTGGCGGCCTCTGGTGTCTAGGTCCTTGAATAGAGCCCGCGTCTTGCCATGGCTGGGATTAGCCGCGTCCTTACTGGTTGCATTCGGCGTCTGGCATTGGGCTGAAAACATTCTGATCCCGGCTAATACTGCGCAAGCCTTAGGCAAAGGTGTACCGATCGGAAACAACTCCGACCTTTATCCAAGATGGGTGGGGGCTCGCGAAGTGCTGTTGCATCATCGCGATCCTTACGGAGCGGATGTGACCCGCGAAATCCAAACCGGCTTTTATGGCCGGCCGCTCGATCCGTCAAAACCGTCGGACCCTCCCTTCCAGGAGAGTTTCGTTTATCCGTTGTACGTTGTCTTTTTGCTGACGCCAACTCTGACGATGCCGTTTCGCACGGCGCAAGAGGTATTCAGGTGGCTTCTTCTGTTCCTAACCGGATGCAGCCTTCCTCTTTGGATGTATGCAATCGGATTTCGTCCTCGACCGATTTTCGCGATGACAGGAATCGTGCTGGTATTGAGCAGCTATCCCGCGATGCTGGAGTTTCATATGCAAAACCTCGCGGCGTTGGCGCTTTTCTTTCTCGCGGCGGCAGCGGCGGCGGCGGTTCGCAATTGGCTGGTACTCTGCGGATTCCTGTTAGCGCTCGCCACTATCAGACCGGATGTATCGGGACTAGTCATTCTCTGGTTCCTGCTCTGGTCAATCGCGCGATGGAGGGAGCGGAAGCTTCTGATTTACAGTTTCGCCGGGACCATGACGGCATTGGTCATTGCCGCGGAAGCAGTGTCGCCGCACTGGATTATGCGGTTCTTAACGGCGGTTCGCGAATATCCTAGTTATGGTGCCGATCCCTCCGTCATCCAGTTATTTCTGCCATCATTCGTGGCAAAGCTGGTGACAGCGGGGTTGGTATGTGTTCTCGTAGCAGTTTGCTGGCACTGGAGGAAGGCTGCGCCAGGATCCGAGGATTTCGCGTGGGCATTGGCTTGGGTCAGCGCCGTAACGATCGCGATCCTGCCGAAATTGGCCGGGTACAATCAGCCACTGCTTATACCGGCGCTACTGGTGTTATTGGCTCATCGAGACATGATCGGGAACGCAGGTTTTGTCCCACGCGCTTTCATCAAGGTAACGTTTGGGTGTCAATTGTGGCAGTGGGTAACCTCGCTGATCCTTTCACTCTGCTCGCTCCTCGTGCCAGCCGCGCACCTCAGCCGGGCAGCTTTGGTGCCAGAATATACTCTGTTTAGTTTGTCCTTGTTCACGGCCACCGCGGTGGTTGCGGCTACTTTTTCTCGATGGCGAGTCAGCAATCGGGTGGTGGTTGTCGCCTAATTTCTGGGAGACAGATTCGCCGTCAGAGGTTGTACCATGAAACGATTTCCTCTTTGCCACGCCGTTGCACAGAAATTCCAAACTCGGATTCGCTCTGGCCCTGCTTCTGACTGGAAGCATGTGGTTCTACGTGCAACAGGTGCTGGTTGGGCACCAGGAAGCCTATGCCGCGCAGAACGGAATCCCGCGAGGAAACCTTTCTGACCTGTACCCTCGATGGCTCGGGGCCCGAGAGTTGCTCCTCCACCATCGCGATCCGTACAGTTCGCAGATTACTCGCGAAATTCAGATCGGCTATTGGGGTCGTGCTTTAGATCCCACACGCCCCACAGATCCGAAGGACCAGGCAGGTTTTGCTTATCCGGCATTTGTGGTCTTTCTGCTTGCACCCACGATCGCGTTGCCGTTCTCGGTGGTGCAGACAGGCTTTCGGTGGTTTCTCCTTATTTTGACCGCTGCCACCGTTCCACTCTGGTCGCGCGCGCTGCGCTGGTGTCCCTCAGTGACAACCACGGCAACCTTGATCGTGTTGACGCTTGGGAGTTTTCAGGCCGTGCAGGGAATCAAGGTGCAACAACTAGGTTTGCTGGTCGGCGGGTTGGTCGCGGGGAGCGCCACGCTGCTTGCCCAACGGATGCTCGCCTTCGCCGGTGTCCTATTGGCATTCGCTACCATCAAACCGCAATTGGTTTTGCTTCTGCTTGTCTGGCTTCTGCTCTGGGCATTCAGCGACTGGCGTAGGCGGCGCAATTTCGTGTGGGGATTTGTCTCGACTATGGCGATTCTGTTGGCCGCGGCCGAATATGTATTGCCTGGCTGGGTCTGGCGCTTTCGTGACGCCGTTAGCGCTTACCGGCAATACAATGACGGCGCCGAGTCGGTGCTCGATATGCTGATCACCCCCGCGTGGGGGAGACCGCTTGCGGGGTTGGCGGTTCTGGCGTTGGCCGCCCTGTGTTGGAAGTTTCGCCGCGCATCCGCCGACTCGTCCGCCTTTCGCTTCATGCTCGCGCTCGTGCTTGCCGTTACCGTCGTGATTGTCCCCAAAGCGGCTCCGTACAATCAGGTTCTCCTGCTGCCAGGAATCCTTCTGCTGGTACGGGAGTGGGGCACCCTTTGGCCGAAGAGCGGGCGGATGCGTGTCATCTTCATGATTTGCGGGCTGTTGATTTTCTGGCCCTGGCTGGCCGCGGTAGCGTTGACGATCGCTTGGCTTTTCTTACCTGCTCGATCAGTGCAAAACGCCTGGGCGGTTCCGCTGTGGACGATTCTGGCAATTCCGCCGACTGTGGTGGTGCTATTGGTAAGTGTCTTGGGCAAGGTCGCGAACGAGCCCCTTGCCAAACAACCTGGTCCTGCATTCGACCCGCCCAGCCTCTGAACTTGCATCCTGCGGCCAGCCGCGTTAGGCTTCTCGGACACCGATGCGGTGTGGAGGATGCGATGGCCCTGAAAATTGACACCCGGAAATCCGAGGGAGTTACCATTATGTCGTGCCACGGCCGCATCGTGTTCGGGGAAGAGGCCACCGCACTCCGGGAGAATCTTAAGAAGGTATTGAGCTCCACGCGACAGGTCGTGCTCAACCTTGCGGGCGTAAAC
Organism: Terriglobales bacterium; assembly: GCA_035567135.1. Classification (GTDB taxonomy): domain Bacteria; phylum Acidobacteriota; class Terriglobia; order Terriglobales; family Acidobacteriaceae; genus JABDBE01. Next base: position 54,282 of record DATMQI010000287.1, read on the forward strand.
TACATTGATAGCGGCGGTCTCGGCACTCTGGTGGGCGTGTACTCGTCTGCGCGTGCATCGGGCGCCGAAATTAAGTTGACGGGTCTGGGCCAGCGCTTGCGTGACGTCCTGCAGATCACTAAATTAGTCACCGTGTTCGAGGTGTACGACACCGAGCAGGAGGCAATTGCCACCTTCCATCGCGGGGCGGCCTGAAACACTGCGGGCTGGTGAAATCTCCCCCTTCCCACCGGCGCTTGATGCTGTCATTATTCCACTAGCGGATTTATAAGGAGCAGTGCAGCGCTACATGGCTTTCCAAACTATAGTAGGCCCGTCTTCAGGAACCGGCTCGGGAGTATTTCCGACGCTGGTGTTTGTCCAGGGAAACGAGCAGCGCGTCATCAACCTTGATCACAGTCCTTTCGGTGTGGGACGAAAGGTCGATAAAGATCTGGTCATCGCCGACCCCCGCGTCTCTCGCGACCATGCGCTCATCGTCTCGGAAAACGGTGTGTTCAGTGTCGTCGACCAAGGCAGTAAACACGGAACGTTCGTCAACGGGGAACGCGTCGAACGCAAGACTCTGGAGCGCAACGACCGTCTGGAGTTTGGAGTTCGAGAAGTTGCATATGTGATCTTCAACCCGCAGCATGGGACCACCAACTCTGCCCGTGAATTCCTCAGCCAGATCTCCGGGATGCACATCTCGGACGAAACTACAGATCTGGAAAAACTGGTTCTCTTTCTCGAAGCGGCCCGCAAGCTGAATACGATCGGTGTGCTCGATGAAATCCTGATGACCCTGCTGGACGTAACATTGAAACTCACCCGGGCCGAGCGAGCGTACGTCTACATGAAAAACGCTCATGGAGAACTTCGCCTGGCGGCGGGCCGGAACGCAAAGGGCGAGCCACTGCTGGACGACAAGACGATCTCCCACTCGATTCTCGAGGACGCGTTGAAGTCAAATTCTGAGTTCGTCCTGACTGATACCAGCCGGTCGGTTGACCTCACCGGGCGCAAAAGCATCGTTGCTTATGATCTTCGCACCGTGATCTGCGTACCCCTGCGCAAGCCGCAGGTTCATGCCACTCGCGACGCCGAGGCGCCTGCGGGTGCGATGTCGGCAGAAGTTATGGGCGCTCTATACGTGGATTCACGCTTCGCCTCGCGTGACATTTCCGGGGTGAGCAACGATATTCTGCATGCCATCGCAACAGAAGCTGCCTCGCTGATCGAGAACGCCCGCCTGGTGCAGGCGGAGGAGGCGGGCCGCCGGTACCAGCAAGAACTGTCAATCGCGGCGTCCATCCAGCAACGACTCATGGCAGTTACGATCCCCGAGGTTCCATTCGCCAAGCTGGCGGGACGAAATCTTTCCTGTAAGGAAATCGGCGGCGACTTCTTCGACGCAGTCAACACCGAGGAAGGCCTGACGATTGTGCTGGCCGATGTGAGCGGCAAGGGAGTCTCCGCCGCGCTCCTCGCCTCCACGTTGCAAGGGATGATTTATTCGCAGCTTACCGCAGGCATGCCGCTGACCGATATCGTTACCGCCGTAAACCGTTTCTTCACCGACAAGAATATTGGCGAGAAGTACGCCACCGTGATCATTGCCCGGGTTCAGAATAACGGGGATGTCGAGTACGTGAATTGTGGTCACATTCTGCCGCTGATAGTTTCCAATGGAGAGGTGCAGCGGCCGGCGCAGGGAAATCTCCCAGTAGGATTGCTGCCCGATGCCAAGTACCAAAGCGATCACTGCCGATTGAAGCCAGGCGACCGCTTAGTGCTGGTTACGGACGGCGTGACCGAAGCCGAAAATGCCCGCGGAGATTTCTTCGAAGATTCTCGTCTGGAGCAAGCTGCGATAAGCGGAACATTAGAAAAAATTTTTATCGCGATTTCTGATTTCTGCGGCGGCACGCCCTTGAACGACGACTGCACGATCGTGGAACTGATGTACACAGGCTAGAGCGGTGCAATTTCACTGACCGCCCTTGGGTAGCCAGACTTCCGTGCTCTGGCCCGGACTGAGATCGACTACATGCGGTGTGACCACCACCAGCAGTTCATCGGTTTCATCCATCTTGCTGTTGGAAACCATTATTTTATTGATCCCCGGAACGGCTCCGAGACCGGGAATTCCGTTCAGGCTGAGTTGTTCGGTTTGACTCATTGCGCCCGCTACCACAGCCGGTTCGCCATCGACTAGGGTGATGGCGCCCTTGTATTCGCGATTTGCGATCACGGGGACGCCGTTTATGCTTTGTCCCGCCAGGGTGCGGAATTCCATCTCGAATGTGAGGCCCACGTCGGAGTTGGTGTACACATTGGGTTTCAGTTTAAAGGTCAGACCCAGATCCTCATAAGTGAACGAAGGAAACGGCGCCTGGAAGCTCCCATTCTGCAGTACCTGCGCAATAGCGGGGGTGTTGAAGACGGGCGCGAAACTTGCGTTCAGAATTGGAAAACGCGAGCCCATACGAAACGTTGCTTCATTCCCCTGGGCTGCGCGCAAGGTTGCGTGCTCCAGCGTTTTTACCCAGCTTTCGTTCAGGGAGAGTTCGGCGCTGAGCGTTCCCAGACTCAAGCCCATCAAGGTCAGACCGCCGCCAAACGTGGCCAGCGGGTTGCTGAAAATTGAGTTTTGCTGACCCTGCAGTTGCGAGATCAATCCGGCAATGCCTTGCGAATTGGCCTGGTTGATACCGCCGCTCGAAATCAATTGATTAATCAGGCTCTGAATGTTTTGTCCGCCCAGCCCAGAGAGCGCCAATACCGCGGCTGCGGGAATATTGACCAGCGTGAACTGGTTGGGGATGTGGATTCCCATGTTCCGCGTTAACTGGTGGTTGATTTCAAAGACTTGTATGTCCAGCATGACTTGCGGACGCGAGAGACCAAAGCTCTCAAACAATTTGGTTACGGCATCCAGTACGAGCGCGGGGGCGCGGACTACAAGCCTTCCGGCCTGTGGCTGCTGCGCAACGAATCGTACGTCGAAGATTGTCCGCAAGAGCGTGGTCATTTCATTCAACTCTTGCGCGGTCGTAACTCCGGGCAGGGAGAACGTGCGCATCGCCATATGGTCGAACTGGCGATGATTCTCCGCGTTGTTCCGCGCCACGAATATCTGCTTTTCTGACAAAGGCACCCAGAAGGTCGCGGTCACGTCACCAGCCGCTCGCATGGCCGTATAGAAGTCGACGCTTTCCATGTCGAAATGGACGCGTCGTGAGGGAATGGACTCGTCGAATTCCGCGGTTACGCCGTACGCTCCCGCAATCTGAGTAAGGAGCGCGTGCGAATCCCCACGAAAGTGAAATTCATGAACGTCGGGGTTGGGAACGACGCGTATCTCTGGCGACTCGGCCACCACGCGCGGCGTCTCAGCTATTTTCGGAGCCCACTCGGCGAGGGAATCATGAAGTCGCTGTTGTGCGAACTCGTTTTGGGGATCAAGATTAGAAGCACTACGAAACTCAGCCTGCGCTTCGACCAGTTTTCCCTTTGTCACATCGTCGTTCCCGCGCTGCAGGTGATCAAAGACTAATTGCTGTCGAACCATGGCCAGCGCGGTTACATATTCAAGGTTCTTCGGAACCAGACGGGCTGCGGTGTCAAATTCCTCGTAGGCCTCATCGAAGTGTTCAGCTTTCTGCAGCTTCAACGCTTTAGAGAAAGCAATTTTGGATTTCTTAAGATCGGATTGTGAAGGATTGCACGCAGGGTCGCTCGCGGCCGCTTGAGGGCAGGGCAGCACTGCCAGATTCTGCGGCTCGTCGGCGGCTAAGGCCGCGGCCGCGAGTGCTGCAATGGCCACAGCGGACCATCCCCAACGCATGCGCATGCTCCGATTGTAACCGGGAATAGACGCTCCGCTAGTATATCCAGCAGGGCCTTGTACCTTCGGGTTAACTGTTGGAACGGACGAGCCAGTCGTCCTTGCAAGAAAAGCCGCATTCATTCAGTACTAGAGTGACATGCCTGCTCGTTCTATTTGCACTAGGATTTGAGACGTGGCCAAGCGAAGCCTACCCTTACGCTGTGTGGTTGTTCTCATCGCCCTTGGTCGCATCGCTCCGCCGGTGTCAGCGCAAAATTGTACTGCGAGCAACCCGCAACTCGCGGTCACTGTTCTCGAGAAAGTCCTAGACGCATGCTCGTCGCCGGATGAGGTCCAGGCGATGCAAATGAAATACGGCCACGATGTGATCCTCGATCAAGCCTCGATTGCCGGGAATCTCGCCATCCCCGTGCTTCATGTGTTCGCCGTCCTGCCCAAGAACAACGAGTGCACTTCGTCCACCTTTGATGCCGCGGCTCGAACCGCCCTTGCAAAGCTGGGCGACGAAAGTGCGTATGCGGTGATTAAGAAGCAATGGACGCAGCGACGTGGCGGGCCGTACCCCGCCAGGCTTGATTTTATTGGCGATGACTGGGCTCTCCTGACTCTGGTCGAGCATTTGATTCAACATGTAAATGATCCGGGAGTGATCGTACTCGGACCATCGGACGCGCCCATCGATGTTCGCGACGGACAGCTTGCGCAAATTAGGGGAATTGCGCGGCGACACGTTGTCCCCGACTTTCCCGACGCTGACTATTCACCTTCCGGGATTGCGCAGTGGAAGACATGGCTTGAGAAATACAAAGGGCAGCACCTGAGCACACCTGTCTTCGAGAGCGTGTCGGATCCTTATCTTCAGTGTCTCGCCCGGAGAGTCGAGTGGGGGCACCCCGACGCCATTCTCGACATCGCTACCTTCGGCGGCCCATCGGGGGAAGCGATTCTCAAGCGTTTCCCGCACCGCATGCCGGAGAAGTAATGGGCGCGAGGGAGCTATTCCCAGAGATACTTCAGGATGAGGATGGTAGACCAAATGTGGATAGCCAGATTCAGGGAAATCTTCAAGCCGCCTTACTGCGGTTTGGAGAGCAGAAAATAGCGGCCCAAGTTGCAACCGAATTAAATGAATTCCCGATTTATCCGGGCTACTTTCCGCTCGAGGCAATCCGGAAGCTTAGGTTCGCCGGAGGCAAGACTGCCGTTGGAATCCTCATCGATGGGTTGGGGAGCTCGAATCGGGTCAGCAAGGATTCGCAGAAGAACTTTGACGCGTGCGTGGGAAGGGTCCTCCCTGTGAGCCAGCCTTCGCAGGAGCAAAAAGAAGCCGCAAGGAAGGAATGTGCCGGATTTTTTTCGTGGGCAGATCGCCGCACGAGTCTGATCCTAATCGCCCTTGCAGAAATGGTGAAAAACCCACCTGTCCCCGCAGATGCGCCTCCCACTTCGGAGAACTCTCTAAAATGGAAAAAGTGGTGGGTGAAAAATCGTGACAAGGCAGTTTTCGCTATCCTGCCGCGTGCGTCTTACGATTGGCACTAACGTGGAACGGAAAAAAAGTCATAGCCGCGAGGTACGAGTCCTTGGCTTTTGGCATGCGATTTTCGGACCAAACACCCTTAGGTCACCGCTTATAGGGCCATGCCCCGGTTGGAAAGTTAACCATTTTGGCGTATAAAAGTTAGTTGCGGCGCTCGCAGGGTTTCCCTTCTGTGCAGCCACAACGCATCCCATGGCTCGAGCGAGGAAGCATGTCTAGTGTGACTACCGCGCATCCTTCCAAAGGTTTGGAGGGAGTAGTCGCTACCACCTCCGGCATCTGTTACATCGATGGTGACCAAGGCGTTCTCGCCTATCGTGGCATTGATGTTCACGAACTGGCCGATCATTCCACTTTCGAAGAAACGTGTTATCTCTTGTGGAATGGGCGGCTGCCCACGCGCACTGAACTCAAGGAAATCCGCGACCGCCTGGCAGAGGAACGCAAGCTGGATCCCGCGATTGTCAGCTTCCTGAGGTCCGCACCCAAGCACGTTGTGCCGATGGACGTGTTGCGTACAGCCGTATCGGCTCTGTCGTTCTACGATGTGGATGAGAGGCATAACGATCACGAGGCCAACATCCGCAAGTCGATTCGTCTGACTTCGCAGATTCCGATGATCGTTGCCAACTACGATCGCATACGAAAAGGGAAGCTGGTGGTAGAACCCGATCGCTCGCTTTCCCACGCTGCCAATTTTCTGCTGATGCTGAACGGCACTAAGCCCTCGCCCACCGCCGAGCGCGCCCTGGACATCGCACTCGTCCTGCACGCCGACCACGAGCTTAATGCTTCAACTTTTGCCGCGCGGGTCACCGCGGCAACCCTTTCGGACATGCATTCCGCAATTGTCTCCGCCATTGGCTGCCTGAAGGGCCCGCTGCACGGAGGAGCCAATGAAGCCGTGTTCAACATCCTGATAGCGATCGACCAGTCAGGTTCCGACCCGGTAGAGTACATCAAGAAAATGTTGGCGGAGAAAAAGAAGGTTCCTGGTTTCGGACATCGCGTCTACCATACGGAAGATCCGCGAGCCACGCACCTGCGCAAGATGTCCGAGGATCTCGGGAAATCCAGCGGCCAAGCCAAGTGGTTCGAGATGTCGCATGCCATCGAACAGTTTGTGAAAGTCGACAAAAAGCTGAACGCCAACGTGGACTTTTATTCTGCCTCGACCTATCACACGTTGGGAATCGACGTCGACCTGTTCACGCCGGTGTTTGCTGTGTCGCGAATCAGCGGATGGACCGCCCACGTAATCGAACAGCTCGACGACAACCGGCTCATCCGGCCCCGCGCCGACTATATCGGTCCACCCTACCCGCAACACTGGATTCCGTTCGAGAAGCGCTAGAAAACTGCAGGAAGACCTGAGCTGGGCCCAAAAAGCTTCGCGCGAGCCGCGGCCAGCGTCCTTGCGATCACTATAATCAACCAAATGTCTACTCCCGATTACTCTGCGATGCTGGAGGCGGCGAAGGCGGAGGCCCACAAAGGGCTGGCTGAGGGAGGCATTCCTATCGGGGCCGCGATCTTTGACCTGAGCGGCAGACTTGTCGGCGCCGGCCACAACCGCCGCGTACAGAACGGTGATCCCTCCCTGCACGGCGAGACCGACGCCTTCCGCAATGCGGGACGTCAGCGCAGCTATCGCAATCTCATCATGGTCACTACCCTCGCTCCCTGCTGGTACTGCAGCGGGCTCGTACGACAGTTTGGTTTCGGCACTGTGGTTGTCGGTGAAAGTCGCAATTTCCAGGGTGGCGTGAAGTGGTTGCGGTCGCTCGGTGTGAAAGTTATCGATCTCGATTCCGAAGAGTGTGCTTCCTTATTGCGCGAGTATATTCACGCGAACCCTGAGGTTTGGAATGAAGACATTGGCGAGGAGTAACACTCAGTCTTGTTGAGCACTGTTCGAATCGAAGAGAACCGTCTATGAAACTTGATAAACAGTTGCTGCAAAGCGTTCCCAAGGTCCTTCTGCATGAGCACCTGGATGGTGTACTGCGACCGCAAAGCGTTATCGAGTTGGCAAGGGATGCGGAATATGCGAATCTTCCCACCGCAGATCCCCAAGCACTAGCGCAGTGGTTTCATCGGGGCGCGAACCAGGGAAGTCTGGCCAAATACCTGGAGGGATTCGCGCACACTATCGCAGTAATGCAGACCGAGGAAGCTCTGGAGCGCGTCGCCTATGAACAGGCCGAAGATCTAAGCAAAGATGGAGTGATTTACTTCGAAACTCGGTTTGCACCGGTCTTTCATACCAGGAACGGATTGACTCATCAACAGGTAGTCTCGGCCGTGTTAAAAGGGCTGGAGCGCGGTCGAAGGGATTTCGGGATTTCTTCGGGATTGATTATCTGCGCTATGCGCAACATGGAAGTCTCGCTGGAAATGGCGGAACTGGCGGTTGATTTTCGCGCGCGTGGGGTTGTCGGCTTCGACCTTGCCGGGGAAGAGGGCGGTTACCCTCCCAAGAAACATGTGGATGCTTTTCACTACATTCAGCGCGAGAACTTCAACATCACCGTTCACGCCGGAGAAGGCTATGGAAAGGAATCGATCTGGCAGGCAATTCAGTACTGCGGGGCGCACCGCATCGGGCATGGAACGCGGCTCATTGAGGACATCGCCGTTGTGGATGGCAAGGCGGTGAAGTTGGGCGACCTGGCGCAATACGTTCTCGACAAGCGCATTCCGCTTGAGATTTGCTTGCTGAGTAACGTGCACACCGGCGCCACGCCGAGTTTGGCGGAGCATCCGTTCAAGATTCTTTTCCAGGAAAAATTTCGCGTTACCCTAAACACAGACAACAGATTAATGAGCAGCACCACCATGACACGGGAGTTCGAAGCAGCTGCGGATACGTTTGGTTTGTCTTTGGATGACTTCGAAAAGATAACCATCAATGCAATGAAGAGCGCCTTTCTACCGTACAAAGAGCGCTGTGATTTTATCTACTCAATCATTAAGCCTGGTTACGCCAAGACCCGCAAACAGCAACCGGTGAATCAGTAACAGCATTTCACACACGTAGTCGTGCGGCGTGGACAAACGCATGGACAACCTTTTCATGGCACGGGCCATTCAGCTCTCGATCGACAACGTCCGCTCCGGACGCGGCGGGCCTTTCGGTGCGTTGGTGGTGAAGGACGGTACCATTGTTGCCGAGGGCGTGAATCAGGTTACTTCGACGAATGATCCCACGGCGCACGCGGAGATGCTCGCTATTCGCGAGGCTTGCAAGAAACTTCGTACTTTCGATCTCCAGGGCTGTGAAATCTACTCATCTTGTGAGCCGTGTCCGATGTGTCTGGGGGCAATCTACTGGGCTCGCCTTGCGCGCATTTATTTCGCCAGTGCCGCGGCTGATGCATCCAACTTCGGTTTTGACGATTCGCTAATCTACCGAGAGATCGCCCAGCCGCACCCCCAGCGCAAGGTTCCGATGATTCAGATGATGCGCGAAGAGGCATTAGCCGCATTCCGTGCGTGGCAAGACCAGCCTGACAAGACCGCGTATTGATTCTGTAGAGACGTACCTAGCAACGGTCCAGGAGAATGATTGTTCGATCGCTATTTCAAGCTGGCCGAGAACCAGACTTCTGTGAAGCAGGAGATGCTGGGCGGGCTCACGACTTTTGTCACGATGGCCTACATCATCGTGGTGAATCCCCAGATTCTCTCTCAGGCAGGAATGCCAGCGGATGGCGTAGTCTTTGCGACCTGCGTCTCAGCCGCGGTGGCTACGCTGGTGATGGGGGTTTACGCCAACTATCCCATCGCGCTGGCGCCGGGAATGTCGCTGAACGCCTACTTCACTTATTCTGTTTGCCTCAGCATGCATGTTCCCTGGCGCACCGCGCTGGCCGTGGTCTTTTGCTCGGGCGTTCTTTTCCTGGTGCTCACTCTGACGAGGGTGCGCGAGCAGATCGTCAACGGCATTCCCGACTGCCTGAAACACTCGACTGCGGCGGGCATCGGAATGTTCATTGCTTTTGTGGGACTGCGGAACGCCAAGCTCGTGGTGGCGAATCCGGCTACCTATGTCGGTCTTGGCAGCTTCGCCGACAAAGAAGTGCAGACTGCCTGCTTTGGCTTGGGACTTACGCTGATCCTGATGTCAAGAAAATTTCCTGGCGTCATTCTGATCGGCATTTGTGGCACCGCGCTGCTCGGAATTCTGCGCGGCATCACGAACTGGCCAGCGGCCATCTTCGCCATGCCTCATCCCTCCTCCACCTTTCTGCAACTTGACTTTCGCGGCGTCAGTCATCTCGGCTTGCTCGAAATCCTGTTCGCGTTTTTGTTTGTGGATCTCTTCGACAACGTCGGGACTCTGGTGGGAGTGTGTGAGCAAGGCGGTTTCATCAAGGAGGGAAAAATTCCGCGGGTGGGCCGGGTCCTGGTTGCAGATGCCGTTGGAACCATCTTCGGCGCGTTGACTGGAACCTCGACCGTCACAAGTTACATCGAGAGTGCTGCGGGCGTTGCCGCTGGGGCGCGTACCGGTCTGAGTAATCTCGCAGTCGCCGCGCTCTTCCTGCTGGCCACCTTCTGCTCGCCGCTGGCGACTGCAATTCCGGCCTATGCGACGGCTCCTGCGCTAATTCTAGTGGGCGTGCTGATGACGCAATCCATAGCGCAAATTGCCTGGCAGGAATTCAGCGAGGCCGTACCGGCCTTTATCACCATGCTGGCTACCCCGCTTACGTTCAGCATCGCAACCGGCCTTAGCCTCGGACTAATTTCGTACACCGTTGTGAAAGTTGCTTCTGGGAAAATTCGCGAAGTCAATGCGCTCATCTGGATTCTCACCATCCTGTTTATTCTGCGTTACGTTTATCTGGCCACGGCATAGGAACCTGGCCGGCGCGAGAATCACGATCCGTTTCGCCTATAAGTGCCCATGCGACATAAATTTACACTCGTTTGACGATTCTTTACGTCCAGTATGGAGTGGAGTGTGGTGGAATATGTCTGGCGAGCTTCGAACGATATCGCAACCAGAGTGAGCCCTTTCCTCATCTCTTCGGCAGGACGTGTGTCAGCGGCACAACTGAATTCCAGGACTATGACGAGCGCAAAGTGTTCTATGAGGCGCGAAGAATGATGCCGATCCGAACCGCGGTGGTCGCCGGTTCGATGGCGCTCGCCTGCTTCGTCGTCCCTCTAAGCCACGCTACTTCGGATCAAGCTCAGGAGTCTCATATCCCCACACCTGCTGGGACAGCGAAGCCCGTAGGAGTGGTGAAAGCTGTTTCTGGAAACGTCATTACACTTACCACCGACGCAGGGTCAGCCGTCAGCATTCTCGTCGGAGATTCTACTCGCATCGTTCGCATTGCCCCCGGACAGAAAGATTTGAAGGACGCGATGCCCATACAGTTGCAGGAAGTTCAAGTGGGTGATCGCATATTGGTTCGCGGGAAGGCCTCGGATGACGGCAAGTCCCTGGAAGCTTCTTCTATCGTACTCATGAAAGAGTCTGACCTGACGGCGAAGCAGGAGCATGATCGCGAGGATTGGCAGAAGCGTGGAGTGGGTGGATTGGTGAGCAAGGTCGACGCGGGCAACGGAACGATTACGCTTTCGGCGGCCGCTCTGAGCCAGGCCAAGCCGATTACGATTCATATTTCGAAGAACACGATTATTCGCCGATACTCTTCTGACTCCGTCAAGTTCGACGACGCCAAGCCAGGCACATTCGATCAAATCAATGCCGGCGACCAACTACGCGCGCGGGGAGAGCGCAACCCGGACGGCACAGAGTTGGCGGCGGACGAGGTCGTCTCCGGAACCTTCCGGAACGTCGCGGGCTTAGTCGCGTCAACAGATGCAGGCAACAATACGATCACCGTGACGGATCTGGGAACCAAGAAGCCGGTGACTCTGAGGATCACTACGGACTCGCAACTCCGAAAACTACCGCCTGCGTTTGCTCAACGGATTGCGCAGCGATTGCGAGGCGACAATCCGGATGCGGCTCCGGGTGCTCCCGCCGGAGGGAGCCCGCCCGCCAAGGCTGGGGGGAGCACGGCAAGCGGTAACGGTGGAGGCTCGCGTGGGGGTGGGCCACCGGATTTTCAGCAGATGCTGAAGCGAATGCCAGCCGTCACGCTTGCCGATTTGCAGAAGGGTGATGCGGTTATGATCGTGACGACGCAAGGTTCGGCCAATACTCAGCCGACCGCGATCACGCTGCTAAGCGGCGTGGAACCCATTCTGTCGGCCTCTCCCAACAGCAATCGAGCGGCAATGCTTCTTTCCCCCTGGAACCTGGGAGGCGGAGCCGATGCGGCGGGTGCAACACAGTAGCTTCCTTCAGGAGAATTGATGAAGTTTGGCGGTTCTAGAGGTCATGCGTGCGTTCTGGTCGCTCTTTTCGTTCTGTTGGTGACCAGTTCTTTGTCTGCGCAAACTTCGTCGGGCACGCTTCGCGGCCGGGTGACGGATCCGTCCGGCGCAGTAATCCCGCAAGCCACCGTCACGGCAACGGCCCCAATGGGGAAAAAGACAACAGCGGTTAGCGACAGTCAGGGAGCCTACGAACTCAAGGGATTGTCTCCGGGGAAATATACGGTCAGCACTTCGGCTAAGGGCTTCGCAGTTTCCACAGAGCAGAACGTCGCGATCTCCGCGGATCAAGTGCAGCAGTTCGACATTGCACTAGAGATTAAGGTGCAGCAGGAAAAAGTTGATGTCCAGGAAGAAAGCGCAACCGTGAGCGTGAACCCATCAGAGAATGCCAGCTCTATTGTAATTAAGGGAAAGGATCTCGAAGCTCTCTCGGATGATCCCGACGAGTTGCAACAGGAACTCGAGGCGCTGGCGGGACCTTCCGCGGGACCGAACGGCGGGCAGATCTATATTGATGGCTTCACAGCGGGGCAGCTTCCACCCAAGTCCTCAATCCGCGAAATCAGGATTAATCAGAACCCATTTTCCGCAGAGTACGACAAACTCGGCTACGGGCGGATTGAAATCTTCACCAAGCCCGGCACGGACCAGTTTCACGGACAGTTCATGCTGATGGGGAACCCCTCGGCCTTCGATGCATTGAGCCCCTTCGCACAAAACCAGCCGTCTTTTCACTCGGAACAGTTTGAAGGAAGCGTCAGTGGCCCAATAAGCAAGAAGGCTTCGTTCTTTTTCAATGCGGAGCGCAGACAGATCGCTGACTCTAATATTGTGGACGCGGTCGTGCCGACTACGGCTGACCCCAACCCAACGACCGCTAACTTCATGCAGGCAGTTCCCAATGCCCGGACTCGAACCAATATCGGCCCTCGATTGGATTTTCAGCTCACGCCGAGCAATACTCTGACCGTCCGCTATCAGTTGTACCGCGACATCCAGGACAACCAGGGAGTCGGACAGTTTTCCCTTCCTTCCCAGGCTTACAACACGGGCTCGACCGAACACACTCTGCAGATCAGTGACACGCAGGTGCTCAGCACGAATGTTGTGAACGAGACCCGCTTCCAGTATCTCCGCGACAATAGCAGCCAGACCGTACAGAATTTCCAGCCAACTATATCGGTGCTGGGAGCGTTCACGGGCGGAGGGAATCAGTTAGGAAATGGTTCTGACGTGCAGAACCACTATGAACTGCAGAACTACACGTCTATCGTTCACGGCAACCATTTAATAAAATTTGGTGGACGACTGCGCGCGATGACTGATTCCAACGTGGCGAATACAAATTTCAATGGCACATTCACTTTCTCGTCGCTGTCTGCATACGAGACGAACCTGCAGCCTGCAACTTCGTGTTTGTCGCTGTTGATCGCAGCGTTGCCGACTGTGCCCACGCCTGGCGCATTGTCCCAGTGCGGCGCCAGCCAGTTCTCGATCACTACTGGACAGCCGCTATCCGAGGTGAGCGTGGTTGATGCGGGACTTTATGCACAAGATGATTGGCGGATCCGCCCCAACATGACGCTCAGCTATGGCCTGCGTTTTGAAACCCAGAATGACATTCATGATCAGGGGGATTTCGCTCCGCGCATCAGCTTTGCCTGGGGCCTCGGAGGCGGGGGGAAAAAGGCTACGCCCAAGACCGTGTTACGGGCTGGATTTGGGATTTTCTACGACCGCTTTCCGTACAACCTCATCCTCCAGTCGGAGCGACTGAACGGTTTTACACAACAGCAGACCATCATTCAGGCGAACAGCGGTTTCGGCGGCCAGATCTCTCCTACACGCTACCAAATCGCTCCCAGTTTGCGAGCACCCTCGACCATGCAATCAGCGCTAGGCATCGAGCGGCAAGTAGCCAAGAGCACCACTGTGGCCCTTACTTACATTAATTCCTACGGAGAACATCAGCTTTTCCTGAGCAACGCCAACGCACCGCTGCCGGGGACGTTTCCTCCCGGAATACGGCCCCTTGGAGATTCGGATAATATTTATCAATACGACTCTGAAGGAATCTTCCGGCAAAACCAGCTGATCGCTAATTTCAGAACTAACCTGGGATCCAAGCTTTCGCTCTTCGGTTTTTACATGCTGAATTACGCCAACAGTGACTTGGGAGCTGGATCTGGCGGTGGCGGCGGCGGCTTTGGATCCGGTGGCGGCGGCGGTTCAACAATTAGCGCCAATTTTCTTTCAAACTCCTATGACCCAATGGCGGATTATGGCCGATCGTCATTCGATGTGCACCACCGGGTGGTCGTGGGCGGGACGGTTTCTCTCCCTTACGCATTTCGTCTGAATCCCTTTATCATCCTGAGTTCGGGTCAGCCTTATAACGTTACGGCGGGTCAGGATTTGAATGGCGATTCTATTTTCAATGATCGGCCCGCGCTGGCTTCGGCCGCAACTTGCAGCGTGGTGCAGATCGCTTCCGGCTTAGCGTGCACGCAGTTGGGTACTTTCAACCTGGCTCCCGCGCCCGGGCAGAAACTCATTCCAATCAATATCGGTAACGGTCCGGCACTGTTCACCGCGAATTTGCGCCTCAGCAAGACTTTCGGATTTGGACGAGAGGTGGGTGCAGGGCAGGGTCCTCGCAGCGGACAGGGAGGAGCAGGCGGGGGTGGACGAGGAGGCTTTCCCGGAGGTGGATTGGGCGGCCGCGGATTGAGTGGGAGTGGTGGGCCTGGCGGTCCGTTCAGTTCGGCGGCCGCAAGCAACCGCCGCTACAATTTAACCTTCAGCGTCGCAGCGCGAAATGTTTTCAATCGAGTGAACCTGGCGCCACCGGTTGGCAATCTCGCTTCACCACTTTTTGGCGAGTCGAACGCGCTTGCCGGCGGGCCATATTCGTTCGGTTCGGCTACGCGGAGGATCGACTTGCAGGTTGTGTTCTCATTCTAGCGGCTTGCCGTTTCGCAAAGATGTTGTTACAACTTTCAGTGGAGAAACCGTGAGAAATTTGAGAGCTCTTTCGTTGGTAGCGGTGGGGATCCTTGTCTGGACGCTGGTTTTCGCGGGTTGCTCGGGTAGCGGTTCCATCACGGTTACGTTGGCACCTGCCTCGGGAGAATCGTTGAATCCCGGAGCTACGGTGACCATTACCGCCACGGTCGCCAATGACAAAACCAATGGAGGCGTGACTTGGACTCTTTCTGGTCCCGGCTCGTTGAGCGGTAATACCACGACTTCAGTGGTGTATACGGCGCCGAGCAACATATCAACGAACACAACCGCGACGATCACCGCAACTTCGGTAGCGAACAGTAGCGTGACCGCGACCGAATCGATCACGCTGACCGCGGTTCTGACTATTAGCACGACCTCGCTTCCGGCGGGCGCCCTGGGTGTTCCCTATAGCGCATTTGTCAATGCCGCTGGCGCAACCGGGGCATTCACCTGGACGATAACGTCAGGCAGCCTTCCTGCAGGACTAACCTTTCAAACCACATCCACCAGTAGCTCCGCCCAGATCACAGGTACGCCAACGCTGTTGCAGACTTCCAAGTTCACCGTACAGGTCACCGATGCCGCGGGCTCGAGTGTGACCCAGGCGCTGAGCATCACCATCAATCCGCCACCGCCACTGGCGGTCGCGACGGCGTCGGTGCCCAATGGCACCGTAGGTGTCCTCTACCCCGCGTTTACTCTGCAGGCAAGCAGTGGAGTCCTGCCCTATACTTGGAGCATTACGGCTGGGAGCCTTCCACTTGGCTTCAATCCTCTATCTAGCGGCGGCGTGATTTCTGGTACTCCTCAAGCCGCCGGAACCTCCAGTTTCACGGTGAAAGTGGTCGACTCGTCGAGTCCGCCGCAAAGCGCCACCGCAAATTTGAGCATTACCGTCAACTCTGGGGCTAACGACAACTCAAAACTAAATGGCAACTACGCGTTCTCGGTCCGCGGCTTCGACTCGAGTGGACCACAACTCCCGCTTTTCGTGGCTGCTGGCAGTTTTGTTGCAGATGGGAACGGCAATATTACCAGCGGGTTGATGGACGTTAACAACACGGCAAGTGACCCGGTCAATCCAACCTTCACCGGGACATACACTATCGACCCGAATGGCTTTGGATTTCTGTTCCTCAATATCGCAGGATTGGGCAGCCGCACCTACGCGATTTCGATGATGGCCAGCGGAAATGCAAACATCATTGAGTTTGACGATAGCAACGGCGGAGGGACGCGTGATTCTGGGGTGCTTCTGAAACAAGAGCCTGGGCCATTTTCTCTGTCTTCGGTCTCGGGCAACTATGCATTCGGTTTTTTGGGAATCGACTCCAGCAAGAACCGTTTTGGCCTGGCCGGCGAATTTGTCGCGGACGGAGGAGGAAACCTTTGCTTAACGTCCGCTAACTGCCTTTTGGATAGCGACGACAGTGTGAGCGGCCCATCCCCAAGCGTTCCTATTGCCCAGAGCTCGTACACGGTAGCTTCTAACGGTCGAGGGACCCTAAATATCAAGACCGCTCAGGGAACTACCGGTTACAGCTTCTATATTGTCAACTCAAGCGAGCTGCTGGTAATAGAGACGGATAATTTCCTTAGCGGGGGCAATCCTCTGGTTAGCGGTGCGATCCTTACACAGACGACTACCAGCAGTTTTACAAGTGCCAGTGTTTTCGAACTCACAGCGCTGAATCCATCGGGACCCACGGCTGAGAGTCAGGTCGGACTGTTTGCAGGCATCAGTGGAGGCTTCAACTTGACCTCGGACCAGAATACTGGCGGTACGCTGACCCAACCAAGCGGGTCGGGGACCTACATCATTACGAACGGACGCGTTGCTGTGACTCCGACTACGAACGGATCGTCTGGCTTTCAAAATTCGACGCCAACCTCGCAACCCGTCTTCTATATGGTGAGTGATAATGAGGCATTCGTTATCGGCTCAGACACGGCCGTCAGTTTCGGATTCATGACACCGCAAGTGCAGCCAGGAACGTATACGTCTACTTCATTGTCAGGGACCTATGCGGGTGGGTCGCTCGCGCCGGTCGATCTCAACGTAAGCAACATCGTGGGCATCGCGATCGCCGGGTCCAACACCCTCAACTTCACTCTCAACGTAAGTGGTCCTAACGGACTGCTCGTAAACCAACCGATCACGGCGACCACCTCTGTCGAATCTTCTGGTAGGGTTACGGTGGCAGAAACAGGGAATACCCAGGCCGCGATTCTCTACATGGTCTCACCCGCACAGTTTTTCTCCCTGTCGGGACAAAATGACACGACTGCGAGAGTGGATATTTTCCAGCAATAGCTTTCTAACGATTTGGCTGCGGGGAATGCAGCCTCACTGGGCAGCGATGACCTCTTGCAGCTTTGCGCGGTAGCTGCGGCTACACGACAACTGCTTGCCGTCTTTTAGAACAACCATGTACTCGCCGCGATTGCAGGGCTGCAATTCTTTGATCTTCCGCACATTCACAATAATGGAACGATGGATACGAACGAACTGGCCAGGATCCAGCCTCGCGGAGAGGCGCCCAATGCCCTCGCGGAGGAGGTAAGCCCCGCTGTTTGTCTTTAACTCAACGTAGTTCCCAGCCGCTTCCACCCAATCAATCTCATCCATGTTCACGAGAACAACGCGTCCCGCGGTCTTGATTGCCAATCGTCGCTCAGTCTGCGCCCCTGTCTTCGCTTCGGTAAGCAAATCAAGAATACGATGGGTCAACTGACGATCGTGCGCCTTGAGAAGTTCGCCTCGCGTTCTCTCAATAGCGGTGTGAAGGCGCTCCTGATCAAATGGCTTTAAGAGATAGTCGAGCGCGCGCGCCTCAAACGCTCGAATTGCGTGCTGATGGTCGGTGCTGGTGAAGATCACGATAGGCATTTCTCTCTGCGAAATACAATTCAGAATCTGAAAACCATCGCAATTCTGCATTTCGATATCGAGCAACAACAAATCAGGTTTGTGTGTCTTCACCGCGCCGATGGTTTGGAGCGCATCACAACACTCGGCAACCACCTCAACGCCGCTTTCGTTTGCCAGCAAAAGCCGCAACTGGTCCCGCATCCGCGGCTCATCATCAGCAACGACCGCGCGGATTTCAGGAATCATCATGCGAAGCTCACGCAGGCGAGTTTCGATTTGCGGAAACAACCCCATACATACTATTGACGCACTCAAGCGCGAAATGGTTGCGACCATCCCGAACTTCTGCGCGTTAATACTTATATGCGCACGCTTCGCACCTGCTTCGACACTGCCCAACAATCGGAGCCAACATAACCAACGTCGCTTGTGTGGCGATCTCAGTCATTTGCACAATTCGCTTTGGAATTATTTCTCGCTCTACTAGTTTTGGTATAACGGCGTAGAAATGGTTATAGATTTCTGTAGATAAAATCATTCGACTGCGGACGCCCTGATTTTCACAGCTGGAACCGAGCGTCGTTCATCCTGAATGAGGTCGTCTTCGTCCCTAAAAACGGACGACTCGCCCACGGCAGATCCCACACCCAATCTTCGGTTTGTCACATGCATTGTTCAGCTCGACAAGTTTTGATGCTGTTCGACAACCCGAACTTGAAGTAAGGAGAAATGTAAATGAGTGTAAAGAAAATGAGGACTTCGTTATCGTTCGCCATCTTGTTGTTTGTGTTGGCGGCTATGTCGCAAGTCTGGGCGCAGACGACAACAACGGGAGACATCAGCGGCGTTGTGACGGACCCAACAGGCGCTGTTATTCCCAACGCGTCGGTAACTTTGAAAAATATTGATACCGGTGGCTCACAATCCGCGACGACGAATGCCCAGGGGTCGTACCGATTTGCGCTGCTGTCGCCGGGAAATTATTCGGTAACCGCCAACGCTACGGGGTTTCAACCCGTTACCCAGAGAGTTTCCGTAGCGTTGGGCTCGAGCGCGTCAGGGAACCTTCAACTCTCACTTTCATCCAGCTCAACCACGGTTGAGGTTAGCGGGCAGACCACAGCCGTCGAAACCGACAACGCGAATCTGAATACCAACTTCAGCCCCGAACAGGTAGCTCTGTTGCCGAATCCTGGCAATGATATTTCCGCGGTTGCTCTCACCTCGCCGGGCGCGGTGATGAACACCGCTGGCGGTTCTACTTTTGGCGGGGGCAATTTCGAGCTTTACGGTCTACCGGCCACGTCCAATCTGTTTACCGTGGATGGCTCCAACTACAACGATCCGTACTTCAACATCAACAACAGCGGTGCGACCAACCTGTCCCTGGGCTTGAACGATGTGCAGGAAAGCGCTGTGGTCGCCAATGGCTACAGCGGATCCTATGGTGGTTTGGCCGGAGCCAACATCAACTATGTGACCAAGAGTGGCAGCAATGCCTTTCACGGGAATGCCGAGTACTGGTGGAACGGGCGGGTCATGGACGCCAACAACTACTTCCGCAACCAGGCGAATGCGCTGGCTGGAAGTGACGTGAGTCCACGCCCGTTCGTCAATGCAAATCAATGGGCAGGATCGATCGGCGGGCCGATCAAGAAGGACAAAGCTTTCTTCTTCTTCGACTATGAGGGTCTGCGCTTGCTGATTCCGTCGCCCACGACCGTTAACCTGCCTACGGCGGCGTTCGAAAATGCGGTACTGGCCAATCTGGGCACAAGCGGATTAACTGCTTCTGTCCCTTACTACCAACACTTATTCAATCTTTACAACGGCGTATCGCAAGCTGGTGCGTCAGCGTTGCCCGGCGGCACGGATGCGAACAACAATGTGATCAGCGCTGCCGGATGTTCCAACGTCACTCCGGCGCTAGGGGCGGCATTCGCCGCGTTCGGTCCCGGCGGCACTCCCTGCGCAGTGAAGATTCAGGGAGGCTTGTCGGCCGCTACCCATGATGTCCTTTACGCTGGCCGTTTCGACGAGAACATCGGGAACAACGACAAGCTCTTCGTTCGCGTGGAACATGAACACGGACTGCAAGCCAGCTACATTGACCCGATCAACGCGAACTTTAACGCCATTAGTGATCAGCCGCAGTGGCAGAGCAATTTCGGCGAGACTCATACCTTCGGCAGCAGCAAGGTGAACAACTTTAACGCATCGCTGCTTTGGTATAGCGCGGTATTTACCTTCGCAAACCCCACTGCCCAAGCCAGCACTCTCGGCGCAAGCATCTTCCTGGGCGACAATTCTCTAACCGCGCTCGGCGGAATTGACTTTAACTTTCCCCAAGGGCGCAACATCACCCAGTACCAGTTTGTAGACGACTTCAGCTGGGTTCACGGCCGGCACAGCTTCAAGGTTGGAGCGAATTTCCGTCGCGACGATGTCACGGACAAGACCCCGGGAATTTTCACCAGTCCCCAGATTGTGGAATTCAGCCTGGCTGATCTTGCCTTGGGGGGCACTGGGGCTGTGGGATCAAGGATACAACAGACCTTCCCCACCAGACTGGAGTATCCGATCGCGCTCTATCAACTGGGAATTTATGGGGCCGATGATATCAGGGTAACCTCCAATTTGAAGTTGACCCTAAGCTTGCGTCTCGACCATCTTTCGAACCCCGTCTGCCAAGTCGATTGCTTCCAGCGCTTGGCGGCACCGTTTGACCAACTCAACAAGACAGCCGCAATCAACCAGCAAGTTTTGGGTAACCAGCATCAGGCGTTTCCCGGGGTTACAGGAATTGCCGCTCAGCCCAAGATAGGGTTCGCCTGGACGCCGTTTGGCGCTAAGAACACCGTTGTTCGCGGTGGTTTCGGAGTCTTTGCCGATGCGCTTCCTACGGGCGCAATCGACAGCATCCTGGACCAGGCGCCGAGCGTTCCGTTCTTCGCGCAATTTAACGGCACTCTGGCTCCGCAGGAGGTCAACAGCTTGAATAGCATAGCTGCGGCGGCGAATGCAGGCTTCAAGACGGATTTTGCCAGCGGCAGCCCCAACACGCCTCCGTTCAGCTTCTTCAACCCCACAAAGACCGCGGTTCCGCGTTATTACGAATGGAGCCTGGAGTTGCAGCAGCAAGTCGGTTGGAAGACTACGTTGAGTGCAATGTACGTGGGCAATCACGGTTCCCACGAGGAGTTCGTCAATCAGGCCGTGAATGCTTTCTGCTGCATTGCAAATCAGTTCGGGACGGGCAGCACGCAAACTCACTTCGCCGACCTGCCAACGACTGTACCGGATGCCGCACTAGGGCAAGTCTCTCAGCAACAGAACGTCGCCAACTCCAACTATTCCGGTTTGGTAGTGACGGCTAGGCACAATTTCAGCGGAGGATTTCAATTCCAGGCGAGCTATACCTACAGCCACGCTCAGGATGAAATTTCCAATAACACCTTCTCTCCCTTTGGCGTGAATATTGGCGGCCAGCAGGCGGACATCATTTACCCGCAGGATCCGTTCAACTTCCGCAAGTATAACTATGGCAATGCGGATTATGACATCCGGCACAACTTCGTCATGAACTATGTGTGGAGTGATGCCTTCCGTCATTTGACCAGCCATGGCCCGAACGTACTGGTGAAAGGCTGGACGTTCTCGGGAACCATCTTCCGGCACAGCGGCTTGCCCTTCACTGTATTCAGCAACAATGACACCAATGCATTGAGCTCTACCAACTTTGGATCTGGACTGACCTACATCTACTCCAACATCGTTGGTGCGACCGGTTTCAATTGCAGTGGACAGGCGGCAAAGGTCAATAATCCCTGCTTGCTGACGTCGAACTTTGCTGATCCGTTCGACACTTTCGGTAATCAAGGACGCAACCAGTTCCGTGGCCCTGGCTACTTCGACACCGACTTCGCGGTGGAGAAGGGCTTCGGCATTCCGAAGTGGGAAGGAGCACAGTTCTCGATTGGTGCGAGATTCTTCAATATCTTCAACCATCCCAACTTCAACTTCCCAATTGAAAATGCCAACAGCTCGCAGTTTGGGCAAATCACCAGCACAATCAGCACCCCGACCAGTATTTACGGCTCTGGACTGGGCGCGGACGCATCGCCAAGGCTGATCCAAATACAAGGAAAGATCACCTTCTAACCGAGCAATGGAACTGAAAGCGGCGGCTTCGATTGAAGCCGCCTTTTTTATTGAACGCTTCGTTGGTGCACGTACTTACGTTACGTTACGAGAGCTTCACCGTCACATAGAAAGCCGAAGCATTTGCCGCATAATGGCTTTGGAGGTGCATTTCGGTGGGGCTGAGGCTCGACTACCTGTCTTGTGTACTTACGATTTTTTCAACTTTGTTGATCGGACGAAGGCATTGGGAGGGATGGATTCTGGCCGGCGTGAACAGCGTAATTATCTGCTTCATCGGACTAAAGACATCGCAATGGGGTTTCATCCCAGCAAACTTGTTTTGCATCGTGCTCTATGCGGTCAACCTGAGGGCATGGCGCAAGGCCGAAACTTCTTGACGCGAAGGTTACCTCATCGACTCTTCGACTTCGGAGAGCCAATCCGGCCGCTTCAATACTTCGCGGGGCTTGGGACCATCCGCGGCGCCCACAATGCCGTCCCGCTCCATCAGGTCGATAAGATGCGCCGCGCGCCCGTAGCCGATGCGTAATCGCCGCTGCAGCAGGGAAGTGGAAGCTTTGCCGAATTCAACCACTAATTTCACGGCATCTTCATAGAGTGGATCGTTTGCCGCTTCTTCATCTCCTTCAGCGCCAGTTCCAGAGCCTCCGTCTTCCCGCTCTTCTCTTGGTGCCTGCAGGAACTTCTCCTCGTATTCAGCAAGGCCTTGAGCGCGCCAGAACTCGACCACTGCCGCAATCTCCTTTTCTGTAACGAACGGAGCATGCAGACGGTGAACCCGAGCCGACCCGGAAGGCAGGTACAGCATGTCTCCTCTGCCTAAGAGAGCTTCCGCACCGTTGGCATCGAGAATTGTGCGTGAGTCTACCTTGGTGGCCACACGGAATGACATACGCGCCGGGAAATTTGCCTTGATCAGGCCCGTGATCACATCGACCGAAGGACGCTGCGTCGCGAGGACCAGGTGAATGCCGACTGCGCGTGCCATCTGGGCTAGCCTCGTGATCGATTCTTCCACGTTGCTGGAATCGAGCATCATCAGGTCGGCGAGTTCGTCAATGATGATTACGATGTACGGCAAAGGACGTTCGTCTGCATTATCGCCAAACAGACTAGGTGTTCCGCTTTCATCGAAAAGCTTGTTGTACTGGTCGATGTTGCGTACACCTTTTTCGGCCAGCAGTTTCAGACGCCGCTCCATCTCACGCACCGCATTCCGTAGCGCATTGGCGGCCAGTTTTGGCTCGGTGATGATGGGCGTATAGAGGTGGGGCACCCCTTCGTAATTTCCCAACTCCAACCGCTTTGGATCTACCAAAATCAGCCGCACTTGATCGGGCGTCGCCTTATATAGGATCGACATGATCATGGCGTTGATCGCGACGCTCTTGCCCGCGCCGGTTGAACCAGCAATGAGCAGGTGCGGCATCCCGTTCAAGTCGGCGGTAACGATACGGCCATTGATGTCTTTTCCTAGTGCCAGCGTTAGCTTCGACTTCGAGCCGAGGAATTCTGTGGATTCGATGTTCTCGCGCAGCCAGATGATTTCTCGCTCGCGGTTGGGCACCTGAATGCCAACCGTGGACTTGCCCGCCATCCGCTCGATCAGAATGCTCTCCGCTTTCAATGCGAGGCATAGATCGTCCGTCAGATTGGTAATGCGGCTGTACTTTATGCCCGCCTCGGGCTTGAATTCGAAAGTCGTGACCACCGGGCCGGGATTGATCTGGGTTATTTGTCCATGCACATCAAATTCAGCATATTTTCCCGTGAGCACTTGGGCTAGTAGCTTCAACTCATTGGCATCGACAGCTTGCTGCTCGTCCGGCCGGTGCAGCAGGGAACTGGGAGGCAGCTTAAAACCGCCTGCGATGTGGGGCAAGATCGTTTTGGGTTTCTGCGCGCTGTCGGCTCGCTCCGTAACTTGGGGTGAACTTGCTTGCGATTCGGGCCTTGGTTCGACTACCGAATGAGCCTCCGCTCGAGTCTCTTCCCCAAATGTTCGATCAATGCCGGTTCGAACGGGCTCAGGAGCCCGCGTCTGAGATTGCACGGGCGGAGTTGCAGAGCGGGCCGGAACCATTTGCGTTGTAATTACCGGCTTTGGGGCCGCGCGGCGCTTCTCCAACTCTTTTTGCATGCGTTTTTTAGCCCGCGCATCTTGCCAATCTTTCCAGCGATCCCATAGGGCAATCGCAAATGCGAAACGCGTAGGTGCCCAAACCTGCAGAGCAGCGAAGGAGAACGCGGTCGAGAGATAAAGCGCCACGGCCAGGACGCTGGCGCAAACAATATAGGCTCCCGCCAGGTTGAAGTAATGGATGAGAAAATCTCCGACCATCCTGCCAAACAGGCCTTCCATCGGAATCGCGTTCATCCAACGCAGGTGGCCAGGCAAAAGCGCCAGGAGAGCGGGAACAAAGATTATCAGCCAGAGTCCACCTAAAACCTTGGCTATGGGCGAAGCGACTCTGCGCGAACGAAACCAGCGAATGCCGAGCACTGCAGAGAAGACGGGGAGCAGGAATGCTCCAACCCCAAAGCCTTGCAGAACCAGATCAGAAATAAGAGCGCCTACTACCCCGATCCAATTACGCGCCGCCCGCGAACCGGTCAGCACGGAGGCGCTGTTGAAAGACGGGTCTAGCGGCGAGTACGAAGCCAATGCCAGGAAAAGGAGGAGTGCGGAGATGCACAACAGAAAGCCGATCAGCTCATTGAGCCGGCGGTTGTTGGTCGGGGCAAAGATCTGTCTGAGATACCTCATACGCGTATTTGCTCCGAGGCAGGAACGACACTCCTGTCTTGGTGCCAGATCTGTGCCAGAGCCTTTCAATTATGACAAGAATGAGAGAAGCCTACAACTCAGGATTCTCGGCAGTATCCAGAATGACAAACACCACCTATGCCACTAGCCGGGACGCGTACACGAGCACCAGCGCACCGACGATGATCCGGTAGACCGCAAATGGAGCAAACCCATGCTTCCGAACCCAGGCCATGAACCACGCGACGGACAGATAAGCGACAAAAAAGGAAACGACAAATCCGATCATCAAAACAATCCATCCGTGGGAATCGATTTGGGAAACTCCAATCGGATTTACACCCTTGCCCCGGAGGGACTTCAGTAAGTCATAGAAAGTGGCAACCACCATGGTTGGGATCGAGAGGAAAAACGAAAATTCAAGCGCTGCCGCGCGCGACATTCCTGCCAGCTGTCCCGCCACAATCGTCGACATGGACCGGGACGTGCCCGGAAATAGCGCCGAAAGAATCTGGCACGCTCCAATCCAAATGGCCTGGCCCAGGCTCATGGCCTCCATGGTCCAGGCGTGAATGCGACCGCCCCCAGACTGTGGCCCAGCAGCTTCGGCGGGTGCATTTATGGCATCGACAATCCACATCACAATGCCGCCAACCAGTAACGCTGTGCCCATTATGTGCAGGCTCTCCAGATGCTTGCCAATGACTTTAGTTAACAAAAATGCGGGAATGGCGGTTACAACGAATGCGACGATCGTGAGGCCTAATGGATGGGTCAGCGGCGTGCTATCGCCTCTCTCCCCCTTCGGAAAAGTCGAAAGCAGCTTTGCGATGCGGTGACGAAAATATACCGGCAAACACAGGATAGCGCCGAGCTGAATCACGATGGTGTACATCTTCCAGTATCCGTCGGCCAGATTAATGTGAAACAGCGCTTCGGCAATCCGAAGATGTGCCGTCGAACTAACGGGCAAGAATTCAGTGAGCCCCTCAATAATTCCAAGGACCACAGACAACAGATAGTCGCTCAAGCATCCTCCAGGTGAATGGGAAGTATCTCAGAAAATTACCCGGCAGTGGGTGCCAAGTCTTGGACGGCCCGAGGAAGGTTACTCTGTCGTGTTGCCATAAGTCGGTATGCCCTGCTCGATCATAAACAACAGTCGCTGAGCGCGCGTTCCCCAATCGCTCTGCGGGGCCTGCGTTACCGCTTTCTGTGCCAGAGCGATGGCCTTGGTCTTGGACTCATCGGACTTTTTCGACTGGTCTTCGGTTTTGTAGATTTCGATTAAGGCAGACCGCCGCCACGCCGCGTCGTACAACGCTTCCACCAGCGCTGGGGATTGCGGATGTTCGTTGGCATACTTTTCGTACATCTCGGCCTCCTTCTCCGGGCACTTGGAGGAGGCTTGCCAATCGCCGCACAGCTTATTGTCGATCAGATGAAAGGCCGCCAGGTCGGCCCACTTTGTCCCAGGAAATTTCTTCATTACTTCCTTCATGAATTCGTCGTTCATTCCTTCCCGAAGAAACGCTTCTTTCTCCTTAGCGGAAGGGCGGGACATCACATCTGCCTTCTCGATCTGCCAGCGAATATCAGCCGAACGGTACATGGCTTCACCCGCAAGGGGCGAGTGGGGGAAATACTCAGCGGTC
Organism: Terriglobales bacterium; assembly: GCA_035567135.1. GTDB lineage: Bacteria > Acidobacteriota > Terriglobia > Terriglobales > Acidobacteriaceae > JABDBE01. Next base: position 80,484 of record DATMQI010000287.1, read on the forward strand.
CTGTAATAGAGTCGCATCGCGTCCTGCGCAGCTCCGCGACGCCCATGCCGCTGGCTGGCCTGGTCTTCGGAGTCTACCGCCTCGCCGAAAACGATCTTGTCGCCGTTGGGAGTCGAACCCTGCACAACGGATTTCTTCATCATCCAGCCGGTGATGATTTTCTCTTCCGTAAGGGCTGCTTCCACGTGCAACCAGTTGCCGCTGGTCTCAAGAATGACGACTTCACGCCCGCGCTCAATTTCCGCAAGTTTGTTGGAGCTGGAATCGGGCGAAAGATAAATGGAAGCAACCCGTATCGGCGTGCCCCGTAGGGTGTCCGCCCAAGCTGGCGAGCAGAGTAAGACAGTAGCAACAATCATTGATCGCAGTTGCATGGATTTTAATCTAGCGGAGTACGTTATCAGTATGACGACAACTTCGGTAGAGACGTTGCTTGCAACGTCTTACATTGACCTGATTTCCTGCAACATGTGCGGGTCAATGTTCCCTCCGCTGATGATTGCCACGTTCATCGTAGTTCTCGGCAACTGGTCTTGATGGAACAAAAATCCAGCCACTGCCACCGCACCGCTAGGTTCGGCTACGGTCTTAGGATTCGTTGCCAGCCAGCGCGTGGCGTGGCGGATTTCGTCCTCGCTGACGGTAACAATGTCGTCCACGTATTGCCGGATATGCTCGAAGTTGATAGCGCCGATACTCTGAGTCCGCAATCCGTCGGCAATCGTGCGCGACGTTTGCTCTGCCGTGGACTGGACAATCCTTCCCGCTCGCAAACTAGCTTGCGCATCCGCCGCCAGTTCTGGTTCAACCCCGATGACCTTGGCGCCCGGTTTGCTTAACTTGATCGCGGTGGCCACACCGCTGAGCATTCCGCCTCCGCCAACCGGCACCAGCACGGTCTCCACTTCCGGAAGATCTTCCAGAATCTCCAGTCCCATCGTACCCTGGCCCGCGATGATCTTCTCATCGTTGAATGGAGGCACAATCACATAACCATGCCGCGCGGCTAGTTCTTCCGCTTTGCGCTGGCGGTCCAGACTGTCAGGGCCAACCAGGACGATCTCAGCCCCCATGGATGCCACGGCATCGCGCTTAATGGCTGGCGCATTGTCCGGCATTACGATCACAGCTTTCGCTCCCAACGCACGCGCCGCATAGGCGACGCCTTGCCCATGATTGCCGCTGGAATAAGTAATCACGCCGCGATTCCGCTCCTCCGGAGAAAGAGAAGCGATTTTGTTGTACGCTCCACGAAGCTTAAATGCACCGATGGGTTGCAAGTTCTCAGGCTTGAGATAGAGTTTGCGCCCGCCTGCCTCAGGAGCATCTGCAGGCAATAACGCCTGAATCAACTCGGTGCGAACAATCACGCCACGCAAGCGAGTTTGGGCTTCGCGAATATCCTCCAGAGTTATGATGAGATCAACTCCGCTGGCTTCTCCGCGTTGATCCGCGGCCAGGCTCTTTCTAATTTAGATTTCCAGTATCACCGGCATGATCAGCGGTCGTTTCTGCGTTTGCTTGGAGATGTAGCGCTTCAAGTCCGCACGGATTTTCTCTTTTATGACCCCGTAGTCGGCCTTCTCTTCGGCGCTAGACTGTTCCAAAGTCTGCATCACCAGTTGCCGCGCACCGTCCAGGAAGCCATCTTCACCCGGCGCAAATCCGCGAGTCACGATTTCCGGCGAACTCTCCACCCGGCCGGAAAGTTTGTTGATGGCGATGATTGGCAGCACGATGCCGTCTTCGCTGAGGTGGCGGCGATCCTTGATGATCAAATCCTCGACCACATCAGTGCGCGAACCGGAATCAATGCACACGCGACCCACGTTCACGCGCCCAGCCTTGCGCGCGCCCAGTTCGTCGAATTCCAGAATGTCGCCACTCTCGATCAGCAACACGCTTCCAACAGAGCTGTGCATCGCAGCCGCCATTTCCGCGTGCAGCTTCAATTGCCGGTACTCGCCGTGAATCGGAATGAAATACTTCGGCTTCACCAGATTGATGATGAGCTTGAGTTCTTCCTGGCTTCCGTGCCCGCTCACATGGATCGGCGGCGAAGATCCGTCTTCGTAAATTACGTGCGCCTGACGCCGGAACAGATGGTCGATCATGCGGTAGATCGCCTTCTCGTTCCCCGGAATGATTCGTGAGGACAGCACAACCGTGTCGCCTTTTTCGATTTTGGCGTGCTTGTGATTGTCCACCGCAGCCCGCGATAGCGCTGACATGGGCTCGCCTTGCGTGCCGCTGATCATCACACAGACTTTTTCGGGTGGATAATTCTTCATATCTCCCGGATGAATCAGCAGACCCTCGGGGATTTCGATGTAGCCCAGGTCCTCGGCAATCTCGGAAGAACTGGTCATCGAGCGCCCGACAAATGCAACCTTGCGTCCGTGCTCCCAAGCCAATTCCACAGCCAGCTTAATGCGATGAATAGACGAAGAAAAACAGGAGATGAAGAGCCGCCGCTCAGTGCGCGCAAACACTTCATCGAACTTGCGCCGCACCGCCCTCTCGCTCGGTGTGTATCCCTTGCGCTCGACGTTGGTCGAATCCTGGAACAGCGCAAGCACGCCTTCTTTGCCGTACTCCGCAAACGAATGCAGGTCAAACATCTTGTTGTCGGTAGGAGTCGGATCTACCTTGAAATCGCCGGTGTGAATGAGCACACCCAGAGGGGTGTGAATGGCCAGCGACACGCAATCAACGAGACTGTGAGTAACGTGAATGGGATGAATGGTGAACGGCCCCACCTTGAACCGCTCTCCTGAACGGATCTCACGCAGTTCGGCGTTCTCCAGCAGTCCGTGCTCTTCCAGTTTGTCTTCTACGTAGGCGAGAGTGAACTCCGTCCCCCAGACTGGGACGTTGAGTTCGGAAAGAATCCACGGCAGAGCGCCGATGTGGTCTTCATGGCCGTGGGTGAGAATGATGGCGCGCACCCTTTGCCGGTTTTCGATCAGATAAGAAATGTCGGGAACGACGATGTCGACTCCCAGCAATTCTGCCTCGGGGAACATCAGGCCGGCGTCGACGACGATGATGTCGTCGCCCCAGCGGATGGCCATGCAGTTCATTCCGAACTCGCCCAGGCCGCCGAGAGGTACGATTTGCAGCTTTCCAGTTGGCATTTTAGATGTCCCATGATCCTAGCATACGAAGCCCGAACGGACCGCCGGCTCGCGGATCTTGCCAACTGAGGGACTATGAATCTGGAGCGGAGAACTGGTATTTGTGCTCTGCTTGATTTAACGTCAAGTCAGATGGCTGAACAACGCAAGTCATGGATACGGCGCCGGATCGAAGATGGTCTACGGCGTGGCTTCCAACACGCATATGAGACGGTGAAGGTTGATCCGAACAAATTTCTTTTGCAGCTTCGCGCCGCCTATGGCGTGCCCATCAACACCTTTCAGGGTATTTACTCGGTCGACGTTAGTATTCTCGATGATTTGGCGAACCGCGTCATCCACAGCGGAATGAAGTTGGCTGCGGCGGAAGGCGCCGGGCTTGGCATGGGCGGGATCCTGACCATGATCCCCGACCTCAGCATTCTCGCCGGCATCACCTTGCGAACGATTCAGAAACTTAGTCTGATCTACGGTTTTGAATACAACACTGATGAGGAAACTGCTGAGCTATGGATTGCCGCGGCCAGCGCCGCTGGCGTGGACATTACCCGCGAGGTTCTGGAAAAAGAAGTGGTCAACCGCTTTGTGCCCAAAGTGATCCAGCGGATCGCAGCGCAGGCCAGCAAAGAAGCCGTCGAAAAGTGGGCGGGGCGAGTGATTCCGATTGCCAGTTCGGTCATCGGTGCGGGACTGAATTATTATTTTGTGCGCGCCTGGGGCGAGCGGGCGAAAGCGCACTTTCGCGAGAAACACCTGCAGACTCGCCGACGAATGAATGCAACCGACGTGGCTTTGCCCTCGGCTTCAAGTGCAACGCAGCGGTTATCCTGAGTTATCGGAGCAATTCCTCGAGCTCGATTCTCTGGTCGGTTTTCTCATCACGATATTTCACGATGACAGGCGTGTAGAGCGATAAATTCCATTCCCCAGCCTGACCCGTTTTCACCGCTCGTGACCCTGGCACGACAACTGCATTTTCCGGCACTTCGAGCGGTTTATCGTCTGTGGCTCGATACACCTGCCCGCGGACAATGTCGTACAACGGCGTGGAGCGAGTCAGAATCGTGCCGGCCCCGAGCACCGCTCGTGTCCGTACCAGCGTGCCTTCGTAGACGCCACAGTTACCTCCCACCAGTACGTCGTCTTCAACGATGACCGGAGACGCATTGATCGGTTCGAGAACCCCGCCGATCTGGGCGGCCGCGCTCAAATGCACACGCTTGCCGATCTGCGCACAGGAACCGACCAGCGCATGCGAGTCCACCATCGTGCCTTCGTCCACGTACGCTCCAACATTAATAAACATCGGAGGCATGCAAATAACTGTGGGTGCCACATACGAACCGGTGCGCACCGACGATCCGCCGGGCACGATGCGTACCCGATCCCGGACGGTGAACCGGCGGGCAGGGAAAGTGTCTTTATCGACGAAGGAAAGGCTTACGTCTTCCCCCATCTTGCTGAGTTCACCCAGGCGAAAGCCCAGCAGAATGCCCTGCTTGACCCAGACATTCACCACCCATTGCCCGTCGATCTTCTCGGCGGCGCGAATCTTGCCTTGGGTAAGCTCATCGCGAAAGTCCATGAAGATTTGGCGCGCATCCGGATTGCTCTCGACTTCGAGAGAGGCGAGCCGTTCGATCGCAGATCTGAGGGATTCCATGCGGGGAAAGTATACGGGATTTTCAGAGCGCCATTGTCAGCGTCCCATTCGCACCGTCACGCTCGCACAAACAATCTGCGTTGACAATGGAAATCCTCAAATGCACTTGCACTCGCTACGAATCAGGACACCGGCCATCCCTTGGGAAGTTTCGCGCGCTTCGGTAAGAGTGGCGTAAGGGCCGTGCCAGCGAGCGTGGTTGGCGTCGTGTCCTGCGGGACGTCCTTTGCCGTGGTTGCATTGCCCGCAACTCGAGCGGTGCAGCACGATCTTGTGCGGTCCGGCCAGCCAGTTTTCATAGATGTAAAAATTCACTACGTCGGCGGGCAGGCTCGCTGGTTTGGCAATCACCCCAGCGTCGGTCGCGATCTTTTGCAACTTGGATCTGGTCTCGCGTCGCATCGGCAGGAGCGGCAAGCGATATACTTCTTCGATTTTTCCCATCATCGCCAGCACCGCTTTCACGGGCATCGGACTGGTCTCGATGAAGTTGGCTTGCATCAGCGCCAGGTATTTGCGATGAATACGCCGCGCCGTGATCCAATCGTTGTTCAACGCAGCCCGCGTCATCTCGGCCATTTCCCGCGGAATTTCATTGGAAGCTACCGAAACGATGCCGACGCCGCCCAGCCCAATCAGCGCCAAAGTAACCGCATCATCGCCAGAAAAGACGAGGAAAGTTTCCGGCACCAGAGCGCAGAGTTCCGCCATTTGCGATATGTTGCCGCTGGCTTCCTTGACACCGGCAATGTTCGGGACTTCCGCCAACCGGGCCAGCGTAGCCGGTTCGATATTCGTCCCGGTGCGGCCTGGCACGTTGTAAAGAATAATTGGCTTGTCGACTGCCTCGGCAATTGCGCGGAAATGGCGGTACTGGCCTTCCTGCGTCGGCTTGTTGTAGTAAGGTGATGCGGTAAGAATTGAGTCTACGCCGGGGCGCGTTGCGACTTCTTTCGCTTTATTGACTGCGTCCTGCGTCGAGTTGGAAGTGGCCCCAGCCATAATGGGCACGCGTCCGGCCGCTACTTCGATCGTCAGATCGATGACCCGCAGCCACTCGTCATGCGACAAAGTCGGAGTCTCGCCGGTCGTGCCGCAGGGAACCAGAAAGTCAATTCCGGATTCGACCTGCCATGCCACCAGGTTGCGCAGGGCCGGCTCGTCGATGGAGCCGTCCTGACGGAAAGGAGTTATAAGAGCGGTACCGCATCCACGAAGTTGCATGAGAATAAGATAACGCGAATAGGCGGGCTTGCAAAACCGCGCCGTCGCAGGCTGGGATTCGGTAGGGTTTCCATCACACCTTTGTGTTCCTTCGTATCTTTTGTGGTTCCGGCATTTGCACTTCACCAACAACAAGGGACACAAAGGATATGAACTACAAAACTACCAACGTGCACGTCGGCCACTCAGACCTGAAGTTTCACCAGCCAGTTCGGAGGTTCCGGCAGAATCGCAAATTTCGGCAATTCGCCGCGCACCATGGCCACTTCATCACACGCATGAAACCGCGGGCAAACGTGGCAATCTTTGTAAATCTTATCCGGCAGATCTTCCCGCTGTGCGGTCGAGAAGCCCAGGCGGGCGAAGAATTCCGGAGCGCGCGTGAACAAGCAAGTGCAACTCACGCGATGCTTTTTCGCCTCCGCGAGCAATGCCTTCACCAGATGTCCGCCGCCGCCTTTGCCTTGCTGCGAGGGCGAAACGGTGATGGAACGGATCTCCGCCAGATGCGGGCCATAAAGATGGAGCGCGCCGCATCCGATGATCAAGCCGCCATCTTCCAGAACTACAAAATCTCGCACATTCTCGCAGATCTCGGCCAGGGTTCGTGGGAGTAGAGTGCCGTCTCCCGCGTAAGCGCATATCAGAGAATGAATCCGCTGGGCGTCGGGCAGAATGGCTTTACGCGTGCGCATGGACATCCTCCCGGATCGAATCGACCCTCTGTCGAGCATCAGTCATGGCTTGCCACACTCGTGCCGGAGCCGTGCCTCCGGGGACATCGTGGATAGCAAGCACCGACTCCAGCGTCAGACAGGCATAAAAATCCTGATCGAATTTCGGGTTCACTAAACGCAGATCCTCCAAAGACAAATCTTGAAGTTCGCAATGCTTCTCCAGACACATCTGCACCGCCCGACCGATCTGCTCATGCGCCAGACGGAAAGGGACTCCGCGTTGGACCAAGTATGTTGCGGCGGCCCACGCGTTCATAAATCCCGACTGCGTTGCCTTCTGCATATGCTCGTAGTTGAATTTCACGGCTTTCATCCAACCAGTGACCAGTGGCAGCAAGGACAGCACAGTGTCGGCGGCATCGAACAGCGGTTCTTGAGTTTCCTGCAAGTCCTTGTTGTAGGCGAGGGGCAAACCTTTCATACAAATCAGCAATGTGGTTGCAGCTCCAATCACGCGGGCGCACTTGCCGCGTGTGAGTTCCAATAGATCAGGATTCTTCTTTTGCGGCATCGCGCTGCTTCCCGTGGAGTAGGCCTCGGGCAAATGCACGGAGCCGTATTCCTGGGACGAAAATAGGGTCATCTCCTCCGCCCAGCGGCTCAAGTGGAGAGCGAGCAACGAAAGCGCATTCACAAACTCGATGACGAAATCGCGATCACCCGTAGCGTCGATGCTGTTTGCTGTTGGCCGCTCGAAGTCAAGGTCAGCCGCCATGGTTCGCCGGTCCAAGGGCAGTGTGGCTCCCGCGACGGCGCCAGAACCGAGAGGGCAAACATTCAAGCGGCTGCGGCAATCCGCGAGCCTGTCGGCGTCCCGTAGAAACATTTCCACGTAAGCGAGCAACCAATGCGAGACCAGCACAGGCTCCGCGCGTTGCAGATGCGTGTATGCAGGCATAGCTGCATTTCCCGCTTGCTGAGCGCGATCCAGAAAAACGCTACACCACGCGGCCAGATCAGTCCGGATCTGATCAACCGCTGCGCGGACATATAAACGAAGGTCGGTTGCGATTTGCTCATTTCGGCTGCGCCCGCTGTGCAGCTTGTATCCCGTGTCCCCGATCAGCGAGACTAATTGCTTCTCGACGAAGTGATGCACGTCTTCGGCTTCGTCGTCTTCGAGAAACTTGGGCGACGATGCCGCTTGCTCGCCGATTCGTTCCAAGCCTTGAAGAATGGCGATCAGCTCAGTCGAATTCAAAACACCCGCACCCTTCAAAGCACGCGCGTGAGCGCTGCTGGCTGCAAGTTCGTGAGCCAACAATCGGCGGTCAAAATCAAACGAACGTTGCCAGCGTTCAAATTCCGGGTCGAGAGGCTGCCGGAAACGGCCGGACCACATCTTCATTGCGCCACCTCCGATCCGACCGCTTCTTTATGGGCTTGAACCCGTGAACGGGAGGGAAGGCCGAGAATACGAATGAATCCGGCCGCGTCTTTCTGATCGTAAGCCTCGCCCATCGTGAACGAGGACAGATCGGTTCGGTACAGCGAATGCGTGGATTGGCGGCTCACTACCGAGACGTTGCCCTTATACAAAGAGAGCGTGACGGATCCAGTCACGTTTTTCTGCGTGGTCTCGACAAACGCATCGAGCGCTTCGCGAAGCGGCGCAAACCAGAATCCGAAGTAGACCAGTTCTGCGTATTTCAGTGCGATCTGTTGCTTGAAATGTGCGACATCGCGCTCCAGGCAAAGTGCTTCGAGTTCGCGATGCGCCGTAATCAGCAGAGTCCCGCCCGGGGTCTCGTAGCAACCGCGAGACTTGATTCCCACGAACCGGTTCTCAACCAGGTCGACACGTCCGACAGCGTTACGAGCGCCGATCTCGTTTAGCAGTTCGACTAATGAGACGGGGTCCAGGCCGAGGCCGTTGACCGAAACCGGAATGCCGGCTTCAAACCCAATCTTTACTTGTTCCTCGCGGTCCGGTGCCTCTTGCGGCGAGCGAGTGAGTTGCCAAGTGCTGGCCAGGGGCGCATTGGCGGCATCCTCCAACTCGCCGCCCTCATGGCTGAGGTGCCAAAGATTCCGATCACGGCTGTGAATCTTTTCGCGGCTGGCGGCCACAGGGATTCCGTGCTGTTCGGCATAGTCAATGCAATCTTCTCGCGACTTGAGCGACCATTCGCGCCAAGGCGCGATCACGCGGAGCTCGGGCGCGAGTGCCTGGTAAGCCAACTCAAACCGTACCTGGTCGTTGCCTTTTCCTGTGCATCCATGAGCGACCGCCGAGGCTCCCTCGCGCAGAGCAACCTCAACCTGGTGTTTCGCGATCACCGGCCGTGCGAGCGATGTGCCCAACAAATATTTATGTTCGTATACGGCTCCCGCCTTCAGCGCGGGGAAGACGTACCCGGTAAGGAATTCCTCTCGAAGGTCTTCCACTACGACATGAGACGCGCCGGTGGCATAGGCCTTGGCGACCACTGCTTCAATGTCATCTCCTTGGCCAACATCGCCTACCATTGCAATCACATCGTAGGCGTAATTCTCTTTGAGCCATGGAATAATGATGGAGGTATCCAGACCTCCCGAATATGCAAGTACAATTTTCTCAGACATGAGCTCTCCTCGTTGGCAATCGGGTTTCCCCGCCAAGCAATAAATACAAGATGGCTTTCTGCACGTGTAGCCGGCTCTCCGCTTGATCGAAAACAACCGATCTTTCCGAGTCCATTACGGCGTCGGTGATTTCCTCTCCGCGATGAGCGGGCAGGCAATGCATGAATACAGCGTGTGGAGCCGCTCCCGCCACCAGTTCCTCATTCATCTGGTAGGGCGGGAAAATCCGGGCGCGTTTGCTGGCCTCATGCTCCTGGCCCATGCTGGCCCACGCATCGGTGTAAACCGCGTCGACGCCTTCAACGGCCTCGCGTGGATCGGAAAGTATCTCGATGACGGCACCGGTCTCTTCGGCGAGCTCCTGGGCATCGGCGAGGATTTGCGCGTTGGGACCATAACCTTCCGGAGTGGCCACGCGGATTTTGGATCCGAGACAAGCGCAAGTGAGCAGCAGCGAATGAGCCACGTTGTTGCCGTCGCCGACGTAGGCTAGGCAAACATTCTTGAGATTCCCGAAGCGTTCTTGCAAAGTGAAATAGTCAGCCAACCCCTGGCAAGGATGCTCTAGATCGCTCAGCGCGTTAATGACCGGGACCGAGGCATACTCGGCCATTCCTTCGATTGTCTCCTGAGCGAATGTACGCAAAACGATGGCATCCACCCAGCGTTCGAGGTTATGGGCGATGTCGCTCAGCTTTTCACGGGCGTCGAGTCGCTCGTGAGTTTGATCCACGAAAAACGTATTTCCGCCCAGGCTCGCCATCCCTGCTTCAAAGGTTAACCGGGTTCGCAAAGAGGGCTTCTCAAAGAACATCACCATCTGTTTGCCGGCGAGTGCGCTCCGAAAATCCCGAGGACGCGTTTTCATAAGTCCGGCAAGATGGAGCACTGCCGCAACACCTTGGCGGCCCAAATCGCGAGTGGAAACCAGGTCAGGTCCCCAGAACGTATTCGGAACGCGCGCAGGAATAGCAGGCGCTCTATTTAATGACTGACTACTCATTTTGGCTCCTTTGTGTCGATTTCTTGCGGCGGCTTACGGCCGGGGCGGCAACGCCTTGCCCCTTCAAAGCCTTCGAGCTCAATGCCGAATCGAGCGCCCGAATCACTTCATCGACGTGTTGTTCGCGAATGATGTATGGTGGCAGAAAACGCAGAACTGTTTCATGGGTGCGGTTAATCAGAATTTTGTTTTGCAACAGGATGGAAACCACGGCCTTGGCCAGATCGGCGGATTCCAATTCCACGCCCAGCATAAGGCCCATCCCACGAACCTCGCGAATACAACCATGTCTGGCTTTTAGTTCTTCGAGTTGGCCACGGAAATAGCTTCCGATCTGGCGTACATGATCCTGCAACTTGTCCAATGCATTCAGAAACTCGATCGCGACTGCGCAGGCCAGCGGCCCTCCACCAAACGTGGTGCCGTGCATGCCAGGGTGCATGCTGCTAGCGACGCGATCGCTGAGCAGGATCGCTCCCAGCGGCAATCCTGCGGCCAGGGGCTTTGCAATTGTCACGATGTCAGGCTGTACGCCATAGTGTTGATACGCGAAATAACGTCCGGTTCGTCCCAATCCACATTGGATCTCGTCGAGAATCAGCAAAGCATCGTTGCTTGCGGTCAGCTTTCTCGCGAGCTGCAAGAACTCTGGACTGACTGGACAAATTCCGCCCTCACCCTGAATCGTCTCCAGGCAGACTGCGCAAACGCCGGCGTCGAATTGGTGTTTCAGATCTTCCACGTCATTGAAACGAACGAATCCGACACCGGGCAGCAGCGGTACAAAAGGATCGCGATACTTTGCTTGACCGGTGGTGGCCAGCGAACCAAAGGTGCGTCCGTGAAATGAGTTGTCGAGTGCGAGGATGCGCCACTTTGGCCGGTGGCCATTCGTATTCTTCGTGCGCGCATAGGCGCGGGCAAGTTTCAGTGCGCCCTCCCACGCCTCAGTTCCGCTGTTGCAGAAGAAAGCCCGGTCCAGGCCGGAAATCTTGGTTAGCAGCTTCGCGAGTTCCGCCTGGTATTCGTGGAAAAATAGATTAGAGATATGAATCAGCCGGCCAGCCTGGCGTTTCAATGTTTTCTGAATCGCAGGATGCGCGTGTCCTAAAGCATTCACCCCGATCCCGCTCAAGAAGTCGAGATAACGATTCCCGCGCGAATCCCAGAGATACACACCGCGACCTCGTTCGAAAAGAATCTTGTGACGATCGTAGGTCGGGAGCAGCAATTTTTCTTCGGAACGAATGACGGAAGCGAGACTCATGCGCCAATCACCTCCGTCCCGCACGCCAGCTTGGTGAAGTAGAACTGCGGCAAAATCTCGACTTGCGCCGCAGGCAGAATTCGCACGCGTCCCACGCCCCGGTGCAGGGCCTCGCTACAAGCTTCCAGTTTGGGTAGCATTCCGCCACCGATAACGGAAGCTGCAACCAAGGCAGCTACATCTTTAGTGTCCAGCCATGCGATTACTTCACCGTCGGCATTCTTCACACCGTCCACATCAGTGAGAAAAATCAAAGTGTCGGCATGGCAAGCCACGGCGCAGGCGGACGCCATCTGGTCTGCGTTGATGTTGTAGTACTCGCCATCGGAGCCGAGCGCCACCGAGGAAAGAACTGGAATGCCTCCCGCGCCCCAGATGGCCTCGATCCAGCGCGGCTCGGCGTAACAAATTTCCCCAACAAATCCTAGATCGCAACCTGAGTTTTGCTTTTTGCGCGCGCGAAAGGACATGCCATCGGCGCCACAGAGACCTACCGCCGCGCTTCCTGCAGCCACGATTGCCGCGACCAGACTCTTGTTCACGATCCCGGACAATACCATCAGAGCAACATCGCGAGTTTCAGCATCGGTGATGCGCAGCCCATTTATAAAGTCACTCTGCTTGCCCAACAGTTTGAGTGTTCGAGTAAGCGCACTCCCCCCGCCATGCACAACGGCGACTTGATGGCCATCCTGCGCCAGTTCGACAATTGCCCGAGCGCACTTGCGCAATCTCGATTTGTCCTCGAGCGCCGCGCCTCCAATTTTGACCACGATTTTCACTGCAAGCCTTCCTCTTCTTTCCATCCATACATCAAATTCATGTTCTGCACCGCTTGTCCCGCAGCGCCTTTAAGCAGGTTGTCCACGCAAGAAACCAGAACCAACCGGCGGCCATCGTCAGCCAGGCAGAAGCCCAGATCACAATAGTTGGTATGCAGCGAGAACTGGATTTGCGGCAGTTTCGGCGTTGCAAACACCCGCACCCAGCGCCTTCCAGCATAAAAATCGCGAAAGCAGGATTCGACTTCGACGGGCTTCATTTGACGGTTCAACTGCACGTAAATGGTCGAGAGAATTCCTCTAGGAATCGGAAGCAGATGGGGAGTGAAAATTAACTCACTCGAATTTAGCTTCAATTGCTCCAGCATCTCTCCCACGTGACGGTGACCGAAGACCGAATAGGCCGAAAGGTTGTCGGCGACAGAAACGAAATGAGTGCGCGAATTCGGTTCTTTGCCCGCACCTGATACACCCGACTTAGAATCGGAAATAATCCCGCGGTCGCGATTCACAACTCCAGCCGTGAGCAATGGCGCCAAAGCCAGAATTACCGAAGTCGCGTAGCACCCTGGATTCGCAATCAACGCAGCATCCGGGATGCGATCGGCGCTCAACTCCGGCAGTCCGTAAACCGCCCTTTCGGTGAGTTCAGCCGCGGTTACTGAATCTGCATCGGTGAAGCTATAAACCGCGCGGTTTTGTGCCTGCTTGAGCCGCCACGCCCCACTCAAATCAATGACCCGCAGGCCCTGCGCGATGGCTTCGGGCACGAGCGAACGCGAGGTTTCATGCGGCGTGGCGAGAAAAAGTAATTCGATTCTCTGTTGCTTAAGCGCTGGCCAGGACAGCGGTTGCAGTGGATAGCTTCCATTGCCCGAAAGAACAGGAAACATCTCAGCCAGGTTGGGTGTCGCGTCATCGTCACTAGGGCGTCGGAGCAGGGCCGGTCGTTCCAGTCGAGGATGGCGCAGCAAAAGCCGCGTAAGCTCCAGACCGGAATATCCGGTTGCACCCAACACCGCCGTCTTCAGTTTGGCTGGCATCAGGCAAGCATCTCCTCAATGCGGCCAGCCAACTTCTCTGCATCGTGCTTGTCCGGACAAACAATCAGAATGGTGTCATCTCCAGCAATCGTGCCCACGGCTTCAGGCCACTCCTCGTCGTCCAGGGCCGCGGCCACGGGTTGCGCGCTGCCAACGCTGGTTTTAAGTACGAGCAAGTTCTGTGCGGGGTGCACTTCCAGTACGAATTCCCGCACCAATCGCGAGACTGGAGGCAGCGCCGGGCCGGACCCGCCGTCACCTTGAGACAGAGAATAGCCGTCGGCTGTCTTCGCCAGACGCAAATCGCGTATATCGCGTGAGAGCGTGGCTTGGCCCACTTTGAGCCCGCGTTTACGCAGAGCCCGCTGCAGATCTTCCTGGCTGGCGACTGGGCCATGCTTCAGCAATTCCAGAATGTCTCGCTGTCGTAAGGATTTATTCATCGTGAATAATTATGCACGGATATGCATAAACATTCATCTATAGTATTCGCTTGAGTGCTGGTGTCAAGGGGAAACTTCGAGGCGGCTGAGTTAGCCCGGGAATGGAAACTGCCAGAGGAAATGAAGCAGGAACTCGTGCGCTATTGCCCACCCAAGTGGTGACAGAATGTGGTTGTAAGGAGATACGTCAATTCGTCACCACCCGAGGTGCTACCGCTCGTTGACTAGGAGATGCTGGCGTCCGTAAGATGTAGCGACCTGAAAGCGGGCATTTCGTGTGATCGGCCAAACCATCTCGCACTACCGGATCGTCGAAAAGCTCGGTGGCGGCGGCATGGGCGTGGTCTACAAAGCTGAGGACACCCGGCTCCATCGCTTCGTCGCCCTCAAGTTTTTGCCGGAGCAGGTTGCCCGTGATCCGCACGCACTCGCCCGTTTTCAACTCGAAGCCCAGGCTGCATCCGCACTGAATCACCCTAATATTTGCACGGTCTATGACGTCGGCGAGCAGGACGGCGAAGCGTTCATTGCGATGGAGTTTCTCGACGGGATGCCCCTGACCTACCGCATTGCGGGACGCCCGTTGCCAATGGAAACTCTGTTGTCCCTCGGAATCGAGATCGCCGATGCTCTGGACGCCGCCCACGCTCATGGCATCATCCATCGCGACATTAAACCGACGAACATCTTTGTTACCAAGCGCGGCCACGCCAAAATTCTGGACTTCGGTCTGGCGAAACTCAGCGTGGGAGACGAAGCCAGCGTTAGTGGGAACACTTTCGGGGGTATCACGCAATCGCCAGAGGATCTCATGCGCCCCGGTTCCGCTCTGGGAACCATGCATTACATGTCGCCGGAGCAGGCGCTGGGCCGGCCTCTGGATTCCCGTACCGACCTGTTCTCGTTCGGCGTCGTGCTCTATGAAATGGCGGTCGGAGTGGTGCCTTTCCAGGGAAAGACCACAGCCGCTTTTTTCGACTCTCTGATTCACAGCGTGCCGGAGTGGCCGTTGCGATTTAATCCCGTTACGCCTCCAGAACTTGAACGCATCGTGAGAAAGGCCTTGGAGAAAGACCCAGGGCTGCGATATCAAACTGCGGCTGAGATGCGGGGAGACTTGCAGCGTCTGCGACGGGAAACGGAGTCAGGGCAATCCTTGGCTTCCGAATCCGCCGCGGTGCCGGTGCCAGATTCAAAGGACAGAATCCGCGCGCTGTTCAGGACGGCCGCCACCGCCGTTCAACCTAAACCCAAGCCGAGTATCAAGAAGCGGGCAGCACTAAGTTTCGCTGGGCTTGCGATAGTGGTTGCGATCATTCTGTTCATGAGATCCCCCGAATCCCCGCCAGTTGTGATTTCGTCGCAACAGATCACAAACGATGGAACATCAAAACGCTCTCTGGTCACTGATGGCAGCCGGCTCTACTTTTCCGAACATCTGAGCGGCCACTCCGTCCTCATGCAGGTTTCGACCTCGGGTGGAGAGACGGCACAGGTACCGACGTCGCTGGCGAGCGCCGATATCTACGATTTCTACCCAGGTCGTTCGGAATTGCTGGTGAAAGGTGTGGCGGAGGGTTCGGAGACCGAGTGGCCGCTTTGGGTGTTGCCACTCCCCGCGGGATCGCTCCGTCCCGTGGGAAATATCCTGGCCCATGCAGCCACGTGGGCGCCCGATGGCCAGCATATCGTGTATGCCAGGCAATCAGGTCTGTACACGTGCAATGCGGACGGGAGTGATTCGCGCGAACTCATTACGGTACCTGGAGTTCCTTCAGCGCCTCGATTTTCTCCCGATGGCCGCCGCTTGCGTTTCACCGTCCGCAACGCTGACCAGCGCACTTCGTCCTTATGGGAGGTTTCGCCCGATGGCCGGAATTTACATCCGGTGCTGCCGCAATGGAGCAAACCAGCGCAAGACTTTGGCGGCACATGGATGCCCGATGGAGAATACTTCCTGTTTGAATCGACTCGCGACCACACTCAGAATATCTGGGCTCTGCGCGAGGGCGGGTCTTGGTTGAGCAAAACTGGGTTGCACAAGGCTGGCGTTGAGCCGACCCAGTTGACAGTCGGACCGCTCATATTCAGTGACCCGACACCGAGTTTGGATGGAAAGAAACTGTTCGTGATCGGTCAGCAGCGCCGCTTCGATTTGATTCGATTGAATGGCAAGTCGCAGTTTTCCATCTACGTGCCAGGGGTGTCGGCGGGAGAGGCTGATATCCTGCGTAATGGCGAGTGGATGACTTATGTAGCGCATCCGGAACTCACGCTGTGGAGGAGCAAGCCGGACGGAAGCTCGCGGACGCAACTCACCTATGCCCCAATGCAGGCGCATAGCCCTCGCTTTTCAGCGGACGGAACCCAAATCGCGTTTATGGCCTCAGCACGCCCGGGAAGACCATGGAAGATCTTTGTGATCAATGCCGAGGGCGGAACTCCGCGTGAAGTGACGACTGGGGACCGCAACCAAGGCGATGCCACATGGACACCCAGCGGCAATTCGATCGTGTTCGCCGGAATCCCCTGGCTGGACTACGGAACCGCGACAGGGCCCGATATTCACATAGTGGATTTGAAGACTTCGCGAGTCTCCGATGTTCCAGGCTCTGAAAATCTTTTCAGTCCCCGCTGTTCGTTGGATGGACGCCACGTGGCGGCCCTTTCGGCGGACTCCACGAAGCTGATGCTCTACGACATGGAAAAGAAGACTTGGACCCAGCTCGCGATGTCGCGATTTGGTTTCGAGAACTGGTCACACGATGGCAAGTATCTATATGCAGAAGATTATTCTGACAAAGCCGACGATCTGGTCCGCGTGAATGTGGCCAATGGAAAAATGGAACGCTTGCTCAGCCTGAAGGAAGTTCCGCGGGGGTTCGATCCCTGGGAGTTCTGGGTCGGCCTGGCACCCGACGACTCGCCGCTCCTGATGCGGGATAGAAGTACACAAGAGATTTACAGCCTCGATGTGCGTTTTCCGTAGCGCTTCTGATCCTTAAGAGTTTAGTTTTAGTCCGCCGACTGTGCCCGTCGAACATCACTGCTTGATCAGGCCCATGTAATCGATTACCCCACTCTGTGCCAGGACTTTACCTCGCCGGTGCCATTTACGTTCACTATGACGAACTATTTTGTCGGCGAGTAGTTCTGCGGGAACTGTTCCGGGAGGGCGTCCTCGTTGAGGGATACAGGCTTGGACGCTCTCCTTTTGCAGCACAACAGCCGGGAGTTACTGAGCGAGCGTCACGCCATCTAAGATAAAAACGGAGGAGATTTTGAAGCCGCTGCAATGGCTGAGGTCAGTCGAAATTCCTCTGTGGTGGATTCTTGTCGTCGGACTTGCCACTTTGATGGCTGAGGGATCGCAACGAACCTGCTCGACCTTGGGGTGAAAGAAAAACGACCCAATCGATCGCAACAATTGGAGGCACTGCACAACCTTAAACTGCTTTCGGTGGGGCGACCAGGCAAGTTGTGCACCCACCTGTGCGCCGGGCGTAGTGGTAGGATGTTGTTAAGCGGTTGTACGAATAACGTGGGCGCGTAGCTCAGTTGGCAGAGCAATGCCCTTTTAAGGCATGGGTCGATGGTTCGAATCCATCCGCGCTCACCACGTAATCCCCTACCGGTGCGGTACTTGCGGCGATTGCTTTTGGGCACTCTGCGCAGCTTTGTGCCCACCCATTGCGCTCCATTGCGTCAAGCACCAAACTTCCCGACGGATGGACATACCGACTGGTCAAATTAATTGTCATCCCTCGAAACTCGCTAGCAACCGGCTGTCGCAGACTTTCTAAATATTGGACAACGAGGAAGTTGGTTTGCGTGGCATCGTTTCTACCTGCCACTCGACTTCCGCAATCTTTGCGAGATGCGACACGAAGATTATTGTTTGGATTGCTGCGGCGGGCTCCACATTAATGATTTCACGCGATGCAGTTGAACACCACGCCGCAGAAGCAACACTGCGACTGCCAGGCAGACTGCCACCGCGAATATAGAAGCTTCCGGTCCAAATGCTCCACCGGTCAGAATCTCAGGTCCTTTCAGCGTGCCCGCAAGCAGTCCTGCCTTCGTCTCGTAACCCGATACCGACATTCCGAACAGCGAGCCCTCGGTGAAATTCCAGCCCGTATGAAGGCCTATCGGAAACCACAGCCTTCCGGTGATTACGTACGCAGCAGCTAGCAGCACACCGGCTTCGAGCGCGATCGCAATAGAACTGAGAACTGTCGCACCTGGGTTGAATGCATGCCCCGCGCCGAACAATGCTGAGGAAACTATAACGGCGATCCACGTCCCTCCTGCGATCTCCACAATGCGAAATACGAAGCCGCGCACGAGCGTCTCTTCACCGATCCCAACCATCAAAGCAATGAGCGCACCGGTAGCTAGACCAGAGGCAGACCCGTGTCCCACGGGATGGTAGTCACCGACAATCCATAGCAGGCCCATGACCGAGGAGAACAGAGCGATCCCGAGCCCGACCCCTTTAGCGAATTCGGTGACGCCACCCTTCCCGACCAACTCAGGCGGTTGATGTCCTTCGATCCATCTTCTTCCCGCCAGGTATGAAGCGAAGACTACAGCGGACAGAATTACCTGTCCCCAGAGATCTCGCACGCGGCCACGAATTAATGCCTGCGTGCCGAATAACAGTCCAAGAACGAGGGCAAAATTCAACAATGCCAATCCCAGTGCCTTGCCTCTCTGTTTAGTACTCTCGCGCACTCGTTACCTCCTTACCGCTGCACGATTTTACGGGTGCGTCTGGAATAAAGTTCCAGCGCTTGAAGCATAACTGGTTACAATTCATCTCGAGGGGGAACCATGTCAAATCTAAAGGGATTAGTGTCGATAGTGGCGGAACTGCGAGCCGAGCGGACTCACCTTGCGACGCAACTGAAGCATGTAGACGCGGCGCTATCAGTGCTCGGTAAGTTGGACGGCGGAAGTTCCTACACCGAGCCAAGGCGAACGCTGTCGGCGGCAGCTCGTAAGAAGATGAGTCTCGCGCAGAAAGCGCGATGGGCGAAGAGAGCTTCAGCGAACGGAGTAAGCGCAGTAAAACCTAAGCGCAGTATGTCGGTGGCAGCTCGCAGGAAGATTGCCGCGGCACAGCGGGCTAGGTGGGCAAAGTTGAGGCAGGAGAAGAAGGCGGCGTAGGCAGGGAAATCGGGGTAGGACAGGGAGTTCGACTCTTAGGTCAGGTCCGAGGATCGTCGAATTCTGGCAGTTTCCAATTCGGTGAACACTTCCACGTTGCGCGCAAAACCACTCTTCTATGCAGCGAGGATCTGACTCCGGGCAATCTCTCAGCGAGCACCGGCGCACTATACCATAGACACTGGATGAGAGACCCGCACCCGCTGGATGGCTCCTGATGCGGGTCTGTGGGGGAGGAGCAGGAGGACCAGCGCAGCCAAATGCTACACCTCAGAAGCGGGATGCACGAAACGTGACAACGGCCCGCGCAGTCCAGAGTGCGGAGCGCGGTTTGCGCCAGGCAGTCAATTGTCTTTAGGTATTGTCGCGTCCTTTTCAGCTTCAACCGTCACGTCGACCTCTGCACCCTTCTTGAGTCGCACTTCATTGCCGTTTTCGTCCGTCAGCGAGTTCTCAATGCGGATTTCCTGATACAGAGGATCACCATCCTTGACGGATATTTCCGCCTTCTCCGGTTCGCTTGGATCGGACGACTGGATGATTTTTTCGACTTTCCCAGGCAGAGTTACATTTGGCTTTTCCATCATCACTTCCCTTCAAGCTACGCTGCACTTCGTTTCAAAGCTGCCAGAGGAACTGGGGACACCTCGGGGATTCGCTTGCGCCGCTCTTCTTGCTGCAGCAAAACTTCCTCGTCGAGTCTTCCAAGGAACGTCTCTGCGTTCACACTCTCAATCCGCTGCAGCATGAGGGGATTGACTTCGTCGCGTAGTTCCTGGAGGCTGCGACGGGCCATGGTCCGAGATTTTGTGTCGTTGCTCAGCTTCAGCGTCCCAACGAACCGGTGCGACCCGAAGTGGCATTCGGCAAGAGTTCTATCTACGATGCGGTATTCTGCCGGATGGTTTTATACAACACATGCTCTAGGAAAATTCCAAAGCTGAAAATGGGCTCGCGGTCAAGCCGCCTGCCATGCAGTGTTAGCGAACGCTTGCGCGGGAAATGCACGGTATCGAAGCAACTAATTCGTCCCAGTGCTAATTGCTCCGGACGACCCAGAATCGTTTCTTGGTTGACAGAAGGTATGTCTGTCACGGAAACTGACAGCCCGGTAGTTTTTCCAGTTGCTTCAACTTGCTGGTTCCTACTGTGTCGCGGAGCAGTTCTCAGGAGAGCTGTTCGGGGAGAGCGTTCCAGGGAGGGGACGCTCTTTTCTTTGTGTGGTTCTCAGGTTGACCGCCCAAGGTTCATCGGGCGTCAGCGCTTAATCTACGGCCATTTCATCTTTGTGGAAGGGATCGCGGGGAGGAAAGGAAAAACCCGCCTCGTCTCCCAAACGATGCGGGTCAGGATGTTGTTCCAAACTACATACTTTTTAACCTAAACCTTGTGTTCGAGACCATACAGTGAGCACTGTATTCTCCATCGACTACGCCCGATAGTAGACTTTGCGTTTTGGTGGGGAGCCAGTCGTGTACAACGCAGATCTCGTGCGCCAACTCTGCAAGGAAATAGCCGACGAAAAAGACCCTGAAAAGACACATGACCTGCTGTTACTCCTGCAATCGGTCATAAAGGAAGACTTGGAAGATATCCGCAGGAGAATGGCCTTTCTTGCCAAGAAGTACCCGATTGCCGAGAGCAAATCCCAAGCCGCAGACTAGCACCTCAAGACAGATAGTCACCATCAACGGAGTCGCTCAAGCAGGTGCGTTAGAAACGTTTGCCACGGTTGTAGGGGGAGGGCAACCTGCCAAGTGACTTTGCAAGGTTTCAGCCCGAAAGATGCCCCCACGGGCTGCAGCAAATACAACAAATATAAGACGAGCTCAGGGCTCTGTGCACGTTCGGAACCGGTTTGGTCGTCAATCTTCCGCGAGCCTGACATGCCTCCACGCGGCAAAAAGTTAAAAAAAGGCCGAACGCTGGGGATCGTTCGGCCTGAAATTGGATTGGCGAAGTCGGGCGGTTCGTGAGGGTCGAATGTCAGGCGCGAATGAAAGATAACGAGGCGCCGCTGACGCTAACCCATGACCGCCCATGTAGAGGTTTCGACAACCGTAGCGCACCCATCGGACGAGGGCAATACAGTGAACACCGTAGTCACGTTTAGTGACAAACGGGCTTTTATTGGGAATAGCGCCTAGAAATTGGCACTGGTCGCGCACGCCAATACGAAAGCGACTTGGGCGATTGTATAGGCTGAGGTCGGATGCCGGGCACAAACCGTACGCCGGACACTCTACGGGCTCAACGTAGAAACCGTTTAAGCTTGCCTTAAGGAGCAGGGGCGTCAAGTTGGGTCGTGTTCGACAAGACCCTTATAACCGCTATCATAATTATTTTAGTCGCCGTCGTGGTGTTTGTTTATGCGAGGAAACAGAAGTGAAGCTGGTAACTCCGGCGAGGATTACCTCCGCCCACGTACCGCGCTTTTCCCGTGCAAAGCAAAATGGCCGACAGTCTGTCGGCCTGAGGAAACCTTATGCGAGATTAGATATTTTGGCGGTCGTGAGGGCCAAAACGTCAGCCTCGCTGACACTAACCCATGACCGCAAGGTTCACTCGAACCTAAATATAAAGTAGCCTAGCCCACTTCAGACCCGCAATACAGCGAACGCTGTAGGCAAGCAGCAGTGCGCCGCGGAACAGGATCGTATATTCCCGTTGGCGCTTACACCGAACGCAAACGCAGACTCTCCTACGTGGAAGTATCCCCATGTGCTCGCGGCGCAAATCGTGTAATTTCTCCATACAATTCATTGACTGGTCTTCTACAGGAGCCCCGCAAGTACTTCAGAATCCGCTACCTACAATCAGAGAATTCTGACGGTTTGCGCCGGCGTTCGGCAGCATAACTGCGATGACAACCGAGGATGATGGACAAAACCGAGAGCGACCGCATTCACGAACTCTGCTCCCTGATCGCCGTAGAACAAGATCGTCTCAAGTTTTTGGATCTTGTCGGGGAGCTAAACCGTATTCTTGAAGTTAACGACCAACGTTTGAAAACCAAAGAGCTTGGTAGTTAAGCCAGTACCTATCGCGAAGGCGTGCGGCGCTAAGGATCGACTTTTTGGTGGCAGCCCTCTGCTGAAGACGTTTGTGTGCTCTTGAAAGGCTCTTCTGAGTCGTTGAATGACCTGTAAACTGCGCTGATCTCCCGTGTCCACGGCTTTATCGTACACAATTTGCGAATGCGATCTTCTTCCCCGTGAAATTCCAAGTGGTGGGCCTCTGCGCCATCGAAAATTATGCGGGGATCGCACAGCGGCGTTCCTCCGTTCGATTCATGATGAATTTGTTTTTAGGCGGCGGAATCTACGTTGTGGAGCGCGGCGTATAAGTCCTCGATGCGCTTCCTTCGCGCAGCATATTCGCGCAACTCCGTCTCTGTGAGTTGGCCGCAGGTTTCCTGTGCAAGTGTTTTGATCTGCTTCTCGATTAACTCGACGAGCTCACCCCGAAGCTGCTTCGGATCAAGACTTAGCATGGCAAATCCTTTTGGCGAAGCAGCGCAGCAGGTGAGATGAGAGGAGCCCGCGAGCGGTTGGCACAAAGATCAAAAATCGGAGGAGCGAATCTTACATTCACGGTTAGTGACAACACAGGACGCTGCAGAATAGCCTATCGATTCGCGACGTTCGCGCATGAAACCACAATGCGACCTTGAAATCGCAGCCCTTCAAGTGATTCAGGCGTACAGCTCAACCGCTGATTTCATCGCTCCCAATCTCAATCCACGCTGCCGAACTGCTTCAAATCTTCCGGACCTTCTTTCATTGTGACGACGTCTTTACCCTGCACCATTTCCCGAACCTTCTCCACCACGTCAGGATTCGCCAGAGTGGTGATGTCCCCAGTGTCTAAATTATTGGAAATCGCCGCCAGCACGCGACGCATGAGTTTGCCCGAGCGAGTCTTCGGCATGTCGGGGACGATGTGAACTCGCTTGGGACGCGCGATCTTGCCGATCATAGTTTCAATGGCTTTCGTAACCTTGTCGTAGATTTCCTGACTGGGCTGAATCCCCGGCTGCAGCGCCACGTAGACTTCGGGCACGCGGCCTTTGATTTCGTCCACCACGGGCACAACCGCGGCTTCGGCAACTTCCGGGACGGTCAAGCATGCTGATTCGATTTCTTTCGTGCCTAGACGGTGTCCGGCCACGTTGATGACGTCGTCCACCCGGCCCAGAATACGGAAGTATCCGTCCTTCGCTAGCACGGCCCCGTCGGCTGCGAAATACGGCCAGTCACGCCAGTCTTTGCTGTCGGTGTTCTTGCAATATTTCTTGTAGTACTGGTTAACGAAGCGCTCGCGGTCTCCCCACACCGTCTGAATAATCCCGGGCCAGGGATTGCGGATGCAAATGTTGCCCGCCTTGCCTGATCCCGCGCTGACTTCGTGACCTTCCTCGTCCAGAATGTAGGGATAAATTCCCGGCATCCCTGGGCCTGCGCTTCCTGGTTTCATCGGATCCAGAGCTGGCTTGGTGCTGCACAGGAATCCGCCGTTTTCGGTTTGCCACCAGGTATCGACAATCACGGCCTCATGCTTGCCGACCGCTTCGTAGTACCACCGCCAGACCTCCGGCTCGATCGGTTCGCCAACCGTAGTCATGTGTTTGAAGTGATAGTGATATTTCTTCGGCTCGTCAGGTCCAGCCTTGCGCAGCATGCGAATCGCGGTGGGTGATGTGTGGAAGATATTAACGTCGAGACGCTCGGCAATTCGCCAGGGCCTTCCTGCATCGGGATAATTGGGAACACCTTCATAAATCACGCTGGTAGCAGCCAAGGCTAAAGGTCCATAAACAATGTAAGAGTGACCCGTGATCCATCCGATGTCCGCCATGCACCAATACACATCCGTGGGATGGATGTCCTGAATGTATTTCGACGTAGCGGTGACATAAGCGAGATAACCGCCGGTGCGGTGCTGACATCCCTTGGGTTTGCCGGTGGTGCCGCTGGTGTACATAAGGAAGAGCGGAGCCTCCGCATCCATGGAGACCGGATCCACCAATTGTCCTGCGAAGTTCTGCAGCGCTTCGTCGACGAAGTAGTCGCGGCCCTTCACCATGGGCGACGCGGATGCGTACTTGCCGCGGTGCCGTCTCCAGACCAGGACCTTATCGACCTTTTGGCCTTCCTGGCTGGCGACATCGAGTGCGATATCTGCGCCCGCCTTATGGTCGATCATTTTGCCATTTCGATAGTAGCCATCCGTCGTAATCAGCACCCGGCTGCCGGAATCGGCCACGCGGCGTCCACAAGCTTCTCCGCTGAAGCCGCCAAATACAACCGAGTGAATGATTCCGAGCCGCGCACAAGCCAGCATGGTGACCGGCAACTCGGGAATCATGGGCATGTGAATAGTGACGCGATCCCCAGTCTTCAGACCGGCAAAATCACGCAGAAGCGCCGCCATCTCATTCACCCGAACGTACAACTCTCGATAGGTGATAACCACCGGCGCTTCTTCCTCCGGTTCCGGTACAAAAATCAGAGCGGCCTTGTTCTTATACTTATCGAGATGTCGATCGACGCAGTTGTAGCACGCGTTGAGCTTTCCGCCGACGAACCATTTCCAAAAGGGTGGGTCACTGGTATCGAGTGTGGTGTGCCAGTACTGATCCCAACTCAGCATGTCCGCATATTCGCGAAAGCATTCCGGAAAATGCTTCTCGGAGAACCGCTCCATAATCGAAGGGTCGGTCAGATTCGCCTGACCGACAAACTTGGGGGAAGGATAGTAATATTCCTCCTCGCGCCAGTGGACTGCAATCTCGGTCTCATTCGTCTCCGTTACTATTCGGTGTTTCTCGCCAATTGCGGACATCTCAATCACCCCCTAATTCTAAATTTGTGCGGCGAGATTTTTCGCGTCGCAAGATTTCCGAGCTCTTCCAGTTAATGCGCTCCCGCCCGTTCCGATCCCAGCCCGGTGTTGGACCTCACCAGCAACTCGTTGAACTTGCTTTCCGCCGTCGGTTCATGGCTAAGCAGAGTTCCAATCACAGCCCCCAGAAATCCAAGCGGAATGCTCAGGATTCCTGGATTCTCCAATGGAAACCAAGCCTTGGCCTGGATCAAATGCCTGGCGGTTCCGGTTACGGTTGGTGGATCGACCGCCATCATGCTGGGACTGACCAAGATAAGTCCGATCGAAGCCAGCAACCCAACGCCGAGTCCCGCGACGGCTCCCGCAGTATTGAACCTGCGCCAGAAAATCGATAGCACAATGACGGGCAAGTTCGCGGATGCGGCCACCGCAAAGGCTAGTGCCACGAGGAAAGCCACATTCGCAGTCGGTCCCAGCAAAACCGCGAGCGTGATTGCCACTCCGCCAACGACAAAGGCCGAGATGCGCGCCACCAATACTTCCTCGCCGGGCCTGCGCTCGACTCCGTTATGCACCACGTTAGTCCAGAAGTCATGGGAAAACGAAGTAGTCGCGCTGATAGTGAGACCCGCGACTACCGCAAGGATTGTGGCAAAGGCGATGGCCGAGATGAATGCGAAGAAGATGTTCCCCGCCAGAGCTTGGGCGAGCAGAGGGGCACTCATGTTCGTGCCGCCGTGAGTTTTGATGAAGTCCGGACCAACAATGGTCGCGGCGCCGAAGCCGAGGAACGTGGTCATAATATAGAAGCTGCCGATCAGCACCATTGCCCAAACCACGCTATAACGCGCCGTCTTGGCATCCGGCACGGTATAGAACCGCACGAGAATATGGGGCAATCCGGCCGTGCCAAAAATCAGCGCCAGACCGAGAGAAATCAGGTCCAGCGGCCCGTAAGGCGGTTTGTAGCGAAGCCCCGGTTGCAGGAAATCTTTAACGATCGTCTGCCCCTTGGCATCGTGATAGGTCACGTGCCCAATCGCTCCGAAAAAATCGCCGAAGCTGAAATGGAAGTGAGCCATAACCAGGATGCTCAGCAGAATCGTCCCCCCCATGAGCAAAATCGCCTTGATGATTTGTACCCACGTTGTGGCCAACATGCCGCCAAAGACAACATAGATAATCATCAGAATCCCAACGCCGGTCACCGCTTGGTTGTAGGTGACGTACCCTCCGAGCAGCAACTTCACTAATGCGCCCGCGCCCACCATCTGAGCGATCATGTAAAAAGTGCTGACGGTCAAAGTGCTGAGCGAAGCCATCGCCCGCACCGGCCGTGGCTTCAGGCGATAGGCGAGCAC
This sequence comes from Terriglobales bacterium, assembly GCA_035567135.1. Classification (GTDB taxonomy): domain Bacteria; phylum Acidobacteriota; class Terriglobia; order Terriglobales; family Acidobacteriaceae; genus JABDBE01. The sequence continues at coordinate 106,728 of DATMQI010000287.1, forward strand.
ATCTGCCATCGTGTATTTACCAGCATTGCGCAGCGGTTCCGCGATCACCAACAAGACTGTGAGGTAGGCTACCAGCCAGCCTACCGAAAAGAGGAAGCCGTCATATCCCTGGAAGGCGATAATGCCTGCAATTCCCAGGAACGACGCGGCGCTCATGTAGTCGCCGGCAACCGCAATCCCATTCTGCCAGCCTTTGATCTGCCGGCTAGCCGCAAAATAAGCGCTGGCGCCAGACGAACGCTTCGAAGCCCAGTAGGTGATGCCCAGGGTGATAGCGATGAACAACAGGAACATGAGCAGGGAGATATTCGCCATGGCTACTTGCCTCCTTTGTTCTCGGCCTTCTCGACAATATCTTTCGCCAGTCTGTCAAAGTCGTTGGCTGCTTTGACGTAGAGGCCGGCAATGAGCCAGGCTACGAAGAACTGAGACAAAGCGAAGAGGTACGCCAGGTTTACCGGACCGACCTTCGTCGACATAAACTGGGGCGCGTAGCCGACCAGGACCGGCAGCGCGAAATAGTAGACGACGAAGAATACGAAGGCAGGGACGATAAAAACTCTCTTCGTCGCCATCAGGTCTTTGAACTCTTGCGTGTTTGCCAGTCGATCCCATTCTGTCTGGCTGGTCTGATAGCGGATTGTCTGACTAGTGCTAGCCATAAACTTCCTCCTTAAATAGGTTCAGCGCGATTGCCTTGATGCCCTATTTAGAACTGGATGTCGGAGCATTTGGATCGTACGTGCTACCTGATAGCCGCTAGCCTCTTAGAACACTGGCAGGGTAACGCCATCTGCCGTTTCTGTCCAGCATGCATCGGGGACCAATACGGTGGCTAGTCGAAACGGCGCCCGTCGATTTGGCGGAGCATATGCGGCTTTGATACCGAATGCTGTGATCTGCATCACTGATCAGAGTTCACGGCGGGTGGCCGAGGTCTCGGGCGTGTCGGGCCCTGAGCTAGCGAGGCCCGGGAATCCACCATCATTTTAGATGGGGGCCCACCCTTTTTAATCCTATTGACAAAGAGGCCACCACTACTTCATCGGCGGCAGGTATGGAATGGATCGGGCAAACAGCCAGCATAAGAAGAACACAACAGGGACGTGAACCATCAACTGCAGCACACCATATCCCACAATGTCTCGGGCCTTCAATTTCAAGATGCCCAACAGCGGCAGCATCCAGAAGGGATTGACCAGATTGGGCAGGGCCTCCGACGCGTTGTAGATTTGCACTACCCATCCCAAATGCACCTGATGAAGATTTGCGGCCTGCAAGACATACGGCGCCTCGATGACCCACTTGCTGCCGCCGGAGGGAATGAAAACCCCGAGCACAGCCGAATACATTGCCACCAGCAACGGATAGGTGTTGTGGGTGCTGATGGAAGCGAAGACCTTCGCCAGCGCATCGGCGATCCCGGTACCCACAATCATCCCAAAGATTACGGCGTAAAACGGAAACTGGATCAGCACGCCGCCGGTCGCTGGAACGCATTCCGATACGGCGCGCATGAAACGCTTCGGTCGCCAGTGCAACAGAAGTCCAACCGTGATGAACATCAGGTTGTAAGTATTCAGATCAAGCGCTGCCAGCGCGCCTTGCGGCGAGGTGCGGAAGACATCGATCAGATACCAGCACAAAAGCAGGACGACGAGGACGGTCAGCAGCGGACTGTACTCGAGCCATTCGCCAGGTTTGGTTTTGGGCTCGAGGCTGGAGCTAATGGGCTCGTATTGAATGCCGTAGGATTCCGCAGTTCTGGCATTTTCTGGAGACGGCGTGGACGCGTAAGCGATCAATACCGATAGCACGATCAGGATGACCGTAGTCGCAATGCTTTGCCACAAAAACAGAGTTTGGGTCAGCGGGATTAGACCGCTGATGTTGAACAGTGACGGCGGCATCGCGGACTTGGTTGCCATCAGCATGGCGGCGGAGGATGAGAGCCCCATGGCCCAAACGGCGCCGAGCCCGAGATATGCGGCTGCGCCGGCTGCGCGGTAGTCCATTCCTTTGACGCGATGAGCCAGTTCGCGAACGAAAAGGCCGCTGAAAATCAGGCTCAAGCCCCAGGAGATTAACGAGGTCAGCATGGAAAAAAGCGCGATCAGCGCAACCGCCCCTCGCGGCGTCTTTGGAATTCCAGCTAAGGCTTGAATTGCGCGGTAGACGATGGGTGTCGAAGCGACAACATAGCCTCCGATAATGATCATCACCATTTGCATGGTGAATGGGACCAGAGCCCAGAAGTTTTTTCCACCCTGGATGGCTAGTTTGCTGGCAGGTTGATGAAGCAACAGGCCGATTCCAAAGACCACCACGATTCCGAGCAACGCGAAAATCAGCGGGTCGGGAAACCAGCGCTCACTCCAGTTGGCAAGGCTCAGACCAAAGCGGACAAGGGATTGTTCCTGACTTACAGCGGGCTTCTCTCGTGCCATGTGCATACTCGATCCTTTCGGTTCGGCAGCAACTGTCTTTACCGGTCTCGTGCCGGAATCTGCCCGACATTGTAGCGCCGTTTGGCGCAAAGAAGATGATTGTGTGGTGTATGCGATTCTCCGTTGGTGTGACGACTATAAAAGCCATTTGCCTGGGCCGCTTTAGGTATAGAATCTGAGCCAGAATCGGACGTCCGCTGGAGGTTGTCGTGTCAGTTCGCGCGCTGGGACTTCTCGCACTTGTCGTCGTTCTTTCAGGTTCCCAGGGAATCGCTAAAGATAAAACCAAGAATTCGCTGCCGGACTATGTTTTGAAAGCTCGTACTGTCGTTATTGTGGTGGCTCCGGAGCCAGTCCGCCCTTTGACTGATCCCATCCAAAATCGAACCGTTCAAGAGGATGTCGAAAAGGCGTTTGTCCAATGGGGACGTTTGCAGCCTGTATACAACGTGCAGTCGGCAGACTTGGTGGTCGCGGTTCGAAAGGGCCTTGGAAGGACGGTAACTCCGACCGTAAGCGGCGTTCCCGCCGATGGTCGCTCCGTAGGTGTAGCGCCTGCGGGCCGCGGGACAGTGATCGTTGGTGGTCAGCAGGGACCTCCTGACCTGAGCAATGATCCTGCCCTGGGTCGACCGGCAACCACGCAGCCCCAAGTCGGGACGGAAATTGGTCCGTCGGACGACACGTTCGAGGTGTACCGCGGCAGGGTGGAGTATCCGCTGGATAGCGTGCCGGTATGGCGCTACTCTGGTCGAGGCGTGCTTTATTCACCGAACGTGCCGGCAGTGGCACATTTCCGGGAAGCGATTGAAAAAGCTGAGAAGAGCGTCCAGCACAAACCCTAGCTCTTGTCGTCTTCCAGTCTGAAGGCGATCAGGAATTTCTGTTCTGAAAATCAGGGTCTGGCATCCAATATCCCACGTCACGAACAATGCCCAGGGTAACTCTTGGTCTCGCCTGTTACCACCAAGCGATGGGATAGCTTTTTAAATATCGCGATACACCGACAATTGTTGGAGAAGATTGCGGAGTTGCCGCCACCCACATCAACCTTGTGCCGCATATATACCTCGAAATCGTTGTGCCGGATTCCGCAATGGGTGTAGGATGCGGTCGAACGGGCTAGCAGCATCTGCCACTTTGTTGATCTGGAGCGAGGCATGAATACTTTTCCAGTTCTGTTGGGTGCGCTATGCGTGTACGCGATTGCCTACCGTTATTACAGCGCGTTCATCGCGGCGAAGGCTCTGGCGCTCGACGATCGCCGGACCACGCCGGCGCACATGTACGCTGACGGACATAACTACGTTGCTTCGCCGCGATGGGTGCTCTTTGGACATCACTTCGCAGCCATCGCCGGAGCGGGGCCGCTGGTTGGACCTACTCTGGCGGCGCAGTTTGGATTCGCGCCTGGCTTTCTCTGGATACTGATCGGTGGCGTGCTTGCCGGTTGCGTCCAGGACTTCACCGTGCTGGTGGCTTCGGTGCGCCATCGCGGGCGATCACTCGCGGATATTGCCCGCACCGAAATCAGTCCTTTTGCCGGACTTGTAACGATGATTGCGGTCCTCTTTATTCTTCTGGTTACGCTGGCAGGCCTTGGCATCGTCGTAGTCAATGCGCTTTCCAATAGCCCGTGGGGCGTCTTCACCATCGGGATGACGATTCCCATCGCCGTCATCATGGGTTTATGGATGTTTAAGAGTCATGCCGGACAGATCACCGTTACCGGGCCTAGCATCTTTGGCGTTGTGCTTTTGATTGGGAGCGTCGTTGCGGGGCACTGGGTCGCTCAGAGTGGAGCGGCAGCAGCGCTTACGTTCACGCCCCATCAGATTACGATTCTCATGGCCATCTACGGCCTGGTGGCTTCGATTCTTCCCGTCTGGCTGGTGCTGGAGCCGCGCGACTATCTTTCGACCTACGTCAAGCTGGGCACGATTATTGTGCTGGTCGTCGGCGTCTTTGTAGTTCATCCCAACATTCAATTCCCCAATTTCACCCCGTTCGTTCATGGCGGCGGGCCGATCATCAAAGGGACTCTGTTCCCGTTTCTTTTTGTGACGATTGCTTGCGGCGCGATCTCGGGTTTTCACTCCCTGGTATCTTCGGGTACAACACCTAAGATGCTGGATAAAGAAACCGACGCCCGTTTCATCGGATACGGAGCCATGGTCTGCGAATCCATCGTCGGCATTCTGGCTTTGATTGCGGCGTGCTCGCTGGCTCCGGGCGACTACTTCGGCATCAACACCACGCCGGCGGTCTTCAGCCATCTGGGTTTGAGCACAGTCAATCTCGATATGTTCTCCCGCGAAGTGGGGGAGAAACTGGCTGGGCGAACGGGTGGAGCAGTTTCGCTGGCGGTTGGCATGGCAACCATCTTCCGCGGCTTGCCTGGGATGGCCCGCCTGATGGGTTACTGGTACCACTACGCCATCATGTTTGAAGCTCTTTTCATTCTGACTACCGTGGATACCGGCACACGCGTCGCCCGCTATGTTCTGCAGGAACTCCTTGGCAAAGTGCATAAGCCATTCGGCAACAATGCCTGGCTGCCGGGAAACCTGATCACCAGCTCTGTTGTGGTTCTGGGCTGGGGATACCTGATCTACACCGGAAATATTTCCACGCTGTGGCCCTTGTTTGGAACCGGAAATCAGTTGCTGGCGACAATTGCGCTCGCGGTGACGACCACCTTCCTCATTAACATGGGCAAGCAGAAGTATGCCTGGATTACGGCTATACCCATGTGCTTTGTGGGTGTCACTACGGTGACGGCGGGAGTGCTCGCGATCAAGAATATTTTCTGGCCGCTAACCGCGAAGCCCGGTCAGGTGTTCACCGGCTACCTGGATTCAGTCCTGATGACCATCTTTATCCTGGGCGTGGTGCTGGTCGTGTTCGATGCGGTGCGACGTTGGATCCTGGTGGCGAAGGGCGCGCCGGCACCGCAGGAGGCCTTTGGTCCTCCATTGACCGCTACGGGCGAAGTGAAGATGGGTTGCTGCTGATTGCAAGCCAGAATGGCTTTCAATTCGACCTTGAAGCTGGAGGTGACCATGGGTGCCCTGCTACAGCTGAATAGTTCGGGGCCTGAGGTGATCGCTCTGCAGCAAGCGCTTCAAGCAGCAGGTTTCAGCCCCGGGGCAATCGATGGGTCGTTTGGACTCGGCACCGAAGCGGCCGTGCTTGCTTTTCAGCGGAGCGAAAACCTGGCGGCTGACGGAGTGGTGGGTCCGAATACTGCGACGGCGCTCGGGCTGGCTGCGATACCGTCGATTCCGTCCGCGATTGCGGGCGTCACCGTTCAAGTCGTCTCCCAGATGTTTCCTTTGACCCAGATTGGGAATATCAAGGCAAATCTGCCACCGGTGCTCGATGCCCTGGTGTCTGCGAAGCTGCCTGACCGGGCGATGGTATTAATGGCGCTAGGGACGATTCGAGCTGAGACGGAATCGTTTCAGCCGATCAGCGAAGGACAATCGCGTTTCAATACCTCGCCTTCGGGCCACCCCTTCGATCTTTACGACAATCGCCACGATCTGGGAAATACCGGGGCTCCTGACGGTGCAAATTTCCGTGGGCGTGGCTTCGTACAACTGACCGGCCGCGCGAACTACACTCACTATGCAAGCGAAATCAATGTCGACCTCGTAACCAATCCTGAACTCGCGAATGATCCCCAGGTCGCCGCGAACCTGCTGGCAAGATTTCTTGGCGACCGGGAAGACCGGATCCGTGAAGCGGTGGCTGCTAACGATCTCACAACCGCCCGCCGCCTGGTGAACGGCGGCAGCAACGGTTTAGACAGGTTTACGGACGCTTTCAATCGAGGTTTGCAACTCATTCCCGCGTGACAGCAGGACTCGACTGACGGGCGGTATCGTCAGCCCGAACTTCGTAGGTTTTACTGTCGTGTGCTCAGCAGAACCTTGTAGCCACGGTGAAAAGTACTCAAATGAGCGCGGATGGCCTTGCGAGCAGCAACAGGATTTCGCTGCCTTAAGGCATCGAGGATTTTCTCGTGTTGTTTGCAAGCAAGGTCCATGCCGTTTGACGGAAGCAGGCTCTTGCTGATTAATTCCTGCAACGCGCCGCGGATGTGACCGAGCAACTCCGCCAAGACCTCGTTCTTGCTGCTGGCCGCAATCAACAGATGGAACTCAAGGTCCAGTTGCGGGAATTGCCCTTGGTCGTCGTCCTTGGCGAGCTTCATCTTCCTGGACAAGCCTTGCAGTTTTGCCAGGTCCGCACGAGTGGCGCGTTGGGCGCATAAAGAAGCCAACTCTGTTTCCAGTACTAGGCGGGCCTCGGAAAGATCGGTGACATCTTTTTCAGTGCTCAGCGTGCCCCGCGTGAGCAGCGGCCGATTAATGTATTTGGGAGGCCTCTCAGCAACGTAACTGCCGCCTCCGGCGCGCATGCGAATGATCCCAACGAACGCCAGAGATTTAAGGGCCTCGCGCAACGTGGACCTGCCCACGTTGAAGGCCCGGCAAAGCTCGGCTTCGGAGGGCAGCTTATCGCCAGGTTGCCAACGTTTGGCCGCAACTTCGGCTGCGAGCTGCAGGGCTACTTGCTCGCTAAGGGTCGTGCGGGAGACCGGCTTCAAGGGACTAACGGCCTTCATGTTATCTACTCCAACATGAACCGAGGGCTCACCCGCCCTAAGGCCTACTCCTGTCCACCTGTTTTTGATGTGACCGCCATCACATTCATCAGTGAGCTGCGTCGCAGCTTGTAGGACAAGATGATAAGACAATTCGTCATCCTAACGGCTCTGTTCTCTAGGATGATGTCGACCCTTGAGAGTCCGGGTTCTTGGCAGGAGCGTCATGACGAAAGCAGTTTTCCCGTCCGTGGTACTTGCCAAAGCGCCGTGTGCAGCCATCTCCGAGCGGGTAACTAGAACAAGCCGACCCGTTCCTTCAGAAGGGTCATTGTGGTTTTTCTCTTTCCCACACTACGCACAGCTTGTATGCCCGGACAAACGGGAATACAATGCGTCACCAAAATATCTGCTGGTTCCAGGAGGAATCCGTGAGCACTGCAACTGAGAAGGTGCCCAGCAGTTCGGCCACATCGGCCAATGCGGTGGCGTGGGTAACCGCCCTCTTAACTGCGGTTGTCGCCGCTGTCTTGATTTTGCGGATTCCGCCTCTGGCCCACCCTTGGCCGCAGAGCTACGATCCCACAGGACACTGGTGGCTGTCGGCCCTGCTTGCAACTCTGCCGGTGGTGGTGCTCCTGGGAACGTTGGCTCTGCTGCACATGAAAGCGCATTTTTCAGCGCTGTTGGGTCTGGCCACTTCAATTATCTGCGCCATCTGGATTTTCGGCATGCCAGCCAGCCTAGCGGCCAAGACCGCGGTGTTAGGCGCCGGCTATGGCCTGTTGCCGATTGGCTGGATCATCCTCAACGTCATATTTCTGTATCAGCTCACCTGCGACGCCGGACTTTTCAAGGTGCTGCAAGAGAGCCTGACGGGCATCACACAAGACAGGCGCTTACAGCTTTTGCTGATCGCTTTCAGCTTTGGTGCTTTCTTTGAGGGGGCGGCCGGGTTCGGCACGCCCGTAGCCGTGACCGCTGCGGTACTGATCGGTTTGGGATTCAAACCCCTGGAAGCTTCTGGACTCTCGCTGATCGCCAACACCGCGCCAGTCGCCTACGGCGCGCTCGGAACTCCTCTCATCGCGTTGCAGGGAGTTACGGGGTTGGATCTCCGCGAACTGAGTGCACAGGCTGGCCGCATATTGCCTTTCTTCTCGGTGCTCGTGCCCTTCTGGTTGGTATGGGCGTTCGCTGGGTTCCAGGGAATGCTCGAAGTTTGGCCTGCGGTGCTGGTGGCGGGGGTGTTCTTCGCTATCCCGCAGTTTCTCATGTCGAACTTTCATGGGCCTTGGCTGGTCGACGTTGTCGCCGCAGTGATTTCCATGTTGGCTTTGATCGCCTTCCTGTTGAAGTGGCAGCCCAAGCGCATCTGGGGTTTTGAGCACGAAGGAAAGCGCGATGCCCGTGGAACGCACGGGCACAGCCGCTCCCTGGTGACGCGGGCGTGGATACCCTGGCTGGTTTTGAGCATTGTGGTTTTCGCGTGGGGACTACCCAGCGTGAAAACCAAGCTTGACAAGCTGTCGGCACCGAAGTTTCCAGTCGTGGGTCTGCACCAGATGGTGCAGCGCGTGCCGCCGGTAGTGCGCAAGCCCACGGCCGAAGCCGCCGTCTATTCGCTGAACTGGCTGACCGCAACCGGTTCGGGAATCTTGGTGGCCGCCATCATCTCGGGTCTTGTCATGGGGTTCACGCCGTGGAAGATGGCACATACATATTGGCGAACGATTGTGCGGGTGCGCTTCTCCCTGCTGACGATAGCCGCCATGCTCTCGATAGGCTTTCTCACGCGCTATTCGGGGTTAGACGCCACCATGGGGTTGGCATTCGCGCGAACCGGAGTGCTCTATCCGTTTTTCGGAACTTTGTTGGGGTGGTTAGGCGTGGCGCTGACCGGTTCGGACACGTCGTCGAATGTTTTGTTCGGCAGCCTGCAAAGAATTTCCGCCGAACAAGTTGGAGTCTCACCCACCTTGATGGCGGCAGCCAACAGCTGTGGTGGCGTGATGGGAAAAATGATTGATGCGCAAAGCATCGTCGTGGCCAGCACTGCCACGGAATGGTATGGGCACGAGGGTGACATCCTGCGGTACGTGTTCTTCCACAGCATTGCGCTGGCGGCCTTGGTGGGAATTATGGTGACTCTCCAGGCCTATGTGTTTCCGTTCACTCGTTTGGTGGTGCGGTAAGCGCACCTGATCTGGCACTCGGGTAGTCACCCGCAGCTGGATATAGTTGCCGCAGCACAGCCTGAACCTGGTAACCGTTCGGGCGGGTCCCTTAGTTCTTGTAGTTCTTGCGTAAGGTTTTACCGGTATCAAGTATTCGAAATCTAGCGAAGAAGGAGAGCCCTTGCTTATGTCGAAGCTTAGAAAGTGGCTGTGTGCATCATTACTCACAATGGTAGCGACCGCACCCCTGATGGCTGGGTCGGACGATGCCGTCCCTGCGAATACTGGAGCCGGAACCAACGCAACCAATGCGGCGGAACCGGCTGCGAGTCCTGCGCCGCTGAACCCGGCGTCCGCAATCAGCAATGGCAATGTCACGGCGTTGTTGGGTGTCCTGGTAATGAAGGGGGTGCTCGCGCCATCTGAGGCGAAAGCCATTCAAGGCGCAGCCCCTGAAGCCGAGTTTCAACTCCTGGTCGAAGCGCTTACTCGCAAGGGTTTGCTGAATGCAGCAGATATGTCTGCGGCGGCGAATCCGGAAGCGCAACCCGCTGCCACTCCGATCTCGGCATCCATCGCCAGCCCACAGTCGGGGCAGGTTGCCACCACTCCGCAGATGGAGAAACCCGTCCCACGAACAGTGGTCGCGGCCGCCAGTCCGGTCCGGGTTAATCCCGTCGACCCTCCCACCAAAGATGGGCTGGTTCCGGCCTTCAAGTTGGGCCCGGTCAAGATGACGCCCTACGGTTTCATCAAGGCTACCTTGGTTCACGATTCCAGTGATCCCCGTGGCGACGATTTCGTTCTGCCCGGTTTCCTGAACGCAGATACAGGGCCGACTACGGACCCCGCTTTTCACATCAAGGCGCGCTCGACGCGCTTCGGAGCCAACCTTGAATGGCCGGACATTTCATCCAAGCTTGTCTTAACCGGTCGAGTCGAGGGTGATTTTGAGGGCAACTTCAGCCGCGCGGATAATCGTAACGTTTCTGCGATCCGCAGCTCCATGGCAAGTCTTCGCTTGGCCTATGCACGGCTGGACTACGCGGCGAGCGACAAGACGGACATCTACTTCGAGGGTGGCCAGGACTGGCTCCTCTACGGCTCCAGCATTCTTCCCAACATCGTCGAAACCACACAGCTAGCGGCGTACTTTGGAACTATCTATGAACGCTCTCCACAGCTGCAGGTGGGTTTGGTGCAGAAGCTGGGAGGGTCCCGGAATTTCAAATTCTCTCCGGCATTCGCGGTCAGTATGCCGAGCGAAGGTAATGTTCCGGCCGATGCAACCATCACTTCCTGCTCGATACCAGCAACCTTTGTGCCCGGCACCACGACCACCATCGGCTGTACAAGCGCCGTGACCGACGGGACCGCCAACCAGTTGGGATACGGCGAGCGCCAGGGATCTGACTCGAACAATTTGCAATATTCAGCTCGAGCGGTTCTCCAATTCCAGCTCGATCCGGCTCCTGCAGTATCGCCGGCTCAGATCCTCGTCAGCGGCTTTGAAACTCATCGCGAATCGATCGTGTTGCACTCCGCGATTGCTGCTCCAGCAGGCAGTTCCGCTGCTGCGATCGCGAATTACGCCGCGGTGAAGGCAGCCTTTCCAACCGGTGCTTCCGGGCGGAGCGAGGGCTACGGCGGTCAAGTCGGGGTTCAGTTGCCAACGAGGTGGGCTACGGTGGTGGCCAGTGCCTATCGCGGTGGAGATTTGCGGTTCACGTTTGCCGGTCAGACTCTTTCCTACTTTAGCGATGCCGGCGGCCTGACTAACACGGTCACTGCTCCCACGATAGATCGCTCTGGGACTGGAACTCTGGTGTTCGGTACGAATGCCGCTGGACAAATTGTGGTTGCTCCCCAGCGTCCCATTCGCGCCTACGGCGGCTTCGTCCAACTGGGCCTGCCACTTTCGCGTTGGTTTAACGCGGATCCGAAAGGTCACAATGCCGGTTGGCAACTCTACTTCTACCACGGTCTGGATGAGGTCGTGCACTCCGACTTCGCCAAGGCCAAAGACATTGGAGCGGACGGCGCCGGTCCTTACAAGAGCACGCTCAACGCGGTTACCCTCTTCTATCGGCTGAACCCGTGGGTGCAGTTTGCGTTTGAGCAGTCGCTCTACAGCAGTTATTCTCTGCCCAATAACGCGGGAGTTTTCACGCCGAATACTTCGGTGGCGGGAGTTCCCAGCCGCACGTGGAGAGATCTGCGTTCGGAGTTCGGGCCGATCTTCACCTTCTAGAGGGTAAGACGGTTCTTGTTTTGGAGTGAGCGCAATAGAACTGCAAGATTCCGGGGACAAAGTCGTGGCGTGTAGGGGAAGACTTTGTGCCCCGGAGTTGCCGTACAATTGCGGATAGGTCAAAGAAGCAACCCTTGTGGTGACGGTCGCTCAGGGCGAGGAACAGCGAATATGTGTGGTAATGTCAGGCTGCTCTCGGCATTTTTTCTGATCAGTGCGGTAATGTCCGTTGCAGCAACAAAGAACGAACGCTTCCGGATTACGGTGTTGGAGGCTACATCGAAAACCCTCAACACCGATCCGAATCAGCCCACCAGAGATTGTGACCTCGCCAATTACTCTGGCTATTGCCACGAAAGCAAGGTCGCAATGGTGCGCAATACGATGCACGTGCAAAATGGGAACGGGAAGCCCTTTGACATCACCTGCGTCTGGGATAATCGCTGGTCCAAGTGCGTCGCCTTGCCGATTGGGCAGACGTTTGACGCCCGCAGGGATAAGCGCGGGATCACAATTTTCTACGAAAATGAAAAGGGTGGAGCGAGCAAGCAGCTATACACGGTGATTGAATCGGCCCACGTGAGTCAAGAGGCGGCGACCGCTACTTCAACCGAGAGATCAACAACCACGACGGCGAATTCGGCCAGCCCGGTGCAAGCTGCAACCCCAACCGCAGAATTCAATCGAGAGAAGATCAAGTGCAATTTCGGTTCGACGCCCTCCGGCGCTGAGATCACCCTCGACGGCCGATACGTCGGGAACACCCCATCGACTATCGGTGTCAGCACCGGTTCTCATGTCGTCGTCCTTTTCATGCCGGGGTTTGCCCAGTGGAAGCGGGAACTCTCGGTGGAGCCTGGCTCGGAAGTGAATGTGTCCGCCAGCCTGCAAAAGGCGCAGCAGTGAGTCGGTTCGCTCGGACGCGCCAGATTTGAGTTGAGTGCCCCACGCAAATGCACAGTCGCCACTCCGGATTGTGTTTCCAGAGCGGCGACCTTCAATTTCTAAGATTTCCCGTGAAGCAGGCTAGTTCGCCGGGTTCCCTACGAGCACAGCGTCGCTATCCGAGTTACTACCCTGTGCCGGATGAGACTTTACGGCGCTGGCGGACGCAGCCTTTGAATGTTGCTTATGAACGCGGGCCACGCTTGCCGTTTGTTGAGGCTGATCAGGCTCGGCCTCGCACTGGTACTCCGGATATGAAGTGCAACGCTCCGCCTGTGCAATGGCGCGATCGTTCTGCACCTGCGCGCAGTTGTGGAGCGCCTCCAGACTTTGCCAGCAGGCACTGTCATTCGGATCGGCCAAGTTGTTTTGAGCGGATGATGGTAAGGATAAGATTATTACGAACAGCACAGCACCGGTAAGTAAGGTCGTCAATATTTTCACGGCAATCCTCCAATAATTAGTCCTGCATCATCAGATTGCGGACAGGTCTCTTTCGGACGGACAAATACTGCTCGTTTTCTGCCATTCTTTTTCATGTATCAATTGGCCCTCGCGCGGCATCTTGAGTACATGGGAATTTTGTCAGCAACTACCGGGCAAGAGACGCTCCCGCAGAGGCAGTGGCCGACCCGTCGGATTTCCTTACTCATATTTCCGCGCGTGCATCTGATGAACCTTGCGGGCCCGCTCGACGTGTTCGCACGTGCGTCGCAAGCGTTGTCTTTCGCAGGGAAAAGGCAGTCTCCCGCTTATGAGATCGAGTTGCTCACGATGGATGATCTGCCGCTGATGACGGCGTCGGGTCTAGGTTTGGTGGGTGGGCGTCGATGGACCCAGGCACGAATGCCCATTGATACCTTGCTGCTGATCGCCGGAGCCTCAGGAATCGATATTCCCATTGCGCCAGAACTGCTGGCTTGGCTGCGCTCATCAATGGATCACGTGCGCCGCATCGGCTCGGTTTGCTCCGGTGCGTTTGCTTTGGCCGCGGCGGGAATTCTTGATGGGCGCCGCGCTACGACACACTGGAAGTTAGCTGGGAAGCTGGCGAAACGCTACCCGCAAGTTGCTGTGGACCCCGACAAGATTTTCGTTCAGGATGGAAAAGTCTGGACGAGTGCGGGCGTGTCAACCGGTGCCGACCTGGCACTTGCGATGGTCGAAGAGGATCACGGCCACGAACTCGCGCTGGAAGTCGCACGCCATATGGTCCTGTTTCTGCGCCGGTCAGGAGGTCAGAGCCAGTTCAGTTCGCAACTTGCGGCCCAGGCTTCGGGCCTGCAACCGATCCGGGAATTGATCGCATGGATATCCGAACATCTTGATGGAGATCTTTCGGTGCCCGCTCTGGCCAACCGCGCCGGTATGAGCCATCGAAATTTCAGCCGGGTTTTTTCCCAGCAGGTGGGTACCACTCCCGCACGCTTTGTTGCGCGGTTACGGGTGCAAGCGGCCAAAGCCAGGCTCGAGCAAACTACCGACAAAGTCGAGGCCATCGCGTCTCAGGCAGGTTTCGGGGATGGCGAAGCATTGCGCCGCCAGCTTCGCTCGGAGGGCGCGACGCCGCGGCTTTACCGGGCGCGCATGGCGCCTAGCGGCGCTGGGACGGCTTGATCTCGAAGACGAGAACGATCGCGGCGTGCGGATTATTCACGGACACGGTCGCACGCCATCATGTTCACACTTACCTCTTGGGTCGCGGTCTCCCGAACCTCCCCAATGCCAGCCCCTGCCGTCATAGAAAGTCTGATATTCCTCATTTTTCTCTGCAACAAATCTGGTGCGCAAGGCCGAGGCAGATTCGCCATCGGCGGCTTGCGCGAAACTGAGATGCAGGTGGCAGCATTAAGATTGCGGCTAAGGTATCCTTCTCTCGAACCTGAGGGGATCTCTGTATGCCAAGAAAAAGGCCACCAGGTATTTTCTCGGTGGCCCATGTTCGGGTTGGCGACCACTATTGTGGCGGCTTGCTATTATCCGCAGGAGGCGTCGTGCTTGGAGAAGTCGTGTCGGAAGGAGGATTTGTGGTTCCCGGCGTCGTCGAGTTGGGGTTCTGCCCCTGAGGCGGAGCCTGAGTCTCTGGGCTTGTTCCCGGGGTCTGCGTGCTGCCTGGTGTAGTTGTTGACCCGGGGTTAGCTGTCCCAGAATCGGGAGCAGCGGTACCCGGCGTTGGTGCCGCGGTGCCTGGTGTGGGTGAAGCGGTTCCGGAGTTAGGCGAGGTGCTCCCGGTGCCAGTCTGTCCAGGGTTCGCCGTGGTGCCCGGCGCCTGCCCACTTTGCGAAGCGGAACCAGCTCTCGACTGCCCCGTAGCGGAGCCTGCCGAACCAGCAGATCCCGAGCCACCGGAGCCCGACTGGGCAACCAGCCAGCAACTCAGAAGTAACACAACGGACAAAATCGAAATCTTTTTCTTCATGGGACTCGAAGCCTCCAAAAGGGGAGTAACGCCACAGTTCGCGTTCTGAATGGGAGTCTAGGGGCTAAGTTTCGAAGTGAGAATCCAGTGGAATCCCTATGTTTTGCAGCGCGATGCAGTATAAGAAATTGTCACAGCCCGCTAGCTTGAAAACAGGCATCCAAAGAGGTCATGTTGGCGGGAAAACGTTGCGGCCCGACTCTTATCTACCTCTTTATAGCGATCATCGTGGGAGCACTGACATTCCTTGCTTTGTCCCATGGGCCGGACCAACAGCCCAGCGCCGCGCCTATCCACAACACGCATTAGCCGTCACCTAGTTCTTCTCGTGTAGAAGCGGTGTGATGGTCTGCCTCTTGCGGATTCAATTGGCACGGGAGTGCAGCGACATAACCGGAAGATCAACTTTCCGGCGAAGCGGTAGAGGCCGACCAGAGCTATCTCGAACTGGAAGATCAGTCACTTGTCGGCCTCTGAGATGGCAGATCTGGGATGGCAGATCAATGTTGATAATTATCGTGGTCGTGATCGTGATCGCGGTGGTCCTGATCCCAATTCTGCTCGGTCTCCCACCGGTGTTCTCTCCCGTTCCACCACTGGTGATATTGATTCCAGCAACGCTCTCTTTCCTCATTCAGATCGTGTCGTCGGGCCTCGGCCTCGCGGCTGTGCTCACCATCCCGCTGGATGGCTCTATCCAGTCTCGATTCCGCCTTTTCGACCGCACGCTGGCACTTCTCTCTATGGTCGTCATCTGCGCGCGCCTGCGGCGCTGCTACCAGGAACCAAAGCGCAGCCGTCATCACTGCCGTCACTGCCGTCCTTCCAAATCGTCGAATCAAGTTGTTCTCCTTTCGTTTCGCTGACGGCCAAAAGTTGCCGCCATGCGGCCTCACTGAGCACTCACTCAATCGCGTTCGCCCTTGGGCGTTTCCGCCCGGACTCAACAGATTTTATGAGGGCGCTCTCTCTTTTTCGATACAGTGCATTCGGTATTAACTTTGAAGTTAGCTGCTTACGAATAAATTGAGGTTAATAGTGAGAAGGGCTAAATGTGTTTCAGCATAAGGTGCGCCTCGACGCATTCAGGCGATCGTAGCGACGCTGCGAAAAATGTCCGGCGCGGACTATGAGGAGTATTGCAGGAACGTCCACCGATGGCTGCCGCGGACGCGAGCCTGGGGACCAAGGCGATTTGATCCGAAACCAGGTTAATCGGTCCGACGGCGCTTCAGAAAAATCTCGCCTTGAATTGTTCGTGTCTCTCGCGGGCCTGGCTAATAAGGGTTTCAAATTCAGGTTCGTTGCGAAGATTCGCTAGCAGAGGGTCGCGCATGAAGTAGGGATAACAAAAGAATCCACCGCCGATGCTATGCCGCAACATGTGTAAAGCCGATGCCTTATCACCCAGAACTGCATAGGCTTGTGCGACTTTGTAAATTCCCTCAGCATCGGTCACGCCTTGCCTGTCGATCCTGTCTTCCGTCTCGTGAAGCAGCTTCAAGCCCGCAGTATCATCATGCTTAATTGAATCGCTCAGCGCTTTCCCTACATTTGCAGGAAGCAACGAAGGCTCCATATCGAAGGCACGATCGAAATCTCTAGCAGCCTGCTCATAGTTGCCGAGATAGTACTCTCCAAAGCCGTGATAAAACAGAATGTAAGTGGAATCATTGACCGGCAAGCTCTGCATGAACTTGTCGTATTTGCCCATGTACAAGTAACTGTTTAGCGCCGAACTGTTGATCTTGACCTGCGGGTTGTTTTGCCGCGCCTTTTCACATTCTGCCACTGATTCCTCCAACATCCCGCCGAACCGGTATGCATATCCCAATTCCCAGTGCGCCTCTGCGTTATTGGGACTGGTTTGCAAAGCTGATCTCATCAGCGGTACAGCTTCCTCGACCCTTCCAGTATCGGTGAGCAAATTGGCCATATAAATTCGTGGCTCAACCAGTGTGGGACTCAGTGCGATGGCTTTCTCATAGGCAGCCTGCGCTTTGCTGTAATCCTGGCGTCCGCCGAAACGTAACGACGCATTGGTGGTATAGGCCCGGCCCAGATGCGCCCAAGTCGGCGCATAATTCGGTTCCATCGCGGCTGACTTCTCCAGCAGTTGAATCGCCGCCGCAAACTCATTCAGCGAGTAAAGATCGACTCCGCGCAAGTAGTATTCGTAGGCTTGCGAATTGATGGGATTTTCCGGCTTGAGATTCGCCGCTTCCGCAGGCGAGAGGTTCAACTCCAATCCCTTGATGATCTGTTGCGATACGCGGTCTTGCACGGTTAACAGTTTGTCGTACTTTAAATCAATCGTGCTCTGCCAGAGAATCTTGTCCGGCTTCACGTCGACTAGTTGCGTTGTAATCCTCAGGTCATCGCCATCTCGAATGAAGCTGCCCATGAGCAGCGTGTCGACATTCAAATCTGCCGCAACCTTTTTCGAATCGATGATCTGATTGCGATACTTATCCACTGAAGAGGATGGACGCACAGTAAGCGCGCGGATGTACCCGAGTTTCGTGATGACAGCATCCGCCAGCGAAAATCCCAGGAAATCGCTTTCAGGATCCTGCTTGAGATTTCGAAACGGAAGAATTGCCAGGCTGCGCGGCTGGACAGATGTGGAGAGTACATGCGATTTTCGTACCACGAAGTAGCCAGTGAGCAGCATCGCGAACAACACCAGTCCGAGCGCCAGCCACCTTCCTCGCGAAAAACTCAGACCTGTGGCGAGACGTTGCTGCTGATCGTTGAATAGCCTGTGGCTGCCTGATCTTGTCTTTGCGGGTTCAATCCCGAGGGATGGCGGCACTTGCCGTGCTCTCCGCTCAGAGCCGATAAAACGGGGGCGCGCTGTCAACTGTAGCTTCGCTTGAAACTCCGCCTCTTTCTTGAAGTCCTGCAGATCGATAAGCAAGTCCCTCACTGACTGATACCGGGTCTCCCGATCCTTGCGCAGCGCCTTGCCAATGATGCGCTCGACTTCATGGGGCACCTCGGGAGCAAATTCGACAGGAGGCAAGGGCTCCACCTTCAAGATTTCGGCGATCAGGTCGCTGGCGGTCGCACCGTCGAACGCACCCCTTCCGGTAACCAGTTCATACATCACCGCTCCCAGGCTGAAAATGTCGCTGCGCGCGTCGACCGGAAGTCCGCGCGCCTGCTCCGGCGACATATATCTCGCCGTACCAATCACCATTCCAGGTTCGCTCGTCGCCGATCCGGCGGTCGAGACTCCTGGACGAATGGTCTCTCGAACCCTCTCGTTGAGTTTAGCGATCCCGAAATCCAGCACTTTAACGATTCCGTCATTCCGCACAATTACATTTTCCGGCTTGATGTCACGATGAACGATTCCGCTCGCATGCGCCGCCGCCAGAGCGCTGGCCATCTGGATGGTAATATCAACCGCGGCATTCAACTCAAGTTTGCCCTGCAACAGGCGCATGCGAAGCGTCGCTCCGTCAATGAACTCCGAGGCAATGAAATGCCGCCCATCGGCCTGACCGAATTCATAAATGGTAAGAATGTTGGGATGGTTGAGCGCCGAAGCAGCGTGGGCCTCGTGTTCAAAACGACGTAAGCCACGTTCATCACGAGTGTGTTCAGGGGCAATCATCTTGATTGCGACCTTGCGTCGAAGGTGCAGATCCTCGGCAAGGTAGACCTCACCCATCCCGCCAGCTCCGAGCATAGAGATGATTTTGTAATGCGCCAACTCGGCGCCAGGAACCATGGTTTCGTGCGGGCTCTCCCGCATTATCTGCTGCGCGGCTTCGAATACCGGATTTTCCAAAAAGCCCGTAGGTTCGTGGGCTGAATCCAGCAGGGCCTCGACCTGTTTTCGCAATTGCGTGTCACTGCCACAAGTCTGGTCGAGAAATTCCGCACGCGCCTCTGGCTCCAGTTCGAGCGCCTGATAAAAAAGGCCCTCGAGCCGGCGCCAGTGCTCGGAACTGGAAGAGGAAGCTGTCACCGCTCGTTTCCTAGGAAAAATTGTGTGTCAGCTCCTGGTGCAGCCAGGCTTTCGCCATTTTCAACTCGCGATGCACCGTAGCTGGAGAAATCTTGAGCGCAGCTGCAGCTTCGTCATAGGTCAGGCCACCGAAAAAAAGTAGCTCGATGAGTTCGCTCTTGCGTTGGTCATGCGTAGCCAGGCGCTGGAGCGCCTCGTCCAACTCCACAATCCCTCCGCTTGCCTGCGGACCAACTAGCACGGCCTCATCTAACGAAATCTTCTCCGCGCCCCCACCCCGCTTGCCGCGATTATGAGCCTTGGCGTGGTCGACCAGGATGCGCCGCAACAGGCGCGCCGAAACTGCGAAGAAGTGAACCCGGTCCTGCCAGGCTACGTCCGCATTGACCAGGCGCAAGTAGGCCTCGTTAACCAACGCTGTAGCGCGCAGGGTATGGTCGGGCCGCTCAGCGCGCAAGCAGCGCGATGCCAATTTGCGAAGCTGCTCGTAGACCACCGGCATCAACTCGTCAAGCGCTGCTTTATTGCCGCTGCCCCATCGTTGCAGAAGCTGCGTCACTGACTGCTGCTCGGGAGGCATTTGCTTCGTTCCGTTATTCTGGCCCGGTATGAGCCCGTTTGTGTTTTGCGGAGCCACCGCTGCTGAACTTGCTAGGGGGTCTGCATGCAATGGCGAGATTATACCGTTCACGGAACACTTCCAACAGGGTGTATTCCGCCTGTCTTCATCAAACTGTAACACTCTGTGATTCGATGCCCCGAGCCCTCAACTTTTAGGGTTTTGGTAGCGATTTAGTAAGATGGAACGATACCATGTCTTTCAACTAAGAGAAGTTCGACAGTGAACAGTAAAACTTCCTGACCGCGAAGTGTGGAAGCTACACGGCTTACTGGTTAATTCTAAGGACGACACTAAATGGCGAATGTGAACACAAAAAGGGGGGTAATTGGAATCCTTACCGGAGGCGGTGACGTACCCGGTTTAAACCCCGCAATCCGTGCCGTCACCTTCAGGGCAATACGCGAGGGTTGCAAGGTAATCGGCCTTCGTCGGGGGTGGGGAGGTCTGGTCGACATCGTTCGCGAAAAGGACTATGACAACAGCGATAACTTTCAAACCTTGACCGAAGAAATCGTCAACCGCGCCGGCCGAACTGGTGGAACTTTCCTGCACAGCTCCCGAACCAACCCCGGCAAAGTAAGAAAGTCCAGCGTCCCTCAGCACCTGCAGAGCACGTACAACGCCGAGATCAATGACCTGACTCCGGAAGTGTTGAAGAATCTCGACTGGCTTGGGATCGATTTCCTCATACCCATTGGCGGTGACGACACCTTGAGCTACGGCGTACGGCTCTATCAGGAAGGGGTCAAGGTCGTCGCGATCCCAAAGACCATGGATAACGATGTTCCGGGGACCGACTACTGCGTAGGCTTCAGCACTGCGGTGACGCGCACCATCCAAATGACCAACGACCTGCGGACCTCCGCGGGCTCGCACGAACGCTTCCTGGTTCTAGAAGTTTTCGGCCGCTACGCCGGCTTTACTGCCATGCTCCCCACCATGGCAGGCGCCGCCAACCGATGTGTGATCCCGGAGCATCGCTTCGACATCGAGCAACTGACGGAGTTGCTGGTCGCCGACCGCCGCAAAAACCCGAGCCGGTATTCCGTGGTTCTGGTTTCTGAAGGAGCTATGTTCGAAGGCGGCGAAATGATTTTTGAGGACCACAGTACGGACGCCTTCGGCCACAAGAAGTTGGGTGGAATCGGCGATCTGGTTTCGGAAAAACTGAAAGAGCTCTCGCCCAAATACAATAACGGTAAAGTCATCGAAGTGATCAACCAGAAGCTGGGATACCTGGTCCGCTGCGGCGATCCCGATGCCATCGACTCGATCGTCCCCATGGCCTATGGCAATCTTGCCCTCGACCTGCTGCTGAACAAGATTCACGGCCGGCTCGTGGTGCTGAAGAATGGCCGTTACGATAACATGCCCGTTGATGCCGTAATCGCCTCGAAAAAAATCGTAAATGTAAAAGAGCACTACAACACGACACGGCTCCGCCCGCATTTCAGCAGCTTCGAGATGAAGCCCCTGTTCATCATGACCAGTGAGGGGTAGGCTAACGTAGAAGCGGCGAAGCGGGCGAAAGAACTGCACAGCGAGGCAAACTTCCGATGCAATCAAAAAACGAATCCGAGCCAAAGCAGAATCCAGAACACGCACCCGTCGTCGAGCACGTGTCCAACGCCCACCAACTGCTAAATGCGCTGCGCAAGAGAATTGGAGAACATCCCGAACTCGCCGAAGCGATCACCAGGCTGGAGACCGCGTTAAGCATGCTGACGGTGAAAACCGGCGGCATGTTGTAGGCGCGGGCATCCTCGCCCTCGTGGCCCAACTTTACAGCCATCCCTTAGTCCGGGCAATTCGCGCCGCTTCCACGCGATTGTTCGCACCCAGCTTGCTGATGGCCTCCGAAAGATAATTGCGAACAGTTCCTTCGGAAAGGCTGAGTGTAGCCGCGATATCACCGCTAGTGATGCCATCACCCGCGAGTCGCAGCACCTGCCGCTCGCGGTCGGTCAGCGGATCCGGTTCTGCCCAGGCTTCCGTGGCCAACTCCGGATCGATTACCCGCAAGCCCTGCTGCACCCGACGCACAGCTTCGGCGAGTTCTTCAGATCGCATGTCCTTCAGCAAGTATCCCGAAGCCCCAGCTTCCAACGCCCGCCGCAGATAACCGGCGCGTGCGAAGGTAGTCAGAATAATCACGCGGGTTCCGATACGCCGGCGTTTCAGTTCGCCTGCAACATCGAGCCCAGTCATCTCCGGCATCTCGATGTCGGTGATGAACACATCAGGCTTGTGCTCGAGCACCGCTTGCAACGCCTCTTTGCCGTTGCGCGATCGGGCTACAACAGCAATGTCACCTTCGATCTCAAGCAGTGCCGCGAGCGCGCCTAACACCATGCCTTGATCTTCCGCGATCACGACGCGGATCGCTTTTCGCCCGACCTTGTTTACAGGGTTCAATGATCGACGTTCGCTTTCGGTATCAGCGGGAACTCAATGCTAAGCCGGGTTCCCACGCTGTTTTCGCGTTCGAGAGTACCGCCCAGAGCCTCAATGCGTTCCCGCATCCCGCGCAGGCCGTTGCCTTCGACCGCACCGCCGCCCCGGCCGTCATCCTGAATCTCGATTCGGCAACTTCCATTCACCGGCATCAGCCGCAAACGACAATTGCGAGCGTGCGCATGACGCACTACGTTGGTCACAGCTTCCCGCACCACGAGCGCGACCACGCTCTCCTGAGCCGGAGTTAAGCGAACCTCCTCAGACTCCGACTTCACGGTCACACCCGCAGTTTCGAGCGTGGCCTTGGCCTGCTTAAGTTCGGCCTCGAGACTGTGAGCGCGATAGCCTCGGATCGTGCTTCGAACATCGGCCAGAGCCGCGCGGGAAGTCTGCTCCACGTCGGCAATTTCGGCCTTCGCACGCGCCGGATCGTGGTCAATCAGTTTCCCAGCCAATTCAGATTTCAGAATAATCACGGAAAGCGTGTGGCCAAGAACATCATGCAGATCGCGCGCAATCCTTTCGCGTTCCGCCACCTTGGCCAGATGCTCGATTTCTTCGTTGGCTTTTCGCAGTCGCTCGTTGGCACGATTCCGCTGAGCAAAATAGACGTTGCCGACGCCCACCGCTGTCGAGAGTCCACCGCCATAAAACAAGAACCAACCGGAACGATGCAGAAGCCACCAATCCAAAGTGACCACCGCCAGCACCATCGCCAGCAACTTGAGGGCGGTTGATTCTTTTTGCACCGCGAACGGGACGAAAGCAGCGGCGAAAACGAAGAAAGTGCAGGCGCCTTCGTTGAAGGGCGAAAAGCCAACGCCCAATAGCACGATGCCCGCAATATTGAGCAGATTCCACGGGCACTTGATCCAGAAAAAACTGAAGTAAAGAGTTAGGAATGCAACCGTACCCAGCCCGGTGGCCAGCCATTCCTTCCAGCCCGCATGATTCAATATCGGATTGAGAAGAAAGAAACAGTAGTACACGAGCCAGGTATAAGGCGCCCAGCCGTGATCTCGATTCTTGGGTAGAAGTCTCATTGCGCAGCTCTAGGCTACCCCTTTTTGAGGCTGCCCGTCTTTCCCGGAAGGCGCGGGCGTCCTCGCCCGCGCCTTCCGGCCTAGCCATACATCTTTCCTTCGTCACGCTGAAATCCCAGTCGCGCTACGCCGAGGCAGATGAGCGAGAATCCGATTAGCGCTTCCCAGTGTGTCCAGTTCGATTCGTGCTGCCCTCCACCCACGACTCCGAGTGCGAGTTGGGCCAGATGATAAGGCGGCAGAAAATGGGCAATCTGCTGCATCAGTTTCGGCAAAAACATAATCGGAACCCAGAGCCCGGAACAAAATGACAACGGCAGATAAATCAGATTAATCGTGGCTACAGCCGAGTTAGGACCAACAAAGTACCCGATGGCCAATCCCATGGCACAAAAGGGAAGGGAACCAGCAACCAGGATTGCGATTAGTTTCGCGGCCTCCAGCAAGGGCAAGTGCACTCCTCCGAATGTAATTCCAAGCGACACCAGGAGCGAGACCACAACCGTGCTAAAAATCATGCCCAGTGCGACCTTCGCCGTGAAGTAGGCAAATGGAGGCATGGGGCTGGCGCGTTTTACTTGCAGCCATCCCAACCCGCGCTCCGCAGCCAATCCAGACGCCGTCCCAAACAGCGACGCGCCCATCACTCCGAACGCGCCATAGGTTGGTATCAAGTAAGTCGGGAGCGTAGTGCCGCCGACGGCGGCATCTTTCTGATTCAATACCAAGCCGAACAGAACGTAGAACATCACCGGAAAGGTAATGGTAGAAAGCGAGTAGGCGCGAAGACGAAGCCGTGTCAGAAACTCGTATTTCGCCTCCTTGAAATAAATCGCAAGAGTTTTGCTGAAAGGGCGTTCCAACTTGATCGTTGCGAATGTAGTCGAAACTGTAGCCATTGAATCACCTCATTGAAATGTAGCGCCGCCGACCCGGCGGCTGTGGTGGAGGAGTCTCGCCTCCACCGGAGCGTTAAAGTGTCACCCTCGCGTTCCCATGATCCTGCGTCAGCGCCAGAAACGCTTCTTCGAGTCCGGCGCTGCTGACATCGAGGCCTGAGAGCCTCGGATCGCGCATCAAAAGTTCGCGAAGAACGGGCTCAGCCTCAGCCGCGTGAATTTCTAAAGCATCGCGATCCCTGCGGACCTCAACCACGCCGGGCAAGGCGCGCACCGTTTCGATCGCAAGCGAACTGACGCAACGGATCCGGCGCCCGGCGGTGCTGGCCTTGATCTTCGCCGGCGTCCCTTCCGCAATAATCTCGCCGCGATTGATCACCACCACCCGATCGGCAAGCGCATCCGCCTCTTCAAGGTAATGAGTGGTAAGCAGTATGGTTTTGCCTCGCGCGATCAGTTTGCGAATCTCTTCCCACAGCTGCCGCCGTGATTCCACGTCCAGTCCGACCGTGGGCTCGTCGAGAAAGAAGATGTCAGGATCACCGCAGAGAGCTAGAGCGAACAGCACACGCTGCCGCTGTCCGCCTGAGAGCTCGCCGAATTCTCGGTCCTTAATTTCTTGTAGTCCAGCCACGGCCAGAGTCTCGGCCAGGGGCAACGGCTTCGGATAGTACGATGAGAACAGATCGATGTGCTCCCGGACCCGCAACGTCTCTGGCACCTTGGCCACTTGCAGCATCGCTCCAATCCGGGTGCGGACCTCCGCATTGATCGGGTCGCCGCCAAACACACTCACCGTTCCCGACGTAGGTTTGGCCAGCCCAAGAAACAGTTTGACTGCGGTAGTCTTACCGGCCCCGTTCGGTCCGAGAAGTGCGACCAGTTCGCCTGCTCTGACGGTAAAATCCACCTGGCGCAAAGCTTGCACGTTGCCGAAGTTCTTGCTGGCCCGGCGCAGGCTCGCGATCACCACCCCGTCATTACCGGATTGTTTCTTCGGATGCTCTTGTGTTTCTTGCAGAGTCGCGATCATTGTTGTCCCTCGGATCACTGGATTGAGAACCAGCCAGCGAACTCATCATCGTGGATTCGAACTGAACGCACCAGTGCCGATCATCATCAGCTTGTGGTGACAAATGTCATCTCTGTCTCGATCTTGTAACAAGCCGCAGGTTTCGAAAAACAAATATGGAAGGTTCGATATAATCCCAAGTTCACATAGATCGGTATCTGAGGCGGCGCGTGCGAGGTGTAATGCGAATACGGCCCGGAGTCGAGCTGGCGAGCCTGAGCGACATTGGCTGCCAGCGAGAAAATAACGAAGATCAATACGCCTACTGGGAGCCCGCCAACGACGAGGAATTCGCACGCCGGGGCAGACTAGCGGTTGTGGCCGATGGTATGGGTGGTCACGAAGGTGGTCAGGAAGCCAGTCGCATCGCGGTCGATACTATTCAGGAAGCTTTCGCCGATACTCCCGACGCCGATGTCCAATCGTTGCTCGCCATCGGATTCCAGATTGCACACGAGCGCATTCTTGAATACGCCGCCGTACATCCTAAACTGCACGGTATGGGGACGACGGCCACCGCGATCGCCCTTCGCGGCAATCAACTCTACTACGCGCACGTCGGCGATAGCCGTTTGTACCTGGTTCGAGGCGCGAAGATCTCTCGTCTGACTCACGACCACTCCTACGTGGGTCGCCTGGTCGAGAATGGAGTGATCAGCGCTCAAGAGGCCGAGATTCATCCGCAGAGACACATTCTCACCGCCGCTCTAGGGGCAGGCGCCGAGCTCTGGCCCGAAATGCCGCAGCATGCCATCGAGTTGCAGAATAGCGACGTACTGATCCTCTGCACCGACGGGTTGTGGAGCTTGCTGAGTGAGAACGAGATCCACAGTGCCGTCGCCCACGCTGAGCCATCGGAAGCCTGCGAGGCCCTGATCAAAATGACCAAAGACCGCGGCGGCCCGGATAACATTACGGTACAAGTCCTCCGCTTGACTGAGTAATGTGGGCGCGAGCGTCCTCGCTCGTGTGGAAACCGGCAGAACGCTGATCTAACAGTTTCCCGTAGCCTGGTTATGACTGTGACTACTTCTACGGCCGGCTGCGGAGAATCAGATCGCCCTCACTCGGCGGCAGCGAGAATGGGAACTCAACGACGCGATTTCCAACGTAAACCCGCAGCACAAATTCTTCCTGTTTCAGCAAGTGATCGATCCATTTGCTTCTTGTGCTAAACAACACCCATCCGCTGGCTTCGGGATGTCCAGAATCCAGTTTCATCGCCCGCAGGCTGCGCGTTTTCAGAAACTCAGTCATCTCCGCCGCATCCTTTTGACGGGCTGTTAAGGTGGCCTCTTCCTCTCCTTTTTTTTCTGGATGCTTGCGGATTTCGTGTTCGGTGTGCCGCATGAAGACATCAGTATCGTTTTGCTCCTTAATCGCTAAAGCGTCGGCATCGAGCGCGCTCTGTTCATCGTGGTAGTGTTTCACGAACTCCAGGTTGATCCTGCCCGGTACCACGTCAACCGAGTCTTTGCCGCGATAATGCAGAGTCAGATGCAAGGCCAATATCGGTTGTGCCCGGCGGCGCACTTTTTCCAACTCTTGGGAATCCACCGCCAGGACAACGCCGAAGTCGGCATTCCAGAAACCGTAACGGTATTTGCCGTCGTCGTCCCGGCTGAAGGTGCAACCCGGCTGACCCTCTTCCCAGCGCGAGGCGGATTTGTTTGAACCCTTTTGCGAATCCGGAGCAATGGACCAAGCGGGAGATGCCAGCAGCACAACCAAGATCGAACTCTTGATCAGACGTTGAGCGGCGAGAGCGGAGCGCATCGGAGTGTGACCTCAGACTACTCCCAAACAGCACCGAAGCTCTCGGAACAAACAAAGATTAAGATCTGATTTACCGAAGCGGAACCAAAATCAACCCTGGTCTTAACGATGATCGCCGACCCACGCGCGCACTCGTTGATCCAACACCTCCAATGGCAGAGCGCCGCCATCGAGAATCTCATCGTGGAAGTCGCGGATGTTGAATCTGTCGCCCAACTGATCTTTCGCGTATTGGCGAAGCTTGAGAATTTCCAACTGCCCAAGCTTGTAGGCTAGAGCCTGGCCGGGCCAGGCAATGTAGCGGTCGACTTCGCTCTGCACGTTAGGCTCATCCATGGCGGTGTAGCGATGAAAGTAGGCCACCATCTGATCCCGCGACCAGTGCCGGTCATGCACGCCGGTATCGACGACGAGACGGATCGCTCGCCACATCTCATTTTCCAGCCGGCCATAGTCGCTATACGGATCCTGATAGCGGCCAACCTCTTTACCCAGTCGCTCCGAGTAAAGTGCCCATCCCTCGACGAAAGCCGTGTAACCTGCATATCTTCGAAACGGAGGCAAGTCGGGCAATTCCTGAGCAAGTGAGATCTGAAGATGATGTCCGGGGACTCCTTCGTGATAAGCGATCGCCTCAACATTCAGCACCAGTCGGTGTCCAGGGTCCGACTCATTGACGTTGATGTGACCCGGACGAGACCCGTCGGCGGTACCATCGGTGTAGTCCGCTGGAACGGCATTCTTCGAAACCGAAGCTTCCATCGGAATGACGATCAGTTTGCTCTTGGGAAGATGGCCGAAGAGCTTGGGTAATTCTGGCTCCATTTGCTGCGCGTAATTCCTATATAGCTCGAGCAGTTGCTGGCCCGAGGTCCCATAGAAACCTCGTTCGCTTTTGATATGGTCGTTGAGGCTGGCCAGATCCTTGAATCCAAGCTTGTGCGCCAGAACAAGCATCTCGGCTTCGATCTCGTCCACCTGCTTGAGCCCGATTTCATGAATCTGATCCGGGGTCAGGTCCGTAGTGGTCATTCGGCGGATTTCAAACCGATAGCGCGCGGCTCCGTCAGGAAGAGACCAGATGCCGGGCTCCATGCGTCCCCGCGGAACATACTCATCACGAACGAAGGTCGTGAAGCGACCAAACGCGGGCAAGACGGACTCCTTAATGGCGGCACGACCGGCTGCGCGCAAGCGCTTCTGGTCCGACTCGGAAATGCCCTGGGGAAAAGTCGAAAAAGGCTGGGCGAAGGGAGACTTCTCCAACTCCTCGGAGGCGACCGCGTTACATTGATTTACTACTTTCTCCAGCAGGAAACGCGGGGGCATCAGTTTATCGTTCATGCCCTTTCGCATCTGGACCACGGTCTGATCCAGAAGGCGCGGGATTTGCCCCAGCCGGGAAAGATAATCCTCGTAGTCTTTGACCGACTCGAAAGCAAGCACGCTAACCAACCGGGGAAGCTCGATCTGGACACCGTTCTGCTGATCGACCGGCATTTCCCATGGCTTGAACTGACTGCCCTCTAATTTCATCTGAAGGCTGCGAGCCATCAAGACTTGGTTGAGCGCCTCCTGTTCGGGAAAGCCTGAAGTGTCGATATCCCGAAAACGAGTAAGAAACTTCCGCGTTTCGTCCAGATCTTTGTCAATCGCCTCTTGAGAGAAGTCGTCGAGTTTGTCGTTCCAGCGCTTGTCTCCCAGAAAAGAAGCGAACAGCGGACTGGTGCGCAGTTTGTATTCCCACTCTTCGGCGAGAAGATCGTTAAGTGCCTTGCGCTGGGATTCAACGGAAGTTGGGGATTGCGCCGTGGCCAGGAGACAAATCAAACAGGCGGACAAAGTAATACCTGCACAGAGGGTGAGAAAGCGCATCCGGGCTCCTTGGAATGAGCAAACCCTTCGGACTGCGGGGCCGCTCACACGTTGGAATTTTACTCGTTTCTTGTCTCGGGAAGGCGTCCGGCCTATTCGTAACGCAGAGCTTCTATGGGATCCAGGCGAGACGCACGCACGGCGGGAACCATGCCGCTAATCACTCCCACTGCGGCGAGGATGAGGATAGCAACCAGCAGCGTGCCCGGCGCGATGATCAGTCGAATGTCACCGTTTTCAGCATTCTTCGCCATCGCGCTGTACAGCGTAAGCCTTCCGACGGAGAGCGAAACCGCATACGCCAGCATGACTCCCATTGCGCCCCCGATGAAAGTAATGGCGAGGGCTTCAGACAGGAACTGAAGCAGGATGTGTCTGCGGCGCGCCCCCAGCGCCTTCTCCACTCCGATTTCACGCGTACGCTGAGTCACTGAGACCAACATAATATTCATCAGGCCGACGCCGCCGATGCCCAGCGTGAGCGTGCCGATAAACCCCAACAGAATCTTCAACCCAATGGTGATGATTTCGAACTGATGAACTTGTTCCATGAGATTAAACACACGCACCGCTCGGCGATCCGCCTGGCTAAACTTGTGCTGAACCGCCAGCACATCGCGCGTCGCCTGTTCCAATCTCGTATACTCCGGCGTCTCGTAATTGAACCAGATGGAATCAAGGTAGTGAGTGTCCTTGAGGTCACTCATGGTGGTGAAGGGAACATAAATGGTGCGGTTGATGTCGTCGTCGCCTTCCTGCATCTTGGCGCTCAATACACCGACCACCTCAAAGCTGAGGCCATCAATGCGGATGCGCTCGCCCAACGCGTTCCGTCCCGAAAAAAGTTTCTCCTTCGCTTCAGAGCCGATTACCGTCACCCGGGCGCGCTGCAACTCGTCCTGCATGTTATAGAAGCGTCCCTGGCCAAGCTTGAGCGCGCGGACGGCATCCACGTTGGAATAATTTCCCGTAACCTCGAAGGTGAAAGTACGCGTGTCGAACTGAATGTTGCACTGCTTGGCGACTTCAGGACTGATATGGGTGATCTGTGGAAGATTCGTAGTCAGCGCGTCCACATCGTCGATGGTGAACCGCACCTGCATGCCGGCTTTCTGTCCGCCAGCCTGCATGGAAGTGCGGCCGGGCACGAGGATCATCAGCTTGGTACCGAAGTTAGCGAAAATGTTGGTACACGCCTCCCCAAAACCATTGCCATAGGAGAGGAGCATAACTACGGTCGCAATACCCCACGCCATACCCAGCATGGTGAGAGCGGTGCGGCGGCGATTGTGCCGCATGGCGCCATAAGCTTCTTGAAACACGTCCCGGAACATTTCTTACTCCTGCCGCAGCGCTTCTACCGGCTGCAGCATCGCCGCCTTGCGTGCGGGATAAAGTCCCGCGATCACACCGGCGACGGTCAGACTGGCGATCGCCAAAATCGCTGACATCGGCACAATCTTAGGAGGATCAAATCCTCCCGGCCCTTGCTGCGTGCCCATCACCGCCATCAGACCCGCCGCGAATCCCATGCCGATCATTCCGCTAAAGAGGGTCAGCAATATTCCTTCCAGAAAAAACTGCAACAAAATGGTGCGGTTGGTAGCGCCCAAGGCCTTGAGCAAACCAATCTCCCGTGTACGCTCGCTGACGGTTACTAGCATAATGTTGATGACCCCAATCGCACCCAGCGCAAGCGTAACCAGTCCCACCGCGCCCAGAAACATGTTCATGGCGTCAAAAATCAAACCGACCGCCTTGGAGTTCTGGATCGTGTCCCATCCCTCAAAAGCATTCTTATCGTGATAATCGAAATCATGATTGCGGGCAACCAGCTTGCGAACTTCATCCTGCGCGATCAGGTGCTCATCGGTTACGCGCGGCTGATAATTAATAAAAGAAATGGAATTCTCATGATTCTCCCCTTTAAGCGGGAAGAACGTCGCCATCACCCGATAGGGAATGTAGCCGCGCATATTCGTGGAATTATCGTCGCCGCGCCCCACCCGCTGCACCGCGCCAATGACTTCGAAGGTGATGTCGTTCAAAATGATGCTTGCGCCCACGGCTGGACGTCCGGGAAAGAGGTGCTTGACCAGTTCATCCCCCAGAACGATGACGTTGCGTCTTTGAGTTTCGTCCAAGCTATTGAGCCAGCGCCCCTGTTTGATTGGAAGATACCGGATTTCGCTGAACTGCGGCTCCACTCCCGCAATCTCTCCATTCGCGCTGGCAAACTCGCTGACCGCCCGCACATCCGGGCGGACGAGCACCGGCGAAGCATTGCGCACGTGCGGCGCTTCCTTGCGGATATCCAGATAATCCTGGTAAGTAAGCAAGTAGTTGCGCGCGGAGCTCATGTTGCCCTGCACCGCCGGCGCGCGCCCCGGATAAATAAACATGATGTCCTTGCCATACTGCGCCAGTTCGCGCTTGTTGCCCG
Source organism: Terriglobales bacterium (assembly GCA_035567135.1). Lineage (GTDB taxonomy): Bacteria > Acidobacteriota > Terriglobia > Terriglobales > Acidobacteriaceae > JABDBE01. The sequence goes on from DATMQI010000287.1 coordinate 137,745, forward strand.
AACGGAATCCTTCCCCAAGCCCCACCAGCAGTAGCAAAGAGCCCACGCCCCAGGCAATGCCGAACATTGTCAGGAACGAGCGCAGCTTGTGCGCCCACAGGGTGCGGAAGATTTGCGCGAATATGTCCAGCAGCATCCGCATAGTGTACTAGTTAAAGATACGCATATTTGACGTAACAGGTTCGAACTTTGATAGCAACCGCCTGATGCCACCCATTTTGCCCGGTGCCGAACCAAGAGTCGGCCAAAATCTTGTCAAGCCGCAAACTGCTATGTTCTCCGTAACTCGCTCATTCCATGAATACAGTAAAGTTAGAAGTTGGCACCCCACATCTCGCGCTTTCGAGATATGGGGTAGGAAGGCGTTAAACACACCTTTCTCTACCACGCTGTCATCCTGAGGAAGCGCATGCCTTTGCAACGCGAAGGCCTGCCAACGAACGATCTCTGTACTCCATGCCACCAACAAACCCTCACAGCTGGTCGTGTGGGGCGGACACTCCTGTCCGCCGCCTGTGGGATCGGGGTTGATCTTCAGGGTAATCGATTCTGGCAGGGTGGGGACTTTTACCCTGTCGCGCACTTTGCGAAGGCTCGGGCGGTCCGTTCGCCGTCACATTGTGGGGCGCGCAAGCCAGTGTTCACGCGTTGGTCTTCAGCATCTGTTCAGCGTGTTTCCGCGATGTCTCGGTTAGCTTGGCTCCGCTCAACATTCGCGCGACTTCCTCAGTGCGCTCCTCGCCGGTGATGAGCCGCACCGCGGTGCGGGTTCGGTCGCTGGAGCTCTTCTTCTCGATCAGATAATGATGGTCAGCGAAAGTAGCGATCTGCGGCAGGTGAGTCACGCAGAGTACCTGATTCGCACGCGACAGTGCCTTCAGTTTTTTACCTACGGCTTCAGCGGCGCGGCCGCCGATGCCGGTATCGATTTCGTCGAAAATAAGAGTACGGTGCGCAGGCGTCCGCGCCACACCTGGCTTCTTGACTGCGCCAGCTTCCACGCTAACTTTCAACGCCAGCATCACCCGCGACAATTCGCCGCCAGAAGCAATGTGCTCCAATTGTCGCAACGGCTCCCCAGGGTTTGTGGAAATGAGGTACACCACCTGATCAAACCCAGACGCGGTCCAGTTCGGTTCTTCGTCCGTGCCGCTGACCTCTATGTGAAATTCCGACTTCATCGCCAGATCGTTGATCTCGGCTGCAACCAGTTTCTCCAGCTTGCGCGCAGCCTCGTAGCGCTTCTTCGAAATAACCCGAGCGGAGCGCAAATACTCCTGCGCGGCCTGCGCCAATTCTCCCCGAAGCTGGGCCAGAATTTCGTCTTTGTTTTCCATCTCCGAAAGCTTGCGGCTGACTTCTTCGCCGTGATGAATCACATCCTCGAGCGTGGGACCATATTTGCGCTTCAATCGATCGATGGTCGCGAGCCGGTCTTCGACTTCAGCCAGGTGCTCGGGCGGTGCCTGAATACCGCCGGCATAATCGCGCAGGGTTGCGCCCACGTCCTCCACACTGATGCGCGCGCTGTCAATCGCCCCCAGCGCCTCTTTGAATTTGGGCTCGTAGCGCGACAGTTCTTCGATGTGCTTCTGGGCGGTGCGCAGCGAGGACGAGGTCGACGCACTACCCTCGTAAAGCAGATCGAAAGCGTTCATCGCCGCGCTGTAAATTTTTTCCGCATTCGCGAGCACACGCTTTTCCGATTCCAGCCGTTCGTCTTCGCCGGGCTGCAGCTTGGCGTCGTCAATCTCGTGCCTCTGGAAAGTCCAGAGATCGAGCAGGCGCAGCCGGTCTTGTTCGCCATGCTCAAGTTCTTCAATGCGATGTGCAATGCTCTTCCAGTTCGCGAAAGCCTGGCTGATGGTTTCAAGTTGCGTGCCGGCGAAAGCATCGAGCAAGTCCAGTCGCGCCAAGGAATCGAACGAAAGAATGGATTCGTTCTGCGCGTGGATGGTCGCCAGATACGGCGCCAGGTGTCGCAGCACGCTCACGGTGGCCGGCTGATTGTTGATGAAGACGCGGCCCTTGCCCCCGGCCGCAATCTCACGCCGCAAAATGATGGATCCATCTTCGTCGTTGGGATCGATACCGTTGGCTTCGAGAATTCGAGTGGTGATCTTTTCCGTCCGCTCATCAATCTCAAACACAGCCGAAATCAGAGCGCGGTCTGCTCCGGAACGAATGATGTCCGCGGAAGCTTTGTCGCCGAGCAGCAGCGCCAGGGCATCGATCAGAATGGATTTGCCGGCTCCGGTCTCCCCGGTCAAAAGATTCAATCCAGCAGCAAACTCTACCGCCAAATTGTCGATGACCGCGTAATTTTCAAGCCGCAGTTCGGCAAGCAAGAGCTGTCCTGGGATGCCAGAAGATGAGCGAAGAATACCACGAAAAGCGTGCGATAGATCGCCGATCTAGAGGTTTGAACTCATCCCGCTTCAGTCGTCGTCAGGATCTCCGGGCGTCTCGACGCGGTTCAAGAAGTAGTTTGCGTCGTGCGGTGCCCGGACGGTGCGAAATTCATGCGGCTTTGCGTCGAATTGAAAGCAATCTGAAAAATCGTCAGCGCGGCTGTCCGCGTAGCCAAGGGAAGGCAGGTTATAAACCTTCTCGGTGAATTTCAGAATGCTCCCGAAATCATGCGTGGCCTTCGAAACATAACCGGTCTTCGCATAAGGCGAAACCACAATCAGAGGCACGCGAAAACCGTACTCATAGGAATCGTAGATAGTGGGAGCGGCGTGGTCGTACCAGCCTCCCCAGTCATCCCAAGTAATAAAGATGGCGGTGCTCGACCAATATTGGCTGTGCCCGATGGAATTCACAATTGAAGCGACCCAGGAGGGCCCCAGACCCTTATTCCCCATAGCGTGGTCGGATGCTGCCCAGGTGGGGATCACCCAGCTCACAGCGGGAAGTTGATTCTTCTTGATGTCAACTAATATTTGCTTGGGGTTCAAAATAACGTTATTCCAATCCGAGCCGAAGCGGATATGCGAAATCGCGTTCGGTCCGGTCCACGTCGAGTTCGGTGACGGAGTGTAATAACGCCAACTGACCCCCGCATTGTCCAGCAGGTCGGTCAGGGTGGGATGATCGAAGCACGGGTATTGCTTCGTCTTTTCCGAACCTGAGGGATCAATCATCTTGACCGATTCCTTCTTGGGCGCGGTACAACCCGTGTTGTTAACCGCCCCGGTCACCCCGCCTGGCTCCTCGGCGGCAAATAAATCGCTGGTTGCAGTCGGCGCCGAAGTGCCCGCGAGAATAAATTGATGTGCCGGAAAACTAGGGCCCTGATTGGTCTGGAACATATGGTCGGCGAAGGTGTATTGTTTCGCCATTTGAAGGTAGGGCGCTACATCGGACGATCTCACATACTTGAACTGCGGATTGGGAGGCAGGCAGCCGTTTCCGCCGCCCTTGCAACCAGCGGGAATCTTGTCAGCTCCGTCCATTTTCCCGTTGTCGTACATGGCCACGAAGGACGCATGAGAATGATCCATATCGTAGTCATTGGCCAGCGGCTCGGGCGTCAGCGTAATGAGTTTACCCTTCGAATTGAATCCGCTGTTGGCGATATCCGCACCCGGCAATCCGTGGAACATATTGTCGGGCGTGCGATTCTCCTGGAAGATCACGACTACATACTTGATCTGGCTCTGCGCTCCCGCTAGCGGCGCCCCAAGCGTGGCCAGCAGCAGGAGAGTTCCAGTTGCGAGTTTCATGCATCCTCCATTCGCTTCTAAGACTCAAAGGATGTTTGGAGAGGAAAGTTCTGGTCAATTCCTTCCCGCGCACTGGGCAGTATATTACGGGTAAACCTGCCAGAGTGTGTCACGAAGGCGTACTTCCGAGTTTAGATTCCGGTTGCTGCACTCGATACCTGGCCCAAGCGGGTGCGGATGTTCGTCTATAATAATTAGCGAAAACCCAATGCATTTTTCCCTACTCCTGGCAGCGGTGGTTGGCGGAGAGATCGTCGATCTAGTTGGAGAAACCGGTCCGGTCGCCAAGGTTGTTCTCCTGATCCTCCTGATTTTCAGCGTAATCTCGTGGGCCATCATTCTCTCTAAGTGGAGCGTGGTCCGCCGAGCCCGCGTACAGAGCGGCCGCTTCGTCCGCGCCTTCCGCAAAGCCCAACGCCTGCAGGATGTCTCGGCCGTAGCCGAACAATTCAAACCCAGCCCCTTGGTCGCCGTATTTGAAGGCGGCTTCGCCGAACACCGCCGTCAAAGCAGCAGCACAGCAATCCAGCGCGCCATGCAAATCGCCTGCTCCGAAGAAGTCTCGCGCCTCGAACGCAACATGCCCTGGCTCGCAATCACAGGCGCCGTAACCCCCTTCGTAGGCCTGTTCGGCACAGTCTGGGGAATTATCGATGCGTTTCATGGGTTGGGGACGGCGGGCGCGGCTACTTTGCGGGCGGTGGCTCCGGGGATTTCGGAGGCGCTTATTACTACTGCCGCGGGGTTGGCAGCGGCGATTCCGGCGGTGATTGCTTACAACCTGCTGGGTAGCTCCATTCGCGAGTTTGCGGCGCGGGGGGACGACTTTGCTCTCGAGATGCTGAACGCGGTCGAGCGCTCGCAGCCTGCAGTGCCGGAGGTGCGGCGGTAATGGCCTTTACGGCTTCGAATGGACGAACTCAAACTTCTCTTTCCGACATCAACATCACCCCGCTGGTCGACGTTGTTCTGGTGCTCCTGATTATTTTCATGGTGACCGCGCCCGTGCTGCAATCGGGGATCGAGGTCAGTGTGCCCAAGACGCGGACCGTCAAGGAGATCACCGAAGAGCGGTTGGTGATCAGCGTCGACAAGCAACAGCGCGTTTTTCTGGGGAACGACGCGATCAACATCAATGACATTGCTACCAAGCTGCGGCAGAAGGTTCGCGATCCGCAGCACCAGTCCATTTTCATACGGGCGGACGAAAACGTGCCCTTCGGGGCCTTCGCAACCGTGATGGATGCGGTGAAGCAATCAGGAATCGTGAATGTAAGCATCGTGACGCAACCGCTTCAAAGTCATGGCAGTCAACGCTGAGATATTTTTCGAGCACGATCGGTGGGGGCGCAACCTGGCGTGGTCGGCGGTGCTGCATCTGGCCGTTGCGGGCTCCATCGTGTTGTACGCAGTTGTCTGGCACGGGGGCAGCGGCAGCACCTGGGGTGCGGGCGGTGGGGGTGATGCGATGGGCGTAACTTTGGTCAGTTCGGTGCCACTGCCTGCGAGCCCGGTGCAGACGCAGAATGTTCTGGCGAACGAGTCCAAGGGGCTGACCCAGTCGCCGCCCAAGGTTGAGGAGAAAGCGCCGGAAGCCATTCCGATTCCCGATAAAAATGCTAAGACGAAAACGAAACCGCGCATCAGCGAAAATCATCAGAAAACTCAGCCTCAGCCTGAACAAGAAGCCAGCAATGTGGTTCCGTTCGGAGAAGGCGGGCCAGTCAGCGGGCCTTACGGAACTTTCAATGCCGGCGGCGCGAAAGGTGGATTCGGATTCACTGGCGGCGGAGGGGATTTTGGTTCGCGCTATGCCTGGTACGTGCGTGTTGTGCAGCAGAAAGTTTCCGAGAACTGGCTCAAGTACGAGGTCGATCCGCGCATAGGTGACGCGCGAAGGGTTTATGTGACGTTTGACATTAAGCGGGATGGGCACCCTACGAATGTGCAGGTAGAGCAGTCGAGTGGTGTTCCTTCGCTCGATCAGTCGGCGGTGCGGGCCTTGCAGCGCATTGACACTTTTGGTCCCCTGCCGCCGGATTATTCTGAGAGTAAAGTTTCGGTCGAGTTCTGGTTCGATTACAAAAGATAAGCTGTCAGCTGTTAGCACGCAGCATTCAGCTCGAATGGATTGATAAGCAAGCAGCTTAACAAAATGGGGAAGGGTAACTTGCACTGGAATGTACGTCATCATACTTTGAGGGGAGTTCTAAAGGCTGGTATCGGCCAGAGCACAACCGGCACCCGCCACTTGAAAATCAAATCCTGCCATTTTGCAGTGGTGTTTTTTCTTCTACTGGCTGCGGTGCTTACCGCCGCTCCTTGTCTGGGCCAACAAGACTGGATCAAAACCGGCACTGGTTTAGGGATGGAGAAGGTTCGCCTCGCTGTCCCTGACTTCAAGCCTTCCACCTCGGACGCCAAGAACACCGACCTGCTCAAGGTTTTCAACGACACTCTTTGGAATGATCTGGACAATGCCGGGATCTTCGACATGGCTTCGAAGAGTTTCTACCCTTTGGCGAGTCCTGGAAATCCGACAGAGGTGAAGTTCGAAGCCTGGAATGCTCCTCCTCCCAATGCCGCGATGCTGGCATTCGGCAGCCTGGGTGTAACCGGGAACAACGTCACCGTGCAGGGTTGGCTGTATGACGTCAAGAACATTACGTCGCCGCAAGTGCTGGGCAAGCAGTATCAGGATGCGGCCACGAGTGATGAAGCCCGTATAATCGCGCACAAGTTCGCGGACGAGATTATTTTCCGGCTGGGCGGTGGCATTCCTGGGATTGCAGAGAGTCAGATTTATTTCGTCAGCAGCCGTAGCGGGCACAAGGAAATCTGGGTGATGGATTACGACGGCGCAAACCAGCGCCAGGTCACGCATCAGAACTCGATTTCGTTGTCTCCGCGGATCTCGCCTGACGGTTCACGGCTGGCATTCAGTTCGATCACGAAATCGGGTTGGGAGATCCTGATGTACTCGATCGATCTCAACCGGTTGGTGTCTTTCCCCAAGTTCGGCGGCACCAATTTATCGCCGGCATGGTCCGGCGACGGTACCAAGCTGGCATTTTCTTCGTCACGCTCCGGAGACAGCGAGATTTATACGGTGGATCAATCGGGTGCCAATCTGAAGCGGATTACTTCCTCGAAAGGTCCGGACGTTTCGCCGGTGTGGAACCGGAAGACAGGCGGACAAATCGCATGGGTCAGCGGGCGGACCGGCCTGCCGCAAATTTATACCATGGAGGCCGATGGCACGAATGTGCAGCGGGTTACGGACCAGGGTTACGCGGTCTCGCCGGCGTGGTCGCCCAATGGACAATTTCTGGCGTTGGCTTGGACGCGCCATTACGGGCCGGGAGCACCGGGGTCCGAGGATCTTTACCTCATGGACGCGGCTAGCAAACAGTGGGTGCAGCTGACTCACGATGGCGGACGGAATGATTTTCCTTCGTGGTCGCCGGATGGACGGCATATTGTTTTTCAGTCAAGCCGCGGGGGGAGTGAGCAAATCTGGTCCATGCTGGCGGATGGGAGCAATGTGAAGCAATTGACTTTCAGCGGTAAGAATACGCAACCGAATTGGAGTTGGAAGTAGGGGTTGTTGTCTGAAGAAACTCCGATTCGTGTCAAGGCTCGCCTTTAAGCGTGCCGTACGCAGTCTTTCGACGACGCCTTCAGGCGCTGGGCAGGCTCCAGTTGCGAGCCTCAGTGGCTGAAGCCGGGATCGTTCCAGGGCAGTGCGATATGGCTGAAGCCATATCCTGATACGAATCGTGAGGCTGATGGCTGAAGCCAGATTCTGATATAAATCGCGAGTTGGCAACGACTGGAAGTAAGCTTTAACAAGGTTTACCATTAGGTATCAAAGAAATTAAAGTAAGCGTGAATTTTCCGTTACACCGCACGGGTGTCGACGCTCGTGCTTATATGCGCAACACTTAAGTTTGGCGAGTTCTTGGATTGACTAGCCCGGGGGAGGCGGAGAAGTGAACCCGCCCCGCTATGGAGTCTGACGCGCGCGTTGGGGGCAGCAGCGCGCGACCACCGCAGGGAGGAAAAGTGAAGCAGCAAAGAATGAAGTGGATAACACTTGTTTTCGCGTTGAGCGCCATCCTGTTCCTCGGCGCTTGCCATAAGAAAACACCACCGCCGCCACCACCGCCACCACCACCACCGCCAGCGCCAACGGCTTCGTTGACGGCAAATCCCAACACCGTCGAAAAGGGACAGTCGACAACGCTGACATGGCAAACGTCGAATGCCACCGATGTAAGCATTGACGGAGTTGGAGCTGTACAAGCCAGCGGCTCGCAGCAGGTAACGCCGCCGGATTCGACTACCTACACGCTGACTGCGAAAGGAGCTGGGGGAACGCAACAGGCAACGGCACGCGTCACTGTGACCCAACCTCCGCCGCCACCACCTCCTGCTGCAGCCGGACCGACCGAGGAGGAGTTGTTCTCGCAAAGCGTGAAGGACGTTTACTTCGATTACGACAAATCCGATATTCGGGCGGACCAGCAGAGTTCGATCCAGGCGGATATTGCTTTCCTCCAGCAGCATCCCAACATCCACTTCGTGATTGAGGGACACTGCGACGAGCGTGGCTCAACGGAGTACAACCTGGCGTTGGGCGACAGCCGCGCGGGCGCCGTACAGAGCGCGTTGACACAAGGCGGCGTCAGCCCCGGCAATATCAAGACGATCAGCTACGGCAAGGAGAAGCCGTTCTGCACTGAGTCCAACGAGGCCTGTTGGCAGCAGAATCGCCGTGGCCATTTCGTTTATCAGAAATAGTCATATGAGGTGCGAGGCCTCGTCAGCGTCGCACCTCAATACTTAATTTTTTGGCCAACCGCGCGACTCACGGAACCTTCCAGGATAACTATGCGTGGACCGCGCAATCCTTCACAATGGAATTCAATTGTTCGGATCGAGGCTTCTGCATCTTAAGGAATAGGTTATGAAAATCCACCGATATTCGACCGTAGTTGCCCTGGTGATCGCTTTCTGGGGAATTGTGACGCCTGCCTGGGGCGCAAACAAAGAAATGGTTGAACTGCTGACCCGTGTACAGGCCCTGCAGGACCAGATGACGCAGATGCAAACGTCCTTCAACGAACGCATGGGCGTGATGAAGAACTTGATGGACCAGAATACCGACAGCATGAATAAAGTGACGGCGTCGATTACCGCGCTTCAGGGCAGTCTGGAAAAGCTGCAGAACGATAATGGCGCGAAGGTGGACCAGCTTTCTGGACAGATCCAGTCGCTCAATGATTCGCTCGATGAATTAAAAGCGAGACTGGCCAAGGTCAGCAAGCAACTGGAAGACATGCAGGCCGCGCAGCAAAGCGTGGCGGCGGGACAGGCAGCGCAGCAGGCGCAACAGCAAGCCCAGGCTCAGGCTCCGCCTCCCGATGTGCTGTACAACAACGGACTGCGGGATTACAACGCGGCGAAGAGTGATCTGGCCAAGCAGGAATTTTCCGACTACGTGAAGTTTTATGCCAATACGGATCTCGCGGGGAATGCGTACTACTACTTGGCCGAACTCGCCTTTAAACAGGGGAATTTTCAGGAAGCGGTAACCAACTACGACCAGGTGCTGCAGAATTTTCCTACCGGCAATAAGGCTGCGTCATCGGATTTAAAAAAGGGATTGGCCCTCATTGAACTGGGCAAGAAAGATGATGGAATTGCCCAGCTTCGGCATGTGATCCAGCGCTATCCCCGATCCAACGAGGCGCTGCAGGCCAGGGAGCGGTTGCGCAAACTGGGAGTGTCGACGGCAGGGCGCGCGCCAGGCGAATGAAGTTGCCGGGGGATTTTCAATTGCCAATTTGTAATTGAATTCCAATCAACGTCGGGCGTTAATGCCGGTGTGATGCTGCGGGTGATGGCGATGGTTGCGGTGCTTATTACGATGGTGCTGCGAGTGGGCTGCCATGGTTACGGTTTGACCGGGCGTGGTAGCCGGTTCTGATGTTCCGGTTTGCGCCCACAGAGCCAAGGTCGAAAACAACACCGCGGTCGTGGTGAGAATCAATCGCTTCATGGGTCCTCCCAATACATTGAAATTCTTTCTAATCTACATTAGAAAAAACCGTGCCACGGTTGAAAATTTCAGAGTAGGCTCATTATAGGCGTGGTTCACTGCCATGTGGGAGATTAATTGTGAGAATTACAAAGGATCAAGACCGCTCTAAAGGCGCTGTAGAACAGGACGAAAAAGATCCATCTGACAACACTTCCTTGCAAGGGCAACTGGGGCATCGGGACCAGGATCCGATCCTGAAATCCGCTGACACGGATTTCCCGGAACCAGGTGGCAGCCCGGAGCACAGCGGCGAACCTGACGATGGAGAGAAGCCTGGCCGGCCCGACGCCGCATGATTCGGCCGCCTGCATCGGGAAAGATCCAGCGCTGTCATCCCGAGCATAGCGAGGAAGTCCAGGTTTTTGCCGGGCCGGGGAAACCCAGGTTCCTCGTCGCTTTGCTCCTCGGAATGACAAGGCATGGGTGGGTCGGAATTACAAAGTCTGGGTAAGTAGAGCTGGTTAACCCGCTCCCACGGCCATTTCCACCTTCACTTTTCGCAGAAACTCTGCAGCCGCTTCCGGCAGCACCGTGTTGATGAACATCCCAGAACCGAGCTCGAAGCCCGCTACCCGGGTGAGGCGAGGGATGATGCTGATATACCAGTGGAAGTGTTTCACGCCAACATATTCGGCGGGGGCGCTGCGAATAGTGAAGTTGAAATCGGGGTTGCCCAGCCCCTGGTAAAGCTTTGCCAAGACTGTTCGCAATACTCGAGCCAGATCCGCAATCTCGGTGGCGCTGATATCCCCGAAACTGGCCATGTGGCGGCGGGGATAAATGGGGGTGCTAAAAGGCGAGGGCGAGGCATATTGTTCCAAGGCAACAAAATGTTCGGTAAGGAGCACTACCCGCTCTGGTTCCTGGATTTCTTCTTCCAGAAATTGGCAGAACATGCATTCGCCGTACTCGTCGTAGTGGTTCAAGGCCTGCTGGAAGCGCTCCCGCACCTGATGCGAGATTACCGGCGTGGCAATCAGTTGGGAATGCGGATGCTCCAGGCTGGCGCCGGCATCGCCACCATGGTTCTTGAAAATAGTGACGTGGGCGATGCGAGGATCAAGGCTCAATGCGTCGTAGCGAGACTTGTAGACCCGGAGCAGATTGGCGATGTGGGCATCAGACATGGTGGCGATGGTCTGCGCGTGGTCTGGTGTATCGATAATCACATCGTGCACGCCGAACCCGCCCATCCTGCGGCGGGAGCGATGGATGGAGCGAGTAGGCTGCACGTCGGGCGACAGGGCGGCGAATTTGTTGGCCACAACCCGTACCTGCCACGGCCCGCCGCCGTTGGTGGGAACGCGCATCACTTCTGGCGGCGTTTTATTTTCGTTGCCCGCGCAGAATGGACAGTTTTCTACGAACGGAAGCGCGACCTTGGCTGGGCGGTGCATAACCAGGTCTTCGGGACGCTTGGCGCGCTCGGTGGCGATAATGACCCATTCCTTGGTGAAATAGTTCTGGCGTAGTTCGGGCATGTTGACTCCTCGGGTTCCTCCATCGGCACAGAATGGATCTGCATTAGTGGTTGTGTGACTCCTCGACCAGTTCTCGAACAATCGGTCAGGTCCGAAGTTTGATCTAGAAGTGCATGATCTTGCGCGGAGATAATCCGAGGGATGGCGTGTTGTAAAATTCAAATTACCTATGTCGACGAAAATTCCTGTAGGGATCCTGGGCGCGACCGGAATGGTAGGGCAGCGCTTTGTGCAGATGCTGGAACACCATCCGTGGTTCGAGGTTGCTTGGTTGGCGGCTTCGGATCGCTCCGAAGGGCGCCCGTATGGCGAAGCGGCGCGCTGGAAGATGAGAACGCCGATACCTCGGCGCGTGGCGGAAATGCGGGTGTCGCCGGCTGGCCCTGAGGGCGCACCGAAAATCATTTTTGCCGCCTTGGACGCATCAATTGCGGCCGAAATGGAACCTCGCTTTGCGGCCGCAGGTTGCGCCGTAGTTACCAATTCCAGCGCCCTGAGAATGCAAAGCGATGTGCCGCTCGTCATTCCCGAGGTCAACCCGGATCACATCCAGATGATCGAGTGTCAAAACTGGCGTAAGAAGTCCGGCGGTTTTGTGGTCACGAATCCAAACTGCTCGGCCATCGGACTAGTGCTGGCTCTGAAACCTCTGCAGGATGCCTTTGGCCTCGAGACGGTGATGGCGGTGACCATGCAAGCGGTGAGTGGTGCGGGTTATCCTGGCGTGGCTTCGCTCGATATTCTGGGAAACGTGATTCCTTATATTTCGAAGGAAGAAGAAAAGATGGAAGAGGAGACGCGCAAACTTCTGGGACGGTTGAATGGGGCTGGGGTTGTATCGGCCGAGTTTGCTATGAGTGCGCAATGCAACCGCGTCGCCGTGGAAGACGGGCATACCGAATCCGTGTCCGTGAAGTTGAAGAAGAAGGCACGGCCGGAAACGATCATCAAGACCTGGAACGAATTCCGCAGCGTGCCCCAGGAATTGCGGCTGCCGAGCGCTCCGGAACAACCAGTGTGCTACGCGGAATCGGCGGACCGTCCGCAGCCCCGGTTCGATGTTGAGGCGGGCAACGGGATGACGGCCACAGTCGGGCGTTTGCGGGCATGCGGGGTTTTGGATTGGAAGTTCACCGTGCTTTCCCACAACACTATTCGAGGGGCGGCGGGCGCGGCTCTGCTAAACGCTGAGTTGTTGAAGGCGCGGGGTTACCTCGATTGATCGCTGAGGTGAAGAGCCGCGAGTTTATCTCCAGCCGCAATGCTAACCGCGCGAATCGGCCGCTGAGGTGCCTCCCCCAATGATCGTGATGAAATTTGGTGGCACCTCGGTGCAGGACGCCAAGGCCATCGAGCGGGCCGCCGATATCGTTAAAGGACGGCGTTCGCAAAGGCCGGTGGTCGTGGTAAGCGCCATGTCCAAAGTTACGGACCAGTTGCTGGCGATGGCGCGTGCAGCGGGGAATGGCGATCGCAAGGCCGCACTCAGTCTCTCCCGCACTCTGCGCGAACGGCATTACAACACCGCGGGAGAGTTGTTGGGCACTGCGCTGTTCACGGAATTCCATGGTGATTTGGGTGTTTACTTCGAAGCGTTGGACGAACTCTTGCGCGGCATCGCCGCTGTTGGCGAATTGACCCCACGCACCACCGATCATGTCGCGGCGTTTGGCGAGATTCTTTCCAGCAGGATTGTTACGGCTGCGTTTTGCGCACGCGGACTTGATTCCACGATGGTGGATTCACGCGACTGTATCGTCACCGACAACGAGCACATGCGGGCAGTTCCGTTGATGGAAGAGACGAACCAAAAACTGCGGATGAAGGTACAACCCGTACTGGACAAGGGCCGGGTGCCGGTGATGGGTGGGTTCATCGGCGCTACCAAAGCGGGGATCACTACCACCATCGGGCGCGGCGGGTCGGATTATTCCGCAGCCATCGTTGGGTCGGGACTGGCCGCCGATCGCATCGAAATTTGGACCGACGTTGACGGGATGATGACGACCGACCCGAACTTGTGCGCAGAGGCGCGGCGAATTAAGGTGATTAGCTTCGATGAAGCGGCGGAGTTGGCTTACTTTGGCGCCAAGGTTCTGCATCCGGCTACGGTGCTGCCGGCGGTTCAAAAGAACATTCCAGTTTACGTACTCAATTCGCGCAATCCTGACTGCGAAGGAACACGCATCTCAGCCCGCGTGCCACACTGCAGAAATTCTTTCAAAGCCATTGCGGCCAAGAAACGGATTACCATTATCGATGTGGCGGCGCCGCGCATGCTGCTAGCTCATGGTTTTCTGCGGGCGATCTTCGAGGCCTTCGACCGGCATCGAATTGCCGTGGACGTGGTTTCTACTTCGGAAGTGAGTGTTTCGCTGACCGTGGATTCGAATGAGTCAATTCCGGCGCTGGCGGCTGATCTCGCGAAGTTGGCGGACGTGAAGTATGAAGGCCGGAAGGCGATTGTTTGTCTGGTAGGAGAAAATCTCAGGGAGACGCCGGGGATTGCTGCTCGCGTGTTTGGCGAGCTTTCCGATGTGAAGATTCGCATGATTTCGCAGGGAGCGTCGGAGATTAATCTCACTTTTGTGATTGAAGAGGACGAAGTGCCGCAGGTTGTGCGGCGGCTGCATAAGACTTTTTTTTCGAATCTGGATCCCGAAGTGTTTGCTTGACCTGAACGCCTCACGGAGCGCGTTAAGAGATTGTGCCTTATGAATATTCTGATCTTAGGCCGGGGCAAGACGGGTTCGCTGGTAGCGGACGTTGCGCGCCAGCGCGGCCATCAGGTGAATGTCTTTGGCTCTGCTGAGAATCCGAAGGCCTCGGCTCTGACGGCAGGTAAGCTAGCCTCGGTCGACACGGTCATTGATTTCACGAATTCACTCGCGGTCCTCGAACACATTGAAGCTTGCATCGCTGCCGGGAAAAATATTGTCGTCGGCACCACCGGCTGGTATACCGAGCTGGCGCGAGTCCGCAAAACGGTAGAAGAGAGCGAAATCGGTTTCCTGTACGGTGCTAATTTTTCGGTCGGGGTGAATTTGTTTTTTGATGTCGCGCGCGGCGCTGCAGCTGCCCTTCAACACCAGTACTTCGGACAAATCTTTGAGCGCCATCATGTGGAGAAGAAAGACGCCCCTTCGGGAACCGCTCTCACGCTGCAAGAAATCATAGAAAACGCGTCCGGAACCGAGCTTGAAATCACTTCGTTCCGCGAAGGCGACGTGGTGGGGATGCACGAACTGGTTCTCGATTCCCCCAGCGACACCATCTATCTGTGCCACGATGCCAAGTCGCGCCGTGGATTCGCGGACGGCGCCGTACGCGCAGCGGAGTGGCTCGTGGGGAAAAAAGGATTTTTCGACTTCAAGGACGTGTGGCGGCAGTTGTAAGAGGTAAATTGGACTCCGAAGGTATAATCGCCATGATCTATGGCACTGACTCCTGGCACAAAGTTCGGGCCGTACGAAATCCAATCGCTCCTCGGAGCCGGCGGCATGGGCGAAGTGTATCGCGCCCTGGACACACGATTGCAGCGTACGGTAGCGATTAAAGTCCTGCCCACTCATCTCTCTTCGAACCCAGAATTACACGCACGCTTCCAGCAAGAAGCTAAATCCATCTCGGGGCTGCAACATCCCAACATCTGCGTGATTCATGACATTGGGTCGCAGGATGGCGTCGACTTCATGGTCATGGAGTGTGTTGCCGGGCAGACGCTGGACAAAGTGATTCCTGCCGGTGGTCTGGCAACCGATCAAGCTGTCAAGTACGCCATACAAATTGCCGAAGCTCTGGCGCGCGCCCACGCCGCGGGCATCGTCCACCGCGACCTGAAGCCCTCGAACATCATGGTGGACGAGAGCGGGCTGGTCAAAGTGCTGGACTTTGGGCTGGCCAAACTTGCCACTCCAGCGTCCGCGATGAGCGGGGAAGATGCCACCATGGCATCGATGGCAACGACCCCTGGGATGATCGTCGGCACGTTGGCATTCATGTCGCCGGAGCAGACCGAGGGAAAGTCCATCGACGCGCGCAGCGATGTTTTTTCATTTGGTTCGGTGTTCTACGAAATGTTGACCGCGCGAAGAGCTTTCCAGGGACAATCCAGCGCTGCGCTAATTTCCACGATCATGCGGGACGATCCGACGCCGTTGAGCGAAGTCAAGCGAGATGTTGCGCCGGAAGTACGCCGCATCGTTACCCGCTGCCTGAAAAAAGATCCCGCTGCGCGCTACGCCTCGGGTGCTGATCTCGCACACGAACTCAAGAACTGCCGTGAACTGCTCTTCCCTGAGTCGGGCGGAATGCTGCGCCCGGCACGGATTGTCAGAGAAGTGCAACGCCCTCAGGTGCTGGTTCCGCTCTTGCTGATGGTCATCATTATTGGCGCTGGAGCGACGTGGATGCTGAAGCGGTACCGCGATGCACGCTGGGCCCGCGACGTGGCTTTGCCGGAGACCTCACAACTGGCCGATCAGGGGAAATTTGGCGAAGCCTACACGCTCGCGCTGAAAGCCGAGAAGTCGATTCCAGACGACCCCGGGTTGGCCCGGCTATGGCCTGTCATCTCGTATCAGACCTCAATCGAGACTGCGCCAGCAGGGGCTGATGTGTACCGCAGGGTGTACAGCGACGTAACCGCTCCTTGGGTACTGGTCGGACACACCCCGTTCAAGAATGTTCGCCAACCGCGCGGGAATTTTGCATGGAAGTTTGAGAAGCCGGGGTTTGGCCCCGTGTTGCGGACGACCGCTGCCTTATTTGGCTGGTATGCAGTTCCTATTGGTCAGCCGGTCGCGGCCACCGTCACTCTTGACGAGTCCGCGAAGATTCCTTCCGGTATGGTGAGGGTTTCACCAGAAAAACTTTCCAAAACGCTATTCATCCCAGGTTACGAAGGCATGCCTGAGTTGGCGCTCAAAGATTATTGGATTGATCGATATGAGGTGACGAACCGGCAATACAAGGCCTTTGTCGACCAGGGCGGATATCAAAAGCGCGAGTATTGGAAAGTCGACTTCCAGCGAGATGGAAAGCATCTCTCGTGGGACGAGGCCATGGCGCTGTTTCGCGATGCGGCCGGGCGGCCAGGGCCGAAGGACTGGATACAAGGCGAATATTTGAAAGGACAGGATGACTTCCCTGTAACCGGCATCAGTTGGTACGAAGCAGCGGCTTATGCGGAGTTTGCGGGCAAGAGTTTGCCCACGATCTATCACTGGAATCGGGCTGCCGGCCCGTCCTCTGCGGCGTACATCGTGCCTGCAAGCAACTTTGGCGGCACAGGAATTTTGCCCGTCGGCAGCAAGCCGGACATGAGTCCCTGGGGCAACTTCGACATGGCGGGCAATGTCAAGGAATGGATTTGGAACCAAGCCGATTCTGGTAAACGCTACGTGCTCGGAGGAGCATGGGACGAGCCCAATTACATGTTCGTTGATCCGGACGCGCAGTCGCCTTTTCTGCGTACGGCGAACATTGGTTTTCGTTGCATGAAGTACATCGATCCAGATCCCAATCTTAAGATTGCGTCCGCTCCCATGGCTACGCCGAGGCGCGACTTGAGCAAGGAAAAACCCGCCTCGGATGAATTGTTCCGCGCCTATCGCAGCGTCTACTCCTATGACAAGATTCCGTTGAACGCCACCGTCGAGCCTTTTGGCAAGGACGAAGAGGATTGGAGAACCGAGCGGATCACATACACAGCTGCCTATGGACACGAGAAAGCGGTTGCTTACCTGATTCTTCCCAAGAAGAGCAAGCCGCCCTTCCAGACTGTTGTCTTCTTTCCTGGGTCGAATGCGCTTTTGCTGCGAACGTTTGTGGTTTATCCGACGGCTGCATTGGACGGCATCCTCAGGAGCGGACGTGCAGTCCTATATCCTGTGTACAAGGGAACGTATGAACGAGGGGATGGCATGGAATCCGATGTGTCGAACGAGAGCAGCACCTGGCGGGACCATGTTGTCATGTGGGTCAAAGACGCTTCGCGGGCAATCGACTATGTGGAAACTCGTCCCGACCTCGACCACGAGAAGCTGGCCTATTACGGCTACAGTTGGGGCGCCGAAATGGGCTCAATTGTGCCTGCCGTGGAACCCCGAATCAAGGTCTGTGTTCTCGCACTCGGAGGACTCGACTTCCACCGGTCCCTTCCTGAAGTTGATACCATCAACTTCATTTCAAGAGTGAAACAGCCAGTCTTGATGCTGAATGGACACTACGATTTCTTCTTCCCGGTGGAATCGACCCAGGACCCGTTCTACCGCCTGCTGGGATCGAGGAAAGAGCAGAAGAAACGCCTGCTCTACGAAACCGGCCACAACCTCCCCCGCAATGAATTGATCAAGGAAACACTGAATTGGCTGGATCAGTACCTGGGCCCAGTGAATTAAATTTCGCCCAGCTCGGACGTCGACAAACGATCTCAAGGGTGGAAACGCGAATACGCGATGCAGGTTCATGCAAGTCCATACTCGAAAGCGCCTCGTGGAGCTATCCGAAAAGCCGCATGGACCCGCTCGCGGGCAGATCCGGTACGAGGAACGATGCGTCTCGAATACCTGCGGCTCGGGCTACGGATTCCGCGGCCATGTATCCGCTGCGAACCGCGCCTTCCATGGTGGCGGGCCATCCGGTTGCGGTCCAATCTCCTGCTAGAAAGACTCTTGGCCACACCGTCTCGGGCCGCGGACGGTAAACATCCACTCCGGGTCGCGGTGAATAGGTTGCGTGGACTTCCTTGATTACGGTCGATTTCAGCAGGTTCGCATTTCGTGCGCCCGGAAAAAACTCGCGCAGTTCGGCCAGTGCCAGTTCGATGATCTCCGCTCGCGACTTTTCCACCAGAGTCTTGGATGAACTTACGACCAGTTCGACATAGCTGCCGTTTGCCTCAGGGGCTGAAGCCCGCTCTTGAGTGCGAATTACCGGCACGACTGAAGTCGTGCCCTCCCGTTTCCGGTTACCGGCACGATTGAAGTCGTGCCCTCCCGTTTCCGACGCCTCCGACGAATTCCGCAGGGAGGCAGTCGCTGGAGTTAGTATTTTCGATTTGTGAAACATCCATTGAATAGTTCGGTCCAACAAGACGGCATGATCGAGGTCGGTTATCTGGCGATCGAACCAGAGATGAATGCCGGTGATCGGGGAAGTCTCGAATCGCGCCAGGACCCGGCGCAAGGGCTCGGCGGTTGCACTCTGCGGCAGGATGCGGGATAAAACATCAAAGGGCACGGCGAATACAACGAAATCAAAACTCGTTTCCTCACCAGAGACCACCAGCCTTATCTTGTCGGGCTCAGTCGCAAAAGACTCGACGCCGCAGCGAGAATGGATCTCACCGCCGTGCGCAGCGATGTAGTCACCAGCGACGCTATAAAGCTCGGTTAAAGGGACGGTCGGCACACCCATGCGCCCAGCCGCAGTCGACTTCAGAAACGATTCCCGCACTACTTGTGCTGCGTAAGGTACTGACATGCGATCAAGCTCTTCGTTTAAAGCGCTCACCAGCACGGGCTTCCAGAAGCGCTCGATCGCTTGCTTTGTCTGTTCGTGTCGACGTAGCCACGTTAAAAATGATTCGCCAGTGTCTCGCGGCACAGAAGGCGCCAAGGCTGCCATCGCCATGCCGATGACAAGCTTGTCAGACAAATCCAGGCAGGCCGCGCGCAGGAAAGCGGGCCCGTTATGAAGCGGCGCTGGCAGCTTCGATTGTGCGATCACGGAGGCGCGTCCGCCCGGCTCGAGGAAAGTCAGGCGGTCGTACCAGCGGATCTTGTTTTCGACGCCCAGTCGTTCGTAGAACTGGATCAGGTTGGTGCAGCATCCAAGCAGCACGTGTTGGCAGTTGTCCACCACTTCGCCGGTGCCGGGGTGCTGATAAGAAGAAGCGCGCCCACCGAGATAAGGACGACGCTCAAACAGAGTGACGCGAAAGCCGCTGCTGGCAAGGGCGCAACCAGCGGCGAGTCCCGCCAATCCACCTCCCACCACGGCGACTCGGGAATTTTGCGGCGGGCGCTGGCTCATCAGGAAAGGCGTTTCAGGAAGCCCTTCGCCAAAATGCCGAGCTTCTCGCGCACGCTGAGGCTGACTTTGTCGCTGAAGACGTCGTATTGGCGCAGCGCAATTTTGTCCAGCAGCCGCTGATAGATCGTCATCAGTACCCAAAGAGCTGGCTGGCTGTCCTCTTCGACAAGCGGAAGGAGTTCCGCGCCAGCACGGTAGTACTCGCGGGCCCGGTCAGCTTCCATGGCCAAGAGCGGACGAAATATCGCAGGGTCGGAGGCGGCGCGCAATGACGAAAGTGAAATCCCAAACTTGTCCAAATCTTCTTGTGGAAGATAAATGCGGTCCATGCTCGCGTCTTCTTTTACGT
Source organism: Terriglobales bacterium (assembly GCA_035567135.1). Classification (GTDB taxonomy): domain Bacteria; phylum Acidobacteriota; class Terriglobia; order Terriglobales; family Acidobacteriaceae; genus JABDBE01. Next base: position 157,446 of record DATMQI010000287.1, read on the forward strand.
CGCGAATGATATTGGTGAGTTGGAAAGCAAGCCCCAGGCGCTCGGCCAGCGGCTCCGCAGCCGGATCGCGATAGCCGAACACATGAATACAAACCAATCCCACGACCGAGGCCACCCGGTAACAGTACTGATAGAGATCGTCAAAGGTCCTGTAGCGAACGCTAAGCTCGTGTGGCGCGGGCGAACCGCTCGCGTCTGGCGGACCTCCCTCAACATCCATAGCCGTACCATATGCGAGCTGATCGAGGAGTCCGATGCGAATGTTATAGCGGCGCTGTGCGTCGGTTAAAGCCAGCAGCACGGGCTCATCAGTCGGCTCGCCAGATTGAGCCCGATGAAACGCATCCAGCCACCCCGCAAGTTTCTGTCGCCGGTCATATTGCGAGAAGGATTCATCGTCGGCAATGTCGTCGCAGCGCCGCATGAAAGCGTAGACCGCGCACAAAGCCTGACGCTTCGCCCGCGGCAACACCAGAAACGCGTAATAGAAGTTCTTAGCCGCTGAACGCGTGATGCTGCGGCAAACCGAGTATGCAACCGCAAGCTGCGATTCCGTGGGCGCGAAAGGTGTGGGAGCTGGCTGCACCGCCGTGCTCATACTCGCTTTCTCCGCAGCAGTCTTCCCCAAGCCGCACGCGCTACCAGCGCCAGTTTGCGTGACTTTGAAATCGCCGGCCGTCTTCCCAGAACGTTGTATCCCTGGGCTTCGATGGCATTCAGAATTTCCTGCCCGCCGCGGCTGAACAATTCAATATCGATGGCCAACTCGCGATCCACCTGCTGAATCAGCGGCAAACCCCGGCGGAACCAATTCCGGGCGCGGTCCACCTCGAAGCGCATCATGTCGCAGAAAGCCGAGGTGTTGCGTTGCGCCGCGATGTCATCTTCGGTGACTCCGAAGCGGCGCAGGTCTTCAAGGGGAAGATAAATGCGGCCCTTGGCGTAATCCACACTCACATCCTGCCAGAAATTTGCCAGTTGCAGAGCAGTGCAAGTGAAATCGGAAAGGGCCTGCCGCTCCGCATCCTGGTAGCCGCACACGTAGAGGACTAGATGCCCTACAGGATTGGCCGAATACCGGCAATAACCGACAACATCTTCAAAGGTTGAATATCGAGAGATCCTCTGATCCCGGCGAAACGCGGTCAGCAGATCGGAAAGAGTTTGCTTCGGAATTTCGCACTTGCGAACCGTCTCCACCAATGCAACGAACACGGGATGCCGCGGGCTTCCGGCGTAGCAGGCATCAAGCTCGGCTTCCCACTGATCCAACAACCTCAAAGAAGCGTTGGGATCGCCAACTTCATCGCCCAGATCGTCGGAAATACGGCAATAGGCATAAACATTGAAAAAATCCTGACGCAGGCGCGCAGGAAGAAACCAGCTCGCAACCGAAAAATTCTCGTAATGGGTGCGTGCCAGACGACGACAGTATTCTTCAGCTTCAGCAAGCGTTGGAGCTTTCGCAGGAATGGCATACTCAGGCGGAAGACTGCCCCACCCCACCACCGTGGAGGGAATAGCTGCAGTCCGGGAACCGGTGGCGATGGAGGACATGGTCGTCAATGTAAGCGCGGGCGTCCACGCCCGTGCGAGTATCGCAAACTCCTCAATGCCCGGGAATAATGGCGGTCTTGATATCGCCGTTGCGGTTCAGCATGTGATGAAAAACCTGCTGCAGCCGGGAGAGTGGTGCCTCGCCAGTAATGTAATCGGTGGACCGAATCTTCTTTTCGGCAATCAGCGCAAAAGCTCGGCGCACGGTTTCCGGCGTGTGATGGAAAGTGGCTTTCAAGGTTACTTCCGAATAATGCAGCCGGTTGGTGTCGAGTTGCACTTTGGTGCCGCTGGCGCAGCCGCCAAAGAAATTCACCGTCCCGCCTTTGCGCACCATGTCGATAGCCATCTCCCAGGCTTCGGGACGACCCACGGCCTCGATCACCACATCGCTGCCGCGAGTTTCCGGAGAAAGCCTGCGCACCGCTTCCACCGGATCATTCACCTTGGTGATCTGCACGACTTCATGCGCGCCCATGTGTTTTGCGGCCTGAACTTGCGAATCGCGCTTGACCACGGAAATCACGTTGCAGCCAACCGCTTTGGCAACCTGTACGAACATCAAGCCGATCGGACCGCCGCCGACTACGGTCACCGTATCGCCAATCTCAACGCCCGTTTCGTGGAGGCCACGGAGCACGCATGCGAGCGGCTCAACCATCGCCGCTTCTTCATAGGTCACATCCGGCGGAATTGCCAGCATGTTGATCTCGACGATGCGCCGTGGGATCCGAATGTATTCGGCGTAAGCTCCATTGTTGAACAACAGATCTTCGCAAAGATTAGCCTGATGCTTGGAGCAATAAAAACACATCTGGCAGGGCGCGGAGTTCAATGCCACCACCCGCATCCCCTTCTTGAATGCGCGTACGCCCGGGCCAACCTCCTCAATCACTCCGGCCAGTTCATGTCCGAACAGTGCGGGAGGAACGATCATGCGGGCATGGTAGCCGCGCTGATACACCTTGAGGTCGGTCCCGCAAGTCAACGCGACTTGCACTTTCACCAGCACCTCGCCATCGCCCACGCGGGGGATGGGAACTCTCTCGATTTTTACGTCCTCTTTGCCATAGAGGACCGCTGCTGTCATCTTTCCATTCACTCGATGTTTCCTTCCCACGAACTGCCCGCTTGAATCACGATCTTCATCGAATCCGGCTGAGGATGAGCGGCCAGCCTCAAAGCCTCGACGCTGTTCGACAAAGGAAAGCGGTGACTGATTAAACGTTCCAAATCCATCTCTCGACTCATTACGAAGCGCACTGAATCTTTCTGTAGTTCGACCGACGCGCTGTAGGACCCCAACAATCTTTTCTCGTCCACGCAGATGGCCGCCGGATCAATCGCAGCTTCGCCGCGAACCGTCTGTGCAAACAGCAAAACCCGGCCTCCCGGACGCACTGCATCCATGGCAGTCCGAATCAGGGCGTTCCCACCTACGGCCACGATCGCCGCGTCGGCGCCCCGACCCTCTGTCTGCTCCCGCACCACTTTCACTGTGTCGGCACGCGAAGCATCGATCCCATACTCTAATCCGAAGGTTGTAGATATTGTAAGCCTCTCGGGATACAAATCGGAAGTAATTACCCTAGCCCCTGACCGTTTGGCCAATGTACTCAATATGATGCCGATGGGACCTTGTCCCATTACGAGAACACTTTCGCCGGACAAAAGTTGCAGAGTCTCAATTCCCTTCATGCAGGTATTCACCGGCTCCACAAAGCAGGCTTGCTCGAACGAGACTCCATCGGGGACACGAACCGTGCCACGATTGACGATCCAATCCATCACCCGAACATACTCGGCGAACCCGCCGCCTGAGGGCTCGAATCCCGCGGTGCAGCCAACTTTCTTGTAAGTTTCGCACTGGGCAAAGGTCTTATGGCGGCAGTAGTAACACTCGCCGCACGGAATGTGGTGGAATACAACGACGCGATCGCCGGGTTTGAACTCGCTGACTTCCTTACCGGCCGCTGCTACTACGCCCGATGTTTCGTGTCCAAAAATACGTGGAGCTGAGTGTGAGCCGCTGGCGATTTTCTTAAGATCGGTTCCGCAGATACCGCAAGTGTGCACTCGGACTAGTAATTCTCCGGGCCCAATTGTTGGCACGGGAACGTTCTCTACCCGAACCTCGTTGACGCCCCGGTAGACCGCCGCCCGCATGGTAACCGGGATCGACTTTTTGATCTCTTCGATCGTAAATTGTCCTGCGATGGCCATGAATTAGTTGGTTACCTTCGATATTGGATGCAACTCCGTCCCCGAAACCCCTGGTTTCTTCGCTTGGTGAATGTATCGATTCAACTCAGCGCACAATGCCCGGGATGCTTTTGCGCCATTTCTGGCAAGCTGGATTACCCGCGGCCAAAGCCACGGTCGCAACGCGGCAAAAATCACAAAATTTAATGTCCGAAATTGACCGTCCCGGCCGATGAAGTGATCCATCGCTGGCATGGCAAAACTGCTCTCATCCGAGATTGCCTTCACCGCCATAAAGCGTACACCCCGGGCCTGCGCACCGCGCGCCACAGCCGCCGCTTCCATATCAACCGCCTGTGCGCCATAGGATTCGGCCAACTTCACCTTTTGCTCCACACCCGCAATGGAGTCTGCGCTGACCAGTACACCACAACCGATGCCCGTTTCCACGCTGCTGCCGTCCCTGGCATCGATCACGCGACTCGGCGAGAAAATCTCGCCCAACTTCAAAGTCGAATCTAGCGCTCCCGCGAAGCCCACGGATTGCACAAGTCCAGGCCGGTACAGCGCGATAACAGCCTCGGTGGCCCGGCGAGCAGCTTCCGCTCCGATGCCCCCGCATACCAGCACGCTCTCTCCAATCTCGAAAAACTTAAACTGCCGCCCCTCGTACTCGCGCTCCACCGCGTGCCAGCGCTTCAATAGCGGACGCACCTCGCGCTCGAGAGCAGCAACTATTGCGACCTTGGTCACGCTTGACATCTGCCTCTGTGGGGGCGGGTCTTCGACCCGTCCAGGGATCGCGTAGCCCGGGACGCCTCGTCCAGGTGGCGAGCGAAGCTCGCTGGCCAAGGCGAGAACCCAAATCCCTCGCTACGCTCGGGATAACAACAATGAAGTTGAATCAGCCTCGCGTGGCATATCCATTCGACTGAAACCACTCCACCGCGCGGCGCAACGCATCGTCAACCGGAACGATCTTCCATCCCAGTTCGCGCCCGGCTTTTGTCGATGATACGAACATCTTCTTGCGTCCCATGCGCACCGCATCAATTGTTGCACGAGGCTCCCGCCCCAGGATGCGGCCTGTCACAACTTCATCCACCACACCGGTCGCGAGCGCTAACACGTAAGGAACCCTAATCTTAGGCGACGGCAATCCGGTAATGGCTGCCAGTTTGTCGAGAATCTGCTTCAACGTCAGATTCTCTCCGCCCAGAATATAGCGCTCTCCGCTTCTCCCCTTCTCCAGGGCAGCCACATGGCCGCGCGCGCATTCCGTGACATCCACGAGATTCAAACCTGTATCCACATAAGCCGGAAACTTCTTTTTCAGGAAGTCCACGACAATGCGTCCCGTGGGAGTGGGCTTGATATCCTGTTCGCCAACCGGAGTACTGGGATTCACGACCACCACATCCATTCCGCTGCGTCCCGTCTCCAGCGCCACTTCTTCGGCCATGAATTTCGATCGCTTGTAGTGGCCGATCATGCGGTCGAGTGAAACCGGAGAATCCTCATCCGCGGGACGGCCGTTCGAGGTAAATCCCATGGTCGCGACGCTCGACGTGTAAACCACCCGCCTTATGTGATTCGTTCGTGCGGCGTCAAGAACGGCCCGTGTACCTTCCACATTCGCACGGTACATCTCCTGCGGATCGCGAACCCAGAGCCGATAGTCAGCCGCCACGTGAAACACAACATCGCAACCCGCCATCGCCTTCTCAACGGATGCCGCATCGCGCAGATCGCCGACGACCCGATCCGCCTTAAGCGTTTGAATATTTCTCAGATCGCTACCGGAACGGACCAGCAATCGCAGGTCGGCACCTTGCTCGGCCAACAGTCGGGCGACGTGACTGCCCACAAAACCGGTTGCGCCAGTGACGAAAGCCAGCATTGAGCAATTGGCACTTAGCAAAACTGCACTTCCCTGCGAGTCGGTCTTAGGTGGGCATGACTTCACTTCACAGCTTGCGGAAAATTCTTCCCGCCGAGCGTCCGCGCTATGCTCACGTAACCCCGGACGCCTCGTCCGGGCAGCCTGCGAAAATCAGCCCGACTCGTGGGAGGGCATGACTTCAGTCATGCCGCACAAGGCCCATTGATTTTCGGCTTTAAGCCGCTGAGGGATTCGCGCTCTCCAACGACTCGAGAAACCACCCAACCACTCCGAATGCTGGATACCGAGTGCTGACTGCTAATTGCTGCTAATCAAGCTTTTCCGGCTGCAGCGAAATATCCTTCTCGCCTGCCGCCTTCTTCTCCCAGTAGTGGCGTACCCAGTTTTCCCAACTCTTGCCCGCAGCCATATCGCGCCCGGTAAAAGCCAGAGCACCAATCTCTGCGTAGGAAATTTTTATCCTGGGAGATCCATCTTTCGGCAACACTCGCACGAAGCTGTCTGCGAGCCTGGATCCGCTGCTACGATCGAAAATGTAGCCTTCGATCTTCGACCCATCTTTCCGCGTGATGGAGACATCGCCGCGATAGTCGAACGCCTGCTCTAAAGCCTTGCGAAGATCTTCCTCATTCGCCAATGACGGAACGGAACCCTCGAGGTTTTCGTGAGCCGTTCCCGGCGCGACTTCCAGCGAGTCCGGATCCACCGGAGCGGAAGGCCCGTGCCCTGATTCACGCCCGCTCAAACCCGCGTCCCCTCGCCAACAGCCGCGTCGATCTGAACCAACGGACCGGCGTGCGCGGGCCTGGTAGGCTCATCCAGCAGCCTGAGTGCGGAAGCATCTTCGTATTCACCAAACGTCCGCGCCTTCACTTCCTGCCACATACCCCGCACCGACCCGAACAAATCGTTCACCGCGGAGGCTTCATATCCGCTGTGCACCATGCAATTCGCGCACTTGGGATTGCCCGACTCGGTCCCGTAATTTTCCCATGTAGTCGTCCCGAGCAATTCAGCAAACGTATCCGCGTAACCGTCCTGCAAAAGATAGCAGGGCTTCTGCCATCCGAAAACGTTGTAGGTGGGCATGCCCCAAGGCGTGCAGGCGTACTCGCGTTTTCCCATCAGGAACTCGAGGAATAACGCCGACTGGTTGAAACGCCACTTCGTGCTGCGATTTGAGAGCATGGCGCGAAACAACCGCCGGGTGCGAGCCCGACCGAGAAAACGCTGCTGATCGGGCGCCTTGTCATAGGAGTACCCAGGCGAAAGCATCATGCCCTCCACGCCCAATTCCATCATCTCATCGAAGAAAGCGCGCACGCTCTTAGGATCTGCGCCATCAAACAGCGTGGTGTTGGTCGTCACCCGGAAACCGCCGGCCAGCGCGGCTTTAATCCCGTCGATTGCCTTATCGTATCCGCCTTCGAGACAAACCGAAAAGTCGTGATGCTCGCGCTGTCCATCCATGTGTACGGAGAAAGTCAAATACTTGCTGGGCTTGAATAGATGGATTTTTTCCTCGAGCAGAAGCGCATTGGTGCACAGATAAATGTATTTCTTGCGCGCCACCAGCCCATCCACAATCTCGCCAATCTGAGGATGCAGCAAGGGTTCGCCTCCGGGGATAGAGACAGTCGGTGCGCCACACTCATCGACCGCGCGGAAACATTCCTCGGGAGAGAGTTGCGACTTCAGCACGTGCGCGGGATACTGAATCTTCCCGCAACCGGCGCAAGCCAGATTGCAGCGGAACAAAGGCTCCAGCATAAGGACAAGCGGATACTGCTTACGTCCCTTGATCTTCTGCTTCAGGACATAAGTTGCTGTTGTCCACATCTGAGAAATTGGCACTGCCATCAGTCTGTTCTCCAGTGTCTCTTCGACAACACCTAAGCTTTGTCATCCCGAGCGAAGCGAGGGGTCTGCAGTCCTTGGCATTCAGGCAAACTGCAGATTCCTCGTCGCATTCGCTCCTCGGAATGACAACAAGATATATTCTTCTGCGACAGCCTACCCAATCCGCCGCACACCGGTTCCCTGCGCCGCGCCCGCCATCGCCTTCGCGTATGTGGTCAACGCAATCAGCGGGAAATACTGCCGGTATAACGTGTAAACCAGATAAAACACCCGCGGGAAACCCGTCCCCGTAGTCTGCGGCTCATCCCAGGCCCCATTCTTCTTCTGCGTGCGCAGTAAATATGCAATGCCCCGCGCCACCGAATCACTGCGCGTATCGCTCGCCGCCAGCAAACCCATCACCGCCCATGCGGTCTGCGACGGCGTGCTAGGACCCACGCCCCGCGTGCTGGGATCGTCATACGACCCGCAAGTCTCACCCCAGCCTCCATCAGGATTCTGCACCATGCGCAACCACTCCGCGCCCTGCTGCACATAAGGCTCATGATGATCGATGCCCATGGCTTCCAACCCGCGCAGCACTTGCATCGTGCCGTAAATGTAATTCACTCCCCAGCGCCCAAACCACGAACCATCGGATTCCTGTTCCTCGCGAATGAACTTGAGCGCCTTCTTCACCCGCGGATCATTTTTGTCGTATCCATAAGCCGCCAGCATTTCCAGAGTCCGTCCCGTGATGTCCACAGTCGGCGGATCGAGCATGGCGTTGTGGTCCGCGAACGGAATGTACTGAAACACCATGCGCGTGTTGTCCTTGTCAAACGAGGCCCAGCCACCGTTTTTGCACTGCATGGAGAAAATCCAATCAATCGCGCGCTGCACCGACTCTCGCTGGTAGCGCCCATTCGGATGCTCCACCTGACCCAGGGCCAGGCAAACCATTGCGCTATCGTCCACGTCCGGATAAAACTCATTATTGAATTCGAAGTACCAGCCGCCAGGCTGTCCTTCCTTGTTCTTTACTTTCCAGTCTCCGACAGTGCGAACCTGCCTTTGCAGAATCCAATCCGCGCACTTGATCATTCGCGGATCATTCGCCGGAACGCCAGCCTCGCCCAACGCGAAAAGTGCATATGCCGCATCCCAAACCGGAGACATGCAGGGCTGCATGCGGAAAGTATCGTCTTCCTCGATCCCCAGCTTTTCGAATTCGTCCAAGGCACGAATCACTTGCGGATCGTCGAGCGAGTAACCCAGGCAGCGCAACGCGATAATCGCATTCAACATCGAGGGATAGATCGCACCCAAGCCATCGCTCATCTCGAAGCGTTCGAGCATCCATTGCTCCGCCCGCTTCAGCGCCAGCCAGCGCAGCGGACGAACGTGTACCATCTCGAACCAATGGGTTAGCCGGTCGAAAACAAGAAAGAAGTTGCGCCAGGAGATGAGTTTGTCGCTCCAATGCAAGCGCATCCGCGACTTGTCGCGGCCGCCGACGAATAATTCATCGACTCCCATTTCATCGGGAATCTTCTTTAGCGGCTTCTTTGCGTATGCGATAGAAAGCGGCACCAGAATGGCGCGCGACCAGGACGAAATTTCATAGATGTTGAACCAGAACCACTTGGGAAAGAGTACGATCTCTGGCGGAATCGCAGGCACCGCATCGTAATCGTATTGACCTAAGAAACACAGATAAATCTTGGTAAACGTGTTGACCTCGGTGACTCCACCCATCTCAAGGATTCGCGTTCTGGCCCGCACCAAAGCGGGATGATCAGGTTTATAGCCAGTGAGCTTCAGCGCAAAATAGGCTTTCACGCTAGCGCTGATGTTCGAAGGCGCGTCGACGTAGATGCCCCAGCCGCCGTCTTCGTTCTGATGTAGAAGAATCCAGTTGCAGCACTTCTGAAAGCGCTCAGGATTGCCAGTGCCGAGGAGCGTGTGCAGCAGAATGTAATCAGATTCGAGAGTGGTGTCAGCCACCAACTCGCCGCACCAGTATCCCTCTTCGTGCTGCTGGGAAAAGAGGAATTTACGCGCGCCATCAACCGCGGCAGCGACCCGGCTGCCCAGGTCGTCGATTTTTCCAAAGCGCAATTGCGGCGTGCTTGACGCCGAAAACGAGGAGGAGGTCTCGTCCATATTTGATTCTTTACTCCACACTAACGGCGCTGGGGGCGCTGGCAATGGCCTCCACAATTTCTGGAGGCAAGCCAAAACGCACGTTTTCTGGCATCACTTCTACTTCCTGCACGTTGCCAAAACCTTCCGTGCCCAAGAACTTGACCACTTCTTCCACCAGACATTCTGGAGCGGAAGCCCCCGCCGTCAGGGCAATCGTCTTTACATCTTCCAGCCACTCCGGCTTAATATTTTGGAAGCTATCAATAAGATGAGAACTCGTGCCCAGGTTGCGCGCAACTTCCACTAAGCGATTCGAATTCGAACTGTTATCCGAACCCACAACCAGTAGCAGATCCGCATCCGAGGCGACGTGTTTCACGGCGACCTGGCGGTTCTCGGTCGCATAGCAAATATCCTGCGCCGCCGGCCCTTTGATCTTGGGGAACTTCGCCCGTAAGGCCGAAATAATGTCTTTAGTCTCATCGAGACTCAAAGTAGTCTGGGTCAGATACGCCACTCGGTCGGGATCGGGCACCGTCAGCGTTGCCACCTGCTCCGGCGACCCTACAACCTGAGTCACGACCGGTGCCTCGCCCAGCGTTCCAATCACTTCATCATGATCATGGTGTCCGATCAGAATCAGCGAATACCCTTCCCGGGCAAACTTGACAGCTTCCACGTGGACCTTCGTAACCAGAGGACAGGTTGCATCAATCACCCTCAACTGGCGCGCTTGACTGGCCTCTCGCACTTCCGGGGACACTCCGTGGGCGCTGTAGATTACCCGCTCCCCGTGGGGAACTTCGTCGACGCTGTCCACGAAAATCGCGCCCTTGCCCTGCAGTTCTTCAACCACAAATCGGTTGTGCACGATCTCCTTGCGGACATAGATCGGCGGACCGAAAGCCTCGAGCGCGATCCGCACAATATCAATTGCCCGCACCACCCCGGCGCAGAAGCCTCGAGGTTTCAATAAAAGCAGCGTCTTGCCATTGCTATTAGGCACGATAAGGGTTCCTATTAGGGTACACTTCCCCACTATGGTTTAATCTATTATAAAGCTATCTGAACGAACCATTTTGGTCAACGTAAGCCCAAGAAGCGCATAGGATTAGCAGCGATTGGCGAGTTTCGGACAGCGAATGGGGAGCAGGGCGGATTGGTCCGGGACGGTGGGCTTGGGTGATTCCAATGTCCTCGGGGAGAAGTGTTTTGCGCCCAACCAGCTCAGCGAGGTTAGGGATAGGTCAACTGCTTCATTCCTAACCGCGTTAGGAAAGTGCGGCATCGACATTGTTCTTGAAATAGGGCCGTGACCGGCGCGAAGCAGCGTACAAGCGGGAACGCTATTGCGCGCTCTCCGCCGATTCCTTCCGGCGCCAGATCGACAGTCCCGGCATTCCTAACGCTAGTGTTCCCAATGTGGCGGGCTTCGGGATGGGCGTGGTTACAGACACTGGATTCGGTTGCGCGATGCTGTCGATCTCGTCCGACCCCTTCGTCTTGCCTGTAATGATCGGTTTGTTGGGAATGGTCTCGTAGGCGTATCCGGTTAAAACGGCGTCGATAAGGTCGTTGGCCATCGTGACGTTCAGTCGGGCCCAGCCATAGTGGAAATGGCCGTCCATGAGAAATTTAAAACCCATGTAACGGTGGTGGACGTTGAACCACGGCCCATAGTGCCTTGTGCCCGTGTTTGTGTTTCCAGTTGAGGTGCCGGACCAGCCGACCATTATCCCGTAGCCTGTCGCCCACTTTCTTTTCGCTCCCAGCCGAACTCCCGCCGGTAAAGCTGCGGCAAAGCTGGCGTGGGGACCGCTTGCGAGGACTTGGTTCTTCCCTCCGCGAACCCACATCTCCCAAAAGACCGAGTTGTACTTGTGTTCGTAGAACTCGTAGTCGACAATGCCGTCATGGTTCAGGTCAAGAGAAAGGTCTCCGTTAATGTGGGTATGGGCAGGCGTGTAGACGATCTTGGCTGCGGCTGGCTGGGGTAGGGCCAGTATCCCTACTCCCGCTGCGCTGGCCGCTAGCGCATACGCGCTGAGTTGGTGATGCATTGATTTAGAAAGATTGGCGGGCGTCCTGGTGGGCCGGGAAGAGTGCTTCATAAATCCTCCGTCCGAGGAGCGCTGGCATCATATGGCGGCCACTGTTCCATGTCAACACATGGCGGATAGCCTGGCCGACGGGGCTCCGAGCAGTTGACGATATGATTGGCACACTCGTGGCGGTTGCCGACGGGGCCGGAACGAATGTCGGTGGCGGCTAACAAGTGCCCGGAACAAACGTCATATCGGTACCGTATCCCCCACAACGGAGACCCACGACCATGATTGAGGCTGTGCAATCCGACAGACCATCGGTGCTGCGCCGTGTGTTCTATGGCACCTCGGAACTACGAGCCGGCTGGCGGTTGCTCGTGTTTCTAGCTATCGTCACCGGTGGCATCAACCTCAGCAACCTGGTGGTTCGCCGGTTGCTGCGCGGTGCGGACGACACCACTTTATTTTTGATTCGCGAAGTGATGGACTTCCTGATCTTTCTACTCGCCAGTTGGACTATGGGGCGCATCGAAGGCAGGAGCCTTGCCGATTACGGATTGCCGGGGCGCAGGATGTTCCGCGTTCAGTTCTGGCAGGGCGTTCTGTTTGGATTCGCAGCTATTACTGGCTTGCTGGTTGCCATGCGGGCGGTTGGAGTCTTCTACTTTGGAGGCCTCGCACTGCACGGTGCAGACATCTGGAAGTGGGCTGTTGTCTATGCGTTCGTATTCACGCTGGTTGCTTTGCGGGAGGAGTTTCGCGCTCGCGGATACGGGTTATTCACACTCTCGGCGGGCATTGGGTTCTGGCCTGCCGCAATTCTCTCAGCTGCATATTTCGGCTACTCACACCACGGCAACTCGGGAGAGGATTGGGTGGGGTTGTTTAACGCCGGAGCGTTTGGATTGCTGGCCTGCTTCTTATTGCGTCGGACCGGCAATCTCTGGATGCCAATCGGACTTCACATGGCGTTCGATTGGGGCGAGACGTACTTTTACGGGGTTGCTGACAGCGGTCAGACCTTGCCCGGTCATCTTTTGAATTCGACTTCGTCCGGCCCGGCCTGGCTGTCTGGCGGTACGGTTGGTCCGGAGGGCAGTGTGCTCTGCACATTACTTATTGTCCTGGTCTGGTTGATCTGTGCGGCTTGGCTGCGAGAGATCAAATATCCCAAGCCGCCCCGATCGTGAGATCCGACGGCAGGCTTTTAGCGATCACGCGACCAGATTTATGCGGGCTCTTCGGATGGCTTTCGGCGGCGGTTTCAAGGTTCAGCTTGTTCGAGTGCACAACTTCTGGTGCACAATTTCCCTCAAAAAAAAACCGCTCGTTTGCACCTAAAATCTAGAAAACAAAGGATCGGAATTTTTCTTGCCTTCTAGATCTATGGTTCTTAAGGTAGTTAGAGGCAAAATAGTCTAAACATTGGAGTTATAGGCTTCGCGATGGTCTGCAGTACCATTTTGGAACAACGCGCAAAGCAGGGACAAAAGTTTCGCCTCGTCCATGATTGGTCGGACTCCGCAGTTGGCATTGCTAGGAGATTCGTACCTGTCAAGTTGTCAAAGAACGTAGATTATCTTATAGATAACCGATGTGCTTATATAATATCGTGAATGAAGGAGTGGGATCAAGGAGAAAATGGACGGGCGGCGGGGCGGGTTCCTAAATCGGGAATGAAATCGGTGCCCCCAGTTATCGGATGGGCATAAAGGATGGCTCACCCTCCGGGAGCTATGCTTATCTTAGTTCGTCGGTAAAGGCTCGGGTCCACGCATGTCCTGGTAGTTCGAACATCTTTACTGGCATCGTCCCCGCGGGCGTCACTTCAATGACGCGAATTCTTATGCCCAACGCCCCCTCTTTGAGTACATCGATCTGCCGTGCGACCTTTACCCCGGCGAATTCTTCAAACTCCGACCGCCGGGTTTCGATTCCGTTGAAGTGCGTCTTTACCAGCAATCCGTTATCATCGAACCAATAGCCCCTCACCTGCACTGGATCCAGTTTCCCGTCAGGGCTTTCGTAGCCAGTGAGTACCCGCACCGTCGGAACGCCATTGACCGTGTCTCGTTTGATCCTCCAGTCTGACTCTACAAACGTGTCAATCGCTGGAATCGGCTCCAGCACCCTGAACACGGGCCGCAGTGACGCGCCGTCCGGCCCCTCTGTTAACTGATAGCTTTTCTCTCCACTTCTCGACCGCACATATCGGCTCTTGCCAAACCACGCTTCTCTACGCCATCGGGTATCGCTCAACCACGTGTCTTCATACCGCCCTTTCTCAATAGTTCCTGAACTCCCTCTGGCCTCGAACTCCGCGTGCAACACATAAGGTGCGCCGGTTCCAGTTGCGGGAAAGCCGACGTGCCTGCCGCGCTCAAAGTAAGTACGGGCGCTCTCGAAGGTTTCAACACCCGCCGGCCGCACAGTTTTAAAAGGTATTGTGACCTGCGACATCGCTTGAACTGGCAGGCCATTAATGAGAAACGGCTTGAACCGCATCACCGCGACCGCTTGCCTCCCCGTGTCATTCACGCCTGAGTTTTCAGAAATTACCGTTCCGATCTCCCTTACTTTACCCTCACGGTCGATGACTATTTGAGTCGTAACATTTCCTTCGAGGGGCCCATTTTGAAGCGGCGGCCACGACAAAGGTGCCGTCGGTAGCAGATTCTTTCGCAGCGAAGTTTCGTCGAGTAGCACCGTTTGCAGCGGCTGCGGGTCTCCGCCTTTTGCAGTTGTATCAAAGAATCCCACCGGAATGTTTCCCAGATCTTCAAGCGTCGTTACTTTTGCCGTTACCTGAGGTGATCCCACGTTCACTGTCCGCGCGATCATTCGGGCATGGAAGCTCTTGTAATCCTTAAACTCGCCGTTCCATCCGAAACCACCTGCGTAGAGCAGCAGGCCTGTGCTGTCCTGCAAAGCAACCGAGGACCTCAAAATATTATGAACATCCGCGGTGCCGCTGACGGTCGTCCAGGTTAGGTTCGTCATTGGCCCGATCCGCCGTGCTTCTGCCGTTTTTATCTGATCGAGAACCTGGTCAAGCGGCGGCACCGGCTTAACCAGTTCGACAGCCACCTCTCGCAGCCATTCAGGAAAATAGTCGCCCTCGTTCTTCTGCCAGTCGTGAACACCGTCCACGATTTCGATCTGGTGAAACTCTGGCGATCGTACTTCCCGCTTCCACTGAGTCGGCGACACCCACCAAATCTCCACATCGCCGGTGCGGCCGGATTCCTTATCTCGTTCAAAGGTCGGTTCCAGTATCGCTCTCAAATGGAATGGCTTCGTCCCAGACTGATCCAGCGTGCCCCGTTCCAGGGCCTTCTTGACTTCTTT
Source organism: Terriglobales bacterium (assembly GCA_035567135.1). Taxonomy (GTDB): domain Bacteria; phylum Acidobacteriota; class Terriglobia; order Terriglobales; family Acidobacteriaceae; genus JABDBE01. The sequence continues at coordinate 172,488 of DATMQI010000287.1, forward strand.
GGTTAGGTCTTCGGCATGACCGAGTGTTGGCCATACCGCCGCCGCCGCAAACGCCGTTAGCCACAACTTCGTGCGCATACGCAAGACTGTACACAAAAGAAAGAGAAAAGACGACCAAAAGACAACGACGCGAGGTGTCAGCGTGGCGACCTCACGCGGCCAGCAGCACGACGCCGCCTGCTACTAACACCGCGGCCATCCAACGGCGGTGGTCTACGCGTTCGTGGAGAAAAATCTTGGCTGCGACTGCGTTGGTCACGAAAGTGAGCGAAGCGGAAGCGGGTGCGATGAGGCTGACGTCGCCCCAGGAGAGGCCGAAGAGCAGGCTGTAGAACGCGGTTGTCATAGCGAGGACGCCGAGCAGGAAGTTTGGATTGCGGAGGACTCGTCCTAACACTGTCCACAGGCCGCTTTCGCGAAAGAGCGCGCCTACGTCTCCGACCTGCTTCATGGCGCGGGAGAGCAGGACATCGCCGGTGGTCGAGGCCAGTACGATGGCGGCAATCGCGCTCCATGCGTAGGCTTGCTTCATTGAGCGTCCTTCATAGTTGGTCCCTTGCGGAGGCCGGTTCGTATTCTGATTTGTCAGCCGGGGCTTTTGGTGGATGATGCGTCAATGCTGGACCTTGGGTAACAAATCCCACGCCTGCTGATATCAGAAGAATTCCGATCCAGCGCGAAGTTGTCACCGCTTCGTGCAGATAAAACTTTGCGATTAGCGTTAGCAGGACGTAGCCGAGCGAGGTGGCGGGAAGAACGTAGGTGAGGTCGGCCCAGGAAAGGGCGGTCATGTAGGACGCGAAGAATCCGAGCAAGAGCAGAATGCCCAAAGCAACCGAGGGATTTCGCACGGCCAGGATCAAATCCGACAAGTGATTCAGGGAGATGCTGCCTATCTGCTTCATGCCCCGGGAGAGCAGCGAATCGCCGATGGACGCGCATAGGGTGACGCCGGCGAGTACCAGATATTTGCGAAAGGTCACGCGATCTTTCCCGGGCAGGCAGAGTTCCGAAATCTCAGGGGCTAAAGCCCGTATTCGAAGACGTGCTTTGGCGCGGCTAAAGCCGCGCCCTTTCAAACCCAGGATGTTTTTTTCAGCAACTGAAGTGGGTCTCGGTTATACTGCCTCTGCGGCTAAAGCCGGATCAAAACGATGCTGTTAAATCAGCGCTGAAGCACTCCTCCACCCAAAAGTCAGGTGCACTGCTCCACCCAAAACCACAGTTTCTGGCAATCCCTTTAGGCTTTCGCCGGGGCGACTGCGGCGGCGGAATCGTCTTTTTCGCGTTTGTCCTTGACCCATTTGTGGCGCATGGCGCGGACTTTGAGGAACGTTTTCGCTTCTTTGTACAGGCGCTTGCGGTCTACATTATTGAATGCCGCTTTCCTCAGGATGCGGAATACGGCCTTGGGGCGGAAGTAATACTCGTCGTAAAAGCGGTGGACCGACTCGAGAATTTCGTCTGCAGGCAGCCCGGGGTATTGGATATGGGCGAGTTGATGACCGCCTTCATCGACCATCTTGTTGTCGCCGACCATGAAACCGTTCTTCACCGCGTAGTCGTACAATTCGGTTCCAGGATAGGCGTGGGCCACGGAAACCTGAATTGTTTCGACGTCAAGTTCCTTGGCGAACGCGACGGTGGTGCGGATGGTGTCGTGAGTTTCGCCGGGCAGGCCGAGGATGAAGTCGCCGTGAATCACCAGGCCTAGCTTGTGACAATCCTTGGTGAACTGCCGAGCCCTCTCAGTGGTTGCGCCCTTCTTGATGTTCTTCAGGATTTGCGGGTCGCCGGATTCGTATCCCACGATCAGGAGACGGCAACCGGCTTCCTTCATGGCTTTCAGGGTCTCGTAATCTGTGGTGACGCGTGAGGTACAGGACCACGTCAGCTTCAGCGGCTTCAGCTTCGTGCAGAGTTCGATGGTCCGGGGTTTTTGGATGTTGAAGGTGTCGTCGTCGAAGAAAAATTCTCTGACATTGGGCCAGAACTCTTTGGCTTTGGCCATTTCGCGGGCTACGTCATCCGTCGAGCGCTTGCGCCACGGGTGCCCGCTCAGAGTCTGGGGCCACAGGCAGAAGGTGCATTGGGCGGGACAGCCGCGGGTAGTGTACAGAGAAACGTAAGGGTACAGCAGGAAAGGGACGTTATATTTCATTACGTCCAAGTCGCGGCGATAGACTTCAGTCACATGAGGAAGGGAATCGAGATCCTGAACGTCGGGACGGTCCGGAGTGTGCACCACCGATCCATTCTTCAGGTATGAAATGCCAAGGATCTCTTCCAGCGGCTTGCCATGGGCAAACTCGTAGGCCGCGTAATCAAATTCCTTGCGCACCACGAAATCAATCTCTCGACAATCCTTCAGCGACCTTTCCGGCAACACACTGACGTGCGGTCCGACAAAGGCAATCTTGATCTTGGGATTTACTTCTCTGATCTTTCCAACCAGGCGAATGTCGCCAGGAAAGCCCGGAGTGCTGGTGAACAGCACCAGGAACTCGTAGTCACGGGCAATGTTGATGGTTTCTTCCGCTGATACGTGATGCGAAGGGGCGTCAAGCAAACGCGATCCCTCCAGCATTCCAGCTGGGTAGGCAAGCCAAACCGGGTACCAAAACGACTCAATCTCACGAGTAGCAGGCCAGCGCGAGCCGGCTCCCCCGTCGAAATTCTCAAACGAGGGCGGATTCAAGAACAGTGTTTTTAATGGCATATGTTTGTATATCGATTCTAACATTTCAACGGCTCTTCTGAGAGTCATCCAGGTACACTTCGAGTACCTGCGCTGCTAGCCGTGCGCAGGTCAGAGCGGATCACTGGAAATTCGCGTTAAGTGTATGCAAAGCCAGCCTAATAGATTACGCTCCCTGGCGCAAATCGCTTGCGGTGAATGGGGGCTTTCACGCGCCCAACAGGGAAACTGAGCCTCGAAATGGATGACGCCGCTCGGGCAGGAGAATCACGTACCGCCGGATGCTTCGTCCGGAGCGCGAGCAAAGCGAGCCGACAGATCTGCCGGGACGAGGCGTCCGGGGCTACGTTATTTTGTGCCTATTTGCCAACTCCCACCCAGACCTCCAGATCGCCAGTGGCACGGAGCAGGCTGATGCGTGCCCGTTCCAGTTCGAAGTTCATATCCTGAAGCGCATCGTAACGCTCGTTCGCAACACTGCGGGCATCGTCCAAATCGTGCAAAGTCGCGCTCCCCGCGTCCACGCGCACCTGCATGGCTTCGAGATTGGAATCGGCAATCTCATGCTCTAGTTCGACGACCTGTTGGGCGGCGGCGAGTTGCGCGACCGAGCGTTGCAGCTTCAAGGTTTGTTCTGACACCTGATTCCTGGTGGCCTCGACATCCTTCCTGGCATGAAGCGCAACGGCGTCGGCAGCCTGGGCGTGCGCGTGCTGCGAGGGATTCAAGAAAGGAAATCGGATCTCGACTCCGACCGTGGCGTTGTTCGATTGGAAGCTGTGGGGTTGAAAGAAATTTTGATAATTATTGAATGAAGCCAGCACCGCATATTGGGCGGCAAAATCGACGCTCGGCCACATTGCGCGATGTTCGCCACGGGCGCGGAGAGCAAGGCTGCTGGCGCGGATGTCCGCGATCTGAATCAAGGGATTTTCGTGCCCAGCCTTGGCCACGAGATTGTCTTCCTGCTTGACTTCCGGCAAAGCGGGAATCGACTCGGGCACCGTTTCGATGGCGGTTGCAGGAACTCCCGTCAATTGCGAAAGACGGTTGCGCAGCACATCGATCGCGCCCTGGGCTTGCGAGATGTGCAGGTAGACCCGGGCTGCATTAAGGCGCGCCTGGTTTCGGATCAACGGATTATCCACGCCCGCCAGCACCCGCTCGTTGACGGTTTGCTCCATCTTAAGCGCGTCTTCGTAATCATGGCTCAAGCGGGTCATGAGCGTTTCCCATTTACTCAGTTCGGCATAACTCAATGCGGTGTCTTGAATTACCTGATCGCGCTGATCTTTTGTCTGCACCGTGACGGCTTGACATTCGGTTCGGGCAGCGCGCACGAAGTCCCGCAGAGCAGGATTGATAACCGCGAATTGCGCAGTAGTATTGACGATCGAAGGAGCCGACCCCTCCAGGGTGAGTGGATAGCCGTAGGACTTGCCCAGCCCCGAGCCGACGGTCATTTGCGGCAAAAACTGGTAGCGGGCTTCGTGGTAGGAGGCGAAGGCCCGCTGCTCGTCGAAGTGGGAAGCCTGCATCGTGGTGCTGTGAGCCAGCGCCAACTCTACCGCTCGCTTGAGCGGAATTTGTTCGGCGGAGAGAAGTTCAGAGCAAGAGAGCAGGAATAAAGCAATAATGGAAAGTGCTGCCGCGCCACGAAAAGCAGGTTTCATGTCTTCATCCTCGAAAGTAGTTGCGGGATCTGAACACGATTGTAAATGAGTGCAGGTGAGCGGCAGCCGTGTTGATCCGGATGCATTGCGCGATCGTCAGCCATCAAAATCACGTAGCCTCGGACGCCTCGTCCGGGCAGTTTGATCGTCTAACCCCCGGGGTTACGCGATTCTAGGCGACAGAGGATTTATACCCCTAGGCGAACTCGGGCCTCAACGGATAGTCGACGATGATAGCCCGGCCGTCACTGAGGGCCTTTACGGAATGGCGGACGTTGGCGGGCACGATTGCAACAATGCCCGCGCGGACGATCTCGGCGACACCGTCGATGGTGACTTCGAGTTCTCCTTCGATCACTTCGTAGACTTCTTCCTGAGGATGAAAGTGCTCATGAATAGACGCGCCGCGCCTGAACTCATAGTGCGCGAAGGTCATGCTGGGCGAGCGGAAATAGCGTCCGTACCAGCCCGGCAGGCGCTCAATGACATCGAGGGTACGGGTGTCGATGAAGGGCATGGGGCCTCTCCTTTGGAGGCATCGTAGCACGCTTGATTCCTCCAAGAGCTCCGACAATATGCATGGGTGTACACTGGCGTCGCTCAGGCAACGTATCCCCCACCGAGAGCCTGGACCGAAACTACGGAGAACAAAATTTATGAACCGGAAACTCTGGATGGTTTTCGCTGTGCTGTGCGTGCTTGCGTTGTCCGCCGTCTCAGTTTTGCCGGCATCCGCGCAGATGTCAGACGTTAAAGAAAAACCGCCGATGTACTCATACGTTGGATTTTGGAATATTCCCCGCGCGCAGTGGGGAGACATGGCGAAGAACGAGGCGGCTGACCAGAAAGCCCTAGAGAAGGCCATCGCCAACGGGACGATTGTGGGGTATGGCAACGACGTGAATTTGGTGCACTCGCCCGACGGCCCAACTCATGACGAGTGGTGGTCGGCAATGTCCATGGCCGGGTTGCTCAACGTGCTGGACCAGTTTTACAAGTCCGGCAGCGCCACTTCTCCGGTCTTGGCCAGCGCCACGAAACACTGGGATAACGTTACGGTGAGCCGGCATTACAACTGGCATTCCGGATCGTGGAAGGATTTGTACACTCACGGTTCGTCCTACAAATTAAAGCCGGGTACGCCGGACGAAGCGCTGGATACGCTCAGCAAAAACATGCTGGTGCCGCTGCTCGAGAAACAGTTGGCCGACGGCACGATTCACGAGTACGAAATCGACACCGAAGCGATCCATACCGACGCGCCGGGTACGTTTTGGATTTTCTACCTCGCGGCTAACGCGGAAGCCCTGGACAAGGTCAACGCGGCCGTGCGGGAGGCCCTGAAGACGAATCCGCTGAACGGTCCGGCATTCAGTTCCATGATGGACTCCAGCGAGCACCGTGATTATCTGGTTCGTACCAACGCTACGTACAAATAGTTGCCCGGAATTGCGTTCCCGCTCGGCGATAGGTTAGTTGAGGAAAAAGCCCCGCCCAAGCGAAGCTTGGACGGGGCACCCTACGGAGAAAAATGAAGGCGATAGGGTCGGCGATCACGCCCTAAGAAATCATCCGATATTCTCCCCAAGTTTCCATCGATTAATAATCGTCGCAATGCTGTCCGTCCCACGCTCAGCAAAGGAAAGAGCAGGCGGCCAGCGAAGCGGTTCCTTAAGAGGCCAAATCTCAAGAAGGTTTACTTTCCATGGGCCATCTTTACAATAAAGATTCTCCCTGCGGGTGGCGAACTGCTGACGGGTGTGCGCAGTCAGAATTTGGAGGACAAGGTGACCAATGATAACCGTCGTCACACAAGCATGTATGGCCTTCGGGATTTCATCTACGGGGCGCCAAATATCCGTTCCTCCGGCGTGGTAAGACTTGGTAGAAAATCGTCCTAGCCAAACCATTGTTCCGATCGGAATGCCTGAGCCTGTTTTGATTTGCTGCCTCTCTTGATCGTCGTAAAACGGTTTGCGCTCGCGATTTGCTGCCTCAATGACCATTGCCTTTAGCATTGCCCAGCGAGTTAATTTCGTCTGGTCTTTCTTGCTGAGCCAACATGGGTCATCGTTGATCATTGCGTGGATAATTGGCTGATTGGCAGTTTCGAGATTACTCATCCACTGGCTGTTGCAGGTTTCGCACACGCACTTCACCTTGAGTTCTGGATCATCAGTAAATGCAGGCGGATTCTTGCCAATCTTTATGCGGATTTGGGTGACTAGTTTTAAATCCTCAAGAATCCAGTCCGACCAGATATGCTCTGCGCTGTTTACGAGATTAGAGCAAAACAAGCATTGCTCTAGGGCAGTTTCGTTAGTCAAGCCTATTGGCACCGCCATTTCACCCCTTAGATATATAGACTTACATATCTATGTATCCAATTGTCGTACAAAATGCCAAATATATTGTGGCATAATGTCCCTAGGTGAACTAGCTATGGCGACATCAGTTCCGGCGGGGAGAAGTCTAGGGGAATATTTACGGGAGTGGTTGGGGGCGCGGTTTGCTTCAGAGTTGGAGTTGGCGGCTTTGGCGGAGCGGGGGTTGCCGCTCACGACCGTCAGCCGGATGACCAAGCATGGGTTAACGCGGGATGAGGTGCATGCGCTGGTGATTCATCGGCGGACGTTCAAGCATCGCAAGAGCAGCCATCAGAAGCTGTCGCGGGAGGAGTCCGACCGGGCGATTCGGACGGCGCGGATTCTGGCGCGGGCGCAGGCTACGTTTGGGGACTCGGACGCGGCGCTCGATTGGGTGCGCGAACCGAAGATGCGATTTGAGGGGAAGAGTCCGATTCAGATGATGTCGACGGAGACTGGCGGGCGGTTGGTCGAGGAAATGTTGGTGCAGATTGATGAGGGGATGTTTGCGTAATTTTGTAGTGCCTGGCAAAAATGAATTGATCCTCGCGAGTGACTGAAACAGCAGGTCCCTCCACTTTGCTTCGCTCCGGTCGGGATGACAGATTTTTTTGGGGCTGTACGCTGCTTCATGTTTCTTTGGCGCATTAGTAATCACGTTGAGTTGGATGGGCGCGGGGGGTTGCTGGCTTCGGCGCGCTGGCATACTCAGGGGCGTCCGGTGGTTTATTTGGCGGCTAGCCCTGCTGGGGCGCTGGTTGAGGTGTTGGTGAATCTAGAGTTGGATGCGGCGCGGTTGCCGGCGAGTTACACGATGCTGAAGGCGGAGGCGCCCGATGATGTTCCAGTGATGCGCGTGGAGTTGGCGTCTTTACCGGACTATTGGAAAGGCGATTCGGAAATCAGCAGGTCTCGGGGAGACGATTGGCTCGCGGGTGGGGAATCGGCGTTGATCGAGGTGCCTTCGGCGATTTTGCCGGATACTTTCAATGTATTGTTGAATCCGCAGCATGCGGATGCGAAGCGGATCCGAGTGGTGTGGCAGCGGGCTTATCCGTATGACCGCAGAATTTTCAAGATGCGCAAGTAATGTCGGTGTCAAGAATCGGTTTCCAGAGTTCGCATTGCCGAATGCGATGGCGCCCATGCGGCTGCAGACTCATAGTTTTGTTCCATTGCGTTGGTGAAAATTCTAGTTCTCACGCACACACTGAAAGCGCTGCTCCACCCTAAATCTAGATCAGCCATGGTGAGTGCATTTCTCAAATGGTGCTCCGGCTTCATGAAACTATCTGCCCTCATTGTCCGCCGGGGGGATTGAGCGTTGATGTTCCTGATCGTAGAACTGGCGGTGTGGGTGGTCTGAGTGCGGGTTGGGAACTGGTTGCTCAGTGGCGGAGGTTAAGGTTGCCGCGCGCTGGGCCGCCGCGAGTCCGGTGGTGGTGGTGTAGATAGGTTCATCGAATAGAGTTCCAGCATTTGCTTGGGCGGCGGCGAAGATGGCGAAGGCTTTTCCTCCGGAGTAGGCACTGGCGACGTAATCCCCTACCATCAGGCCGGCGAAAGTATTGGGCAGCCACGCGGGTGACATCGGTCCGGCCAGGGTGGTGGGAGTCGTCCATGTGTTGCCGCCATCGGGCGAAGAAGTAAACCCAGCATATAAGGCGCAGGCGGACGCGTCGCAGTTTGCCGACGCGTAAAGGTAATACGTCAGGGCGAGGTGCGCCGTGCTGCCTGAAGTTCCGGGTTCGACTGCCACGCCAGGAATGAAGTGATCCACGGTGCTGGTGAGCGGATCGATGGGGACGCGAGTCGGAACGGTCCAAGCGATGCCGTCGGTTGAGGTGCTCATCACGAGGTCATTGGAGAAACATGCGGTACGGAAGCGGCAGTCTTGCCAGATAGCGTAAACGGTGCCGGCGGCATCGATTGCAACCGAGGGTAGTGCGGATGTGCGTAGATTGGCTGCGACCTGATGATCGGTAATCGTCGATATGGTGGTAGTGGCGGTCCAGCTTGCTCCGCCGTTGGTCGAGCTGAAAGCCAGCATCTCAGAGCCGGTCGTGCTCTCGATGGGCACGATCACCGTGCCGTTGGGTTGAACGACAGGTTGGCCTCCGATGCCAGTGGCGAGGTCGGCGGTGTTACTGGCTGCGGACCAGGTTAGGCCACCGTCGGTTGACGTGCTCATCCAGATGATGTCCCGGTTGCTGGGGTCGTCCCATTGGACGTAGCAATGTCCAAAGTAAGGGCTGGCGGGAATGTTGTCGCAGGTTATCCAATTCTTGTCGGCGCTGGGTGTTGTGCTGATGATAATCGGATTGCCCCAGTTGATCCCATCGGGGGAGCGGCTGACAACAATCTGATCGGCGTTAGCGAGAGCGAGCGAAGAGATCAGCCATGTGGTGTGGGCGGAGTCGAACGCCACCACGGGATCGCTGGCCGCGCTGAATGTCCCCTGCTGGTAAATGGTGATGCCGGGCAGGGTTCCATTCATCCATTGGCTGCCCGCGTCGGTCGAGGTGGCAAAGCCGATGTCGGATGCGCCTCCGTTGAAAATGCGGCCAACCTGGAATCCGCTGACAATAGTAGAGCCGAAGGAAAAGGCGCTGGCCTCAACTTCGGTGGCGTGCTGGCTGCTGGGGTTTGTAAAAGTGTCGTGGCTGAGCTGGGTAAGTTGGATTGTGGGCGGGGGGATGGTCGTCGACGGAGGCGGCTGAGCCGGCTGAGCGTTCGATCCCCCGCCGCAGGCGGTGTTGATCAGCAGAATGCCCAACAGTAGTGAAGCAAGCTGCGTGATTCGGCAACGAATATGGGCATCGGCGGTCGCCGAAATAAATTTAACGGACACTAGCCATCGGCCGGAGGCTTCCTCGACACTGCTCGTCAAACGTTCAGTTGCCAAACATCATTCTCCAAACATTTACTCGCCAAACGTTTACTCACCAAACGTTTACTCACCAAACATGGGTACCTGCCCGGTATCAACTGTGACGCCTCGACGTTGACGCCGGGTTGCGCCGATGACGGCCAACACGGTTAAAGACTCAAGCGCACTACGAGGCACGAATATGCGCTGGGTGTTCGAGCGAAGATCGGGTGGGTTGATCAGGAAGCCTTCCGCGGTCGTAAGCGAGAGATCGTTGGGCATCATACCTTCGAGGATTTCATTATCTTTAAACCGGAGACGCACCCACAATCCCTCGGTGCGGGGCCGGGTAGTGAAGGTCTTGCGACTGGGAGAGTCGGCATCTCCGAATTCGCGGACGAAATAGACGACCTTGATATCTTTCAGGTCGATAGTGACTACGTTGCCCGCGGTGTTAAGCAATTCCAACTTGCCTTCACGGACAAAATCGGCGGGCGCGACGTAGCCGTTGATGGAATCGCGGTCCATTTTGCGGACTACGACCTTTTTGTGAGTGGAAGGCATGGATTGGGGAAAGCGGCTTAGGTCGCGCTTTTCCGTGCCCAAGCTTAATTCAGATTCTCACACTTTTGCCTTGAACATAGTGAGTCATCTCCTTCACAGTAGCCAAATTGTTAACATTGTGATATTTTCTTTAGTTTGCTGCCATCCATCGCAGATCGTCTAAGTCTAGTCTGCAGAGCAGTTTACGTAGGAACATGTCGGAGGCCGCTGGGCAGGTGGAATTCGGCCCTGTGGAAATCTTTGCTCCAGCCCGACTCAGGTGAATGACGGCCTGGTAATTCTGCATTCTGAATAAGCATGGCTGATTACATTTACACCATGGAAATCCGGCTGACCCCCGACCAGCAGCGGGGGGTTACGCTGGTACAAGATATTGCTCGCGACGCGGGCATGAATATCTACCTGACTGGTGGCGCTGTTCGCGACATTATCAGCGGTTTCGCCATTCGCGATCTGGACTTCACGGTTCAGGGCAATCCCCTTAAGCTGCAAAAGCAACTCGAACACGCTGGGGCAGTGGTCGCGTCGGCGGACGATGACCTGAAGACGCTGTATCTGGTGCTGCCCGGCAACGTGCGCGCGGAGATCAGCACGGCTCGCACTGAGCGCTATGAAAAGACGGGGAAGCCTCCGATTGTCTCTCCTGGGACGATTATCGAGGACCTGCGGCGGCGGGATTTCACCATCAACGCCATGGCGTTGTCGCTGAATCCAGGGTCGCGCGGTTTGCTGATGGATCCGTTCAATGGGGCGGCGGATATTGAAGCCAAGCTGATCCGCATCCTGCACAACTATTCCTTCATGGAAGATCCCTCCCGGCTGATTCGGGCCACTCGCTTTGCGGCGCGATTTCATTGGCCGCTTGAGGAGCGGACCCAGGCTCGGGTGCAATCGGCGAAGGAAAATAATTACATCGAATACATCACGGACCGGGCTATCGGCCAGGAGATCGAGCAGTTGGCGTACGAAGACGACCCGCTGCATATCGTCCGCGTACTAGAAAAGGAAGACTGGCTCAAGGTACTGAATCCTCATTGGTCCACGGCAAAAATAGATACGGCAGGCCTGTCCGAGCTGATGAAGACGCGGCAACAGATGAATCAGCTGGGATATACGCCGGATCCCTCGCCTGCGGTGTTGTACTTCCTGACGGCGCGTCTGGGCGATAAAGATATTGCGGACATGCGCAAGCTGATTCCGCGCAAGGACTTGGTGGCGGCATGGAAAGATCTCGAGGATAACGCCAAGGACCTGGCCAAGCGTTTGACCGGCAAGGAAGCGGCGACGCCTTCACGGACGTGGAAGTTGTTGTCGGAAGCGCGGCCGGAGATGGTTCTTTTCCTGGATGTGACGGCGAAGCAGCAGGCGGTGTCGCAGAAAATCAAAAACTTCTTTGGCAAGTGGAGGCAGGTGCAGCAGAAGCTTCCGCTCCTGGAGATGACGGAGTTGCGCATCACGCCGCAGATGCCGGAGTATCCGAAGATTGCGCACGATGTGTTCATGTTGTTGCTGGACGGAAAACTGCACTCGCGAACCGAGATTCTGAAATTCCTCAAGCCGCTGGCGCCGCCACCACCTCCGCCACCCCCGCCTCCTCAGAAGCGTGGGCGGGCAGCCAAGGCGGCTGCAGGCGCGCCTCAAGCTGCGGCCGTGGCCGCACCGGTAGCCGCCAAGAAGAAGGGGAAGGGTGCGGTTGCAGTAGCACCAGCGGCGGCGTTGCCTGCGCCAGCACCGAAAACCACGTTAGCGAAAGCTCCTAATCCCCCGAAGGCCGAGAAGCACGCCTCGCCCAAGAAAGCATCGAAACCCGCTGCCAAGAAAGCAAAACCAAAAGGGAAGAAAAAGCGGTAGGCTCCGGCAGTGCCATGCATTGGGATTAAGTTGGAAAAATCTGGAAAAGTAGTGCTCGCCTTACTTGTCCTACTGCTGGTCTGCCTGGTTGCGGGCATAAGCGCGACCATCGGCTGGCGTCCGTTCATAGGTCCGAAGGCCAGGCCGCTTACCTCTCGGAAATTCGAATCCACACCTGCGAGAGTGGAACGTGGGCGGTATCTTTTCAGCGCCGCGAATTGTGCCGGATGCCACTCTGAGCGCGATCCCACTCAGCATGGCGCACCTGTCGTCAGCGGTACCGAGGGTGGAGGACGAATCTTGCCGGACGACTTCCGTGGTCCGGCTGCCGCACCCAATATTACGCCCGAGCGGGAAACTGGTGCGGGCAATTGGAGCGACGATCAACTGGCAAGAGCGATTCGGGAAGGCGTCGGCCACGATGGTCGCGCCCTTTCCTCCCGAATGCCTTACGTGTATTACAGGAAAATGTCGGATGAGGATCTGGCGTCGGTGGTCGTTTACCTACGGTCGCTGGCGCCGATTCATCGCGCAATGCCAAAGACGGACATGGTCTTTCCTCTCAAATACATGATGCGCTCTGTCCCCCAGCCAATTACTGATGTGGTGAGCGGGCCGGATCCATCCGATCAGATTCAATGCGGCGCGTATCTGGTAAATCTTGGGCACTGCAGCGCTTGCCACACTCCACGGGATCGCGGGCAGCCGACGATGGCAAGCATGGAATTCAGCGGTGGAACAACGTTTAGAGAGTGGAACCTATCCGCGGCCTCGGCAAACATCACGCCAGATCCGTCCGGTATCAGCTACTACGACGAATCACTGTTCATACGGGCGCTGCGCAGCGGATTTGTAGGAGCACGTAAACTCAGCGCAGTGATGCCCTTTGCGCAATTCAGGAACATCAACGACGATGATCTTAGAGCGATGTTTGCTTATCTCCGCACACTGCCCCCAGTACATCACCGCGTGGATAACAGTCTGCCGCCGACCTACTGCAAGCGTTGCCGCTTGGAGCACGGCGGCGGGGATCAGAACTAACTCACGTGACCTTGCAGTTGGCGCTATAATATTGGTATGTGTCGATGGCTAGCAGTTGCGGCCTTGAGCGCGGCTTTCCTCACGCTGCCAGCGTGGGGGCAGCACCGCGGTGGAGGTTCGGGAGGCTTCGCGGGTCATGGTGGATTTGCGGCACGCGGCTCCATGGGCGGTCGTGGTCCTGTGATGATGAATCGCACCCGAGGTTTTGGTGGGGTGCAACGAGGTGGCACTCGATTTGAGAACGGTTTCGTCCGTCGCTCGCCATTCTTCCACCACCATCACCGCTTCTTCGGCACGTGGCCCTACGCCGGATATTACGGGTACGGCTATTACGGGTATCCCTGGGATTACGGGGATGATTCTTATTCGGCAGATTCTTATCAGAGCTATCCGCCTCCCGATTATTCGAGCGCGTATGTCGATAACAGCCGGGAGCAGGAGCAGCTTGATCGTCTGGAGAATGAGGTCGACCGATTGCGCGCGGAGCGGCAGGCGCGGGAATCTCAGGGATCACAAGCTCGCTCGAAGGCGGACTCAGAGCCGACCGAACTGGTTTTCCGCGATAAGCATACCGAGGAAGTTCAGAACTATGCCATCGTAGGACAAACATTGTGGATACTCGGCGCGCAGCGGGCGAGGAAGATTCCGCTCGCTGAGTTGGATATTCCAGCCACCAAGAAAGCGAATGATAATCGCGGCGTGGAGTTCCAGTTACCCGGGTAATCCCTGATTTCAAGTCCTGTTAGCTTTGCTTCCGATAAACCCCTTATATTCAAATATAAGAAACCCATGCTGCCCCGAGCCCGCTGCGTAATTATTCTTGTGACGCTTGCAACTTTGGCTGCGCCGGCGCAAGAATCCACCCAGGTTTGTGCCGACGGCCGAACCATCAAGATCAGCTCTCAATGGGACCAGCTCACGACAATCGTGCCAACGTCTGATGCGGCAGCTCAACCGCTCCGTTATTCCATTTCGACGACGGAGAGCGTGCGAAGCGCGTGGATTGACGTGTGGGACCGGCCGAAGCGGTTGTCGCATCAAGCAGTTCCAATCCAGCGAGAAGGCAAAGCCAGATGCATCGGTTGTGAGGACGCGGAACAAACTCCGGAAGAACTGTATATTTCAATTTTCGATCCCGGGGTGGTCTTGATCTGCATCGATTATTGTTCGGGGCCTCCCGCGCGCGGCGATTATGTATCCCAATTGCTCGCAGGAAAGAAGCCGTGGGAGGATTCGGATGAAAGCGTGGAACCGGCATATCTCCTGGAAGACCCGGTACTCAATGGCCCCCCAATTCGTGTCGTAGAGGGGACCGAGAGCACAAGTGTTGTACTGTCGGGTGAGAATCTAATTTCTTCGAGCCGTGTGTATTTCATGATCGGCGAAGACGCATCGCCAGAGAGCAAGACTTCCCGGAATTATCTCTATAGCAGGACAATCGACCTGCGGCATGTTGAGGTGACGATGCCGTCCGACCTCGCGGACAAACCTGGGCTATTCACGGCGTACGCCAAGGACTCGTGGGAAGGGAGGCCGGTCGTCGGCGCCAGGACGGGACAGAAAATCATCGTAGTGGGCAAGGATAGTCCGGTCGTCGATTCCGTCGAACCGCACGTGATGACCTGTTGTAGTTCCGACGCGAGCCTGGTCTTGCGGGGCAGAGGATTCACACCGCATTCCGAAGTACAGTTCGGCGATGATACCAGTCTTCGCGAGGAAGTCACGTTTGTTTCGCCCAGTGAACTACACGTCATGATCCCGGCAGACAGGCTGACGGATTCCAGTGGCCAGTACGCAAGGGCAACCCCAGTGATGCTTTCCGTGACCAACGACCCTTTGCATTTCTCGTATCCCGCAGCGGTCCACGTTTTGCCTTCGGCGAAGTTCAAGCGGCAACCGCTGAACGCAGTGATTAACGCCATAGCGCCATACCCAGTGCCTATGATGGACTATCACAGTTCCCGGTTCCTTATTCTGGAAATCAAGGGCGACAACTTCCGTCCCAACGACGTCGTTGCTTACGGAAATGGCGACCGTACTCGTCTGAAGACGCAATATGTCTCGTCTCATCACCTCAGAGCGTGGTTACCGCGCGAATTGTGGCGCAGACACCTCCTAAGCTTTCGCCTCGTAGTCGAAACCCCTACCGGTTTCTGCGCAGCAGAAGCATTTGAAAAATGGTTGGAGTGATCCCCTTTCAAGGTGGCAGCGAAAGTTTCTCGGTCGCGTTCTCCGTGTGGATTGCTGTGGATAACTCGGATAACTCGCCGTCCCGCGGCGGCCCTGTCCAATTAGAATGAGCCTGACATAGAATCGATTAACAGGATCACTCCGACGCAATGTCCCAATTCGTTCATCTCCATCTGCATACTGATTATTCGATGCTCGACGGCGCCTGCGACGTGGACAAGCTCTGCGAGCGCGCGAAACAGCTGGGCATGCCTGCGGTTGCCATGACCGATCACGGTAATGTCTTCGGTGCCGTGCACTTTGTGAATGCGGCCAAGCAGGCGGGGATCAAGCCGATCATCGGTTGCGAACTTTATATCTGTAAGAAGGACGATCACAACATTTCGCGTACGCCGCCTGACGGTGACACCTACAACCATCTGTTGGTACTGGCGGAAAACGAAGAGGGCTACCGTAACCTGGTGAAGATTACCTCGGAGGCTTCGCTTCATGGCTTCTACTACAAACCGCGGGTGAGCAAGAAATTTCTGGCGGAGCATTCCAAAGGATTGATCGGATTGTCAGGCTGCCTCAAGGGCGAAGTCGCAGAACGATTGATGGAAGAGAAATACGAAGCCGCGCGGGATGCGGCTGTATTTTATCGCGACATCTTCGGCAAGGACAATTTCTTTCTGGAGATTCAGGATCAGGGCTTGGAGATGGAACACCGCATCCATCCTCATCTGTTCCAGCTAGAAAAGGAATTGGGCTTGCCGATGGTGGCCACCAATGACAGCCACTATCTCTGCGAGGACGATGCGCACGCCCAGGATGTGATGCTCTGCATTCAGACCGGAAAGTCCATCCAGGACACCAACCGCATGAAGTTCCAGGGCACGGACTTCTTCGTCAAGAGCTATGACGAAATGTTGCGCGTGTTCAAGGATGCGCCCGATGTACTTTCGCGCACCATGGCCATCGCTGAGCGCTGCAGCACGCGATTGGAGAAAGTCAGCAATCCCTTTCCTCATTTCGATGTGCCCGCCGGTTACACGCTGGACAGTTACTTCGAACACGTCACGCGGGAAGGCTTCGCGCGGCGGCTGGACGCGCTGCGAGGCTTGCAGGCGCAGGGCCGGGTCAAGCACAGTATTGCGGAATACGAGCAGCGTCTGGCGCGGGAACTTGCCATCATCCAGCAAATGCAGTTCTCGGGATACTTCTTGATCGTCTGGGACTTCATCCGGTATGCGAAGGAGAACAACATTCCGGTAGGGCCGGGACGTGGCTCGGCTGCGGGATCGCTGGTTTCCTACTCGATGAACATCACCGATCTGGATCCGCTTCAGCACGAGTTGTTCTTTGAGCGCTTCCTGAATCCCGAACGTATTTCGATGCCCGACATCGATATTGATTTCTGCATGAACCGCCGCGGCGAGGTGATTGATTACGTCACCCGGAAGTACGGACGCGAGAACGTGGCCCAGATCATCACGTTCGGCACCATGGCGGCGAAGGCGGCGATCA
Organism: Terriglobales bacterium; assembly: GCA_035567135.1. Taxonomy (GTDB): domain Bacteria; phylum Acidobacteriota; class Terriglobia; order Terriglobales; family Acidobacteriaceae; genus JABDBE01. Next base: position 189,246 of record DATMQI010000287.1, read on the forward strand.
AGGACGTGGGCCGGGCCATGGACATTCCTTACGCCGACGTGGACCGGATCGCCAAGATGGTTCCGACCACGCTCAACATCAAGCTGGAGCAAGCGATTAAGGATTCTCCCGCGCTGCAGCAAGCCTACGAAAGTGAACCACAAGTGCGCCAGTTGCTCGATACCGCGCGCAAGCTGGAGGGTCTGGTGCGCAACGCGGGCGTTCATGCGGCAGGCGTGGTGATTTCTCCCCGGCCGCTGACCGAGTTGGTTCCCCTGTTCAAGACGAAGAACGACGAAATCGTTACCGCCTTCGACATGGTCGCCATCGAGAAAATGGGCCTGTTGAAGATGGACTTCCTCGGCCTGACCACACTGACCATTCTTGATGACACCCTGAAGTTGATCGCGCAGACGCGCAATCAGAACCTCACCCTGAACGACATTCCGCTTGAGGACAATAAAACCTACGAAAGCGTTTTTCACAAAGGACTGACCTCAGGCATTTTTCAATTTGAGTCTCACGGCATGCGCGATGTACTTCGCCGCTACCAGCCGAACTCGATCGACGACCTCACTGCCTTGAACGCGCTCTACCGTCCGGGACCGATCCAGGGCGGCATGATTGACCATTTTATCGATCGCAAGCACGGGCGTAAGAGCATTGAGTATGAACTGCCCGAGTTGAAAGAAACCCTGGAAGGCACATGGGGTGTGATTGTCTACCAGGAGCAAGTAATGCAGATCGCCAATCGTCTCGCCGGCTACTCGCTCGGCGAAGCCGACCTTCTGCGCCGCGCCATGGGCAAGAAGAAGCCGGAGGAAATGGCGAAGCAACGCGAGCGCTTCGTCGAAGGCGCAGTGCAACGCGGTTACCCGCCCAAGAAGATTGAAAAGATTTTCGACCTGCTGGCAAAGTTTGCGGAGTATGGGTTTCCAAAAGCGCACGCCGCAGCCTACGCCCTGCTGGCTTATCACACCGCGTATCTAAAGACTCATTATTCGGTGGAGTTCATGGCCGCGTTGCTCACCTCGGTGACCGGCAGCACCGATGACGTCGTGAAATACATCAACGAATGCCGTGAAATGGGGATCGCCGTCGAACCACCGGATATCAACGTGAGCGATGCCAACTTCACGCCGCATGGCAGCGCAATCCGCTTTGGCTTAGCAGCCGTGAAAAACGTTGGCCATAACGCCATCCAGTCGATCGTGGCGGGACGACAAGAAGCGGGACGATATCGTTCCATCTATGAGTTCTGTGAAAAGGTAGATTTGCGGCTGCTCAATAAACGGGTTCTGGAGTCTTTGATCAAGAGCGGCGCCATGGATTCGCTCGGCCGCCGCGGCCAGTTAATGGCCGTCCTTGACAAAGCCATGGATCGCGCGCTGAAGACCCAGCGTGACGCTGAATCCGGCCAGCACGGCCTGTTCGGAGTTTTCCAGCAGGATGAAATTCCGGTCAACAACGACAAGTTACCTGACACGCCAGATTGGGATGAACACACCCGCCTGGCTGCTGAAAAAGAAATCCTCGGGTTCTTTATTACTGGCCATCCGCTGGAAAAGTACAAAGACAAGTTGGAAGACCTGCGGGCTTTGAGCACCGCCGATATCGCCGGCATTAAGGCTTCGACCGGCAAAGATGAAAACATCTGCACTGCCGGCATCATTACCAACCTCCGCGTCTTGAAATCAAAAAAAGGAGATTTCTACGCTCAAGGCGCACTCGAAGATATGGCAGGCTCAGTCGAAATGATAGTGTTTCCCGATGCCTACCGAAAGTTGCAGGATAAAGTAAAGCTTGAAGTTCCGGTGCTGGTGCGCGGCGGCTTGCGGATTGAAGAAGGCGTGAATCCCAAGCTGCTGGCGAACGATATTATTCCGCTCGAAGATGCCAAGGTTCCACTCCCGCGTTCGCTACGCATCCGCATTCCCGTGGAGACGGCGAATGAGTCCATAGTCGACGAACTTCACGCGCTTTTTGCTGGGCGCAAAGGCGAGGCAAAAGTACTGTTCGATGTGGAACGCCAGGGCGATTTCATGGTGGTGATGGAGGCGGAGGGCTATAATGTCCATCCAGACCGCAACTTTGTGGCCAGAGTCGAGGAGTTGTGTGGCCGCGGCGCTGTGAGAGTGATCGACTAGGCTGGGTTGGTACAACGTATCTGGCCACGTCTCTAGGTAGACTATGACATGCGGCGGATGAGAGCTTCCATTCAAAGGAGTGCGGATTTGCAATCGGCGACTGCTCCAGCGGTGACAAATGCAATGCTGATGGTGACGGGCACTGAATTTCTTCTTTCCATGGTAGAAACACGCTGGGCCGCCAGGAACGGTGATGGCAACAAGATGGAGTCTCAACTAAAGGCGCAGCAAGAGTTGGGAAGGATCGAGCGGCAACTGGAACGGCTAAACTCTTTGCCGGGCCAGGACGAGGACGTCCGCACCCAGATTCAGCAGCTCCACGATCGTATTCAAACCTTGCAAGCTCAGATTTCAGCCCATTTCACCGCCTGGCAAAAGGCGGAGTTGGCGAGGAATCCGCAGCGTCCGCTTACCCTCGAGTATGTCGAGCGCATCTTCACCAACTGGAGCGAAATTCACGGCGATCGTGGTTTCGCCGATGACCATGCCATGGTTTGCGGCATGGCCCGCTTTCACGGGCAGGAAGTCGTGGTGATCGGCCATCAGAAGGCCCGCGATACCAAGCAGAATGTTTACCGCAACTGGGGCATGACCAATCCGGAGGGATATCGCAAGGCTCTCCGCGTAATGAAGATCGCGGAAAAATTTAGCCGTCCGATTTTCACTTTCGTCGACACAGTTGGCGCGTATCCAGGCCTGAGCGCTGAGGAGCGCGGACAAGCAGAAGCCATCGCCAGAAATCTTCGGGAAATGGCGCGATTGCAAGTCCCAGTTATTACCACCATTACTGGAGAAGGTGGCAGCGGCGGAGCGCTCGCGATCGCGGTCGCGGATCGCGTGCTGATGATGGAGAACGCCATCTATTCAGTAATCTCTCCTGAGTCCTGTGCCGCCATCATGTGGCGCGATGCCAGCAAGAAAGAGCTCGCCGCGCAGGCACTTCGCATTACGGCTGCGGACTTGGCCGAATTCGGTTGCATCGACGGCATCGTCCCCGAACCAGAAGGCGGCGCTCACACCGATCATGACGCGGCCGCGGCTCTGCTGGATGCCGCGCTGCAGAAACACCTCGCAGAACTGACAAAAATGACCATCAAGGAATTGGTCGCGTCCCGATACAACAAATTCCGCAACATGGCGCAGTTCCTCCAAGTCGAATAACAGGACCACACCGATGAACGCTGAATGAACGGGATCGTTTCCAGCAGAATGCGGTGGCTCGCCGTCGCCACTGGATGTTTTACAGGAGTCGCTGGTTCGGTCGGTTTTACATGGGGTTTCGCGATTGTGCCCAGCATTTTGATTGTGGGCGCAATCGTCCAACCGCGTTCTCCCCGTGCCGGAAGAGTGCTGATGTGTGCCGGCGCCCTTTCGTTGAGCATCTGGGTGCTTTGTTTTTGGCTCTTCATTCTGCCTGGGAGTCGCTTCGCTAATCGTCCAAGCGCGATCGCCCTAACTTTAGTTTCGGTCTTGCTGGTGGCTTTGTGTGATGTGGCGACTGTGATCGAAGAGGTGAAATTAAGACGTGCTCAGGGTGCTGAGAAAACACTGATCGCCTCAGTTTCCAAGCAGATCCGTTGGATTGCTGGCGTAACTGGGTTCCTCACAGGCGCAACTTTCATCTTCGACTATGCATTAGGCCTGCTGTCTGTCTTTTTGGTCGTGGGTGCGCTGCTGGCGGGACGTTTCCCCCGTAGTGGAAGAGATCTCATCTGGTTCGGGGCCGTTGTTGTGAGCTTAAGTGAGCTTCCGGTCGCCGCCTCGATGCTGCTGATTGCTACCCACGGTGGATCAGATCCGAGAGTGACCGCGGGTGCTGCGGCCTCGGTTTTGCTTATAGTTTGGTGCGACGCCACGCTCGTGACGGCGTCGTTCAGAACGAGGCGTGCTCGACTCGCGAGAACAACAAATTAGGAAATTTGATCGGGACTCGTTGGGACGGGGGCGTCCGCGAGGGAACTTTATTGAAGCAATTGATCGTATCACGATGTAATAAATATCGCTGTGTGGCGCGGCTGTTCCGTCTTGGGAAAAAAACGGAACCAGAGAACCTGTTTGAAAAACAGGTACTTTGGTGCCCGAGTTTCCGCGTCCGCGCCTGTTCGCAACCGCTCCCGTGCCGTATAATCAAAAGTTCGCCTTACTACTCCAAGAACCATGCCGAGCGGGCGAAACCCCGCTCCAGTCAAAGGAAGGATTAAGGAATGGCCACCACGGATGTAGCGCTCCACGAGAGTTTTGGGCAACGGGAGCCAAAACGCGTCGTCAACAACATGAGCATTCAGGTTGCGACCGTGAACGGATCGGGCTCGCAGAGTTCGAACACAGTGCTTCTGCGCAGCATCTTTCAAATGGGTGTTCCAGTTTCCGGCAAGAACCTGTTTCCTTCAAACATCGCCGGGCTACCGACCTGGTACACCATCCGCGCCAATAAAGACGGATACATCGCGCGCAAGAAAGAGATCGATTTCGTCATCGCCATGAATGCGGAGACGGCCCAGGAAGATGTGATGTCACTGGCGCCTGGAGCTGCCGTACTTTATGACGAGCCGCTGAACTTGAATAAGTTGCGCAGTGATTTGGTTTTCTATCCCGTTCCCTACGACAAGCTCGTGGCACCCGTCTGTCCGGAAGCCAAGCTGCGCAAGTTGGTAAAGAACATGATCTACGTGGGCGTGGCTGCCCAGTTGCTCGGCATCGATATGGCCGAGGTGGAAAAGGCTTTGCGCAAGCAGTTCGCCACAAAAGTAAAAGCGGCCAATTTGAACCTGGCTGCGGTCAAAGCGGGGTTTGAGTACGCTGCGGCCAATCTCACCAAGCAAGATCCCTACTTCATCCAGCGCATGGACAAGAATCAAGGCATGATCATTATCGACGGCAACTCGGCCGCCGCTCTGGGCTGCATGTTTGCCGGGGTCACGGTGGTGACGTGGTACCCGATCACTCCGTCGTCATCGCTGGTCGAAACGCTGATTGAGTACATGAAAGAGTATCGGATCGGTCCTGATGGCAAGGCGACGTTCGCCATCGTGCAAGCCGAAGACGAGCTTGCTGCGATCGGAATGGTTCTGGGTGCCGGTTGGGCGGGAGCGCGCTCGATGACCGCGACCGCCGGGCCTGGTATTTCGCTGATGGCTGAGTTTGTCGGGCTTTCTTACTATGCCGAGGTCCCAGGAGTAGTCTGGGATATTCAGCGCGTCGGACCTTCCACGGGTTTGCCTACGCGCACTTCGCAAGGCGATATTCTCTCGACTGCGTTTCTTTCGCACGGCGATACCAAAAACATCCTGCTCATGCCGTGTTCGGTGGCTGAGTGTTTTAGCATGGCGCAGGATGCTTTCAATCTGGCGGAACAGTTCCAGACTTTAGTATTCGTAATGTCGGATCTGGATCTGGGGATGAATAACTGGATGTCCGATCCCTTCGAATATCCGAAAGAGCCCATTAACCGCGGCAAGGTGCTCGCGAAGGAAGATCTTGACCGATTGGGAGGGTTCGCGCGCTACAAAGATGTTGACGGCGACGGCATAGGCTATCGCACGCTTCCCGGCACTCAGCATCCGGCCGCCGCCTACTTCACGCGCGGCACCGGACACAACGAAAAATCAGGCTATAGCGAGCGCCCTGATGACTTCGAGAAGAACATGGAGCGCATCAACAAGAAATTCGAGACGGCGCGCTCCTTTGTTCCCCGCCCCGAGATAATCGGCGGCAAGTCCAAGTCAAAGATTGGCATTATCGCTTACGGCACGTCGCACTGGGCGATCATCGAATCGCGCGATCAGTTGCGCGATGAATACAACATTGAAATCGATTATCTGCGGCTGAAAGCCTATCCGTTCTCGCGCGAAGTCCACGAATTCATCGAACAGCACGACCGGGTCTACGTGGTTGAACAGAATCGCGATGCCCAGATGCTTAGTTTGATCAAGCTCGACATTAAGGCTGAGCTGGTCACGAGACTCCGCAGCATTGCGCATATTCACGGGCTGCCGCTGGATGCACGCTCGGTAACCGACGAACTTACCAGCATGGAGGGCAAATAACATGGCGACCACGACCAGCACTCCCACCCCCGCACCCAAGATTAATCGCATCGGCCTTACTGTGCTCGATTACCGCGGTGGCAAAACCACGCTGTGCGCCGGGTGCGGGCACAACGCGATTTCCGAGCGCATTATCGACGCCATGTATGAAATGGGTGTTCAGCCCGAACGCGTTATCAAGCCCAGCGGCATCGGTTGCTCTTCCAAGAGCCCGGCGTATTTCATGAGCCGCTCCCACAGCTTCAACGCTGTGCATGGACGCATGCCGTCGGTCGCGACTGGCGCCATGTTGGCGAACCATAAGCTGATTGCGCTCGGCGTCAGCGGCGACGGCGATACTGCCTCGATCGGTATTGGGCAGTTTGTCCACCTGATGCGGCGCAACCTGCCGATCATTTACATCATCGAGGACAACGGCGTATACGGCCTGACTAAGGGCCAGTTCTCCGCCACGGCTGATCTCGGTTCGAAATTAAAGACCGGCGTGGTCAACGATCTTCCTCCGATCGACACTTGTGCCATGGCGATCACGCTAGGCGCAACCTTGGTCGGCCGATCGTTCTCCGGCGACAAGCGGCAACTGCACAGCATGTTGAAAGCCGCGATTGCCCACAAAGGCACGGTGATGCTCGACGTGGTTTCTCCTTGCGTAACCTTCAATGATCACGAGGGCTCAACGAAATCGTACAAATACATGAAAGACCACGAAGAGCCGTTGCAGGACATCAATTTCGTTCCTGCATTCGAGGAGATTAACGTGGACTACGATGCAGGCAGCACAGTCGAAGTCACCATGCATGACGGATCACGGTTGCGGCTCACCAAACTGGAAGAAGATTACGATGCCACGAATCGAATCAAAGCCATCAGCCGCCTGCACGAAGCCCACGAAAAAGGCGAAGTCCTGACTGGACTTTTCTATGTAAACCCCGAGGCGCCGAGCTTTATCGATATGCTCAACGTCACTGAGGAACCTCTGGCTACGCTGCCGGAGTCGGTAACGCGCCCGGGAAGGGAAGTGCTGGAGCAGGTGATGGAAGAGCTGCGTTAAAGCTCGCTTCTTAAGAGAGCGTCTACTAAAGCAGTTCGTCATGACTACAACCTGCTTCGACTCCCAGATGCTTGTCATCCCGAGTGACGCGAGGGATCTGCATTTTCGGTGTTGCCAAGCAACTACAGATTCCTCGCTACGCCCGGAATGAGAGTGCAATGGGAATTGAGGGGGGTCACGCTTTTGGCCGGATCTCTGTTCCGAACGAGTATTCATTCAGGGGACCGAAGCGTTTCTTCTCCGCGTACAGGCGCCAGCGCCGCCACACGATGCGCAGGCTGGCCATCACTGGAATCGAAAGATATACGCCGAGCACTCCAGCAATTTCGGCTCCTGCCAATACGCCGAAGATTGCCGCGAGCGGGTGCAACTCCATGCTCTGTCCCATGATGCGGGGGGAAACTACGTAATCCTGAATTAAGCGCCATGCGATCAGGAAGGCGAGCAGCATCAGCCAGTGCGGATAGCTCATGAGCAGCGCGACCGCCAGAATCACAACTCCGGCCACCAATGGGCCGACGACCGGAATGAATTCCATCATGCCGCCCGCGGTTCCAAGCACGAGCGCGTACGGCACTCGCGTTGCACTCAAAAAAGAGATGTAAACCACCAGGGATAAAGCCGCGAGTTCAAGCTGGGCGCGGATGAACTGAGCCAGCATCTGGTTCAAGTCCGTGAGTACATCTTGCAAGAATTCGCGTTGCGGTCTGCTTTGTACCATCGACAGCGCGACTTCGCTAAACCCTCGCCCATCCTTCAGAAAAAATATCGCCAGAATTGGCACGACAATCAAAAGCCATGCCTGCTTAGCGACTTCCGCAACGCGTATGCCAACCTCTTGCGCTATGCCGGCCAGACGAGGGTCCGAGATAACCTTCTGCAGCAACTGGGTGGTTTCACCGCTCCAGCCGCGCTGTTGTCCAATCTCGTGGGCCAAATCGCCGGTATTGACTCGCTCGGTGAGAGATGGCCAGGACTCGCCCAGTCGGCGCGCTTCGCGAGCGGTCCGTGGCCCCACAAAGAAGAAGAGCGAACTCAGCAGAATGACAAACAGAAAATAAATGATGGCAATTGCCGGCGCTCGCCCGCGGGTCCATTTCTGAAGGCTGGAAACGGCCGGGTCCACCAGATAAGCGAAGAAAATGGCGAACAGGAAGGCAATCAGGGTGCGGCGGGCAATGTACAGGAAGCCCAACGCCAATGCAAACAGCAGCGTCGTGACCAGCACCCGTACCGTGCGTGTGTCAATCAGGGCCAAGGTTCGATTTAGTCTCGTACCACTTCTGTGTTGTCCCCCGAGAGCAAAATTCGTTGCAGCTTGAATTGATCGTCGAGCCAAAGCGCCCAACTGCTCGACTCGCTTTTCAAGTCGATGCGGTTCAGTTCGCGTTCAGCGCCCCGGATCGTAACCTTTTCCCGTCCGGCGAACTCTACTGTCACTGCCATCGATGCGCGAGCGTGTGGATTCAACGCTCCGAATTGCACGGGTTGCTTGAAGGGGCACTGCAGTGCGCCCTTTTCCTGCTTGCAACTGCTGGCCAGAAATTTCCAAACCAGGACTTCTCTCTGTATAAAAAAATAGTCATCCAGCAAGATGCTCGATGCTGGCAGCATGAAGGGTTGTTCCTGATCTTTGTCCTGCGGACTGTTTCGGAAGTGCTCGATCAAGAAGTCCTGGTTAGGCTGAACGACGGCCCGCGATTGTCCGGGGCTGACCTCTTTCCATTCATATTTCCGTAATTCGCCCTTGGCGCTCATTTGCCAGTCGGACGTTTGCTCCGCTTTATCGATGCCTGCCTCACTCTTGAATTGCGAAACGATCGAACTGCCGTCAGCGCTCTGATTGATGGAGAAAGTCTCGGTGGCCACGCGCCGTCCATTCATAAAGACGCCAAACGATCCGGAGTCTACTTGCTGCTGGACAGTTGCAGCCTTGTCATCCTTGCCCGAGGCGGCCCTCGCGGCCGGCAGCGCCAACAGGGATAGTCCGGCAAGCGCTAAAATAGTTCTGAATACAAAGGTAGTTTTCTTCGGCGCTGACTCCCTTACTCTAATCCCAGACTGCATGCTACCTCCGCCGCGACTGTGTCCACGTCTTTGCCCTCGGTATCAATACGGACGGCAGCTTTCATATAGGACTGCCGCCGGGTTTCATAGAGTTCGCGAAATTGCGTCGCATTTCGCCGCAACGGACGTTTCGTGGGTTCGTCCTCGCATCGCCGCAGCAATTCATCTACCGGCGCATCGAGGAAGACTGAATGTACTTTTGCCTTTGCGATCAGGGCGGCGTTGCCAGGCTGCACAAAAGCGCCTCCTCCCAATGCCACCACGCGGAATGACGACCCCAGCTCTCCTAGCAATTCGCGCAAGGCCGCAGTTTCAGTTCGCCGGAATTCGGCTTCTCCGGCCTCGCGAAAAATCTGCTCAATGGTCTTTCCCTGGCGCTGCTGAATCCGATCGTCCAAGTCTTCGAATGGCAGACCTAGCCGATGGGCCAAAGCACGGCCCACGCTGGTTTTGCCCGCGCCCATAAAACCCACGAGAAACACCGTCCGAGGCTCACGTACATGCGCGAGCGGATTGACCACAGGGCGCGAACCGGATTCTGTCCTCGATTTCCTGAAACGGCTTTGCACCCGCCCAGTCCGATGGTTCAGCGTTTATTGTTCGCGTTTCTTAAGGTGAATTTTACCACTGAAGGAAAGCAACTTAACCGAAGATGCCGCCTTACCCACGGTACCTGCGAAGGCACTCCCGGCATGAGTAACAAAGGAAGTGTGCTCGGGTTCTAACGGAAAATCGTTTTCCACTCGTCCCTGAGCGGAACGAGCGACCACTTCGATCGATGCGTAAGAGGGGGCAATCGCCTCAATATCACCGCTGTGGCTGGTCAACGAGTATTGGCCAGCTTCCCCGAAGTCCCCGTCATAGTGGATTTTGCCGGTGTTCGAGTTGACATGGACGGAGGTGCCATTCACAGCGTGCAGAGCCACATCGCCGCTAACCGAGGTGATTTCTACATACCCATCGCTCACGTTGGTGAGTGTCACCGGACCATTCAGGGTCTTTATGTGAATCCGCCCGGCGGTCACATCGCGCACTTCCACGACAGCGGTACTGCCTTCGAGGCTCACGTCGCCGCGGAGTTTCTCGACATGCAGAGGTCCAGTCATGGAATGCAAAGTCACGCTCGCATCTGCAGGGACGACAACTTCATAACCGACGCGTCCCGAATCCGCGTCTGCCCCCTCCAGAAGATGAGAAATAATCGACACTCGATTTCCCCGTTTGCTTTCGTCAACCTCCACTTTTCCCGAGTTCAAAATTGCGGTCACCATCACACGCTTACCCGGACCAGCTTTGACCGAGATCGGCCCGTACTGGTTGACGATGGAGATGCTCGCCCGCCGGCCGACTTTGAAATGCATATCCTTGCGAGTGGTCTCGGCTGCGGCGAGCGCGGCCAGCATAAGGATCAATACTACGGCATAGGTTGCGGCCCGTTGCTTTCGGTGCATAATCAACATCTCCCCAATGCCGGCGAGCACTCCCCGCTGGCCCAGATCCCCGGCTATTCTACTATGGTAGAGAACGATCCAAGGCCATCTCGTAGACCATGGCTTTCTGCTCGTACGCATTCCTCAAATATTGCTGTGCGATCTCGTCGTTAGGATCGCTATGCGCCGACCGCTCGGCATCCCGGATGTACGCGTTCACCGCCCGCAGATCCGCTTCGTACGGGGCGCGCATGGATGGCATGCGGGACGCGACCGTCTCCAGCAATTGCAAATCGTCGCCGGCCATTACCTCAGCCTGAGATTGCAGGTCAGCCGTTTCCACACCCGCGGGCGGAAGTTGCTGTTTTGCGACATGCGACCCGGTTCCACGTTCATGCAGAAGTACTCCAAACAGGACCAGACATGCGGCAGCAGACGGTACCAGCCAGCGCAACTTCCAACTGAGCCGGGGGGGATGAACGAAAGGAAGTTCTGGATGGGGCTGACGGATCAGCCCCTCTTGCCGCAGCGCGACTTCAATCGAGTTCCAAAGCCACGGGCTGGGATCCTCGGACGCTCGCAAGAACCGCGCCTGTTCTGAAATGGCGTCCAGATCTGCTACCAGATCCGAACACGCTGAGCAGGATTTCAGGTGTTCCTCCTGCTCAATATTATGGCCGCTCCCAAGCTCCGGCAGGACCCGTTCAAACTCATCACAGGTCATACTACCTCCCCAACGTCTCAAGTAAATCCTCACGGCTTTGTGGCTTTTTCAGCTCTGCTCGTTTTGAGGATCTCTCGTAATTTCATCCGCGCTTTGTGAAGTTGAGACTTGCTGTTGCCGATGGAACATCCCACCATTTCGGCAATTTCATTGTGCTCGTACCCCTCAACGTCATGCAGCAAAAAAATCATTCGGTACCCCGGTGGCAGCTTCGCAATCGACCGTTCGATTTGCATCCGGTCGAGCGATCCGGCTAACCTCGGGTCGTCCGCGCCCAGTTCCTTCCTCGGCGTCTCCTCTTCCGTCTCGATGTTCTCCTCGAGAGGAACTACCGGCAAACCTTTTTTTCGCAGTTGCATGAGGACGACGTTTACCGCCATCCGATGCAACCAGGTGGAAAAGGCCGATTCGCCGCGAAAAGTTCCAATCTTGCGGAACAACTGCAGAAAGGCTTCCTGAGTTAAATCTTCCGCTGCTGCTGTGTTCGCGGTCATACGAAGACAAAGCGAATAGACCCGGCGCTTGTGCAGATTATACAAAGCCTCAAAGGCCTCTGCATCCCCTTGCTTAGCCCGTTCAATTGCCTGTGCTTCGGAAAGCCTGTCCCGCTGTTTTTTCGCGTCGGTCAAGTCGCCTTTTCCGGCCGCACTCAGTCAGATGCGGCGTAAGTATCTTTTCGTTGTACTGCTTGCAGGTAACTTTAGTCAGGGCCTTCGAGCACCGCAAGAAATCGAGCATCGCAAAAAGTTGTAGCTAATAGGCTTGCTGGGGGGCTTTTTTTCTGTGGGCCCTGGCCACTTCGCCTTTTGGTTGTCACTCTTTATCAGGTCCAAACGCAAGCCGCTCTTTAATAGATTCGCCAACCATCAGAAAGGCCCAAAAGAACTGCCCCAGAACGTGGTTATTGTCTAAGCCGTGGCCGACGCCGTGGTGATGGTCTCCAATCCATGACCCTCGGGTCCCGATTCTCTCTTGTGGAGCAGGTAGGAGAAGAACACCCCCAGGAAACCAAGAATGGAGAAAATCCACATTCCCAGCCGGTACCCGGCCGGATTCTCTACGCTGGCATGACCGAAATCGTTAGCCCAGCCGATCAGCAGGTTGAAGCCGAACAGTCCGATATTCTGAATCATCGTCATTAACCCATATGCGGTGCCGAGTTTCGACTGATCGACAATATAGGCTACCGAAGGCCACATCACCGCTGGAATCAGCGAGAAAGCCACGCCCATCATTCCCATTACACCCAGGAGCAACAGAGGAATGTCCAAAGTTCCGAAGAAAGGGATGTGCAGGAACACATGCCGCGACGAATGCAGATAGGCCATCACAAGGTAGACCGGGATCAGCAGTAGGGAGCCTAACATCATCGCCAAAGCTCGCTTGCCAATTCGGTCTACCATCAAACCAAATAAAGGCGTCGCGACCATTGCGAACAGGGTTAGCAAACTCGACAAAAATCCTCCAGTCTCCCGCGAAGTCCCGTGGGCCTCCATGAAAAACTTCACTGCAAAGGTTTGGAAAGGGAAGATGGCTGAGTAGAAAGTCACGCAGAGCGCAACGATATACCAATAGCTCACGCCGAACTTGAACAAATCGGCAAGAACCACTTTGTCGGTTGAAACTTCGCCGAGGTGGTAAACCTTCTCCGCGTGTACCTCGAGAATCCAGTAGATGACCGCGCCGACGACGCAGAGGCTCGAAACGCCAAACGCGATCAGGAAGGGCCAGCGCCAGTGTGCGTAGGCTGATCGCGCCCAGGTGGGTGAGTTCAACGCGGCGAACGAACCCAGCCGGGAGATAGTCAAGTTGATGCCAAAGGCAAAGCTGAGCTCCTTGCCTTTGAACCACCTCGCCAAGGCGGCTGTGACAGCGACGATCAGCGACTCCGCCCCCATGCCAAAAAGCAGGCGCCCGCTTGCCATGAGCCAGAGGTGTCCGGATGCAACTGTGATTGCGGGACCGATCAGGCAAAGAACCGCAAAAATCATTAGCGATCTTCGTAGCCCGATCCGGTCAATCAGCACCCCGCCAATGACCACGGTAAATATGTTGGGGAAACTGTAGATGGCCTGCAACAGACCGATGTTCGAATCCGAAAAGCCAAGCTGAAGTTTGAGTACATCCGCCAGAGGGCTCAGCGCGTCGTACACGTAGTAATTTCCGAACATCGCCAGGCTCAGAAAAATGAGCACCATCCAGCGATACAACGGGGAAGGCTCAGGCCGCGCCAGTTCCGGCATTCACTCTCCTTCTAAGAACAATTTTGTTGGCCAGTGTGAAACCAAGAAGATAGCAGATGACAGGTTAGTTGGCACGAGCAATTGCGCTGGAAGCGCGCTCGCATTCTAACCGCCAATTCGCCACTGTTTTTTCTTGACGCCTCTCCACGCTGGCACCGCTGGCATGATAAAGTGTTGAATCGCCGCTGCTGTGGGCTCATGACCTGAATCGCCCCATGTCAGAGGCCACTCCCAAGGAGTCATGTATGGGACAGGTTTACGATATCGTGAAAGACCGCAGAGTCTACTCTATTGACGCTGACAGCACCGTACTCGAAGCCGCCCGCTTCATGATGGAACACAGCATCGGCGCTTTGCCCGTGCTACGCAACGGAGATGTGGTCGGAATCTTTTCCGAGCGCGACATTATGAACCGCGTAGTAGCGCTCGGACGCATGCCTGGAACCACCAAAATCTCTGAAGTCATGACCGCCAACCCCAAGTCGATCAACGTAGATGAAACCATTGAAAACTGCCTCTTCCTGATGCGCGAGTTTGGCTTCCGCCATTTACCCATCACGGATGGCAAGCAGCTAAAGGGCCTGGTTTCGCTGCGCGACATCCTGCTGCGCTACGTTTCGCAAAAAGAAGCGGAAGCCCGCCGCGCCAGCTAATGCGACGCGAGTTTGGCGCAGGCGCCCTAGGTCGCGTGGTCACCTGGCAAAACAATACACAGAACAATTGGCCACAGTTCGCGGGCGAGGGTCCCGCGTCACGCTGTCCACCCTCCCTTGACGTAGAATAAAAGCAGGTTTTATGCGCCGAGTCTATCTCGACAATAACGCGACCACCCCAGTGCTACCCGAGGTATTTGACGCCATGCAGCCCTACTTCGCGGAGCACTTCGGCAACGCGTCTTCGATCCACCATCATGGGCAGGAGACGCGGGCAGCGGTCGAGCGTGCGCGTGAATCGGTGGCGGCGCTGCTCGGCTGCCGGGCCTCTGAAATTGTGTTCACCAGCGGCGGCACCGAGGGCGACAATCTCGCCATCTCGGGCTTGACCCTCGCCGGCGACCACGTGATCAGTTCAACCATTGAACATCACGCGGTGCTGAACTCGTGCAAGCACCTGGAAGCAATGGGATGCGAAGTCACCTATGTTCCCGTGGATGGCCGCGGGTTGGTTGATCCCGATGATGTCCGGCGCGCTTTGCGTACGCACACCCAGCTGATCAGCATCATGATGGCGAACAACGAAACCGGCGTCCTGCAGCCGGTCGACGAAATTGGCAAGATCGCCGCCGCCGCGGATGTGTATTTCCATACCGACGCGGTGCAAGCCGCAGGGAAGGTGCCGGTTGATGTGAGCCGCATTGGGTGCGATCTGCTGACCATCTCTGGGCACAAGCTGCACGGGCCTCAAGGAGTTGGCGCGATTTATGTGCGCAAGGGAACCAGCCTTCAGCCCATGCTGTATGGCGGAAGTCACGAAAGATCCCGGCGGGCGGGCACGGAGAATGTTCCCGGAATTATCGGTCTCGGAAAGGCGGCAGAACTGGCGAGGGAAGCACTGGAGCGAGGCGACCTCACACGCATGTCGGCACTGCGCGATCACATCGAGCAGAAAATTCTTTCCGAAGTAGACGCCACAGGTGTAAACGGCGAAGGCGCCCCGCGCGTCCCGAATACTACAAACATCCATTTTGACTACATCGAAGGAGAAGCGTTAGTGATCGCTCTTGATCTGAAGGGACTCGCGGTTTCCACGGGAGCTGCGTGCTCGTCAGGAGCCATCGAGCCTTCCCATGTGCTCACCGCCATGGGCCTGCCCCCAGAGATAGCCCGCGCCAGTCTCCGCTTCAGCCTGGGCAAACAGAATACCCCCGAGGACGTCGACTTTGCTCTCGGTTTGGTGCCGCAAACAGTAGCCCGCCTGCGAGACCTGTCGCCGGTTTACAATAAGACAGTAGTCAGCAATTAGCCCTTGGCATTTAGCCCTCCAAGATGGGCGAACGCTCAAGTGCTCGTCAGAGTTTTCCTGACCTCCTCAAGAGTGTTATGGGGCTGAATGCTAAGTGCTAAATGCTGCCTTCCAAGACCATCGCCGTAGCCATGTCAGGCGGAGTCGACTCCTCGACCGTCGCGGCCATGCTGCGCGCGGAGGGACACGATGTCATCGGGCTGACGATGCAATTGTGGAACCAGCGTCGTCTGGCTGGGCACCCTGGTATGCCGGAAGCAGTGCAGGGACGTTGCTGCTCTCTCGATGATGTCTACGACGCCCGCCGTGTCGCAGAGACTCTGGGCATCCCTTATTACGTGGTCAATCACGAAGACCGTTTCGAGCGCGATGTGGTGCAGCCCTTCGTCGAAGAATATTTGTCGGGACGCACGCCCATCCCTTGCAGCTTGTGCAACAACCATCTGAAGTTTGATCAGTTGTTAATCGTGGCTCAGCAGATCGGCGCGGATGCATTGGCCACAGGCCATTACGCTCGGGTTGAATTCGACGAGAATCGCGGCCGCTGGCTGCTGAAGCGTCCCGCTGATTCCTCGAAGGACCAAACCTATTTCCTATTCGGTCTGACTCAGGATCAGCTCAGCCGCACTCTATTTCCTCTCGGTGACATGACCAAGCCGCAAGTTCGCGATCTGGCACGACACCACGGGCTCGCTCTCGCCGCGAAGCCGGATTCGCAAGAGATCTGCTTTGTCCCCGGAGGCGATTACAAGAAGTTTCTCGATGCCTACTTGGCCGAACAAGGCGAGTCTTTGCCCGACACCGCCGGTGAACTCGTGACCACCGATGGGCAAATAATCGGCGAGCACAACGGCATCCACAACTTCACCGTAGGCCAGCGCAAGGGTTTGGGCGTGGCTACGGGCTCACCACTGTACGTCATCCAGATTAAGGGTGACGAGCGTCAAGTGGTGGTCGGCGGCCCGGAGGATCTTTATTCGCGAACTTTGCGCGCTCGGCGGGTGAATCTCGTCGCGGTCGACGATCTGTGTGAGCCCATGCGAGTTCGAGTGAAGATCCGGCATCGTCACGAGGGCGCCTCCGCGATGCTCGAGAAGGCAAGCCATGATGAAGTACTCGTCACGTTCGACGAGCCCCAGCGCGCCATCACACCAGGTCAGGCAGCAGTCTTTTATGACGGAGAAGTCGTCGTCGGCGGCGGCTGGATCCTTTGACGTTGCGACAGTGTCTGAGATCGCATTTCCTCACTAAAATCTAGAAAGAAAACGGCCATCGCTCCCACAGCGGTCAATCGCTCCCGGCTTGTGAGAAAAAATATCATCCAACAGGAAACCTTTGGGTCCTCCCGCGCTTCTCGATTAGTAAAGAAAGGGGGAACGACACATGAAAAAGCCTCTTATGATTTCGGCAATGACCGCGGCCTTACTAACCTGTATTTCGTGGGCTCAAGACCCATCCCAACCAAACGCCGGACCGCAGTCTCAAAACCCGGCCATGCGCCTCGCGCCGGGAACGATCATTCGTGCTGAACTGGCCAAGACGGTCGATGCCAAAAAGGCCAAAGTGGGAGATGAGGTGATCGCGAAAACCATGGACGATTTTCTGTCGGACAAAAACGAAGTGCTCGCGCCCAAAGGATCGAAAGTCTTAGGCCACGTCGCCGAAGTCTCGCCCCACCAGGGCGAGTCCGCTTCCACGCTGGGGATCGCCTTCGACAAAATGGTCTTGAAGAATGGCACTGAGGTTCCGCTCAAGGCTTCCATTCAAGCTGTTGGGCCGCCGGAATCAAATGCTGGAGCAGTCAATGAGCCGACGGGCGGATATGGTAATTCGGGGGCGATGTCACCAGCGCCGTCTACCAGCCGTGGTGGTTACGGGGCTCCGCCGCCGAACGCTGGCGGCAGCATACCGGGCGGCAGCCCCACGGGAACTGGTACTGCGGACGGGACTTCCGGGACGGCGATCAATGGGCGGTTGACGCCCAATGCCCAAGGCGTGACGGGGATGTCTGGAGTATCACTGAGCGCGGGAGCCGCACAGGATTCGCTACTGACGTCTCCCAAGCACAATGTAAAGTTGGACAGTGGAACGCAGATGATTCTCCGCGTCGTTTCGTAAAGGGTGGGCCAGACCTGGAAGCAAAAAGGCAGCGCGCGAGCGCTGCCTTAACTCGCACCTCTGCGATCTAGATGAACATTTCGTCCTGTGGCACAGGGACACCGTTTCGGTTGCGGCGTTTCGCCCCGATCAGGAATTCCAGCCCGGAAGTGATTCCCTGAACCAGTCCCGCAAGCTGCCGGACCGGAGAAACCACGGTCTTATGGACCAGGTTCGTGGTATTTTCCACGCGGTCCATGGTGCGATTCAACAGTTCGTCGGCCCGGATCACTTGCAACCGCGTGCGGTCAACCACATCGCTGACCGTGGCATCCAGGCGCTCGATCTGGGAGCGAATCATGGTGCTCGATTCGCTCACATTCCTGACCACGGTCTGGAGCTGCGGTCGAACCTCGGTCATGATGGAGTACGCGGTCTCAGCGACTGGCAGAACTTTGGTCTTGACCTCTGTGGCCAAGATTTCCATCCGCGCGGTGCTTTGGCGGACAGCCAGGTACAAAGCGACCAGAATCCCCGCTTGAATCACCAGCGCCGCAGCAGTAACGCCGACAAAAATAGGCAGATAGTCCATAAGTGTTCCTCCGTTTCACGGAGCCGACTAACTGGCACTACGGAGAGTGATACATCACGGAGTTTTTACGCCGCCACCCTCGGAAGTGGTTGCTTCCTGATACGCCTGTTTTCCAGCTTCATAGGCGGAGCGGAACTGCTCCTTCTGCTGGTTCAATACCTCGCGGCCGCGATCAGCCCAACCCGCGGCTTGCTCGCGCGCCTGCCGGGCGCGATCACGAACGAACTCGCGGCTGTCCTCGGCTTTTGAGAGGAGCGCCTCACGGGTTTCCTCGCCCGAGCGAGGCGCATAAAGCACTCCAGCGACGGCACCGATACCCAGCCCCGCAAGGAACCAAAGAAAACTATTGCTATCTCTGTCAGACATAAATAAATACCTCCAACTCTCACGCTACAATCGGATGTTAGCATCGGCTATGGCGAATTACAATTCCGCGACACGGTATGTTGGGATGCATATCGCTGTAGTGGGGCCATGGGACGAGGTCTTGCGCCGTTCTTGGCGAGCGACTTGTGGAGATTGGGACGAAGCGAGACAATATCGGCTTACGGTTAAGGGATTTCATTGTCACCGAAGTATCGCCAACACGGATATCAAGATCGCGACAAGGACCGAGGCACAGGCGAAGCCCGGCAAAAGCAATCTGCCGAGCGGCCGGTCAAGAAAGAAACGTTCGGCCCGCGCGCGCTGCAGATGCCGGGCACGCATACGGTTTCGCGCTGCGCGCAATGCGGCACTCTGCTGACGTCAATCTCCGAACCGGTGGGAAAATGTCCGAAGTGCGGCTTCGAACTGCACTCCTGCCGGCAGTGCACCTATTTCGATACTTCAGGCCGGTTCGAATGCACGCAGCCCATCCCCGAGCGAGTGGCGCGAAAAGACGAGCGCAATCAATGTACCTTTTATTCCATGCGGGTTCGAGTAGAGAAGGAAACCTCGACGCCGAGTTCGGCTCGTCCCACGGATGCTCGAACCGCATTCGAGAATCTGTTCAAGAAATAGGCCGCGTAGCCGCGGAACCAACCGTCTCAGTGTCCCTCCCCTAAGCTGTCATCCTGAGGCACTGGAGTCCTTGGCGAAGCCAAGGATTGCCAACGAAGGATCTCTGCATTCCACCTGGCTTGGCGGGGCTTCTTGGTTCCGTTGGGAGATGCCGGCGAATTCGAAGACGGTGCGGAGATCGTGCCAGTTACCCGCCACTGCGCCTGGGAGTGCGGTTTCGGCCTGTTGGATCAGTGCGGATTCTTTCGAATCGGGTTGTGGATCGGCGTGATCTTCGCGCGAGTTCTTTCGCTCCTTCGGAGCCGGATTGTTTTCTGGTTCTGTCCCAAGGCTTGCGCCGTGGGCTGCGTTCTGTCGCTGCTTCGCGGCTGGTTCTTGGCATTGGGCGACGGCAGTTGCTTGGGCCTCGCGGACAGGAATGTCCGCGCTACACGGGCTGGCTTCGCGGGCGAGGGCGCCCGCGCCACACTGCCTTAGGGGTGGGCCAAGTTCGGGATGTTCGATTAAGTATTGGCGGGCGTAGTCGGGGACTTCGCGGACCATCGGTTGCTCGTGGGACTTGTAGTGGACGTCGTCGAAGCGGACATTCTTCGCATTTCTTGCGGCTATGCGCAGGGCTTGAATGATTAGCCTCGCGCGGGTGGGTTCGAGCGTGCCTTTTATCAGGCCATCGACTACGTGCATGACGGAAAGCTGGATAGACTCGCAGTCTTCGAGCAGAGCCATGGAGTGGAGTTGCATATCGACGCGCATTTGCACGCCTTTGATGACCCGAGTATGGAAGTAGCAGAAGAACTCGCCGCGCAGAGCGGGGGAGCCGCATTGCTGTCCGGTGACTTTGATGTGGGTACAGTGGCGAACGTTAGGGCGTTTAGGTAACGGAATGGACATGGACTACTCCTGAAAAAAAAACTCGCGTTTTCGCGTAAATCTATGAATCGATTGAGTCGGGTTGAAGAGGTATCCGCCAGATCTATGAAAGGAAATGGGTTACAGGCAAAATCTTGGGAACAAAGGAGTTGTGGGACGGGGGAGGGTTGGAAAAGGGGATTGCTGGGAAGGTCTGGGGTCATTTCAGTTGTTCCAGTTGAGGAATACGTATACAGTAATATATATCTTATAGTAAAGTCAAGAAAATAATGAAGGAAGTTGAGAGGCAGTTCCAAAATGGGAATGCTGGGGGTTTGAGACTCGCGGGGCTACCCCGGTCAATGAGTGTAATAGAGATTTTACGTCAACTAGCTTTGCGGAGGACAACCAACACGCATCCCAATACAGCGCCGAGTGAGCCATAAACAGCCGCGCTCAAAGGAGCTAGACCCAGCAAGACAGTCCCAAGCGAGGAGTCAACTGTAATTGTCAGGGCACACGCTGGGCAAACGGAAAAAACAAACTGGGGGCTAGGATGCCAGCTATGCGCATACAAGTTTAGCCCCACAATCAAGAGATAAGAAACGACGGCGAAGAATGAGAACATCTTGATGGGAACCAAAGAAGGTTTGGCTGGCTCGGCCTTGCACGCCTTCTCCACCCATGAACTGGGTAGCAACGCGATAATCACAGCAAGTCCGCCCACCACCATCAAAGCAATGGAGAATAAACGCGCTTCACTGTTGGGCAGAAAACCAAGACCTTGTAGTGCCCGATAAAGATTGCTGAGCAAAACAGAGATGACTCCGCACACAAAAAATGCGACGCGGGATAGAATTCCAATCAGCCTAGTCGCCATGCGGTGGATTCTAGCAGCAATCAGCTAAACGCAGACGGCTGACGAAAACAGGCGATTGCGCTCAAAACCCCCTTCAAAGGTCAGTGAGCGTTATAGAGACAGTAATCATCGCTCATTGACCTCGACATCAATGGATCTGTCCTGATTTCTTGTTCTACTGTTGTGCGTTCAGGGCTTGTCGTGCGGACTTGAGAGTAGGGTCTAACCTTAGTGCTTCCTGAAAAGCCGAGCGGGCCTCAGTCGACTTGCCCGCCTCCTGCAGGAGCAATCCCAATTGCAAATAACGTCCGCCCTCGGATTCCGTAGCTATGTCCTGGGAGAGCCGTTGGATCATTGCAGAGCTCTGTTTGGGAGCTACCTGCAGTGCTTGCCGGTAAACCTCGCGCACCTTCGAATAGTCCCCAAGTGCCTCGTACAAGGTGGCGATGCTTTCGTAGAAACGGATTTGTAACGTGAGATTCGGAGTCAGGGGAATCGCAGCCTGATACTCTTTGATAGCTTCTTGCAGGCGTCCGCACTGTGCCAGAGCCGCACCCAGATTCGCGTGCTTGTCTGGATCTTCCGGAGTGAGGCTGGAGGCCTTTTGCAGTCCTGGCACAGCCTCTTCGGCGCGGCCTTCCATGAGCAACGCTTTACTGATGCTCTCTTCGGCGACGTGGTTTTCCTTGGTGACCTGCAAGGTATGCGACCACAAGTCGTAGTCGCTCTGCCAGTAGCCGATCTGCCGCCAGGTGAGAAAAGACAGCACGGCCAAAACTAAAACAGCAGTTGCCACGCGCGTTTGCAAAGCAACAGCTTTGCAATTGGCCCAATCGGCGGCTCCGAAGACTACCATCACGAAAATTCCAATCAGCGGAATGTAAGCGTAGCGATCTGCCATTGCCTGATCGCCAACCTGGAGAATGCCAATCACCGGAACCAGAGTGCCGAGGTACCAGAGCCAGCCACTGACCAGGTACCGGCGGGTCCGACGTAGTTTCCACACCAGTGCGCTGAGAGCTATAAGAAACAGCGCCGCAAGACAAAACCGCCAGGCGTCGAACGTATTTCCGGGATGAGGATAGTAGGCCGCTAGTTGCGTAGGCCAGAATGCCTTCCACACGTACGATGCATAGGCATAAATGGCATTTTCCAATCGCACTCCTAGGGAGAACCTTTGTAGAGAGCGGATGGCGGCGGTCCGCTGCGCGACGATGGTGATCGCGGCACTACCAGCGGAGAACGCCAACAGTGGTAGTTTTTCGAGCACAAGCCGGGAGAACGGCGCTGGAGTTACGGCCAACTGCATATCAGAAACTGAAACTTCAGACGGGCTTTTTCGATTCCTGCGTGATCTCGGTACCGGGGATGTTTCTTTGCTCCAGCCTTGTATCCTTTCCAGCGGCCAGAAATCCAGCAGCAAGAGGACGAAAGGCAAGGTAATTACCATGGGTTTAGAAGCGAGTCCCAGCAGAAACAGTGCGGCGAAACCCAGGTAGCGCTTGACGCTCGGCTTTACCGCGTACCAGCTATAGGCACCGATTGTGAGCAGGAAAAACAGGGTGCTGAGAACGTTCTTTCGTTCGGCCACCCATGCCACCGATTCCACGTTGAGGGGATGTACGGCGAATAATGCGGCCACCAGCAGACTGCTCCCCATCGAACCCGTCGCCCAGGTGAGTAGCAGGAATAGAAGTATGACGTTCAGGAGATGAAGCAGGATGCTGGTGAGATGATGGCCGGACGGATTCAGTCCGTAGAACTGGCAATCCAGCATATGGGAAAGCCATGTCAGGGGATGCCAATTGTCCGCTTCGGTGGCGGTGAAGGCCCAGGCAATCGTCTTTGCCGTCAGTCCTGCCTGGACGTGGGTGTTTTCCGTGACGTAATCCTGGTCATCGTAATGGACGAAAGGATGGCGGAGAGCGGGGCTATAAATAGCAATGGTTGCAATGGCGAGGAGGAGGCAACCGGCAACCGAAAGATTCGTGCGTTTAGGCCCCATTGAAGAGGCTGATTGTAGCATCGGCGCGTTGCCCCAAAGGCCAACGGAACGGACGATCCAGAAGCTGGGCGTGGCAGAAAAGGAAGAAAGTCAGTTTCACAGGACTGCTTGATTCGAGCCAGCGAAAATGCTGGGCTTGGACGCTGATTCACGTACCTCGGTTTAGGCTCGGAGCGAAAGTCAACGCTGCGAGTTCTCAAGTGACGAAAACAGCGATTACACTCTTTGAGAATTACCGGTGAAATGACGGTGTCCCGTATCGGCGTGTGGTGGCTGCGGAGCTTTGCTCCGCTGGACCAGGCGGCTGTTCCCACGCGATGGTGGTGAGTTCAATCTCTGGGCGCATTGTGGCCGGGGGGCTGGCGGAGTGCAGAGATCCTTCGTGGGGCGTGCTTGGCTTTGCGGACGACTGCACTGTCTCCAGGATGATGGCTCTCTGGGCGGACTGGATTGGTTGGTTCCGTCTACACGCGGACAAGCTTGTCCGCGCCACATGATTCTTGGAAAGATTTCGCGGGCGGGGGCGCCCGCGCCACACTTGCTTACGGCTTTTGGGTTGGGCGCAGTAGAATCTCACTGACAAACGATTGCGTCGCTTGGGTGACCAGCATCGCCACAACGTGGGCCACATCTTCCGGTTGCAGCATCTTGGTTTTATCTTTTCCGGCGTGTGGACTTAATTCGGTATCCACTGAACCGGGACAAACTACCGAGACTCGAATATTGTGGGTGCGCAATTCTTCGGCTACGGAATAGCTTAGTCCGTTCAATCCCCATTTTGACGCGGCGTAGGCTGCACCATTCGGCAAGGCATTCTTGCCGGCGAGCGAGGAGATGTTAATGATGTGTCCGGTACGAGCGCGAATCATCATGGGCGCGAAGGCGCGAATACAGAAATAGACTCCACGCAAATTGGTGTTCAATACCTGCTCCCAGGATTCAGTTGGTAACTGGTGCAGCGGACCGCCAAAGCCGCCGACTCCAGCGTTGTTGACCAGAATGTCGATTCGGCCGAAGGCCTGGTCGACTTGAGCAGCGGCTGCTTCGACGGATCGCAGGTCGGTTACGTCACACGGCAATGCCTTGGCTTGCCCACCGGCTTTCGAAATGGCGCTAGCGGTGGAGTCCAGCGGACCCCGGCTGCGTCCGCAAAGCACGGCTGTGGCGCCGAGTCCGGCGATTTTGGCGGCAATCGCGGCTCCGATGCCGCGTCCCGCGCCTGTGATCACTGCCACTTGGCCTACCAAACTAGTATTTACACCAGTCTCCGCCATAGGATGGCTCCGCTATGATGATTGTTATGCTGGGCGGCACAACCGCCAAAGCGCCAAGCCACATCTTACAAGAGAGCTGGGGAACTCTGGAAAGTAAGCTTGCCTTCGTCGCGGTACATACTTATAATCCGGCTCACCGGAAATAATCTCTTGTCCTGGTTGACGTTACCGGGTGGGTGCTGAGTTTTCCGGACCTGTCGCATGAGCGAATGAAGTTCATGCTGTTAGCCGGGGATTGAGCAGGTGTACACCCGGGTACGAATGCCGTCCGTTTTTCCCGACAATTCAAGGAGCCATTTCAAAATGAAGAATAGCCTAGTAGCGATTGTGATTACGTTTGCTGGAATCGCCTCGGGTCAGCAAACCACAACGCAACCGCAAACCCAATCGGCCGCGCCCACACAGACGCAGCAGCCAACGGCGCCAGCACAGGCGCAACCGCAGCAGAAGAAAGAGATCAAAGATCCGGCGGAGTACAACGCGTACGTCGGAGCCGTGCAGCAAAAGGATCCGGCGGCGCAGATCAGCGGGCTGGAAGCGTTCCTGGCTCAGTATCCCAACAGCGTCATGAAAGAAGACGCTCTGGAAACGCTGATGGTGGCCTACCAGAAGTCAAATAACCAGGCCAAAATGATCGACACGGCGCAGCGCATTCTGCAGGCAAATCCCAACAATCTGCGTGCGTTGGCATTGCTCGCGTACATTAAGCGGGCTCAGGCTGAAGCCGGTCAGGATGCGCAAAACAACCTGACGCAGGGAGCTCAATTCGCAGATCGCGGCTTGCAGGCCCTGCAGACCGCTCCCAAGCCAGAGGGCGTGCCAGATGCCGACTTCGCGAAAATGAAGACGCAAATGAGCGCGATCTTCAATGGCACTTCGGGAATGGCCGCTTTGCAAGCCAAAAATTATCCGCAAGCGCAACAGCGTTTGCGGGCCGCCGTGGAAGCCGATCCCAACGACCTGCGGAACGTTTATCCGCTGGCGCTGGCTGACTTGACGGGGACTCCTCCGAATTCCGTGGAAGGTCTTTATTTCATTGCCCGCGCGGCCGTTCTCGCCGCTGGTTCACCAAGTCAGGCGCAGATCGAGGGCTACGGCAAGAACCAATACACTAAATATCACGGCTCCGATCAGGGTTGGACGGATGTCGAGGCCCAAGCCAAGACCAATCCAATGCCGCCCGCAGGATTCACTATCCAACAATATGTTCCTCCCACTCCGGCCCAGCAAGCGGCTGACCTGGCAAAAACCAAGGCTCCGAAAGACATGAGTTTCGCCGAGTGGGAATTGGTGCTCTCGGCCGGCGCACCGGCGGATGCAGATAAAGTCTGGTCGGCGATTAAGGGCGTGCCTTTGCAAATGGAAGGCACGGTCATCAAGGCGACTCCGACCGAACTGCAAATCGCAGCGAGCCAGGACGATATCGATCAGAAGCGCGCGGACGTCATCGTGACAATGGGTGGAACCATTCCTGCGAAATTGATGCCGCAAGAAGGGTCTACTTTGGATTTCGAAGGAACGCCCGTGTCCTATACGCCGAGCCCGTTTGTGATGAACATGGAAAAAGGTGCGTTGCTAACCAAGGCGGCGCCAGCCAAGAAACCGGTTCATCACCGGACCACGACTACTCATTAAGTGTGGGCTGATCGGAAATATGCAGGGCAGCGTTTTAACGCTGCCCTCTTTTTTGCTTGTGGTTCCCCCAAACGCGGATTCTCAGCGGACTAATTTCTTGTCATAAGCGCTGGGGCGAGCGCTGCGCGGGGGGCGTTTGACGCCGGCTCGTAGTTGCCGAATGTCGATCTTCAATTCGGAAATGGTGCGGCTCAGGGTGTTGCGATGCATTCCCAGTTGACGCGCAGCCCGGCACTGGTTGCCGTTGTTTTCCTGCAGGACCGTGAGGATGAACCGCTTCTTGAACTCCCGTACCGCCTCGGAGTAAAGAATATTGCTCTTGTACATCTGCAGGATGAGTGCTTCGAGCTGATCTCTCACGGCATCCCTCTTTCTTTTGAAAAGCTGGTTACCTGAGCTTTTCTCTTTTGGCCAGATTTTGTTTTGCAGCCGCGGACGTGCGGCCTACTTGTGTTGTTGTTCACGGTGCAGCAAATCGAGTCCTTGATAAAAGCGAGACCTCAATTCCGGTGGCGCCACCCAAATTGCGGCACGCCCTACAACCAGGAAGTACGGCGCGAATTCCGAACCTTCCAACCATGTCGACGTGGGAGTGAACGCGGCCATGCTCATTAAGATCACGGCCACCATCAAAATTCCGCGGAGCAGTCCCAGCGCTCCGCCTAAAATCCGGTCAACAAAACTGAGCCCGGCTTCTTTAACGATATGGCGGGTAATGCGTCCCGCAATTCCCGCGATGATCAGGACTGCTAAAAAAATAACCAGAAAAGCGCCGATTTCGCCCAACCACATGGACTTCAGATAAGGCGCATATCGCGCCGCCAGCCGCTGGTAATTCCACGCCGCCAGCAGGTACCCAAGAATCAGGCCCGCGATGCCAAAAGCTTCATGAAAGAAGCCCGAGATCGCCGCCTGAATTACCGACAGCAAAACCACCACCACGATGATCCAGTCGGCTGCCGTCATCGTGTTCTCCAACTGATTATTTCGCTAGACATCCAGCTCGTGTCCGGTGAGCTGGCGGAAAGCCTCCAAATATTTCTCGCTGGTCTGACGGGCCACGTCCGCAGGAAGGCCGGGCGCAGGCGGTTGCTTGTTCCAATGAATGTGCTCAAGGTAGTCGCGAACATATTGCTTGTCGTACGAATCTTGCGCGCGGCCTGGCTGGTACTTGTCCGCCGGCCAGAAGCGGGAAGAGTCGGGAGTGAGAACTTCGTCCGCCAGGGTGATGCCCTTGGATGTCATTCCGAACTCAAACTTCGTGTCGGCAATGATGATGCCCTTCTGCAGAGCGTAGTCCGCGGCCTTAGTGTAGATCTTCAAACTGAGGTCGCGGAGCTGGCGGCTCAACTCGACCCCTACGATCCGAGTCATCTCCTCAAAGGGAATATTTTCGTCGTGCCCAGTCGTCGCCTTAGTGGACGGAGTAAAGACGGGCTGCGGCAGCTTACCAGATTCTCTAAGTCCCGCGGGAAGTTCTATTCCGCAAACCCGACCGCTGGTTTTGTACTCCTTCCAGGCTGACCCCGAAATATACCCTCGGACTACGCACTCGACCGGGATCATTTCGGCGCGCATCACCATCATCGATCGCCCATGCAATTGGTCGGCATACTTCTGCGCGGTGCCGGGATACTGTTTCACGTCGGCTGTCACCAAATGGTTGGGTACGAGATCGCGCAGGAAATCAAACCAGAAGAGGGAAATCTGGTTGAGTACGCTGCCCTTGTGGGGGATGCCAGTGGCGAGCACATAGTCGAACGCGGAGATGCGATCGGTGGCAACGAAGAGAAGATGCTCACTGTCGAGCGCATACACGTCCCGAACTTTGCCGCTGGCGTGGAGCTTGAGTTCGGGGAAATCGGTGCGAAGCAGGACGGTGTCGAGAAGATGGGGGCTCATGCTTAAATTTTACAGTCAGAAAACGTCGCGTATTCTAACCTGTCAGAAATATTTGTCAACGATTTATGTCAGGATGGAACATTGAGCCTACGCATTCCCTTGAAAGAGAAAGTGTTGAGACGGAGTGAGGAATCGAAATCCGGCTGACAACGCGCCTTTTGGCTATGTTCAATTTGTGGAAAAGCTGAGGATGGCGGAGGATAACTGGGAGGCGGGGAAATTTCAGGGTGCAAGCAACGTATCTAATACACGTCAGATCTTAGTCGGCCATCTGCGGGCCGCGTGAAAGACACGTATTATCTCCACTTCGTTTTCGCGTATGCGGTAGGGAATGATATAGGGGGTGTCGGAAACGACCAATTCTCGGGTTCCAGTTATTCTTCCCGGGCGCCCGATTGCGGGATATTGTTTCAGGTAATCGACCGCCTCAGTGATTGCCAGCACAGCGCGAGCTGCTGCCGCCGGATTGTCACGCGCGATGTATTCGGCTTCAGCGTCCAAGTTTGCCAATGCCGCTCTGAGCCATCTAACCCGCACGACGCGTCCATTTCTTCAGCGTGCGTTCCACGTCCTTCTCAGTGGCGAATTCTCCCTGATCGGCCTCAGCCAGGCCTTTCTTGATTTCCTCAATCTGCCACTCATTAAGCGCAACGTACTCCCGAATTGCTTCGGCCGCCACGAACGAACGGCTTCGGCTCATGGCCCGCGACAAGCGGTCCAGTTGCTTTTTTAGCTTGGGCTCAAGCCGCAAGGTCAGTACAGAAGATTCCGGCATACTGGCTCCTGTATACAGTTTACACCATCTGTATTCAAATGTAGATATTCGGGAGCTTGCGAAACGGAGGCCTCATAGATCAGCTCGGCCCCGGCAGTGGTTGCGGAAAAACCAGCCGCGAGGCAAAAGCATACCTCAGACGCTAAAGCGCGAACACAATTTCACCAACTTAGCGGCCCGACTGAAGTCGAACCCTCCCCAAAACCAGAGCGAGGCGTACTTTTTCCGCACCTGCCTATGCGGTTGCCCCAAAGCGTACCGAAACCAGCTTGGAGACGCCTGGTTCTTGCATAGTGACGCCGTACAGCACCGGAGCGATACTCATCGTCTTTTTGCTGTGCGTGATTAGCACGAACTGGGTTTGAATGCTCATCTCGCGCACCAGTTCGGTGAAGCGTCCGATGTTCGCTTCGTCGAGCGGCGCATCGACTTCATCAAGAATGCAGAATGGGCTGGGCTGATACTGGAATATTCCCACCAGCAGCGACAACGCTGTAAGCGCTTTTTCGCCGCCGGAAAGCAGCAGCACGTTCTGCAGTTTTTTGCCCGGAGGGGAGGCTACTACGTCGATGCCGCTTTCCGCGCTGTTCTCTTCATCGGTCAGACGCATGAATGCATGACCTCCGCCGAACAGCTTGCGAAACGTGGTCTGGAAGTTCTCGTTGATTTTGTGGAACGCCTCTTCAAACTTCTGCCGCGAGAACACGTCGATTTCCTTGATGGTCGCTTGCGTGTTCGCAATCGAATCCAGCAAGTCTTGTCGCTGCGTATCGAGAAATGCGTGACGTTCGGCGGTCTCTTTGTACTCCTCGAGTGCCATCATGTTTACGGGACCCATGGCATCGAGCCGGGTGCGCATTTCGCGGTAGGTTTGATCCTCAGCAGCTAACTGCTCTCCGCTGGCGATCGGAATTGTGGCGTCGGCGGTCAATTCGTGACGCTGTATGCCCAACTCGTTTAAGCAGGTTTCCGCCATATACTGCGCGTCCGATTGCAGTTTGGCCGCGGTTGCCGAAAGCTCAGCGCGCCGGTCGCGAGCCTGGTCAAGCAACTGACGGGCATCACGCAGAGCTTCTTCAATCTCAGCCAACCGGGAACGCACCTGGTCGGACTCAAATTGCAGCAGGCCATCCCGCGCATCGGTGGTGTTGCGCTCCGCTTCGAGTTCTTCGAGTTGAGCGATCATCTGCTGATTCTCGGCCTCGCGTTGCAGTTTCTCGGCCGCTGAGGATTCGATCTGCGTCCGCAGAGACTCCGCACGCCATCCCATATCCGACACCAGCGCTTCGATTTTCTCCAGCACAGCGGTTGCAGACCGATGCCGTTCCTCTAACGTGGCGACGCGGGCCAGGTGTTGAGAAGCATTTTCCGCAGCCGAATCGCGGTGCGCACGCATGCCGGCCAGTTGTTCGTTTGCTGTAGCCGCCAGTGCTTCCAGTTCCTCGCGCTGCTTTTGCAGCGCCGCCAATTCGGTTTGCCGCGAGTCGATCAAGGACTCTTGTTCAGCACGGTCAGAAGCCAGGCGTTGGATCTCGCGATTACACGTGTTCAGCCGCTCTCCTACGCGAGCCATCTCAGAATCGAGCTGTTGCAGCATATGACCAGAAGTCATCGCCTGTTTTTCGGCTTCGCGCTTCTCCGTCTCGAGGTGATCGAGACGCAGTGCCAGCTCTTTGATTTCGCGTCCTAAGGTCAGTACGCGACTTTCGTCATTGCGCAGGGAAGACTCCAACTCATTCAACAGGCGCATGACGTCGCGCAGTTCGCGTTTCATCGAGAGCGGCCCCTCGGCGCGCTGCTTGCCGCCTGTGACAGTGACGTTATGGAAACACTCGCCTGACTGCGAAAGGAAGAAGGCATCAGGATTCGACAGCGCGAGCTCACGCGCAGCCGCGGGCTCCGGAACGATGTAGCCATCGCGCAGCTTGGGCAGGATGACTTCCAGGGAACGGCCGAAACCGTTGAGCACACGGATCGCATGTTTCAGTGGAACGATGGACTGGCTTGGGGTCGCCGCGCGGGCCACTTCGTCCACCGCAAATGAGAACTTGGCTTGTGAGTCTTCGGGGTGCACCAAGAATGTGGCGCGGCCATCAACGTCAGTTCGCAGCAGGCGCAAACCTTCATCAGCCGCGTCCCAGGATTTCACGACCACGTAATTCAATTCGTCGCGAAGAAAATCTTCGACAACGCCTTCGTAGCGCGGCTCAACCTCGAGGAAATCGGCTAACACACCGGCGGGAGCCAATCCGCCATTCATCACTCCTGATTGGAAAAGCCGGCGAACCGATTCTGTCGAGTAACCATGCTCGGCGATCACCGCTTCGAGCGAACCCTTCTTCCCGATGGCGGACGCATATTCCGCGCGTAAGCTGTCCAGCCGGGTTTTGGCTTCGGATTCTTCGCGGCGCTTCGATTCGATCGATTGCCGCGCTTGCGCAATTTCCTCAGTCACCCCAGTAACGCGCTGGGAGACGGACTCGAACTCCAAGGCAAGCTGTCCGCGCTGCCCACCGAAAGCCTCCACCTGAGAGCTTGCCGTCGCCATTTCAAGCTGCAACCGCTGCGCCTCGCGTCCCACAGCTGCCAGACGTTCTTCGGCTTGAGTCAGGGAATTGCGCAGATTGGAAGCGGACGCAACCATTTCCATGATCGTGCTGCGAGATGCTGCTTGCCGATTTTCCAACTCTGCCAGCGCGTTCGTGGCGTCTGCGGCCTCTTGCTGGCATTGTGCGAGTTCCTGTTGCGCAACAGCTACATCAGAGGCTGCCGAGTCCAACAACTGACGATTCGAATCGCGTTCAGCTTCCAGTGCGGTTAGCCGATGCTGCGCCTGGGCTAATTCAGCCTCGGAAGAAACTGAACGTAGCGCCAGTTCCGCACAGCGTTCTTCGTTATGACGGCGCTGAGCATTCGCGCGCTCGGTTTCCAACTTGATCTGGTTGAGACGCTCGCGATTTTCGCGAATCTCGCTCTCGATAGCGTATCCACGCTGGGTGCGGTCGGCGTGCTCGGTTTCGAGTTGCTGGACGATCTCGGTGCGAAGACGCATTTCATCGGACAGAGAATTAATCCGCTCGTCGAGTTCCAGACTCTCGCGATCCAATTGTGCAAACTTGCTGGCCAGCACCAGACGCAATTTACCCCGCATCTCTTCCCGCAGCTTGGCATAGCGCTCGGCCTTCGAGGCCTGACGCTTCAGGGAATTCATCTGTCGCGTGACTTCCTCAAAAATATCGTTCACCCGCGACAGATTTTGCTTGGCATCTTCCAAGCGCGCTTCGGCGAGCCGCTTCTTGGTCTTGAATTTGGTGATGCCGGCCGCCTCTTCAATGATAGAGCGACGGTCGGTTGGACGGCTGCTCAGAATCTGTCCAATACGTCCTTGCTCGATGAGGGCATACGACTCCGGCCCGAGACCGGTGCCCATGAACAATTCCTGAATATCGCGCAGGCGGCAGAGTTTGCCGTTCAGCAGGTACTCGCTGTCTCCAGAGCGAAACAGACGACGTGTGACCACGATCTCTCCCGCCCGGAACTGACTTTGAACCTTTCGCCGACGGATCTTCAAGATTACCTGGGGAGAGTGATCTTGAGCAGGAAGCGGATTCGTGCCTTCGGAAGAGTCTGGATTTTGGCTGGAGCAGCGCTTCAGCGCTACGGAAAGCTCGCCGTTTTGAAACGGGGCATCAGCCCCTGAGGTGACCTCCGAAACTCCAGTGCCCTCAATTTCCTCCGTCCTTCCTGGCTGTGCCTCTTCGGTCAGGCGCTCGACCTCTTCTGCAGCGCGGGTTCGCATTTCCGCCTCATCCCAATCGTCCGCGCTTTCGGGTAAATCATTCTGGACTTCGATCTCGGTGGGATCATGCACGTCGGGGCCGTCATACACTTCGGGATCGATCAAGGTGAGCGCAACCTCTGCCATTCCGGTGGGCTTGCGATCACGCGTGCCCGCGAAGATGACGTCCTCCATGCGGGAACCGCGCAGAGTCTTGGCCGACTGCTCGCCTAGAACCCACGAGATCGCGTCTGCAATGTTCGACTTCCCGCATCCGTTAGGACCGATGATGGCCGCGATACCGTCCCCATGGAACTTGAGTTCGGTGCGGTCACAAAAAGACTTGAAACCGAGAATCTGAAGCTTTTTCAGTTTGAGCAACTTCTACTCCTTGGGAGCCGGTCTAGGAGCGCCGGCATCTTGCTGGCTGTCGTGACGGCTCAACCGACAGTCGGCATAGATTTGTTAACCAATTAGATTCCATCACGGCTCGCTCCGAAAAACACTTGCCTCTGGCTGTACAAGGCGGCACAGATTGGAGCTACTGTAACGGCGAAACGATGTCGGGGTCAAGTAAGAAAACACCATATATAGGGTCCCCTTTTGCACAACCACGTGATTTTGCACACACAATGCAGCATAGAGCCGTAAGATTGTGGCGAGGACGCAGAGGCGGGAGAATCGCGAGAGCAAAACAAGCCTAGCGCAAGGAGCGATGCGGAGCAAGGATGAAGTAGAAATTGCCGGACCCTTGCGACTTCATTCTTCAACTTCTTATTCCAGCCGCCTGCGGCCCGCTATACTTTGCCTTCCTCGCTTGCAACGTCGGTCAAAAATCCTGATCTAGACCTTTCAGTAAATGTTATAGAATCAGGCAACCGATGCGGTTGTGGCGCATCAGAGCAGTCCTAGCTTTCCGGAGTTAGCCAAGAGCCAAGAGTTGAGAAACCGAGGATCTATGCAACGTCCGTTCTCCGGCGTGGTTGCTCTTCTGGTTGTGTCCTGCTTATCGCCTGCTTTCTCTCAACGAGTGATTGCGAACATCGCCGTTGGAAACCAGCCCATCTATCTTGCTGTCGACCAGAAAACGAATCGCGTATACGTGAGCAACCAAGGGGACGATACGGTATCGGTCATCGATGGTGCGACGAATACGGTGATAGGTACGGTAAAGGTGGGCCACGATCCGAATGGAGTCGCGGTCAACCCGCGGACAAATACGATCTACGTAGCCAACCTAACCAGCGGATCGCTTTCAATTATCGACGGCGCTGACCTGACAACCTCTACCTTGAAGATGGGTTCTTATCCGGCCAAAGTGGCGGTCAACCCGACCACCAACCGCGTCTATGTAACATTGGAGGACCGGAATGGATATTTGAAAGTCATCAATGGAAAGGAGCGCAAGGTCATCGCCTCAATTCCCCTTCCTTCGTACCCCCTTAGCGTGAGTGTTGATACCGAGTCGAACCGGATCTACGTGGCGGACTTCCTATGCGGTTGTGGACAGATTTCTGTAATCGATGGCGCTACGAACGCAGTAACAGACACGATCGACGTGACCGGCGCGTCCCTGGTGGAGGGAGTTGCCCTGGATTGGAAACATGATCGTGCGTACGCCACGGACGAGAAGAAAGGTCTTTATATTATTGACCCGATCAGCGGGGCAATATTAGGCAAGGTTAGCCATCTTCACGACCCCAATGAAGTCGCCGCCATACCAGGCACAACTTACGCGGTGGAACCCGACACCGGCAGCAACCGTGCGGTCTTCATTGATGCTTCGACCTTTGCTGTTCAGAAACGAGTGAGAGTAGGAATGTTTCCCACCGGAGTGGCAGTCAATGCGACGACCAAACGAGTGTATGTTGCTAATCGACAGAGCAATACGGTCTCGGTGATCCAACTACCTCGCGCCTGGTGAGCTTCTAATAAGCGTAAAAACGCCCGCCTTCTGCTCCACCTACTCGCCGAGCTTCTCGAAGAACAAACAAATCGATTCAATTCCCCGATGGAAGTTCGGGATGTGAAACTTTTCGTTGGGGGCGTGCAGATTGTCATCGGGCAATCCGAAGCCCATCATGACGCTTGGAATCTTCAGCACATCCTGGAAGTCGGTGACGATTGGAATCGAGCCGCCGGAGCGGATGAAGACCGTGTCCTTCTTAAACACCTCGTGCATGGCCTCAGTGGAGGCTTTTACGTACTTATTATCCGTTCCTACCACGCACGCCGGACCTTTGCTCCACACTTTGATTTTGGTCTCGATGCCCTTGGGCGTCAGCTTCTTCACGTAGGCGGTATATCGCTTGAGGATGTCGTCCGGATCCTGGTTTGGTACCATGCGCATGGAAACTTTCGCTGACGCTTTCGCTGGAATCACGGTCTTGGCGCCGGGTGCGGTGAACCCACCGGGCATGCCGTGGACTTCGAGCGTCGGTCGCGCCCAGGTGCGATAGAGGACCGAGAATCCAGGCTCTCCCGTTAACACCTTGGAACCAACTTCGGTCTTGCGATAGTGCTCTTCATTGAACGGCAAGCGCTTCCATGCCTTGAGTTCTGCCGCGGTCGGGGCCTTCACGTTCTTATAAAAGCCAGGGATGAGTATCTTGCCTTTTGCGTCTTTCAGTTTGCTGATGATTTCAATTAATGCGAAAAACGGATTGGGCGCGGCACCTCCGTACATACCGGAGTGCAGATCGGTCTTTGCTCCGACCGCTTCGATTTCCGTGTACACCAGCCCGCGCAGCCCGACGCACAGAGTCGGAAGATCAGGGGCAAACAGTTCGGTATCGCAGACCAGCGCGAAATCAGCCTTCAGCTTGGTTTTCTGCTTGCGCACATATTCGGCAATGGACTCGCCGCCGACTTCTTCTTCGCCCTCGATGAGGAACTTCACATTCAGCGGCAGCTTGCCATCGTGACCCTTCATTAAGGCTTCGATGGCTTTGATCTCCATCCAGAGCTGGCCTTTGTCGTCCACGGCGCCGCGAGCGTAGATGTTGTTATTGCGTTCCGTAGGCTCAAAAGGCGGGCTGATCCACTCATCAAGTGGATCGGGAGGCTGCACATCATAATGCGCATAGCAAAGCACGGTCGGCTTGCCGGGTGCGTGCAGCCAGTCCGCGTAGATCAGTGGATGGCCTTTGGTCGGGATGAGTTCCACGTTCTCCATACCAATTCGCGTGAGCTCGTTGGCGACGTAATCGGCGGCTTTCCGCACGTCCGGCTTATGCTCCTCCAAGGTGGAGATGCTGGGGATGCGAAGCAGATCTTTCAGTTCATTCACGAAACGCTGCTGATTCGAACGAGCATAATCCACTGCCGGGGAAGCCATAAGATGTGTTCCTTTCTGTCGGACCCGATCTGGTTGGAGTAAGTAGGAAACGCATCAGTATACCTGAAGCGGCGGTGCTGATTCTTTGTGTGCGAACGCCGCGGGCCGGCGTCGATGGCTTCGAGATAGGCTATCCTGCGGAATGTGACGGAAGCTCGAAACGATGAACCACAACGAGTTGGGCTTTGTGTTGACTGCGTACACGCGCAACGGATTCGGTCTGATCGCGGATCCACGTTCTATCGCTGTAAA
The DNA here is from genome assembly GCA_035567135.1 of Terriglobales bacterium. Classification (GTDB taxonomy): domain Bacteria; phylum Acidobacteriota; class Terriglobia; order Terriglobales; family Acidobacteriaceae; genus JABDBE01. Next base: position 225,252 of record DATMQI010000287.1, read on the forward strand.
CTCTCGGAAACCGATCCGAGCTTTCCGAAGTATCCTCGCCTGCCGGTCTTGCGATGTGCAGGTTACACGCCGAAGGTAGAAAAGCCGTGAGGTTGACGAAAGTTCTATGCCCAAACACGCGAAAGGTCTTGGGAATCGTTGATCAGACTGCCCCTCACGCAAGGTACAATGCCCTGTGCCGGACCAGCGGTAAGCAAGCGCAGTTTCTGTTTTCAGCATGTCTTCCAGGGCGAGAACGGCCAATCAACGGACGGAGACCAGGCGTCAGGTCATCGCGCCAGAAAGGACGAGTACCCGGCCAAGGCTCGAGAGCTTTCTGCTACGATCCACGCGGACGCGCAATCTTGCGCTGTGCCTTCTGTTCGCAGTAGTGACGTTCGCTCTCTACAGTCCTGCCATTGGGCATCCTTTCATTTTCAACTACGACGACGACGTCTACGTAACCAACAACTCGCATGTGCAAGCTGGCGTGACCTGGGCCACGTTTAGCTGGGCTTTGAAATCGACCGAGGCCTCCAACTGGCACCCTTTGACCTGGCTTTCGCATGCCCTGGATTGCGAACTGTATGGTCTGAACCCTCATGGGCATCACGTCACTAATGTGTTGCTCCATGTTCTGAACGTTGTGCTCCTATTTCTCCTGCTGACGTACGCCACCGGAGCTGTGGGACGCAGCTTTCTGGTGGCGGCGCTGTTTGCGATTCATCCCATGAATGTGGAGTCGGTGGCCTGGATCGCCGAACGCAAGAATGTCCTGAGCACGTTTTTCTTTTTGCTGACACTCGGTGCTTATGGCTGGTACGCGCTCAAGCCGTCCGTCAAACGCTACCTGGCCGTGGCAGCTCTGTTCGTGCTCGGACTCGCTTCGAAGCCGATGGTGGTCACGCTGCCTTGCGTGCTCTTACTGCTCGATTTCTGGCCGTTAAGACGAATCCAAGGGTGGGGACAGTCGAGCGCTGAAACGGCTTTGCGCGTGCCACAGGCGCGCTTTTTGTGGCTCGTCCTGGAGAAGGTGCCACTCCTTGCGCTGTCCGCGGCTGCCTGCGCCGTCACCATTTTCGCGCAGCGCTCTGCTGGCTCGATGCGCCTGGTTCTTTCGCTCGGCGTGCGCCTCGAAAACGCGATCTACGCCTACGCGACGTATGTTTGGAAGACGTTCTGTCCCGTACGGCTGGCGGTCTTTTATCCTCACCCCGGTGCCACGCTAGCCGTCTGGAAACTGGGACTGGCCGCTCTCTTTCTGTTCTCGGTCAGCGGGTTCGTCTGGTGGCAGCGCGGCACCCGGCCGTATCTCATCACAGGGTGGCTATGGTTCCTTGGCACGCTGGTTCCGGTCATCGGACTGATCCAAGTGGGCGAGCAGGCAATCGCGGACCGCTATGCCTACATCCCGCTGATTGGAATTTTCGTGATGGCGGTGTGGGGTGCTGCTGACTTCGCCGATAGCAGGCAAATCAGTTTCCGGTCGCGTGCCAAGACAGCGGCGATCGTAATGGCGATATTTATGCTTTTTAGCAGCGACCAAATCAGATATTGGCGCAGCGCGGTCGATCTTTGGGAGCACACAGTCGATGTTACAAAAGACAATTTTCTCGGCGAGCAGAACCTGGGGGCGGCGCTTCTGCAGGCGGAGTGCTATCCAGAGGCGTTGCCGCACTTTCAGAGGGCGGTCAGGCTCAGGCCTTTGGATCCGGGTGGCCATCTGAATCTGGCGGGAGATTTCGCTCTCAGCGAGCGTCCTCGCGATGCGATCGTGGAGTACGAAACTGCGATTCCGCTGGTTTCCAATCCCAGCATGCGCGTCGGGGCCTACGCAACTCTCGGTCGCTTGTACAGCCAACTCGGGGATTATTCGAAGGCGCGAACAAGTTATCAGGAAGCTCTTCGGATTGATCCCCAGCACTCTGATGCAAAAGACGGGTTAGCGAAAGTGGAGTTCTCCGACGCTCTTCGAAATGTGGCTGAGTCTCCTTCCGGCAACAGCTACCTGCAACTGGGCCGGGTTCTCGAGGCGGAAGGCCGTCCTGCCGAAGCCCGCTCTGCTTATGCGCGGGCTCTCGAACTCAACCCTAAACTCGACGAAGCACAGAAAGCCCTCAATGCACTGAATCATCCCATTAAATAAGACTTGAATTGTCCGTTGATGAGCCCCCGTTACTTTCGCTCCCCCTTGGCCCTATGTTCTAATCAAATGTTTTGCACTAGCCGTGGGGAGACCGAATCTTCGATGCGGCTGCCCGTGTTCTACCGGAGGAACCTTGGATTTTCTACTGAACGAAGAACAACTTCACCTGAAGAAAAGCGTGCGCGAGTTTGCCGAGCGCGAGATCGCCCCCAACGTCATGACGTGGGATGAGGCGGGCGAGTTCCCTCTGGCTACTGTCAAGGAACTCGGCAGGCTCGGGCTGCTCGGGATCGTATTTCCGACCGAGTATGGCGGGGCTGGGATGGGGTACATCGAATACGTCACTGCGATTGAGGAGTTATCTCGTGTGGACGGTTCGGTAGGCATCATCGTGGCGGCACACACCTCGCTGTGCTCAAACCACATCTTCCTCGCGGGCACCGAAGAACAGAAAAAGAAGTACGTGAGCAAACTGGCGACCGGCGAGCACATCGGCGCATGGGGACTCACAGAGCCATCTTCCGGATCGGATGCTGGCAGCGCACGTATGACGGCGGTGCGGAAGGGAAAAACCTGGGTGCTGAACGGCACCAAGACTTTCTGTACCAATGGACACTACGCCGATGTGTTGGTGGTGATTGCAGTGACCGATCGCGCGGCGCACACCCACGGACTATCGGCGTTTATTGTCGAGAAGGATGCCAAAGGATTTCGTCCTGGGAAGAAAGAAAACAAACTCGGGCTGCGGGCGAGCGATACGGCTGAGCTGATCTTTGAAGACTGCGTCATCCCTGCGGAAAATCTTCTTGGTAAAGAAGGCGACGGATTTATCGACGCGATGCGGGTGTTGGATGGGGGACGGATTTCGATTGCGGCGCTTTCGCTAGGCATGGCGGAGGGCGCGTACGAAGCGGCGCTGAAGTATTCCAAGCAGCGCAAACAGTTTGGCAAAGCGATCAGCGAGTTTCAGGCGATCCAGTGGAAGCTGGCGGATATGGCGACGGAGATCGAAGCGGCAAAGCTGCTGACATTCCGGGCCGCGTCGCTGAAAGACGCGGGGTCGAAGAGTACGCTGGAGTCGTCCATGGCGAAACTGTACGCCAGCGAGGTGGCCGTCCGTTGCGCGAACGAGGGTGTACAGATTCATGGTGGATATGGGTTCATCAAGGACTATCCGGCGGAGAAGTTTTATCGCGATGTGAAGCTGTGCACCATTGGCGAAGGGACGAGCGAGGTGCAGCGGTTGGTGATTGCGCGGCAGTTGTTGAAGGATTAAGGAACTCATGTTTCCACTCGAGCTTCAAAGGAACGCGTTTCGAGCCAACAATGGCGAATTCGGATGGACTCGCGCGCAGATTCCTGTGGTTGTCGAAGCGCTCCGCGCCCACCGAGTCGGGATTCTTGGTGGGGAATTGTGGTGGGTGCGCGATGGATTTGCAGATTGGGTTGGCGTCATCCCTCAGCGGCATGGGCATCCGGGCGTGTACCACTGGGAGACGACGCGCGAACCTGGCGAACCGTGGCTGCACTTTGTCGAACGGGGCGCTTCTGACGCGCTTGCGGTCGCGGAGCGATGGCCGACACCCGGGGACCTCGCCTGATCTACCTGGGAGGATTCTGTACAATCTCACTTGGGTTTCCAGTGCGGAGTTCGAGAAGCTCGGTAGCAACACTTCCGTCGTTGACTGAGTTGTGTGCGTTTCGGGGCTTCTTGGGCTTTGGCGGACTACTAGGTCGTCCAGGCGCACCTACTTCGCTGGGCAGCCCATCGCCATCCGCACCTTGTCGGCGATCTGGCACACTCGAGTGTTGCTTAGAGTTCGCAGTGGGAACTTGGGTTCGACCAGAAACTCCTTTTTCACGACCGTCAAATCTTCGCACCGGATGCTGGAAGCGTGTAGTCCAGTCTCACCCGGCGAGAGCTTGATATGAGTTTCAAAGTCCTTTTCCACAGAGCCAGTCAATGGCGCAACCAGCACGGTGCTGGCACCGACATGCCGGTTTCTGGCATCCAAGGAAACAATGATCACGGGCCTCGCCGATTTGTCCGGCGGGTCGGTAGGCAGCTTGACGTACCAGATCTCTCCCCGCAAGGGACTTCGTTTCATGGCTAATCCTCGCTAGGGAATTGGGTTGCAGCAAAATCGCCCCAGGCGCGATCTTCGGCGATCTCTTCCGGGGACAGGGAATCGTAGTAGCGGGTCACTGAAGCCGAGATGCGCTCCATCTCTTTCGCTTGTTGCTGCTGACGGAGGATGTCTTCGAGAACCGAGGAGACAGACTTGCTTCGTTTTTCCTTACGAAGGGATTCCAAATACATCACCGATTGGCGGGAAAGCGAGAATGTCTTCTTTGCTTTGCGTGCTGTGCTCGATCTGGGCATGTACTCTCCCCGAAGATTCTTCATTATAGCATCTCTTGCAGTATGAACAACGTATGAATTTAGGTATGACCCATGTGCATCCACAGCAGGGCCGCAGCTAGTTGCTGGCGTGGCCTTTGTTACCGAACCACGATTTCGTTCTTTTTCATCGGGTGCTTTACACTGGCAGTTTGAGCCACGACTTCCAACCCTTGATTAAACAGCTGCGCTCCGGCGACCCGCGGACTTTGGCGCGGGCTATCAGCATGGTCGAGAACCGCTCGCCGGGGTGGGCGGAATTGCTGAAAGCGTTGTTTCCGCAAACTGGACATGCGCGGATTCTGGGTCTTACCGGTGCTCCCGGTGCGGGCAAGAGTACTCTGGTCGATCAACTGGCCAAGCACTATCGCAAGCAGGATCGTACGGTCGGAATCATCGCGGTCGATCCCACGAGCCCTTATACCGGTGGGGCGATTCTAGGGGATCGCATCCGCATGCAGGATCATTTTTCTGATCCTGGCATTTACATTCGCAGCATGGCGACGCGGGGCTCGCTGGGCGGGTTGGCGCGGACCACGGCCGACGTGACGACCGTCATGGATGCTTCCGGGCGCGACTTGATCATGATCGAGACTGTCGGCGTCGGGCAGGACGAAGTTGATATCGTGCGGCTCGCCGATGTCACGGTTGTGATCCTGGTGCCGGGGATGGGCGACGATGTGCAAAGCATCAAGGCCGGCATCATGGAGATTGCCGATATTTTTGTGATCAACAAGAGCGACCGCGAGGGTGCTGAACGGGTGGAGCGGGAGATTCGCGCGCTGCAATCGCTGGCGATTCGCAGCGATCATTGGACTCCCCCGATCGTGAAGACCGTGGCCAACGACGGGACTGGAATCAGTGAATTGGCCGCGGGCATTGCGGAATACGAGGCTTATCTGCAAAAGGAAAATCTGGTCCTGGAGCACAATATAGAGAACTGGCAGGAACGGTTAGTCGAAATGCTGCGCGATGCGCTACTGGAAAAAGCTCGGGAACAGATGGCGGATGGCAACGTCGCGCGCTACGCCGAGGAGGTCGCGCAGCACCAGCGCGATCCTTATACACTGGTGGAAGAGATCGTCGGGAAGATCGGGAAGGTAGATTCTTGACTTCGCCATTCTCAATAACTGTCATTCCGAGTGGGCGTAGCCCACGAGGAATCTGCAGTTTCGCGGCTCGACGAAAATGCAGATCCCTCGCTTAGCCCTCGGCGCGCGAGCGCGGCTCGGGCGTCGCTCGGGATGACAAAGACGAAGGATGACAAGGACGAAGGAAGAACAGTGAGCAAAGTCATTTGATGTTCACCATTGACCATTTGGGAATCGCGGTTAAGTCGCTGGCCGCGGCGAAGAATATTTACGAGAAGCTGGGGCTGACCGCATCTGCGGACGAGTTGGTCGAAGGCGAGCAGGTGCGAGTCGCGATGCTGCCCGTGGGCGAGAGCCGGTTGGAGCTTCTTGAGGCCACCTCGGAAAACTCGGCGATTGCGAAATTCATCGCCAAACGCGGCGAAGGCTTGCACCATGTTTGCCTTCGAGTGCCTGACTTGAGCGCGGTGGTCGCACGCCTCAAGAACGACGGCGTCAGATTGGTTTCGAACGACATCAAGGTTGGAGCCGGCGGTCATCGATATGTCTTTGTGCATCCTACGAGCACCGGTGGAGTGTTGCTGGAGTTGGTGGAACCCGGCGAGATTTCGCCGCAAAACGAAGCGCCAACCACGGCAAGTGATGAGATCGAGGAAATCGTGAATCGTGAGACCAGAGCCTGGGACCGCAAGGATGTGGAGTTGCTGATGACAATCCTTCACCCTGATATGGTTTGGCCGTTCCCCAGAACTGCGCAATCCCACGACCCCATGGACTGGGTGATGGTCCTGGGAAGATACGACCGCGAGCGCTGGAGAAAGGGCTGGCAGGAACTCTTTGACACTCATGCGCTGATACATAATCGTCGCCAGATAAAAAAGGTCGAGGTCTCAGAGCAAGAGGACGGCGCGTTTGCAGTTGTGGATGTCGACACTCTCTGGCGCGATTCGAACGGCAATGACTTTCATTGGAAGGGTCGGGCCTGCAAGATATACACAAAAGTAGGCCGCGACTGGAAGATGATTATGCAGACGGGCCTTCTGGAGTATTAGAACCGCGGCTCTGCTGCAAGACCTTACTGATGCTTCTTCTTGCGGTTGATACTTCCGGCAAGCACGGCAGCATCGCACTGGCGCGATGTGGGCCGGATGATGCTTGCGAAGTCATCGAGGTCGCTCCGCTCTTGGGAGGGACATTCTCCGCGGAGTTGATTCCGCAAATTGCCGCCTTGCTCGCGAAACACGGATTTAGCAAGGCAGATATCGACGCCTTTGCCGTGGTATCCGGCCCGGGATCGTTCACCGGGTTGCGTATTGGATTGGCGGCTATCAAGGCACTCGCCGAGGTGCTTGCGAAACCGATCGCTGCTGTGTCGTTGTTAGAGGCAGTGGCAAGTGCCGTGAATTCGCGAGGAAGAGTTCTGGCCGCTCTCGACGGCGGACGGAATGAGGTTTTCGTTGGTGAGTATGAGGTTGGCAGTGAGGGAACGCGCATCATTCGTGAGCGCTTGTTTGCCCGCAGTGAGTGGTTGGAGTCAGCTGTTGATGCAACGATCGCGACAGCGGACAACAGCCTTGCGGAAGCGGCTCGGGCGAAGGGATTGCACGTGGTCGAGGTGGAACGGCCGGGGAGCGAGGCCATCGCGAAGCTAGGATGGAGGAAGATCGCGCACGGAGAGACCGTTTCAACGGAAGCGCTCGAAGCAAACTATACCGGACGTTCCGAGGCTGAGCTTTTCGTGAAGGGCAGTTAGCCTGCATTCGCCGTGAAGCCGGCCAGATGCCGGCGCTACCAATGCGTATTCGTCATGCCACTGCGGCAGACATTCCCGGCTTGATGGCGCTCGAGAAACACGCCGTCACAGCAGCGCATTGGTCGGTGAAGCAGTACGAGACTGTCTTCTCAGTCGAACCCCCGCCGCGAGTGATGCTAGTCCTTGAGGAAGAAGCTGGCCTGCAAGGATTCATTGCTGGCAGGATGATGGACAAAGAGTGGGAAATCGAGAACATCGCCGTCGCAGTGTCCGCAAGACGCAGAGGATTCGGCACACATCTGCTCAGAGAGTTTCTTGAATTGGCTCGCGATCGTGGTGCAGATGCGATTTTTCTGGAAGTCCGGGAATCAAATTTGGCGGCACGACGCCTCTACGAGAAATGGGCGTTCAAGCAAAGCGGTCGACGCGAGCTCTACTATCGGGAGCCGGAAGAGGATGCCATCGTTTACCAGTTTGGTTTTGGGTGATATTGCATCAAGACTTGTGCAGTTCTTGGCAAGGTGATGAGAAATCAGGTGGATACTCCCACCAAATTCGCGGGAGATGAATTCTTCAGCGTCAGTTAAATCGCGAGATTGTCGCCTTTCGCATTGAAGCAGGTAAATTAGTGTGATAATTTTTAACTCTGACAACCCGGTTAGGAGGTCTGCTGGATGCTAACTGCTAGGGACCAGCTCTTCGCCAGCCATGACGAGTTCCGCAAGCTGGCGATGGAGCATACACTCTACGAAAAACGTCTTGATTCACTCACTGAAAAACGTTATCTCACCGACGACGAAAAACTGGAAGAAGTGCGATTGAAAAAGCTGAAGCTCCGTCTTAAAGACCAGATGGAGAATATTCAGCGGCAGTACCGGCAACAGCCGCAGAATCAGGTAGCGTAATCTGGCTCCAATCTTATGCGGCTAAGCCGCAAGAGGGTTTGTTTGTCTTCACTCAAGGCGCTCACAAGCGCCTTTTTCTTTGCATTTAACGGAAACGCGGAGCGAGGCTGCGGCCTGCACTATAATTCTATGTATCTCCCCAATGGTTCGTGACGCCTACTATTACGCACTTCCGCTGCTGGCTGCCGCCGCGCTGATCGGTTGGCTTACGAGTCTGCTTTGGGCTTTGCCCGCCTTGTTGCTGGCGGCGTTCTTTCTATGGTTTTTCCGCGATCCCGATCGACCGATCCCTAATGAGCCAGGAGCGCTGGTATCACCGGCCGACGGGAAGATAACCTATATTGCGCCGGTGATTTCGAATGGCGCATCGCGCCTCCGCATCAGCATATTTTTGAATGTCTTTGATGTGCACGTGAACCGCTCCCCGATTGGCGGCATCATACGCGACGTCCGATATCAGAAGGGCAAGTTCGTGAACGCCATGAATGCGGCGTCGGCCGAGGAGAACGAGCAGAATGTGGTCGCCGTGGAAGGCGATGGTCAGACTGTGATTTTCAAGCAGATTGCCGGACTGCTGGCACGGAGGATCGTGTTCACCAAGCGCGTCGGCGATCGTGTGGAGCGCGGAGAGCGTGTTGGCTTGATCAAGTTCGGCTCACGCGTAGATGTTTTGCTAGACGCCTCGGCAGCCCTCGAAGTTAAGATTGGGGACCGCGTGAAGGGTGGATCGAGTGTGCTCGCCTACCTGAACGCTGAGCGACCACTCGCGGTGGGCAGGGCCGGACAGGCTCAGCAAGGAGCACTGTAATGGACCCAGAAGTTTCAGTGTTTCCAAAACGGCGTAAGGAAGACCGGCCATCAGGAAGGCTTCGCAAGGGCTTATACATCTTGCCTTCGCTGTTCACAGCGGCAAACATGGCGATGGGCTACTACGCCATCTTGCAGACAACGCACGCCACCGTCGGCGAACCCTGGCACTTCGACTTTGCGGCTAAGGCGATTGGATTCGCGGTTTTGTTTGATGGCATAGACGGGCGCATTGCCCGCATCACGCACACCAGTAGCGACTTTGGCCGCGAGTTGGATTCGTTGGCCGACGTGATCACCTTTGGCGTCGCTCCCGCACTGCTGGCGTGGATGTGGGGATTCCGCCAGTTGCCGGTGTTTCTGGGATCCAGCGAATTGACCGGCAAGATGATTCAACTCGGCTCGATCGCGAGCTTTCTATTTTTGATGGCCGGGGCCAGCCGTCTGGCTCGCTTCAACATTACTTCCAATCCGCAGCCGTCGAACCCAGGGCGTCCCGGCAAGAAGTATTTCGTGGGTATGCCGATACCGGCGGCCGCTGGAGTGATTGCCGCCGTGGTGCATTTTTCCGGAGGGAGCCCGATTTCTTCCCTGTGGAGTTGTATCACCTGGATGCTGATCGTGGTGGCGGCGGGATATCTGATGGTCAGCACGTGGCGCTTTTACAGCTTCAAGGACATTGACTTCCGCGCCCGTCAGCCCTTTCAGCTTGTCATTCTGTTCGGGTTGCTGTTCGCGGCAGTCTGGGTCTTCTCGCAGTGGGTGCTATTCATAATCGCGCTGACCTACATGTTTTCGGGCGTTTTCTGGCGCTTGCAATGGATTTTCCGGCGCAAGCGGAACCCGCCGCCTCCTCCTTATCAGGAGGCCTCGCAAACTTCATGAGTTCGAATTTCAAGCCGGTTCCCGCACCCCACCCCGAGGCTATACGCGGAGGCAATCTCTACCGCCTGGCTATCGTGGGCGCAGGCAGTCTCAAAGGCAAGGAGGTTGCGGATGTTCTCAACGATCGCAATTTCCCTTCTATCGATGTCAAGTTGCTGGATGACGATGAGGCGCTTGGGAAGCTGGAAGCGGTAGGAGGCGAGGTCACGTTCATCCAAAATGTGCGGACAGAACAATTCCAGAACATCGATTTCACCTTCTTTGCTGCAGACCCGGAATCAACGCGCAACAACTGGAAGACGGCGCACAATGCGGGCAGCGCGATCGTTGATCTATCTTCAGCTCTCGAAGATGAGCCTGACGCGGTAGTACGTTCGCCCTGGATCGAGCGGCAACGCGCCCAGCCCTTGATTCGTGAGTTGCAGCCCGGCCCGGCGGTCGTCGCGCATCCCGCGGCGATCGTGCTTGCGCTGCTCCTGCTGCGCGTGCAGAAAGCTGGGCAGGTGGAGCGCGCTGTGGCCACTGTGTTCGAACCGGCCTCCGAGCATGGTCAAAAGGGTATGGACGAACTACACGAGCAGACCGTCAATCTGCTCTCCTTCCAGCAACTGCCCAAGAATGTCTTCGATGTGCAAGTGGCTTTCAACATGGTGGGGCGCTACGGCGACCGTTCGGTACCTGCGCTGGCGACCGTGGAGAGCCGGGTGCTCAAGCATTATCAGCGAATTGTGGGCAAGGATGCTCTCTTGCCATCGTTACGGCTGGTGCAGGCTCCCATTTTCCACGGGCACGCCTTTGCGATTCATATTGAACTCGGACAGGCGGCGGATCTCGAACAAATTTCCCGAGCGCTTGCTGGAGAACATCTGAACCTCACGCTTGGAGCTGATGACGCTCCCACAAACGTAAATGCTGCGGGACAAAGCGATGTTCTGGTATCGATCGCCGCGGACGCGAGCCAGCCGAGTGGATTCTGGCTGTGGGCCGCTTCAGATAATCTGCGCATCGCCGCAGCCAATGCGGTGGAGTGCGCCGAAGCCATGGCCGCAACCCGGCCCCGAGGCAAAATCCAGTGAGCCTGCGCCTCGCGTTGGGCTTGCTCTTCAGCGTTTTCGGGGTTGGCTGCGGCTATCACACTGCTGGTCATGCCGTAACCATTCCCGACAACGTTAGAACCATTGCAATTCCGTCTTTTGTCAACCAAACTCAAACCTTCAAGATCGAACAAATGCTGACAGCCGCCGTAGCCAGAGAGTTCGTCACCCGAACCCATTACCATGTCGTCAACCAGGTGAATGACGATGCGGATGCGGCTCTGCATGGCACGGTGCTTGCGACCTATACCACGCCTCTTACCTACGATTCGCAAACTGGGCGCGCCGCGAGCGTGCTGGTTGTGATCTCTATGAAAGTGTCACTGCTCGATAAGCAGGGCAAGGTGCTTTACCAGAATCCCGCGTATTTGTTTCGCGAGCAGTACGAAGTCCCCCGCGATATCAAGAGCTTCTTCGAGGAGGACACTCCGGCATTTCAACGCCTGTCGCGCGACTTTGCGCAAACTCTCGTGTCGAATATTCTGGAGGGGTTCTGATGCGAGCCTTCGCCCAGACCGACCGCTTTGTTTCTGAGGTGCAAGCTCGCAAACTGCGTCCGGCCTATGTGTTCGTCGGGGCCGAAGTCTTTTTTCGCAAGCGCTGCCGTGAAGCGATTCTCGAGCACTTGGTCACTCCGGATTTGCGGGATTTCAGCCTTTACGAGTTTGATCTGGCGGAGATGGACTTGGCGGAGGTGCTGGATCGTGCGCGCACGCCTTCGTTAATGGCGCCGTTTCAAGTTTTCTTTGTTCGTGGCGTCAAGAACTTGTTTGGACGCGGATCGAATGAAGAGAAGTTGGCGGCAATCGAGGCCTACTGCAAAGACCCCAACCCCGCGGCTGTTTTGATCTTTGTTGCCGATCACATCAGTATCCCCGCGGACCCACGCCGCATGGACTTAACCGACAAAGAGCGATATGAGCGAATTCGCGAGACGCTCGGCCAATATTGCGCCATTGTCGAACTGGCGAGAGTGGAGGAAAGCGAGGCCGTGCGTTGGATTGGAGAATTCGGCGCTACGCGAGAGGTCAAGATCGACGCCGATGCCGCCCGCGAACTGGTGGACGCTCTCGGCGGCGACATGATGATGGTTTCGAACGAACTGGAAAAGCTGATGCTGTACGTGGGCGAAAAGAAACGCATCACGCTTGGCGACGTTGAGACCATGGTGCTGGCCGCGAAGCAAAGATCGTTGTATGAGCTGACCGATGCGATTTCCGCGAAAGATCGGGTACGCGCGCTCGAAATGCTGGATGCCATTCTGACCACGGGCGAAGGGGACGAGGCTGCCATCGGGCATCTGTACATGCTGGCGAAGACTTTTCGCCAGATGCTGGTGATTCTGGAGCGAAACGTCCGTGACCAGCGCATGCTGTGGGCCGCGCTGTGGCAGGGCTTCCGCGTGCCTCCGTTTGCAGCGGACGACATCATCAAACAGGCGCGAAGATACAAGTCGAAACGAGAATTAACGCGCGCCATCCGGTTGGTGGCGAAAACCGATCTGGCGTTGCGTTCAAATCCACCAAGCAAACGAATGGTGCTCGAGAAATTGGTACTCGACCTGACCTCAGAGCCGAAACCAGAAGCCGGCTGGTTGCAAGAAGAGCTGCCGGTCTAGAGCGCACTTAGCAATTAGCACTTGGCATTAGTTCTGCAGTTCCAGTATGCCGATGCCCAAACTCGGTGATGTCGTCTCCTACCTTGAGATGTGTGCTGACGAGGGAGTTAACCTCCAGCGTGGGATGAATTTTCGCCTGCGTGATGATCGAAGTCTGATTCTGATGAGCCTTCGTAAAGGCGCCCCTTACGCGGACCGCGTGGAGGATGGCGGCAGCGTCCTCATCTACGAAGGCCACGATGTAGCGCGGATCCAGGGTGGTCCTGATCCTAAGAAAGTCGACCAGCCAGAATTCTATCCTAGCGGGCGACCTACTCAGAACGGCTTGTTCTGCGAAGCCGTGAGGCGGTTCAAGCGGAGCGAATCACCGCCCGAACGAGTAAAGGTCTTCGAAAAAATACACGCCGGGATCTGGGTGTATAACGGGTTGTTTATCTTAACCGATGCGTGGCAAGAAGAATCCAATGGCCGCAAGGTCTTCAAGTTTAAGCTGGAATTAGTCGAGGATCGCTTGGGTCTGAAGGTTCAAGACGCACCTGCGACTGAGCATGATCGACTGATTCCGAGCTCCGTAAAGCTGGAAGTGTGGAAGCGTGACAAGGGCAAATGCGTAATTTGTGGCAGTAAGACAAACCTCCACTTCGATCATGACATTCCGTATTCGCAGGGGGGATCGTCAAAAGAGGCCAAAAACATACAGATTCTTTGTGCAAAGCACAACCTCGCAAAGCGGGATAGGATCATCTAATTCGCCTGGATGATGCTGAACGTTCCCGCCTATCTCGACCGCATCGCATACGTCGGACCAACAGAGCCCACGGCGCAGGTACTCCGCAATCTGCATCGAGCTCATATGCTCAGCGTCCCGTTCGAGAACCTCGATATTGCTCTGGGCCAAAAGATTGTCTGCGACGAGAATGCATTCCTCCGAAAGATCGTAGAGCGTCGACGTGGCGGCTTCTGCTACGAACTGAATGGAGCATTCGCAGGCTTGCTGCGTGCAATCGGGTTCAAGGTCACTCTGCTCTCGGCTCGCGTGCCCCGAGACGACGGCAGCAGTAGCCCCGAGTTCGATCATTTAGCTTTAAGAGTCGCTCTGGACAAACCCTGGCTGGCGGACGTGGGATTCGGCGACTCGTTTCTTGAGCCCGTCGAACTTCAGTCCGGCGCGGAGCAATCGCAGGACGGTTGGACGTATCGAGTGGTGGATTGCGGGGAATCGCTGTGCCTGGAGAGAGCCGAGCGCGACGCAGGTTGGAAACGACAGTATTCTTTCACTCTCACGCCGCGAAGCCTCGCGGAATTTGCGACTATGTGCCACTACCATCAGACGTCGCCCGAGTCGCCGTTTACCCGGAAGAGTGTCTGTTCGATGGCCACTTCTGATGGAAGAATTACGTTAGCGGGCCGGACGTTGATTGTCACCCGCAAGAGGATCAGAGAAGAACACACGCTGGCATCGGATCTGGAATACCGGGCAGCCCTGAAAGAACACTTTGACGTGGTGCTTTGAGATCGGTTGTAGAGACGTAGCTCGCTACGTCTCTACCTCGGACTATGGTTTCTTCGCGACCGCGTTTACTCGGGCGCTCAGGCGGGACTTATAACGCGAAGCCGTGTTCTCGTGAAGTACACCCTTCTGAACTGCTTTGTCTAGGGCAGAAACGGTCTGCCGAAAAACCTGATCGGCGTTCTGCTGGTCGCCTTTGGCGAGCGACTCGCGCAAGTCGCGCAGCATGCTGCGGAGGCGGGAGGTGTTGGCGCGGTTGCGAAGCGTGCGTTTTTCAGTCTGACGGGCGCGTTTCAGCGCCGAAAAATGATTTGCCATTTAATTTCGTTTACCTTCGTCTTCTGGTTTTCTCTAGCTTGGTTTCAGCAAAGAGATCTCTAGCGGGCACGAATGGTTATTTTACGGGAGTAAGTTACTGCTGGTCAAATGGATATGGTCTGTGCGGCTTGAGCGTGCGGCGGAGGGTCTTCGCCCGCCGGACGGGTCAAAGACCCGTCCCTACACGGTTACGTCTTCGCAACGAGCCTCGGTTACGGAATTCTAGTCGGCATTGACTCCTGTCCGACCCCCGGCGTACCCTTACCTCAATGGCAGTTGCTTGCACCTCGGGAGCGAGCATCCGGTTGGTTCCACCTGCAGAGAAGAATTTTGTCGTCGCTGGAAGGGGCATGGGTGCGCCCGTGTCGCAGCGATGCCATCTAAGCACTGGCGTGGCAACGAAAGCATAGCCGGCAAGGGAGGGATACGCCAAACCTGAATGAAGAAGAGCATTGAGATTACTCCTCACATTGAAGCCCTGTTCGGTACCAGGGACGAAAACCTGCATGTGTTGGAAGACGGTCTGAACATCAACATCGACTTGCGATCCAACTCCATTGAACTCGAAGGCGCCGCCCGTGATGTTGCCCGGGCCGAGCAAGTGTTTGCCGACTACAACCATCTGCAAAAAGCTGGACACACCTTCAACAACGGCGACCTGAACAGCATGCTTCGGGTTCTGATCGCGGACCCAAAAGCTACCCTGCGCGGACTGGCGGACGCGGGCCGGCAACGCTCGTTCGGACGGCGTACGGTTCAGCCCAAAAGCCTGAATCAGAAACGATACGTCGAAGCCATCGAAAACCACGACATGGTGTTTGGCATCGGTCCCGCAGGTACGGGGAAGACGTATCTGGCGGTGGCGATGGCCATCTCCGCGCTGCTGGCGAAAAGGGTGAACCGTATCATTTTGGCGCGTCCGGCGGTCGAAGCCGGCGAACGCCTGGGATTTCTTCCTGGCACCTTGCAGGACAAGATCGACCCGTATTTGCGCCCGCTTTACGACGCGCTCTACGACATGCTCGATCCCGAGAAAGTTGATCGTTACCTGGAGAAAAATGTCATCGAGATCGCGCCGATTGCGTTCATGCGCGGCCGTACTTTGAACGATTCGTTCGTGATTCTGGATGAAGCTCAGAACACGACCTCCGAGCAGATGAAGATGTTCGTCACCCGTCTCGGTTTCAACTCCAAGGCCGTGATCAC
This sequence comes from Terriglobales bacterium, assembly GCA_035567135.1. Classification (GTDB taxonomy): domain Bacteria; phylum Acidobacteriota; class Terriglobia; order Terriglobales; family Acidobacteriaceae; genus JABDBE01. Next base: position 240,965 of record DATMQI010000287.1, read on the forward strand.
CGGCGATGTGACCCAGATCGATCTTCCTAACGCTCGCCGCAGTGGGCTGCTGGAAGCTGTCGATATCCTGAAGCGCGTCGAAGGGTTGACCTTCGTGTACTTCGATGAAGGTGACGTGGTCCGTCACCATCTGGTGCAGCGCATTATACGGGCTTACGACGAGCACAAAACGAAACTAGCGGAACAGCAGCTATCGTTACTCGAGCCGAAGAGCGGCGTGAATGGCAAGACGAATGGGTCCGAGAGCGCGCCTCTGCCAAGAAATACTGCAACGCCTACGGAAGTGGACGCCAAAGAATAAACCGAGCGCGATTGAGTGAGGGCCGTGATTTCTGGCCCTCTTCTTTATTTGCGCGAGATTTTGCACGAGTCGGCCCACGGAGAAAGCTTGGTCACTATTCAAAAAAAGGTTCCCGGGTTGAGCGAGGCGGCGCTGGCCAGGTTTGTGACACGCGCGCGACGATTGAGCCGACTTGCGGGGGCCGTAAGTGTGCTGGTGACGAGTAGCCAGGAATTGCGGGGATTGAATCATCGTTTTCGCGGTAAGAACAAACCAACGGATGTGCTGTCTTTTCCCGCAACGCCGGGGTTGATGCGCGACTTTGCTGGCGATGTGGCCATCTCGGCGCAGATAGCCGCCAGCAACGCGCGTCGATTAGGGCATTCGGCAGCCGAGGAAATCCGAATTCTTACCTTACATGGTCTGCTCCATCTCGCGGGATACGATCATGAATGCGATGACGGGGAAATGGAACGCAAGGAAGCGCGGTTGCGCAAGGCGCTCGGATTGCCGGTGGGATTGATTGAGCGAACTGCGCGACCAGCAGGGGCAAGAATTTCGAGATCGGACAAGAATAAGGCGAAGCGTCCGCCTGCGCGATCGCGACTCCCGGTTTCTAGACGCAACGGAGCGGCTTCCCGCGCTACCCGGACATCACGATGAACTTCGTCATCGCCATCGTATTGCTGATGTTGCTGGGCCTGCTGACCCTCGTGTCCTATGTGGACCGGTTGTACACCGAGATTGGCAAGTTCCTTTCCCGCGACTTCCAGGACAACATTGACGCGTTCGAGCATGACGTGGAGCCGAGGCTGCACGTCAGCCGTAGCCGTGCCGCGGTGTCGATGGCGGTGCTCACTCAAATGACCACGGCAGCGATTGCCATGCTCGTGGGTTTTACCGTATTCCGTGACCGGGCCTGGAGCATTTACGAAATTCTGCAGGCCACGCTCAGCCTGATTCTGATCGTGATCGTTTTTAACCAGTTTCTGCCGTTCGTTTTTTTCTCGCGGACAAAGGGGAAGTGGCTGATCCGCTGGACGCCCTTTTTGCGAATTGTGATCTACCTGGTTTTGCCGGTAACACTGGTGTTGGGCTTCTTGCAGTCGGTGGCGGCTTTAACTAAAGAGCATTCCGATGAGCAACCGGAAACCCAGGCGGAAGCCGTGGACGCGTTGATCGAAGCAGGCCAGGAAGAAGGCATTCTGGACGAAAGCAATCGCGACATGATCCAGTCCGTGGTGGAGTTTGGCGAGAAAACGGTGCGCGAAGCGATGAAGCCCCGGCCGGAAATCGTCGCGGTTCCCACCAATACCACGGTTGAGCAGTTCATTGAGCTGCTCCGCATGAAACCGTTCTCCCGAGTTCCAGTTTTCGAAGGCACGATTCACAACATCAAGGGAATTGTTTACGCGCAGGACGTCCTGCAGGTGCCGGACACCGAGGCGCACGCTCGGACGGTGGGCACGTTAATGCGCAAAGATGTGTATTTCGTGCCGGAGAGTAAACTGGGGAGCGAGCTCCTCCGCGAGATGCAGAAGAATAATAATCGCATGGCCATCGTAGTTGATGAGTACGGTGGGGTGGCAGGACTGGTCACCATCGAAGATCTAGTCGAAGAAATCGTGGGTGAGATATCCGATGAACACGAGAAAGCTGAAGTCGTGCGCGAAAGCGATCACTCCTACATTGTTCCCGGGAACATGGATGTCGACCGG
>DATMQI010000288.1:0-8204 GCA_035567135.1 Terriglobales bacterium
CGAACGCGGCATGTCCCTCGTCGATGCGGCACTCTCCGCCGCGAGGCTTCGCTTTCGGCCACTCATGATGACCGCGCTCGCCTTTATTCTCGGCTGCGTGCCGCTCTGGACAGCGTCCGGAGCAGGCTCTGTGGCGCGCCAGATCATGGGCACCGCAGTAATTGGCGGCATGGTGGCGGAGACCTTCATCGGCAGATTCTTTGTGCCGGCGATCTTCTATGTAGTTGAAAAATTGGCAGGCGCCGAGCGACGGAGGGCATTGCCACTCACGGCCGCCGAGGCGCCCAGTCAGGGGGATTGAATTATGAAGAACACTGCGCTCTTAGCAATCTTAGCCGTGTTGGTTCTGGAAGCCGGCTGTATGATGGGGCCGAAATACAAGCGGCCGACTGTGGATGTCCCGCAGGATTACCGTACGCCGGAACCGCGACAGGCCGCGCAAGCCTCGTCGCTGGGCAATGAGCAATGGTGGCAGGTTTATCAGGATCCGGTACTCACGCAGCTGATTCACACCGCCATTGCGGAGAACTACGACGTGCGTATCGCCGCCGCCCGAGTGCTCGGAGCACAGGCGCAAGTCGGCATTACCCGTGCCAACCAGCTACCCTCCGCCAGCGTAGGTGCGAATGTTTTCAGCGAGCAGAACGCCAAAGTTTCAAACCTATTCCCCGCTTATCAGGTCAATGGCGGCGAACTGAACCTCTCGGTCATCTGGAATCTGGACTTCTGGGGGAAATACCGACGTCAAACCGAGGCGGCTCGAGCCCAATTACTCGCGACCGAGTGGGGACAGCGAGCGGTACTTTCTTCGCTGGTGGCTAATGTAGCGACGGCTTATTTCCAACTTCGCGCACTCGACAGCGAACTCGAAATCTCGCAGCGCACCTTGGCCTCGCGGCGAGAGTCCCTCAAGCTAACCCAGTTCCTTGAAAGCCATGGCTCGAACTCCGGACTGGACGTGAGCCAAGCGGAGCAACTCGTCTACACGGCTTCGGAGACGATCCCGGATCTCGAGCGGCAAATTCAACAACAGGAGAACTTGCTCAGCGTTCTGCTCGGCGAAAATCCCCAATCCATTCCCCGTGGACGCGCGCTTACCGAACAGCGTGTTCCCCAGAACGTTCCGGCCGGCCTGCCTTCCGAATTGCTGGAGCGTCGGCCGGACGTCCGCCAAGCGAAAGAGATGATGGTTGCAGCGAACGCACAGATCGGCGTTGCTAAAGCTTCATTCTTCCCTAATCTGTCGCTGACTGGACTCGGGGGACTTGAGAGCAACGCCTTGCACCAGTTCATCAGCCAGCCCTCGGAGATTTGGTCCGGTGCCTTCAGCGTGAGTCAGCCCGTCTTCCAGGGCGGAGCGCTCCGCTCTCAACTCAGGCTTGCACGCGCCAACTGGCAAGAAACAGTGCTCTCTTACCAGCAAACCGTCCAGAATGCCCTTGAACAGGTTTCCAATTCGCTCGTCGCTTCTCAAAAAGACCGTGAGTTCCGCGAGCAACAAGAATTGCTCACACAGGCAGCGCAGCAGACCGATCAACTGTCCGAGGTGCTTTATAAGAACGGCGGCGCGAGCTACCTGCAAGTTCTGACCAGCGAAACGACTTACTTCTCGGCGGAACTCAACTTGGTGCAAGCCCAGCTCAACGAGCGATTAGCGCTTGTGCAGCTTTACCAGGCGCTAGGAGGCGGGTGGCAGCAATAGCCGGTGGGCACAAATGTAGTCAAGAGAATTCTGGTGCTCATGACCGATCTCCTGAATGTGCATCTGCGTCATATGGAGAATAAGCAATGAACCGAGAAGAAATTCGTGTCGGAATCGTCGGTGCAAGCGCCAAAACAAGCTGGGCGAAGATCTCGCACGTGCCGGCGATCAAGGATCTTCCCGGCCTGAAGTTGGCCGCTGTGGCAACGAGCAACGAGCAGAGTGCGCGGGAAGCGGCTGAAGCCTTCGGTGCTGATCGCTGGTTTTCCGATCCTTTCGCGATGATCCATGATGAACGGATTGATGTTGTAACCATTTCGGTCAAGGTGCCGGAACACCGTGGTCTCGTTCTGGCGGCACTGGAGGCCGGCAAAGCGGTCTACTGTGAGGCGCCTCTCGGACGCAACGTCGCCGAGACCGAAGAGATGGCAACCGCGGTAGGTTCACGTCATACCGCTATCGGATTGCAGGGTCGGTTGAATCCGGCCGTGTGGCGTGCAGCCCAGCTGCTCTCTTCCGGAGAGATTGGTAAGCCATTCAATGCAAGAATTGTCTCGACGACCGTCGGCTTCGGGCCGGAATTGCCATCCTCGCATGACTACTTCAACAAGAAATCATCTGGGGCGAATCTGCTGACGGTTACCGGTGGGCATACGCTCGATGTAGTGGAAGCAGTCCTGGGACCGATTTCAGAAGTTGACAGCAGGGCCGAGATTCTGTGGCCCACCGTGAACTTGACGGATGTCAGCCAAGAGAGCTTGCGTGAAACTGCTGATCAGATCGACATCCTGGGCAAGACGCGTTCTGGCGTCGTATTCACGGCTAACATTCACGGTGGTTCGACACCCGACGATGCTCGCTTCAGCTTTGAAATCAGGGGATCGAACGGATGGCTCAGCCTAACAAGTAGTCACCCCTACGGCTTCCAGGCTGGAGATCTCAAACTAACGTTGAACATCCCATTCGAGAAACCTCATGCTGCCGTGGTCTCCGGTGGCTTCATGGGCTCCGCGATCAACGTTGGAGAGGTCTACGCTCATCTTATTCGCGATTTGCGCGCGGGCACCTACAACACACCCAGTTTTAGACACGCACTCCACAATGCCCGTCTCATCGAGGCTGTAAGGCGCGCCGCCGAACGCGGCGAGCGGCAAAGGGTCCTTGAATAGAGCGAAGAGTTCGATAAGTTGAGAGCGATGATTCACACGTCAGTGCTCGCGACATTTAGGGATAACCCAAGAGGTACGGCGACGTGTGCACTTCTTTGGATACGCCTGAGTCTCTGAACCGATATCCTCCCGAGTACGAATTTGAAGGCAGGCGAACTCACTTCGACAACGTTTCTCTTAGCACTGAATAGCGAGCATCGCCTCGGTCTTTGTGCGCGTAGTTGAATCTAACGTCACCTCTGTTGACCCCTCTCGACACTTTTAACAGATTCGACACTTGCATCAGGCACACGCGTCAGTGCAGCTCTAGGATTCAATCACTTAGTTCAGCCTGACATTTGGCAAGAGCCTTGCCTTCTCCATGAGTAATGGCTCGGAAATCACAAATGGAGATTGCGGCTACGATCCAGGCACAGCCGGTGTCGCCTCTCCCGCGAAATGCGCCGTTCTGTTCTTTTCGTTGCGTTGCCACTTTCCGCGCCTCTTACAAAAAGGAAATCGCAACCATGCGAAAACTAACAATTGTGATGCTCATACTCGGGCTGATAAGTGCTGGTGCCTTCGCGCAGGGTACGGGGCAGCCGAGCGGAGCAGTTCAAGGCCAAGTGTTTATCACGGATGCGGATGGCGGGCGTTCGGTCGTTGCCGCCACGAAGATTACGTTGGACGGTCCGACACATCTTGAAGCTTTAAGCGATAACGAAGGCAAGTTCGCCCTCAGTGCAGTTCCGGCGGGTTCATACACGATCGCCGCAAACACTCCTGGGATGACCGCAACCCAAGGCGTAGTTGTCACCGCAGGATCGGTGTCGCAAGCCCAATTGGAAATGAAGCTGGAAGCTGTCACCGAATCGACCACTGTAACCGCCATCACAGATTCGGTGGACACAAAAACAGAGCCCTCTGGAACCAACACTATCGCTGAATCGGCGGTCCACAACATGCCCAACCCCGATGAGCATTTCCAAAGCTTGTTGCCGCTGGTTCCAGGCGTGGTGCGCGGTCCGAACGGCCAGATCAATATGAAGGGGACGCGAGCGTCGCAGAATGGCTCCCTTGTTAACAGTGCCGATGTGACCGATCCAGCGACAGGCACAACCGCGATCAACATTCCGATTGACGTAGTTTCGTCCGTAAAAGTGCTCTCTACTCCTTACGACCCCGAATACGGCAAATTCACCGGTGCCGTGTCAGATGTGGAAACGCGATCCGGGGACTTCAACAAGTTCCGAATGTCGGCGCAGAACCTGTTGCCGCGCGTGCGAAGAGTCGACGGGTCGATCATGGGCCTTGCTGCGTTTACACCGCGGATGACCCTTTCTGGCCCGCTTGTGAAGGACCGCGTGGCGTTCACCGAATCGGTCGAGTACCGCTATGAGCGAGACCCGGTGGACAGTTTGCCGGCGCTTCAAAGTTATAACCGTACGGAAAGCTTCAACTCTTACACGCAAATCGACGTCAACATCACCCCGAAGCAAACAGCGACGGCATCGTTCGCGATCTTTCCCCAACATCTTGACTACTACGGCTTGAACACGTTCACGCCACAACCCAGCACTGCGGACTTAAACGAGCGTGGATATCAGGCCGCTCTGCAGCACCGATACGCAACTAACTCTGGCGATCTCCTCACCTCGCAGTTGAGCTTCAGACGGTTCGATGCCGACCTGGTGCCGAATAGCGATGCGCCTTACCAACTTCTCGTCGAAACCACCAAGGGTGGGTTTTTCAACCGTCAAGATCGCCAGACAGCGCGCACAGAATGGGAAGAAACTTACCGTTCGTACCCGCATCACTTCTTGGGCTCCCATGAACTGGACGCCGGCACGGATTTTGCTCACAGCTCATATGACGGTGGCCAGCAGTTTTTTCCGGCGCAGATCATTGGCGTCGCCGGGTACCCATTAGAACAAATCCAATTTGGCCCGACGGCGGCATTTTCCGTTGATCAAAACGAAATTGCCTGGTTCGTAGGCGACAAGTGGACCGTCTCAAATCGCCTCACGTTCGATTTAGGGCTGCGCTTTGATCGTGATTCGGTCACAGAGTCAGTCAACACCGCTCCTCGCGCCGGCTTCATCCTGGCACTGACCGGCGACGGTAAAACCTTGTTAAAGGGCGGAGCAGGCTTTTTCTACGACCGCGTTCCTCTCAACATTCCGGCATTTCCCTATTTGCCCGAACGCACAGTAAGTGAGCTGAATCCAGAAGGCGGAATTATCAGTTCTACCGAATACGCCAATGTCATCTCTAACGGGCTGCGGAATCCACGCAGTGAAGTGTGGAACGTCGAAGTGGATCGTCAGGTGACGAGCGACTTCCTGATCAGGGTCGCGTATCAGCAGCGCAACACGGTACGCGACTTCTATATGAATCCCATGGCGTCAGGAGCAACTGGCATTCTTGCTTTATCGGACCGGGGTAGTGATTTCTACAAGGAATTTCAAGTCACCGGCCAATACCGCATCCACCGCAGCACACTCAATGCGTCCTATGTCCGCTCGCGAGCCTACGGTGACCTAAACGACTTCAATCAATTCTTTGGGAACGATCCGCAGGCGGTGATTCAGCCGAATCAGCGCGGCCGGCTGAACTTTGACGCCCCAAATCGACTCTTGGCCTGGGGAGAGATCGCTGCACCGTGGAAATTAACCTTCGCGCCCGTGCTTGATACTCACACGGGCTTTCCGTATTCAACCATCGATCAGCATCGCGAATTTGTTGGCCCCAGAAATGAACTGCGGTTCCCGCGATTCATTTCGACGGATTTGCAAGTCTGGCGCGAAATCCGGCTGCCCATCAAAGAGAAGCACGCGCGGGTCGGGTTCGGAGTTTTCAATGTTTTCAATCGCGCGAATTACCGCGATGTACAGAACGATCTCGATAGCAATCGGTTCGGCGAGTTCTTTAACGGTATGAGCCGGAGTTTCCACGGCAAATTCGTGTTGGAGTTCTGATAATGAAATCGACTATCAAGACCGCTCTTTCCACTCTGGCAATCATGATTTCGGCAGTTACGACTGCGTCCGCGCAAACCAGCGATCCACTGCCACCCGCGGAGGAAGTAGTTGCGAAGATGATGCAGTTCGATGCCCAACGGCAATCTGAACTTACCGGTTACACCGCCATTCGCCAGTACACCGCCGTGAACAAGAAACGGCACGCGGAAATGGTCGTGCGTGTCTCCTGCGATAGCTCGGGCGCCAAAGAGTTCACAATTGTTTCTGAAGAAGGTTCGGGCTCGATTCGTAAACATGTCTTCCAAAAACTCCTGAACGAAGAAACTGAGGCGTCCCGCCGTGGAACTCGAGCCAGCACCCGCCTCATTCCCGACAACTACCAGTTTCAGATGGTGGGACGGGAGACTCTTGAGACGGGACCGGCGTACGTGCTGTCGGTGACTCCGAAAACAGCCAACAAGTACCTGATCGACGGCAGAATTTGGGTAGACGCAAACGATTATTCGATCGTTCGAATTGACGGCCAGCCGGCAAAGAATCCCTCTTTCTGGGTGCGCAGCGTTCACTTCGTTCACACGTATCAGAAGGTAGGGGAATTCTGGTTCGCATCTTCCACCCACACCACCAGCGACATCCGGATTTTTGGCGAATCGGAGTTAACAATCGATAACTCTGATTACAGCCTGAACCCGCCTCCCGATCACATGGCCCAAGCCAATGAACACGCGGGGTTGCTCCGATGAAAAAGGGCCACCTCATTGCGGCCGTTGTTTCACTGGTGACGTTCGCCTGGGTGATCACTCATGTTGGATTCTCAGCGATGCTGGTGCAACTGAAGGCGATGCGAATCGCTTTGCCGATTGTCCTGGCACTGAGTGTCCTTCGACTGTTACTCCAGAGCATCACCTGGTCTGCCTCCCTCCATGGTGAACATGTATCGGTCGACACGGCGAAGTTGATGGGAGTGCGACTTGCCTCCCAGTCGATGGGATACCTCACGGTCCTGGGTCCCGTTATTTCTGAGCCGATGAAAATTAAACTCCTTGGCACTCCAACTGAGCCAACGATTACTGCCACTTTTCTCGACAACGGGGTGTACTGGTTCACCTCGGCCCTGCTCGGGATTGTTGGAATAATGAGCCTTCCCTTAGTAGCAGTGCAGGGTGCACGCTATCACGCAATTCCAGCCCTTCTGTCGCTTGCGGGGATGCTCTTCGTAATCATGCGCCGCAGTCCAATCCTTTCCGGTTTGGTTCGTGTGCTTGGCAATCACGCCCCATCATGGCTTGTACGCGGCGGGAAGTTGGAAGAGTCCATTCGAAGCTATCGGCTTCATCACCCTGCCCTCGTCGGTCGCATGTTCTGGATCGACCTGGCCTGTCAAGTGCTGATCACTTCCGAAGTCAGTGTGGTTTTGTGGTCGCTCGGCTTCCCCATTCGCTTTTTCACTGTCGTTGCCATTGACGGAGTCACGCGTGCGTTGAAGCTAGCGAGTGGCTGGATCCCCGCGCGGATCGGCTCCGACGAAGGCGGAGCCATTTCTGCATTCGCGCTGACTGGTTTTTCGCCACTGCTCGGCTTATCACTTGCTCTTACTCGCCGTGTACGAGATCTGCTGTGGGCGCTGATCGGCATCCTCTGGTTTGTTTGGAATTCTCGTGTTGCCAGTGGTCGAGAAGCAGCCTCAAGTGGCGTGACTACGACCATTGGGAAGGAGATTGTCGAATGCAGGCAGTGATAGCCATTCCAGAAAGCTTTGCCCTGGTGAACAAAGAGAAAGCAGCGGAACTGCTACTGCGGCCGATTGCGGGCGTTCCTCTTGTAACGAGAACAACGCTCACCGCGGCCCGAGCTGGAGCGAATGACATTCTCTTTGTCTGTCCGGCAGCATTAAGCGAGCAGATCATTCAGCAACTCGTGGGGAGCACTGCGCAGTTTGGGATTCATATCAGCGTCGTTCAATTGGCCGATTTCGATCCATTCGCTTCGTCAGCATGGCGAGCGCTAAAACCTCATCTCCACCAGCAATTCCTCTGGGTGCCGTGGAACTGGGTTACGACCAAGCAACTCCTCGCGCACCGGCCCGTTGCGCAGTTCCACTCCGTCAACTGGGCCGAACCCGCCTGCACCACGTTCTATGAGGTGATCCGCGACAATGCCTCTACTGCCCTCCTCCATTCTGAGGGCGTCGCGGTCACCTCGCCAGAGACCGCCGCCAGTGCCGAACGGTTTCTGGTTGCTCATACGGGCAAGGCACTCGACGGTATTCATACATCTTTCATCCGCCGGCTCTGTCGCCCATTCGTAAGAATGCTTTCTCACTCGTCAGTCACTCCGAACGCTGTCACGCACTGCGGAGTTCTTGTTTCCACT
>DATMQI010000289.1:0-112238 GCA_035567135.1 Terriglobales bacterium
GCGTGAAACTGAGATAGAGATTCTTCTCGGCAATGGAGATGGAACGTTCAGGCTTCGAACGATTTCAATTCCGCAGGACTTTGGTTGTGGTTTCGGACCACCCATCCTTGTGACTGACTTTAACGCCGACGGGAAGGCTGACCTAGCTTACTGCGAGAGGGATCAGAATAACGGAAAGATTTGGGTCCTGCTTGGCAACGGGGATGGAACTTTCAAGAAGCCCGTGTCTTACCCCATCAAAAACGGCCTCTACAGCTTCTCCTTCGCAGCGGGCGACTTCAACTCAGATGGCAATACAGATTTGGTGGTTTCCTACATTACCTTCAACTCATCGGTGTTTGAACTGCTTCTTGGTAAGGGCGACGGTACATTCCAGAAGCCGAAATCCGTAAACCTGCATGCGGTCTACAACGCCGAAGAGGGCATCGTGGTTGGCGATTTCAATTCTGACGGGTTACTGGATTTCATATTCCAACAGCCGGGAGACGTCAGTGTCTTTACGCAAAAGTAGGAGGGTGCCCCCCCCAGCCAACACACCCGAGGTGTTCCGACCTTTTCCGCGTTCTGTGCGAAAAGCATGGCCGCGACTATTCCCAAATTGGAACCGGATCCAGCAGCCCCACCACTTTGCTCTTGACCGCCAGCTTTCACTTCCGATAACATATAAACACAAAGATTATCTAGAAGATAATCTTCGATCTTTGACAACTGATTTTATTTCCCAGTCCCCAAGCGCGGTCCAACTACGGGGGTCCTGCCAATCATCGCGAAGGCGAACCTTCCGGCTTCGAAGACGATCCCGAAGCGAGCCGAAAGCCAGCCGGTGACCAAACTTAACTCCAATGTTTCCAAGATTTTGCCCCTAACTACCTTAAGAACCATAGATCTAGGAGCCAAAAAAAATCGCGATCCTTTGTTTTCTATATTTTGCGCAGAAACGAGAGTTTTTTTTGAGGTAAATGCTGCACCAAAATATGTGCAATCTTAGAAATTGACCCCACCGCACAACCTGGGTGTCGCAACTCATCCCCCAGGTATTAACGCGAAATGCGACCACCCTCAGTAGCCGCAAAGCGGCGACAGAATGCAGCCCACGGCGCAAGCCGTGGGTCAACTGGCAAAACGAATGAGCCCCAGCGGGGCGAAAGAACCGCCAAAAATTCTGACCATGGTCTCTGACCATGGTATACTCTGCAGAGACCCATGGAAGAGATCGCCATCTCAAAGTTCAAAGCCACCTGCCTCGCCGTCCTCGAACGGGTACGCAAGACCGGCAAACCCGTGCTCGTGACCCGCTTCGGTGAGCCGGTCGCACAACTCGTCCCGCCGTCCGCCAAGGAGCAGCCGAAGCGCGAGCTCGGCACCCTCCGGGGCACGGCGCGAATCACAGGGGACATCGTTTCTCCCGCCGGTGAAGAGGACGACTGGGAAGTCCTTCGTTCATGAAACTGCTGCTCGACACCCATATCTGGCTGTGGAGCGTGCTCGAACCAGAACGGCTCTCGCGGCGAGTCACCAAGGAAATTCAGGATTCAAGAAACGAGCTGTGGTTGTCGCCGATCAGCATCTGGGAACTGATCGTGCTGTGGCAGAAGAAGCGAATGCTACCCGGCGAGGATCTTGAAGCATGGATTCCTAACGCGCTGCGAGCTCTGCCGATACAAGAAGCTCCAGTCACCAATGAAGTAGCGCGAGAGACTGGCCGTCTGCGGCTTCCCCATCGCGATCCCGCCGATCGCTTCCTGCTGGCCACGGCCAAAGTATTTGAGCTCACCCTGGTGACCGCCGATGAACGTCTGCTCAAGGCCCGCGATGTATCCGTACTCGCAAACCGATAGCCTATCGAAGATGACAAACGGCAGGGTATGGTGTCAGAATTGAAGCTGCCGACCAGCTATAATGCGTAAGGTCACGGAGGCTTGATGTCCCCCCAACGCGAAAGCTCGAACTCAGCGATGAACGCGCATACATTCTCGGGGAGTTCGTTTGAAAGAGTGGTCGACTCGCTCAAGCTCTCGCCCGATCAGTACCAAAGCTCGCCCGAGCTTCGGGAGTGGGTCCTCAGAAACAAGGACCACAAGTATGTTCCTCCAGACCTGCTGAAGGCCTTCGGATTCCAGGTCAATCTGGAACCCTGATTCAACGACACAATGTCAGGGAACGCTGTCAGACGCAGGGATCACTGCGAGCTTCACGCTGATGTGGCCATCCTCGTCGACATGGACGGCTTTGCCACGGTCTTCGTATCGGGCAAGAAATTCGGGATCGAAGTAGGCGCCCCGCTCGATCTGCTCCCAGGCGAAGAGCGTGTAGTCGCCCGGCGGAACATTCCGCATGGCAAATCGCCCCAACAGGTCGGTAACGGCCTGTCGATAATCGGTGGGCTGGCCGCGCCCCTTTCCATCTGGTACCAGCACGACCGACGCGCCGGAAGCGGACTGTTCATCGCTCAGCACGGTGCCGTCAATTCGCCCGGCGCCGGGACTGAGCACGAGTTCGAGTGCTGGCGGAGAATGGCCGCGGCCAACCGTGATGCCGGCTTCGAGCACGTCGGCGGCACCACTTGACTTGAGATAGTAACCTGCAGGGACGGGGGAAAAATTGATGCGATAGGTTCCTTCGGGAACCTCGCGGAAAATAAACGTCCCGTCGGGCTTGGCCTGAGCGTTATCGATGTCGGGCGTGAGGCTCGCCAGCGACGACGCCTCCATCGGATCCAAGTTGCCCGTCATCGTGGTGAGGTCTTTGCTGTGATCTATAGTCGTGTCGCCTTCCACCCGAATGCGTCCACTGACATCAACTCCCGGACCAACCACGATCTCGACATGATCGAGATTCGTGTCTTTGACCTCGATGGATGTCCGGCCCCACATGGTCTTCGGATCTTGCGGACTGCTCGGTTGCTGAGCCACCAGCACGTAAGACCCGGGAGGCACACCTTGAAACTCGAAGCTCGCCTGGCCACCGGCAGAGAAGTTCGTCCCTGGCGAAAAGATCGTCTCCCCCTGATCGCTCAGCAAAGTGACTTCGGCCTCCTTACTCGGCAACGAGGTGTGGGCGTTGATGACCCGTCCGTGAATGTGGACCGTGTGAACCGGTGCGAGATTCATATCGATTCCCGCGAGATCTTCTCCCGCGCGAAGCACCAGCGCAACCGAATGGGATGAGTCGCTGGCAGCGGGATAGTAAATCGGAACGTACGCCTTATCGCTTTCCGGCTTGCCCTTTACTGAGGCAGGAGCCTTGGCGCGAATGTAGTATTTTCCGGGGATCAGAGCCGGAATCCGATATTCGCCGGCATCGTTGGTGGGAGCGCTCGCCACCTCACGAAGTTCGCGCCTGCCATGGGTGTAGGAGAATTTCATGGCTTGCACGAATACTCGGCGAAGCGGTTTGCCCATCTCGTCAGTGATTCGGCCCGCGATACTGCCGTTAGGCAGCAACCGAACGAGAACGTCGTTAACATGCTGTCCAGGAGCGAGCACGATCAATTTGCCGCGTTGTTCGGCGTAGCCGCGATTGTTATTCACGTAGCCGTCGTGAGCGGCAAGAAGGAAGTATCGGCCGGCCGCCAGGTTCTCAAACAAGAAATGGCCGCTGGCATCCGTGTTAGTAGACGCGGGCTGCGGGATAGCCTGCGACGCTGGTTGCGATCCTGAAGCGAAGCTGCTTGGAATCGCTCTTACCCGGACCTCCGCGCCTTTCAGCACCTGTTCGCTCACCGCATCAATGACTGTCCCCGCGATCGTGCACTTGTCCTGAGGCAATCCGGCGTTCTGCGCTCGAACTGAGGGCGCACAGAACAGGGAGAGCACGATCGGGATGGTCGTCAGAAAAGGTAGCTTCATGGGCAACTACGGGGAGTTTAACCGAACATGATCCCGCAAAGGTAATCGAAGCTGGGAACGACCTGGCTGGCCGATATGCGATAACGCGGAGTCAGCCTCTTGATTGCGGCTGGACGGGCGAAGACGACCGTCTTCCATTAAGCGTAAATCGTGATAGACTGTTGCGCCTGCCGGGATTCTCGCCCGACTGTGTGTGCTGTTATGTCTGAAGCGCTTGCCAAGAAAGTTCTTCTGATCGGCTGGGATGCGGCCGATTGGAAGGTGATCAATCCCCTGCTCGATCAGGGATTGATGCCCACGCTGGATGATTTCATCAATCATGGCGTCATGGGAAATCTGGCGACCTTGCGCCCCATTCTTTCGCCCATGCTGTGGAATTCGATTGCCACGGGCAAGCGTGCCAACAAGCATGGTATTCATGGGTTCATGGAGCCAGACACGCAAAACGGTGGCATCCGCCCGGTCTCCAGCACCTCGCGCAAGGTGAAAGCGATCTGGAACATTCTCACGCAGCGTGGGTATAAGACTCACGTCCTGGGCTGGTTTGCCGGTCATCCTGCGGAACCGATTAACGGCATCTCGGTTTCCGATCTTTATCCGTACGCTACCGCGCCGCCGGATAAGCCCTGGCCGCTTCCGCCCGGTGCTGTCTATCCGGAGAGTCTGCGCGATACTTTCGCCGAGCTGCGCATGCATCCCGCTGATGTGACCGAAGCGGCCATTCTTCCCTGGATTCCGCGTGCGGCAGAGATCGATCAGGAGAAGGATAAGGGCCTGATGTCGTTCGCCAAGATCCTGTCGGAGAACTGTTCCATCCACAATGCCGCTACGTGGATTCTGCAAAATGAGCCGTGGGATTTCCTGGCGGTTTATTACAACGGCATCGATCACTTCTGTCACGGGTTCATGCACTACCATCCGCCGCGCATGGAAGGGATCCCGGAGGATCGCTACGAAATTTACAAAGATGTTGTGAATGGGGCTTATCGATTCCACGACATGATGCTGGAAACTTTGTTGACTCTGGCCGGCCCGGACGCGACCGTGGTGCTGGTATCCGATCACGGTTTCCATTCTGACCACCTGCGTCCGCGCGGTATTCCGGCGGAACCGGCCGGTCCAGCGGTTCAGCATCGGCCGTTCGGGATCTTTTGCATGAAGGGACCACACGTCCAGCAGGACGAGCGTATCTACGGGGCGACTTTGCTCGATGTGACTCCGACGGTTTTGACTCTGTTTGGATTGCCCGTCGGAGCGGATATGGACGGTCGCGTGTTGGTGCAAGCTTTCGAAGATCCGCCGCAGATTACCCGCATTCCGAGTTGGGAGCAGGAGCCGGGCGAATGCGGAATGCATCCTGCAGATTTGCGCATGGATCCGGCTGCGGCTCAAGCTGTGCTGCAGCAATTCGTGGCGCTTGGTTACGTTCAGCCGCCCAGTGAGGATCAGAGCAAAGCCGTAGCCAGCGCCGTGCGCGAAGCGAACTACAATCTGGCGCGCGACTACCTGGATTGCGGGCGTCCCGACGATGCCCTGCCACTGCTCGAAGACTTGGCGAAGAATGAACCCAAGCAGACTCGCTTTCAGATGCATCTGGCGCAGTGTTATCTAGCGCTGAGCCGGCGGGCCGACGCGAAACAAATTCTCGAAGGTTTGATTACGGCAGATTTGAATCCGCCTGAAGCGGAGGCTGCAAAGGATGGGCCACCCGAACAAGGCGGAGCAACCTCACCGGAAACGGAAGCGCAACCCACCGAAATACCCGGAGTTGAAAACCCGATAATTGCAGCCGCTGAGGCACTGTCGGGAGCTCCCGCGGTCGAAGCCGAAACAGTGGAAGGGCAATCGCCCAAAGCTCAAGTTCCGGAGGCAACCGTGGCGGAAGTGCAATCAACCGAGACGCAGGCGACCGAAGCGCAAGCACCGGAAACGCCTGCAGGCGAAGGGACAGCATCCCCGAAACAGCCCAACCCTCGGCCTTGGGCAGACCTGCTCATGGGCGTAATTCACTTTGAAGAAGGAAATATGGAAGAGGCTCTCGCGAGCCTGCTTAAAGCTGAGCAATCCGACCCGCGCCTGCCGAATTTGCATTTGCGCATCGGCGAGACTTATTTGCGACAGAAGCGAACCGACGATGCTGACCGCGCCTTCCAGCAGGCACTGGATATCGATGGTGACAGCCCAGAGGCCCACTTGGGTCTGGCGATGGTGCGGCTGCGACAGCGCCGGAATGAAGAGGCCGCAGAACAGGCTTTGCTGGCTGTTGGCCTGCAGCACTTCCTGCCGTTGGGGCATTTTTATCTCGGAGTAGCGTTGGCGCGTTTAGGCCATCGTCAGCGCGCTATGCTCGCATTCGAGACCTGTCTCAGCATGCTCCCCGGACTGGTTGCCGCGCACCGCTGGCTGGCGGCCTTGCACAGCCAACCCGGCGGGGATCTCGACAAAGCCGTCCGGCACCGCAGCCTTTATGCCCAGCTCATGCATCAGAGAAAGACGAGAGCTAAAGTCTGAGCGTTGTATCTCTGCGGCACTCCGAATTCGAGATCTATTTCCATCGATGTACGGTCCGCGTCGTCGCCGAATGCCTCCATTCGCCGCTGTGAAGAACGGTTCCAAGTTTGCGTCGTGACGCCGCGCTGTTATACCGTAAATGGTTCTCCTGGCTGTTCCCTTCATGGCCGATCGAAACGAATTCAGTACGCCCTCGAGTTCCAGCGTCCTCGAAACGCGCGTGGATGCTACCTCCGCGCGCTTTGAAGCCAACATGCGTTTCCTGGCCGACATGGTTTCACAGGTGCGTAATGAGGAGGAAAAAATCCGCGAGGGCGGTGGACCAAAAGCCATTGAGAGTCAGCACACCAAGGGCCGGCTCACTGCCCGTGAACGCATCAACCTGTTGGTGGATGCCGGTAGTTTCTTCGAAATAGGATCATTCGCGGCCTTCGGAATGTACGAAGAATGGGGTGGGGCACCCGCGGCCGGGGTGATTACCGGCCTTGGGCGTATTCACACTCGGCTGGTGATGATTATCGCCAATGACGCCACGGTAAAGGCTGGCGCGTTTTTTCCCATGACCTCGAAAAAGGTTATTCGGGCTCAGAACATCGCCATCGACAATCGTATCCCGACCATGTATTTAGTCGATTCCGCTGGGGTCTTCCTGCCGCTGCAGGAAGATGTGTTTCCAGACACGGATGATTTCGGGCGCGTGTTCCGCAATAACGCGGTGATGTCGGCGATGGGCATTCCGCAGATCGCAGCGATTATGGGGATGTGCGTGGCCGGCGGCGGGTATCTTCCCGTTATGTGCGATCACGTGCTGATGACCGATGGCAGCGGGCTTTTTCTTGCTGGTCCGGCGCTGGTGCAGGCGGCGATAGGGCAGAAGGTGTCTGCCGACGAGTTGGGTGGCGCGGCCATGCACTCGGCCATCAGCGGTACGGTCGACTTCCGCGAACCAAACGATGAGGCTTGCCTGGCGCGGATTCGCGCCATAGTCGAGAAGTGGGGTTACCGGCGGCAATCTCCGTGGGACCGGAAGAAGCCAGAAGAACCTGCGCTCGCAGCCGAAGAAATTTACGGAATCTACGATTCGTCGCCAGGGCGGCCTTACGATATGAAAGAAATCATTGCCCGCATCGTAGATGGCAGCCGCTTCGACGAATATAAACCGGAATACGGCAAAACTTTGCTTTGTGGCTACGCGCGCATTGGTGGATTTGCGGTGGGGATTGTTGCCAATCAGAAGCTGCATGCACAGGCGACCGACCACGAAGGGCACAAGCGGCTGGAGTTTGGCGGGGTGATTTACACCGAATCTGCGGAGAAGGCGGCGCGCTTCATCATGGATTGCAATCAGAACTTAATTCCGCTGGTCTTTTTCCACGATGTGAATGGATTCATGGTGGGGCGCGATGCAGAATGGAGCGGGATCATAAAAGCGGGCGCGAAGATGGTGAACGCGGTTTCAAATTCGGTTGTGCCGAAGATTACCGTCATCGTGGGCGGATCGTTTGGCGCGGGACATTATGCGATGTGCGGCAAGGCGTATGATCCTCGCTTTCTGTTTGCCTGGCCAACGGCGCGATACGCTGTGATGAGTGGCGATTCCGCCGCGAGCGTATTGGTGGAAATCAAGTTGAAACAATTAGAGCGCGGCGGAAAGAAGTTGGGCGAAGAGGAAAAGAAACAGTTGTACGACGAGACGAAGCGCACCTACGACGAACAAACCGACCCGCGATATGGCGCTGCCCGGCTATGGATCGATAAGATCATCGATCCCGCCGAAACGCGCGACGCCATTACGCAGGCGCTCGAAGCAGCGGCACTGAATCCTGACGTGGCGGAGTTCAAGGTGGGAGTTTTGCAAACGTAGGCAATTTCTAGCCACGGATCACGCGGATGTGGAATTAAAGCAATCACTTGAATCAGTGAAAATCGGTGACCAGATTTTGAAATGTTGGAATCCGTCAAACTCGTAGAGTGTCCGCGCGATGCCTGGCAGGGGCTGAAAGGGCAAATTCCCACCCACATTAAGGTGGAGTATTTGCGAGCATTGATCAGCGCCGGCTTCAAGCACATCGACGCCATGTCCTTCGTATCTCCCACAGCTGTTCCGCAGATGGCTGACTCGGAGGAGGTGGCGAAAGAACTCGACCCTCCGGACGACGTTGAGATTATCGCCATCGTGGTAAATGAAAAAGGCGCGCAGCGGGCGATTAATACGAATGCGGTGCGCACGCTCGGATTTCCGTATTCGGTTTCGCCGACATTCTTGCGAAACAATCAGCACCAGACGCTCGACGAAGCTATTGATGAGTTGGAGAAAATCAAAGGTAAGGGCGAAGAGGCCAGCCTGGACACAGTTGTATATATCTCGATGGCGTTTGGAAACCCTTACGGCGATCAATGGAATGTGGGCGAAGTCGTCGATGCAGTCGACCTGCTCGAATCTTATGGCGTGCGCATGATTTCGCTGGCCGATACGGTTGGGATGGCAGGTCCGGAGCAGATTGGTGAAGTGGTTTCCACGGTGCTTTCTAAGTACGACTATCTCGAGATCGGCGTACACCTGCATAGTCGCCCAGATCAGGCCACCCAGAAAATAACGGCTGCGTATGATGCCGGCTGCCGGCGATTCGATTCCGCGTTGGGCGGGCTGGGCGGATGCCCCTTCGCTCAGGATGCTCTCGTCGGCAATATTGCTACGGAGACGGTGATGGAGGCGTTGACGGCGCGAGGCGCGATTCTGCCGCCGCTCAAGCCGCTCGATGTGTTGCTGCGGGCAACGGCCGAGATCGGAGCACGGTACACGAGTTCAGCGGCGGCCGATTGAAAATGGATTACAAAACCCTCCATCTCGCGAATGACAACAGGATCGCCACCGTTACCCTCAATCGTCCGGACAAGCGCAACGCGATCAGTTACGAATTGATCGACGACTTATCGTCCGCGCTGGACGAGGTAGTCAAGTCATCTGCGCTTGTGCTCATTCTCACCGGAGCCGGGAAAGCATTTTGCTCAGGCATGGATTTGGAAAATCTGAAAGCGCTTGTGGGACGTTCGTCAGAGCAGAGCGTAAAAGACTCCGAAACGATGGCACATTTGTTCCGTTCGCTGTACGACTTCCCCAGACCAACGATTGCGGCAGTGAATGGGGCCGCGATTGCTGGAGGTTGCGGCCTTGCCACGCTCTGCGACTTCACGCTGGCGGTGCCCGAAGCCAAGTTCGGCTACACCGAAGTGCGAATTGGATTCGTCCCGGCAATTGTGTCGACTTTTCTGCTGCGTCAAATTGGAGAAAAACGCGCGCGTGATCTCCTGCTAACTGGCAGAATCATCGAGGCGGATGAGGCGCACCGCATGGGCCTCATTAACGAAATTGTTCCCGCTGAAAAGCTGAGCGAACGAGCGCGGGAATTGGCCTTGCAATTGATGGAAAACAGCCCCGCATCGCTGGTGTCCACCAAGCGACTGCTTAGTGAGCATGCTCGGACTGAACTCGATACTCAGATCCAGTCCGCGGTGCGGGAGAATGCAGCGATTCGCGCAACCGCCGATTTCCGCGAGGGTATCTCGTCATTTCTCGAAAAGCGTAAGCCACGATGGAGTGGCGAATGACCAGAGGCGCAAACCACCAACCTGTGATCAGTGAGACCCGTCTGCGGGTGCGTTACGTGGAAACCGACCAGATGGGCGTGGTCTATCATGCCAATTACTTCGTCTGGTTCGAAATCGGCCGGGTGGAACTGCTGCGACAGCTCGGTTTTTCTTATCGCGACATGGAGGCAAAGGACGGCTGCGGCATCGCCGTTATCGATGCGCGCTGCCGCTACAAGGCTCCGGCGCGCTATGACGATGAAGTCATCGTCCGCACCCAACTGAAGTACATTCGTGAGTCGTTGATTCAGTTCGAATATGAATTATCGCGCGCCGACGACGGAACACTGCTCGCTGAGGGCGATACTACGCACATTGTGGTTGACCCGGAAATGAAAAAAGTGTCGCTGCCGGAAAAGTATGTGACTGCGTTTCGGGCAGCGATGGGAAGTGAAGGCTGACATTTGAAAACGGGCAGGCATATCTGAAAGCACTTCACATCAACGGCAACGATTTGACTCTGGACGAAGTGCGGGAAGTCGCCGTCGAGCGGCGGCCTGTGCTTCTCGCGCCGGATGCCCGGGAAGCGGTCAGCCGCGCCCGCGCGGTGGTGGACGCGTTGGTCCGGAGCGATAAAGTTTCCTATGCAATCACGACCGGCGTGGGAAAGCTGAGCGACGTGCGAATTGCGGGCGAGCAGATTCGCGAGATGCAGGTCAACCTGGTGCGATCGCACGCCGTGGGTGTCGGACCACCTCTGGCCGCGACTGAGGTCCGCGCCATGATGCTGTTAAGGGCCAATTCTCTTTCCAAGGGGTTCTCCGGCGTGCGCGCCGAGATCGTTGATGCACTTTGCGAGATGCTGAACCGCGGCGTCACGCCGTTTGTTCCTTCGCAGGGAAGCGTAGGGGCGAGCGGAGACTTGGCGCCCTTGGCGCATCTTGCGCTGGCGCTGATTGGCGAAGGCGAGTGCATCGACGATAAGGGCGTTCGTATCCCGGGTGCCGAAGCTTTGCGGCGCGCTCAAATTAAGCCAGTCGTGCTGGAAGCTAAGGAAGCGGTTTCGCTGATCAACGGGACGCAAGGGATGTTGGCCGTCGGAGTCCTGGCGCTACTCGCAGCCGAGACTCTGGTGGACTCCGCCGACGTGATTGGTGCGCTTACCCTCGACGCGTTGCGCGGTACGGATGCAGCTTTCGATGAACGCATTCACCAGGCGCGCCCGCATTGCGGACAACTGAAGACGGCCGAAAATCTGCGGCGCATGCTGGAGGGGAGCCAGATTCGCGAATCGCATCGCGAGTGCGGCCGGGTGCAGGATGCGTATTCTTTGCGCTGCATGCCACAGGTACACGGTGCTGTCCGCGACACGCTGGCGCACTGCCGCGACGTGATGGAGATTGAGGTCAACTCGGCGGTCGATAATCCGCTGGTTTTTGTGAACGACCCCAAGCAGGCAGACGGTAAGGGCGAGGTAATTTCGGGGGGAAATTTCCACGGTGAGCCATTGGCATTTGCGCTGGATTTTCTCGGGATTGCTCTCAGCGCGCTGGCCGGCATTTCTGAACGAAGGTTGGAGCGACTAGTGAATCCTGCGCTCAATGAAGGTCTGCCGCCGTTTCTGGCCGCGGGCGCAGGATTGAATTCTGGATTCATGATGCCTCAAGTCACGGCGGCGGCGCTGGTGAGTGAGAATAAAATTTTGGCTCATCCTGCTTCAGTGGATTCGATCACTACCTCCGGCAACAAGGAAGATTTCGTCTCCATGGGGATGACGGCGTCGCTCAAGCTGAAGCGGATTGTCGAAAACACGCGCAATGCGATGGCGATTGAGGCTATGGCCGCCGCGCAGGCGCTAGACTTTGTGGCTCCGCTGAAGACTGGCAAACGCGGGCTGATTGCTCATGCGGCGATCCGGTCGGTGTGTCCGACTATGGATAAAGACCGGGTGATGTATCAGGATTTTGCGCGGATTGCGGAATTGATTGCGAGTGGGAGGGTAGCGGAGGCGTTGCGGTAATTTGAGATTCACCAGCGCTCTAGCCGAGCTTTTGCTCGGCTGGACGGGTCAGAGACCCCTCCCCACATGAGCGATGCTACGCCGACTTCGCCGCGCTTCCATCCAGCCCGAGCTGACCTGCGATTGGCTTCAGAGCTTCGATGCAGAATGCGATGTGCTCTTCCAGATCAACACCTAGTCCTGCGGCGCCGTTTGTGATGTCGTCTCGATTCACCTTGCGCGCGAAGGCTTTGTCTTTCATCCTCTTTCTTACGGATTTGGCATCTACCTCTGCCAAAGATTTTCCGGGCTTGATCAGCGCGACTGCAGTGATAAAACCGGCCAGTTCGTCGCAGGCGAAGAGCGCTTTTTCCATTGGAGTGTCCCGCGCCACGCCAGTGTAGTCGGCGTGGGACATGATCGCTTTGCGAATTTCTTCAGGGTAACCGCGCTCTTTCAGAACCTCGTTGCCCTTATATGGATGGTCATCTAGGCTGGGGTACTTGTCATAATCGAAGTCGTGGAGCAGACCTACGACTCCCCAGAGTTCCTCTTGTTCTTGAGAATCGGCGGCGAATTTGCGAGCATAAGCACGCATGCAGGCCTCAACAGCCAAGGCGTGTTTACGCAAACTTTCTGATTGAGTGAACTCAGTTAGTAACCCCCATGCCGTTTCTCGATCAATCGTCATCTTGCTCCTTGAATTCTTAAGTGTCCTTGTGTGTTGCGCTGGCGTAAGTTCGAACCCCATGGACTAAAGCCAGTATTTACGCGCCTGTGCGGCACGACAGAAGCCGCGCCTTCCACATCCATCGAACAGCGTCGACGAAAAAGATTTAATTTTTCCCCACTACCGCGTTGTCAATTTGCTTTTCTATTATCATACTTCGACTTCGCTTAGCAGTTTGTGCTTGACATCCACAGGGGTTATACCGCAGATTACGACGCAGGTTGGGAACCGTATCTAGTATGGTTCACTCGGTTCCAGGAGAAGCCCGCTCTGGCCCTCCCACACCTTAGATGGCCACCACTCTTGCCCCAGTAGATTCCAGGGAAGTTGTCCGTTGTGACCGCTGCCTGCTGGTTCAATTCCGTACCAGCAACGATCTTTGCCGCCGCTGCCACGCTTCGTTAGATGAAGAGGAGCCGGAAGTAGTCGTGGCTCCGCCTCCGCCGCAGATGATGCCAAGCAATGGCCACGGTCGCGGGCATTTGCATTTGGCCGCGTCAATCCGTTCCATGCGCTTGCGTAATGGACTGAGCCAACGCCAACTGGCAGCGCGTATGTCTGTGCCGCGAACTTACGTCTCCAAGATCGAAAATGAAAAAGCGACTCCTACGCTCTCCTCCTTGGAACGGCTGGCGCGGGCTCTGGAGGTTACTGTGCCTGATCTGTTGAGCGGCGGCGAGCGCAACCGGCAGGAAGAGGTCCGCGAATTGATGCAGGATCCCTTTATCGCGGAGATGCTGCCTTTCGTGAACCAGTTGAATGGGATGCAAATGTCGAGCATTCTCACTCAAGTGCGGGATTTGACTGTGCGGCCGCGGAGGAGCGCGTAGCGAGATCCTTCGCTCAGCTCAGGATTTCGGCGCGCGGCTCCCGCTCCGCTCACGCCGCGCAAAAACCTCAATTTTTCCGGGCGACCAGCCAACTGCAGCCGGGATCGAAAGATCCCGGCTTTTTTAGCTTTCCAGCCGGAACCGGGTTTCGCCTAGCGTGTAAAGCCGGCGCCAAACCAGGCGGTTCACAGTTACCACCATGGCCGCCATCACGATGGTGGCCGCGATCAGCAAGTCGTAATTTCCGCCGTCGGTGGCGCGGCTTATCGTCGAGCCAAGCCCGATGGTCGAAAACGTCTGCCCCTTAAAATGGAAATATTCCGCGACGATGCTGGCATTCCACGCGCCGCCGGAGGCAGTGACCATACCGGTCAAGAGATAAGGAAAAATCCCCGGCAGGATGAGCTTTCGCCAGCGCTCGATCCCGCTGATGCGGCAGACCGAGCAGACTTCCTTGAGGTCGGTGGGAATCGCCATCGCACCAGCAATCACGTTGAACAAGATGTACCACTGCGTTCCGAGCAACAACAGCAAGATGGAACCGGCACCGAGTCCTCCTCCGAGACGAATCAGGAGTAGGAGGATGACCGGAAAGAAAGCATTCGCTGGGACGGAGGCGGCAATCTGCGCTAACGGTTGCGCCACCCGGGCCAGGCGTGGGCTGAAGCCAATCTTCACGCCTACGGGGATGGTCCACGCAGCGCCAATTACAAGAGCCGCGATGACGCGAAGAAATGTGGCGCCCAACCCTCGTCCCAGTTCGGCTACCTCGGAGTGATCGAGACCGGTCAGCAGGATTGCAACTCGAACCACGGCGTATCCCGTGAGAGCCAAGGCTGCGACTCCCAGAATGCCGAGAGCCCAACTCTTCCAACGGCTTCCTGCTTCGGAATTTGGCTCGGCCCGGTGACGCCGCGCGAAATACGACATCAGAGACTCGCGCAATGGGAAGATGGCCTTTCTCTGAAGTTGTGCCAGGCCGGGGGAATGCTGCACCAGGTTGAGTACCCAGGAATGCGGCACGTTCGCGCTTTCCACTTGCTCGACTTTGAATTTCTCCGCCCATGCGATTACCGGCCTCCAGACGAATTGATCGAGCAGCACGATCACGGCAATCATGGTGAAGACACCCATCAAAATGGATCGCGTGTCTCCGGCGCTCGCGGCCGTCTGCAAATAGGAGCCGAGACCGGGCAACCGAAAGTCGCGCGAGCCGAGCACAAACATTTCACACGCCATCAGAGCGAACCATCCGCCGGCTACGGACATCATTGAATTCCAGACCAAGCCGATCGCGGCGAAGGGCAATTCCATCTCGGTGAAGCGCTGCCACCAGCTGAATCCATAAATGTTGGCGGCTTCGCGCATCTCGCGAGGAATGCCTTTCAGCGAGGCATAAAAACTAAATGCCATATTCCAGACCTGGCCAGTGAAGATGAGGAGAATTGCCCCCAGCTCGACGCCCAACTGGCGGCTGGGAAAAAGCGCGACCATCGCCAGCATTACTCCGGGCAAGAAACTCAGCACTGGGATGGACTGTAGAACATCCAACAACGGAATCATAAAACGCTCAGCCTTCGCGTTGTAGGCAGCGATGTATCCGTATACAACCGCGAACGCCAAGCTCAACCCATATGCGAGCGTTATCCGCAACAGCGACAACGCGGCATATCCAGGAAGCGCCAGCGGACTCTGTGAAATCTCGACTGCTGGCGTAAAGGGGCCGAGCCAGGTTTGTCCAACCACCAATACGCCGTAGAAAAGCGCGATGGCCGCCGCGAACATCAGCAAGTCGGGTAAATGGGAGGTCTCAAGCGGGGGCAATAGAGACCACAGGCGATAGGGAGAAACGGTTCGGAGCCCGGCGCCCTTTTTCATATTCGCAATTACGCGGCGAAGTCTTCACCTGGCGGCACTGAAACCGGCTGTGGCAGCCGGTCGGTGACCTCGGCGAGATTCGCCAGACGGTTGGCCAAGTCGCGAGTCAGCGATCCCGGCTGGTATCGCCAATGATAGTTGCCGGTCTTGACGCTCGGAGTGTTCAAGCGAGCTTCGCTTCCGAGTCCGAGAGCGTCCTGGAGAGGAAATACAGAGAAGCCGGCAACGGAAGCCTGGGCCGCGCGGATGAAGGCCCAGTTGATTCCGTCTTCACAATGTCCGACGTAAGCTTCGGCGGCGCGGCGCTCGTTTTCGGTAGCCGTCGAATTCCACCATCCCAGAGTCGTGTCATTGTCATGGGTGCCGGTGTAGACCACGCGATCCGCCGTGAGACGGTGCGGAAGATACATGTGCGCGCCGGGATCGCCAAAGCCAAACTGCAACACCGCCATGCCAGGAATGTGCAGGCGCTCGCGCAACTCATGCACGTCCTGGGTAATGTAGCCCAAGTCTTCGGCAAAGAAGGGCAGGCCGCCCAGTTCTTCGCGCAGCTTGTTAAACAGTTCATCTCGAGGACCATCCACCCAGCGGCCATTGATGGCGGTGGATTCGCTGGCGGGAATCTCCCAGAACTGGGCGAAGCCGCGAAAATGATCGAGGCGGATGAAGTCACAGGTCTGAGCGGCCCAGTGCAACCTCTGCACCCACCACTTGTAGCCCTGCGAGCGCAGCGCGTTCCAATCGTAGAGAGGATTTCCCCAGCGCTGACCGGTAGCGCTGAATGCATCCGGAGGCACGCCGGAAACGGCCTCGGGCTCGAGGTTCTCCTTGAGACGAAACATTCCTCGATTCGCCCATACGTCGGCGCTATCGTAATCCACAAAGATGGCAATATCGCCGACCACGCGAATGGACTTTTGCGCGCAATAGAGACGCAGGGCGCGCCACTGCTCACAGAAAAAAAACTGAATGACCCTGCGCTCGGCGATGTCAGAAGCTAATTCTGTGCGTGCAGTTTCCAGCGCTCCGGGATCGCGGCGCGCCAGATCGAGCGGCCATGTGTTCCACGCTTCCATGCGATAGCGAGTCCTCAGAGCGTCGTACAGGACAAAATCTTCCAGCCACCACTCGTTCTCAGTACGGAATCGTTCGAAGCGGGATCGTGCGGCGTCGGGCGCAGAGTCCAGAAACTTGCGTGCCGCTTCCGACAGAAGCGGTAGCTTATGTTCGTGAACCTGGTCGTAATCGATGCGGCCGTTGGAATTCGTAAGTTTGTTTAGCTGCGAAGCCTCGATCCAACCGCGCTCGGCTAAGCGTTCCAGGCTAACCAGCAAAGGATTGCCGGCAAACGCCGAGGTCGAAGAGTAAGGAGAATTTCCATTGGCCGGCGGCCCCAACGGCAGTACTTGCCACAATCCCTGGCGCGCGGATGCAAGGAAATCGAGGAACTCGTAGGCAGCCGGACCGAAATCCCCGATACCGCCACGCGAGGGCAGCGAGATAGGGTGCAGCAGAATTCCGGTCAAGCGAGGAAAGGGCATGTATGACTATCGTTCCATGTAAATTATGAGGCTGTGATCGGGACCCTAGGCGAGAATTGGATTCCCGCTCTCCCTAGTGACGTTGCAAATAGTGTGGCATTCAAGCTCCCATTATCGTTTCGATTTCTCGTTATCATTTCGAGCGCAGGGCCACATACAGATGATCCTCCGGAGTCGAGAAACCTGTTTTTTGGCCTACCGACCGAACAGCAGATTCCTCGACTTCGCTCGGAATGACAGAAACTTGGTGGTTGCAAAGCTTAATAAGATAAATTTCTAAACGCGGAATATACGTGTGCAAACAACTGCGCTATTCGCCTTCATCCCCCTGAGCCTGCTGCTTGGTTAAGGTTTTCATCTCTTGTTCGTTGATCTTGATCTTTCCTGATTTTTCCATCTGCTCGCGTAGATTCGCCATGAACAGCCCAAACAATTCCTGTTGCTTGCCCTGCACAAGGGTATCGCGGATCTGATCCTTCTTAGTGGCGAAGTCAGAATCTGCAGGTGCTTGCTTGTCGAGAATCGCCAGCACAACCCCGGTATTGCCGCTATCGATGGGACCGCTGATGTCTCCCGGCTTGAGGCTGAAGGCGGTGGATGCGGCTCCGGACATCGATCCGATATCAGGAACCTGACCATCGGGCAGGACCAAATCGCTGGTCTTCATGGTCGCGCCGAGTTCTTTGGCAGCCTTCTTCAAATCGTGATCGGCCTTGGCGCGATCGGAAAGTTCCTGGGTCTTCTGCGTCAGCAATGTCCCAGCTCGCTCGTTCTTGAACTCGGTTTCGACGCGGCTGCGAATCTCTTCAAATGTGGGCGTAGAAGGCGGCTTGATGGCCTCGAGTTCAAAGACTACGAAGCCCTGCGGCACCTGCACCTGATCGGGCGGAGATTTCTCGGCCGCGTTGAACACTGACTCAGTAAACTGCTGCGAACTGCCGATACCCGGCAGCGTATCCGTCCGGCTGATAAAGTCCGTCGCCACTACCGGCACGCCCTTCGCGGCCGCGGCTTTGTCGAGACCACCATTCCGCGCCTGAGAGACCAGCGCGCTGGCGGCAGCATCAGCGGCCTGCTGCGCCTTCTGTTGCTTGATGATGGGCTCGATCTGATCCTTAACTTCGGCCAGCGTTTTCAGGTGCGCGTCCTGCTTATCGTCTACGCGAAGAATCACGAAAGCGTAGCCCGCATTGATCACATCGCTGGTTCCCCCCTTAGCCAACGAAAAAGCTGCCTTGTCCACTTCGGGGACAGGGAAGCCGCCCCGTTTAATCCAACCTACGGAACCTCCGTCTTTGCTGCTCGGGTCCTCGGAATACTTCTTGGCCAAATCTTCGAACTTAGCCCCAGCTTTTAGTTGCTTGAGCGCGTCCTCAGCTTTCTTGCGTGCTTCGTCAATGCCCTTTTGATCGACCTTGCCGTCGGGACCGGGCAGTGGGGTCTTAATCAGGATTTGCCGAACGTTGGCCTGCTCCGGCACGCGAAACTCGTCGCGGTGCTGATCGTAATAGTTCTGCAGATCCTGCGGTTTGACTTGGGCTTCGCTCTGCAGTTTCGCGGTATCGATGAGGACGTACTTGATCTTGCGCTTTTCGGGAATCGAATTGTTGTAGTTGGCTTTGTTGTGATCGTAGAAAGCCTTCAGTTCAGAATCAGCCGGATGCAGGCCTTTGAGAAGGTCATCCTTTTTCAGCACCGCATAGTCGAACTTGACCTTGGTGTTATCTTTCTCGAATTTCTGCCGTATTTCGGCGTCGCTGACCATGGCGCCGCCAGCGACCAGGCTTCGCAGCTTTTCAATCAGGATCTCATCCTTCACAGCACGTTCGAACACCGGGACTGTGAGATCGTGCTGTTGCAGCAACTCCTCATACTGGGCCTGACCTATGAAGTTCCCGCCAGGGAAAAACGTCTCCGCATAGTGGCCGTGCTGCAATTCGTCGCGCACGTCCTCGTCGGTTGCACGCAAGCCGAGATGTTCAGCTTCCGCTATCAGGGCTTGCTTCTGGATCAACTGCTGAGCTGCCTGCGACGCGAAGAATGGCAGCAACATCGAAGCCTGCGACCCGCCACGCGGGAATTGCTGTCGCACCATCTCGCGGGCCTGACGCTGCACTTCCTGGCTGGTGATATCGGTTCCACCCACCTTGGCGACAACCCCGCGGGTCGGCGCCGTGCTGAAAAAGTCGGTGCTGCCAAAGCCAGGGACTAAGGTGATCACCATGAACACAGAAATAATGGTCAACAGACCGCCAAGAACAATCTTCTTGATCGGGCCAGGGGTTTGCAAAAATCGAATCATTGTCTAATCACTCCGGAGCACAAGGGCGAGTTAGTTATTATAAACCAAGGCAAGATCAGTGGCAGAAGGAGGGAGGTCGGTAGTGGGCTGTTTCGAAAACTGTTCAGAAGGAACGAACAATAATGGCAATAAAACGCTTGACACACATGTGCGCGTAATGTACTATCTCTACATGGACGCACCTAAAACTCTCCAAGAAGCGATCATCTACTTCAGCGATCCGCAACGAGCCTTTGACTCGGCTGTTCATTTTCGCTGGCCCGGTGGCGATGTGACGTGCCCACGATGTGGCAAGGCTAAACACTCATTCATCAAGACCCGCCGCATCTGGTTTTGCTATGAGTGCAAGAAGCAATTCACAGTCAAGGTTGGAACGATCTTCGAAGACTCGCCGCTCGGCCTCGACAAGTGGATGGTTGCTCTGTGGATGCTGGCCAACTGCAAGAACGGAATTAGCAGCTACGAACTTGGCAAGGCTCTTGGTATCCGGCAGAACTCCGCATGGTTCATGTTGCATCGCATTCGTGAAGCCATGAAGGACAAATCCAAGGGTAAACTCGGTGGCGGCTCTGGTGGTGCAGTGGAGAGCGATGAGACTTATGTCGGCGGAACTCCCAGCAAGATGCACAAGAGCCGTAGACTCAAATTGCAGCAGATTCGGGGAGAGCAACGGCGCGGTGATGTGTACTTGGGCAAGACCGCTGTCATCGGAATGCTGGATCGCGTGACCCGCGAAGTCCGCACACAAGTAATCCCCAATGTGCGCCGTGAGACTCTGCAAAACGCAATCTTGGATAACGTCGAACGTGGAAGCAAACTGTACACCGATAGTGCCGTGACCTACGAGAATCTGAGTGAATGCTTCGTGCATGACGTTATTAATCACTCGCGGGAGTACGTGAAGGGACAAGTCCACACGCAGGGAATTGAAAATTTTTGGAGCCTGTTGAAGCGCTCCTTGCGCGGAACCTACGTTGCTGTTGAGCCATTCCATCTTGATCGTTACCTTGACGAGCAGGTATTCCGCTACTCGAATCGCGCTACTCGCGACAATCCGCTAAACGATTCAGACCGCTTTGTGTTTCTCATGTCCAAAGTCGCTGGAAAACGACTTACCTACGCCAAACTAACTGGCAAGGATACCGATTCGCTCCACCACGAGACGACAGGGACGGGGGAAGCGCAAGTCCCCTTCTAGTCTCTGTCAGAAGATTTCGGTTTCCTTTGGGAAGCGCTAGGTTTATCCTTCCGCTTCCCCCTTTTGTTTGGTCTTGGAGTTTGCATAACCGCCGTTGCAAGCCGTTCAAAGTTCTCCAGTGCTTTCGGGCCTTCTATGTATTCAGATTCCTTCATATCGTCAGTCTACTCTAGCCATGACAAACAGTAGAGGTAGACGAAAGATAAAGAGAGAACTACAAGAAGCAGGGCTATCACATCTGCTAAGAGCTCCCGCGCAAACTCCTTCATTATCGTGGAAAGTAACGAAGCGAATTTTCGCTTTATTATCTTTTTCTTTTGCATGTATCGCATTGGTGCAGTTGCGACCTCGGCTTGCTGTCTCAGTATCAGGCCCTTCACCATCCGAATACCCTTACAATGCCCGTTTCACAACATCAAACGACGGATACATAAAACTCACAGATGTAAACGCCGTCTGTTTTCTGTGGAAGATAGTGTTTAAGCAGAAAAAAACGATACACAACAACATTATGGATTTCACAGAGCCTCCCGGCAACGTACTTCACCCGTCTGAAGGTTTCACGGTTCCTTGCATACCCGAACGCGTTGCCGCGACAGGGCCAGCAGGGGAGGTAGAAGTGGTAGATTTGGCTCTGGTGGTACATTATCGTCCGTGGCCTTTTGAATTCATCGAATCGCGACGTTTCTTCAGGTTTGTGTCTCGCAAGACGCCAGATGGCAAGATCGAATGGGACAGACAAGCATCAACTCCACTCGAAGCCGATTTTTCCGCTCTGGAAGCCGAGTTTTCATCGCTCAAGTAAACCAAGAATGAAATACATATGTGTATTTAGGTTGTTTCATATATGAATGATCTCACTCGCCGCTTCGTTTCCCTTATTAGAAAGTTGCGAACCGACGTCCGAACAGCAATCGATGAATTAAGCCTAATTGCCCAATCTTGCGATCCCGATTATGAGGAATACAGTTCCGATTCCAATAGCGATAAGCCCGAAACAAATAGTGAAACTCTTGCCGCGATCAAAGCCCTTAGAGTAAACCAAAGCTCCGTAGATGCCCAGAAATATGCCCTCGATCACAGACGGTATAGGCTTGAATGGAAAAGCTTCCGCATAGCTAAGTGGGGCGGGGTTTTTCTTATCATTTACACACTGTTCACAGGGATGCTCGTTGTCTATTCGATACGGTCCAATCAAAATAGTGCCAAGCAGTTGAGGGACTTTGAAAATGCGGAGGCTGGGAGGTTGGAAGTTAACTTCTGCCTTGTCCCCAATGACACTCATGCTGCCGCTTTCATTGTGAAGAATATCGGGCGTAGTGCTGCTATTGACATTTCGATCAGCGGCGGCGATGGGGAGGGTGGGATAGACTCCACCTACTCTCGGCGTATATGGGAATCCCAGTTGCAACCAATTTCGCCAAGTCCGGTTGGGGGCATTCTCGGACCCGGAGAGGAGCACAAATACTCCGTCCGACTCCCCGATATAACTCAAAAGATGAAAGATGGAACTGCCTACGCCTTCACCTTTATGAACTTTGGATACAATGACATTTTTAGGCACCAGGGAAGCGCTCAGGCATGTATTATTTTCGACGCAGGTGCCGGTGGGCACTGGATCGATTGCCCATTGGAACACACCGCAAGAGCCACAACCCCGTTCACCGGAATGAACGGTTCTTTTCCCGGTTACTGCGATACGGCTGACAAGAACCTGAAACTCGCGTATCGTCCGCGAATTGAAATTGGAGGAATCAGCACAGAGCAAACCCTGACCCCTGACAAACATTTCAAGAGCGCCGTAACCGTTGTTAATTACACTCCAATCACTGCCCGTAACGTAAAAGTTTTTAGATTCGACGACATTATCGAAAAACGGCAAGCTCGAAAATTGCCTTATGAGGAATTGACTGATCAGCCCAAAACGATCCCCGCTAATACTGTTTATACTCCAGCCCAAAATTCGGGATTTGGTATCGTTAGCCGCACTAAGGTTTCGGACGATCAATGGAATGGCGTTAAGAACGGAAACCTTGTCGGCATCATCTCCGTCTTGATTGTTTACGAGGATGACTTCTCGATCCCACACCATGCCGAATACTGCACGTTCTTTGAGGTTCCCGGAAATGGTCCTCCCTGTCCTTGGCCAGTTCAAAACGACTAGACCTGCCACGGCAAGTAACAGCAGAGTTATCGCCGACGCCGACCCGCGCGACGTTTTCTTTTCTGGTCCCTGAGCAACCGATTGAGCAATGCCGATACAATCGCCACGATAATCGGGTGTCGCAATAGATCGTCCAGTACCCATCTCAGCAGGGTGTGAGTGCTCATATACACCCCGCTGTCGATGGGGGAATCTCGCCAACAGCAAACTGAGAGTATGTATTCCGAAAATGCTGCGATTACGAGTATGTAGGTCGAATGAAACAAGCACAGTATGCAATTTCTTACACATGTGCGTCAACCGTCTTAGTGCCACAATAATTAGCCAGAAGAACGCACGATACAGACCCCTCCCACACCTATAAGTCTAGTAAACTGGAGCACGATCTTGTCGTCCTCCGTAAGTTGCGAGTGCGCGCGTTTGGACCAGCGGACTATAACCACGGGACGAACGATAGCTGTGATTGCGACGGCGAACATTGCTATTCCAAAGATAAGGTCCGCCACATGTCTCACGCCACTGTCCCCTTCACTCTGAAATCGTCTAGGCCTCTTCCGGCGGCAGTTCGAAGTCTACCAGGTTGCTGCGAAACCACCGCGTCTTCCACGCTCCAAAGGCGATGCCGACCACCATCCAGATCGTCCCCGCGATTTTTGCTGGGCGGCTCAGGTTCAGCCAGAGCAGCAAACAGATCAAGAATCCGGCAACCGGCGGAATCAGATTCGTCAGCTTCTTCTCGTCGCTGCGCAGATAATAACGTACAAACGCCGCCGCATTAACCCCCATGAAAGCGATCAGCGCCCCGAAGTTCAGCATCTCAGCGCCGAGGCCGTAACTGAACATTCCATAATTGACCAGCAGCGCAGCGATCAACGCCACCGCGCCAACAAAGAGGACGTTGTTGCGAGGCACGTGCCGCTTGGGATCGACCGTCCCGAAGAACGATCGGGGCAACGCGTTGCTGCGTCCCATGCCATACAACAAGCGCGCCGCACCCAATTGCGCCCCCATCCCAGATCCGAAATTCGCTACCAGCAGCGTGAACCCGACGATCGCGAGCAACGGCGGCCAGGCCCGCGCGGCAACGAAAGTAAATGCCGCATCCTCGTTAGGGAATGGCTGAGAGGCCGGCCATATCAGCTGCCCGGCATACACTTCGATGGCGGAAAGAATACCGATCACCACGCACGTCAGCACCGTGGCCAGCAAAATGTTGCGCCGCGGATTCTCCGCTTCCTCAGAGAGCGTTGAAATACCGTCAAAACCGATATAGGTGAGGACCGCGATGGAAGTTCCTCCCAGCACCGCTTTCGTGTTCCACATCTGCGGATCGAAGAAAGGACGAGTAAAGAAACCAGCCTCGCCGTGCGGATGTCCAAAGACATATCTCGCCGCGGCCACGAAGAAAATCGCGATCACGACACCCATCGCGGCGGCCAGCCCTGTGTTCACCCGCGCAGACGTTTTGACCCCCTGGACATTCAGTCCAGTAAAGACCAACGCAAAGAAGATTGCCCAGACGCTATACGAAACACCGGGAGCAAAGACGTGCGCCTGCTGACTGCACCAGACGGTGCAGATCATCGGATTCAGCATGTAATCCATCACCATGCTCCACCCAGTCACGTAGCCGAGCGCAGGGTTGATTTCCTGACCCACATAAGTGAATGCCGAACCAGCGCTGGGATAAGCCCGCGCCATGCGTCCATAACTGATCGCCGTAAACAGCATGGCCACCATGGCAATCAGAACAGTTGTCACGACGTGCCCGCGGCCGCGATTGCTAAGCACCCCGAAAACGGACAAGGGCGCGACCGGTTGAATCACGATGACGCCGTAGAGAATGAGGTCCCAAAGAGTCAGGGTTCGCCGCAGGCGCGCTGCGGCTGGAGTGCCTGTTGAAGCGGTTGCCATGTGCGGGTATTGAATTATGTCGGAGAGAAACTGTCAACTATTAAAACGATTGCATGGTTCAGGAGCCGATCTTTCTGTGTCAAATGCTTTATTGGCTGTAAAAGATTCCACCTAGAGCTTTGTCGCAACCGCCGCCCCGGGCGTTCTCCCACAGAGTCTGGATGAGCCAATTGTAAGTGCCGAAGGTCTGATTGTAGGCGTGCTGGCCGAGGACGCCCGTGATCGGGCCGAACTTCCACGCGCATTTGTCCCCGATCTCGTTGCCGGCTGAATCGTACCAGGCGTTCAAGTCGGGATCCGTCACCGCTTCGGCGGCTTCGTGCGCCATGATGGAAGCCATGCCATCGGCGCCGCTGTCGCTGTTCGGACTCACCGTCTGCATTTCACAGGAGTTCGGGCAACGGTCGGCATTGCCCACAAATGCGAATTTGATGTCAGTCCCACCCATGATGCTGCTGGTATGCCAACCACAATATTTAGTGCAAAAACCAGAAGTCTCAGCAACATCGGACGAGGTAAGCACAAAGTACAAACCGTTGGCATCTCTTGGCAAAGCCCGGCTGCTGATGGCGCCGCTGACGATACTCTGAATGTCGCTATCAGAGAGCAGCTTTCCCCGGCTGTAGTTGTTATTGGTAGATGCCAACAGAGAAATGTTTCCCGTAGGATGGCCGACAGTATCGCTGTAGGTACTGTTGATTTTGAAATAGCTGGAGCCGCCGATGCCGCGCGTCGGTCCAAAAAGAATGTCCATCAAGTTCACAGTGGTCCGGCTGTCCGAAGCCTTCGGGCCGTTCGTCCAGTTGCCGTACCAGATGAAATAGACATTGACGACGTTGGCGCGCATCACCGGACCGCCGTGATAGCTGATGCCGTTGGTCGCCACCGCCTTCTTGGCTACAGCTTCTGTCCCCTTCGGGACCTTGCCTTCGACGCCCCATCCTTTGCCGTTCGGCACGAGGTCGACGGCGTCTTTGGCGATCTGCGCGCCTGCATGTGCCAGCCCCACCAACATCACCACCAGGATTGCCAGCCCTTTTCGCATGCAACCTCCCGAGGGAATCTGCGCCACTCGCGGCGCGATCTGCACTGAAGTGGTTATACGTGCGGGGCGGAAGGAGAACAAATTACGCCCGGCGACAAGCTGAGGTTACTTCGTCACCGAACTTCCCGATTTGGGACCCGCCCCAAAAGGAACGTGTAGGCGGGGACGTCCGCGCTCGTGCGGCAGGCAGAACAATGTATGGGGGTAACCGACTAAGATCTCAGGCTCGGTTAAATCATTTTTGTACCGGATAGTCGAACTTGTAACCTCGAGGCTCATTCCCTGACATATACCGCGTGTTGTATTCCAAAACGTAGTTCAAGTGCGCGTCGTCCAGGGGAAACGATTTGTCCGGAGAGTACGGATACGCACCCATGTCGCGGAATGGAAGTGGATCCACACTGGTGAAGTCGTAGGCATAAAAGTCCATGTCTTTCTCGTAACCATTGGCCACGAAGAAGTAGTCGCGAACCCAGCCTTTGGACAAAGCAGGAAGCCTCGACGGATCAAAATCCAAAGCGACTTCATCCCCTGATCCGAAAACGACGAGCCGGTCATCAAGCGAAGTGAGCAGCGGGAGCACGTCGCCATAGCGCGTATAGGCTCCTGCTGGACGCGTGTAGGGCCCAGTAGGGCTGGCCTTCTCGTAGACGTACATCACATTTCCCGGCGGCTTGCCTTCAATCTTCATCGGAAATCCATGAAAGCGCAGATCGGCGCCAGCGAGCGGGACTGGCGTAAGAGGAAGTTCCTGATCCTGACTGGTCCGGTCAATCAGAATGCTGTTCCAATAGATCTGCAAGTTGGTCGAAATCCGGATGCGTTGCGTACCTGGCGGCAGTTGCCCGGTCAAATCCGCCGTCATAGTCCGTGGTCCGCCTGCGGGGAAGCCCATGTCATCGATCACGCGAACCCATTTCCCTTGGGCGTCCAGCGCCTCGACGTAAGGAGAAATGGACTCGACTCTGGCCTGGGACGCAGCGTACATGCTATTCGCGGAGTAATATTCGACCTCGCCGTGAAGCAGCAGCCAGAGCGGCCCACCGCGGTAGGGTTCTCCGAGATCGAGTTCAAGACTGTGCAGCTTGGCAAAGCCCGCGAATTGGGTCAGGCCAAAATCACCGAAATAGCGGTGCGCCAGCAGATCGGGAAGCACATTGTGTCCGTGCTCATCATGCGCCGCTGCGGGTGGGCGCGCGTCGCGACTGGCCACTACTTTGAAATTTGGGTAAGGCGGATTGCTGGCAAAGTATTCGTTGGGATAAACGTCAAGGTCCGCGGGATGATCGACCGCCAGCAGCTTCACCTGATCGAGATAGACGGCCTCCTCCAAGGGCTCCATGAAACGGAAGCTGAGCTTACCGTCTTTTTCTTGAATCGCTTTGCGATCGATTTTGATGTATTCCGTTGGGCGTGGAATATCGCGCTGGCCGGCGCCAACCCAGTGTCCGACTACACCGGCGCCAAGCATGTCGCCGACTAACTGGTAGCGTTCTCCATCCCAAACGAAAAGCGTAGGACAGGAACTGCCACGGCGGTCCATCTCCATATATCTTTGTTCGCGGTCTCCCGCGACTTCGACTTCATCCTGCAAAACTCCAGTCGGCCAGAGCATGCGAACGACGTCAGCTTGCGCCGATTGTCCAAGGCCGACGTTGAGGTACAGTGAATTCTGTCCAAGGTAGCCATTCGACCCCGCGATCTCGAACTTCTGCCGATTGCCTCCCGCAAAGACTTCAATTTTGGTCCCGATCGCGCTCTTGTTGTCGGCAAGGCCTTTCAGATTGAGCCGCAGCCAATGGTTCTTGTTGCCGCCTTCATTTCGCAGCAAGACAGCGGGTCCGTGATTCTGCGTGATGAGCAGATCGGTGGCGCCATCGCCGTCGTAGTCGCCGGTGATGACGGCACGCGGATCATTGAGTTGAATTTTGTCCAGCCCGACGTCAGTCGTGACGTCCTTAAAACCATCAGGCCCGAGATTGCGGAACAGACGAACTTCTCCCTTGCCGTCTTTCGTTTCGCCGACGGCGACGAGGTCGACCCAGCCGTCGTTGTCGTAATCGAAAGCGGCCACGCCGACAGCGCGCGACCAGTTTGTTGCGGGCAGATCAACCTGCTCAAACTTCGTGTGATTATTACGCCAGAGCGTGATTCCAGGTGCGGCAGGATGCGTGAATGCGATGTCCATCCAGCCGTCATGATCAAAATCCAAAGCTATGACTCCAGTGGTGCTCAACCGTACCGGATCGGGCCACAGACGATGTTCTCTAAACTTCCCCTCACGTGGATTCTCGAAAATTTCGGGCGCACTGCTGGTAACAACAAGATCGATAGCGCGATCATTGTTGTAGTCTGTGCCAATTGCACCTGTAGCGCCGAAATTTCCTCTTAAGCCAGTTTCGTCTGTGACGTCGGTGAATGTTCCATTGCCGTTGTTGCGCCACATCCGACCGCTTCCCGCTTCGCCCGCAGCGTTACCAGTCGGTCCAGAATGACTTGCAAGATAAAGATCCAAATCGCCGTCATGGTCGTAATCGATGAAGGTGAGCCCCGCGATGCAACAGCCGCTTCTAATCCCGGCAGCCTTGGTGACATCTTTGAATGTCCCATTCTTTTCGTTGTGCAAAAGAAGTGCGCCTCCATTGAGACTCACCGCCAAGTCGGTGAAACCATCGTTGTCATAATCGCCAGCGGTGCAGCCGATGCCACGCAATATCGGATCGAGTCCCGCTTTCTTGGTTACCTCTTCGAACTTGCCGTTACCCAGATTGTGGTACAGCGACATTCCTCCATTCTTGCCGTTGTCCGGCAGAAAGAGGTCGGGGCGACCATCGTTGTCATAGTCAAGAAAGCACGCGCCCGGCCCGAGATAGGACGCTAGATCCTTCGCAGATGCGGACGAGGGTTTTGTGTTCAGTCCAGCGTGCTCGGTTACATCGACGAATCGCACCGGAATCTGCGGCGGAACTTTTTGAACCACCTCCGGCGATTCTTCCGCAAGCGAATATTTTCCCTGTTCGCCATAAGCCAAGCTGATCGGGGAACCCAACTTGTTTTGGGTGATGTTTTGAAAGCGAGTCAAATGCTCGCGAGCGTGAGCGAGATCGGCCGATTGTTGATAAGCACGCGAGAGTCCGAATTCAGCCGAGGCGTGCAGTGGATTCAGCTTTAATGCATGCTGGAAAGCGTCGATCGCTTCGGGATATTGTTTGCTCTGCGCGTATGCGGTACCCAGGAAATACCAGGTGTCCGCGTCATTCGGATCAATCTCGGTGACTCGGCGGAACGCATCGGCCGCGGCTTGCGAATTCGCGGAGTTCTTTTCGAGCATGCCGAGGTTGTACCAGGCATGCGCGTCGCCGGGATTCTGTTTTGCCGCTTGCTCGAGAAGTTTCCTCGCAGCATCCACTCGCCCGAGGTTCAGTAGCGCGATGCCCTGATTCATTTGCGCGATGTGGAATTTGGGATCGTGTGCGACCGCGTCTTCAAATGCCTTCAGCGCTTTTTCGAAGAGTTGCTGGTTCATGTAAGCGGCGCCGAGATTGTTAAGACGAGCCGCTTCGGTGGACTTGTCGGACGGGCTCGCCGGTGCATTTTGCGGCGCGGCCGCGAAGATGGCAATGGTCGCCAGAACCACGCCGGCGCAAACGAGGGGAATCGTCTTGGTCATGCGAAGAACAAGTTAACCACAAAGGGCACGAACGTACACAAAGGAAAATCGCAGACAAAAGAACATGTGCTATTTGGTCGCGGCAAAAATCCAAGGCTTGCTGTAGGCTTTGTTCGCCACTATGCCTTTGCCTTCCTGAATCGTGATCGTTTGGCTTCCCGGTAGGTTCGACAATTTGTCGATCTGGCCGCTCGGCCACTGCACTTCGATCGAATCAGGCTTGGTTTTTTCGCCCAAGCCGAACGTCAGCACCAGTTCGCTCTGGGATAAATAACTCGAGCCGCTATGAACCGTCTGCCACTGCTGATCTTTTCCTGAGGTCAGGCGCACGATCGCTCCAATGCCATCTCGGTTCGACTTCGTACCCACCAACTTTATGCGCAAGGTGTGATTGTCGCTGCCTTCGTTGTGAAATAAATAGACGCGTCCGCCGTTCGTGGTCAATAGAACGTCGAGCGAGCCGTCATTATCAATGTCGGCGTAAGCTGCGCCGCGCGCGACTTTCGGGCTGGCAAACGCAGATCCGAGCGAGGCTGTCACTTCCTGAAACTTTCCGCCGCCAAGATTGCGAAAAAGGTGCGGCGGTTCCGCATAACTCACCCGCTTCTGCACGCGTTCGATTTCATTCTCGATATGTCCGTCGGCTACAAAAATGTCGGGCCAGCCGTCGTTGTCATAGTCAAAGAAAAAACAGCCGAATCCCAGCGTCACCAAAGTAGCTCGTCCAACCTCGGACTGCGGCGCCTCATCCACAAACAAGCCGTTGCCTTCATTGTGGTAGAGCGAGAGCATCTGGTTGGCAAAGTTGGTGATAATAAAACTCGGCCGGCCCGAGCGATCGTAGTCAGCGAAGTCCACCCCCATGCCGGCGCGAGCCACGCCATCTTCACTGAATGCAATTCCCGCAGACACGGCTTTTTCCTCAAACGTTCCGTCGTGCTTGTTGAGGTACAGCTTGTTTGGCTGCGTATCATTGGTCAGCAGAATATCGGGCCAGCCATCGCCGTTGTAATCGACGATCGCGACGCCCAGACTCTTCGAGGTCGCATCGTAGAATTTGGCCTTCTGCGTGGCATCTTCAAATTTTCCATTGCCAAGGTTGTGCCACAACCGAGCCGATGAACCTTTGTACGACTCGGGCGTGCAATAAGATTTGTGCGCGCCGTCGAGGGTACAGTACAGATCGCCTGGGATCGACCACTGCACGTAATTCGTCACCACCAAATCGAGCTTGCCATCGCGATCGTAGTCCACCCAGGCGGCACTGGTGGAGAACTCGTTCGGTCCCCACAACCCCGCAGCTTTCGTCACGTCGGTGAATGTGCCGTTGCCGTTGTTGTGAAACAGATGGCTCTGCCCAAGGGCGCTGATGAAGATGTCATCGTAGCCGTCGTTGTCGTAATCACCAACCGCAACGCCGAGACCGTACATGGAAACTGCGAGGCCAGACTTGCGGGTGACGTCAGTGAACGTACCGTCATGGTTATTGTGATAGAGCTTGAGCGTAGTCTCAGCGCGCGTGTGTCCCGGCCAGTCTTCGCTGTTCACCAGCAGAATGTCAGGCCAGCCGTCGTTGTCGTAATCGATGAAGGCGCAACCCGAACCCATGGTCTCAGGCAGATATTTTTTTCCGAATGCACCGTTGTTATGGACAAAATGGATGCCCGCTTGCGCGGTGATGTCGCGAAATTGAATGCGTTGTGCGGATGCGGATGAAGTTACTATTGCAACCAGGAATCCGAGGGTCGTTGCTGCCGCATAGGCCTGTATAAAGACGCGTTTCGTATCAGGGCACGCCTTCAGGCGTGCCATAACTGTCGCAATAAGCAGAACGGCTTTAGCCGTTGTCGCAGCGGCTAAAGCCGATTTCCATTTTGCAAACTTATCGGCACGGCTGAAGCCATGCCCTGATGCGAATCTGCAGATGATTCCGGAGAGGATCGCGATCGTCCCCATTATCTCGAGGCTCCCACCGTGGCAATTCGGCTCGCCGAGCTTGGCTCGGTTCGGACGGGTCGAAGACCCGTCTCCGCACGATCCACGGTCAATGGTACCGACACATGCTCGTGAATAGCCTGCCGCTCGTTGTTGTCCTCAGGATTGAGCTGGCGGTATGGCCCAGTGATGGCTTGCGAGGCTTCGTCGGCTTTGAAGCGCAGGTAGCGAACCTCATGCTCGTGGGCCTGCTTCTGATCCCCCAATCCGTTGTAGCAGAGCATCAAGTTGTAGTGCGCCTGCAAATCTTCAGGATCGACCGTCAGAACCGACCGCAGGACGTTCACCGCGTCCGCGTATTGGCGTTGCAGAAACAGAATGCGTCCCAGATCGTTCAACGCAACGCGATCTCGAGGATACTGCGCCAG
The DNA here is from genome assembly GCA_035567135.1 of Terriglobales bacterium. Classification (GTDB taxonomy): domain Bacteria; phylum Acidobacteriota; class Terriglobia; order Terriglobales; family Acidobacteriaceae; genus JABDBE01. The sequence goes on from DATMQI010000289.1 coordinate 31,582, forward strand.
AACCTTCCGCAGATGATCCGCCGCTTCATTGTAGCGGCCGTCGCTGCGCAGAACTTTGGCGTAGAAGAAGTGGGCACGCGCCAGGTCGGGACTCACCGACAATGCTTTCACCAGCACCGTACGCGCACGATCCATATCACCCTCCTGCACCGCAGCGCGTCCGACGTTCACCCAGCCATCGGGGTTCTTGGGATCGATCTCGGTGACTTTCTCAAAGGCTACCTGGGCACCTTTCAGATCCCCTTGCAGCAGCAGACCAATGCCGTAGTCGTTCCAGCGCTGCCAGTCGTCCACTCGCAGCACTGTGCTTGGCGCGGGCACAGGAGCATTGTGCGCGACCACGTTCAGCGTGACGTTATCTTCCGCCAACGCCACGATAGGAACGTCGGGAATTCTCTCTTCCTTCGCTGATACACCCTTCAACGATCCTGCGAAGGCGAACTTTCTGTCGTCATAGTCCGGCGTGACATCGGCGTTAGGCTGGTTAGGATCCGGAACACCCGCGAATGAAAACTGCGTGTTCCACCACGCGAACTTGCGATAGCAGAGGCGGGCATGCAGGGTGATTTTATTACCCGCGCCTTCGGGAATGTGAACGCGATAGTGAACCGTATCGGCCGCCCCGGGCGGAATCAGATGCACGTAAACCACGGCCCGAGTTGCCCAGGCGTTTCGCTTGTTGATGCCGTGGCCATGCGCATCCACCTGCAGCGAACGGTAGAAGTGTGCGCCCTTTTCTACCGGGCCTTTGCCGTGGTCCTCGACCATGCCGCTCCAGAATATGGTTTGGCCCTTGTCATCCGCGCCTTTCAATTCGAGCCAGGTGTCGTATGCATCCACGGTGCCACCAGGAAAGAAGTGTCCAATTTTCTTGGTGCGGACTACCACATCCACCCGCACCGTGTCTCCTCGACGAATCGTGGGCTGTACACGACTCAGCGGCGCCGTGACTGGAACAACCTCACCTTCCCCGCCAGGAGTGATCTTCGACTCCGCTTCCTCTCCCACCGCAAAAGTCGTCGACAGGTCCGACTGGTTGGCCACTCCCGGCTTCACCTGCGCCCGCGCCGGAGACATTGCGAAAATATCCACGCTCAAAATGCCGCCCTTCAGAAAATCCTCGGTAAGCTTGAGCTGCTCAGCATCATCATTCGCCGTGGGCAGCGCGGTGTTCGCCGCGGGGAAACGGTGCGAATGGACCAAGCCGTCGACGTTGCCTTGGTCGGTCGAACGAGTCAGCGGCATGTGGCAATCGGCGCACTGCGAAGGCTTTGCGGGATAATAAAAAGACCGCGCTCCCTCTCCTGATACGCCGCTGGCCTGCCAGTTGTCGTACTCGTTGAATCCCCGAATCCAGCGATAGTGATTGACCGGAACATCGAGATGGACCTTGTGACAACTGGAGCAGAACTCCGCCGTCTGGTCGCGCATAAACGGCTTGAGAAACACGCGGCGATGAGGCTCTGGATTCAGCTTCACCAGAAAATCGTGCAACCCCCGCGCCAACGGACTTTTGGTCGCAGCCAGTTCGTGCAGCTTGGGATATTCGAGATAGAAATCACCCTGCCCCATGCTGCTTTTCACATCGGCAATCGAGTGACACATCATGCATCCCAGCCCAGCCTGCGACTCGGGACGATGCACGATCTGCTTGATCGGCGTATCCATCAATCCGCTGTAGAGCACGGCGGGATCGTGGCATCCACCGCACCACTTGGAGGGCTTGGTGCCGATCGTATCCTGCATATACTCGATGCTTTTGCGATACCACTGATTGTTGAACGACGAGAAATGATGAGCTGAACTGAACCACTGATTATAGATATCTTCGTGGCAGCGTTTGCAGGAGTCGGATTCCATGAAGAACTTGCTGGGAATTTTCTGTCCGCCAAGCACTTGCGCAGAACTGGGAAAGAATGGCCCATCCGGGCCATCGCCCTCGCCATTCATGGTGGCCGGCGGCATCGACGGATTCTGGATCCGGGCCTGATTTTGCCAGCGCGACTGCCGCACATAACGGGCGGACGCGCCGAGTCCGGCAAGCGCCAGAAGACAAATCGCGCAGCGTGCAATCGAACCGCGGACGCCAGGCGCGAACCAGTCGCGTTTCCCCGCCCATTCCGCGAATACGATGCCCACACCCGCGAGCGACAAAAGAATGTGAGCATAGAGAAGGTTCCACTCGACTCGCGGTGTCCCGGTTTTGATCAGAATCAGGCCAACGGTCGCTCCTCCGGCGAGCAGTACCCAACCGAAGCGCGAGGCGACGCTTTCATCTCGCAACAGGCGAATGAGAAAAACCGCCAGCAAAAGAGCTGTGAATGCGCCCGCAATCGCATGCAGTAAAACGACGACGGCGTAAAAGACATTCGGCTGAGGAAAGGTATAAAGATAGGCGGCTGAAATGGACAAGAAAACGAGCAGCCCGGGAAATACGCGGGACACGACGAAGCCTTTCAATTGCTTTGGGTCGGCCATTGAATACGTATGTCAATCCCTGGGAGCGAGCAGGCATCTGACGCGAGATTGAGTGGAAAACAGGTTATCTCTTTTTCGGAGTCACGGAATAGTACAAATCTATTAGTGGTCTGGATTTTCCTCTGTGTACCTTCGTGTTCTTGGTGGTTCTAGCCTGGGCACTTCATTAACCACAAAGGACACGAAGGTACACAAAGGAAAATCCACTATTGTAGGGCAATGTCTGGCGCCTGCCATGCGCCCCGTTGTGCTTCCAGTTCGGCCGCCACAGATAACACCAACTCCTCTTCCCATGGACGCGCGACGATCTGCACTCCAATCGGCAAACCCTCATTCGAGCAGCCAAAAGGAATCGCCGCCGCCGGAGTTCCCAGCAGGTTGAACCACTCGCAGTAGCTCCACGCATCGAGATACTTCACGGTCTGGTCATCGATCTTCCAACTGCGCCCGCCATGATGAAAAGCTGGAATCGCTGCGACCGGGCAGAGCAGGATGGGATATTCCCGCATCTGAGAGAAGACCTGCATACGCACCACGTCGCGCATGATCCAAGTATCGAGCAATGTCTGGCCCGTGTGGGAGGGTTCGGCTGCAACCCAACTCGAAAACTGTTTAAGAATCGGACTGAGGTCGTTCTCTCGACCCTTAGTCAATGGTCCCAGCAGCATTCCACCGGCGATGCCGAAAAGCTGCCACCAGAGTTGGCGCGCCGATTCGAGGCCTTCGGGACGGAAAGGCTCAACTACAAAACCCGCACGCTTCAGCGCCTCAGCCGCGGCTCGCACCGCAACGCGAGTTTCGGCGGTGACTGGAGTGCGTCCGTCATCTTCAAAATACCCAATACGAAGCTTTTTCAGATCGTCACGACTTGGCCAGTGCACCGCGACCGGCGCGGCCGAGGGATCGCCGTCATCCCGCCCTTGCATCACTTCGAACAGCACTTTCAAATCCGCGACCGTCCGTGCCATCGGTCCAACTACGCCGAGCAAGGCAAACGGTCCGACTGAGGTTGGGAAATGTCCAGTTGCGGGGATGCGGCCTGGCGTCGGCTTCAGGCCACAGATCCCGCTGAAGTGTGCGGGCACACGAATGGAGCCTCCGCCGTCGCTGCCAACTCCTCCGGCCGAACATCCGGATGCAATCGCTGCGGCTTCTCCGCCGCTTGAACCGCCGGGGGTTCGCGACAGATCCCAGGGATTGTTGGTACGGCCATAAAGAAGATTATCCGTCTCCCACGCCATGAGCAGTTCTGGCGTGTTCGTGTTCCCCAGGATGATCGCGCCCGCTCTGCGGAGCCGCGAGACCAGGGGCGCATCCTGTGCGGCCACTACGCCGGCTCGAAGCTTGGTGCCGGATTCGCAACGCATGCCCTTTACATCAATCGAACTCTTGATGCTGATCGGAACTCCGTGCAGGGGGCCCACCCTTTCATCGCGGGTCACTGCATCTTCGGCCTCGCGGGCCTGGCGGCGCGCGCCTTCGGCATCCGCTTGGACGAACGCGTTGAGCTTTGGATTCAGTTTCTCAATACGGGCGAGATGGGCTTCCACTAATTCGATGGGAGACAGCTTCTTGCGGCGAATCTGCTCGGCCATGGAAACGGCTGAAAGGAAGGTGAGCTCAGACATGCGAGAGAAAGCTGAGTCTAGCATGAACGAGTCAGCATTCAGCGCGGGCCGCGGAAACGTAGCTAGCTACGTTTCTACGGACAAATTCAGTGCGAAGTTTGCGGCGAACGCCGCGCCCGCTGCGGGGGCAACAGCACGCGTACCGCGTTTTTCGTCTTCGCGCCGCGCTTGGTGAGCCAATTCTTAAGATGATGCCGGGAAGCGGCGGTCAGGCGGGAAAAGAACATTCCCGCGCGGCCATCGTCGTCGGCCCAGATCACTTTGCCGGTCGCTTCCACCAGGTGAGAGGTACCGGGCAACACGAAACGCAGAGGCACATTTTGTACCGGCGGCAACGGCTCTGGAGCTTGCAAGGCTAAACCTTGCTCACTCAGATCGAGCATGATCGCGGGCAAAGTCCCGACCCCGAGCTGGAGGTACACCAGCGCCTCCAATGGATGGCGAGGTGAATGGCGGGGGTTCGGTTTCATGAATCCCTGGCCAGCGCGCAGCGAACGGGCTACCTGTTCGTAGACGAGAGGTTTGTACAGAACGAAATTCACGCCGGACTGGAAGGCTCCGCCAACCGGGGTAAACGCGCTCACCATGGCAAACACCACGGGTCGTCGTTGCGGTGATGCCATGCGCGCCATGCGCGCGACCTGGCCGGCGCCCGGCAGATCGAAGTCCAGCACCAGCGCCGAATGATGGCCTTGCACCAGCAACTCCACAGCCTCGCCGGACGAGTGGCAAGTTTGCTGCTCGAATTGGAGCACGTCGAGGAGCGCTCCCAGCGCCCGAAGCGAGGGGCGATCCTGCGACACCAGCAAGGCATTCAGTTTCATAAACCGGAGCTTATGGCGCGCAGTTGCCGCAGTAAAGTAACAGCGGTAATAAATCGAGCGTTACCCAGCTAGGATTCATCCCGATTTGAAACTGGGGGAGGGCCGGCATTTGGTTGTGAAATCAGGTCTTTGGGTGGAACCGAGGGTGTCAGCGGACACCCGGTTTTGATGCACATATTCTGGTGCAGAATTTACCTAAAAAAAACTCTCATTTCGACGCAAAATCTAGAAAACAAAGAGTCGGAGTTTTTCTTGCCTCCTAGATCTATGGTTCTTAAGGTAGTTACAGGCAAAATCTTGGAAACATGGGAGTTATCGGGATAACCGACTGGATTTCGGTTCCGTTTTGGAACAAACGTAGCGGGGACAGCGGTGTTCATCTCGCGATGAATTTTTTCACCATGATGGGCCGGGCCTGGCGGGTCACCGGCAGAGCTGCGCCCTTGTCAGGCTGTCAGGTTGTCAAAGATCGAAGATTATCTTGTAGATAACATCTACGTTACTATATTATCGTTAATGATAGGCGGAGTTCAAGAGGAAAGTGAGCGGGCTGCGAAGCTGATTCCCAAAGTGGGAAACGGAGAACGGCTGTGGGCATAGAAAAAACTCTACGCCGTCTCTCGTAGGACCACATTGAAACCCAGGTTAGCGGACGCGAACCACCAGTCGGACGGCGTAGTTGCTGAGGACTCCAGATTGGGCGCCCGACGAACACCCCCGCCCAAGCAAAGCTTGGACGGGGCACCCTTGACAGTAAAGTGGTAGTCTTTGGGCGGGCCAGCCCCCGGGCGGCGAAGCTGATTCCCAAAATTGGGAAACGGAGAACTTCGGAACCTGCTGGAACTGTACGCCGTCTCAGGTTATGAATACATTGAAGGCCAGGTTAGCTTCAAGGACGGACGCGAACTTGGGGCACCAGACAAGCCGCGGGGCCAGCCCACCTTTACGTTCTTTGTAAAGGTGGACGAAGTCAGTGCTGGATGGAAGATTTTGGCGACGCAGGGGGCAGATTCAGAGCGCGTAATACCGCCGCCTTCACCGGAGGAAGCTCATCTTTCACCGTGTTCCAAACGATCTTGTCGTCAATTCGGTGGTACCCGTGCCGCAATATGTTACCCATACCGCGGAAGCCCTCCCAATCAACACCAGGACACAGGCGGTCGCCATCATCTCCTAGACGAACCGCAGCCTCGGTGATGATTTGCAGCTGCCGTTCTACGGCTGATTTTGTTCTCAGATCCCCGCGATAGCCATCAAAGTCCATGTCGCCGAGGAATGTGTCGATATTATTAATGCTTTCGAGGATATCCCGCAGATGTTGTTCCGCGTCTCTAAAAGGCAAGAACCGCCTCCCGCACCGCTTGCTTACGGACAGGCTCCTTCATCCATTCTTCTGCAGACAGATCGACGTTAACGCCCAGCAAGTCTGTCAGACGGCTTTGCAGTCTTCCAACCGTCACCAAAGTCAACCGTCTCGATTTATCGAAATCCACCAGCAGGTCAATGTCAGATTCCTCAGACGTTTCGCCCCTTGCAACCGATCCAAAGACGCGCAGATGTACAACCCCCGCGGCTTTTAGCTCGGGAGCGTGCTGGCGAAGCTTTGCAATGACCTGATCACTGTTCATGTCCGTAACCCTGCCATAGATCGTTTGTTTCCGCAATTCCCGAGGCGACCCTCCGGCGAGCCCATCTTTCCCACAATTATTGCATGGCCGGCAAGCGCACGATTCCCACTGCTGGAACTGGCCGCAGCGAAAGTACCGCGCCAGCGCCCTTTGCGAAATAGGTGGGTGCAACATTCCCGATTTGGAGCTTGAGGGGTAAAAATGCACCGCGATTAGGGCAAATCGAGGAGTCGAATCTACCGGCCGTTGCTGTACCAAATCGAACCCGGGGACCGGAAGTTCAGGCCTTCGCCCCACACGGTTTGGGTTTGTCCCTGGTTATCGATGCCGATGGCGAAGTAATCGCCGAAAGGAAAGCTGAAGCCTTGGGAGCGGATGTAGCGGTAGCCGGGGACGTAGCTGGAAATCCTCGACTCGCCGGACCAGGTTGCGCCGCCGTTGGTCGAGCTGCGGTAATAGACATTCCACAGCGGACGGTTGCGGGTATCGAGATTGCGGGTATCCATCCAGGCGATCCGCACATCGCCGGCCTCGCCGGCTACCAGCGCTGGAAAGGCATGCTCGACGCTGGAGAGCGCCGTCGAAACATTCAGCCTGGGCGACCAGGTATCGCCAGCGGTGGTAGAAGAAGCAAAATAAATTCGCTGCGGACTTTTATCCGACGCCCCGGAATTCCACAACGTATACAAGGTGCCGGCGGCATCGGAGGTCATCGTGATCTGCGCGCCCAGGTAACCCCACTCGCAGTGGTAAGCTCCGCAATCCGGAGGCGCGCCAGATATATCCATCAGCCGCGTCGACCAACTCCCGCCACCATCGGATGACTTGCTGACGTAGAGATTCTCTCGCCCCTTGGCGCCATCTTGCCGGGTGTATCCGGCCCAAGCCAAATAAACGTCACCGTGCAGATCGACTGTCGCTCCTCCGGCCAGGGCTCGCACCAGTTTCAATTTCGGACCTACATCCGTCGAAGTGAACGTGATCCCGCCATCGTGCGACGAGGCTACCCACATCTTGCCATCGCGGTTGAAACCGACATAGACGTCCTGCGCTCGAACGCCGAGCACCGGTTTATCGGCGTCGGTAACCCCGCGGTCGGCCACCACGATCGACCAGCTTTGACCGAAGTCCACGGATTTGGCCACGACCATGTCCAATTTTTTACTTTGCAGCCATGCCGCATAAACCGTCCGGCGATCTACGGGATCGACCACGATCTGCGGATCATATTGCCCGGTCGCGGGCGGAGTGATCTCGCGCGGCGGCTGCCAGGTGGCGCCATTGTCGTTGCTGACCACCAGAATCATGGAAGGCAGCGGGCAATTGCGGCATCCCGGAACGCGGCCGTACTGGGGATACAGAATGTAGGTGTGGCCAAATCCGTCGGTCGCAACGGCGGGCTCCCATTGGTCACCGACGGTAAAGCCTACTCGCGCTTGGGGCGTGAAACCTGCTTTCGCGGCAAAGGCGGCGGGCACGATCAGGCAGGCAAGCCAGATCGCGAAAGCCAGCCGGAGATTCCTATGAGTGCGGCGGAAAAGGGGCACGATACCTCAGGCGGACTGGGGGGCAAAAGCCGCTAAAGCAATTTAGCGCGGAAAAGCGGGGTGCGTCAACCGGGAAAGCTCTGTAGGAAGCGACTTTTCCCGCAAAACGCGCTGCCCCGCGTCATGCCACTTTCCGCGGCTTGCCGCATCCAATAGAATCGCTACAGTCTAAAAATGGAGTCATTCGATATGGCAAAAGCTACTTTCGCCGCAGGCTGTTTTTGGGGAGTGGAAGCGACGTTCCGCCAATTGCCGGGCGTGATCTCGACCCGCGTTGGCTACACGGGCGGCAACGCTCCCAATCCGACCTACAAGCAGGTTTGCACGGACACGACTGGCCACGCTGAGGCGGTCGAAATCGATTACGATCCTGCCAAGCTCTCCTACGACAAATTGCTTGAAGTCTTCTGGGAGAACCACGATCCCACGCAACTCAACCGGCAAGGGCCGGATTGGGGCAAGCAGTATCGCTCGGCGATCTTCTTCCACACTCCAGAGCAGGAAGCGGCGGCCAAGGCCTCGAAAGAGCAATTGGAGAAGTCACATCGCTTCAGTAAGCCGGTGGTCACGCAAATCGTTCCAGCGGAAACGTTCTTCGAAGCTGAGGAGTACCACCAGCAGTATCTGGAAAAGAAGGGCCTCGCCAGCTGCCACATCAGAGCGTAAAAATCACGTAGCCCTGGACGCCTCGTCCGGGAGGTGGGCGGATTCCTGGCAACTCTGCGGCGCTTTCGCACCGTTGGGCAGACGAGGGCGTCCGCCCCTACGTGTTCAAAATGGACGTTCTGTTACTTGTGCATCATCGAGCCCGGACGTATCCGCACGAACAGATGGAATGACACTGGGTTGTTGCCATAGATGGGATCGAGAACCGCGGGCTTCGAGTAGAAAGTTACGTCCCCGCCTAGTCCCACTTGCCAGTGCTGGTTGTGCACGAAATCGCGCACCCCGCCAAAGGTGTAGGCGCCGATGCGGTACGCCGGGTGAGTCAGCGCTTGGGGAAACAATTCGTCTTTGTCGACCAGCTCAAGCCGGGTGTAAGCGTAATTTCGCGCGAAGAAGTTCAGCGTCGATTCGAGGAGATAACTGTTCTGCGTGGTGTTGTCCAGTTGCTTGTGCTTGCGTCCCCATATCAGCGACGTTGCCCAGTTTCCATTCCCCAACTTTCCTCCGGGCAGTGGCCGGTTGTACTCGACCATGGCCGACTGCCGCAATTCGTTGTTGGGATCAAGCGCCTCGGGATGCAACACACGCCCATAGCTGTACTCGGCGGTCCAGTTACGACTGGGCGCGGCAGTGGCGCGAAACGACCACGAATTTAGGGCTCCGAGTTGAATGCTCCAACGCTCTTCATTGGGCTCGTGTCCATTGAAAGCCGAGCCTTCAACTTTAAAGTAGCCTAGTTTGGCAGCATCGAAGATGAAGCCCGTAGTCACAACCCCAAAGCTGGTATGGGTCGAATCCTGCAAATGGTGGCCCAGCGGCGCCTCGGGATTCTCCGACGCCGACTGGCGATGCATGTAGGTGACCGGCCCCAGCGCGGGCTCAGCGGATGGGCCTCCATAAAGCAGCCAGGAGAGTTTCTCGTTGATGGGAACCGTGTACAGCGCGGCGAGTTCAGCGAATACGTTGTGCGGATGCTGGTGATCGACCAGCGGCTGGCCATGATAAGTTTCGCCTGTCTGAAAGAGTTCAGGGAAACCGGGATGCGGCGAGGTCAGCGACTCCGCCGAAAACATCTGCCGGAGCAAGAGTGTGCCCGAGCGCAGACGATGCTGCTCCATGAACATTAAGTAATTCGTCGATTCCGCTTTGCCCTCGCCGCGTGGCCCACCCTGCTGGTTGTAGGTGATGAACACAGTGCCGTGCAGCATCAAATCCCAATTGCCGCGCGAAATCATCCACATCGTCTCCGGGACCGAGGCGGGCTGCCAACTGCTACCTGAAGAAGCGTGAAACGACGGCAGGGATGTGCCAGTGTCGCCCATGTTCATGCCTTGCATTCCCTGCGCGGTTTGCCCAGACCCAGACATTCCCATAGCGTGATTCGCATCCTGGGACAGAGACGAGATCACCAGAAGAGCGACCACCGGAAAACACCATACTGCCTTTCGCATGCATAACTCCGCAACAAAACCTGCGCTCCCTAACTGTCAGAGAACGCGCACATCGACAAACGCTATTTCGACCAGGTACTGAATGGTGAATTTACGAGAGCCGCGAAGGAGTTAAACGCGCAGCGGCGACAAGATCGGCGGATCGGCGGTCACGATGGCAAAACTCGGAAGCTGGTTGAGGGCAGCCGCCATCACGGGAAGGTGCGAGTACTCGACCAGCGCGAGGACTTGAAGAGACAGTCGAGAAATAGAACTCTGCTGCAAAATCGCAGGATGATGGGTACCCTGACAGCAGCTGTGACTCGTAGGTCCGGGCCCGGGCACGTTCCCACTGGGTTCATGACACGCGGCAGGCCGTTCCTGGGATGGAATCTGGGGGCCAAGCCCCTGCGCTGCCAGCGGTGCCGTCATCACTGCAGCCAGCAATAACAACACCAGTGATTTGGAAAAGGCCTGCATTGGATTACGAGCCGGTGATCTTTAGACGTAGTTCTTCGGGAAGACGTTCGCGAATTTCCGCCGGCAGGTGATCGTGCACATGGCGTGCGCCGATCCGGGCCACGTCTACCACCGCCATGGGTGCGGGCGTAGCCACCGCAACGATCAACCAGATTAGCGCCGAGAGGGCGAAGCCTGCCAGAGCGACAATCTCCAGCCAAAACGCATTGCTAGGACCAAAGTGGCGAATCACTCCGAAAGCCAGCAGGAAGATGCCAGCGGAAACTGAGGCCAGAGCAATCAATGAAATATCAATGGTGCGATGCAGACGCTGCCGGCTGCGGCAGTGCTCGCAGGAGGTGAAGTGTTCCTCGTAGTCGCCACGCATCTCTGGCGCCAGGCCGGAAATGTCATAACGCCAGCCCGCCAGAATCTTGCCTACGATAGGATCAACGCACTGACTCATAGGAACTGCTGATGTGCTTGTGTCGATCTAGCTGATCGATCCAATTTGTTAAAGATCCAAACCGATTAAGATTCGAGTGCTGCCAAGTCAACAACTTCAGATCAAGTCAGAGCCGGATTGGTTGCATCGGCTCCGCTTGCGCCGCCAGCATTACACGGTTATAGAACAGCGTGCCGCGCCCCGACAAAGCGGTTTCTGCCTCTCTACGAGCGCGCTCAGGATGGTTATTCAGCTCAGAGAGATGCGCCAGCACTATATAAGATGCATGTCCATCATATCCGGTGGCAAAGAATTCGGCGAGCTTCTCGTTCGATAGATGACCAGTGGGACTGCCCACGCGCTGCTTTACCGACCAGGGATAAGGCCCGTTGCGCAGCATCTCAAGATCATGATTCGATTCGATCACAAGCACGTCGCAAGCTCGCAGGTTATCTTTCACGTTAGCCAGCAACCGTCCCAGATCGGTAGCGATCGCGACCTTGATGCCTTCCGCAAGGAAGGTAAAACCTACGGGATCGACCGCATCGTGAGGAATGGTGAAGGGTGTGACTCCAATGTCTCCGATGCGAAAGCTGTGCCCGGAAGAGAAATATTCCAGCCGCGTGAGTTCGGGACGCATACCGGCCGCATCCCGCATCGACCTTGACCAGGCGTGATGGGTAGCGCCGGTCATGAACACGGGAATCTTCAGTTTTCGCGCCAGCACCAGCAGGCCGGAGACATGGTCGGTATGCTCATGGGTGATGAGAATGGCGGAGAGCGAATGAGGATCGTCTCCCAAAGCCTTCATGCGCTTGAAAGTCTCGCGGCAGGAAATTCCCGCATCGACGAGAATCCGCGTCGACGAACTCTGCACTACTGTGCTGTTACCCCGGCTGCCACTGGCCAGCACCGAGACCGAGACTGCCATGCGCGCAGCATACTCCCTCCGACTGTGGAAACAGAAGTAACTTTCTAGCTAGCCGGTACCTTTGGACGAAACCCTCAGCTGTCGGAGTTCCTTAGTTCGCATTCAGAACGGAGCCGTCAGTATTCAGCACTCCGTCGTTCAAGAGCCGGCTTTCCTCCGGGGCCAAGGCCCAGTTTTTAGGGCAGCAGGCGCCACGGCCGAACAGGTTCCGACGAAAAAAACCCGCAATTAGCGATTGGAAGCCTTGACGGGGCGCGGCTAGAAAGCCGTGCCCCTTCAAAACTTCCAACGCCCAGGGTTTTCCCGCAAGCTCTGAAGCCGTGCCCTCCCAGAAACTATTTGCGAACGAAAGTGCTAATCGCGAACCGCTCGCGAATGCTGGCAGCAGGAGTGCTGAGCGTAAGTGCTAATTGCTGCTCTTCTACAAAATCACTCTTTCATCACCGACTCGCCGCGTCACGTGCTCCCGGTCGAGATATTCCAGCAAAGGAATCGCATACTTGCGGCTGACTCCGGTGAGGTCTTTGAAGCGCGCCACATCAAGCCTGGGGGATTTCGTTTTTTCGGCAGCCATGCGTTGGCGCAGATCCACCAGCGCACTCTGATGGAATACCAGGTCATCAGAAATCTTTACCAGAACTTTGTCGCGTAACAGCAGGGTCACAATCTTTTGCGCCCGCACTCTGTCCACCTTCAATCCTGCAAGTACGTCTTTCAACGCCGGCACCTTGAGCCCCGCATTGGCAAACGCTACCTCAATGATCTTCTTCGATTCAGCTTCTTCGTCCTTCATTACCACGCCGCGTCCGGCCAGGCGCACGAGTTCCCCGGAGAGTTCAATTTTTTTGGCTTGCAGCGCATCGCCTAACACGCCGTCAAACACTGCCGGGGCAACCTCGGAGAAACGTCCACGCAATTCTTCCCGGCTCATGCCGGCAACCAGGGCATTGTGTTTATGAAAAGCATCGAGAGCGGAAATCAGGTCTTTGCGGACGAGTTCGAGCGCCGGGCGGGAGATTAGAATGTCACCAATGCAGACAATCTCAGGGCTAGCGGAGACGCCGGAAATAATCTGTTCAGCAAGCCAACCCGTGCGAGCCACCGCTTCCGCAATGCCGAGTCCTCTAGCGCCGCTTGCGACGACTCGGGCCTGCACCATGCCGGAGCGCAATTCTTCCACCAGCGTCTTGAGAAATTGAGCGTACTCCGTCGCCCCTTTCACTCTTTTTGGCGGAGCATTCTCAACGACTACGCCCCCTCCGCTCGTCACCACGGGCGAAAACTGCCGAATGATGAAACGATCTCCGGGCAGCAGCAGCGTCGGTTCACTCAGCCGCAGTTGCGCGAAAGCGCTCTCGCCCGGACCCACTTGTTTCCTGCCATACAACACAACGCTGGCAATGGTCTCGGAAGTGTAGGAATGAAGATGCACGCGGGCCCGGTCTTTCAGCGGTTTAGCAGAAGGCAGCAGCGACAGGTCCACATCCACGCGAGACGTGGCATGAAAAGTGGAAGCGGGAGCAAGCATCATCCCGCGCGCTAATTCTTCCGTGGTGGCGCCTGCCAGGTTCAACGCCGTGCGCTGTCCAGCTATCGCGTGCTCGGCAGACTTTCCATGCACTTGAACCCCGCGCACTCGCACTCGCCGGCCTGTGGGAAAGAGTTCCAACTCGTCTTCTTTGCGGATGGCGCCAGAGATCAGTGTGCCGGTCACCACCGTCCCAAAGCCCTTCATGGTGAAGACACGATCAATGGGCAGGCGGGCAATCGCTTTGGAATCTTTCGCGGTAACCTCGGCAGCGACCCTCAGCAATTCCCGCTTGAGATCGCCCATACCAGCGCCAGTCAGCGAACTGACAGCTACGATAGGGTTGGGGGAACCAAGAAAAGATCCTCGCAGGAAGTCTTCCACCTCCGAGCGTACAACTTCTAATGTCTCCGCATCGACGGCGTCCGACTTGGTCAAGACCGTGATGCCGCGATGCACCGAGAGCAAGCGGCAGATATCGAAGTGTTCGCGAGTCTGCGGCTTGATCGATTCGTCGGCTGCGATCACCAGCAATACCAGATCGATCCCGCCTACACCGGCCAGCATGTTGCGGACAAAGCGTTCGTGTCCGGGCACATCGACGAACCCGAGCCGCAGAGTCTCGCCATCGGGCATAGGCAGCTCAAGATTGGCAAAGCCGATGTCGATGGTGATCCCGCGCCGCTTCTCCTCTTCCAAGCGATCGGCGTCGATGCCAGTGAGAGCTTTTACCAGAGCCGTCTTGCCGTGGTCGATGTGGCCTGCAGTGCCTACGATGACGGACTTCATTGAGGACAGTATAGCTGTCGGGTTTCTCTGCGCCTCTGCGGCCGTTCTCCGCTGACTTAGGCGATTTAGGACTTTTTATTTGCGGACGTTTCAATCTTATAACGCAAAGGACGCAGAGGACCCCGCAGAGGGCGCAGAAGAAAACGAAGGCTCTAATCAAAGATTCTGGCGGAAAGGTTTCTCTACCCAGCCTCCACGCCAAAATGCGACAATAGAGTTTCCCCATGACAACGGTCCCTACTCTTGCCATCACTCCAGAAATCGTCCGCGAGCACGGCCTCACGCCGGAAGAATACGAGAAGGTCAAGCAACTTCTCGGCGGACGCGAGCCCACTATCACCGAGCTCGGCATCTTCAGCGTGATGTGGAGCGAGCACTGCTCGTACAAATCCTCACGAGTGCATTTGAAACGCTTGCCGACCCGCAGCCGGCGTGTGGTGCAGGGGCCGGGCGAGAACGCGGGCATCATCGACATCGGCGACGGCTGGGCCTGCGCCTTTAAGATCGAATCGCACAATCATCCTTCGTTCATTGAGCCCCTCCAGGGAGCAGCCACGGGAGTAGGCGGAATTCTGCGCGACATTTTTACCATGGGGGCAAGGCCAGTCGCGGTGATGGATTCGTTGCGGTTCGGGCCGATTGTTCAATCAATGGCGGCGGACAAGAGTGTCCGCCTCACACGAGCCAATCCCACACAAGCTGAGGTCCACAAGAATCATTCATTGCTTGAAGGCGTGGTCAGCGGCATTGCCTCTTACGGAAACTGCTTTGGCGTGCCCAACCTCGGCGGGGAAACCAAGTTTGAGGCTTGCTATTCAGGTAATCCGCTGGTGAACGCCTTTGCTCTGGGCCTGGTGCGCCGCGATCAAATCTTTTACGCCAAGGCCGCAGGCGAAGGCAATCCCGTAATTTATGTGGGATCGAAAACTGGCCGTGACGGTATTCATGGCGCCACTATGGCCAGCGAGGAGTTTAGCGAAGCTTCTGAAGCGAAACGTCCAAATGTCCAAGTCGGCGATCCTTTTCTCGAAAAGCTGTTGCTCGAAGCTTGCCTGGAAGCCATGCAGACGGGCGCCATCGTTGGCATCCAGGACATGGGAGCGGCGGGTCTGACCTGCTCCACCTGCGAGATGGGCTCGCGCGGCCACGTCGGGACCGAGATCGAACTCGACCGCGTGCCCCAGCGCGAAACCGGCATGAGTGCTTACGAGATCATGCTCAGCGAGTCACAGGAACGGATGCTGCTGGTGGCGCAGAAGGGCCGCGAAGACGAAGTCTTCCGCGTGTTTGAGAAGTGGGGTCTCGACGCGGTCGAGATTGGCCGCGTTACCAACGATGGCAAAATGCGCGTGCTGCATCACGGAGAAGTTGTCTCCGAGATTCCCAATGAAGCGCTTACCGATGACGCACCTGTGTACAAGCGTCCACTCGAACGATGGGAACCGCCGGTGCCGCGGGAGATGCCTGAATCGATCAAGCTAGCCGAAGCTGGCGATCACACGGGCAATCTCAAGCGGTTGCTTGCCAGTCCAAATATCTGCGCTAAGCGCTGGGTGTGGCAGCAGTATGACCACATGGTGCTGACCAACACGGTCGAAGGTCCCGGGGCGGGGGATGCGGGCGTGATCCGCATCAAGGATTCGCAGCGTGGGCTGGCAATGGCGCTCGATGGCAACAGCCGGTGGTGCTATCTCGATCCGCAGCTTGGAGCGATGCATGCCGTCGCCGAGGCGGCACGCAACGTAGCTTGCTCCGGCGCGGTTCCGGTAGGCGCGACTAACTGCTTGAACTTCGGTAATCCCGAGAAGCCGCAGATCATGTGGCAGTTTTCGAAAGTCATCGATGGTATCACCAAAGCCTGCGAGGAATTGGATGTCCCGATTACCGGCGGCAACGTCAGCTTCTATAACGAAACCTTGGGCGAAGGAATTTATCCCACACCGGTGATTGGGATTGTCGGCATTCTCGACGCGGTTCACAAGGCTGTGTTTCCGCATTTCCGCGAGCCTGGACAGGCTGTCGTTCTGCTGCGGGCTTCGGAGCCGGGCGATCTCACCGATGCGGAATCCGAGTTTGGCTCGTCGGAGTATGCCAAGGAAATTCTGGGGACGGTGTGGGGATTCCCTCCGGCGCTTGAGCTGGAACGAGAGGCGGCGCTGCAGAAGGCGTTGGTCGAAATGATTGGGGCTGGCCTGGTAGAGTCGGCGCACGATTGCTCGGAGGGTGGCGTTGCAGTCACGCTGGCCGAGTCAACTTTCGGGAAGGGAATTGGCGTATCCGTCAGTCTCACGGCACAGGGATTGCCGCCGGAGTTTATTCTTTTTGGGGAAGATGCTAGCCGGGTCGTGATCTCTTGCGACCGTAAGAATGTCGCGCGAATCCAACAAGTGGCGGCGAAATATCGTTTGTCTGCGGACGAGATTGGCGAGACGGTTTCCGAACAAGTAGAGATTCGAGTGGATGACGAGGTCGTTGTGTCCGCGAGAGTGAGCGAGTTGCGTGATTCGTTTGAGGGCGCGCTGGAAGCGGCACTACAGGCGGAGTCGGAAGCGGTGGTGGCGGAGTGAGAACTGGCGAGCTTTGCTCGGCCGGACAGCCGAGGGCGGCTGTCCCCACGTGGTTTTCGAGGTTCAGGCTAAATGCCAAAGGCTAACTGCTAAATGCTAACTTCTGATAAATTCCGGGACGAATGCGGGGTAGTCGCGATTTATGCGCACCCCGAGGCGGAGACGCTGGCTTACCTCGGTTTGCATGCTCTGCAACACCGCGGTCAGGAATCGGCGGGCATCGTGACTTCTGATGGTATGGCTCTGCATATGCATAAATCCATGGGGCTCGTCGCCGATATTTTTCAGGAACCGGTTCTAGCCAAATTGCGGGGCACGCTGGCGATCGGGCACACGCGGTATTCGACGGCGGGCGATTCCGCGCTGCTGAACGCGCAGCCGATCATGGTGCAATCGAACAAGGGCATGATGGCTCTCGCGCACAATGGCAACCTGGTCAACGCGCAGGATATTCGCCAGCGGTTGGATAGTCAGGGTTCGATTTTTCAGACCAACAGCGATACTGAAGTCATCGTCCACTTGATTGCGCTCTCGAAAGAGCACACTTTGCCGGAGGCCATCGCCGATGCGCTGCGGCGCGTCGAAGGCGCATTCTCTCTGGTCATGATCAGTCCTGACCGGATTTTTGCGGCCCGCGATCCGCGCGGATTTCGGCCCCTGGCTATGGGAAGGATTCCGGCGCACGGTGGTGCGACGCAGGACAGCATCGTTTTTGCTTCCGAGACTTGTGCCTTCGATCTGATTGGCGCTACCTTCGAGCGCGACGTGAAGCCTGGGGAACTTGTCATCGTGGGTCCGGAGGGAATTACCTCGCGGGCATATGCGCCGGCGTTGACGCAATCGAGCTGCATCTTCGAGCATGTTTATTTCTCGCGGCCTGACAGCCGGGTGTTTGGGCGGGCGGTGCAGGAGAGCCGCGAGGAATTGGGACGGCAGTTGGCGCGGGAAGCTCCGGCGGAGGCAGACGTCGTGGTTCCAGTACCGGACTCCGGTGTGACCGCGGCGGTGGGCTATGCGGCGGAGAGTGGAATTCCTTTCCGCTTTGGCTTGATTCGCAATCACTATGTGGGACGGACTTTCATCGAGCCTCGGCAGAGTGTGCGCGACTTTGGAGTGAAGTTGAAGATTAATCCGGTACGCAGTTTGCTTGAAGGCAAGCGCGTGGTGTTGATTGACGACTCGATTGTGCGCGGCACCACCAGCCGCAAGATCGTTCGCATGGTCCGCAGCGCGGGGGCGAAGGAAGTCCACATGCGCATTTCGTGTCCGCCAACGGTTTCGCCCTGCTTCTATGGGGTGGACACGCCTTCCAAGAAAGAACTGATTGCCGCCAACAAGTCGGTGGAGGAGATTCGCGAGTTTATCGGGGCGGACTCGCTGGGCTATCTCTCGCTGCCGGGTTTGAAGAAAGCCTGCGGGGATGGTGAGAAGACCACCTATTGCACGGCTTGCTACACCGGTGCGTATCCCACGAACTGGGTGGATGTGGAAGAGATTCAGCCTGCCAGCGTCGGCAAGCGGTGAAGAACGGCTTCAGGCTTCAGGCGTCAGGCTTTTGCGTCAGAAGCCTAGAGCCCTACCGCCTCACCTACACCGGAAAAGATTGCTCCAGACAAAAAGAAGCCCGCTCCACTAGGAGCGGGCTTGACACAACGATAGTTAGAGCGACAGCTAGAACGTGTTCCTGCACACGCCCGGGATGTTTCCGCTCCGACTCTTGCTCGTCAGTTTCAACATCTCCTGCATGACGTAATGCTTCTTGCCAATCGTGTTGGTGTAGAAGTTACCGTTTGAGTCTGTCTTCACGGTACCGAACAGCCAGGCGCAGCAGTCGCCCGACTCGCCGCAGAAGTTGCCGGCCCAAGCGGTTCGCAGGTTGACTTGCGGGTCGCTCGAAGATTCGGAGAACTCGTGCCACATGATGGCCGTGGTTCCATCAGCGCCGGGATCCATATTCGGGCTGCCACCCTTTCCGGTATCGTGCAGGACTACGCTGGTCTCGCAGCCGCTGGGGCACTGGTCAGGATCGCCGACCATCGAATACTTGATGACTTCGCCGCTGACGATGGAGGTGGAGGGACCATGGTATCCGCAGAAGGAGCTGCAGAATCCTGGATCCGTCACGTCCTTGTAGGTCAGAACGAAATACATGCCGTTCTGGTCGTTCGGCAGGTGCTTGTTCTTGATGGCGTTAGCAACGATCTGTTGAATAGCGCCGTCGCCGCTGAGAGCCTTGCCCAACGAATAATTGTCGTGATAGTCGTTTGCAGTCGTATGTTTTACCGCGTTGGGGACAAACTTGCCACTGCTGTCACTGTAGGTGGTGTTGATTTTTTCCTGGGTCGTGCCACCCAAGTGGCTGAAGTAGTAGTCGATAATTTTCTTGTCTTTGGTGCTCCAGTTCCCGTACCAGATGATGTAGACGGTCGGGGCGGTTTCAAACACCGGTCCACCGTTGTAGTTAATGTCGCAGGGATTGCCGTTGCAATTCGACGACGGCGGATGGTTCTTGTCAAACGGCCGCAAGGCGTGCGTAGAGTTGTTTTGGGCGAATGCGGCGCACGCAAAGCACACCACAATTACGAGGGCTAGCCATTGTTTCTTCATCAGAATGTTTCCTCAAATCGGAGATTTTAAACTTTGGGCAACTTATTCCCGTAGCGCGGGAGGCCGACATTGTGAGTGGAAGTCGGCTCGAAGTCAAGATGAAAATATTTGCACACGGAAGTTACGGCGCGAAGAAACAGCTGCTGACAAAATGTTTGGCTCACAAAAAAGCCCGCTCCATGGGGAGCGGGCTTTTACAAACCAACTACTTGGCTAACGCGTTAATCAGGCCAGCCCCATTCGGACTGCCCCAGCCGGTCGCCAAATCATAACCTTTGGTAGCCGGGAAGCCATTGCTGCCGGCGGTGATGTCATGGAATGCGGTCGCATAGCCTTTGCTCAGACCCAGCGGGTAAATAGCCGGATCAATGAAGCCAGGTGGTTTATCGCCGTGGGCTTTCGCTTGTTGATTGGCCAGAGCGAGGTAGCCTGCCCACATGGGCGCGGCAAAGCTGGTTCCTCCGTAGACGTTCGAAGTACAGCCGCGCTGGTCAGCGCAGACATAGAAGGTGAAGTTTGAATTGGCGGATAGATCCGGACCGTTGCGGAATTTCGTCGAGCCTTTGTTGGCCTTGGTGATCACGCCTTTAAGTTTCTGCCAGCTGGGAATCGGGAAGTCGTCGGGAGAAATGCCGCCGCCGCCGTCGGCCCAAACGGTCTCCGACGCCCAACCTTTGCCCGCGCCTTTGGTGGTCAAGTCCGTACCACCGACACAAAGGACGTACTGAGATTCCATCGGCCACCATGTGTTCGTGCTACGCCACGCGCCGCTGTCGCCCGCCGCTTCGAAGAAACTCTGGCCCTGCGCGGCGAACTTCTTGAAATAGGGGTCGTCCTGGGTCGGGTCCAATGGACTCCAATACCAGGATGAACTCAAATTCAAAGGCAGTGGCTTATGGGAGGACATGCTGGACAGCATGGCAGTATCGCTGGTATTGCTGACGTACAAGTAAACGGCCGTCACGCCTGGCGCCATACCGAGCGCCTGGGTGATGTCGAGAGTCTGCTCAGTATCATCGCAGTTTTGGCTAGCCAAGCAAAGGAGGGGGCTTCCATCTGTGGAAACGCCTATGACCTTGGCGGTTCTCTTTTGCTTAGCGTTCTTGTAGTAGGTGTTCACGTCAGCTATGTCAAATCCGAGGAACTCCAACAACCCGATGTTCTGTCCCTTACCAGTGAGAGAGGTGCCTCCGTAGTAAGCGGCCCGCATATCGCTACCGCAAAAAGCGCTTCCAGGACACGAGCCGGTTGTGGCCGGGGGCTTCATGCCCGGAGGACGCCGCGCCACCAGCGGACGAGGAATCGAATAGTTGTCCAGACCAGTGATGTGCCAGAGCTGGAATGGCAGCTTAACGGACGGTTCGCGGTCAGGAGAATAAAAATCCCGATTAGAGTTGGCGTCGTGATAGACGCCCATGTTGATGTGGAACGCGGTTTCGATAGCCGCTACCGAAGCCTTGAATTGCAGATCCATGGCGTCGCGTGAGCCGCCCGTCATGGTTAGACCGTTGGCGCTCGCAAAACGCACCAGCGCGTCATAGTCATGCTGGCTCGGTCCGAACTTCTGGGTGAACTGCTCGACGGTAAGGAACTGGCGGAAAGACGGACTGGATGGATCGTAGACATCTTGCAGAAAACGATCCAGGCCTACCTGATCGCGCACAGCCATAACAATGTCGATGCGCATGGTTTGGTTTGCTGGAAGCTTGCCGACGAAAGGCGCATGCCCATTGAGAACCACGGGCTGCACATGGTGTGTCAGCAGGGTCTGCGACTGGGCAAGAGCGGCGGGAGCAGACATAACAAATACTGCAAACAGCGCTGCTGCAATTGTCAGCAACGTGATTGAACTTTTCATGGATTTGTCTCCTTGATTGACTGGTCGAACCGATACGGTCGTAAGGGTGAAAGGTTTGCGCGATGACGGAGAAACTCTTGACAAATACTTTCTCGGCGGTCGTGAATGGTCACTGCGAGGGAGTAACGAAAAGCGGATACGATTCTGGACGCCTCAGCGGCGGAAGTCAATGCCAACGCGCCGAATTATTTAATCTTAGGGAAAAGTTTGCAACTAATTGCAACAATTCTGCACTCATTTGGCAGGTTCCATGACAAAACGCGACTTCCCTTGCTAGGCGCCGATTTCGTAACGGGCTAGGACGCTTCAACCAGACAACCCGGTCCATCTTTGCAGGTGCCGCCCGGCACGTCAGAGCCTCCAACACTTAGAAGGTCACGCGTACGCCTAGTTGGGCGGCGAAGGGGATTCCAACCGTGGTGCCGGGGCCGAAGAAGTCTCCGAGGGCGCCGGCGGGCACGCGCAGCTGATTCAGGTTAGAAACTGTGACGTTGCCATTCTGCTGCGGTACCGGCAGGAGGGACACATTGGTTACGTAGTTGGCGCCCGGATTGTTGCGGTTGAAAAGATTGAAGAATTCGATGAAGGGAATCAGCGACCAGCGGTCGTGGAAATTGACCGGGCGGCTGACCCGCAAGTCGGCTTGAATGTAGGGAGTGCCGCGGAATTGGTCGAGCGAAGTTCTGACTCCGTTCACCAGGATGCGATCGCTGTTGTCGGCCAGGGTTATGGTAAACGGGCGGGCGCTCTCGGCTTGGGTCAGGGTGGTGAGTTCGAAGCCTCCGGGAACGTAAACCGTCCCTGCGAGCACGAAGCGGTGGGTGACGTCCTCGCCGGAGGGGCCGTAGTCACCCGGGCGAAACGGATTGAGGGGATCGCAGACGCCGTTGACGTAGTCGAACAGTTCGCCTAAAACGCAACCCCAGGTTTGTGCCCGCGCGAGAGTATAGTTCGCGACCAGATTGAAGCGGCGGGAGACATTGCCTTGCAGGTGAAGCATCAGCGCGTTGTAGCTTGAGCGATTGTCGGATTTGAAAACGGCTACGTTGGGCACGTCGGCTTGGTCGGCGGGATTGGGAGCGAACAGTGAAGTCCCGGCAGCGTATGGGTAGGCTCGGTAGGCGTGGTTCCCTTCCTCGTGAGTGTAATCCGCGCTCGCGGTCCAGTGGGCGTTGAAGGCGTGTTGGATCCCCGCGGTGGCGTGGAGCGCGTAAGGAGTCTTGTAATGCGGATCGATGATTGCGCCGGGTGCGCCGCCGGGGATACAACCGGGATCGCCGGGATTGATGCATACGCCAGGAGGGGCGTTGACAGCTTGCAGAGCGGCAACCCAGCCGGTTTGGGCGAGATCGTTGTAGAAGAGACCGAAGCCGGCGCGGATTACCGTGTTTCCGGATTTGCCTGGAGAATAGGCGATGCCAAGACGCGGGCCGAAAGCCTTGCGGTAGTCATGAGCTACACCGTTAATGAGAGGGATGCCCAGGGCTTTTAAAGTCAGGTAGGCGGGGTTGTCGGCTTGGCTGCGGCCGGAGGCGGTCAACAGTCCGAAGGTGGTGTCGTAGCGCAGGCCGTAGTTCACCGTGAGATGAGGGGTCGCGCGCCAGGAATCTTCGGCGTAGAGGCCGAGGCGCTGCACGTTCTGGGAGAAGCTGCCATCACCGGCGGGAGTCTGCGCACAGCTGACATCAGCGGGCGGGTTGATGCAGTTCAGATTGAAATAAAACTGCGCAGGATTAGCCGCGTAGAAGGCGGGATCGTTGGCATAGCTAATAAGAGTTTCGGCGGTGCCGGACAAGGCTCCGCTGAGCACGGGCTCGTGAATGAAGTTGATGCCGAATCTGGGTGCGTGATCGCCGGAGCCGCGGCTCACGTCATAGCGAAATTGATATTTTTCCTGGGTGCGCGTGACCGGGAATGCGGTGATTGGAGTGAGGAATTGGTTGTCGCCGAAGGTCTCGAAGCCGGAGATGGTTTGCGACGTCGAGGTGAAGGGGAAGGCCAGCGCGAATCCGAGATTGGAGTTGCGGGCTTCGGTGAGATGCAACCCGCTGGCATCGAATACGAAGCTTCCCAGCCAGGTTGGAGTGAAGGTGTACTGGTTGCTGATCACCAGGTTCATGTAATTGTTGTGCTGCTCGGCGCCGGTGGATGGCAGGGCTGCTTGCTGGACGAGTGCGTTGCGCGTGATGTAGTTGTCGATAGCGGCGCGCAGGAACCACTGCGACTTTTGCGATTGCGACCAGTCGAAGCGGGTTGAAGCCAGATAATCGCGGAATGGCACGGGAACATTGGGAGGGACCGGGATCGACGTGATGCCGTCGATCAGTTTTAGTGAAGCGAGGGACGCCAGCGCGTTGAACTGGGCCTGGCTGGCGGGACTGTAGGCGATGCTGGCGTTTTCGTGAACGTATTCCAGGGATGAGAAAAACCAGAGTTTGTCTTTCTTTATCGGGCCGCCAATTGTTCCTACATAATTCTGGCGGGAGAACGGTTGTTTGGGATTGGGCGCGGGATTTTCAACGGGGAAACGGGCGTTGAGAGAGGCGTCACGCTCATAGAAGGCTCCGCCGCCGTGCCACTGGTTTGTGCCTCGCTTCGTGGTGATGACAACCGAGCCGGCAGTGGTGCGTCCGGTATCGGCGTCTTCTTGCGCGGTGCGGACGGCGAATTCCTGGATGGCATCGGGCGAGAAGTTCTGCAGGAATCCGCCAATGTAATCGTCGGAGTTGTCGCCGCCGTCGACGGACAGCTCGTTGTTCAGTCCGGAACTGCCTCCGGTGGAAACTGCGGTGATGCGCGCTTTGGTGGGGTCTGAAGGCTCGACCGGCTCGGTGCCGGGAGCCAGGTAGGCAATGTTGGCGAAGCTGCGGGCGGCCAGGGGTAAAGTTTGCAGGTCCTGAGTAGAAACTGTTGCCTGGTGTACGGCGCTCGCGAGGTCGATGGGTTGCGTGGTGATGGATGAGGGCTGGGCTTGGACGTTGACTGTCTCCGCGGCTGCCTCCGGGTGCATGGTGACGGTTATGTCACGCACCGAACTGACTATGACGGTTACATCGGCTTCGGCCTCGGCAAAACCCTTGGCGTCCACGACTACGCGATAGGTGCCGGGGAGCAACTCGCTGAGGCGGAACTCTCCGTGGTCGTCAGTTTTTGTCTCGCGCCTCAACGACGATCCTGCTGCTTGGACCGCGATGGTGGCCGAGGGGACTCGTCCGCCGCTTGGATCTTGGACATCTCCGCGCAGAGTTCCGGTGGGATTCTGGGCATAGACTGCGAGCGAGAGCAATATGAAGAGGAGAATGAACGGGTAGCTGCGATGGGTTGGTTTAGGCTGCGCCGGTTTGAGCTGCATCTGAATTAAGTGTCCTCGAAGAGTAGAAATCGGCGCGGGTGGGGCGCGTGAATACTGAACACCCGTGCCGATGGAGCTCGACGCTTGAGAGCTGGCGTGAGTGCTAAGAGAGTAGTGCGCGACTCGAATTACTACCAGCGCTCGTAGGAGCAGAATAGGGCGACGTTTACGCGGGCGGGGCGCCACAGGGTCAGGATCTTTGTGCGGCGGCTACGCGGGGAATCCCTTGCAGATCATTGATGATGTGTACCTGCTGCCATGCGGCGAGCATAGGCTTGACGCGCTCAGCGATGGTTCCGCTGATCTCGATGACCAGCCAGCCAGCAGGCTTTAGCGCGGCGTGTGCTTGCGGGATCAGGCGTTCGATCACTTCGGTTCCTGTAGGACCGGCGAACACAGCATTGCGTGGTTCGAACTTTCGGACTTCGAGTTGGACCTCGTCGGCTTCAGATTCGCCAACGTAGGGAGGATTCGATACCACGAAATCGAATGTTCCGGGAACGAGGCCCTGAAGCAGATCGGTTTGGTGGAAGCGAATACGATTGTCGAGCTGATGGCGGGCGGCGTTGGTGCGGGCTATTTCCAGTGCTGGAGGGGAAATGTCGGTGGCGTGAATTTCTGCGTGTGGAAATTCCTTGGCTAGCGCGAGCGCGATGCAGCCTGACCCGGTGCCGATGTCGACGATGTGGGTCAGGCCGGCGGGCGAGGAGGCGCGGTTTTCGTCATCCAGGCGCAGTACGGTTTCGATCACGTGCTCGGTTTCTGGACGCGGTATTAGCACTGCGGGCGTGACCAGGAAATCCATGCCCCAGAACTCCTGGTGTCCGGTAAGGTATTGGGCGGGGATTCCGTGGGCGCGCTGGTCGAGGGCCTCTTCATAGCGGGCTTGCTCTTTCTTTGTGAGTTCGCGCTCGGGGTGAGCAAAGAGATAGGCGCGGTCGCAGTCCAAGGTGAACATCATCAGCAACTCGGCATTCATGCGTGGGGAGCCGACTTGGGCCACAGTGAGACGGGTGATTGCCGACGTGAGCGCTTCTCTAAGAACCACGGGAACATTTGAACACAGATTGCGAGCTTCGCTCGCCTCCGGACGAGGGCGTCCGGGGCTACGTGGGCCTCGCTACAGCACTGCTGTCTCGTGGATCATGCGGCCCTCGGCGAAGCGAGAGAGGCCAAGCAGCGAGGCGTCGATGAGGTCGGTCTTCCCGGTAAGTATCAAGTCGGAGAGAATTCTTCCGGTGGCGGGGGCGTGCATTACGCCATGGCCGCTGAAGCCGTTGGCGAGAAAGAATCCGGGAACGCCGGGGGCTTCGCCGAGAATCGGATGGTGATCGGGGGTCATCTCGTAGAGGCCAGCCCAGGCACGTTTGGGATTGACTGCCAGATTCTCAAATGCCGGAACCCGGTCGGCTGCGCGGGTCAGGATCTTCTCAATGAATGCGGGATCGAAATCTGTTTTGTATCCGGAAGTTTCTTCCGGATCGTTCCAGGCAAGCAGGAACCCCAATGCTTCCGGACGAAAATGAAAACCGTTGGACATGTCGATAATCATGGGCGCGCTGTGAGGGAATTGATCGAAGGGTTCGGTTGGAACCAGCATGCGTCGTAGCGGCTCGACAGGCAGATCCACGCCAGCCATCGCGGCAACTGGCTTGGCCCACGCGCCGGCGGCAATAACGACCTTGCGGGTAGACACGGACCCGCGGCTCGTGTGCACTGCCGCGATTCCCTGGGCGTCGTGATCGATGCTCGTAACCGGGGTGTTCTTCCACAGTTTCGCTCCTTGGTCGACCGCGCAAGTCATGAATCCGATCATCGCGCTGTAGGGATCGACGAAGCCGTCGGTCGAGCAAAAGCTGCCGCCCACGATGTCATCGGAGCGAAGTTGGGGAAACATGGCTCGGATCTCAGCGGCCGAGATGAGCCTTACATCCTTGAGCCCCATTTCGACTTGCTTGTGATAGTTCGTTCGCAGATAGGCGAGATGCTTTTCGTTGGTGGCGCAGAACAGGTAACCCTGGGGCCGGTAGTCCGCGGGATATCCAAGTCTCTGGTCGAAGCTGGCGTAAAAGGGGATGGAATAAAGCGACATCTGAATGTTGACCGGGGTTGAGAATTGGGCTCGCACTCCGCCCATGCTTTTGCCGGTGGAACCCTTGCCTTGCGCGGTCTCGCGCTCGATCAGCAATACGTCCTTACATCCGGCAGCGGTGAGGTGATAGGCAATGCTTGAGCCAACAATTCCGGCGCCGATGATGACGACTTCCGCAGTCTGCATTACGTTGCATTGTAAGGCATGAGTGAAACTCCGGTAACTTTCTCGCAATCTGCGAGGATGTTAGCATCCGCGGCATGAGGGGAAATGCGTCTTCACTCGTGCAGGTGGCACTGGCTTCGGCTTTCCTCGCGACCGCACTGGCAAGGGGACAAAGCCAGCCCGGCGAAATCGTCGGGCAAAAGCTTCCGGTGCCTGGGAAGCCCGTGCATGGCACCACCAGTCAACTCTCGGAAGTTGAGCGCGAGATGGTGGATCATATGGCTTCGCAGCAGCAGGCAGAGCGGTTGCTGCAATACGCTATCTCTCATCACCACGGCGCTACAGATGAGATCAAAGCCCGAGTGAAGCAATGGCGCGGACAGATCAAGCAAACCGAGTCGTTGACTACGCTCATGGACGTGGCGCTAAACGGCGACGACCTGCGGGTCCGTGCGGCAGTCTTCGAAATTGATCTGGCGGTTGCGAACCTCGCGAAAAGCAACGAAGAAGCCGACGCGTTGTTGCAGTCCGGGGAAAATGACTCGCAGCGTGCCGAATATAGCATTTGGTATCTGGGGCGTTTGGCGAATCGTGGGGTGGAAGTGGACCGCATTCACAGCCAGCTTCGCGTCTGGGCGCATTCCGAGAATGAGCAAGTGCGGTTACGCGCAGTTTCTGCAATTGCCGATATCGGCACCGACGACACGGTTCCGGATTTGGTCGAAGCTTTCCATCATGATCCTTTGTTCCGTGTGCGGATTGACGCCGCGGGCTGCGGGCTTGCGCACTGCGGCATGCTTACCCGGGCACAGCGCATGCAAGCAGTGCCGGGGCTGATCGAGATGGTCGAGGACAAAAAACTGGATGCCGAAACGGTGAAGTATGGTTACCGCGCCCTGCGTGAGATTACTGACCAGAAACTTGGCGATGAGCCGCTGCTGTGGCGGGAATGGTATGCGGCGCACGGCGCTGAGACTACCGAGCGTTTCCGTCAGTTTCAAAAGGTGATGGAATCGCAGCCGTAAGCTGGACTGCGCCGTCTTGAACCCTTCTTGCCGCCGCCTTAAACTGAATCTAGATGCATATGCACAGCCATGGCGCGGGCGAGCGAACATCCAAAGTTCTGCAGATTTCGCTGGGCGTCACCCTTGCCTACATTGTGTTGCTGGTGGTTGCCGGCATCCGTGCGCATTCGCTGGCGTTGCTTTCTGAGGCTGGCCATAACCTTTCTGATTTCGTGGCGTTGCTGCTTTCGCTGGTCGCAGTGTATTTGGAATCGCGTCCGCCTAGCGCTACCAAGACTTATGGGTGGCATCGGGCGGGAGTGCTGGCGGCGCTGGTGAATGCGGGTTCGCTGGTTGTGGTTTCGTTTTTGATCTTCTACGAGGCCTTTCGGCGACTGCAGAATCCCAGGACAGTGCACGCGGGCTTGATGATTGGGGTCGCGGCCGCTGGTGTCGTGATGAATGGAGCGATCGCTCTGCTGCTCTACCGCTCGGGCCGCGACGTCAACATCCGCAGCGCCCTGTTGCATGAGATCGGCGATACGGTTTCGACCGCGGCGGTGATTGTCGGTGGCTGGGTAATCCTGGCGACGGGGCAGTATTGGATCGACTCGGCTCTGTCGTTCGGCATCGGGGCGCTGATTCTGTGGTCGGGGTTTGGCATCTGTCGCGAGACTCTGAACATCCTGCTGGAAGGCACGCCTCGCGGCATTCGACTGGATCGGGTGGAGGCTGCGATGCGGGCAGTCGAGGGCGTGAACGATGTCCACGATCTGCATGTGTGGAACATTGGATCAGAGACGCGGGCCTTGTCGTGCCATATTTCGATTGAAGACATCCCGCCGTCAGTCAGTGAGCGAATTCTGCGGGACGTCAAAGAACGGCTGCACACAGAATTCCACATTGATCACACCACGATTCAGTTTGAGCACGTGATTTGCGAGGTTGCGCATGGGTGTGTGATTCCGGTGAGTGAAGAGCATGAACATGAACATTGAGTGCCGATATTGGGGTGGACAACGTGTCATAGCCACGGTTCGGGCTGCGATTGGCGAAAGGTCCGGTTCGCGAGGGACCACACGTCAATCGGCTCGCCGATCAGCCCGGTTCTTTGTGTCCTACGCCAAAATCCGCTCGCACGCGCCTCGCTCCGAAAGCATTCTCGCAGATCTGCGCTGCTGAAGATTCTTTTGTATATCTCACTCGCCAACAACTCCGCGCAGAGTGACCAAAACGCGAAGGCTTGTTCTCGGTTGATGCCTCTCGGTTTTCTGAGTTCTCGCTGGAACCCCTTCACGTGTTCTATGCAACTCCTCAAGTCATAGAGCTGTTTAAGAAGTTTCTCGTTCCTCGGCGAAAATCCCACCAACTCCTGCCCGCGGTCTATGAATGTTCTAGTTATCAGCCTGCGCGGGAGCCGTAGAACGGCCTCTAGGGATCGAACGAACCAGTGTAGCCTGTGATCGACGTAGTGGTTTCGCAAACCAAAGATCCACGAGTTAAAACCAAGCCTCAGCCTTCGATAGGGGATCTCGCCTTCTCTGTAGACCGCCTCGGCTCCGGGTAGGAGTGCCGCGGCTTGCTGAACGAGTTCTGCGGTTGTGCGCACGAATCTTCGGTAATGAGGCCTTGGGTAGGCATCTTCCGGGCCCAGCGGACCGACATGCAGATGACCGTTTCGAATGTCGCCGCTGACCATCAGTCCGCCCGGACTGAAAGCACACCCCTGCAATAGGAGACAGAAATGGAAAAGACGAACCTGTTGCTCCAGGTGGCCTGGAACATGCGCTCCAACAACCGGGACTGCACGTTGGGCGGTAATAAAAAGGCCGCTCTGCGTGAACTTATTTGCCTGAATGGTCCCCAGCCATCTGCGCCAAACATCGTCGAGAACGACCGGTGGCTCGGCCGAGACTTCGACGTTGTTGTTCACAGCGACCGTGCCGCCTGGGTGAAGGTAAGCTTGATCAAGCGCAAGACAAGAGAAGAAGATATTGTTGCCAAGTGGCATGCAATGGTGTCGGGCTATTTTATCAGCCCTCAGTCCTTCCCCTGCTTTTCGTAAATCTCCCTGGCCCTCTGAATCGTGTCCACTTCTTCCGGTGGTTTGTCGGTTCTTATTCGGACGATTCTGGGAAAGCGAAGCGCGTAGCCGCTGTCGTGCCGATCGGAGCGCATCATGTTGTTGAAGGCGACCTCCAGCACTATTTTTGGCTCCACGATGAGGCGGAAGCCCTGGTCTTCAATCGTGTGGTCGAGAAACCATTTGGTCATCTCGGCGATTTCGACGTCGGTCAAGCCGGAGTAGGCTTTCCCAATATTCACCAGGCGGTCGTCCTCGCGGACGGCGAAAGTATAGTCGCTCAGAACGCCGATGCGCTTGCCGTGGCCGTACTCGACCGCGGTGACCACGACGTCGAGTGTGGCCAGTTCACGTTTTAGTTTCAGCCAGGATTTTCCCCGGCGTCCCGGGGTGTAGGTCGACTCGCGATTCTTGATCATCAATCCTTCGTTGCCGCGGGCTTGGGCGTCTTCGAAAAGCTGGTCGAGTTGTTGCGACGAGGATGCGCGAAAGACTGGCGCGCGGAAGATTTGAGCTGCGATTGGCGGGTTGGGCGACTCCAGCATCAACTGACCTTGGACTCCGGCGGACTTTGCGACAATCGGAATGCGAGCAGTTGCTAATAGTTCATCGAGAATCTTTGCCCGTTCTTGTAGCGGACGATCGATCAGCAATTCGCCACCCGCATACAGAACATCGAAGACGAGGTACGCGACTGGCACTCGCCGCATCATTTGATCGGTTACTTTCTTGCGGCCCAGGCGCTGTTGCAATGCGCTGAAGGGAAGCGCGCGGCCTGTTTCGCCGGATTCGGCGGTCAGATAGCTCCAAGCCACGATTTCTCCATCGAGGATTACATCTTGAGGCAGGCCGGTTAGTGCGTCTGGCAATTCAGGGAACGATTCCGTGATTTCGTCGCGGGTGCGCGAGAAGATGCGCACCTCGCCACCAGAGCAGTGCGCCTGGGCGCGGATGCCGTCGTATTTGTCTTCCACCAGCGCGTTCTCGAAGTAACCCAGCGCTTCCTCCGCGGATTGCGCGGGACTCGCTAGCATGAATCCGACGGGATGGAAGAGACGCATCCTCACATTACTGGGTCCCGATTCTCCCTCGCTCTTTTTGGCTGCGAGCCGCAGGGTTTCGCCAATGTCACCGAGCAGCATGTTGGCGCGCTGCACTTCGATTGGCTTGCAGCCGTAAGCCTTGGCAATCGCTTCTTCGACCAGGCTTTCCTTCAGGCCAATGCGCAGATCTCCGGTGATGATCTTCACGATGTATTTAGCTTCGAGCGGGGTTCCTTGCGAGAGCAGTTCGCGGACAAGCACCGCTTTCGCGTTTGAGCCCCGGGCCGCCGCTATCCTTCGAAATGTGGTTTGTACTTCTCGCGGGCTTGGACTGGATTCGCTGGCGGAGTTTTGCTCCTCGTGATCTTCCGTACTGCCGAGCTTTGCTCGGCTTGGACGGGCGAGGGCGCCCGTCCCTACTTGAGCATGGGATAGAACTTCCGCCGTTGCCGCGCCCAGGTCTCCGTGCTTTCGGTAGGCGGCCGTTAGATCTTGTGGGCTTTTGCCGGAGAGCTGTTCAACCACCTGCCACAGTAGCCTTCCTCCCACTTGGAGCGTGGTCTCCTCCCACATGGGGAAGGGTCTGCCGGAAAGAAAAACTGCTGCGACGGAGGCTTCCTCCGGCGGGCTCGATTTGAGGTACCGGGCGACAATTGCGATTTTTTCGAGCTTCTTGGTGGTGCCGGCGATCTGCTCGCAGGCTTCCGCGAATTTGCGCATGGGAATGCTCTTGGCGGAAATCTATTCTGGGCCGAACCGTCTGCGTGGGCTGCCGAGCTTTGCTTGGCCGAAACGGGTTCCTTCGACGTCGCTCAGGACAGGCTCCGACCCGTTCCCACACGATCTTTCTGACAATGACAGCGTTATAAACCTCTTTGAACCTGCCACTTACGACTCGCCTAGCCCATCCTAAATCAACTCTGGCTGTGATACTCTTAGTTCTGATACTCTGGCGCCGGAAAGATCATCCAATCACTATGCGGTTTTTGCGGACATTGTGGCGGTTCTTCATAGCGATCCAATTGTTGCCTGCTCTTGAGGGCGGCGAGGAAACGCTTGTCGGCGGCCAGGCCGTTCTTGAAGGCGTTATGATGCGCTCGCCTCACGCCTGGGCTATTGCTTGCCGCAAGCCTTCGGGCGCAGTTTCAACCCACTGCGAACCGCTGGAGCGGCTTTCTGAAAAGCATACATGGATGGGTTGGCCGGTTATGCGTGGTGTCATGACTTTGGGCCATGCGATGACTCTGGGCTTTCGCGCGTTGAAGTTTTCCGCCAACGTCGCGCTTGATGAGTTGCAGCCTGCGCCCGCCCCCGGTGAGCCTGAGAAAAAGAAGCTGGAAATCAGCGGGTGGATTGCCGCCGTCAATATTGTGTTTTCGGTCGGGTTCTTCATTTTCATGTATAAGTTCTTGCCCTTGGTCGCGACCACGGAACTCAAGCGTGTGAACCCGATTTTCGGTCAGCAGATCGTTTTCAATTTGGTGGACGGCATCATTCGGCTGGTTTTGTTTCTGATATTTATTTGGGGAACCTCGCTGTTGAAGGATATTCGGCGAGTATACGAGTATCACGGGGCCGAGCATAAAACGGTTTTTGCTTTCGAAAACGGCGACTCGCTGGATGCGGCTGCAGTGCAGCGGTATTCCACTTATCATCCGCGCTGCGGAACCAGCTTTCTGATGACGGTGATGATCATCTCGATTTTTGTTTACATGCTGGTGCCAGTCACAACCTTCTGGGCACGGTTCGCGGTTCGGATAGCGCTGTTGCCGGTGATTACTGGCTTATCTTACGAAATCATCCGTTTTGCCGCTAAGCATCGCGGTTCGCTGTTTGCTCTCATGACCACTCCGGGTTTGTGGATGCAGCGGATTACCACCAAACCTCCTTCCGATGAACAGGCTGAGTGTGCCATCGTTGCGTTGGACCAGGCCATGTCGCTTGAGAAGCAGCGCGGTGGCGAGTTGGTCATTGCCTAGGCGGCCCCGCCGCGAAACTCTACCTCCT
This sequence comes from Terriglobales bacterium, assembly GCA_035567135.1. Classification (GTDB taxonomy): domain Bacteria; phylum Acidobacteriota; class Terriglobia; order Terriglobales; family Acidobacteriaceae; genus JABDBE01. The sequence continues at coordinate 64,713 of DATMQI010000289.1, forward strand.
CTTCTCTTCTACGACCAAAATTATTTTCTGTAGAGACGAAGCTTGCTACGTCTCTGCGCAGGCCGAAACGTAGCAACCTACGTTTCTACGGGGCACATCATGTTTGAACGGCTTGATCAGATCGAGGCGCGTTACGAAGAACTGACGCTGACTCTGGCTTCGCCCGAGATTATGAATGACTCGGCGAAATATCAGAAGGCGGCGAAGGCGCATAGCGAGATCAGTCTTATCGTCGAGCGTTACCGCGAATACAAGGATTTGAAGCGGGGCATTGCAGAGAGCCGCGCCCTGCTGGTCGACGAGAAAGACCCTGAAATGCGGGCTTACGCGCAGGAGGAGTTGGAGAAGTTAGAGTCTCGAGTCGGCGCGGTGGAGGAAGAGCTTAAAGTTCTCCTCCTACCCAAGGATCCGAATGACGAGAAGGATGTGATCCTGGAGATCCGGGCAGGTACCGGCGGAGATGAGGCCACTTTGTTTGCGGCGGAAATGTTTCGCATGTACTCGCGTTATGCCGAGACGCTGGGTTGGAAGGTGGAAGTGCTTTCGACTTCTGAGTCTTCTGCTGGCGGCTTAAAAGAAGTGATCGCGCTGATTGAAGGGCAACGGGTTTTTTCGCGTTTGAAATATGAGAGTGGAGTGCATCGTGTGCAGCGTGTACCGGCGACTGAACAGCAGGGCCGAATTCATACTTCTGCAGTCACGGTAGCGGTTTTGCCGGAGGCGGAGGATGTGGACGTCAAGATCGAGGCTAAAGATCTGCGCATCGATACGTTCTGTTCGTCGGGGCCTGGCGGGCAGTCCGTGAACACCACCTATTCTGCGGTGCGAATTACACACATTCCGACCAATACAGTTGTCAGTTGCCAGGACGAGAAGTCCCAGATCAAGAATCGCGAAAAGGGTATGCGGGTGCTGCGCTCTCGGCTCTACGAGATGGAGATGCAGAAACAACAGGACGCGCTCGCCAAGGAACGCAAGGCGATGGTGGGATCAGGCGACCGCAGCGAGAAGATCCGGACTTACAACTTTCCTCAAAACCGCGTTACGGACCACCGCATTGGCTTGACCATCCATCAACTTCAGGAAGTTATGGATGGGAAGTTGCAGCCGCTGATCGAGGCGCTGACCGCCCACTATCAGGCTGAGAAAATGAAGCAGGAAACCACCAGCGTTGTCTAGGCGAGCTTGCTGGAAGATCCAGCTGAGAAGCCCCAACGGCTGAAGCTCGAACTGTTTCTTCACTATGTAAGCCATGCCTGAAGGCACTCCCTGATACGATCCTGCCGAACTTTGCTCGGACCCGCGGACGAGGGCGTCCGAGGCAACTACGTGGACATTCTTGAGCGGGAACAAAAAAGCCTCTTGCTTGCGCAGGAGGCTTTTCTGGGGGGAGGGCGTCCGGGCATTGAGCCCGTCGTCCAAAAACTATTTAGCCGGTGCTTGGGCGGGTGTGCTCGACGTCGAAGCCAGTTGTTCCAGATCGTTCTTCAGGAGGCTGATTTCTACGCGTCCACCACTGGTTCGCTTGGTCTTGGGCTGTTCCTCGGTGCTGGCATTCGGAACTGGAGCGTTGCCCATACCCACCACATAAATCCGATAAACAGGAATGTCGTGGTTCAGCACGAGGTACCGCACCACCGAATCCGCCATCTTTTGTGAGGTGGCGATGGCGGTCTGACCATGTCCGGAGGAGAACCCCTGGACTTCGATGATATAGCCGCGCTGACTCTTCAGCGGAGTGGCCATGTCGTCTAGGGCAGTCTTGGCGTTCTGGCTGAGGACGCTCTGGCCGGGACGGAAGCGAATCTCGGTCTGGGTCGTAGCTTTGTATTGATCGATGTTACCGACTACCTGTTCAACCGTGGAGAGACGGGTGTTGGCCTGGGTTGCAGTCTGTTGAGCAGCCTGCGCGCGGTTGCCAGCGTCGATGGCGTGCTGATCGGCTTCGTTGGCCTTGGACGAGGCCAGTTGGATACCTTGCTGGGAGCGCGAATCCACGTCCTTGATCATCTTGCTGTTGCTCGCAGTGAGATCGTCGAGTTCATTCACGCGATCCCGAATGGGCTGCGTCTGGCGCTGCACATACTTCTTGCGGGCAAAGGGATTCACCTTGCCCCAGAAACCTTCGTGAGTCTCAGCCTGCAAAGGCTGTTTACCGGTGGCACCGGCACTCTGCGAAGACGACGAAGACGACATAGAAGAGCTCTGGTCGGTACTGGGCTGAGGCGCAGTCTGGGGAGCCGGGGCCGCCTGCGCGGGTTGGCTGCTGGTCGATTGATCCTGGGATGTGGAGTTCGTCTGCGCAAACGCTGGCAGAACGACCACGAGTGAGACGATGAGCGCTACAAGTACACGGTTCTTCATTTTCAGCTTCCTCCGAGGAGGGAGCACCTGGGGCTCCGCTCCGGCACGCTTTCTATGCGTGTAGTTAGAACTTGGAAATCGGTGGCCGTTGGTCCCGGCACCGTAGGTCTCTATAACAGGTCGATTGCCAAACTACGAAAGTGCTAACTCCTTGGCTTACAATGACATTGTAGGCCCGATAGCCCGTGAAACGGAAATAATGCTTCGCTTCGACGGTAATTTTGGCGAACCTGGTATAAAAACTGCGTGACCGAGACCCAAGCAACACAGCAGCTTGGATGCCTAAAACGAAGTAAAGAGTTTACTTTTTAGGGTCCTTTAAGGCCGTTGCAGTATTAATACGGGACATACATCACTTGGGTTGCTTATCTGCGCCGAGGCTCTTTTCCTCTAGTCCTGTCCACAGTACTTCTGGTACTGATCATAAATATAGTTGTCCGTCATGCCGGCAATGTAGTCGCAGACGATTCGCGGAAGAGGTTCGACTGCGGCTTTTTCCCTGTAATTGGACGGTAGATTTTCCGGCTTCGCCATCCAGAAGTGGAACAACTCGCTGATCACTTTTTCGGCGTCGCTTTTTTCGGGGCTGAGCGTGACGCTGAAATAGAGATTCTTGTAAAGAAATTCCTTAGCCTCCCGCCGTTCCTTTTCGACTGCCGCACTCAGAGTGACGAGCCGATCAGGGCAGGAGCGCACTTCTTCAAGATTTCTGACACCAGCCTGCCGGATTTTTTCTTTGGCGTTTTCGATTAAATCTCCTACCCAGCGATTGAGCATGCACTTAAGCGTCTCATTGAACTTCAGTTTATCGATGGCATCCGGGTAGATCGACTCAACTTCGCCGTGGAGACGCTCGAAGATCGGGATGCCGTTGCGGAGTTGCTCAAGCGTAAGCAGATGAGATTCGTAACCATCGTCGAGGTCGGCGGTACTGTACGCAATTTCGTCGGCCACATCGATGAGTTGCGCTTCGAGTGGCGGACGGAGACCGAGCAGGTATTCGGCGAGTTCCGGGAACTGCGCCTCAAGGTAATCGTGAGAATGCTTGATAATGCCTTCGCGAACTTCGAAAGTGAGGTTGAGGCCGCGGAAGGCGGCATAGCGCAGTTCGAAATCTTCCACGATACGCAACGCGTGCAGGTTGTGATCAAAGAAAAGGCCGTGCGCACGCATAGCGATATCGAGGGCCTTCTCGCCGGCGTGGCCGAATGGCGGATGGCCGACGTCGTGCACTAATGCCAGGGCCTCGACCAGATCGACGTTGAGGCCGAGTTGAGCGGCTATGGTTCGAGCGATCTGCGCTACCTCGATGGTGTGGGTCAGGCGATTGCGAAAGTGGTCGGAGTAGCGGCGGGTAAAGACTTGGGTTTTGGCCTCAAGACGGCGAAAAGCCCTGGAGTGGATCACGCGATCACGATCTCGTTGAAAGTCGTCGCGGTAAGGATGTGGAGGCTCGGGATAACGGCGTCCGCGGGATTGCTCCACCCGCACCGCGTAGTCGGCGAGCATGAAGAAAGTTTAACAGAAGCAACACGTGGCAATTAGCCGTTGGCAATTACAATTCGAGCATTTCACAGTTGCTGAATCCAATGACGAACTGTCATGCCGAGCGAAGCGGGGGATGACAGGAGCTCTCGATGGGCTGAGTGCTGTACTTTCCTACTTGGTCCCCGGATCTTCCTTAGCCAGTTTCATCTTTGCGGACTCGAGCTTCTGCGTCACTTGGGTGAGGTTATCGGTATCTACTTCGGCGGCGACGGTCTTGTTCCACTCGTTGATGGCCCGTTCCCAGTGCGCTGCAGCGAGTTTCAGACGGCCGGTCTTTTGATAGAGATCTCCGAGGTGGTCTTGAACCGTGGGATCCATGCCCATGTGCTGCGAGGCCTTCATCAGGTTATCTTCAGCGAGCTCATACTTCCCCAGGCGGAAGTAAGCCCAGCCCAGCGAATCGAGATAAGCGCCATTCGCGGGCTCAAGTTCGACAGCCTTCTTGATCATAATGAGCGCTTCATCAAGCTTGGTGCCGCGATCGGCAAGCATGTATCCAAGATAGTTGAGCACGGCGGCGTTCTGCGGGTCGGCGGCCAGCACTTTGCGAAACACTTCTTCCGCCTGATCGTATTTCTTCTGGCGCTCGTAAGTGGATCCGCGCAGGAACTCTACGTATTCTTTGTCTTCATCTTTAGTGGAAAGCTTGGCGGCCTTATCGAGAGCCGCTTCCGCCTCTGACCAACGCTTCTGGCGGCTATACATCTGGGCCAGATTAATGTAGACGTCACGGTCTTGAGCGCTTCCGTCGAGCATGGACTTGACTTGCTCGAGACCGGCGTCTCCCTGACCCATATCGGCGAGTTGCGCCGCGTAAACCATCTTCAGGCCGCGATCCTTAGGTAATTTCTGAGTTGCTTCCTTGGCGGCATCGGTAGCTTTTTGCCACTGCTTGGCTTCCCGATAGGTGTCGATAATCTGCTGGTAGCCGCGTTCGGCGTTGTCGTCTCCGAGCACCAGCATTTTGCGGAAGGTCTCTAAGGCCAGCGGTTCGTTGTTATTGTCTCGATAGACGGTGCCGAGACGCTCAAGAAATACTGCCCGGTTATTTTTTTCGCTCTGGCTGTAGTTGTTGTCCGCCTTGTCGGTTTTCTTCACCAGGTCTTGCAGAATTTGAACGGCCTCGTCATAACGGCCTTGCGCCTGATAGACAGCAGCAATGTTATACGGAACTTCCATCGAGTCCTGCACCATGGACTCGGCCTTCTTCAAATTGTCCAACGCCAGGTCAAACTTTCCGTTTCTGCGGTAGATCTCGGCCATGCGTAGGTAAGTCTGCGCGTCTTCGGGATTCGACTCCGCAATAATTTTGTACTGGTCGAGGGCAGCATCGGTTTGACCATCATTCAAAAGATTCTGGGCTAAGCCGCGGATTGCGTCGAGGTTATCGCGATCGAGTTCAATCGCTTTTCGATAGGCGTTAATGGCCTGCTTATATTCCTTGCGCTGTTCGTAAGTGTAGCCCAGCGCGGAATAGAGCTTGGCTGAACGGGCGGCATCTGGGACGGCGCTCAAAGCCTCAGCTGCGCGGGCGCTATCACCTTCCTCGTTGTACAGGTAGGCGAGCGTGGTAACAGCTTCTTCGGAATCAGGTTGCAGTTTTACCGCGGTCTTGAATTCGCTTTCCGCCTTGCGTAGATCGTTGTTCAAGCGGTAAAGCCGGCCCAGCAGCAGATGGTCGTCAACGTTATCGGGCTCGATCTTTATGATTTCCTGGTACTGCTCGATGGCTAGCTTGAGCACGCTGTCCGAACCACTGCCGCTCTGAACATCCCCCAGCGAACGCAGGTAAATACGACCGAGCAACTTGTGCGCTTCGAGGTTGTTCGGATCTTTCTTGAGGATGTCCTGGGCTTCAAGAACGGCGTCACGGATGCGCCCGGTCTTGGCATAAAGCTCAGCCAGGCCCGCAGTCAGGTACTCGGAGGTGGGGTCCGCATCTATGGCCAACCGGTACTCCTCGATGGCTTTGGTAGCCAGATCGCTGCGGTTGTAGACCGCAAACTGATCTTCGTACATGTGCGCGACGCTGTAATGGTAATAGGCGGCTGCCCGGTCCGTCTTTCGAGCCACAGAGTTAGTAGTTGGCTTTGAGCTATCGGCGGAGGGGTTGGAGGGGGCGGAAGCTTGCTGCGCCACGGCGGTAGCAGCTAAAAACAACACAACAATAGACCTGCGCATGCTTTTCATCGAGGACCTTCGGATTACCAAACCCATAGCGGTTGGATGCCGAACCGCCTTAGGTGGGTGCTCTGTTTTATTGTAAACCTTCGTCAAACAGGATAACGAAAAACGTCCTACCGCAACGGCGCGTAAAAGATTCGGAGGTACAGGGACGGATGGACTTAGGAAGCCCGCTCTTTGTGGAAATCGCGCTCGGCTTCGGCTCCAGCGGCTCCCAGCGCGCTACGCTAGGCACAAACCAAGCCTGATGCTGTTTCAAGACCTAATGGCGGAAGTGCCTCACCCCGGTGAAAATCATAGCTAAGCCGAGACGGTCGGCGGCTTCGACCACCTCCTGATCGCGCACAGAACCTCCTGGTTGGATGATGGCAGTGGCGCCCGCTTTGGCGATTTCCTCGACTCCGTCGGGGAACGGGAAAAAAGCATCCGAGGCCGCGACCGTTCCCTTCAGTGGCAGCACCGCTTTCATTGCTCCGATTTTGCAGGAATCCACACGGCTCATCTGACCCGCGCCCACACCCACGGTCTGCCCGTCGCGGGCATACACGATGGCGTTGGACTTCACATGCTTGCAGACCTTCCAGGCAAAGAGTAAAGCGCGTTTCTCTTCCGCTGTGGGCTGGCGTTTGCTGACGACGCTCAGATCGCTTTCTGTGAGTGGGCGCGTATCGGCATCTTGCAGCAGAATTCCGCCGGAGATGTTCTTTAGCGTCCACTTGGGACGAACATCGCTGATTTCTACCAGCCGCAGGTTCTTCTTTGACGCGAACTTGGCCTTGGCGGCTTCTTCGAAGGCTGGCGCGGCGATCACCTCGAGAAAGAGCTTGGCCATCTCTTCTGCAGCGGCGGCGTCCACGGGGCGATTCACTCCAATAACGCCACCGAAGGCGGAAACCGGATCGCATTCAAGAGCTTTTTTATAGGCTTCGGCCAAAGTCTTGCCAGTCGCGGTTCCTGCGGGATTGGTGTGTTTGATAATGGCGCAAGCCGGCTCCTCGAATTCCTGGGCCAGGTCCCAGGCAGCTTGCAGGTCGACGATGTTGTTGTAGGAAAGTTCCTTGCCTTGAATCTGGCGACCGTTGGCCACGCCTTGGCCGGAGCCGTCGGAGTACATTGCGGCCTTCTGATGCGGGTTCTCTCCGTAGCGCAGGTCCATCGCTTTGTTGAACGACAGACGCAAGGTCTGAGGGAGGCTAGATTCTTCATGAAACTGAAAACGGCCATTGGCACTGACTCGCTCCAGCGTGGAAGCGATGGCGGAGTCGTAAGCGGCCGTGGTGGCAAAAGCTTTCTGCGCCAGACGCCATCTTGTGGCGGCGGACAATTCGCCGCCGGACTGGGCCAACTCTTCCGCGATTTCGCCGTAGTCCGAAGGCGACGTGACGACAGCGACGTCCTGAAAATTCTTCGCGGCAGAGCGGATCATCGAAGGTCCGCCAATATCAATGTTCTCGATCAGTTCATCGAAGTGGACGTTGGGCTTGGCTGCTGTCTTCTCGAAAGCGTAGAGGTTGACGACGACCATGTCGATCGGCAGGATGCCGTGTTCGGTGACCGCCGTTTGGTGGGCAGGATTTTCACGGCGATGCAGGATTCCTCCATGGACTTTGGGATGCAGAGTTTTGACCCGGCCATCGAGCATCTCAGGGAAACCGGTGAGCTCCGAAATATCTTTTACGGTGATGCCAGCATCGCGCAGCAGTTTGGCCGTGCCGCCGGTCGAGATCAGTTCCACTCCCAGGCCGGACAGTTTGCGCGCGAAATCGACGAGGCCCGATTTATCCGTGACGCTGAGTATGGCGCGCTGGATCTTTGCTGAGCTTTCTGACATGAAGCCTCTGCTGGTTGAGGATGGCGTACTGGAAAGTTTATCAGCAGAGGGCTGACGAGAAAAAGCAGAGCCTCGCTTCGCTCGGCACCCGGAGGAGGCGTCCGGGCCTACGTAAGTTTCGTTTAGGCTTTGGCTTTCGCTTTCAGCCGGACTTGGCCTTCTTGCATTTCGACTGTGTATTCCACGAACTCGCAGCTGTGTTTCTTGCGGATCTCGTCGGTTTTCTTTTGCACGAAGGAGGTGAAGCTCTCGAGATTGCCGCTAACTGCCTCGCCGGCTTTTTTCTTTGCGTCGGTTAGCGCCTGGTAAAGTTTCTGCACCTGATCGTGTTCGGTGCGGGCATCCGAGCACTGGATTGTGAGCGGGCCGTCGTTTGCGGATGCGGTCGCGACCGCCGCAGCGGTCGCCACGTGCGATAGTCCGTATGCCGGGTGGTGCTGCGGTTCATGTTCTTCCGGACGCACACCTTGCACTGACAGCAACGCATCCTGAGGACGGCGGTAGCCTTCTTCGCGGATGCGGGCTTTCTTGCGCCACAGATCGCTATAGATGGCATAGCGTTGCGCCATTTCGTTGTAGCGGAAGCGCTGTTGAAAGCTCATGCGTCCGCCATCGCTAAACTTGCGCAGCAGACTTAGAACCTTCCACTCGATATCGGTGGGCGGCTTCTTAGTCGGGTTGCTGAAATAGACTTCGTACTCGATCTTGAGCCGGCGCAGTTGCGACTCCAGTAAAGTGAGTTCTTCGTCGATAGTCACTGGGAGTTCTCCAACTCACAGTCTAGGGTGTAAGCCAGTACGCGGACGAGGTACCTGTTGGTCACGGGAGGGATGGAACTAAAGTTACTCAAAGGCAGCTATTAGCTTTGGGCTCTTAGCTGAACCCTAAAGGACTGGAGACGTGATCTGAGCGAAGGGCTAAAAGCTAAAGTCCAAGAGCTGCATCACTTCGCATTCGAGGCCATCTTCTTGACCATGGCCAGAACCAGCTTACGATCACTGTCGTTCAGGCTTACGGAGTAGCGGCGGATCTGGCTCAAGAAGCGGACTTCGTCATCGGAGAGTTGGGGCAAGCCCTTGGACCCGTTTGTGTGTCCGGATTCGGCGAAGAATTGCGACAGCGGCAACTCCATTGCCCCTGCGATCTTCGAAAGTGTATCGAGAGATGGGATGGTGTGGCCGTTCTCCACGCGCGAAAGGTAACAGCGCAGCAGTCCTGTGCGCTTTTCGATATCGCCTTGGGACATACCTTTCCCCAGCCGGTAGTTTCTTATGGTCTCGCCGATGTTCATAGAGAAAACGGCCAAGTTTGGTTCTCCGCGATGGTGAATAGTAACCAGAGCAGTACCGTCTGGCAAGTGGAAATTTTGCTGCACAACTGTAGAGGCAGTGAAGATCAGGATTCAGCACTTAGCACTCAGCACTTACCGCGAGGCATCGCAAACCTTTACGACAAAAACCGCAATGTGCGAAGGGCGCTCAGTGCTGAATGCCAAGTGCTGGGTGCTATTTCCCCAACGTCTCCGCCAGGAATTTAATCGTTCGCTTCCACGCGTCTGCGGCATCATCGGGCCTGTAACCGGTTTTGTTGTTGGGATTCTCAAACGCGTGGCCTGCATCGGGATAGATTACAATCTCGACCTTCTTACCTAGTTGCTTCAGCGCCTGCTCGAACTTTCTTACGTCTTCGACTGGGATGCCACGATCCTGACCGCCGAAGATGCCCAGGATCGCCGCATTTATTTTTTTGAGTGACTCCTGGTCAGTCGCCAGATGACCGTAGTTGATTACGTCCGCTGTAAGCGTGGGTTCTTGCAGCGCGACGTCGAGCGAATAGCCGCCGCCCATGCACCAGCCAATGGATCCGATCCGGTCTTTCTTCACATTTGGTTGCGACTTAAGAAATTCGAAAGCCGCGTGCAGGTCGCGTTTGGCGCGGTCTTCGGGCAGGCCGCGCATGAGTTCGTGAGCCTCATCGGGCGTGGTCGCGACTTTGCCGCGATAAAGATCTATGGCTAGCGCAACGTAACCCAGATCAGAAAGCTTCGACGCCTGTTCCTTGATCCAGTCGTTGAGTCCCCAGTATTCCTGGATCACGATGATGCCGGGAAATGGACCCTTCCCTTCAGGGGCATACAGCAACGCGTGTACATTTTCGTCTCCGCTTTTGTAGGAAACGTCCTTGTAAGTAGCAGCGAAAGCCGTCATGGTAAAAAGCAAAGTAAGAAGCAAGTAAAAGAATTTCAAGGCAAATCCTCCGTAGCGTCGGCGTCTCGCCGGCTGTCGTGAGGGCGTCTCGCCCTCACTCTAATTTGAATTCGCACTTCAGGAGTTTCGATCTATTGCTTCACTCTTACGTGTAAGGGCAAGATGCCCTCACGACTGCCGGCGAGACGCCGACGCTACCAATGCTAAATCGCAAGCAAAGCAATTATAGTCGCGGTTCGAGCGTCTCATTTTACGGCATGACCAACGAGAGTTCGCCCGGCTTTTGCATCGACGCAATGTCATAATGCGCGGCTTTGGCGTCGTGCCGGGATAAGTACTTCCGCCGCTCCTCGGGGATCACCGCAGTTTCATAATCTGACCCGGCGATGGCCCGGATTGAGTCAATCGAATCCCAAATTATGATCGTGATGAATTCGACTTCGTCTGCGGATTGTCGCCGGAGCAAATAGCTGCCCCGGTAGCCTTTTGCCTTGCTGATGCCGGGCAGAAGTTCCGGTTTCAGCAGGGACTCATAAGCGTCAGCATGTTCGGGTTTCGCATACCCATGCCAGATTCTTGCAATCACAGCGACTCCTCCGCAAACGGGATGACTGGATCTTGAAGACCAAAGAGAACGAGAATCTCAGCTACAACTGCAGTTCCATGTAGATGGCTCCGGCAATCGGATTGGGGCGATACGGAGCGATTTCCCGAAAACCAAGTTTGCGGTACATTTCCACCGCGTCTCTCATGATGGGCTCAATTGTATCCAGCCGCATGCGTTGATAGCCAATTTCTCGAGCTTGGGCAATAATCGTTTTCGCCAACACACGGCCCAGACCTTTTCCGCGGAATGCAGGGCGCAGGTAGAGCCGCTTCATCTCGCAGACACCGTTCTCCCATTTGTGTAAAGCAACGCATCCCGCTAACTGGGTTTCATATTGAGCCAGCAACAGCCGGCCATCAGGTGGGGCGTAATGACCAGGAAGCCCGGCAAGCTCTTCCTCGAAATTCTGGAAGCAAAGGTTCATGCCGAGCGACTGCGCGTACTCCAGGAAAAGTTCACGCGCCTGTGCGACTTGCGCCGGAGACACCGCCTGCACAAGTGCCAGATCGGAATTTGCTCGCGCTACCCCATGAGCATGCCGCCATTCACACTTAAAACATGTCCGGTGATGTAGGAAGCTTCTTCCGAAGCAAGGAAGGCAACGGCATTGGCCACATCTTCAGGCGTTCCCACTCGTCCGAGCGGAATGTTTTTCAGCGCGTTTTGTCTGAAATCATCGGAGAAACCCGAGGTCATGGCGGTTTCGATGAAGCCCGGTGCGACAGCGTTGCAAGTTATGTTGCGCGACCCAACCTCGCGAGCGATGGCCATAGTCAACCCGATCAGCCCGGCTTTCGACGCGGCGTAATTGGCTTGTCCGGCCTGACCCATCTGGCCGAAAATCGAAGTTACATTGATGATTCGTCCCCAGCGCTGCTTGAGCATCGAACCGATCGCCTGCTGAGTGCAGAGATAAGCAGACGTCAGATTTGTGTTGAGGACCGCATCCCAGTCCGCACGCTTCATGCGCATCACGAGTTGGTCGCGGGTGATTCCTGCGTTGTTGATGAGGATGTCGATTTTGCCGAGTTGCGCCAGGGCAGCCTTGAAGGCGGTCTTGACTTGGTCCTCGTCGGCCACGTCAACTGGGAACCCTGCAGCTTTACCGCCGCTGCCCGCGATCTGTTGCACGAGTTCAGCAAGCTTTTCCTGATTTCGCGCGGCGACCACCACGGTCGAACCTAACGCCGCCAGCTTGACAGCAACGGCACGACCAATGCCCTGGGACGCACCCGTAACCAGCGCGACCCGGCCTGAAAGGGTCATGATTTTTCTCCTTGAAATCGATCGAATCGGGAATTATAGCCTTACCAGAGCAATCACGCCGAACGGCAGCGAGTCAGTCTGTTTTCTACAAGACCTTCTTCGTGCAATCGTGTGTCGCTCGTTACAGTGCCGGAATTTGTTGCGCGGCAACAGCCGTGTCAGCCATGGTGTGGGCAACCGGCTGGTAGTCTCGTTGAAAGACGTCGACGATCGCGCGGCCGACAATGCGAGCTGTGGCTTCAGAGTGGACGTGCACAGGTAGAGTAAACGGACCGATATCTGCGTAATCCTGAACAAAATCGATTCTCTTGATGAACATCGATGGTGATTTCACCGGCCTGCCCTCGGCGCGGACCATGCTTCCGGTATATGCGTCCACGTAAATCCGGCCCTTGAACAAGCCAGCGCGTCTCTTCCGGGGCTTCAATTGATAGACGTGCACCATACGTCCATCCATCAGACTCGTTCCCTTATAAGCAAATTTGTAGTTCGCCGGGCTAATCGCGTTCAGCGCCGGGTCGTCTTTTTGTACATGGTCTACTTCGGACTGCAGCAGGCGGATGATGACATTGGTCTTTACGAAGGCGTCTCCAGAGAATCGCAACGCTTTGAAGGCGAGTGTATGAGGAGCCAGATAGCTTTGCTGTACTTCGTATTCGCCAAACTGGGCGGCGTCGGGCAATTGCGCGCGGATGAGTGTCGTGGAGGAATAAGAAGCAAGTTGTTCGGCCTGTATTACAGAGCGTCCGCGGCAAACCTGGAGCGCAAGTTCGGGAGCCATGCGCGGAAGTACGGTTAGCACAACAAGCGGAACGGAACTGTAGTCCGCCACATGAGCACCGACTGTAGTTAACGCCCGGCCGGCAGACGCGGGCGCTACCACAGGCGAACTGGAGTCGGCATTCGCCTTTACTAGCAACGGAGCCTGGGCGACGGCCAATAGGGTCAACCAAAAATACAAACACAAACTTCTAAGAATAGTTCGCTGCATGAAGTAATTCAGGTATTTGCCTTTATATATGATTCCCCTCGTGAGACAAAAGATCCATTCGTTTCGGGGATACCCGTAAAGGTAACGTCCAGCATTGCCGCTTGGACATCGCGAAATCGGTTAAGATTTAACTCTCTTCAACGTGAGGTCAGTGACAGCATGCCTGAGGTCACCAATCCGCCTTCGACGAATGGGAACCACGCATCTCCGGATGCGCCTTCGGTAGAGGTTTACGCAGTGTACGGCGTGGAGCCTGAAGTTCAAGCCTATGCGATGGCGAAGTACTCGCGATCTTCTCTTTCGATGAAAGAATCGCTGAAGGAAATCAGCCAGCAGAAGGCAGAGAAATTTCTTAATACGTTTTACTTCCAGTACGGCCACCGGTCGATTGCGGATTTAGCGCACGTCGCGTTGGCCATCGAGCGGTTATCGATCCTGGCGGCGATTGCCGTTGCCGACGAGCAGCGCTGGGATGGTCAGGAACGCTCCACGCGCTACCAGGATTTCAAGAAGAGCGGCTACTTCACGCCCGATTTCGGCGATGACCAGCACGCCCGTACGCTGTATCGCGAGACGATTGAGAACCTGTTCGCGGAATACGAATCGCTTTCCGAGCGCACGTTTCGCTACTTGCTCGGCATCACACCCAAACCGCCAGAAATGAAGCAGGAAGCTTACGAGCGAACGTTGAAGGCTCGGGCTTTCGACATCTCACGCTATCTATTGCCGCTTTCGACCAACACGTCGCTGGGAGAAATCGTCAACGCTCGCACCCTCGAAACCCAAGTCTCGCGCTTGCTCTCGCACACGCACCAGGAGGTTCGATACTTGGGCGAACTGTTGAAGCGGGCCGCGGTTTCTTCCGCGTACAACGCCAGCCACGAGTCCCTCCGCGATTTGGTGGAGCAGATCCGATCAGTCTCTCCTGAACTGGGTGAGCGTGCCGAGCGAGAGTTGCTGCGGGAAGTTCGCATGGCTCCGACCTTGGTGAAGTATGCGGACCCGAATTCCTACGAAATCGAGACTCGTCGCGAGCTACGGCAAGTCGCGGCAGAACTGATGGGGAGTTTACAAATCGCGCCGGCCCCCGTGGTCGATCTGCTCGACGAAGAGCCGTTGGAAATCGAACTCGCCACCACGCTGATTTATGAACATAGCCATTATTCCTATCGGCAAATCCGGCAGGCGATACAAGGTGCGGGAGAGTACATTCGTCGCGAAATTATTGACCTTGGATTGCGGCACCGCGGCAAGCACGATGAAATGTTGCGGCCGTTCTGTGTCGGGCAGCAATTTCGCTTCGATATCCTGATGGACATCGGCGGCTTCCGCGATATGCACCGGCACCGGCGCTGCATCCAGATTGGACAGGAATTCAGTACTCGGCATGCATACGATGTTCCGGCCGAAGTAGACGCGGCCGGAGCGCGAGGAAGCTACGACGCCGTTATGAAGCGGACAGTCGACGCGGTCGAACAATTAGGCCAGCGAAGCGGAGCGGAAGCCAAAGAAAATTCTCAGTATGCGATCCCTCTGGCATTCCGCAAGCGGACATTATTCAAGATGGATTTCGCCGAGGTGGTCTACATCTCCGAGCTGAGGACAGGGCCCGCCGGTCATTTCTCCTATCGCAATGTGGCCTATGCGATGTATGAAAAGGTGGCGCAGAAATATCCAGCGCTAGCGAAGTATTTGAGAGTGTCAGACGTCAAGGAGCCGGTGGATTTGCTGAAGCGGTGACCTAAGATTTTTCCTGAGACTCTGTGATTAAGAGCTTGTCAGGCATACATCACTTTCCGATCGCCCTTCACAATCCGCCCTACGGTAAACGCTTTCTCACCCGCCCGCTCCAGCAGAGTTTGAGCTTTCTTGAACTTCTTGGACGGAACCACCAGCAGCATTCCCAATCCCATATTAAACGTGCGGAGCATCTCATCCCGTGGCACATTGCCGAGTTGCTGTAGGTGCTCGAAGATGGGCGGCACCGGCCAGGAATTGATCTCGATCACCGCCGCCACGCCTCGAGGAAGCACGCGAGGAAGGTTCTCGGTAATGCCGCCGCCGGTAATATGCGCCATCGCCGAAACGCATTCGCCATCCGCAAGCAAACGCTTGACCGCCGGCCAATAGCTCTTGTGAGTCTTCATCAGCTCATTGCCGACTTTGCCCTTGAGTTCGTTGACGTAGGATTCCGGGGTGTAGTGGGCAACTTCAAACAGCAATTTGCGGGCCAGCGAATAGCCGTTAGTATGCAGGCCATTCGAGGCCAAACCTAAAATTACGTCTCCGACTTCAACTGTCTTCCCGGTGATAATGCGCTCACGCTCGACCACGCCCACAATAAAACCAGCCAGATCATATTCGCCTTCGGGATAGAAGCCCGGCATCTCGGCAGTTTCACCGCCGATCAAAGCGCAACCGTTGTGTTTACAGGCGTCTGCCAAGCCCTCAATCACTTTTTCCGCCACTTCCGGTTCGAGCTTGCCAGTAGCGAGATAGTCCATGAAGAAAAGCGGGGTCGCGCCCTGCACCGCGATGTCATTCACGCAGTGGTTCACCAGATCCGCGCCGATGGTGTGATGCACCTTCATCTCGAACGCGACTTTTAGCTTGGTGCCAACTCCATCCACACTCGAGACCAGCACCGGGTCGAGATACTTCGTCTTGTCGATCGCAAATAGCCCGCCGAATCCGCCGATTTCGCTGAGAACGCCGCGAGTGAAGGTTTTGTGGGCAAGGTACTTGATCCGCTTTTTGGTGCGGTTGGCGCGGTCAATGTCGACACCGGCGTCGGCATATGTAACGGGCGTGCTGTTTAGGGAATCCTGAGCCACGGGTTCAATTCCATCTTTAAAGATTGCGGGGAAACGCTGGGTGTCTGCTGCTCGAACGGAGCGCTTGAGTGCGGCTCATTGTAGCATGTTCGCGAGTGACGCTGCGGAGGCGACAAACCCTGTTGAGCCGGCGATGCAGAACAAAAAAAGACCAAGCGGAAGGCATCGGCGAAACCCCTTTGGATACACTAAATCTTGGGGCTTAGCGGAAGACGCAGCTGGCGCGGATCAAACAGCGAACCGCGCTACCTGAAGACGCTGCCAGACAGTTGCAGCGTCTAGTGCGTCACATAGGTCGAAAAGTAATAGACCAGAACTCCAAACAGCGCTAATCCTGAAACGCCGTATGCGGTAAGAACCCACACGCCGCGGCCTTCACGTTGTGTCGCAGATGATCGGGAACCGGATGCAGCTGTCGAGGAATTACTAAGAAACCGGTGTTCCATGCAAGCCTCCGAGGCTGAAAACATGGTGGCGGGAAGCGTCACCTTTTACCCCACACTGCCGTTTAAAGCAGGTGTTGTTGGTGAATGTTACTACAGATCCAGCACGCAACCATCAGAGAAATATCTCTAGTTTGTAAAATCCACGCAAGGTCCCAGGGTTCAGAGATTCGCTTCATTCCCATCCCGCGGAACCGCAGTCTCGCCGAACTGGTGGCTGACGTTTCGCAGGTAAGAATCCATGGTTCGTTGGTACCCGATGACAAAGCGAGAGACGAAGCGGAACAGCGGGTTGTAGATCTCTCCCCTCTCGGTGATGTTCAAACGGCATCCCTCGGTGGTAGGAGAAATGTCGAAGATCCACGCACCACCAAAGGGCAAGCCCTTATCCGCGATTCTCGCGATCATGCGCGACGGCGGACTTGATTCGACTATTTCCATAGTGATGGCGCCATTCGTTCCCTTCTCCCGATAACGGACGTGCCCGTCCGCCGGAGGGAGCAACTCCACTTGCCGCACATCGGGGCGCCAGGATGGAGCAGCTTTGAAATCAGAAATTAATTGGAATAGGTCTTCTGGCTTCCGATGGAGAGTGATAGCACGAGCAGCGACATGCTGTTTGGGCAGTAGAAATCCGATAAAGACGATCATAAGCCCTGCGCTCACAACGATCGCTCCCGTCAGTAGAATGATTTTCAGCATGTCAGCTACTCCTTGGAGTCGGCTTCAGTCATAGTTTGCCGCGATGCTCTTGCCAGCAGTTCAAGACCTTCTAAAGCCCGCTTTCGTTCGTCTCGCTTAAGCTTTGCGAGAACACCCTCAACCCGTTCCGAATCCAATACCGAAGTCTCCGCCATGGCCTTGGCGCCCTGCGGCGTAAGAGTGAGAGCCACAGTGCGTCGGTCCCGGGGCATTTTCTTACGTTGCAGATATCCGAGTTCCTCCAGTCGCTGGATGGCCGCTGAGAGCGTCGAACCACGCACGCTCAAGTGAGCCGCAAGTTCGGTAGGAGTTACTGGATCGGTTTCGTTCAAATGAACCAGGATTGAAGAGTCTCTGGCCGACAGCCGGTATTTCGTACTCGCTGCCCGAATGTGGCGCTTGTGGCAAGCCAGATAAATCTGCGGATAAAAGCGCTGCACCAACTCAACGTCGGAAGGCTTCATGACGAGAAATTATGGCGGTCGACCAATAGTTCGTCAAAACGAAGTATCAATTCGGGAACTTTTCCAGCGATTGTCAGCGAATTCGCTTTTCATTCGCTTAGATGCGCGTGTATAATTCGGCCTGAACTCATCCCGCAATCACAAAGGAGCCACCTCATATGGCCGACGAACGAGCAAAAGCGATTGATCTGGCCTTTGCACAAATCGAAAAGCAGTTTGGCAAGGGTTCGATCATGCGCCTGGGATCGAAAGAAGCTATCGTCCCTATCGCCGTGATTCCCACGGGCGCAATTTCGTTCGACGCAGCTCTAGGCGTCGGCGGCTTTCCGCGAGGACGCGTGGTCGAAGTGTTCGGTCCAGAATCCTCGGGCAAAACCACAATCACGCTGCAAGTCATCGCCGAAGCACAGAAAATGGGCGGCATGGCCGCATTTGTGGACGCCGAGCACGCGCTTGATCCCGGCTACGCCAAGAAACTCGGTGTCGATGTGGACAACCTCCTGGTTTCCCAGCCGGACTACGGCGAGCAAGCACTCGAGATCACAGAAGCTTTGGTACGCTCGGGCGCGATCGACGTGCTGGTCGTCGACTCCGTCGCCGCGCTCGTACCCAAAGCCGAACTCGATGGCGAAATGGGCGACAGTCACATGGGCTTGCAGGCCAGGCTGATGTCACAGGCCCTGCGTAAGCTCACCGGAACGGTTTCGAAGTCACGTACCTGTTTGATCTTCATCAACCAGATTCGCGAAAAGATCGGTGTGATGTTCGGCAATCCGGAAACCACCACCGGTGGACGCGCCCTGAAGTTTTACTCGTCCGTGCGCATCGATATTCGCCGCATAGCCGCCATCAAAGAGGGCGACGTAGTCACCGGCTCGCGCACCAAAATCAAAGTCGTAAAGAACAAAGTGGCTGCCCCCTTCCGCGAAGCCGAATTCGACATCATGTACGGCGAGGGTATTTCGCGTGAAGGCGACCTGCTCGACATCGCCGCTGTCCATAACATCCTAGAGAAGTCCGGCGCCTGGTACAGCTACAAGGGGGAACGTATCGGCCAGGGCCGCGAAAATGCGCGCGCCTTCCTCAAAGAAAATAAAGACACGATGATCAAGCTGGAAGCCGAAGTGCGGAAGCAACTGGGGTTAACGCCAACGTCGGCTCCGGTTGCTGCTGCCGCAGCCGCCCTAGCTTCGCCCCAGGGAGCACGTGTCACCACCATGCCCAGTGCCCCCCCCGAACCGGCAAAAGTCCCGGCGGCGAGACGGTAGGTTCTGCTACTTCTGCGCTGTCATTCCGAGCAACGCAAGGGATCTGGGTTCTTGCCGACTGTGGCATTTCTGGTAGTGCGAGCGAGACCTAGATCCCGGTGCTCTGCTTGCGATGACAGAGTGTTTACCGATCCGCTCTCAGCGCACCAGCCACTCGGTTACGGCATGCATGCGTGTAAGCACGGAGCCGTAGGTCACAACTACTCCAATGGCAATGGCTGCCGCCGCTGGCAGACCGTACAACCATCTTCGCTGCGGTCGTGGTTTCTGAGCCTTTTCCCAGGCGACCAGACGACGCACACGTACAGTTAAGGCGGTCGAGCTGTGCAGCAGGGCCATGGTCAGTTCACCGGAAGAGTCCATCGGACCTAGTCTCGATACTTTGATCAGCGCCGCGGCGAGATCAAGCGCGTCATAAAAGCTGGATACGGCAGCGTCATCCGCGGCCATTTCCGTTTCCTCGGACCATGCGTGCTCCAGTTCCATCATTGCCGGAAACACTGAAAACCGGAAAAGAAGTTTTCTCAGGTTGTCGTAGCGAAGCGCGTGCGCAACCTCGTGCCGCAGCGCGGTCCGGAGTTCTTGCGGATTCAGCGCCGCAATGGCAGCTTTAGATACCAATACTTTTGGGGCGCAGATGCCGGCGACGGTCAGAGTGGGAGCTCCGTTGCGGGTGCGAAAGATTTGGACCGCGCTGCCCGACTCGGTGGTTTGGGACGCCATAAGTATGGATCCGTCCAACCATTCCACCAGTGCCCGCGAGGCTCGCAGTTGAGCCATGGCAGCGCGCACCACTCCCGCGCCAAGCAGGATCAAGCAGCACAATCCCAGCGCAAGCGGAACGGTTCCTACCGCCTCATTGGTCGAGCGAGGCTCGAGCAACAAAAAAGATGGCAAAGTAAAGGCCAACGTTATAACAGAAGATACGGCTAGCGGAAGGATACGCAGCGCGAATAACAAATCAGCCGCAGCACGGGCCGAGCGCGGTCGAAGCACCTGCCGCATCAGCTTCCAACCCCGGGAAACGGCTAGGGAGAGAAACACGTACAGCAACACAAACACAGCAAGCGACACTCCGATGCAGCGCGCCGCAAACATCAGTGCTTCTCCTTATTATTCCGGAGTTCGCTACGAAGTTCGCGACGCTTTTGATCGAGCAGTCGCTGCAGATCGTCGAGCAGACGGGCATCGTGCTCGCTGACTGCTTCTACCAGATAGGAAAGTGGAAGCGAGGCTGGCGCACTGGAGCCCAACAGTTCACGGATGGTCTCGCCAACGGCCGCTTTCTCCAGTTCCTCTTGCGTGTATCGCGGAGTGTAGCGGAATGCTCTGCCTTCGGCCGTGCGGTTGAGCAGTTGCTTCTTAAAGAGGCGGTCAAGCGTAGTCATCACTGTCGTGTAAGCGAGTTTGATGTCGCCAACATCGAGTATCTCGCGAACCGTCGCGCTTCCTCGTAGCCACAAAGCGGAAAGCAGTTGCTGCTCGAGTGGCCCGAGTTGGGCGTTCGGAGATCGTCGCAGCAGGTTCAGGATCCGTTTCATTCTCGCTTACCAAACAGTCAATTCAGCCCGAGAGCAAGCCTGCCTCGGTTCGTCTCGAAGGTAAACCGTACCCGAGAACCAGGCAAATCGCAAGTTGGCTGCTCAGTCTGCATACTTATCTCACTATGACTGGCTTCTCATCCGTCCAAAGTCTCGTGATTTCTTCGAGCGACCGGCCTTTGGTCTCGGGAACCAACCAGCCAACTAAAACGATGGTCAACAATGCGCCGGCGCTGAAAAACCAGAACGTACCATCCGAGCCCATGCGCTTCTGCATAATTGGAAACAGTTGGTTTCCGAGATACCCCACCAACCAGAGTGCCGTCGTAGCGATCGACATGCCTCGCCCGCGAACCTTGGTCGGATAAATCTCCGAAATAATGACCCAACAGGCTACGCCATTGCCAAACGCATGGCCAGCAACGAAGCTCATCACGAAGATCAACACAGCCAAGCCGCTGCCGTGGATGTGATAGAGCCAGCCGACGACGGCAAACGAAACGAATTGCAGAGACGTCCCGGCTAGTATCAGCGTCTTGCGCCCCGCCCGGTCGACCAACCAGAGGGCGAAGAGTGTGAACAAAAGATTGATGAGGCTAACCAGCACCGACTGGAAGAATGCGTCGCTGGTTGCAGTTCCGGCGGAGCGAAAAATCTCAGGCAGGAATGAAAAGAGCGGAGTGATTCCGCTGATCTGTTGCAGCCCCGCCAGCATGATGCCAAGCAGCAGCGGTCGCCGGAAGGTGGTGAAGAGTTCCGAGATGTGTCCCTCTTCAATGGCCAGTGAATTCTCGATTTCAGCAGCCTCGGGCCGCGCAATGTCAGCACCATTGATTTTGGTAAGCACTTCGATTGCCTGGTCACGCCTCCCCATTTTCATCAGCCAACGCGGACTTTCGACCGCGGGCAAAATCATCAATCCGAACAGAATCGCGGGCACCAGGCCCGCGAGAAACATCCAGCGCCAGCCGGTAGAAATGTTCCAGGCTTCATCGCCCATGCGCTGAATGAGCATGTTGACGAAGACCGCGGCAAGAATTCCAACCACAATGCCAAGCTGGTACAGAGTGACGCAGCGGCCGCGAACTCGTGTGGGCGCAATCTCCGCAATATAGTTCGGAGAAATCACTGACGCTGCGCCGATGCCGATACCACCAATCAGCCGCCAGAGAACGAACTGATGAAGGTCCGCAGCGAAGAGCATCCCCACAGAAGAGAGTGCGAAACAAACCGCGCAAAGCGCGAGGCCTTTTTTCTTGCCCAGATAGTCAGCAACCGTCCCTGCCCCCACGCAGCCGACAATGCATCCCACCAACGCACATCCTGCGGCCCATCCGACGCCCGCTGCGTCCAAGTGAAACAACTGGCCCAAGTATCCGATCGCACCGCTGATCACAATGTTGTCGTACCCAAACAGAAAACCGCCCAGAGTAGCGACACTTGCCGCAATGACGAGAGGAGCGCGTGCGCGACTGGAAGAGGAGTTCAGCTTATGCCCCTCTGGGCGCTAGTTCCACGCCGGATCGTTGGGGAGATTCTACGACCGCCTTCGCCGCCAGCATGAAGCCAAGAGTGTGCGCCATTCCGGCGTGCCAGGGCGCTGAACACGTCATTTGCGGGGTGTGGTCGGGAATGAGCACGCCGTCGAATCGGTTACGATGAAGAATGGCGAGAATACGAATCATGTTCACGTCGCCTTCGTCGATGAATGTTTCGCGATAGTGCGGCACTTTTCCTGCGACATTGCGAAGGTGAATATAGGCAATCTTGCCTTGTTTGCTGTATTGATCGACCGCCTCGTAAATATCGCCTTCGGTCATCTCAGCTAGAGTTCCCACGCAAAGCTCAAGGGCGTTACTCCGGCCTGGAGCCAGATCAATCAACCTCTGATACATGTGAGGCTGGTAGACCAGGCGCGGCTGCCGTCGCATGGTTGGCATGGGAGGATCATCGGGATGCGCAGCCAACTGCACCCCCGACTGCTCGGCGACGGGAATAACTTCTTCCAGAAATCTCTGCAGCCGCTGCCAGAGTTCTTCATGGGAAATCGAGTGTAGAGTGCCGGCTGGCGCATTGCGGTCGTAGACCATGTTCCACACCATCCCGTTCGGGACGGGCACGTCTTCGGCCGGACCGTCCATCCCAAGGGTGATCGCATGGCCGCGACCCAGCGGCGCGGTCACGCGGCCGCAGACGCCCGCCAGACTAAAGTTGTAGCCGAGCACCGGAATACCAGCCTCGCCGAGGCGGCGAATGATGGTCTTCACTTTTTCAATCTGTTGCGTCCGTTGCGGACCATCGAGCAAAATATCGTGCCAGTGGGCGGGATCGAGGTTCTCGATTGCAGCTAAGACCAGTCCAGCGTCTTCGATCTCTCTGCGAAGTTTCTTTAGTTCTGTTGCCGTCCAAAGCTGATCCGGGTTGCCCGCAACTCCCCATGCTTCGTATTTTGAACCGGTGGGCTGGTTGTTCCGCGGGTTGGAAGGGCCCTGGTTGAAATAATCAACCAGGTGAACCACGACATGCGTGCAGCCTGCCTGGCGAGCAAAATCGTAATAATCGCGCGTCAGCATGTGACGATAGAGGCCGAGACCGATCTTCATAGCCGATTTCCGATGCCTGCGCCATAATCCGGGCTGAGAACTTGCCCGTTGATTTCGCTGGCCAGCGGCGAGCAAAGAAAAACAAATGCGTCCGCGATCGACTCTGGGCTGTTTCTTCTGCCCAGCGAAACACGCAGAACAAATTCCCGGTAGGCGGGATCCTCGTCGAAAACCTTCAGCGAGCTGCCGGCGGCGACGTTCCCCGGCGAAACCACATTCACGCGAATACCGGTGAGCGCATATTCGAGGGCCAGGCTGCGCGCAAAGTTTTCCAGCGCCGCTTTAGCCGAAGCGTACGAAGAGATTTGCGTGTGCGGCATGCGAGCTACGTAGGAGGATGTAAAGATCAAATGACCGGCAATGTTGCGCTGAACCCATCGCGCAAGCACGGATCGCGCCAGATAAGTTTGCGCAAAATAGTTGAAGCGAAAAATGCGTTCGTAGTCGGCTTCCGATGTCGTGGCGAACGGATGTAAGCCACAACCGCCTGCGTGGCCGATAACCGTATCCATGCCAGGGAATTTTTCGAAAGCTGCGTTCACTACGCCTTCCACTTGGCTGGATTCAGTAAGGTCGGCTGAAAAGTAAAGGTAAGACGAGGTCGGAATTTGCCAGTCGCGAAGTGTTCGCTTGGCCTGGTCGTCGGTTTTGATATCGGTGAGCACAAGCGTTGCGCCGCTTGCAGCCAGCCTCCGCACCATGTGCTCCGCAATCGCGCCCAACGCTCCGGTGATCAGAATCGTCTTGCCGGAAAGATCAATGCTGATCATGCTTGCTCACTCTCTTTAATTCTCGAGAGCACCTCGTGACCAGATTCGGTGACCAGCACGTTGTCCTCAATGCGCGCGCCGGCGCCGCGTTCGGGAACATACACTCCCGGCTCGATGGTGATCACCATGCCGGGCTCAAGTTTGGCGGATTCTCCCGGAAGAATCAAAAATCCCGGGTCGTGATAACGAAAGCCAACGTGATGGCCCGTGTGATGCGTGAAGAAAGACGAGAGTCCTTGGGCTGCGATCTTGTCCCTTGCCAATGCGTCAACCTCGGCAGCCGAAACACCCGGACGCACGCCATCGACCGCGGCTTGCTGCGCCTCTTTGACAGTGGCAAGTATCTTCTGGGCCTCCGCCTTTGGAGAACCCACCGCGGCTGTGCGCGTGAGGTCGCTCCAATAACCGTTGACGCACGTTGCCAGCTCGATCACCACGAGATCACCATTCTCTAAGTGCCGCCCGGTCGAGCGATTAAATCGTCCCGCGTCTGCGCTGTTGGGGCCGGATTGAACCATGGCCCACCCTCGGGAATGAAAAATTCCATCGTGGCCAATTTGCCGGTAAATCGCTGACTCCACCGCCGCCGCGACCTCCGCCTCCGTGATTCCCGGTTGCGAATTCTCAAAGAAAGCTTCCAGGCCGATGTTCGCGACTCGGTTTGCGATGCGAATCGCGTCGATTTCTTCCGGCGTTTTCTTCAAGTAAAGATTGGCAAAACCTGTCCCGCGACGGGCGTCCGGCTTTGCGGTGAATGCGGATAGCTGGCCGGAAAAGCCTTCAGGGATGGGGATTTGCTCGGCCGCTTGAATGGGCAACGAAATTCTGGAGGCGCTGGGATTCGTTCCAACCTGATTGCCTCCGATCTTTGCTTTGACTAATTCATCGCCAATCGCCGAGACTAAAACCGAATACGGATCGCTGCATTTGAGATCACCCCAAGGATATTCTTGAATCCGCAACCCGGCTGGAATATGGTCTCTGGGTTCGATCTGCGGAACGAAAAGCACAGGCTCCACGTCCGCAAAATAAACCAGCAGCGAAGCGCCCCAGAATGGAAAATATCCGGACAGCATGATCAACTCGTCGGGCCTCCAGGCGATCCAGGCCTGCAAATCATGCTGCCGGAGAAAGGTGCGAACCTGCTGCGGGCGCGACAACGGCTTTGCACTCACGATCGGGGTCCCCATCGTTCCCTACATAATTCCAAACTTCTCGAATGCTTCGACGGCGCTGCTTCCTTCTTCGATGGCTTTCCTTACCAGCTTTTCACCGCGAGCTTTTTCGAGGGCGCGCGCAAAAACCTCGGTCTCTGCTTCCGCAGGAACCAACAGGACGCCATCGATGTCGCCGAAAATAATATCTCCTGGACGGATGCGCACTGCTCCAATCTCAACCGGAATGCGGAAGTCGACTACTTTGTAGCGCGGAGCTGCGTCTTGCCCGTAGGAACCGAAACCAAATGTAGGGAAGCTCATATTCAGAATGGCCTTGGTATCTCTCACGTAGCCATTCAACACCGCGCCCCGGCTGCCAAGTTTGCGGGCGCGGGTGCTCATGAGTTCTCCCCAGAGCGCGTTACGAGGTGAGGAACCGGTGTTGACATAGACCTCATTAGCGTGGAGGTCGTCGAGCGCTTCGAGCATCAGGCCAAACGATTTTTCCATTAACTTGTTGGCGCTTCCGGTGATTCTTTCGGCAAACACATCCACCGAAAGAACCGGCATAGCGCGGCCGATTACGACCATATCCTGCCGAAAAGGCTGAATCTGCGGCGGGAGAAATTGATGCTGAAGATCTAACTTGTCCATCACATCGCCCACGACACAGGTAAAAAGTTCGCGCTGCACGATGGCGAAAAGTTCGTCGTCAGATTTCCACAACTTCGTCGTGCTCATTGCGCGCGTGCCTCTTTGATTTTTTCCACGAATTGCCGGGCAAGCTGCGTAATCGACGCGAAATTACCCGTCCTGGCTCCAGCCGTAAGATTGCCGCCCACTCCCACGGCAACTGCACCGGCCCGGATCCACTCGGCGACATTCTCTAGGCCAACTCCACCGGTTGGCATCAACGATGCCTGGGGAAGCGGTCCTTTCACCGCCTTGACGAAGGATGGCCCCAGGATTTCGCCGGGAAAAATCTTGATGATGTCAGCGCCGCATTCCATCGCCTCGATCACTTCGCGAATGGTTCCAGCGCCGGGCATGTAGGGAATCTGATAGCGATTGCAGAGACGCGCGGTTTCAGGGTTTAGGGCGGGACTGACTACAAAGTGCGCCCCCGCGAGAATAGCTATACGAGCGGTTTCCGGATCGAGAACCGTACCCGCTCCCAACAAAATCTGTCCGGACAATTCTTTCGCAAGATGCTCAATAACCTCGCTAGCTCCGGGCACCGTGAAGGTGATCTCCAGGGCAGCCACGCCCCCAAGAGCGCAGGCTTCGGCGATGCGCGCGGCTTGGTCAGGAGTCTCCGCCCGGATCACGGCAATTAAACCAGAGTCGACAATCTTTCCCAAAGCTTCTATTTTCACGATTGACATAACTTCCGCACTCTCGATCGCAAGACTTGTGCTTCCGATTTGCACCGAGGAGCGATGAACTCCTATCTCCTTACTCAAAAAATGGCTCTCCTCGCCGCGAATAGCGTCGCGCAACATCTTCGTTCAACGTCACTCCTAGTCCGGCGTTTTCGGGCACCTGGATAAATCCGCCCTGAATGATCGGTTTCGACAAGCCGTCCACTAACTCATTCCAGAAAGGAACTTCAGAGGCATGAAATTCAAGAGCAAGAAAGTTTGGAATCGCCGCGCAAAAGTGGGCTGCCGCCAAAGTGCCGACCGGGCTGCTGATATTGTGTGGAGCAAGCGGCATGGTGTGTACGTCGGCGAACTGGGCAATGCTCTGGGCCACGGACAATCCCCCGACTTTCTGAAGATCGGGAGTAACCACGCTCAGCGCGTGTTGCGCGATGATTTCCTGGAAGCCGTCAAAGAGAAAAAGATTCTCACCAGTCGCGATCGGCAATCGCACTTTCGAACTCACTTCCTTGAGCGCGGCAGTATTGTTGGGTGGAACCGGATCCTCGAGCCACAATAGCCGGAATGGTTCGAGTTCACGCGCCACTTTCACGACGTCGCTGGCGTTATATCGCCAGTGGCAATCTACTGCGATATCGGTATCGTTACCCACCGCATCGTGAACCGCGCCGATCAAACTTACCATGTGGTCGATAGCGCGATTGCTGAGCACGCGATTATGCGGATCGGAACCTTGCGTCCCGGGTACATCCAGATCAAACTTCAGTGCTGTGAAGCCTTCCGCTCGTTTTGCGAGAGCCTGGCGGCGATAGTCGTCGGGCGAAGCAGGGGACTGTTCGCCGGCTTCGCCGAAATAATCTTTTGCTGCGTGTGCCGGTCGTTTCGATTCCCAGGCTGCCGGGCGAGAACGCAACACTTCATCTAAGCTCTCGAGCGCTTCGCCCCCGTGGCAATCCGCATAGATGCGTACTCTATCTCGAAACTTTCCTCCCAGCAGTCGATAAATGGGAACACCAAGCCACTGGCCGAGCACATCCCAGAGCGCAGCTTCGATGCCGCTGATGGCGTTGTAGACGATCCCCGCCACCGAGCCGGCGCCAGACGTGGCAAGCTGCAGTTTTCGGAACAAACGATGAATGTCGCGCGGGTCTTCGCCAAGCAGCAGGGGCTCCAGCGACCGCAGGATGGCAGTGAGGCCAGGAGCGAAAAAGCACTCGCCAAGACCGCGGACGCCCTCATCCGTTTCAATACGAACGAAGGTCCAATCAAAGTTGCCCTCAACCACTGCGGTCTTTAACCTGAGGATCTTCAAGTCTCAGTAGATTTCTCCCGGTGGATTATACGCTGCGGTCGTTCCATTGAACGTAGGGCAGACCGACGAGCTACAGCGGACATTGAACGACCTCTATTCGCGAACCAGCTAGAATGCTGCCATGAACTCGATCATTTTGAAAGCAGCGGAAAGCTGCAAATGGGACTGTGTCAGCCTTGGCGAAGTCATGTTGCGGCTGGATCCCGGCGAAGAGCGCATCCATACCGCTCGAAACTTTCGCGCCTGGGAGGGCGGCGGAGAATATAACGTTGCCCGCGGGCTCAGGCGGTGCTTTGGCATGCGCACCGCCGTAATCACCGCGTTCGCAAAAAATCCGATTGGGCAACTGCTCGAAGACCTCATCCTGCAAGGAGGCGTCGATACATCGCTCATCCGCTGGGTGCCCTATGACGGCATAGGCAGAGCTGTACGCAACGGCCTGAATTTTACCGAACGAGGTTTCGGCGTGCGCGCTCCCGTCGGCTGCTCAGACCGTGGGAACACGGCGATCGCGAACAGCCAGCCTGGCGACTTCGATTGGCAACAAATCTTCGCGGCAAACGGCTCACGCTGGCTGCATACCGGCGGGATTTTCGCCGCGCTCTCTTCCTCGTCGGCGTCGGTCGCGAAAGCCGCAATTCATGCGGCTCGGTCCGCGGACACGATTGTGTCTTACGATCTCAACTATCGGGAATCTCTGTGGAAGGGCATTGGCGGCAAGGCAAAAGCGCAGGAGGTGAACCGTGAACTGGTATCGGCCGTGGATGTTCTCTTTGGCAACGAAGAAGATTTTTCCGCGACGCTCGGTGTCGCGATCGAAGGCGTCGGTGACGACTTCAGCCATCTGCTCGTTGCAAGCTATGAATCGATGCTGCACCGTGTAGCCGAGCTCTACCCCAATCTTAGGCTCATCGCAACCACACTGCGTACCGCACACACAGCGACGAAAAACGATTGGGGCGCGATCGCGCTTTACGCGGGAAAGACCATTCAAGTTCCGCAGCGGCCGCTGGAGATCCTGGACCGTGTAGGCGGCGGCGACTCGTTCGCTTCAGGCCTGATCTACGGCATCCTAGCGGGTAAAGACGCTGAATGGGCCGTCCAGTGCGGCGTGGCTCATGGTGCGCTAGCCATGACCACACCGGGAGATACGAGCATGGCCACGCTCTCCGAAGTAGAAGCTCTGATGAAAGGGGGCCCAGCGCGGATCGCACGCTGAGCCCGGCTCGCGACAAGAATTTCGGCTTACATGCTTTTGAAAACGAAATTAATGTCCTTCGTCTGGTTTGCGCCAATGGTAATCGTCTGAGTTGAAGTGCCCAGCTTCTCGTGCCAGGCTTTGATGGTGTATGTCCCAGGTGGCAAATTCGGCAGATCGAAGCTGCCATCTTTCTTGGTCACCGCAAAATAGGGATTCTTGAGCACCGCAATATATCCCCGCATCCACGGATGAATGTTGCACTTCACCGGGATCGCGATTTCTTCTCGAGCAAATGCCTCCTCCACCTTCGCGCCCGGAAGCTCTGCCTTATTCCACTCCCGGTTGTTGGCGGGCGTAGGATGAATGTTGTGTGAAGTTGGATCGTCATTCACGACTTTGATGGGCTGATTGGCCTGCACCGCCATGACATGCGGCTCATACAAGCAGCCTTTTTGGGTGATGACAACCGGTTCCTTCGGAGGATCGAAAGTTCGATCACCCAACCCATCCGTAATAAATATGAGTACGTTCTGTAAGCCACCTTTGGAATCAGTTGCGACTTCCTCTGTAGCAACCGGTCCCGGATGCTGCTTGGCGCAGCTTGGGTCCGCAGCCATGCTAATCGTCCTGCCCTTAGGCGGGATGCCTTCAAATCTGACCGTGCCTCTTACTGAGACCGCTCCAACACCGCCCCCCGTTTGCGATGCTGAAGATCCCGCCTTCGCAACCTGCCCGTTATAAATCGAAATCGTTAAGATCAGAGCGACAACAAGAAAAACGTTCTTCAGTTTCATACTTCACCTCGCGGAGGATAACCTCCAGAATTTTCGTCAAACGAAGTCGCGCGCAAGATCTTAATCAGTTCCAAGCCCGGAGTTGGTTGGCGCCACTCGGCTGGCAAGGAATTCGCTGTATCCCTGTTGATAGCCGGCAGTAAAAGAAGACCGATCTTCGACATTTGCCCATCGGCCGATAGCAACGTGCTGCTCACCACCGCGTTCCGCTGCCAGCCGTCCCAAATACAGTCCGTCCCGAAATGCCCCGTCAGTGATGCGAGCAGCGGTCGCGTTTGGATCGGGAGTTTGAGTGTGATCGGCTCGCCTCACGGATGCCGCTCCAAGGCCAATTGCGATCACGAATGCAAATAGCGAGAATGTCTTCATACCTTTTCTGCTTTCTCTGAGCCAAGTCAGACTTCAGTGCGGATAGCAGGAGATTAAGGCTGGAGAGAACTTACGTTGTCACTCGCTGGTCATCAGCAGGTCAATTCGTCGTCATCTCTTTGTCTTTGATTGTCAAGGATTTGTCACTCGAAACGAAGAATTGAAGAAGAAGGAAGATACGGCAAGCACTGGTTAATCCACAAAGTGGTCTCGGGAACGGACCTTTTGCTCCGCGTGCAGCGGGCTACGGGAACACCACGAACTTCAAACAAGTGGGAGACTGCACAGCGAGCACTTCTCCTGTCGAAACCAGATGGCCGGTCTTGTGATCAATTCGAGAAATAACGATGTTGTCGGAATCCTGGTTTGCGGCAACCAACCATGATCCCGTGGGATCGATTGCAAAGTTGCGCGGCGTCTTTCCACCTGATGGGTCGGTCTCAATACGCCTCAACGCCCCTGTCTTGGAATCGATCGCAAATACGGCGATGCTGTCCTCTCCGCGATTCGAAGCGAAGAGAAATTTGCCCGAAGGATCGATTTCGATTTCTGCCGCGGTATTGTTGCCGCTAAAGCCTTTTGAAAGCGTCGAAATGGTTTGCAATTCACGCAGTGTGCCGGTAGCCGCGCTATACGAGTAGGCCTTGACCGTAGAGTGCAGTTCATTAATCACAAACAGAAATCGGCCGTCGGAACTGAATACTAGGTGCCGAGGTCCCGCGCCGGTACTGCTTCTTACAATTTGCGGTTCGGCTCCCAGGGTTCCTTTCACAGCGTCGAAGGAATAAATCAGCAACTGATCGAGTCCGAGGTCTGCGACAATCGCGAAGCGATTGTCCGGCGAGAGCGCGACGGCGTGGGCGTGAGGTCCTTCCTGCCGTTGCGGATTTACACTGGAGCCTTTGTGCTGTACGAACGATGTGGCCTCTCCCAGCCGGCCGTCTTTGAGCAAGGGGAAAACTGCGATGCTGCCCGAGGTGTAATTCGAAACCAGCGCGTACTTGCCAGTCCGATCGAGAGTGATGTGCGCCGGATCTTTACCTTGCGAGGAAACGTGGTTCAAGAGAGAAAGTTTCCCGGTGTCTGGCTGAATCGAGAAGGCGCTTACCGACCCTGCGTTCTGACCGTTATAGTTGGCAATCTCGTTGACCGCGTATAGAAATCGTCCGCTGCCATCGACCGCGAGAAAAGACGGCTCCGCGGCCTCGGCTGCAAGCCCGAGCGAGGTCATCTTGCCGGTAGAGGGATCGAAACGGTAGGCGTAGATTCCTTTGCTGACGTGGTCGGTATAAGTGCCCACATAGACCAAGTATTTGTGCTGCTCCGCCCCCGCTGTGGGCATGAGGACGGTTGAGGCAAGCCAGATCAGAAGAACGGTCAGACGATATACTTGGCGAAAGTCTGGCACTGATAATGTCATCGCGTTCTCTTGTCAGTCAGACGAATGGCGTGGCTCAAGTCTTCCTTTGTGTACCTTCGTGCCCTTTGTGGTTCTAGCATTTGACCTTCATGAACCCAAAGGGAACCAAGGCACACAAAGAAAACATTTCACCGAACTGCGCGCGCATATTTTTCCTCCGGCTCGGGAATCGGTTCGATGCGTCCCAGCAAAAAAACGTAGCCCACGATTCCGAGCAGCAGAATTACTGTCGCCGTCACGAAAGCGGCAGCGAAAGAGTGCGTTCCGGAGACGATGTAACCAGTCACAATCGGCGCAGAAATCGCCGCGATCTGTCCACAAAAGTTCACCGCCCCGCCGAGCGTGCCGACACTTTCACGCGGCGCAATGAGAGATGGAACGGTCCACGCCACCGGCGCAGCTGCCGCCAGACCTCCCAAGGCAAGGCTGATCCACACCAATGCCGTCGCAGAACTGTGAGCGCTCGCCGCTCCGAAGATCGCGAGGCCGAACGCCATTCCCGCCACCATCACCGTTTGGCGAACACGATTTGCATTGTAGCCACGCTGGATCAGACCGTCTACCAGCCACCCGCCCACCAGGAGATCCGTGAACGTCGCGAACAGCCACGGAACGCTCGTGTAGAAAGCAGAGTGGAACAAATCCATTTGAAGCGAGACAGAAAGATAACTCGGCAGCCATGTCAGCAAGAGGAAGAAAGTATAATTGTAAGCTCCCCATCCCAGCGCGAGTCCGTAAACCTTGCGCTGCCTCAAAAGGTAGCCGAGTGAGGCACCACTGTGGGCTCTCAGTTGATCCTCCAGTTGAGCTCCACCTTGCAGAATCAACTGGCGCTCTTCAGCGGACAGCCCTTCGTCTTCGCTCGGATTGCGGTATACGAAATAAAACAACACACAATAGAGAAAGCTGATGAAGCCAGTAGCGGCAAAACTCCAGCGCCAGCCAAAATACAAGAGCAGCAGGCCGATCAACGGAACTCCGATGGCGCTTGAGAATTTCGCCGCAGCATCGGTGATGGCCGTTGCCAAACCTCTTTCCTCCCGGGGAAACCAATAACCCAGCGCTTTGGCATTTGCGGGAAACGTAGGAGACTCGCTCACGCCCAAAAGAAAGCGCGCACCGAAGAGCCAACCAAGTCCAGGAGAAAGCGCCGCCGCGAAGGAGGCCACGCTCCACAAGAGCGCACTGATTCGCCCCACGCGGCGCACCCCCAACCGGTCCAGGAATACTCCGGCCGGCATCTGCATCAATGCATACGTCCAACTGAAAGCACTCGAGAGATACCCGAAAGCAACCAACGATAGGCCGAACGAGGTGTGAAGCGCATCCCGCGAAACCGACAAGTTGATACGGTCGAAGAAGTTGACCAGCACCCCGAAAGCCAGTAGCCAGGCGATTCGCCATCGCCTGCGAGGCACGCTCGAACTGCTCAAGACCGTTTGCGGCAACATTGCTCATCCCAACAAGCAGTGTCATCGACCAAATCCAAATGAAAGCACAGTGATCAGAAAACGATTATTGAACACCGATGCCAGCGAGCAGTCCACCGTCCACAAGGTAATCGCCGCCAGTGCAGAATCCCGCTTTGTCTGACGCCAGAAACGCCGCCAATTCAGCGACCTCTTCCGGCGTGCCGATCCGCCCCAGCGGATGCGCCGCACCAAAACGCGCAAACGCTTCGTCCTCCCCCAGTTCGGGCGCAAAATGTGCCGCAGACCGCGCTAGCATGGGTGTTCGGATCGAACCCGGACTGATGGAATTGATGCGGATGTTGTCCGCGGCATGGTCGAGAGCCAAGGCACGCGTCAAGCTGTGAATTGCCCCTTTCGATGTGGCGTAGGCGGCGACGCCGCACTGGCATGCGTAGCCCTGAACCGAGGCCAGATTGATAATGGCACCTCCTCCCCGCTTTTTCATCTCCGGGATACCCAGATGCGCCAACAGATAGATGCTGCCAACATTCACCATCATGCAACGGTTCCAGGTCGCAAAGTCAGTCTCGACGACGGTACCGAAGGGATGGATTGCGGCCGCGTTGACAATGATGTCCAGGCCTCCAAACTGCGCGACCGCCTTCGTAATGACCGCACGCACTTCGTCGAGGTTGGTCACATCGCAGGTTTCGACTTGCAACCTTAGACCAACTCCATCGCGAGCCAACTCTTCGTTCCCGGCCGCATCAATGCCGCACGCAACCACCTGGGCGCCTCCAGCAGCAAAACGCTTCGCAATCGCACGACCAATCCCAGTGGTGCCTGTCACCACGGCCACCCGTCCTGCAAACTCTTTCATAGGAGTTGGTTCCTGTCAGTTATGGAAATGGCTACAGCACAGACTACATTACCCCATAGGCGGCGGATGACCTTACTTCCCGAGAAAAACGTCCGAAGATTGTTTAAGATAAGAATTGCTCTCTAAGAGGTTGCGGAAAAACTCGATGTTGCATTTTGATTTTGGGTGGCGCACACACTTCCAGCGCTGCGGTAAGTGCATTGTTTTGAATTCGGCTTTAGCCGCTGAGGGCGCACTTTATCGGCATGGAAGGAGTTTTCCGCAACCTGCTAAGCCACTGACTGCGTTCGCACCCTTCAGATGCTTTAATTGTCGAGGTCACAAGAATGTGCCGCAATATCAAAACCCTGTTCAACTTCGATCCGCCGGTCACGGAGGAAGAGATTCGCGCGGCTTCGCTGCAGTTCGTCAGAAAAATCACCGGCTTCAACAAACCGTCAAAAGCGAACGAGGACATATTTCTAACGGCCGTCGAGGACGTAGCCGGCATCTCGAATCGCCTGCTGCGCTCTCTTGAGACCACTGCCCCACCCAAGAATCGCGAAGAAGAAGCCGCAAAAGCCAAAGCCCGCGCCGCCGAGAGATTCGGCCCATGAATTTGGCAGCGCAAAAACCGCCGGCACCAGTTCTGCCTCGCTTTGGGTTTACAATTGATTGCTCTAAGAATTCATTGAATCATCAGCTCTGAAATCTCCAAGGAGGAATCCTATGAAACTCTCTCCCGGAAAACTAGCTGGCCTCAAAAAAGTCTCCACCCCCCACGGCATCATCGCCGCTGCTGCGATGGACCAACGCGGGTCCCTGCAGAAATCGCTTGCCAAGGAAAAGGGCGGCGAAGTCAGCGATGCCCTGATGGAAGAATTCAAGTCGCTGGTCGCCGAAGTTCTCACTCCGCATGCCAGCGCCATCCTGCTCGATCCCGAGTGGGGATTGCCTGCGGCTAAGCGGCGGGCCAAAAACGCTGGGCTGCTGCTAGCCTACGAAAAGACTGGGTATGACAAGACCGGACCTGGCCGGCTGGGCGACTTACTCGATCATTGGTCTGCGCGTCGGCTGAAAGAAGCTGGGGCTGACTGCGTCAAGATTCTGCTTTACTACACGCCGTTTGATCCGAAGGAAGTCAATGACAAGAAACATGCGTGGGTAGAGCGCATCGGCGATGAATGCCGGGCGAACGACATTCCATATTTTCTGGAGTTTGTCGGTTACGAAGAGGGCGCAGACGAGAAAGGCTTCGAGTACGCGAAGAAAAAGCCGCACATCGTCACCGAGAGCATGCGCGAGTTCGCCAAGCCGCGCTACGGCGTCGACGTGCTGAAAGTGGAAGTGCCGGTGAACATGAAGTATGTAGAGGGCGCGAAGGCCTACGCTGGGCAGAAAGCGTACAGCAAAAAAGAAGCTGCGGATCTGTTTCTGCAAGCCGCGAAAGTCGCCACCAAGCCATTCATCTATTTGTCAGCCGGCGTGAGCAACGCAGAGTTTACCGAAGCCCTCGAACTCGCCGGTGAATCCGGAGTAAAGTTCAATGGAGTACTCTGCGGCCGCGCCACCTGGAAAGACGGAATTCCCATCTACGCCAAGCAAGGCGCCGAAGCCTTCCGTAAATGGCTGCAGACCGAAGGGGTAAAGAACATCAACAACGTGAACGAGCGTCTCAAAGCCGCCACGCCCTGGCACTCGCTCTACGAGGTCGAGCCAGCCATGGCGGGGGTGTAGGCCGTGATTTATTCCCACTCGATTGTGCCTGGTGGCTTTGATGTGATGTCGTAGACGACGCGGTTGACACCTTTTACCTCGTTGACGATGCGGCTGGAGATTGTTTTCAGGACCTCGTGCGGGAGCGGAACCCAGTCGGCGGTCATGCCGTCTTCGGAGTGGACGGCGCGGATGGCGCAAGTGTTGGCGTAGGTGCGCTGGTCGCCCATCACTCCTACGGACATCACGGGTAGCAGTACCGCAAACGATTGCCAGATTTTCTGGTACAGACCCGCTTGCTTGATTTCGTTTACCACGATTTCGTCGCACTCACGCAGGATGGTTAGGCGCTCGGGCGTAACTTCGCCTAGGATGCGCACTGCCAAGCCCGGTCCCGGGAACGGCTGGCGTTGAAGAATTTCCTCCGGCATGCCTAGGTCGCGTCCGATCTTGCGGACTTCGTCTTTGAATAATTCTTTCAGCGGTTCGATCAGTTTCAGCTTCATTTTTTCGGGCAGCCCGCCGACGTTGTGATGCGACTTGATGATTTGCGACGGCCCGCGCACCGAGCGCGATTCGATCACGTCGGGATAGAG
The DNA here is from genome assembly GCA_035567135.1 of Terriglobales bacterium. Classification (GTDB taxonomy): domain Bacteria; phylum Acidobacteriota; class Terriglobia; order Terriglobales; family Acidobacteriaceae; genus JABDBE01. The sequence goes on from DATMQI010000289.1 coordinate 100,554, forward strand.
AGTACCTTGCACCAGCCATTCGACATTGCCTTCCTCTTTCTCGATGCGATGGGCTTGCTCGTCAAATACGGCGATGAATTCGTTTCCGATAATTTTGCGTTTTTTCTCGGGATCAGTCACGCCGGCCAGCTTGCTCAGGAAACGATCGGTGGCATCGACTGCGACTACGTGCAAGCCCAGCTTGTCACGCAGATTTTGCTGCACCTTTCCGAATTCGTTTTTGCGCAGCACGCCATTGTTCACGAACACCGAAGTCAGGCGCGAAGGACCGTTGCCATCTCGCAGAGCCCGATCGACGAGCGTGGCGGCTACGGCAGAATCCACGCCGCCAGAGAGCGCGCAAATAGCGCGGCCATCGCCTACGGTGTGACGCACGTTGGCAATAGTGGCGTCGATGAAGTGCTGCGGAGTCCAGGTTGGTCGGGCGCCGCAGATCACGAGCGCGAAGTTGCGCAGAATGTCGGTTCCGGACTGGGTATGGCGCACCTCAGGATGAAACTGCACCGCGTACATCTTTTTCTCAGAACTCTCGATTGCGGCAACAGCGTTGGGCGAACTTGCGGTCAATTGGAAACCTGAGGGCAGATCCACGGCTTCGTCACCGTGCGACATCCAGACAGAAAGATTCTTTGGCACGTTTTGAAAGAGCAGCGAACTATCTTTGATTTCTACGTTGGCGTGGCCGTATTCGCGTTTGTCCGCGGCTCGCACCTTGCCGCCCAGGACGTGCACCATCAACTGTAAGCCGTAGCAAATGCCGAGCACGGGCAGGCCGAGTTCGAATACTCGCCGGTCGGTGTTGGGAGCATCCTGATCGTAAACCGAGCAGGGTCCGCCGGAGAGAATGATGCCCAGAGGTAAATAGCTGCGGATTTCGTCGAGACTGGCAGTGCATGGCAGGACGACGGAAAAGACGTTTTGTTCGCGGATGCGGCGCGCAATGAGCTGGGAATATTGCGCCCCAAAATCGAGGACAACGATAGATTGGGTTTCCACGGACGAGTGTCTCAAATGAGGGGGAAAGTTGTAAAGGGGTAAGGAAACAGGATACGTAATCTTGCTATTCTCGTCCCAGCACGCGGCGCCCTAAGCAGTGTCTTACGGCACGATTTCAAAAACTGTCCCATAGCCGAAACGTCCCCCATTTAGCGTCGTTCCGTACAGATGGCCCGCGGCATCGAGGACGACCCCAGCATATGGATTTGCGCCATCAGAACTCCGGGACTTGCCAAAGTTGTGTAGGACTCTTTCGGGCCAACCTCCCCCTGTTCGGGTCGTGAGTTCGAAAGCGACACCATTTCCATGCGTGCCCCCAGCTTCAGTTGTGCCGTAAATATTTCCCGCGGAATCGAAAACCAGTTTTTCGAAAAAAGGATTGGCTCCGTCATTTCCGCCGGTAAATGCATGGAGCACGCGTTCTTTCCAACCAGTAGCAGTATGCTCGAACTCGAAGACCACTCCAGGACCGTAATGACCGCCGCCCGCAGCCGTTCCAAAAAGGTTCCCCGTGTTGTCCATTGTTAGGGTTCCCCACGGTCCAGCTCCGCCGTCTCCCTTTAGTGAGAACTCATGGAGCACTTTGAATTTCCAGCTGCCATCGGGATTAGGCTCCAACTCGAAGGCAGTGCCGCAACCGATGTTCGGATAGCCGCATATATCACTACCCCCAAACCCGGCGGTACCGTAGATATTCCCGACACTATCCAGCACCACGCCGGAACGCGGGTTGGATCCGTCCTTGCCGCCGGTAAATTCATATAGCACCTTCTCATTCCAGGAGCCATCGGACCCTTGCGTGAGTTCGAACACCGTCCCGCATCCACCTTGGCTAACTTGGTCGCAATTGTTGATGCCTCCAGAAAGGGTTGTGCCGTAGAGATTGCCTTTTGAGTCCCAAGCCAACGAGGAAACTGGACTATCTCCGTCATTGTTGCCCGTAAAGTTGTGGAGAATGCTTTCGTTCCATTTATTTTTCAAGATTAACTCAAAGACTGTGCCAAAGCCCCCCGCAGTCGTGCCATAGAGATTGCCGGCCGGGTCAAGGACCATGCTGCCCACGGGTGTGCTTCCATCTTTTTGGGAGCCAAAGAGATGCAAGGTCCTTTCCTTCCAGCCGCCGCTCGACGTCGGGCTCAGCTTGAATGCCGTACCCCCCGGTGCACAGTACGAGCTACTAGATGAGGTCACGCCATAAAGATTTCCCAATGTGTCGATCGTTAGACCCGCGTAGGGGCTCTCTCCGTAACAACCGTGAGAATTGCGAGGACCAAACGAGTAGAGGATTTTGTAAGTGCCAGCGGCGTCGACGCTAGCGATGGCGGGTGCGAGAACAATCGCCGCCGCCAGGGCAAGGATTTGCGTTAATAGGTATCTGCCGTCTTTCATAACTCCCAGGCGCTAGCTCTGTGGCCGCAAAGCGGGCTCATGCTAGCACGGAAATCGAATTCAGCCTAAGGGTTTTGTCAAGGAGATGGCAAGCTGTGTGGTTCGTGACTGCTAGCTCAGTCGGCGGAGGGAACATCACTCAAGATTAATTCCGCTGGATCGATACGAGATTCATTTGCCGAACTGCGAGATGCCCGATGCTGCGTATTTTCAGGCTGTGGGCTGGGTTTAGGAAGTACCACGGAGAACCCGGGAAATTCCGCGATGGCGACGTACGCCGCCAGGCGTCCGATATACAAAAAATCTGTTACGGCGAAATACACAAGTGTTACTAGAAGCACGCCGCCCACCACTACGCCCGCGGGGACGACGGGAGCAAAGCCCAAGGGAAAACCAATCGCTGAGCTGGCAATCACGAATACGGTGAGGTGTGCGAGACCGAACCATGTGCCTGCGGCGAAGATTGATCCCGCACGACTACGGCACAGATCAACGGCGGCCGCGATGGCGCCGAATGCGTCCTGGCCATCCGCGACTACGAATATCGCCGCTGTCGAGAGGAACCAGTTCAACGTGGACCATGCCAACCACACCAGCATGGTTACGGTCAGCATGATCAGTACAGCGCTGCCTGGGCTGGGATCGCTGGGGCTTGAGGCGACTGTGCCCAGAAGAATAGCTGCGAAGCAGCCCACGAAGCCTGCGAGGGTCGCGCCAAGCCGAAGAAAATTGAGCGCGACGAGAGATCGCAACCGCCAGCTTGGTTGCTCCTTGTGCTGTGGTGATGAGAGGTTGCTCTCGCGAAAATAGGCCAGCAATGCTCTGATCGTGGCCGCTCGCCCTAAAGAAGCGACTACGACCCATGCGACTCCCAGAGTCAGAGCCAGCACGACCGCGGTCTCGACAACGCGAAATGCGCTGCCGCGAAAAATATGCAGCACGGCGCGGGAAATCAGGGCTGGCTGGCGGGTTCGCAGAAAAAAAAGGTCGTCCTTACTGACTGGCAACGTGTCCAGATACTCGAAGAAGGAGAACAGGAGCAGCAGAGCCGTTGCGGCGCCGAGACTCCAGCGCCAGGCGATTTCCGCGAGTCCGAACGAGGGACGGCGGAAGATGAGGCGAAAGCCTTCGAGCGTGGGGGATCGGGGTTTCACCAAAAGCTAGAATAGCGCAATTGATCTCAACTTGAGGCTCGGAGTACGCAGGGTCGATAGCATTCCTTGAAGCTATGAAGCGGCGGTTACCCCGCAGGTCCTTCGACTCCGTAGCTGATTCGCGTTGCGAACCAGCTACTACAGATGACAGGATGCAACGGGGGATGGAGTTCAGCGCACAACGATATTGGCCAGTTTGCCTGGCACGACAATTACCTTGACGACCTGTTTGCCTGTGATTGCTGCTTTGATCTTTTCGTCCGACAAGGCACGTTCGCGGATTACATCTTCCGACGAATCCGCCGGAACGACGATCAGGCTGCGCAACTTGCCGTTAACCTGCACGGGGATTTCAATTTCCTCTTCCTTGGCGAGTGCCGGATCATATTTCGGCCATGGCGCGCGCAGCAGGTTCGCTTTCTCGCCCAACATTTCCCAGAGCTCGTGGGCAAGGTGAGGAGCGAACGGGGCGAGCAACAATACAAGATTCCTCTGGACGTCGGACAGAAGTGCGAGTGGGATCTCATCCCCTTTGACGGGTGCTCCAGTCACGGGGTTTTGAGTGGGACCACTTCCTAAAGCCCTGCGGTTGGCGTCATTCACTAATTCCATGATGGCCGAGATGCAGGTATTGAAGTGCCAGCGGCCCTGGAAGTCGTCGGTCACACGTTTAATGGTCTGATGAAGCTTGCGCTGAAGCCGCCGTGCGGAGCCGGTCAGATGCTCAGGCGCAGGCTTGTGCCAGCCCGGATCTTGGGGGCGCGCGTTACCCTCCACGAAGCGGTATACCCGCCCCAGGAATCGTTGGATGCCTTCGACTCCCTCGTCTTGCCAGTCCAGTTCGCGGTCTGGAGAGGTCGCGAACAATGTGTACATGCGAGTGCTGTCCGCGCCATAACGGGCAATCATTTCATCCGGTGAAACAATGTTGCCCAGGCTCTTGGACATTTTCGCCCCGCCCTTGATGATCATGCCTTGGGTGAATAGGCGCTCGACGGGTTCGTCGTTCTTTACCAATCCCATGTCGCGCATGAATTTGGTCCAGAAGCGCGAGTAGATGAGATGGAGAATTGCGTGTTCAACGCCGCCGATGTACTGATCGATGGGGAACCAGTATGCAATCGTTTTGGAATCAAATGGGGCTTGATCGTTATGCGCGTCGGTATAGCGATAGAAGTACCAGGACGAATCCACGAAGGTGTCCATGGTGTCGGTCTCGCGGCGGGCTGGGCCTCCGCATTTCGGACAAGTCGCATTTACGAATTCCGGCACCCGGCTAAGGGGTGAGCCACCCGTCAAGGTTATGTCGACGTTGTCCGGCAGAATCACTGGCAAATCTTTTTCGGGGACGGGCACAATGCCATCTTTCTCGCAATAAAGCATGGGGATGGGCGTGCCCCAGTAGCGCTGGCGCGAGATGCCCCAGTCTTTGAGACGGTACGTGATCGTGGCTTTGCCGAAGCCCTTCTTCTCGGCATACTCCGACATCTTCTTGATTGCTTCTTCGCAGTGGAGGCCGGTGAATTGGCCTGAATTTATCAGCTTGCCATCCAATGTAGTAAACGGAAGCACGGGTTCGGGGGTGGTTTCTTCAGGATCGACCGACCGAGGGACGATTACAGTTCGGATCTTGAGGTTGTACTTCCTGGCGAATTCGTAGTCGCGCTCATCATGCGCCGGCACGCTCATGATCGCGCCCGTGCCGTAATCCGTGAGAATGTAATTCGCCACCCAGATAGGGACCCGCTCTCCGTTGTAGGGATTCACCGCGTAGTGGTGGGTATTAACGCCGTGCTTTTCGATGGCGCCGATGTCGCCCACTTCTTTTGCCTTGCGCTGCTCCGCAATCAACTGTTCTACCTGTGCGCGCAATGGATCGTTGTTCTTTACCAAGCCAGCAACCAGCGGATGCTGCGGCGCAAGTTGAACGGACGTTGCCCCGTAGATTGTGTCGACCCGGGTGGTGAACACGGTGATCGTGGAGTCCGGCGAATCGTTTACGCCGTCGAGCTTGAAGTCCACGAGCGTGCCTTCACTGCGGCCGATCCAGTTGCGCTGCATGGTACGGACTTTTTCGGGCCACTCACTGAGCTTGTCCAGGTCGCGAAGCAATTCCTCGGCGTATTGCGTAATGCGCAAGAACCACTGCTCGAGTTCGCGCTGTTCTACCAAGGTGTCTTCATGCCGCCAGCAGCGGCCGTTCACCACTTGCTCATTAGCGAGGACGGTACAGCACTTCGGACACCAGTTGACCCTGCTCTTCTTGCGATAGGCTAGGCCCTTTTCGTAGAGCTTCAGGAAAAACCACTGATTCCACCGGTAGTAATCCGGCAGACAGGTTGTGACTTCCCGCGACCAGTCGTAGCCGAAGCCGAGGCGCTTCATCTGCGCCTTCATGTTGGCGATGTTGCGGAGCGTCCACTCCCGCGGCGGAGTATTGTTGGAAATGGCGGCGTTTTCCGCGGGGAGCCCGAACGAATCCCATCCCATGGGATGGAGAACGTTATAGCCGTTCATCCACATGTAGCGGGCGAGCGCGTCGCCGATGGCGTAGTTGCGAACGTGTCCCATGTGGAGGGCGCCCGAGGGATAGGGCAACATTTCAAGCACGTAATACTTTGGCTTGGTGGAATTGGGCTCGGCGGCGTAGAGAGACGCGTCCTGCTGCCAGCGCTCGAACCACTTGGTCTCGATGCGCTGGGCGTCGTAGCGGTCTTCGCGGACCATGGTGGTTTGTTCGTCCTGCGGCATAGAAGGAAAGTTTGCGTTCCAGATAAACCTTAATTTTACAATAGCGGCGCGAGAGACAGCGGCACGGCATCACCGGTATCTCTCTTTTCGATGAGCAACTTCCAGTACCAAGACCGTGATTCTTTCGTCCTGGATATCGCAAATAAGACGGTAGTGCCCGACACGATATCGCCAAAGTCCGCGCTTGTCACCGTGTAAAGGCTTGCCCCATTGTCTCGGATTCGCGGCAGATTTCAGGCGCTCTCGCAGAAAGCGAACGATAGACTTTTGAACCGGTGCGTCGAGCTTTTTGATCTGCTTTTCGGCGGTCCGGGTAATCTCAATCGTCCAAACCAAGCCTGCGCTCCAACTCTTCGAGCGTGATGGTAGGTTCGCGGCGCTCCAGCGCGGCGATGCCCTTCAGGTAGTCCTCGCGGTCTTCCAGATATTGCCGAATGGCCTCGCGAGCGTAGTAACTCTTGCTGCGCCCCGTTTCTTTGGCGAGAGAGTCCAGCTTTTCTTCGAGTTCGGGTTCAAGTCGAATGCCTAGCATTTGTTAAACATGTTTAACATAACAGATTTGCAGTCTGGATTCAAGAGTCACGCCGCAACAATGTTGGTATTGCTTTACGAACCGTATCCTCACTGTGATATGTCAGCGAGCGATCATTGGCACTCTCGCATCCACCCGCGGAGCTTCGCTCCGCCGGACAGCCGAAGGCGGCTGTTCCCACATGAGTCATCTGGTTACCAACTCCTTTAGGACGGCTATGTTTCTTTTATCATCTCCCGGTTGGTCAATGGGCGTTTCGGCAATGAAGGCTGCATGGGCCAGGCGGGGATCGTTCAACAGGCGCCGAAATGGCTCACATCCAATGCTTCCCTTCCCGATGTGCTGATGCCGGTCCAATTTCGATCCGCAGGCTGCCTTGGCGTCGTTACAGTGCCAAACTCGCACATTCTTGAGTCCGACGGTCTCGTCCAGGTGGGCCAGCGTCTGGCGCATTCCGGATTCGCTTACGATGTCATATCCGGCGACATGGGTGTGACAAGTGTCGATGCAGGCGGCGATGGGAACCAGGTTACGCAGCCGTTCCAGCACTTCGGCGACTTGTTCGAAGCTTCCGCCAAGCGAGTATTCCGCGCCGGCTGTGTTTTCGATCAGGATGGTGAGGTTGCCTTGGGCGATGTCCAGTCCTTGAGTCGCCGCAGCGATTGCGGCAGAGGTCTGAATCAGGCCTGCTTCGCGATCCGCGCCGCGGAAAGAGCCGGGATGGAGCACGAGATAATCCGCGCACAAGGCCAAGGCACGTTCCACCTCGCCACGAAAAGCTTCCGTCGACTTCTTTAAAAACAGGGGCGTTGTGCTGGCCAGATTCACCAGATAATTCACGTGAATCGCTACTGGCTTGAGGTCATACTTCTCACGCAGGCGCATCATCTCGTCGCATTGCGGACGGCTTAGTTCATACGGCGCCCACTGGCGCGGGCTGGAAGAGAAAATCTGAAACGTATTGCATCCCAGCCGATAAGCGCGTTCGGCCGCATTCTGGACACCTCCGGCGGTCGAAGTGTGAATGCCGATGCGGCGCGAGGTCAGGCGGGGCGGGCGCTTGGGCACGGACAGCTTGAGGATGTCATGCTCGCTGGCGATGGAACGGGGCATGGAGAAAGTATAACTAGCAGTCGAGGTGTGCTGGGAGGCAGCAGTGCGGGCCGGTTTGCGGTGCATGCGCCTTCAACGATAGACTTGAACTTTTCGAGGTGGGTTCATGTTAGTGGTTATGCAGGCGCACGCTACCGAAGCGCAGGTGCGCGCGGTCTGCCAGAAAATCGAAGCGCTCGGGTACCGCGCCCATTCCATTCCGGGGGCCGAGCGGACCGCGATTGGCATCACTGGAAACAAGGGCGAGGTCGAGCCGGGCACGCTGGAAGAAATGTCGGGCGTGCAGGAAGTCATCCGTGTCACCAAGCCTTACAAGTTAGTTAGCCGTGATATCAAGGAAGAAAATACCGTGGTCCGTTTCGCCGGGAGCGAGGCCACGATTGGCGGACCCACGCTGGCGATTATGGCCGGCCCTTGTGCAATTGAAAGCCGTGAGCAGGCGTTTGCGATAGCCGAGCGCGTCCAGCGCGCTGGGGCGCAGTTTTTTCGTGGCGGAGCTTACAAGCCGCGCACTTCTCCATATTCTTTTCAAGGCTTAGGCGAAGAAGGCTTGCGCATCATGGCCGAGGTTCGCGAACAGTTTGGCATGAGAATTGTTACCGAGGCGATTGATAACGAGTCTTTGGAACTGGTTGAGGAGTATGCCGACGTCATCCAGATTGGTGCGCGCAACATGCAGAATTTTTCGCTGCTGAAGCGTGCCGGGCGGGCTGGTAAACCGGTGCTGCTGAAGCGCGGCATGTCGGCGACGTTGGAAGAATTTTTGATGGCGGCCGAGTACGTGATGAGCGAAGGCAACTACAACGTAATTCTTTGCGAACGCGGCGTGCGCACCTTCGCCGACCACACGCGAAATACGCTCGACCTAAGCTTGATTCCGGCGGTGCAGCGGCTCAGCCATTTGCCCATTGTCGTCGATCCCAGTCACGGCACCGGGAAGCGAAATAAAGTTACTCCGCTTTCGCGAGCTTCGGTGGCGGTCGGCGCGGATGGGTTGATCATCGAAGTTCACCATGAGCCGGACAAAGCGCTATCTGACGGCATGCAGTCGCTCTATCCGGATCAGTTCGATGAATTGATGGTGCAAGTGCAGCAGATCGCGCCGGTGGTGGGGAGAACGGTGGCGAGAATTGGACCGCAATCGACCGTGGCTTCAGTGGCTGCCACGACCCGCGCTCATGATGTTGCCTTGGGGACGTAAAATAGATGAGGTCTCGTCGACAAATCGCCGCTTTCGCCTCGCTCATTGTGCTCATGCTGGCGCAGCCTCGGCTTGGGATGGCAAAGGACAAAAGCAACAACGGGGTAACTCCACCAAAAGTGATCTACGCCCCCGACCCGGAGTACACGGAAACCGCTCGCAAGAACAAATTGCAGGGCATCGTCGCCGTGCATCTGGATTTAGCTGCCGACGGCATACCCCATGACATGCGAGTTGTCAGAGGTCTGAGCCCGGACCTTGACCTTAAGGCTGTTGAGGCAGTTGCGAAGTGGAGGTTTAGCCCTGCCTCGAAAGACGGTACGCCCTTCGCGACGCCACTCACTGTGGAAGTTGTGTTCCGGCTGCGTTAAAACTGCGAGCATCGCCTTTCCTTGCTCCCCGAGTTCCTTAACTTGCGCAAACTGCTCCTAATCGTCGTTTCTATCCCGGTCCTCGTCGGCTTGGGCTGGTTGTATTTCCAGGAGCGGCAGCTCACCGATTACGGCCCGGCATACCACGAGTACGCCTACATCACGAATGGCAAGAGCAATACGGTCAGCGTCATCGACCTGCGCACGTTTCAGCCCGCGAAGACGATCAAGGTTGGCAGTGAGCCTACCGGCGTTGCCGCGAACAATAAGAAGAACGAGATTTATGTAGTCAATGCTGGATCGAGCAACATCAGTGTGATTGATGCGGAACGCAACACTGTTGTTGCGACCATCGGAGTCCACGGTAGGCCTTACTTCATCGACGTTTCTTCGGACGGGAAGCGTGGGTACGTTGCCAATTCAGGCTCAGCGAATGTTTCAGTGATTGATCTCGAGAAGCGAGTTGTGGTCAAGAACATTCGTGTGGGAGCTTCGCCCGGCCTGGCCAGAGTTTCTCCTGATGGCGGAACTGTGGTGGTCAGCAATCATGGCGACAACACAATTTCGCTGATCGATGCGCAACATCTTACCGTTCGCAACACGATTCCGGTATGCCAGCAGCCGGAAGACATTGCGATCCTGACAGAGAGTAATAAGGCATTTGTCGCCTGCGCAGCATCGGCGCAAGTCGCGTCGATTGATCTGAAAAACGACAAACTGCTCGCGCTTCTGGATGTGGGCAAAACTCCAGTGCACCTGGCGCTCAAGCCTGACGGCGGCGAACTCATGGTGAGCAACTTCGATTCGGATAACATCTCGATTATCGAGACTACGACCGACGAGGTTGGCGGCAGCTATTTGATTGGCACTCATCCAGCGCGCGGGCTGGTGGCAGCGGATAACTCCCGCTTGTACGTCAGCAATTTCGGATCGAATACTGTCGCGGTTTATGACATTGATAGCGGAAAAATGATTGCCACCCTGCCGGTCGGGAGCCACCCGGATGGGCTGGCGCTTTCGCAGAGTCAGAACTATTTGCTGGTTCTGAACTCGGGGTCAGGGGATGTCACGGTTATCCAGAAGCGCACGCCCAAGAAGAAATTCGAGCCGGGGGAATACTCGCTGCTGACCATGATTCCGGTTGGAGTTCAGCCCAACAACATCGTGGTGAAATCGTTTGTGCTGGCTAAGCCGGAAAAATGAAAATCATCAACCACTAAGGACACGAAGGAGAATCTCGCTAAAGACATCCTTTGATCCTTTGTGGTTGAAGTTTTTCGGTCGGTCGCTTATGCCTTAGCGCCGCAGCACTTCTTGTATTTTTTGCCGGAGCCGCAGGGACAGGGGTCGTTGCGTCCGATTTTCGCCGCGCCGCGTACCACTTGCTGTACCGTCTGCAGATCACCAGAACCGGCCATGCGAGCCTGCTCCAGTTCGCGGCGCTTCTTGCGCTGGAAAGCTTCTTCGATTTCGTCGACCGACGTGGCTACCTGCCGGGGTTTGCGCCCATTGCCGTCCCCGCCAATTCGCGGAACCGGCACGCCAACTTCTGGACCTGCGCCGGAACCACCGTCTCCAGGTCTCGGGGCTTCGCCTTCGCTGGGGCGCTCCAGAATCTGCATCAGGTAGAGATAACGCACGGTCTCTTCCTGGGAGCGCTGCATCATGGCCTCGAACATGTCGAACGACTCGCGCTTGTATTCCACCAGCGGATCGTGCTGTCCGTAGCCGCGCAGACCGATGCCTTCCTTCAAATGGTCCATGTCGCGGAGGTGGTCTTTCCACTGCGAATCGAGCACGCTTAACATGATCATGCGCTCGTGATAGCGCATGGCATCGGGGCCAATCAATTTTTCCTTGGCGTCGTAACGGGCTTTGAGTTTGTCGAAGATCGCGTCGCCCAGTTCTGCGCGATTCAGAGTCTCGGGCTGGATGCCTTCGGCGAGAATATCCACTCCGAAGCGGGTAAAGATGGAGTCCTTCAGACCCTTAAGATCCCAATCCGCGGCGTGAACCTTTACCGCGCAGAATTGATCCATCAAATCGCTGAGAATACCGGAAACGTAGTCCTCGAGGATCAGTTCCTTTTGATCCACACCTTCCAGCAGTTGATGGCGCAAGCCATAAACAGCCTCGCGCTGCTTGTTCATTACATCGTCGTATTCGAGCAGGTGCTTG
>DATMQI010000290.1:0-8482 GCA_035567135.1 Terriglobales bacterium
CTGCCCACTTGCCCAGCAGGGTTCACACTGTTTTGAGATTGGAGGGCCGAGACAATCTCGGGAACCGTGATGGCCAGTTTTGCGAGCCTGTCCGGCTTCACCCACAGACGCATGGCGTATTGGCCCGCACCGAAAACCTGAACACTCCCGATGCCGTAGGAGCGGTTGATTTGGTCGGACAAATTGATGTAAGCGTAGTTGGCCAGAAACCGGGCGTCGTACGTGCCTTTCGGCGAATAGAGAGTAACCAGCATCAGCGGAGCCGTGACGGTCTTCTGCACCGTAACGCCGTAATTGGTCACATCGCTCGGCAATTGAGAAGCCGCCTGCGTCTGACGCATTTGCGTCAGAATAAGGTCGGTATTCGGGTCGGTCTTAACGTCGTAGTCCACGATCAGGCGCATCAGTCCGTCGGCCGTCGAGTTCAGCGAATACATGTAATTCATGTTGTCGACGCCGCTCATTTGCTGTTCGATCGGCGTCGCAACCGACTGTTCAATGGTCTTTGCGTCCGCGCCCACATAAGTTGCGAGGACTTGAACTTCCGGAGGAACGATGTTTGGAAACTGGGCCACAGGGAGCACGGTGATAGTTACCGCTCCCACAATCACCATGAGGATGGAGATAACCATGGCCACGATCGGCCGATTGATGAAAAACTTGGACACTGGTCAATCGCCTCTCGCTGGTTGGACCTGTTTCATTTTCACGGTTGAACCGTTCTGTACCTTTTGCAGTCCTTCCACAATCACCAGTTCGCCCGCTTTGACTCCACTTTCGACAATCCACTCCGGGCCAACACGATCCCCGACTTTTATCGCGCGAATGCTCACCTTGTTGTCGGCGCCCACCACCGCCAGCTGATAGGTTCCTTGCAGTTCGGTCACGGCTTTTTGTGGCACGAGAAGCGCACCGTTCCTGACTTCCGGAGCCGCTCGCAATCTTCCAAACTGCCCTGGGCGAAGTTCGTTTTTAGGATTGGGAAATGAGCAAACGATCTGAATACTGCCCGTCGCTGTGTCTACCTGGCGGTTGGTGAGTAGAGCGGAACCCTTGTGGGGATAGATCGATCCATCAGCAAGGATCAGATCGAACAGTGGCCCACCGGAAGGAATTTCCTTTTGCGTCTGCGCGTTAATTCGGTCGGCGTAGTGGATGTATTCTTGTTCGCTGATCGAGAAATATGCTTTTATCGGCTCCACCTGGGAGACCGTTGTCAGAACCGTCGTTGGAGTGACGAGGTTTCCGATCTGGACCTGCGCGATACCTGCGATCCCGTCGACCAACGATTTCACGTCCGTGAATTCCAGGTTGAGGCGGGCTTGCTCGACCAGAGCTTCGGCTGCTTTGACGGCTGCCTGAGCGGCCTGCTTCGCTTGAACGTCGTTGTCCAACTGGCTTTGTGCAATCGCCCGTTCTTTGGCCAACGGGGTATCCCGGTTCACGTCCATTTCTGTTTTGCCAAGTTGTGCTTGAGACTGCGCGAGTTGTGCTTTCGCTTGATCGAGCAGGGCTTGAAACGGCCGCGGATCAATTTGAAAGAGAATCCGGCCTTTACGGACAAACGAACCTTCTTTGTAAGTTTGCCGGATGACGTATCCCGCGACCTGTGGTTGAATCTGCGCGTTTATGTAGCCGTCAAGCGTCGCCACCCACTCGCTGAATATCGGGACGTCTTTCTGAAGGACGGTGGCAACTTCAACCTCGGGATTGGGAACGGCGGGTGCCGCTTTCGGGGTGCCGCAACCCGTAACCGCGAACACCGCTGCTGACAGAACAGCCAGAACGCGTCGAGCGGCCACACTGAAGAAAGAGCTGTGAATTTCCGAAGGCCGACGATTGGATGACGTTCGCATATCTCACTGCTGGTAATTGCAATTCCTCTGCCATGCGACCCATCGCCGGAACACCATCAATATCCGCGCCAACGCGCGAATATTCCGAGCCGATTGATGACCACGCAAGAACAGTGTCACGATCCCGACACTTGAAGCCCGTGCGTTTGACCACGATAGGAGATGAGGTGGATATTCGGACGCGAGGAAAATTACGAGATTTCAAGCAGCACGAGGGAAACGTCATCAACGGCATAGCCGTCGCGCCATGCAGCAACACGATCGAGAATTTGGCTTTTCATTTCTGCCAAAGGCAAAGAAGAAGCTTCCGCAACAATCTCTTTGAAGCCATCCAAACCGAGCATTTCGCGATGCAAATTGAAATTCTCAGTCAAGCCATCGGTGTAAAGGACTACACGGTCCCCCGCTTCGAGAGCTGTTTCGACACTCGCTTCGGCGGCCACCGCGTTTTCAAACAAGCCGAGAATCATGTGCGTCGATTCGAGGAGCCGTGGCAACTGTCCTCGGCGGAGAATGATCGCTGGCGGATGACCGGCTCCGGCAAACTGCAAATAGCCACGAGCGCGATGGAGGCGCATGGCTGCCACAGTGAAGAAGAAACTTGAACTGGCGAGATTCTGAACCGCGAAATGATTTAGATGCCGCAGCATCGATCCGAGCTCAACTCCGCTCTCAATCTGCGCCCTTGTTTCGGAGTAGATGCGGTTGGCGACAAGCGCCGAACTGATGCCGTGGCCGGAAACGTCGCAGACAACAACATCCAAACGGTCGTCGCTCGGAATCACAATCCCATAATCTCCCCCAATAGATGACGCTGGTTGGTAGTGCGCTTCGACACAAACTCCACCCCACGTGAGACTTTTCGGCGCGAGACTCTGTTGCACCCGTTCGGCGAGTTGCAGCTCTTGCTCTATTTGGTGTTGACGCTCCAGCAGCAAGTCATTGGTCTGGCTTAATTCCGCTTGAATGCGTTTCTGGTCGCTGATGTCGGTAGCGGTAATAATTCCGTAAGCCCGGCCATCGCCGCCATGCACGAGGCGGGATGTAACCGCGACGGGCAGGCGCCCGCCGTCGGTTTGCGGGATGTAGAATTCATATCGAGCCCGTCCCTGGGCCTCACGGCGAGTGATGAACTCTTGCAACCTACCAACTTCGTCTGGCGGATATAAATCCATGACGGATCGGCCCAGAATGCCGTCGGCGGACATTTTGCTCATTTCCAAAAACATGGAGTTTGCAAAGACAATATGTCTGTCCTCGTCACTGATAATCACGCCCTGGTTGAGGGTTTCAAGAACGCTTCCCACCTGATTGAGCCATTGATTCTGTGTTGAGGACATCAGATCTCTCCGCCCGCAATGCGAGTTCGACCTTTGTTTCGCGCCCTATCGAACGAGCAGTATCTAACTGCGCTCGGCCGCTGGATAATTACTGTCAGCGGATTGTTCGAAGTTGCTGTCCTCCGCAGGCCGAAATATTCCGTGCTTCTTCATGCGTGCGATCAAGGTGGTGCGTTTCATTCCCAACCGCGCAGCGGCACCATAAGGTCCGCCGACTAACCATCCTGTGGCTTCTAATGCTCCCAAGATCAGAGTGCGCTCGGACTCCTTGAGCGTTGTGCTCGGAGGAAACCCGATAACTGCAGGAGAGCGAGATGGACGTAGAAGATTGGGAAGCAAACCTTCATCCGATAGTATTACGGCGCGTTCGATCACGTTCTGAAGTTCTCGAATGTTTCCAGGCCACGAATAGGATTTGCAAGCATTCACGAATTCCTCTGGAATGATGTGTAAGCACTTCCCCATTCGACGGCAAAAGAGTTCAACGTAGTGTTCCACCAGTGGAGCAATGTCTTCGCGTCGATCCCGTAGGGGCGGCAGCGTGATCGGAAATACATTCAGGCGATAGTACAAGTCGCTGCGAAACTCGCTGCGCTTCACCATTCGTTGGAGATCCTGGTGAGTCGCGGCCACCAGACGTACGTCGACGCGATGAGTACGCCCACTTCCGAGACGTTCGAATTCCTGTTCCTGCAAGACACGGAGGAGCTTGGGCTGCAACGCTAGCGGTATATCGCCGATTTCATCAAGAAATAGGGTTCCTTTGTCGGCCAATTCGAAGCGCCCAACCTTTTGTGCGATCGCACCCGTAAAGGCGCCCCGCTCGTGCCCAAAGAGCTCACTCTCAAGCAAGTCGAAGGGAATCGCGGCACAGTTCAGCTTGATCAGAGGGTGGCCGCTGCGAGTGCTCGCGTTGTGGATCGCGTGAGCGATGAGTTCCTTGCCAGTGCCGGTCTCTCCCTGAATGAGAACAGTCGCGTCGGTCGCCGCAACCCGCTCGGCTTGCTCTAGCACGACTCTCAGAGCCGGGCTGTTGCCAATGATCTGCTCGAACCTGCGGACCCGACGGTCTTGATCAGTCAGCATCATTGATTTGAGTCCCAAAACCCAATCGTCTTCGCGTGTTCCTCGACAGCGGCATGAACCGTTTCGAGTAAGACTGCGTTGTCAAAAGGTTTCGTCAAGAACTCCACTGCCCCGTCACGCATGGCTTGGATCCGCATCTTGGCGTCCCCATGCGCTGTGATGAAAATGATCGGTATGCGGCATCGGTCCGCCTTGAGCTTAGCTTGCAGTTCAATGCCGGACATTCCCGGCATCCGAATGTCAGCGATCAGGCAGCCTGCTGTGTTTTGGGCGCCGGAATCCAGAAATTGTTCCGCGGAGCCGAAGCAGAGCGTGGATAGCCCCTCTGATTCGATCAGATCTTGCAGGGCGCTCTGAACGGACTGGTCGTCGTCAACGATGGCTATGAGTCTTGAACTTTGACCGCTGCTCATGCGCGAAGCCTAACCGCATTCGCAACGACTGCACAATTGGCTCTTAGTAGCGCGCGCTACCACTTTGGTGGTAGTCGACTAGAAGTGAAGGGGGAGGAATAGCCGGACGGCTCTAGATCAGGACGGGCTTATTTGCGAGGAGGGAGTTTGAGCTTGTCGGCCATGCGGACCAAATCAACTACCGATCCGGCCTGCATCTTATACATGACGTTGCCTCGGTGGACCTTTACTGTGGCCTCGCTGGCTCCAATTTCAGAGGCAATCTGCTTATTGAGCAGCCCGGCGACCACCAGAATCATTACCTCTTGCTCTCGCGCAGTCAAAGCGCGATAGCGGTCCTGCAGATCGTGGATCTCGGCCTGTTGTTGTTGGGCGATGCGGTCACGCTCGAGGGCCTGCTGAATTGCGTCCAGCAGATCTTGGTCCCTGAAAGGTTTTGTCAGAAATTCCACGGCACCCGACTTTAACGCCCTGACAGACATGGGAATGTCTCCGTGCGCCGTGACGAAGATGATGGGGATTTGCATGCCGGCCTCGGCCAACCGGCGCTGAAAATCGAGTCCACTCATCTGAGGGAGTCTTACATCGAGAACTAAACAGCTCGGACGGCCGATCTGTCTCGTGCCAAGAAACTCCTCACCAGTTGCAAACGATTCAGCGCGCAGCCCAACGGACTCGACGAGATCGTGGATCGCCTGACGCACGCCTCGGTCATCATCGATGATGAAGACCGTGGGAGCGGCTGGGGATTTCATGCATCTGCCTCGATTCTGGCGGGAAGAGTGAAATGAAAAGTTGCGCCTGCCTCCTGATTGGCGGTGGCCCACACTCGGCCACCGTGAGCCTCCACGATCGAGCGGGTTATGGCCAAACCCATGCCCGTACCCTGTGGTTTCGTGGTATGGAAGGCATCAAAGATCCGCTCAGTATTTTCCGCCGGCAATCCTACGCCGGTATCGCTGATCGAGACGATTAGCTGACCTTCAGGAGTTAGCCGAGAGCTAATCGTCAACTTGCCCCCGGTGTCTTTCATGGCGTCAATCGCATTCAGCATCAGGTTCATGAACACCTGTTGAAGTTGCACTCGGTCAGCTAAGACGTTAGGGATATCTTCGAGCAGCTCGGAATGGATTTTTATGGAGTGACGAACCGCTTCTTTCCTCAGCAGAGCGGTCATTTCTCGAATGATCTCTTTGACGTCGACCATCTCGCGCTTCGGGGGCATGCCTTTTTTGTAGAAGGACCGCAAACGATTGATCACATCGGCCGCGCGGTTTCCGTCTTGCTCAATTCTAGCTGCGGCTGCACGCGCCCTTTCGAGGTCCGGTGGATCGCGCGCGAGCCATCGCAAACACGCGTTGGCGCTGGTGATTGAGGCGGCTATGGGCTGCCTGATTTCGTGCGCCAACGCGGCAGCGAGTTCTCCCATCATGTTGACCCGGTTGATGTGCGCCAAATCAGCCTCAAGCTGCCGCAACCTTTCGCGTTCCTCCTCGGCACGCTTTAGCTCGGTTATATCCATGGTGATACCGACGTACTCTCCGATTTCTCCAACAGGATTGCGATGTCCAATGGTACGTAGGAATCGGATCTGGCCGTCGTCGGCACGACAAATGCGAAAGTCGCGGATATCGTAGTCCGCTCCTGCGCGGACTGCATCTTCAAGAGTTGCCCTTACGAGCGACTCGTCCTCTGGATGGAGAGTGGCCCAAAAGCGTTCGAGTCCAGGAGGACCTTGGCGTGGATCGAAGCCGTGTATGCGATACGTTTCGTCCGATAAATGAAAGTTTTCCCTGGTGGCAAAATTCGTCGCCCAGCTGCCGATGTGGGCCAGGCTTTGCGCTTCGGCGAGGTATGCTTGCTCCCGTCGCAATTCCTGGGTCAGTCGCTCGTGCTCTGTGACGTCGATGGTCGTGCCGTGAAACGCTTTGAAAACTCCATCTTCAAAAACCGGAACACCGACGCAGCGAACGTACCGTACCTCCCCGTCGGGTCGCACGATCCGCTTCGTCACGTCGCAGCCACAGCGCTGTTCGTGCATCATCCGGATGGTTTCCGCCATGGAGGCTCGGTCATCAGGGTGGATGACGGCCAAGAACTGCTCAAGACTTGGGGGCCCGTTCTGCGGGTCAAGGCCGTAAATCTTGTATACCTCGTCAGACCAATAGATTCCCAAATCATGGGACCACCTGATGCCCAAATCCTTTGACGCCCAGCTCCCTATATGGGCGAGGCGCTGCCCTTCGCTGAGATAAAACTGGCTTCGCTGCAGGGCCTCCTCTGCGTGCTTGCGTTCGGTGATGTCCTGGGTCGTACCGAAAATTTGGTAGGGACGTCCCGATGAGTCTTTTTTCAAGTCGCCCAAGCTGTGTACGATCCGCATTTCCCCGTTGGAACGAAAAAGTCGGTGTTCACAGTCCGCGCGTGCTCCGGAACGAACAGCCTCTCCTGCCGTCCGAAACACAGCCTCACGATCGTCGGGGTGAATCATTTCGCGTACCTTGTCTAAATCAATGAGGCCTTCCTGTGGCGTCAACCCAAAGATGCGATAGGTTTCGTCCGACCAGATCACGCGATTCGTCTGAAGGTCCCATACCCAGTAGCCGACGTGGGCGACGCGTTGGGCTTCTTCAAGCCAGGCTTTGCTCTCCAGTAGCTTGCCTGAAATCTCCTGCAGTGCTTCCTCGGTGCGCTTGCGCTCAGTAATGTCCTGAATGGTGCCGAACAATTTATAGGGTCGTCCGGATGCGTCTCTTTTTGTATCGCCCGGCAAGGAGCTCCAGCGCTGGGACGTCAGGCTAGAGACTGTACGCACTTCCCCATTGGGCCGAACGATCCGAAATTCGGCGCTGGGGCGCTCTCCAGCAACGAGGTCTTGGTCAACTCCCTGATAAAGAGGCTCGCGATCTTCAGGGTGGACCATCGAGCGTACAGTCGCTAAGTCCATAGGACGTTCCTGCGGACTTAATCCAAAAATGCGGTAGGTTTCATCCGACCAGACCACGACATCCGTCTCGAGATCCCATTCCCAGTGGCCGACGCTCGCGACGCGTTGCGCCTCCTCAAGTCTGGCTTTGCTCTCCTGTAGGTCTCGCGATAACTCCGCCAGTGTCTTTTGCACATCCTCTTTGGCCATTGTGAGTACCTTGCGCTACTTCTGTGAGTCAGCCTAGAACAACTTATCCCGTAGCTCTTCCAGCTTCAAGCTCTAGCAGCCGTCCAGACCTCTGGAAGTTGCACCGCAATTGCCATCCAGTTTGAAGCAATCGAATCGCCGGTTCGCCGTCGTACGAAGACTCCGCCCGATTTCGGGAAAGTATTGATCTGCGTGAGGTGTCAAAAATTTGACACTGACCACGCCGCATCACACTCCAGCATGTCTCTTCCGGCACCAAGCGTTCAATATGCAGCGATTTAGCGCATCTGTCACTGGAATTGGAGTTGCATCGTTACGTTAACGGTCGGATCACACGCGAGGCCACTTGTTTTGACTCTGGAAGTCCGGGAGAGTGCAATGCAAACAATCACGACGCACTACATCAATGGAACATTTGTGGAATCCCACGGCAGCGAGGTGATGAACATCATCAAGCCAACCAACCGTCAGGTAATCGCCCGTGTAACCATGGCCGATGAACAAGACACCAAGCGCGCAATCGCCGCAGCGAAGAGCGCATTCATTACCTTCGGCCGCTCGACCAGGGAAGAGCGCACACAGATTCTGCGCCGACTGCATCAGGCGGCTTCTGCGCGCGTTGACAAGCTAACAGCGGCAATGGTCGAGGAA